>NZ_NEVK01000006.1 GCF_002261265.1 Bordetella genomosp. 7 | reverse complement strand
CGCTTACAGCGCGTTGGTCAGTTCGGGCACGACCGTAAACAGGTCGCCGACCAGGCCGTAGTCGGCCACGCCGAAGATGGGCGCTTCGGCATCCTTGTTGATGGCCACGATGACCTTGGAGTCTTTCATGCCCGCCAGGTGCTGGATGGCCCCGGAGATGCCCACGGCCACGTACAGCTGCGGCGCCACGATTTTGCCCGTCTGGCCCACCTGCCAGTCGTTGGGCGCGTAGCCCGCGTCGACCGCCGCGCGCGAGGCGCCCAGCGCCGCGCCCAGCTTGTCGGCCAGCGGATCCAGGATCTTGAAGTTCTCGGCGCTGCCCAGCCCGCGGCCGCCCGAGACCACCACGCGCGCACCGGCCAGCTCGGGACGGTCGCTCTTGGCCACTTCGCGGCCCACGAACGACGACAGCCCCGAATCGGCCACCGCCGCCAGCGCCTCGACCGCCGCCGAACCGCCCGAGGCCGACACCGCGTCAAACGCCGTGGTGCGCACCGTGATCACCTTGACCGCATCGCCCGACTGCACCGTGGCAATGGCGTTGCCCGCGTAGATCGGCCGCTGGAACGTATCGGACGAGTCCACCCCGATGATGTCGGAGATCTGCGCCACATCCAGCTTGGCCGCCACGCGCGGGGCCACGTTCTTGCCCGAGGCCGTGGCCGGAAACACGATGTGGCTGTAGCCCGAGGCCACCGCCAGCACCTGCGCGGCCAGGTTCTCGGCCAGCCCGTCGGCCAGGTGCGGCGCATCGGCCGCAAGCACCTTGGCCACGCCCGCGGCCGCCGCAGCCTGCTCGGCCACCGCCTGGACATTGCTGCCGGCCACCAGCACGTGCACGTCGCCGCCCAGCTGGGCAGCCGCCGCAATGGCGTTCAGCGTCGCGCCCTTCAGGTGGGCATTGTCGTGTTCGGCAATAACAAGCGTCGTCATCTCAGAGCACCTTCGCTTCGTTCTTCAGTTTGTCCACCAGCGCGGCCACGTCGGCCACCTTGATGCCGGCCTTGCGCGCCGGCGGCTCGGTCACCTTCAGCGTCTTGAGCCGCGGCGCCGCGTCCACCCCCAGTTCCTCGGGCGTGACCGTGTCCAGCGGCTTTTTCTTGGCCTTCATGATGTTGGGCAGCGTCACGTAGCGCGGCTCGTTCAGGCGCAGGTCCGTCGTCACAATGGCAGGCAGCTTCAGCTTGATCGTTTCCAGGCCGCCGTCGACCTCGCGCGTGACCGTCACCGAACCGTCGGCCACTTCGACCTTGCTGGCAAACGTGGCCTGCGGCCAGTCCAGCAGCGCGGCCAGCATCTGCCCGGTCTGGTTGGCGTCGTCGTCAATGGCCTGCTTGCCCAGGATCACCAGCTGCGGCTGCTCTTTGTCCACCAGGCCCTTGAGCAGCTTGGCCACCGCCAGCGGCTGCAGCTCGGCGTCGGTCTGCACCAGAATGCCGCGGTCTGCGCCAATGGCCATGGCCGTGCGCAGCGTTTCCTGGCACTGCGCCACCCCGCACGACACCGCCACCACCTCGGTGGCGCCGCCCTTTTCTTTCAGGCGCGTGGCCTCTTCGACGGCGATCTCGTCGAACGGGTTCATGGACATCTTCACGTTCGCGATATCCACGCCCGTTTGATCCGATTTGACGCGCACCTTGACGTTGTAATCAACGACGCGCTTGACTGGTACGAGTATCTTCATGGTTGGAGTTCCTCGCCGATAGGCGACTGTTACTGACGGACGGCGATGCAATGCAATTGCCCGCCGCGCCTTATTGCAATTCCTTGAGCATGTTGCGGGCAATGACCAGTTGCTGGATCTGGGTGGTGCCTTCGTAGATGCGGAACAGGCGTACGTCGCGATAGAAGCGTTCGATGCCGTATTCGCTCATGTAGCCCGCGCCGCCGAAAATCTGCACGGCCCGGTCGGCCACGCGGCCGCACATTTCGGACGCAAACAGCTTGGCGCACGAGGCTTCGGTGCTGACGGGCAGCCCGGCGTCGCGGCGGCGTGCGGCGTCGATGACCATGCTGCGCGCGGCGTAGATTTCGGCCTTGCTGTCGGCCAGCATGGCCTGCACCAGCTGGAATTCGCCGATGGCCTTGCCGAACTGCTGGCGTTCGGCCGCATAGCGCAACGCGTCGGCAAGCATGCGCTCGGCCACGGCCACGCAGATCGACGCAATGTGGATGCGGCCCTTGTCCAGCACCTTCATGGCAGTCTTGAAGCCCTGGCCCTCGACGCCGCCGATCAGGTTTGCGGCCGGCACGCGGCAGTTCTCGAAAATGACGTCGCAGGTATGCGCGCCTTTCTGGCCCATTTTTTTATCGCGCTTGCCCAGGGTGATGCCCGGGGTGTCGGCGTCGACGATGAAGGCCGAAATGCCCGCCGCGCCTTTCTTGCCCGGGTCGGTGCGGGCCATCAGCGTAAAGATGCCGGCCTGGGGCGCATTGGTGATGAAGCGCTTGGTGCCATTGACCACGTAATGGTCGCCATCGCGGATGGCCGTCGTGCGCAGCGACGCGGCGTCCGAGCCGGAACCGGGTTCGGTAAGGGCGAACGAGGCGATGATTTCGCCGGTGGCCAGGCGCGGCAGGTACTTTTGCTTCTGTTCGTCGGTGCCGTCGAACAGGATGCCTTGCGAACCGATGCCCACCGTGGTGCCCAGCAGCGACCGGAACGCGGGCGACGCGCGCCCGAGTTCCAGCATGGCCAGCACTTCTTCTTCCATGGTGAGCTGCAGCCCGCCGAATTCTTCGGGGATGGTCAGCCCGAAAAGCCCCATGGCTTTCATGTCCCGGACGATGTCGTCTGGGATTTCGTCGGTTTCGGCTACCAGTTCCTCGTTGGGAATGAGGCGTTCGCGTACGAAACGGGCGATGTTGTCTAGCAGGATGTTCAGGGTTTCCTGGTCTCGGATCATGGCGGGGTACTCAAAAAAGACGTCACATGCTGCGGCCAGGCGGGCCCGGGCGTCAAGCGGCCATTCGAGTTGTTCCGTACAATGGAAATCAATAAACCGGATATGGGGACAGCATAGCACTTGACCAGCAGCGAAGGGCAGAATTACGCATTTCCAAAGTACGGAACTATGCTTGCGATGCAATTGACCCGCAGCAAGTACATGGCGAATCATCCGTAAAACTCCTGCGGATCCCCATGACCACAAACCTGAACCCCGAACGATTGCTCGCGCGGCATTTCGCAGCCATCGAACACGCATACCAGGCGCGCGACACCCAGCTGTACGCGCTGGGCCTGGGCTTTGGCGCCGACCCGCTCGATGAGCGGCAACTGCGCTACGTCTATGAAGGCCTGGACGGCAACTCGCTGCGCTCTGTTCCCACCATGGCCAATGTTCTGGCGTATCCGGGGTTCTGGGCGCGCGAGCCCGACACCGGCATCGACTGGAAGCGCCTGGTTCATGCTGAGCAAGAGATCGCCCTGCATGCGGAGATTCCGGCCAGCGGATGCGTCGTCGCCCAGAACCGCGTCACCGCGTTGTGGGACAAGGGCCCGGGCAAGGGGGCGCTGTTGCAACAGCGCAGGGAAATCCGCGATGCCGCCTCGTCGATCTTGCTGGCGACCGTCACGCAGTTGAGCCTGCTGCGCGGCGATGGCGGTTTCGGCCCCGGCGGCAGCGACGGCGCGCCGCCGCCGCCCCACCCGATACCCGAGCGGGCGCCCGATGCGGTGTGCGACCTGCCGACGCTGCCGCAAGCCGCGCTGATCTACCGGCTCAGCGGCGACCTGAACCCCTTGCACGCCGATCCGCAGGTGGCGCGCACCGCAGGGTTCGAGCGGCCCATCCTGCATGGCATGGCCACCATGGGCATGGCCGCGCACGCGGTGATGCGCGCGGTGCTCGATTACGAAGGCGAGCGGATCGCCAGCATGCGCGTGCGGTTCACTGCCGTCGTGCTGCCGGGGGATACGCTGCGCACCGAAATATGGAAAGACGGCAACGTGTTGTCGTTGCGCACCACTGCGCTTGAGCGGCAAGCGGTGGTGTTGAACAACTGCCGTGTAGAAATCATTTAAGTCAATCGATAACGGAATACCGACATGGATCTGGGAATTAACGGAAAGGTGGCAATTGTGACCGGCTCGGCGCGAGGGCTGGGGGCGGCGACGGCGCGCAAGCTGGCGCACGAAGGCGCCAGCGTAGTCATTACCGACATCGTGGCGGACTCGGCGCAGGCCGTGGCGGCCTCGCTTCGCGACGAAGGCCTGAAGGCTCATTGCGTGGTGGGCGACATCACCAAGGCGGACGACGTGCAGCGCCTGGTGGACGAGACGGTCGCCACCTTCGGCGGCGTGCATATCCTGGTGAACAACGCAGGCTTTCCGCGCGACAAGTATCTGGTCAAGATGACGGAAGACGACTGGGACCAGGTGATGAACGTGATGCTCAAGGGCGCGTTCCTGGCCAGCCGCGCGGTGATGCCCAAGATGATCGAACAAGGGTGGGGCCGTATCGTCAATATCAGTTCGCGCGCCCACTTCGGCAACCCCACGCAGGCCAACTATTCGGCTGCCAAGGCCGGCCTGATCGGCATGGCCAAGGCGCTTGCCGTGGAAGAGGGGCGCTATGGCATTACGGTGAACTGCGTGGCCCCCGGTTTCATGGACACCGAGATGGTGCAGGCGCTGCCCACGTACGAAACTATCAAAGAGCGCGCCATCCAGAGCCAGCCTGTCAAGCGCGCCGGGCATCCGGATGACGTCGCCAATGCCGTTGCCTTCCTGGCCAGCGAGAGCGCGTCGTTCATCAGCGGCGAAGTCCTGCATGTGACCGGCGGCCGCTATGGTTGATCCGCGCACGCGCGCGGCGATGGGCCTTATACACCACACGGACGGCAATGGCCGTCAGGAGACGAAAGAATGAAACGAGCTGCCATTGTTGCTCCGATGCGGACGCCGGTAGGGAAATTCGGGGGCGCGCTCAAGAGCGTGCCAGTCGAAGAGCTGGGCGCCATTGCCACGCGCGCCGTGCTTGAACGTTCGGGCCTGGACCCGGCGCGCATCGACGACATCGTTTTTGCGCAGAGCTACATGAACGGCGAAACCCCGTGCACGGGCCGCTGGGTGGGCCTGCAGGCCGGCCTGCCCATCGAGGTGCCGGGCATGCAGCTGGACCGCCGCTGCGGCGGGGGCCTGCAAGCCATCGCCACCGCCGCCATGATGGTGCAGACGGGCGCGGCCGATGTCGTGGTGGCCGGCGGCGTCGAGAGCATGAGCAACGTCGAACACTACACGACCGGCGTGCGCTGGGGCACGCGCTCGGGCTCGCCCATGTTGCACGACCGCCTGGATCGCGGCCGCGAGCGCTCGCAGCCCGAGGCGCGTTTCGGGCGGATCAGCGGCATGATCGAAACGGCCGAGAACCTGGCGCGCGATTACGGGATCACCCGCGAACAATCCGACGCGTTTGCAGTGCGCAGCCATCAGCGCGCAGCGGCAGCGTGGGAAAAAGGTTTGTTCGAACGCGAAATCGTCCCGGTGCGAGTGCCGCAGCGCAAGGGCGATGCGCTGGTGGTCGATCGCGACGAAGGGGTGCGGGGCGATTCGACTATCGAAGGCTTCGCCGGTTTCAAGCCGATCATGCGCGACGGTGTCGTTACCGCGGCCAATGCCTGCCAGCAGAACGACGCGTCCGCGGCGTGCCTGGTCGTGGCCGAAGACAAGCTGCATGAGCTGGGCCTGGAACCCATGGCGTGGCTGGTGGGCTGGGCCGCAGCGGGATGCGAACCGTCGCGCATGGGTATCGGACCCGTGCCGGCCGTGCAGAAGCTGCTGGCCCGCACCGGCCTGCAGTTCGACCAGCTCGACCTCATCGAACTGAACGAAGCGTTCGCCTGCCAGGCGCTGGCCTGCGTGCAGGGTTGGGGCAGCTCGATGGACGAGCTGCAAGACCGCCTGAACGTCAACGGCTCGGGTATTTCGCTGGGCCATCCGGTGGGCGCCACCGGCGTGCGCATCATGACCACGCTGTTGCACGAAATGCAGCGGCGCAACGCCCGGTACGGGCTGGAGACCATGTGCATCGGCGGCGGGCAGGGCATTGCCGCGATCTTCGAGCGTGCATGACACCCATCCGCACACCGATCGTGCGATGTACAGCGCGCCCATGCCGTCGCTAGCGCGCGAGCCGGCATCGCCTGAAACGGCCGCGTCCCGGCGCAAGCGGGCTGCGGCGGGCTCGCCCGCCGTCGTGGAGCCGTTTGCCCGGGCGCTGGCCGTGCTGGCGGCCTTTTTGCCCGGCGAGCGTTGGCTGGGCACGCGCGAGCTCGCGCAGCGCTGCAGCCTGCCGGCCTCTACGGTTACCCGCATGGCCCAGACGCTTGTGGCGCTGGGCTACCTGTTCCACGACCCCAGCGCGCGCAAATACCGGCTTGCGCCGTCGGCATTGACCCTGGGCTACGGCGCCATGGTCAATTCCGACCTGCAGCGCGTGGCGTATGCAAGCATGCAGGGGTTCGCCGACCGCCACAAGGTGCATGTAAACCTGAGCTCGCGCGACCGGCTCGACATGATCGTGCTGGAAAGCTGCCGCAGCGCGCAATCTACGCTGGCGCTGGATCTGCATGCAGGCGTGCGCCTGGGCATCGCTTCTTCGCCGATGGGCTGGGCCCTGCTGGCGGCGTTGCCCGAACTTGAACGTTATTACTTGCTTGAGAACGTCGAGCGCCGTGCGCTGCGGCACTGGCCGCAGATGCGGCGCCGTACCAGCGAAGGCCTGGCCCAGGTTCATCGCGTGGGCTATTGCTCGTCGCTGGGCGAATGGGATAGCGAGATCGGCATCGTGGCCGCGCCGCTGCTCGTAGAAGGGCATGCGCCCATGGTGTTGGCGTGCGTTGGCGCCAGCCAGCAGATGACGCGGGCGCGTGTAGAGCGCGAAATCGGGCCCCAGCTGCTGGCCATGGTGGCCGGCATCCAGCAACAGGTGGTGCCCCAATGACTGCGCGTAGCGACGCGACGGCCGGCGCGGTACTGACCGTGCAGCGCGGCATGCAGGTGTTGCGCGCCTTCAGGTCCGAACGCACTCCGTTGTCCAACACGGAACTGGTGCGTCGCACGGGCCTGCCCAAGGCCACGGTGTCGCGCCTGACCACGACACTGCTGCACCTTGGGTTCCTGCGGCGCGTGCCCGGCGGGCGCGAGTTCGAGCTGGGCGCGGCCCCCGTGGGCATCGGCCATGCCTACCTGGCGGGCAGCGAGCTGTTGCACAGGGTCGGCCCGCTGATGCAAGAGCTTGCCGACCAGCTTCATGTGGCCGTGGCGCTGGGCATACGCGACCATCTCGACATGCTCTACGTGGGGTACCGGGCCAGCTATCGCATGGGCACGTTGCGCCAGGGTGTGGGGTCGGTGGTGCCCTTGGGCAGCACGGCCATCGGCCGGGCCTATCTGTACGGCCTGCCGCCGGACGAGCGCGCCAGCCTGCTGGAACAGTTGCGCGAACACGAGGACGAGCCTGCCGGCGGGCCCGCGCGCGGCATCCAGCATAGTTTCACTGAACTGCGCAAGACGGGCGTGTGCTCGGTGATGGCCGGCTACAAGCGCGATTCTTACGGTATTGCCACGCCATTGGTGGCGGGGCGCAAGCGCATCGTGATGAGCTTGAGCTGCAGCCGGGCGCAATTGCAGTCGGACCTGGCCACCGAAAGCAAACTGATCGCGCCGGCGTTGTGCCAGGCCGCCGACCGCCTGCAGGACCTGCTGGCGGACTTCGACGGCGAGTTGTGATCAGCGTTTTTTCCAGCCTTGCGCAGGCATGGCGCTGAAGGCGTTTTCCAGCGCGTCGCGTTGGCCGGGATGCGCGATGCCGATCATTTTGTCGACGCGCTGGCTGAGAGTCAGCCCCCGGAGATCGGCCACGCCGTGTTCGGTGACGATGACGCACGAGCAGCTGCGCGGCACCGTGGCCGGGCCCGACAATGCGGCGACAATGCGGCTTTGTTCGCGGGCCATGGAAGGCAGGGCGACGATGGGAGTGCCATCCTGGCTGGCCTGCGCGCCGCGCAGGAAATCGTTCACGCCGCCGATGGCGCCGATATAGCCGCCGCCGGCCATTTCCGTGTTGATCTGCCCGGTGAGATCGACTTCGATGGCGGAATTGATGGCGGTGAAGCGATTCAGGCCGGCCAGCAGGCGAGCATCGTGCGTGTATTCGGTGCCCCGCAATTCGAGCTGTGCATTGCGGTGCGCAAAGCGCCGCAGGCGCGGGCCGCCCATCAATACGCCGCCCACGGTCAGCCCGGCGTCGATGCCTTTGCGGGCGTTGGTCAGCGCGCCGGATTCGGCCAGCGTGACGATGCCTTCACCCAGGCTGCCGGAATGCAGGCCCAGGTCGCGGTGATTGCCCAGCGCCGCCAGCACGGCGTCCGGGATCGAGCCGATGCCAGTCTGCAGCGTGGCGCCGTCAGGCACGACCGACGCAACGTTGCGCCCGATAGCCGTTTCTATCGGCCCGGGCGCGGCGGCGTCCGCGCCGGGGTCATCGCTGTCGGTGTCGATAAGCAGGGCAAAGTCGCTTTCGAGCAGATACGGCCCGCCGTAGGTCCAGGGGGTAGAGGGGCTGACCTCGGCAATGATGGCGCGCGCTGCGCGCAGCGGAGCCAGAACATATTCACGCGCCATGCCCAGGCTGTAGCGTCCCTGTTCGTCGGGCGGCGACACGCGCAAGAACACCACGTCGGCGCGCAACGGGCCGGCGCCGAGCAGCTGCGGCAAAGATGAATAGCTTTCGGGAAGAATATCCAGCACGCCCGCCTTGGCCAGAGCGCGATTGGTGCCGCTGGCGCAGTACGAGACGTAGTCGAAGTCAGCGGCGTATTCCGGGCGCAGGATGTCTTGCAGGCCCTGGCCAATGCCCAGGAACAGCCGTGTCCTGCCGATCTGGCTGCGTTGCTCGGCCAGCAGGCGCAGCAAGGTGCGTGGCAGCGCGTCTGCCTGACCGAAGGTAATGGTATCGCCGGCCCGGATGTATTTCGCCAGATCGACTGCTGCAGCCTGAGTCATGCGTGGGGTTCCGTGTGATGAGATGTGCTAGATAGCGCGCGGGGGCCGATGCGTCAATGCCGCGCAGAAGGGCGTTCCGTACTTCGGCCCCGCGGCGCCCGCTCAGGGCGCAAGCGGGCCGTCGTAGCTGAGCGTCTTGTCTGTCTTGCCCCAGAACACCCGGTAGGCATACGCGTTGTACGCGATGATGACGGGCAGCACCACGCAGGCGCCGGCAAGTACCAGCTTCAGCGAGCCGGGCGCGGCAGCGCCTTGCCACAGAGTGATGCGTCCCATCAGCAGCCACGGAAACAAGCTGGCGGCCAGGCCGAGGAAAGCCAGCGTGAAGATCGCGGCGGTCAGGGCGAACGGCAGCCAGCAGAGCTTGTCGCGCGGTCGGGGCAGCGTGCGCAGCACGGCGGCCAGCGCAATCAGGCACACCGCCGTGGCAATGGGCAACGGGGCAAGGTACAGGCCTGTGACGCTGGTCCAGCGTTGCCAGATCTGCGGATCCATCTGCGGCGTGACAACCGATACGGCGACGATGCCGGCAGCCAGGCCCCACCAGGCCCGCC
Source organism: Bordetella genomosp. 7 (assembly GCF_002261265.1). Classification (GTDB taxonomy): domain Bacteria; phylum Pseudomonadota; class Gammaproteobacteria; order Burkholderiales; family Burkholderiaceae_B; genus Bordetella_A. The sequence goes on along the minus strand of NZ_NEVK01000006.1, from coordinate 753,372 downwards.
TTGCCCAGCGCACGGCCTGGCGCTGCAGCGCGCCTTCGGTTTTCATGATGAGCCATGCGGCCCCCAGCTGCGCGTAGCCCGCCACTACACATGCGCCCACGAACGCCGAGAACAACCGGTATTGCAGCCCGTGGTTATGGCCGGTGACCACCCCGCCCAGGATATACCCTTGCGCCCAGGCGGCCACGATGGAGCCGATCCAGAACAGGCGCGTCCAGAGGGTGCGGCGTGCAGGCGGCGTCTTGGCGCGGAAATCGAAGGCCACGCCGCGCAGGATCAGGCCGAACAGCATCAGCGTGACGGGGAAATACAGTTCGCGCAAAATGCCCCCGTACGCGAACGGGAAAGCCACCAGCAGGATGCCGATGCCCAGCACCAGCCAGGTTTCGTTGGCGTCCCAGAAGGTGCCTATGGACGCCAGCATGGTGGTGCGGGTGGAGTCATCGACGCCGCTGTTGAGCAAGATGCCCACGCCCAGATCGAAGCCGTCGAGCAAGACGTAGGCGAGTATCGCAAAACCCATCAGCCCCATGAACACCAGCGGCAGCCAGAATGCCGGATCGCCCGCGGCCAGGCCGCCCGAATACGTTGCCAGACTATCCATCGAGTTCTCCCATGGCCGCTGGCGCCGGGCGGGCCGGCTGCGAGGGCTCGATGCCCTTGTTGGCCTGATAGACCAGCGTGCCTATATAAGACACCAGCAAGAAGGTGTAGAGCAGCAGGAAGCCCGACAGCGACAGTGCGAAGGCCGCGGCGGGCTGGTCGGCCACGACTTCCGCGCTGCGGATGTGCCCATACACTACCCAGGGCTGCCGGCCGATTTCGGCGGTGTACCAGCCGGCCACCGTGGCCACCCAGCCAGAGAATGTCATCGCGGCCAGCCCCTGCAAGGCCCAGCGCGGCAGTGCGTCGGGGTTCCAGCGCCGCTTGCGCAACAGCCACAGCCCGCCCCACGAAGACAGCACCATCAGCACGCCCACGCCGGCCATGATGCGAAAGCTGAAGAACACCGGCGCCACCGGTGGATGGGCGTCGGGAAAATCATTCAGCCCCTGGACTTCGCCATCGAGGCTATGGGTGATGAGCAGGCTCGCGCCGTACGGAATGGTGATCGCCCACTTGTTGCTGCGCGTGGCTTCGTCGGGCCAGCCGATCAGCACCGTGCCGGCCCCTTTCTGGGTTTCCCACAGCCCTTCGATGGCGGCGATCTTGGCGGGCTGCGTCTGCGCGGCCAGGCGTCCGGCCGTGTCGCCCACCAGCATCTGCACCGGGATGACGGCCGCCGCCAGCACCAGCCCCGTCATGAAGGCCTTGCGCTCGCCGGGGCGCAGTGGCCGGCGCAGCGCCTGCCAGGCCGACACGCCCAGCACCACGAAGGCGGCGGTGACCACCGAGGCCAGCAACATGTGAGAAAACCGCAGCGGCAAAGACGCGTTGAACAGGATCTGCAGCCAGTCGGTGGGATAGAACTTGCCGTCTATCATCTCGGCGCCCGCGGGCGTCTGCATCCAGGAGTTCGCCACCAGGATCCAGAACGCCGACAGGGTGACGCCGAACGCCACGAGGCTCATCGCCAGGGTGTGCACCCATTCGGGCACGCGGCCGCGGCCGAACAGCATGATGCCCAGGAACCCGGCCTCGAGGAAGAACGCCGTCATGACCTCGTAGCCCATCAACGGCCCCACCACATTGCCGGCTCTTTCCATGAAACCGGGGAAGGTCGTGCCGAACTGGAAGCTCATGGTCAGGCCGGACACGACGCCCAGGCCGAACGACAGGGCGAAGACCCTGATCCAGAATCGGTAGGCGTCCAGCCAGGCGACATCGCCGGTAGACCGCCACCGCAGTTTGAAATACAGCAGTATCCACGCCAGCGCGATATTGATGGCGGGAAACAGGATGTGGAAAGTCAGGTTGGCGGCGAATTGGATACGGGCCAGCACAAGCGGCGATAGATCCATGCGTTTATTCCCTTGTTGTTCTTGCAGCCGCCCCGGGCGGTTGTGAAGCGCCCGCGGCCCATGCGCAGGCACGCGGCGTGCGCGCCAGGCGGACAGGCGTGGGAGCCGGAAAGCAGGGGGTATTTAATGTTAATTGGCCGTCGGCTGTCCAGTAATGGCGCCCGGCCGGTGATCTTGCGAGCGGCCGTGGCAGGGCGCCACGGCGCGCGTCCCGCTGCGGCGCTCAGGGCAGCGCCATCTGGAAGCCGGCCTTGGCCAGTTCGAACTGGCATTGCTGGAAGCCCGTGGCGGGTACGACTTCGTCGCGCCGGTCCAGGATTTCGTCCAGGCGCTGATGGATCTGCTCGGCGGCGTCGGGCGCTTGCCCAATGAAAATGCCCTGTGTCATGGTGATGTGGGCGCTTTCCACGCTGCCCGCGCCGGCGAGCAGGATGCGGCGCGTGGGCGCGTCTTCGCGGACGAGGCACACCAGGGCCGGGCTGACGGCTTCTGGCGACAGCCGTTCCAGCGCCTCGGGGGCGAGAATACCTTCGGTCATGGCGGTGGCGGCCGTGGGCGCCAGGCAATTGACCCGGATATCGTACTTGGCGCCTTCCAGGGCAAGCGTCTGCATCAGCCCTACCAGCGCCATCTTTGCCGCGGCGTAGTTGGACTGGCCGAAATTGCCGTACAGGCCCGACGACGACGTCGTGAGCACGATGCGTCCGTAGCGCTGTTCCCGCATGGTGTCCCAGACTGCCTTGGTCCCGTGCACACTGCCCATCAGGTGCACGTCCAGCACGGCGCGGAAGTCGTCCAGTGTCAATTTCGAAAAGCTCTTGTCGCGCAGGATGCCGGCGTTATTGACCAGGATGTCGATGCGTTGCCACCGCTCGAGCGCACGTGCGGCCAGTGCCTGCATGGCGGCGTAGTCGGTGACGTCGCCGCCCACGGCAATGGCTTGCCCGCCGTTGCGGACGATCTGGTCGGCCACCCGGCTGGCGGGCGAGCCTGCGTCAGCCCCGGCGATATCGTTGACCACCACGCGCGCACCATGCCCGGCCAGTTCCAGGGCGTGTGCGCGCCCCAGGCCGTTGCCCGCGCCTGTGACGATGGCCACGCGGTCTTGCAAGCACTGCTTCATATGGGCTCCTGTTTTTTCGGTTAGCGCGTCAGAACGCCACGGCGTCGCTGCCTTTCAGGCCCAGCATGGCGCGGGCCTCGGCAGGTGTGGCGGCCTCGAGCGAAAGCTCGGTAAGAATACGGCGGATTTTCGATACTTGCTGGGCGCATGATTGCGCCAGCGTCCCCCTGGCCAGGTACAGGCTGTCTTCGAGGCCCACCCGCACGTGCCCCCCGAGGATTGCGCCCAGCGTCACCAGCGGCATCTGGTGGCGGCCGGCGCCCAGCACCGAAAAGCGGTATCCGCCGCGGCCAAACAGGCGATCGGCGGTGGTTTTCATCGCCACGAGGTTCTCCGGGTCGGGCCCGATGCCGCCCAGGATGCCGAATATGCATTGGATGAACAGCGGACCCCGCACCAACCCTTCATCTACAAAATGAGCCAAGTTGTACAGGTGCCCCATGTCGTAGCACTCGAACTCGAACCGCGTGCCGCCATCGTCGCCCAGCACCTTGAGGATATGCCGGATATCGCGGAAGGTGTTACGGAAGATCAGGTCTTCCATTCCTTCGACGTACGGTTTTTCCCAGTCGTATTGCCAATGCGCGATGCGGCGCGCGGCAGTGTGGATGGAGAAGTTCATCGAGCCCATGTTCAGCGAACACATTTCCGGCAGCGCGCGCAAGGGGTAGGCCAGGCGCTCCTGGAGGGTCATGCGGGTGCTGCCGCCGGTCGTAATGTTGATCACGGCGTCCGTGGCATCGCGGATGCGTGGCACGAACTCGTCGAATACCGCGGGATCGGCGGTGGGCCGTCCGTCGGCGGGATCGCGCGCGTGCAGATGCAGGATGGCCGCGCCAGCCTGTGCGGCCTCGATTGCCTGCGTGGCGATCTGGTCGGGCGTCAGGGGCAGATGCGCGGACATGCTGGGCGTATGTACGGAGCCGGTGACGGCGCATGAGATGATGACTTTGTCTGAGCTGTTGTTCATGTCTGGATAGTGTCGACGCGGGCAGGAGGCGGGCGATTGCCGATCAGACGGCCAGCCATTGCGAGACCAGCGTGGGGTTGTCTGCCAATTCACGGGGGCTGCCCTCGAAAACGATGCGCCCGTGACCCATGACGCATACGCGCGTGGACACGCGCAATGCGATCGTGAGTTTCTGTTCCACCAGGACGACCGAAACGCCTTTGCGGTGCATGTCGCGGATACATTCACCGACTTGGGCCACCACGCGCGGGGCCAGGCCCTCGGTGGGTTCGTCGATCAGCATGACCAGCGGATTGCCCAGCAGGGACCGGCAGATCGTCAGCATTTGCTGTTCGCCGCCGGACAGGCTGCCGGCCTTGGTGTTGCGCCGTTCTTTCAGGCGCGGGAAATAGTCGTACATTTGTTCGGCGGCCCAGCGGGGCGCGCCGGATACGGCCGGTTGTTCGCCCATGCGCAGGTTTTCCTCGACCGTGAGGTTGGCGAAAACCTCGCGCTCCTCTGGCACGTAGGCGATGCCCGCTCGGCAGATGGTGTAAGGGCGGGCGCCGGCCAGGTCGCGGCCGCGCAGCCTTACGCGGCCTGAGCTCGGTGGCACCAGGCCCATAATGGCTTTCAGGGTGGTGGAGCGTCCCGCGCCGTTGCGGCCCACCAGGCTGACGACTTCGTTGGACCGCACATGCAGATCCACTCCGTGCAGGACATGGCTCTTGCCATAGTGGGCGTGCAGGTTTTCGATGCAGAGCAGGTCGGCGGCGCGGCTCATGCGTGTGCCTCGTCGCCCAGGTAGGCCTCGCGTACGCCGGCATGGGCGCGAATTTCGTCCGGGCTTCCGGTGGCGATAACTTGGCCGTAAACCAGCACGCTGATGCGGTCGGCGAGCGAAAACACGACGTCCATGTCGTGCTCGACGATCATCAGCGTGCGGCCGCCCGCGATCTCGCGTATCAATTGGGCGGTGTATTGGGTTTCGTCATGAGACATGCCCGCCATGGGTTCATCTAGCAGTATCAGCCGGGGATTCGACGCCAGTGTCATGGCGATTTCGAGCGAGCGCTGTTCCGAATACGCCATTTCTCCGGCCAGTATGTGCGCCCGGGGAGCCAGGCGCACCAGTTCAAGCAGCTTCTCGGTATCTTCGCGGATGCGGGCGTCCCGGTCGATGAACTTCCAGAAGGCATACTGCAGGCCATGGGCGCGCATGACCGCCAGCCGCACGTTCTCGAATGTGCTCAGGCGCGGAAACAGATTGGTGATCTGGAATGATCGCGCCAGGCCCCGCCGGTTGATGGCCTGCGGCGACAGGCCTTCGATGTCGCTGCCTTCGAAGCGTATCGCCCCCGAGCTGGGCGCAAGCTGGCCCGACACGAGGTGAAACAGGGTCGATTTTCCCGCGCCGTTCGGACCTATCAGGGCATGGCGTTCGCCGTCGCGGACCTGCAGGTCCACGCCCCGGATAATGTCGGTGGCGCCGAACGATTTGTACAAGCGTTCTATGGCAAGAATAGGTGTCGTCATGCGGCCTCCTGCGTATGGCCCGCTGTCGGATGCGCGGGGAGACTGGCGGTGTTGCGCCCGGCGAGCCTGGCCAGCCGGCGGCGGCACAGTACGAAAAGCATCGCCCCGGCGCCCAGCGCGGCAAGCGGCAGGGCCCATGTCGAGGCGGCGCCCGGCAGCCACATGTGCTCGAACAGGGTCACTGCCGGCCACGCCTGTGCGGAATCCATGGGGATTCGCGCCCGATACTCTTGCGAGAACAGGCGCTGCAGCAGCTCTATGGTGAACACAAGCCCCGCGCCTGCCAACGCCACGCAGCCAAGCGCCTGAGCGCAAGCCGGGGCCAGCTTTGCGAGGCGGTGCTGTTCGCGCAGGCGCCGCGTTGTGGCGGCCAGGCCGGCCAGTCCGCCGGGCATGTACATCATGACGAGCACGAACAGAATGCCCTGGTACAGCAGCCACGACCGCGTCAGGTCGGAGACGGCATACCCGAAGAACGTCATCAGCGCCGCGCCCAGTGCGGGGCCGAGAAAGACCTGCACGCCGCCGATGTAGGTGTTGAGCACGGCGGCGGCCGACAGCGACGCGTCGAACACCACATAGTTGGCGGATTCGTTGGACAGGACCTGCAGGCCCCCCGCCATGCCGGAGAACATGGCAGACACCGCGAAGGCGGAAGTGCCCAGGCCGTGTACGTTGTAGCCCAGGAACCTGAGGCGGTGGCTGTTCTCGCGCAGGCCCACGGTCAACCTGCCCAGCGGCGTGCGTGTGTACAGGTACAGCAACGCCATGCCGGCAAGTACCCAGGCCAGGGTCAGGTAGTAAACCTGGATGGTCGAGCCGAAGTCGAACCCCCAGGCGGGCATGCGCATCGTGGAAATGCCGGCCTCGCCTCCGAACACGCCCTTGAGGTGCGGCGCAAGTGAATGGACGAGTTCTGCGATGGCCAGCGTGATCATCGCGAAATAGGTTCCGGTGCGCTGCGTGGCAAACCAGCCCGCTACGGCGCCGAACAACAGGCCAGCCAGCGCTCCCGCCAGCGGCATCAGCGGCGTAGGCAGCAAGCCCGCGCCGTCCAACGCATTCATGGCGTGCACGGTGGCGAACGCGCCCACGCCGAAGTAGGCTGCGTGGCCGAACGACAGCATGCCGGCCTGGCCGCAAAGCAGGTTGTATGCGCTGGCGAACAGCGCGGCGATGAGCATCTGGATGGCCGCGTTGAGCAGCCCCTGGGTGAGCAGCAGCGGCAGGACCGCCAGCAAGGCGGCGCCAGCCAGGCAGTAAGCGAGGGAGGTTCTGTTCATGGTGTCAGTGGCTCAGCGTGTCGGGCGGCGCCCGTCATCCTTTTTCGCCCATGAGGCCGCCGGGCCGCACCAGCAACACCAGGAGCATCAGCGCGAACGGCAACGTGGCGGCCAGGCTGGAAAGGTTGAGCGTCATCAGCCCGCCCATGTCGCGCGCCCAGTCACCGGCGCCGAACCAGACCAGTGCGTCGGCAAGGCTGCGGTCGACCGCTACCGCAAGCGAGGTGATGACGCCGATCAACAGGGAAGCGAGCATTGCCCCCACCAGCGAACCCAGCCCGCCTACGACCACCACTACGAACACGATTACGCCAAGTTCGAGCGCCATGTTGGGGTTGGTGGTGTAGAAGGCGCCGGCCACGGCGCCAGCCAGTCCGGCCAGCGCGGCGCCGGTGCCGAACACGCCCATGAAGACCAGCGGTACGTTATGCCCCAGCGCCTCGGCCATGTTGGGGCGGTGGATCGCCGAGCGCACCACGATGCCGACACGGGTGCGCGTGAGCAGCAGGTAGATGAGCACGAACATCGCGATGGCGATTCCGCCCATCAGCAGGCGGTACGCGGGGTACTGCGTTACGCCGATGCTGAATGCCGCGAAGTCGAGCGAGGCGGGTACGCGGTAGTCGACGGGGTAGTTGCCATAGAACAGCTTGACGGTCTCGGCGATGATGAACGACAGCCCGAAAGTCAGCAGCAGCTCGTGGGCGTGGCCGTGGCGGTGCACCCGTCGCAAGAAGTAGCGCTCGACTACGATGCCTATCAGCCCCACCAGCAGCGGCGCGGCGGCAACCGCAGGCCAGAAACCCATGGCTCCCTGCAAGGTGTAGGCGAAGTAGGCGCCCAGCATATAGAACGACGCGTGCGCGAAGTTCAGCACACCCATCATGCCGAAGATCAGCGTCAGCCCTGCGGACACCATGAACAAAAGCAGCCCGTAGATAACGCCGTTCAACAGGGAATAGATTATTTGTTCCATGGCGCCGGGCCTAGCTGGGACGCTTCATCTGGCAGCTGGGTTGGGCCGGCGTGGAGGCTGCGTCGGCATCGATCAATAGCACCGGCGTGAAGCCCAGCCCGGTGCCGTCGACCTTGTTGCGCGCGTCGGGCGACACCGTGGAGACCACCATCGGCAGCTGCGCCTGGTGATCGGAGGCGCGCATGCTCATTTGTCCCATGGGGGTCGGGATTCGGGCGGTTTCCAGGGCGAGCGCCAGGTCATCGACATCCAGCTTGCCGTCCTTGGCTGGCGTACGCTTCAGTGCGTCGGCCACCATCTTCATGCCGAACACCGTTTGTGGCTCGATGAACACCGGCATATGGCCGGTCTTGGCCTGGTAGTCCTTGACGAAGGCCTGGGCGTCGGGCCCGCCAGCCTGAGCGTTGAACGTATGCACGACGAAGTGGCCCACCGCAGTGTCGCCGGCGTTGGCCAGGTTGCCCGGCTGGTCCAGGTAGACGGTGCCAAAGCGCGCCTTCAGGCCCGCGGACCGCGACGCCTTCATCAGCAGCAGCAGATCGTTGGACCAGTTGCCGGTAATGACGGTGTCGGCGCCCGAGGCGGTGATCTTCGCCACGTAGGGCGCGAAGTCCTGGATGCGGTTGACGTCATGCAGCGTTTTTTCCACCACTTGGTAGCCGCCGTTGTCCTGGTTGTCGATAATGGCCTGCTGCATATCCTGGCCCCAGGAATAGTTCTGGTTGATGGCGTACACCTTGTCTCCCAGTGCGTCAGCCTTTTTCATGCCGGCCACCAGGGCCTTGGTGCGCACCTGGGCATTGCCGGCAAAACGGAAGTGATAGAAATTGCACTTCGTGCCGGTGAGCTCCAACGCCTCGGCCCCCATGTTGATGTAGACCATCTCCTTGCCGGGATTGCGCAGATTGTGCTTGCGTATGTCCTCGGTGATCTGGCCGCCAATGGCCGACGACGCGCCCTGCACCACAATCTGCACGCCATCGGCGGCGGCAGCGCGAAGCTTGTCGGCCGCGCCGGCCGGGCCACCCTGGTTGTCGTACTCGAGCAGCTGCACCGGTTCGCCGTTCCAGCCGCCAGCGGCATTGATCTCGTCGACTACATAGCGCACGGCCGTCCGATAAGCCTGACCCGACGAGGCTTGAGGCCCCGACAGGGTTTCGACGAGGCCGATCTTGACGGGGGCCGCGCCCGCGGGCAGGGCGCAGCAGCACGCCAGCGCGGCGGCAATGGCCGATCGTTCAAGTGGGTGCATGGTTTGTCTCCTGTTGTTTGTGGTTCGACATTGCCGGCCGGTCGGGGCCCGGGCGGGTTACAGATATTCCATGTTGCCGTCTACGCTGATGGCCTGGCCGGTGATATTGCGCGCCGCGGGCGAACAAAGAAACAGGGCGGTGGCCGAGATGTCGTCCGCCGTCACCATGCGGCGCAGCGAGATCTTGCGCAGATACTCCTCGCGCATCGCCTTCTCGGAACGGCCACTGGCGGCCGCGCGCGCGGCGATGACGCCGCGCATGCGCTCGCCTTCGACCGTGCCGGGCAGGATGGCGTTGGCGCGTACCCCATGGGGCCCCAGTTCGATGGCCAGCGACTTCATCATGCCCACGACCGCCCACTTGGTGGACGCGTAAGGTGTGCGCAGCGGGTAGCCCAGCCGGCCCGCGACGGAGCTCATGGCGATCATGCAGGGGCTGTGCGGTGAAGCTTTCAAAAGCGGCACCGCCCGGCGCGCGAAGTAAAAGTGGCTGTTCAAGTTGACGGCCACCGTGCGCTCCCAGTCGGCGTGCCCCAGAGCCTCGATGGGCCCGGTGGGCCCCGCAATGCCGACGTTGTTGACCAGTACGTCCAGGCCGCCCAGCGTATTGGCGATGTCGTCGAACACGGCCTCTACATCCCTGGCGAGGGCGGCGTCGGCCAGGGTGGTGGTTATGCCGGGCAACTCGGCGCCCAGGCGGTCCAGGCCGGCGCCGTCGATATCGCAAAGGTGGATGCGGGCGCCGGCGTCATGGAAGGCGCGCGCCATGGAGGCGCCAATGCCTGTCGCGCCGGCGGAGATCAGAACGCGCAGGCCGGTGGGCGGGCGCAGAGTGTCGAGTAGGCTGTGATGCACGCGCATATCCTGTTGACGATATGCGATGAGTGTCGTCGAGGCGCAGCGGTGTGACCATGTGTAATTCACACATAGGAAAGGGGGCGTTGATATGATGTTCCCATGCATGCGGGCTCGCCGGAGCCGCCAGCGTTTTCTGGATCTGCCTATGCCCAAGACATCTTCCGCACGCGGCGCGCGCGCCGGTTCCGCGTCCGGTGCGCCAGCGCCGGGCTTGCATGCCGTGGCCGCCGAGCTTGTCGCGCTGCTGCATCGCGATGCGCCCGCGGACGAGTTCACCGCCCGGCTGACCTTGCTGGATGCGCTGCCGGACGAACTGCCGCACAAGACCGGGCTGGTCGAGCTGGGGCGCATGGCGCTGGCGGTGCGCGGCCGCCTGGAACAGCACGAACAGCGCGAGCGCGGGATGATGGCCGTGATCAAGTCGGCGCAAGACTTGGCCAGCCGGCTCGACGTGCCGGAACTGCTCAAGGCCATCGTGACCCGCGCCCGCGACCTACTGCGCGCGCATTTGTGCTGGTTGACGATCTACGATGCGCAAGAGCGCGAATTCAAAGTGGTGGTGTCCGAAGGGGCCATCGGAGAACGCACGGGGCGCATGACGGCGCAGCGCGAGCGCGGTGTCGCGGGCATCGTGATGACGACACGCCTGCCGTTCTCTACCGCCGATTACCTGCACGACAATCGGTTTATCCACGATGCCGAGCTGGATGATATTTTTCGCAATGAAGGCGTGTCCGCGCTGGTGGGCGCGCCACTGATCTGGGAAGACAACGTCATCGGGCTGTTGTTTGTTGCGGATCGCTATCACCGTACGCACACCGCGCTGAACATATCCATTCTGTGCACGCTGGCTACGCACGCCGCAGTGGCGATCAACAACGCCAAGGCATTCGCCGATGCCCAATCGGCGCTGGACAAGGCCGACCGCGCGCGCGCTGAACTCGAACAGCATGCACGCGACGTGCAAAGCGCCGTCGAGGCGCATGAGCGGCTGACGTTGCTGCTGGCCAAGGGGGCATCGCTGGGCGAGTTATGCCACGCCATTGCGCAATTGCTGCAAGCTGACATCCTGGTGCTGGACGAAGGCCACCATGTACTGGCACGAGCGCAGGCGCCCGGCTGCGCGGGCGAGGCCGCGATGGCATACGAACCCTATGGTCCGCACAGCGCGGCGCTGACGCAAGCGCTCAACGAAAGCCGGAGGGCGGGCCGCTCTACGCCGGCCTATGAGAGCCAGGGGGAATACTGCCGGGCCATCGCGGTGATGGGCGGCGGCGGCATGCTGGGATCGGTGCTGCTGTTCCGGCGTGAGCCGCTGCGCGACATCTCGATACGCACCTTCGAGCGAAGTTCCAGTGTGGTGGGCATTGTGCTGCTGTCCCAGGAGCGCCAGGAAGCCAGCAAGAGCCGCGATGTGTCCGCGTTGCTGCAATCGATTCTGTCGCCGCGCCAGGGCGAGCCGGCCCTGACGCGTGACCGCGCCGAGCGCCACGGGCTGGATGTCGATGGCCCTATGGTGCTGATGCTGGTCGAGGCTGCCGAGAACGATCCTGCTTATGTGGCGCGCCGCGTGCGCGCCGCGTACGCATGGCCGGGACTGGTGCTCGACGCCGTGGACGGCGTGGTGGCCTTCGTGTGCGGCGCCGACCACGCGGCACACTTGAGGGACTCGTTCAACGCATTTGCGCGACGGGAACTGGGCAGCGCCTATCGGGGCGTGATCTCGCGTCCACTGCACAGCACGGCAGAGATGCCGTCGCTCTATACCTCGCTCCGGCGCGCACTGTCGGTCGTGGGGCGCCTCGGAATGAATGGCCGCATTGCGGGCCAGAACGAAATGGCGCTGTACTCGGTGCTGTTCGAAACGCAGGACAGTGCCAGCGTGGGCGTTTTTCTGGAGGCCTCCATCGGCGCCCTGCTGGAATACGACCGGCGGCGCGGCACGGAACTTGCGTCTACGCTGCTGGCGTACTTCGATCACAATCAGAACGCGACGGTTACCGCCGCGCGCCTGGGTATCCATGTGAACACCATGCGGCAGCGGCTGGCCAGCGCCGAAGATCTGATCGGCAATGTGGCCGACACCGGCCGGGCCCTGGAGATCCACATGGCGCTGCGCCTTTGGAGCCTGGGTGTAGGGGGGCAGTCGCCGCCCAACGCCGCGCGGAGACCGACATGACCGACATCGTGCAGCTGCGTCCGGAGGGCTTGTACTGCCCGGCCGGGCAGTTTTATATCGATCCCTGGCGGCCGGTGGCCACGGCGGTGCTGACGCATGGCCATGGCGATCATGCCCGCGTGGGCATGGGCTGCTACCACACGACGGCCGACGGCCTGCCCATCCTGCAATGGCGGCTGGGCGAGCAGGCCTACCGGGTGCATGCGTATGGCGAGCCGTTCGAATTGGGAAGCGCGCGCGTGTCGCTGCATCCGGCCGGCCACGTTCTGGGGTCGGCTCAGGTTCGCATCGAGGCCGAAGGCGAGGTCTGGGTGGTGTCCGGCGACTACAAGCGTCAGCACGATCCGACGTGCCGGCCCTTCGAGGTCGTGCCCTGCGACACGTTCATCACCGAGTCCACTTTCGGCCTTCCCATATATCGCTGGCCCGAGGCGGCCGATGTGGCGCGCGACATCGTGCAATGGCGAGATCATTGCGCGGCGCGTGGCGAGACGGCCGTGCTGTACTGCTATGCCCTGGGCAAGGCCCAGCGGCTGCTGGCCGAACTGAAACCTTGGCTGGATCGTCCGGTGTTTCTGCACGGCGCGATCGCGGCGGGTGTCGATGTCTACAGGCGCGCGGGGATAGAAATGGCCGACACCCTGCCGGTGATAGACAGCGACAGCCCCGCGCGCGGCGCAGCTGCGGGCAGCCGGTTCGCCGGCGAGCTGGTGCTGGCGCCGCCCTCGGCCGCGGGCAGCGCGTGGCTGCGCCGATTTCGCAAGGCGCAGCACGGCTACGCATCGGGATGGATGCGGTTGCGCGGGAACCGGCGCCGCCGCAACATGGACCGAGGCTTTGTCGTGTCAGACCACGCCGACTGGCCCGCGCTGCTGCAGACCATACGCCAGACCGGCGCGCGGCGCGTCATCGCCACGCACGGCGATACCGAGGCGCTTGTGCGCACGCTGCGTGCAGCGGGCATCGCCAGTGAAACCCTGGCCACGCAGTATGGCGAAGATGATTAGTCCACGCGGGCGGATTCCGGCATGAAGCGATTCGCGGCCTTATTCCAGGAACTCGACCGAAGCACCGCGGTTCTGGACCGGCGCGCGGCATTGGTGGCGTACTTTCGCGATGCGCCTCCTCGCGACGCCGCATGGGCGCTGTATCTGCTGGCCGGCGGCAAGATCAGCAGCGCGCGCCGCACGATTGCGCGCACGGGCGAGCTGCGCGCATGGGTGGCCGACGTGTCCGATACACCCGCCTGGCTGGTCGATGCCAGCTACGCCCAGGTCGGCGACCTGGCCGAGACGCTGGCATTGCTGATGCCCGATCCCGCCCGGCCCGCGCCAGAACGTGGCCTGGCGGACTGGATAGAAGAGGTGCTGCTGCCTGTGGCCAACCAGGACGAGTCCCGGCGCCGCGCGGTCGTCATGGATGCATGGCAGGGGCTGCCCTTTGACGAGCGGCTGGTGTTCAACAAGCTGCTGACGGGCGCGTTGCGCGTGGGGGTGTCGCAGCGCATGGTGCAGCAGGCGCTGGCCGAGCTGTCGGGTGTGCCCATCGCGCGTATCGCCCAGCGTATGCTCGGCGCCTGGACGCCCAGCCCGGCGTTCTTGCGCGATCTGCTCTGCGCGGAAGAACTGCCGGGCGACCGGCAGCAGCCTTATCCGTTTTTTCTTGCGTCGCCGCTGGAAGGCGACCCGGCCGGCCTGGGCCCGGTCGCCGACTGGCTGGTCGAATGGAAATGGGACGGCATACGCGTGCAACTGATCCGGCGTCACGGCGAGGTGGCGCTGTGGTCGCGCGGCGAAGAGCGCCTGGACGGGCGTTTCCCTGAAGTCGAGGCCGCGGCGCAGGCCCTGGACATCGATTGCGTGCTGGACGGCGAATTGCTGGCGTGGCAAGAGGGCGATGACTTGCCCATGCCGTTCGCTGCCCTGCAGACGCGCATCCAGCGGCTCAAGCCCGGCCCGCGCTGGCTGGCCGAGGCGCCGGTGCGCATGCTGGCGTACGACCTGCTGGAACTGGACGGAGCCGACCTGCGCGATCTGCCCATGGTTGAACGCCGGCGCCGCCTGCAGGCCCTGCTGCAGCGCCATCCGGACCCGCGCCTGTGCCTGTCGCCGTTGGTGCAGGCGCCGGATTGGCAGACGGCCGCCAACCTGCGCGAGGAATCCCGCCAGCGGGGGGTGGAGGGCTTCATGCTCAAGCGCGCCGACTCGCCGTACCAGAGCGGCCGCAGGCGCGGCGACTGGTGGAAATGGAAGGTGGACCCGCTGACCATCGACGCCGTGCTGATGTATGCCCAGGCCGGCCACGGACGGCGCAGCACGCTGTACACCGACTACACCTTCGGCCTGTGGCAGGACGGCGCGCTCACGCCCGTGGCCAAGGCCTATTCTGGCCTGGACGATAAAGAAATACTGGAACTGGACCGCTGGCTGCGCGCCCATACTGTCGAGCGCTTCGGGCCGGTGCGTTCGGTCGAGCCGGTACAGGTGTTCGAGCTGGGATTCGAAGGGGTGGCGGTGTCCCGGCGCCACAAGTCGGGCGTGGCCTTGCGGTTTCCGCGCATCCTGCGGTGGCGGCGCGATAAGCCGGCCGAGCAGGCGGACCAGTTGGAAACCTTGCGGGCGCTGGCCAGATGAGCGGCGGGCCGCGCGGCTGGGACGCGCCCCTGGCGGCCTGGCTCAAGGCGCGAGGCTGGAAGCCGGCGCCGTTCCAGCGCGAAACGTGGCGCCGCTACCTGGCGGGCGAATCGGGCCTGCTGCATACCCCTACCGGCAGCGGCAAGACATTGGCCGCTTTTGGAGGCCCCCTGCTGCAGGGCTTGCAAGATGGTGGTCCGCAGTCCGCCAGGCAGGCCGGTCCCCGGATACTGTGGGTGACGCCGCTGCGTGCGCTGGCGGTGGACACGGCGCGCGCACTGGGGGAAGTCGCCGGGCAACTGGGCCTGGGCTGGACGGTGGCCTTGCGCACCGGCGATGCCTCGGCGCGCGACAAGCGGCTGGCACGCCAAGGCAAGGCCGATGTGCTGGTCATCACGCCGGAGTCTCTTGCGCTGCTGTTGTCGTATGCGGATACCGCCCCTGGCTTTGCCCGCCTGCAATGCGTGGTGGTGGACGAATGGCACGAACTGTTGGGCAACAAGCGCGGCGTGCTGCTGCAGCTGTGCCTGGCGCGGCTGCGCCGCCTGTCGCCGCAGGCGCGCATCTGGGGGCTGTCGGCCACCCTGGGCAATCTGGATGAAGCGCGGGCGGTGCTGCTGCCGCATCTGCCGCACAGTGCACTGGTGGCCGGCGCGCGGCCGCGACGGATCCGCATATCGACCTTGCTGCCCGAAAGCGGCCGCGCCTTGCCCTGGGCGGGCCACCTGGGCCTGTCGCAGTTGGTTCATGTGTACAAGCGGCTGTTCCGGGTGCGCGCGACGTTGCTGTTCACCAATACCCGTGCGCAAGCCGAATTGTGGCATCGCGCGCTGGAATCGATATGGCCCGAAGACCCGGCCACGCTGGCGCTGCATCACGGATCGCTGGACCCGCGGCTGCGCGCCGCAGCGGAGCAGGGGCTGCGCGCGGGCACGGTGCGGTGCGTGGTGGCCACATCGAGCCTGGACCTGGGGGTGGATTTTCCGGCGGTGGACCAGGTCATGCAGATAGGCAGCCCCAAGGGGGTCGCCCGCCTGTTGCAGCGGGCCGGCCGCGCGCGCCACCGCCCGGGCGAATCCGGCCACGTCATCTGCGTCCCGGCGCAGGCGCTGGAACTGGTGGAATATGCGGCTGCGCGCCAGGCGATTGAAGGCGGGCGCATTGAATCCCGCCCGCCGCCACGCGGCAGCCTGGACGTGCTGGCCCAGCACGCCGTCACCCTGGCCCTGGGCGGCGGTTTCGATGCGGATGAGCTGTATCGCGAAGTGGCCGGCACGCATGCCTACGCCGCGCTGGACCGCGCGACCTGGCAGGCCGTATTGGATTTCATCGTGCAGGGCGGCCGGGCGCTGGGCAATTACCCGGAGTTTCGCCGTGTGGAACGCGATGACGATGGCCGATACCGCGTGCACGACAGGCGCATTGGTTTTCGGCATCGCCTGTCCATAGGCACGATTACGTCTGATGGCGCGGTGGCGGTCAAGTATCTGCGCGGCGGCGCGCTGGGTTCGGTAGAAGAGTCGTTTCTTGCGCGGCTGCGGCCGGGCGACCACTTCCAGTTCGCCGGCCGCACCCTGCAGCTGGCGCGGCTGGAAGGCATGACGGCTTACGTGCGCAAGGCGCGTGGCGGCAACGGGCCGGTGGCCACCTGGCTGGGCGGGCGCATGCCGTTGTCTACGCAGTTGGCGCAGCAGGTCGAAGCGCTGTATGCCGACCCGGGTCCGCATCGCGAAATGCGCGCCGCAGAGCCGCTGCTGCGCATTCAGCGCAGTGCCAGCGCGCTGCCGGCGCCGGGACGCCTGGTGGCCGAACAAATCGCCACGCGGCGCGGCATGCATGTGTTCGTCTATCCGTTCGCGGGGCGCGCCGTGCACGAAGGGCTCGCCGCCATGATGGCGTTGAGATGGGGCAGGCTGCAGCCCAACACCATTTCGTACACCGTAAACGACTACGGCCTGATGTTGACTCTGGCCGAGCCCGCCGCTCTGGACGACGCTCTGCTGAGGCAGCTGCTTGGCCCCCAAAACATGGAGGCCGATCTGCGCGACGGCGTCAACCTGGGCGAACTGGCGCGCCGGCAGTTCCGCGAGATTGCCCGCGTCGCGGGGCTACTGACCCCATCCCTGCCGGGGCGCGCCGCGCGATCGTTGCGCCAGGTACAGGCGTCCAGCGGGTTGTTGTACGACGTGCTGCGGCGCTACGACCCGGACCACCTGTTGCTGGCGCAAGCCGAGCGCGAGGTTTTCGAGCTGCAGCTGGAAGCGCCCCGGCTGAAGGCGGCCCTGCACGATTGCGCCGCACGGACTTTGGCGCTGTGCAAGCCCCGCGCATTGACGCCGCTGTCCTTTCCGCTCTGGACCGAAAGCCTGCGCGGCCAGCTCAGCACCGAAACCTGGCAGGCGCGCGTCAAGCGCGCCGCCGCGCAACTGGAGAAGCGCTATGCCGCTGTCGTGGGATGACGCCTTGCGGCTGGAGCTGGCGGGGGAAACGATGCTGCTGCTGGGCGAGCGTGCCTTGTTCTGGCCTGCCCGGCAGCGGCTGGTCATTGCCGACCTGCATCTGGGCAAGAGCCACGTATTCAGGCAGGCGGGCATTGCCGTGCCGCGCGGCGCCACCCATGACGACCTGCGCCGCCTGGACGACCTGATTGCGCTGACGGATGCCCGCGCGCTGTGGATCGTGGGCGATGTGTTGCACGGGCCGGCGGGCCAGGCCGCATGGCGCGACGCCTGGCTGCACTGGCGGCAGCGCTATGCGGCCCTGGAGGTCGCCGCGCTGACCGGCAATCACGACCGCGCGCTGGCGCAGGCCGCGATGCGCGTATATCAGTTGGGACATGAACACGTCGACGGGCCATTTCTGTTTCGCCATCTGCCGGCGCCGGACGCCGCCGGACGCCATGTGATCGCGGGCCACTTGCATCCCCAGGCCAGGGTGCCCGGCGTGCCGCGCCGCTGGCCCGCCTTCTGGCTGCGGCCGGGCATGACAGTGCTGCCCGCGTTCTCGGCGTTCACCGGGGGGGTCGTGGTGGAAGCGGCGGCCGGCGAAGGCCTGGTGGCGTGCGTGGAAGGCGCCGCGCTGGCCCTGAACGGAAGGCCGGGCGCGCACAGACAGCGCGGCACGCGCGGGTAAACCCTCAGTAAAACAATCTTGACCATTCGCGGCGTTGCGACGACTATTCCCTTTTTCGAGAATTCTCATATTCGAAAATAGAATTGCTGCGCAAAGGATGATGTTTCATGGCTGTCGCGAAGGTTTATGACTATCTGATCATTGGCGCCGGCATGGCGGGCGCTTCGCTGGCCTATCGGCTGCGGGATCGCGGAGCCGTGATGGTGGTGGAAAGAGAGAGCCAGGCGGGCTACCACTCGTCGGGCCGTTCGGCCGCCATGTTCATGGAAACCTATGGCACCCCGGCCATCCGCGCGCTGACGCGCGCCAGCCGCCGCTTTTTCGAATCGCCTCCCGACGGCTTCAGCGATCACCCCCTGCTGGGCGATCGTGGCGTTGTCTATATCGCGCACGAGGGGCAGCAGGACCTGCTGGCCGAGACGATGGCGCAATTGCAGGCCACCGGCGCCACGATACGGGCCATGACGGCGGATGACGTCGTCGGCCGCGTACCCTGCGTGCGGCGCGAAGGATTGATCGGCGCCATCGAGGAGCCCGACGCCAAGGACATCGACGTGCATGCGTTGCTGCAGGGGTTCTTGCGCGGCGCCAGGCAGGCGGGCGTGGAGTTCGCCTACAACGCCACGGTGCAGCGGGCTGCTCGCCAGGATGACGCCTGGCTGGTCGGGCTTTCCAACGGCGCCACGGTCGCCGCGCGCAACGTGGTCGATGCCGCGGGCGCTTGGGGCGAACAGGTGGCCGGCGTGTTCGGCGTGGCGCCGCTGGGCCTGCAGCCCAAGCGCCGCAGCGCCTTCACCTTCAAGCCCGACGCGGCCGACGGCCAGTGGGCTGATTCCGATCGGTGGCCGGCCGTGGTGGGCGTGGACGAGTCGTTCTACTTCAAGCCGGATGCGGGGCAGTTTCTCGGGTCGCCGGCCAACGCAGACCCCGTGGAGCCGCACGACGTGGTGGCCGAAGAGCTGGACGTCGCCATCGGCATCGACCGGATCTGCACCGCGACCACGTTGAACATCCGCCGTCCGAGCCACACCTGGGCCGGCCTGCGTTCGTTCCTGCCCGATGGCGATTTCGCCGTGGGCTGGGACCCGGATGTCAGCGGCTTTTTCTGGCTGGTCGGGCAGGGCGGCTATGGCATCCAGACCGCGCCGGGCGCGTCGCTGCTGGCCGCGAACCTGATCCTGGGCGAGCCGCTAGATCCGTCGCTGCAGGCCGAAAACATCGACGTGTCCATTGTTTCGCCGGGCCGCTTTCGCGCCTGATTCCCTTTCACACCATTTCGAGTGACCGACATGAGCATTCAACGATACGAATCCCCCCTGGGCCTGCCATTCTCGCGGATGATCCGCGCCGGAGGATTTGTGTTCTTCTCGGGCCAGATCCCGATGGATCGCGATGGCCAGGTTGTGCGTGGCGACATCAAGGCGCAGACCGCCGCCGTCATGGAGCGACTGGCCGACAGCCTGGCCGAGGTGGGCCTGGGATTCGACGATGTGATCAAGGCCACCGTCTGGCTGTCCGACCTGGCCTTGTTCGCCGATTTCAACGACGCCTACCGGTCGTATTTCAAGTCGGGCCTGCCGGTGCGGTCCACGGTGCAAGCCAAGCTGGCAATGGGCGTGGACCTGGAAATCGAAATCCAGGCCCTGGACCGCTGACGCTACAGGAGCACGGCCATGAGGATCTTCACGGCATCGCTGTCGACCGAGACCAATACGTTTTCGCCCATCCCGACCGGCATCGATTCGTTCAAGGCGCGCGGATACCACCCGGCGGGTCAGCATCCGGACACGATGCTGCAGTTCTCCGGGCCGCTGTGGGCCGCGCGCCAGCGGGCCAGGGCCCACGGCTGGACGGTTATCGAAGGAACCGTGGCCGGCGCGGTGCCGGCAGGGCTGACCACGCGTTATGCGTACGAGACGCTGCGCGACGAGATACTGCAGGACCTCAGGAACGCGGGCCAGGTGGATATGGTGGTGCTGGGCCTGCATGGCGCCATGGTGGCCGATGGCTACGACGACTGCGAGGGCGACCTGATTTCCCGGGTGCGCGAGATCGTCGGGCCCGCAGTGGTCATCGGCGCCGAGCTCGACCCGCATTGCCACATGACCCCGCTGATGTACGAGACCGCCGATGTGCTGGTGTGCTTCAAGGAATACCCGCATACCGATATTCTGGAGCGCGCCTACGACCTGGTGGATCTATGCGCGGCCAAGGTGCGCGGAGAGGCCAGCCCCACGCTGGGGGTGTATGACTGCGAGATGATCTCTATCATGCACACGAGCCGCGAGCCCATGCGCAGTTTCGTCGACCGCCTGCTGCGCATGGAGCAGGAGCCCGGCATTCTGTCGATTTCCATCGCGCACGGGTTTCCCTGGGGCGACGTGCCCGGCATGGGATCCAAGGTGCTGGTGTACACGGACGGCGATGCCGCCCGCGCCACGCAGCTGGCCCGGGAACTGGGCGAAGAAATCATCGGTTTTCGCGATGCGCTGCAGACGCCCAACCCCACGACGGCCGAGGCCATCCGCCTGGTGGCCGAGAACGGGCGATATCCCGCCGTGCTGGCGGATTCGGCCGACAACGCGGGTGGCGGGGCGGGCAGTGATTCGACTTTTGTGCTGGCCGATTTCCTGGCGCACCAGGTGCGCGACGCCGTGATCGGCCCGATCTGGGACCCTGTTGCCGTGAGCCTGTGCATGAACGCCGGCGAGGGCGCCGCGCTTGCGTTGCGCGTGGGCGGCAAAGTGTCGCCAGCGTCCGGCCAGCCTGTGGATGTGCACTGTGTGGTGAAGGCATTGAAGCGCAATGCCTACATGACGGGGCTGTCGAACACGCCTTCGCTGATCGGCGACGTGGCGGTAGTCGAGGCCGAAGGCATCACGATGGTGTTGAACACGGTGCGCAACCAGGCCGTCGGCCGCGACCTGTTTACACAGTTCGGCATCGACCTGGCGCAGTGCAAGTACATCGTGGTGAAGTCGTCGCAGCACTTCTACGCCGATTTTTCCAAGGTCGCGGCGCAGGTCATCTACCTGCGCACACCGGGTTCCGTGTCGTCGGACCTGCACGCGCTGCCCTACCGGAAAATCACTTACCCCAAATGGCCGCTGGTCACGCCGGCTGCCTGATGCCGCGCAGCAATACTTGAACGTCTCTGGAGAGCAAGAATGATGAAAGACTTCGCCTGCCTGAAAACGCTGGCCGTCAGCCTGGGCGCCGCCGGCCTGTTGCTGGCCAGCGGCGCGGCGTGGTCGGCCACCACGGTGCGCCTGGCCCCTACCGCAGACTTGAAAACGCTGGATCCGCTGTTCAACACGGCCTACATTACGCGCAACCATGGCTACATGGTGTTCGACACGCTGTTCGCCCAGGACAGCAAGGGCGAGATCCGCCCGCAGATGGTGGATACCTGGACGGAGTCCGAAGACGGCAAGCAGTGGTCGTTCACGCTGCGCGAGAACCTGAAGTTCAATGACGGCACTCCCGTCACGGCTGCCGATTGCGTGGCGTCGATCGAGCGGTGGGCCAAGAAAGACACCCTGGGCCGCCTGATGATGAAAGCGGGCGCCAAGCTCAAGGTCGTGGACGACAGGACGTTCGAGATTACGCTGGAAAATCCGTTCGGCCTGGTGCTGGCGGCGCTGTCCAAGCCGTCGGGCATGCCGCTGTTCATCATGCCCAAGCGGCTGGCAGACAGCGATCCCAGCATTCCCGTCACCGAAATGGTGGGGTCGGGCCCCTTCCTGTTCAAGAAAGACGAATGGGTTCCGGGCAACAAAGTGGTGTACGTGAAGAACCCGGACTACGTGCCGCGCGCCGAGCCCGCCGACGGCCTGGCCGGCGGCAAGGTCGTGAAAGTAGATCGCGTCGAGTGGGTGTATATCCCCGACGCCAACACGGCCGCCGCCGCGCTGCAGAACGGCGAGATCGACATGATCGAGAGCGTGACGCCGGACTTCCTGCCGGTGCTCGAAGGCAATGCCGAGGTCAACCTGATTCCGGCTCTGGCGTCCCAGGGCATGGTGGTGCCCAACTCCCTGCATCCGCCTTTCAATAACGCCAAGGCGCGCCAGGCCATGTACCACGTCATCGATCAGGCCGAATTCGTTTCGGCGGTCGGCTACGGCGGCAAGTACCGCACCGAATACTGCCCGTCCATGTACACGTGCAGCTCGCCCTATGCCACCGACGTGGGCGCCGCGTCCTACAAGAAGCCCGACTTCGAAAAGGCCAGGCAGCTGCTCAAGGAAGCGGGCTACCAGAACGAAAAGGTCGTGATCCTGTATCCGACCGACAACGTGAACAGCCCGGCCAACCTGGTGCTGGCGCAGGCGCTGCAGAAGGCCGGCTTCAACGTCGACCTGCAGGCCATGGACTGGGCGTCGGTTGCCGCGCGCCGGCTGAAGAAAGACGCGCCGGAAAACGGCGGTTGGAACATCTTCATCACGCATGGCGGCTACTTCGACGCCAATACGCCGGTCACCAACCCCTGGCTGTCGGCGCCGTGCGGCAATGGCCTGCCGGGCTGGCCGTGCGATGAAGAACTCGACAAGCTGCGTGCCCAGTGGATCGCCGAAAGCGATCCCGCCAAGAGCAAGGAGCTTGCCGCCAGGATCCAGGCGCGCGCCTACGAGACGGTGCCGTATGTGATCTGGGGCGAGTTCAAGCCGGTGATCGCCACGCGCGGGCTGGCCAACACCGATCTGATGAAGATCGGCATCCCCGTCATGTGGAACGTCGAGAAAAAGTAGGCGCGCCCGCCCACGGGAAACGGCCCAAGGAGTGATGAATTGCGGTACTTGATACGTAGGCTGGTCGCAACCATCCCGGTGATGGCGGTGGTGGCGGTGTTTGTTTTCCTGCTGGCCCACATGTCGCCGGGAGACCCGGCGGCCGTGCTGGCGGGAGACAACGCCACCGTCGAAGACGTGGAAAAGATCCGCGCCGCCATGGGGCTGGACAAGCCGCTCATCGAGCAATTCCTGACGTGGGGCGGCAACGTCCTGCGAGGCGACCTGGGCGTTTCCACGTCGACCAGAATGCCGGTGTTGACGCTTATCCAGCAACGCATGGGGCCGACGCTGTCCATCGCGCTCTTTACCATCGTGCTGGCGGTTTTCCTGGCCGTGCCGCTGGGCATCATTGCCGCCTGGAAGGCCGGTTCCCTGACAGACCGGCTGATCATGCTGGGGTCGGTGGTGGCCTTTTCGATACCGGTGTTCCTGATCGGCTACGGGCTGGCCTATGTGTTCTCGGTGAAGATGGGCGCCCTGCCGGTGCAGGGCTACAAGCCCATGTCCGATGGACTGGGCGCGTACGCCAGGCATCTGGTGCTGCCCTGTGTGTCGCTTGGCCTGGTGTACATGGCGCTGCTGACCCGCATGACGCGCGCCACCATGCTGGAGGCGCTGGGCGAAGACTACATCCGCACCGCGCGCGCCAAGGGGCTGGGCTCGCGCCTGGTTATCTGGCACGCGCTGAAGAACGCCGCAAACCCCATCGTCACGACGATAGGCGTGGGTGTTGCCATGTTGATCGGCGGCGTGGTCGTCACTGAAACCGTGTTCGCCATTCCGGGACTGGGTCGGCTGACGGTAGATGCCGTATTGCGCCATGACTACCCGGTGATACAGGGTGTTCTGCTGATTTCGTCGGCAGTCTACGTGCTCATCAACCTGTTGGTAGACATGAGCTATCGCATTTTCGACCCCCGTATGGACAGCTGATCGCCATGCAAGCCCTTGCTTCCCATTCCGTCGGCAGCCGCAGGCGCATCGCCTTTGCGTTGCGCCAGCAGCCGGCCATGTATATCGGCATCGCGGTGCTGGCCGCGCTGGCGCTGGTCGCCATCTTCGCGCCGGCCATCGCGCCGTACAACCCCCTGGACATCAACCCGCTGGCGCGCATGAAGCCGCCGTCCGCGGCCCATATATTCGGCACCGACGCTCTCGGGCGAGACATCTTTTCCCGCGTGATGTGGGGCGCGCGCGTGTCGCTGGTGGTGGGTATCGCCGTGGCCGTGCTCAGCGTGGCGCTGGGCGTGGCGATAGGCATGCTGGCGGGCTATTTTTCCAGGCTCGACATGGTGATCATGCGGGTGATGGACGGGCTGATGGCCATCCCGAACATTCTGCTTGCCATTGCCCTGATGGCCGTTTTCAGGGGCGGCCTGCTGACCGTGATCGCCGCCATCGTCATCCCCGAGGTGCCGCGCGTGGTGCGCCTGGTGCGCGCGCTGGTTCTGTCGATACGCAACCAGCCCTACGTCGAGGCGGCGCACGCGCTGGGCACGCGCACGCACAAGATCCTGGCGATGCATATTCTGCCCAACCTGTTTGCTCCGCTCATGGTGCAGGCGACCTTCATCGCCGCGTCGGCGATCATCACCGAGGCCGTGCTCAGCTTCCTGGGCGTGGGCATACCGCCGCAGACGCCAAGCTGGGGCAACATCATGGCCGATGGCCGCAATTTCCTGTCGATCGCGTTCCACATCATCCTGTTCCCGGGCCTGTTCCTGGCGATGACAGTGCTGGCCGTCAACATGCTGGGCGACGGGCTGCGCGACATGCTGGACCCCAAGCTGGCCAAGAAGATCTGAGGCACGGACGTCATGAGCGATAAGGAAATTCTGCGTGTCGAGCACCTGAGCGTGCATTTCGAAGGGCTGGCGCGCACGGTGGTGGCTGTAAATGATCTGTCGTTCCATGTGCGCAGCGGCGAGACGCTGGGCATCGTGGGCGAGTCGGGCTGCGGCAAGAGCGTCACGTCGCTGGCCATTATGCGGCTGCTCGCGAAGTCGGCGCGGGTGGTCAGCGGCGCCGTGCATTTCGAGCAGCAGAACCTGCTTGCCTTGAGCGAGCGCCAGATGCGCGGCGTGCGCGGCAACCAGCTGTCGATGATCTTCCAGGAACCGATGACGTCGTTGAACCCGGTGTTCACGGTGGGACGGCAGATCGCCGAATCTATCGTGCGCCACCAGGGCCGGACGTACAAGCAGGCATTGTCGGAGGCCCAGGGGCTGCTCGAGCTCGTGCAGGTATCCGACCCGCAGAAGCGCCTGGCGAACTATCCGTATGAGCTGTCGGGCGGAATGCGCCAGCGCGTCATGATTGCCATCGCCCTGGCATGCAAGCCGCGCCTGCTTATCGCTGACGAGCCCACGACGGCGCTGGACGTGACGATACAGGCGCAGATACTGCAGATACTGAAAGACATCCAGCAGCAGCTGGGCACGGCCATCGTGCTGATCACGCACGACCTGGGCGTGGTGGCCGAGGCCTGTGACCGCGTCATGGTGATGTATGCCGGATCCAAGGTAGAAGAGGGCTCGGTGTCGGATGTGCTGTACCGGCCGCGCCACCCCTACACCCAGGCCCTGATACGCGCGCTGCCCGCTTTCGTGGACACGGATGGCGACCAGCCGCGCCTGGCCGAACTGCCCGGCATTGTGCCCACCATTACTCCCCAGGCGCGCGGCTGCGCGTTTTCATCGCGCTGCCCCCAGGCGGTGGATAGTTGCCAGTCTGTCGCGCCAGTGCCCCTGCAGGACGGCGGCGCGCACACGTACTGGTGCCGCGTGGCGGCCTAGCCGCGCCCATGAACATCTGAGCGAACAGCAAAATGGCTTACGAAGATATGCGCGCCGCGCCTGATGGCGATGTCCAGATGGAGGTCGTCGGGCTCAGCAAGCGCTTTACCGTCAGGAGCCGCGGCAAGAACGCGGTATTGAATGCCGTGAGCGACGTGTCGTTCACGGTGCGCAAAGGCGAGACCTTCAGCATTGTTGGCGAATCGGGCTGCGGAAAATCCACCCTGGGCCGCTGCATTGCCCGCCTGCTCGAACCATCCGGCGGCCAGGTGCTGTTCGAAGGCCGGGATATCGGCGGACTGGCGCACGGCGAACTGCGCCAGCTGCGCAGGAAGATCCAGTTTATTTTCCAGGATCCGTATTCATCGATGAACCCGCGCATGCGGGTGCGCGCTATCCTGGCCGAGCCCCTGCGCAACTTTTCCGTGCCCTCGGCGAGCATCGAGCAACGGCTGCAAGAGCTGCTGCGCCTGGTGAGCCTGAAGCCCGATTCGCTGGACAAGTACCCGCACCAGTTCTCCGGAGGGCAGCGGCAGCGGCTGGTGATCGCGCGGGCCCTGGCGCTGGAGCCCGAGTTTGTGGTGTGCGACGAGCCCGTCTCGGCGCTGGACGTGTCGGTGCAGGCCCAGGTGATCAACCTTCTGGTCGACCTGCAGAAGTCGCTGCGCCTGACCTATCTGTTTATTTCGCACGACCTGAGCGTGGTGCGGCACCTGAGCCACTCGGTGGCCGTGATGTACCTGGGGCGTGTGGTGGAAACCGGCACGCGCGACGAGATCTTCAACACGCCGCGGCACCCGTATACACGCGCCTTGATGGCGGCGGTGCCGCGCTTTTCGCAAGCCAGCCAGGGCCAGGCCAAGGCCATGCGGCTGTCGGGCGAGATTCCCAGCCCGCTGTCGCCGCCGTCGGGCTGCGCTTTTCGGACGCGCTGCCCCAACGCGCAGGCGGTTTGCGCCGAGACGCAGCCGGCAGCCCGGCGTTTCAGCGACAGCCACGTCGTGGCGTGTCATTTTGCCTAGTCAATTTTCCGCGGGAGCAGGGTATGACGCATCCTACCAATGAAACGTATGACCTCGTCCTGGCGGGCGGCCTGGTGGTCGACGGCACGAATTCCAAGCCTTTCGTCGCCGACATCGGCGTGCGAGGCGACCGGATCGCCGCCGTCGGCGACCTTAGCCGGGCCGTCGCCGCGCATCGGGCCGATGTGTCGGGAATGGCCGTATCGCCCGGATTCATCGATTCGCACACCCATGACGACAACCTGCTGCTGCGCAAGCCCGCCATGGAGCCCAAGATCTCGCAAGGGGTCACCACGGTCGTGACCGGCAACTGCGGCATCAGCCTGGCGCCGCTGCTGCACGACAGCCCGCCTGCGCCGCTGGACTTGCTGGACCTGGGCGGCAGTTATGCGTTCTCGACCTTCGCCGATTATCTGGGGGCGCTGCGTGACTCGCCGCCCGCGGTGAACTGCGCGTGCATGCTGGGCCATTCGACCCTGCGCGCCGCCATCATGCCGGACCTGCATCGCAATGCCACGCCGCAAGAGATCGACCGCATGCAGCGCCTGGCGCTCGAAGGCATGCAGGCGGGCGCGATCGGAATTTCCACGGGCACCTTCTACCCGCCGGCGGCGAATGCCACTACGGAAGAAATCATCGAAGTGTGCCGCCCGCTTTCTGCCCACAACGGCATCTACGCCACGCACATGCGCGACGAAGGCGACCATATCGTCGATGCCCTGAATGAGACGTTCCGCATCGGCAAGACGCTGGACGTACCCGTAGTGATATCGCATCACAAGTTGATGGGCAGACAGAACTTCGGGCGGTCCGCCGAGACGCTGGCCATTATTTCCGAGGCAATGAAGAACCAGGAAATCTCGCTGGACGCGTACCCGTACATCGCCGGCTCGACCATGCTGAAGAAAGACCGCGCGCTGCTGTCGGCACGGACCATCATTACGTGGTGCAAGCCGTTTCCGCAGTACACCGGCAAAGACCTGGACGACATCGCCAGGGAACGCGGCAAGGATCGCTGGGACGTGGTGGACGAGTTGATGCCGGCGGGCGCCATTTACTTCATGATGGACGAAGACGACGTGCAGCGCATCATGGCGTTTCCCGACACCATGATCGGTTCGGACGGGCTGCCGCACGATACGCATCCGCATCCGCGCCTGTGGGGGACATTCCCCCGGGTGCTGGGCCATTACAGCCGCGACCTGGGCTTGTTTCCCATCGAGACCGCCGTATGGAAGATGACGGGCCTGACCGCCAGCCGGTTCGGCCTGAAAGACCGCGGCGTGATCCAGCAGGATGCCTATGCCGACCTGGTGGTGTTCGACCCGGCCACCGTGGCCGACGCCGCGACGTTCGAGACGCCGATGGAGCGCTCGCGCGGCATCCACCATGTGTACGTCAACGGCGCCAAGGTGTGGGACGCCGATGGCCTTTTCACCGGCAACTTCCCAGGCCGCGTGCTGTCGCGCGGCTGACTGGCTCGAGGAACCTACAGATGAAGATGCATATCGCCGTGGCCCAGATGGGCCCCATCCAGCGCGCGGACACGCGCGCGCAGACGGTTGCGCGCCTGTGCGACCTGCTCAAGGACGCCGCCGGCCGCGGCGCCAGGTGGGTGACTTTCCCCGAGCTGGCGTTGACCACGTTCTTTCCGCGTTGGGAGATGGACGATCCGCAAGAGATACGCGGGTTCTTCGAAACCGAGATGCCGGGCAAGGAAACCCGGCCGCTGTTCGACCTGGCGCGCACGCTGGGTGTCGGGTTCTACCTGGGCTACGCCGAACTCGATGGCGATCGCCAGTTCAACACCAGCATTCTGGTGGACGGCAACGGCGCCATCATCGGCAAGTATCGCAAGATCCACATTCCGGGCGATGCGCAGTCGCAGGACGGCTATCCCATACAGCACCTGGAGAAGAAGTACTTCGAGGTGGGCGACCTGGGCTTTCCGGTATTCGACGCGGGCGACATGCGTATCGGCATGTGCATCTGCAACGATCGCCGCTGGCCCGAGACTTACCGGGTCATGGGCCTGCAGGCCGTGGACCTGGTCATGGTGGGTTACAACACGCCCACCGGATACGGGCGCCTGGGCGAGCCACGGCACCTGCCGGGCCATCACAACCATCTTTCGCTGCAGGCCTCTGCCTACCAGAACACCTGCTGGATCGCCGCCGCGGCCAAGGCCGGCGTAGAAGAAGGCATCCATATGATCGGCGGCTCGTGCATCGTGGCGCCCACCGGCGAAATCGCCGTCCAGGCGCTTTCCGAAGACGATGAAGTCATCAACTATGTATGCGATATGACGCTGGCCGACGGCTACCGGAGTAACATATTTTATTTCGAGCGGCATCGGCGGCCGGAGCACTATCGTGCCATCGTCGAAAGAGTCGGCGCCAGCCGGCAGCCGTTGTAAACCATACGGAGTGCGGATGGGGTCGGGCATGGGGGCGGGCACGCATAAAAGCTACTCAAAAGAGGCCATGGGCGCCCGGCTGCGATCCATCCGCAAAGAAAAAGGGTTTACGTTGAAGCAGCTGTCCCACTCGTCGGGGGTGGCGTTGTCTACCTTGTCGAAGGCGGAATTGGGACAGACGGCGCTGAGCTACGAAAAGTTCGTGGCCATCGCCCTGGCGCTCGATGTCGATATGTCGCTGTTGCTGCAGCCCGGGGGCGAGCAGGCCCCCAACCGGCTCAACGGCACCGTGATCAAGGCCAGCTCGCAGGAGCAGCGCGACTACCAGACGGCCACCTACCGGCATCAGTTCTTCTTCAGCGAAATTTCGGGCAAGGACATGACGCCCATCGTGGCGACAGTGTTCTCGCGCAGCCTGGATGAGTTTTCGGAGTACATCCGGCATCCAGGCCAGGAGTTCGCCTATGTGCTGTCGGGCGCCATTCGCCTGGTGTTCGAGAACGGCCAGGAAATCCGCCTCAAGCGCAATGAGGCCGCGTATTTCGACAGTTCGGTGGGCCACGTCTATCTGTCTACCAGCAAGGCCCCGGCGCGTGTGCTGGCCGTATGTACGGATGTGCCCGAGCGCGGCGTGGACGTGGCCCAGGCCGCGCGGCGCCGAGGCTGAACTACTTCAGCCAGCCCGCGATGTGCGCGATGACGGTGTCGGGCATTTCGCGGTGCGGGACGTGGCCGCAATCCTGCAGTATGACCGCCTGTGCGCCAGCCAGTGCCTGCATGCGCTGCGGGTGCGCGAGCGACCCGTATTCGTCATTGTCGCCATGCAACGCCAGCACGGGGCAACGCACTGCGCGCAGACAGTCATCGAGCCGCCAGTCGGCAAAGCCGGGCGACAGCCAGGTATCGGTCCAGGCGCTGAGTACCCATGGCGCTTTCTCGCCATGGTATTTCTTCAGGCGATCGACCTGGCCGGGCTGTGCGAAGTCGCTGCGCGCTTGCCGGATGCCGGCCAGCGTATGTTCTTCGGTGAACATCTGCGCCGATTCGGTGATGAGCGCGCGGCAGCGCGCCGCATGTTCCACGGCGCTTGCCAGGGCCATGCCGCCGCCGACGCTGTGGCCCAGGGCCACGAATTCCTCGAGCCGCAAGGCCTCGCGCACGGCGGCAAAACCGTGGCGCGCTTCCTGTTCGACGAAATCCATGTCGAGCGTGCCTGGGTTCGGGTCGGACTTGCCAAAGCCCAGGCGGTCGTAGGCCACCACGGGCCGCCCGGTGGCGTGCGCCAGCCGCCCGGGAAAGTCGCGCCACAGCTCCACGCAGCCCAGCGAATCGTGGAACAACACGATGGCCGGCGGTGGCGAGGCGGGCGTGGCGGGCTGCCAGCGGCGGACATAAAGCCGGCCGGGGCCGGCGTCGACGTGGTATTCCTCGGTGATGACGGTGGGCATGCGTTTTTCCAACTGCAACCTTGGCTGGTGATGGACGTAATGCCGATCATAACCAGCCGGGCGCGCATGCCGGGCCTCGGCCTTATTCGGCAATATCGGGCTCCACGAGTCTTGCCAGCTGCCGCAGCGATTCCTGCCACCCCAGGTAGCACATTTCGGTGGGGATTTCCTCGGGGATGCCTTCCTGCGTGATGCTCAGTTCAGTGCCGCAGGAAACGGCCCGGAGCGACACGGTGACGTGCATCGTGCCCGGCAGGCCTTCGTCGAATTTGTCGGTGTAGCGGATTGTCTCGTGGGGCACGAGTTCCAGATATTCGCCACCGAACGAATGGCCTTGCCCGGTGCCGAAATTGCGAAACGACATCTTGTGGCCGCCGCCTACCCGGGCGTCCAGGTGATGGACCTGACAGGTATAGCCATAGGGCGGCAACCATTTGGCCAGGGCGTCTGCTTCAAGGAAAGCACGGTAGACGCGCTCCGGGGCGGCGCGCAGGATACGGTGGAGTTGTACGGTTCCGGCAGGCATGACAGGCACCTTCTGAAAGAGTGGATGTACCGACACGACGTGCAGGCGGCGCCGCTTTCGACATTATTCTGTCAGGGATAACCCGTATATATACCGGCCTCGGGCGCAGAGCGTTTCGAGGGCGCCGGCGCGCCCGCGGGGGCGCGGCACGCGCGTGTCAGGCGCGGTCGCGGGCCCGGGCTTCGCCTTCCCAGAACACCACGCGCCGGTGCAGGCGGCGCATCAGCAGCGAGCCGCAGAGCCCCAGCGCCGCCAGCAGGAATACGCCGGCGAACATCGTGGACAGGCTCATGCTGACCGACGCCGAGGCGATCATGTAACCCAGGCCCTGCTGGGCAGACAGGAACTCTCCCACCACCGCGCCGATGAGCGCGAGCGATACGCCGATCTGCAGGCCCGAGAAAATGTCGCCGGCGGCGGCGGGAATCTTCACGTGCAGCAGCAGGTAAAGCCGGCTGGCCGAGTAGGCGCGGCAGGCATCCAGCAATTCGAGGTCGATGCGCTTGATCCCGTTGATTGTGTTGACGAACAGCGGGAAAAAGCACACCAGCGCCACGAGGACGACCTTCGAGCTCATGCCGAATCCGAACCACACGAGGATGATGGGGCCCAGCGCCACCTTGGGCATGGCCTGCAACCCCAGGAAGATGGGGTAGCAGAAGCGTTCGAAGGTGCGCGACTCGGCAAGCAGCGCGCCGAACACGATGGCCAGGCCGCAGCCCACCGCGTAGCCGTACAGCGCTTCGGCCAGCGTGGCGCCGATATGCGGCCACAGTGCGCCGCTGGCGAAACCCTGCGCCAGCGCGTCGAACACGGCGCCCGGGGTGGGAAGCAGATAGTCGGGAATGGCAAACAGGCGTATGGCCATGTCCCAGGCCAGTACCAGAACGGTCAGGCTGATCAGGGGATAGGCGGCAGCGGGCAGGCGCGGCCGGCGCCCCCGGGCAGGACGGGTGATGGGATCAGACATGCAGGAAATGCTGCCGCAGGTGCTGGCAGGCCTCGTTGAAATCGGCTTGGCCGAGAGTGTCGGGTGTGCGCGGGCGCGCCAGTCCGGGACGGAAATCTTCGACGATGCGCCCGGGGCGCGGCGACAGCACGATGATGCGGTCGGCAAGGAACACGGCTTCGGGAATGCTGTGCGTGATAAACAGCACCGATTTGCGCGACTGGCTCCAGATGCGCTGCAGTTCCAGCGTGAGCAATTCGCGGGTCAGGGCGTCCAGGGCTGCAAAGGGTTCATCCATCAACAGCACGTCGGGGTCGGACAGCAACATGCGGGCGATGCCCACGCGCTGCTGCATGCCGCCCGACAGTTCGTACGGATAGTTGTCGGCGAACCCGTCCAGGCCGACCAGCTTCAGCAGCTCGCGCATGCGCGCCGCCGCGGGCGCGGCCGGCAGGCCCAGGGTGCGCGCGGGCAGCAGCACGTTCTGCGCCACGGTTTTCCAGGGCAGCAGGTTGGGCTTCTGAAACACCACTCCGGTGCGCCGGCTGGGGCCGGTGACGGGCTGGCCTCCCAGCTTGACTTCGCCCGCGCTGGGGCCGAGCAGGCCCGAGGCGAGCTTTACCAGCGTCGACTTGCCGCAGCCCGACGGCCCCAGCACGGCGACGAACTCGCCCGCCCGTACGTCCAGGTCGATGGGGCCCAGCGCGTCGATATCGCCCCGGCGGGTGGGGTAGACCAGCTGCACGCCGTCCAGGTGCAGGTCCAGGCTCATGCAGATGCCTCGCGAAGAAAGCGCAGTACTGCCGTCCAGGCGCTGCGGTTGGCGTGCGCGTTGGCCCGGGCGGTGCCTCCGCCGCTGAGCACCAGCCCCGCCACGGGATGCGGCTTGGCGATCAGCGTGGCCGGGTGGTGCGGCACGCCGATGGCGTGGCCTGCGCCTTCGCAGCGCACGTGTTCCACGGCCCATTGATGGCCGTGCGCGTGCAGCGTGGCGGCGATCTGTTGCGAGTACTCGGCCGATGGCCAGAACCCGTCGTCGGTGCCCGACACCAGCATGACCGGGCCTGCAATCTGCTCGACCGGAACGCGAGCGGCCGCGACACTGGGTGCGTGCGTCATGGCGGTGCGGAAGGCGGGTTCCTGGCGCACCGGGGCGCCGTCAGGAGGCGCCTGCAGGAAGGCGGTCCAGTCAGCGTTGGGGTTGTCCTGCCAGACGTTGCGCAGTGGTTCGCCCTGCCAGGTCCATACCGGGGCGTCGGGCGCCTGGCCCGGCCGGCCGGCGCGCAAACTGCCGTGCACGACCGAACTCGGCACGTAGGCGATCACCGCGCTCACCAGGCGGGGAAAGCGCGAGCCCAGCAGCAGCGACAATTCGCCGCCGCGCGATTGGCCCGTGACCGCGACAAAGCCGCGCCGCGGCGCATGGGTGCGGTGCAGCCATTGCAACGCCTGCTCGAAATATTCGAGCGGGGTCTCGGAGATATAGTCGGGACGGCCGGGCGCCTTGAAATAGCCCAGCGCCAGCGCCAGGTAGCCGTGCGCGGCGTAGAGCGCCGCGCGCTGGCGCGGGATGCCGCCGCCCGAGCCATTCATGACGACGATGGCAGGATGAGGCCCGGGTGTGGCGGGCGTGAACAGCGTGCCGGAGATCTCGCCGCGCAGCTCGCTGCGCGAGACGCCTGCGCTTTCGTAGCGTTGTACAAAGCTGGCCTCCAGGCGTTGCGGGCCTGCGACGACCTCGACCACGATCTGCAGTGCGGCCGTTTCTTCACTGAGTTCGGCAGCGGTGGGCGCGGCTTCGCGGCGCATGGCCCAGACCACGGCCATGGCGTCGGCCACGTCCCAGTCGCCGCGCAGCGGGGCGCGGGCATCCAGGTCCAGCACGCCGTCGGCCCCGACCTCGAAATCGGCAGTGCTGCGCCAGCGGCTGCCATCGGGATGCTGCAGCGTGGCGGTGACATGCGCGGTGCCCGCGGGCAGGCCGCTGGCCACGATGCGCCGCGGCATGTCGATCAGGGCATCGGCGGGCGTGATCTGCAAACTGGCGGAGCCGGCCTGGATCATTGCTGCTCCTTGGCCTGTGCGCGCACGGCCTGGGCATCGAAGTCGTTGATCTGTGCGATCAGGTCATTCGAGAAGATGGCCTCGACCGGAACCTCTGCAGACGGATACTCGCCGGCGGCGTGCATGGCCTCGATACCGGCGCGGATGGCGGCGATGTCGTACTGGCCCGGCACGCGCGCCGTGCCGTCGGGCTTGTGCAGTACGCGCGCGAGGCGGCGCGCCAGCAGCGTGCTGTTCTTTTCCAGTTCGGCGGCCTCGTTCTGGGCCGGGCGGGTTTCGGGGTGCGCGCGCCAATAGGCCTGGACGCAGAAGCGCGGGTTGGCCTCGCAGGCGATCTGCCCCTTGGTGTAGGCCCGGGCGAAACGAACCAGCAGGTCGGGCTGGTCGCGGTACGTGTCCTGGTGCGCGATGAAGCCGTTGCCGGCCGTTTCGCTGAAGACTGCGGGATAGCCGATGCGGCGGATCTTGGTGCCCGACATTTCCAGCATGTCGTGCCAGCTGCTGTTGAAATTCAGTGCATCGACCTGGCCCGTGCGCAGCGCCTGGAAGCCCGCCGCCAGGGCGCCGACCGCCACGTATTCCACGTTCTGGCCCGGCTGCAGGCCGGCGGTGCGCAGCGCGGCGCGGCCGCCCGGAATGGTGCCCCAGGTCAGCGCGCCGACGCCGACAGTCTTGCCTTCGAGGTCGGCCAGCGACTGGATGGGGCCGTCGGCCAGCACCGCGAACTCCATGGTGTTGGTGGGCACGCCGTTGTAGAAATAGCGCAGCGGCAACGGGTTCTTGCTGTTGAAGTAGCTGGAGATCACCGGTTCCGACGTGGGGTAGCCCAGCGTGACACGCTTGTTGGCCACCTGCGGCAACAGGGCGCCCGCGCCCTGGAATACGATGGTCCGGACGTTGAGGTCTTCCTGCTTGAAGAAGCCCAGCGCCTCGGCTGCCGCATAGGGCGCGCCGTCGTGCACGGCGGGTGGGATGGCCAGTGCCACGGTGACATCGTCGGCGCCATGTGCGCCGCCGGCAGCCAGGCCCAGCGCCGCGCAGCAAGCGGCGCGCAATAGATGGCGGATGTTTTTCATGCGATTTTCCTGTGATTGCCGCGGGCGTCAGGCCGCGCGGCGGATATAGTCGGCAGCCATGCGCGCCAGCGCCGGTCGGTCGATTTTGTTGGTGCTGGCCAGCGGAAGCGCAGGGACGAACCACACGTGCCGCGGATGCTGGTAAGCCGGGGCATGGGCCAGGGCAAACTGCTTGATCGCGGCTTCGTCGGCGGCGGCGCCAGCCCGCAGCACGATGAAGGCGACCGGCTTGGTGCCCTTGATATCGTCGTCTATGGGCACCACGCAGGCCTGCTGCACTGCCGGGTGCCGTTCGAGCATGCGCTCGACTTCGGCGGGATAGATGTTCTCGCCGCCGGACACGAACATGTCGTCGCGCCGGCCCATGAAGGTATAGAACCCGTCGGCGTCACGATGAAAGACGTCGCCGGTACGGTAATACCCGTCGTCCGTGAATGGCGTGCCGAGGTCGGGCCGCTGGTGATAGCCCAGCATCAGGCCGGGGCTCTTCAGTTCGAGCACACCGGTGTTGTCGCCGTCTTCGGGGCCCTGGCTCAGCCGCACCCGCACTGCGGGATGCGGATAGCCTACCGATGCGGGGGGAGTGGGCAGGCCGTCCGGATGCGGCCCGAACACGACGGGGCCGCCCTCGGTTGTGCCGTAGGCGTTGATGATGCGCGCATTGGGCAGCATCTCGCGGATCTGCTGCCACAGGCTCGCGCTGACGGGCGCCGAGCCCATGCGTATGGCCCGCACCGACGACAGGTCGGTGGCAGTCAGGAGGT
Organism: Bordetella genomosp. 7; assembly: GCF_002261265.1. Taxonomy (GTDB): domain Bacteria; phylum Pseudomonadota; class Gammaproteobacteria; order Burkholderiales; family Burkholderiaceae_B; genus Bordetella_A. The sequence continues at coordinate 717,637 of NZ_NEVK01000006.1, read as the reverse complement.
CATGTTCGCGCAGCATCATCGCGATCATCGGCGGCACGGCGGTCAGCCAGGTGACGCGATAGCGTTCAATGGCGCGTATGTAGGCCTGTGCCTGGAACTGCGGCAACAGCACCGCGCTGGCCCCGCAGGCGAGCACGAGCAGAGACAGCGCCAGCGCGTTCATGTGATAGAGCGGCGCCGCGATCAATGTGCGCTCGTCATCGAGCGGCGTGGCGGACTGGCGCATGCGCACAGTCCAGTATTGCCCCGCGTGCGTCAGGCGCACGCCTTTGGGGCGGCCGGTCGATCCGGACGTATACAGCATCAGCGCCAGATCGTCCGCTGCCGGGGCGACAGGCGCCACGCCGTCGTCGGGCTGACCGGTCCAGCTGGCGCCATCGATCGGCAACGCCTCGATATCTGCGGGAATGCCGCCCGCTCGCGCGGCGTCGTGCAGCACCAGCCTGGATCCGCTGTCGCGCAGGATATAGGCGATGGTCTCGGGCGGAAACTTGAAATTCACCGGCACGGGCACCAGGCCGGCGCGCTGGATGCCCAGCAGCGCCGCCAGGTAGTGCGCCGAGTTCGCCGCGACGATGGCAATGCGGTCGCCCGGCGCGTAGCCGCGCGCGCGCATTGCCGTGGCCACGCGGCAGGCCGCCGCTCGCAACTGCGCGTAGGTCCAGGTCCGGGCGGATTCGCCGGCGTCGAGGTCGACCAGCGCTATCCGATCCGGCGCCGCCAGTGCGGTAGCGTCGAGCACGGTGCCGAGGTTGTCTGCGGACGTGGCCATGATTGCTCCGGTGATCAGGCGCGCGGCGTGGAATAGACGCCGCGGCCGCTGGCCACCAGCTTGCCTTCACCGTCGTACACGTGGGCTTCCGCCGTGGATACCTGCGAGCCGAACTTGATGACTTTTCCGCGCACGCGCAGGTCGCCCGGCATGGCCGCCCGGTGGTAGTCGACGCGCAGGTCGATGGTGGGCACGCCGCGTCCGGTCTGCGAAACCAGCGCCCAGTCGGCCGCCAGGTCCACCAGCGCGGCCAGGATGCCGCCGTGCGTGTAGCGCTTGTCGGGGTTGACCACCCATTCTTCGCGCCAGCGGGCGGTCAGTTCGATTTCGCCGGTGCCCACCGAGTTCACTTCCAGGCCCAGCCATTGGTGGTAGGGCCCGCGCAGCAGCCGCTCCTGGATAGCTTCGGGGGTGGGCAGGGCAGTGTTGTTGTCGCTCATGATTGGTATCCGGTTCAGGGGTTGACGATGACTTTGCCCAGCACTTCGCGGTCGCGGATCAGCGCCAGGCCGTCGGCGGCCTGCTCCAGCGGCACGCGGCGATCGATCAGCGGCTTGATGCGGTTCTGGGCGATCAGGTCGAGCAGGGCCTTGAGGTTGTCGTCGTAGAAGCTGTTGGAGCCCTTGATGTTGAGCTCGAAGCTCCACACGTAGCGCAGGTCTTCGGCGGGCGCGTGGCCGGCGGTGGCGCCGCACACCAGCAGGGTGCCGCCGCGCTTGATGCACTTGAGCGAGGGCACCCAGGTATCGCCGCCCGTGAAGTTGATGACCACGTCCACCCCGCCTTCATAGTTGCGGCGCTGGGGCTTGCCGTATTGGCCGATGGCCCACTTCGAGAAGTCGGTTTCGCGATAGTTGACGAGATGGTCCGCACCCAGCGCCTGCAGGGCCTGGAGCTTGGAATCGCTGCCGGCGCACGCGATGACCTCGGCGCCGAGCAGTTTGGCCAGCACCACGCAGGCCGTGCCCACGCCGCCGCTGGCGCCCAGGATCAGGACCTTGTCGCCGGCCTTCACGGTGTTGTGCGTGACCAGCATGCGGTGGGCCGTGCCGTAGGCGACGGGCAATGCGGCGGCGTCGTCGTAGTCCACGCCGTCGGGCAGGGCGATCAACTGGTCCTGGGACACCAGGCAGTACTCGGCCATGCCCCCGTCGAGCATTTCGCCCATCAGGCCGCGCGATTTGTTCAGCGGATTGACCAGTACGCGGTCGCCCGCCTTCCAGCCGTCCACCTCGGGGCCCACTTCGGCGATCTCGCCGGCCATGTCCAGCCCGATGACCACAGGCAGCGGCACCTTGATGCCGGGCATGCCTTGTACCGTGAAGACGTCGTGGTAGTTGAACGACGAGGCCTTGACGCGGATCACCACGTGGCCGGGAGTGGCGGCGGGCGCCGGTTTGTCGGTGACAACGGCGAGGCGGTCCAGGCCGCCATGCTCGGTCAGCACCAGGGCTTTCATGGTCTTGCTCATCTTCGATGTTCCTTTGGATGGATAGGGTTCAGGTTCAATGCAGGGATTTGGACTGTTCGTAGGGGCCGGTCACGAACAGCGAGGCGTCCAGCTCGCCTTTGATCAGGCCGCTGGAAGCAAAGACTTCGTGCTGGCGTTTCAGAGTGGCGATGTCGGCGGGCTCGAAGGCCACGCGATACATGTTGGTCCACTGTTCGGCGTAGGCGCGCGCGTCGGCCGCCGGCAGGTTGGCGGATTTCTGCAGGATGGCGGCCACTTCACCGGGATGCGCGCCGCCCCACTGCACCGCGTCCCGCAGCGCCGCGATCACGCGGGCGACCACTTCGGGTTGCTCGGCGATGAAGTGGCTGCGCACGGCGCCAATGCCGATGTAGGGCACGGAGTCCGATTGAGTCAGCCGCTGCCATTCCTGGGCGAACGACCCCAGCCTGCGCACCTTCAGCTCGTCCAGTTGAGCAAGAGTGACCGAACGCAGGGCCGCCGCGTCGACCTGGCGCTGCGCCAGGAACTGCACCAGGCGCGATTCGTTGCCGCCCACCAGCGAAAAATCATTGAGGCCGATGCCATGGTTGCCGGCCAGGATGGCCCCGGCGATCGCCGCCACAGAACTGCCCGCGGGCGACATGCCGACTTTCTTGCCGCGGAACTGGTCGATGGTCTTGATATCGGAATCTTCGGGAACGACGAACTGCACGTCGGCGGGCTGTGTGGCGGCGTATACCTTGATGGGCACCCCTTCGGCCACGCTGCTGAACACCCCAGCGGCAGGCGCGCCGAACGCCAGGTCGATGGAGTTCGAGGCCAGGGCCCGCAGCGGCGCGTTGACGTCGGGGAAACGCACGAACTCGATATCGAGATTGCGCTGCCGGAAGAAGTCGGTGGCTTCCAGCACCGAGCCGTAGCCCAGGCTGACGCCGCTGCTCCAGTAGCCGATGCGCACCTTGTCGGCGGCGAGGGCGGCCGGCGCGGCGGCGGTAATGGCAAGCGCGGCCAGGCCGGTGGCGGCCCGCAGTAATGTACGCAGGAACATATGTGACTCCGTGAAGATCAGTTGGGTTTCCAGCGGAACAAATGTCGTTCCAGGGGTTTGAGGATGCCGCCTTCCAGCACGAGCATCAGCACCACCAGCAGCAGCGTCCAAGCGAACACCTGGTCGGTCTGGACCAGGTCGGCGGCCTGGCGCAGGCGGTATCCGATGCCGTCCGAGGCGCCAAGCGTTTCAGCCACCAGGCTGACTCGCCAGCCAAAGCCGAAGGCCAGGCGGGCGCCCGAGAAGAAATAGGGCAGTATCGAGGGCAGGTGGATGCGCAGCAGGATGCGCGCGCGCGACAGCCGCAGTGAACGAGCCAGGTCGATGAGCTGCTTGTCGACATTGCGCGCGCCCTGCCAGACATTGGTCAGGATCAGCGGCATGGCCGTCATGAACACCACGAAGATGGTGGTGGCGTCCGAGATGCCGAACCAGATAATGGCGAATATCGCCCATATCGCCGAAGACACCGTGTTCAGCACGGCAAGCACGGGCTCGAAAACTTCGGCCAGCACGCGGCTCGCGCCCAGCGCCAGCCCCAGCGGCGTGCCGACCGCCGCCGCCAGCACAAAGCCCATCACCACGCGGTACATGGTCATGCCGACGTCGTGCCCGAAGCGCTCTGCGCTCATCAGGCCCAGCAGCGCCTGCCAGACTTTGTCGGGGCCGGGCAGGATAAACGCCGGCGTGCGGCTGGCCGCGGCGTACCAGCATGCCAGGAAAACCGCCAGGAGCAGCGCGCGCCACAGCAGCAGGCGAGGCCAGCCCTTCAGTCGAGGCGTGCGGCCGGGGCGCGCCACCGGCGCAGGCAAGGTCGTGGGGCGGCCGCTCATGTCTGTACCTTGAGGCGAAGTTGTCGCACGGTTTCCGCCACGCCCGGGTCAGTGGCATGGCGCGGACGCGGCAGCGCCGGCGCCATCACCTCGCGGATGCGGCCGGGCCGCGGCGCCAGCAACACGATGCGGTCGGCCAGCACCACGGCTTCTTCCACGTCGTGCGTCACGAACAGGATGGTGGTGTGCTGGGCCGCCTGGATACGCAGCAGTTCATCGTGCATTTGCGTGCGAGTCTGTGGATCGAGCTTGGAGAACGGTTCGTCCATCAGCAGAAGGTCGGGCCGCATCACCAGCGTGCGGGCCAGCGCCGCCCGGCTGCGCATGCCCCCGGACAGCTCGTGCGGCCAGGCCTGCGCAAAGCCGTCCAGGCCGACCAGCGCCAGGGTATCCAGCGCGCGCTGGCGACGCTGCCGCAGCGGCAGCCGCGATGCTTCCAGGCCAAACGCCACGTTGTCGCGCACGTTCAGCCACGGCAGCAGCCGGTCTTCCTGGAACATGTAGCCCAGCGACGCCGACGGCGGCAGCCCTATGCCGCCTTGCTGCAGGGATTCGAGCCCGGCCACCAGGTTCAGCAGCGTGCTCTTGCCGCATCCCGATGCGCCCAGCAGGGCAACGATTTCGCCTGGCCTGATGGAAAAAGACACATCGCGCAGCACTTCCAGGCTGCCGAAGTGATGAGAGACGTGATCTACCCGCAGGGCGGCCGTCGCCGCGCCGGGCGCGATGGTGAGGCCGGCCGTCATCGCCAGCTCCCGGGGTTCTGGACCGGGATGGCCGCGCCCGTCTCGGCCAGGCTGGCATACAGCTTGTCCAGCGTCATGGCCTGGAAGGTCTCGATATGGCGACGCGCAATGGTTTCGACGCGACGGGCATCGCCTTCGGCAAAGGCGTCGATCATGGCGTTGTGGTCGTGCTTGATTTCCGGCTTGGTCTTCTGCACGCCGAAGCCCAGCGCCACCAGGCGCGACATCTCGTCCAGCAGGCCGGCCAGCATGCGATGCAGCCGCTCGTTGCCGCAGGCCTTGGCGATTTCCAGGTGAAAGGCCTTGTTGGCGTCCATGAAAACGTCGATCTGGTCGTTCAGGTGCAGAACCGGATGGGGGACGCGGCAGGCGGCCTCCAGCGTGCGCAACGTATCGAGATCTACGCGCCCCACGGCCAGGCGCGCGGCCAGCGGCTCGATCTGCGCACGCAGCTGGAACACTTCTTCTACGTCGCGCAGCGTAATGGGGGTGATCTGATAGCCCTTGCGCGGCCGCGAACGCACAAAGCCCTCGTGCGCCAGGCGGGTGAGCGCGATGCGGCAGCTGGATTTGCGGATGTCGTAGGCCGCCATGAGCTCGGGCTCGGTGACGATCACTCCCGGCGGCAGGCGGCATGCGATGACATCGCTGCGCAGCCGCCGGTAGGCGTCGTCGCCATGGCTGAGCGTGACGCAGGCAGCGGCGTTCGCGGGAGAGTTGTCGGTGTCGTTCATTGGCTTGGTCTGCGGGCGGCCCGGTTTCGAGCAGTGTGAGCAGCCCAGAGAAGGCGGCAGTTCTGTCTACAAACCATTCTAGGCAGCGTGATCCGCGTCGCTAACGAAAACTTTGTGCTATGCATATGCTTGCTGTGAGCAGCTCACTGGGCAGCTCACAGGCGATGCTGTCTGCCGGCGGCTGCGCCGCTACACTGTTTATCCGACCTATAACGAGACTGCCATGAGACACACTTTGACTACCTTGGGTCTGGCGCTGGCCCTGTCGTTCACCGGAGCCGCCGCACACGCGCAATCGTCGCAAACCGCAGACGCGCCGCCCGCCAGCCAGGCGCCTCGCGATGCGTTTTTCTGGTTGGGCGAGATCAACAAGGCCACTGTGGTCATCAACAGCGATGAAGGCCTGCTCGACCCGGCCCTGGCGCCCCGCCTGGCCGCCGGCGTCGCGCAGGTCATCGCCGACGGCAACCAGCCCGGCGGCAAGCGGCCGTCAACGGTCATTACCTTCGAACCGCTGTTGATCAAAGCCGCCGGCCCCGATATCACGCTGCTGCACGCGGGCCGGTCCAGCCAGGACATGCACGCCACCTATCGCAGCGCCATTCTGCGCGACAAGCTGCTGGCGCTTGCCGACCAGCTCAACCGCACATCCACCACGCTGGTGAACCTGGCGGAAAAGCACGCCGAGACGGTGGTGCCCAACTACACCAACGGCGTGGCCGCGCAGCCCAACAGCTATGGCCACTATCTGCTGGGGCACGCGGCCGCGCTGGACCGAGACGCGCAGCGCATCCGCGAGGCCTATGCCCGCGTGGACCGCTCGCCCATGGGTACTACGGTGCTCAACGGCACCAGCTGGCCGTTGAACCGCGAGCGCATGGCCGAATACCTGGGGTTCGCCGCACTGGTGGACAACGCCTACGATGCGTCGCAGATTTCATCGATGGACCAGCCGGTGGAAGCCGCGTCCATCGTCACCGGCATTGCCCTGCATGCCGGCAACTTTATCGAGGACGTGATGACGCAGTATGCGCAGTCGCGGCCGTGGATCTTGCTGCAAGAGGGTGGCGGCAATACTTACGTGTCCAGCGCCATGCCGCAGAAGCGCAACCCGGGGCTGCTGAACAACACGCGCAGTGCCGCGTCCACCGCGCTGACGCTGGCCATGGGGCCGGTGCTGCAGACGCACAACATTACGCCAGGCATGGCCGACCCCAAGAGCGTGCGACAGAACTCGGCCATGATGGACAGCGCCATACAGGTGCTGCAGCAGTGGGACCGCGTGCTCAACGCCCTGGTGGTCAGCCCCGAGCGTGCGCTGGAAGAACTCAACAGCGACTGGACGGCTTCGCAGGAACTGGCGGACGTGCTGATGCGCAAGTACAAGCTGCCGTTCAGGGTGGGGCACCATTTTGCTTCCGAGGTGGTGTCGTATGCCAAGGCCAACAACATCAAGCCGCTGGATTTTCCCTATGACGTGGCGCAGCGCATCTATGCCGAGGCGGTGCACGACAGCGGCTACCCTGCCGAGCTGCCCATGAGCCAGGCCGAGTTCCGCGCCACGCTGGATCCGGTGGCGCTGGTGAAAAACCGCGCCACCCTGGGCGGCCCCCAGCCGGCCGAGATGCAACGCATGATCAAGCTGGCCCGCGAGCGCGTGGCGGCAAGCGATGCGTGGGTAAAAGAGCGGCGCGCCCACATCGACAATGCGCTGGCCGAACTGGACCAGCAGTTCAACGAACTGGCGGCGCGCGGGCAGGCCAGATAGCGGGTGCGGCGCGCTGCGCCGGGCGCCGACGGGTGCGGCGCCGCAGCGCCTTATTCGTATGATGGTGGCGCCGCAGTAGTATGATCGCCTGCATGTCGCCGCAGGAGAATCGCATGGCAGCCGCCGCCCCCGCATCCACCCCCCGGAAAACGCTTTCTTCCCGGGTGGCCGACGAATTACGCGCCCGCATCGAAGGGGGCATGTACGCGCCGGGCGACAAGCTGCCCACCGAACAGGTGCTGGTAGAGAAATTCGGATGCAGCCGTACGGTGATCCGCGAAGCGGTGGCCACGCTCAGGGCCGACGGGATGCTGGAATCGCGCCAGGGCGCGGGCGTATTCGTGCTGGGGCCCCGGCAGTCGGGCGAGACGCTCATGCTGTTCTCGCACGCCACCGACAAGATATCGGACATCATCGAGGAGCTGGAACTGCGCATCGGCATCGAAGTCGAGGCCGCGGGCCTGGCGGCCGCGCGCAGCTCGCCCGCCCAGGAGGCGGCCATCCAGGCCGAGCTGGACCATTTTGCGCAGCTGATGGCAGAGGGCAAGTCCACCGATGATGCCGATTTCCGTTTCCACATGGCGATTGCCGCGGCCACCAACAATACGCGCTTCAAGACTTTCCTGGAACATATCGGCCGCCGCATGATTCCGCGCGTGAAGTTCCGGTCGGTGATGGGCGGGGTGGACCCGCTGCCCAACCGCGACCACACCATCCTGGCCGAGCATGCCGCCATCGCCGAGGCCATCTTCGAAAGCGATGTCGATCGCGCCCGCGACGCCATGCGCCGGCATCTGCTGATAGGCATCCAGCGCTACCGGGCGTTGACGCGCCGCCCCGCCCAAACACCGGACAGCGATTGACAGCCCGCGAAAAGTCATCATATGATTCGTCCGAAATACATATGATGACTTTTCGAGGCAAGCATGTCCCCCCAAGAAATCAAGGCTCGTATCGCGTCCGGTTTGCTGTCTTTTCCGGTGACGCACTTCAATGATGACTTCAGCCTGAACCTGCCCAGCTACCAGAAACACGTGGCGTGGCTGTCGGGCTTTGACGCGGCCGCGCTGTTCGCGGCGGGCGGCACCGGCGAGATGTTCTCGCTTACGCCACAGGAAATCGGCGACCTGACCCGCGCCGCGAAAGAGGCGGCCGGCAATATGCCGATTATTGCGGGCTGCGGCTACGGCACCGAGCTGGCCAAGGATATCGCCCGCCGCGCCGAACAGGCCGGCGCGGATGGCCTGTTGCTGTTGCCGCACTACCTGATGGACGTTCCGCAGGAAGGCATCTTCCAGCACGTAAAAGCGGTGTGCGATTCCACGGGGTTGGGCGTCATCGTCTACAACCGCTCCAATTCTGTGGCAAACGCGGACACCATTGCGCGGCTGGCCGACGCCTGCCCCAACCTGATCGGCTTCAAGGACGGCACCGGCCAGACGGCCCTGGTGCGCCACATCACCGCGCGCCTGGGCGAGCGGCTGAGCTATATCGGCGGCATGCCGACTCACGAACTGTATGCGCAGGGCTTCAACGGCCTGGGCCTGAGCACGTATTCGTCGGCCGTCTTCAACTTCGTGCCGGAACTGGCGCTGCGTTTCTATCGCGCCCTGAACGCCGGCGACGAGGCGACCATGGCGCAGATCCTGGACAGCTTCTTTTTCCCGTTCGCCGAAATCCGCGACCGCCAGAAGGGTTACGCCGTTTCCATCATCAAGGCCGGTGTGCAGCTGGTGGGCCATACCCCCGGCCCCGTGCGCGCGCCGCTGACCAACCTGACGCCGCAAGAAATAGACATGCTGAAGGCGCTGATCGACCGCGCCGGCGGCTGAAGCGGGTCTGCGCCAGGCGAGGGGCGGGCCGCAGGCCCGGCCCTCGCGCCGGCCGGGCCATCACAGCGCAAGACTGTGGCACACAACCCCCAAGGAGGAAGACATGAACCGAGCAGGCATCGCTACACTTGCCTCGGCGGCCATCCTGGCCGCGCTGGCTGGCCCGGCCGCGGCACAGGGCAACCGCGAGGTGCGCATCGTTTTGCCGGAACAACCGGCCAACCTGGAACCCTGCGGCAGCATCATGACCAACGTGGGCCAGGTGCTGAACCAGAACATCACCGAATCCCTTACCGTCATCGATGCAAAGACGGGCAAGGCGATGCCCAGGCTGGCCGAGAGCTGGGAACAGGTCGATCCGCATACCTGGCGCTTCAAGGTGCGCCAGGGCGTGAAGTTTCATGACGGCGCCGACCTCGACGCGCAGGCGGTGGTGTATTCCATCGAGCGTATGACGGGCGGCAAGCTCACTTGCAACAACATGGCCAAGTTCGGCAATGCCAAGCTGCAAGTCAAGGCATTGGATAAGCATACCGTCGAGATCAAGTCCGACCAGCCATCGCCCATTCTTCCCACGCTGCTGAGCGTGGTGATGGTCGTGTCGCCCAATACGCCTGTCGACAAGGCGGTGAACGATCCCGTTGGCACTGGGCCCTTCAAATTGGTGACCTTCAATCCGCAGACGGTGGTGGTGGAGGCTTTCGACGGCTATTGGGGCAAGAAGCCGGCGGTAACCAAGGCCACCTACGTGTGGCGGCAGGAGTCATCGATACGCGCGGCCATGGTGGAAACCGGCGAGGCCGACCTGACGCCTTCCATCGCGATCCAGGACGCGACGAATCCGGACTCGGATTTCGCGTACCTGAATTCCGAAACGACCGCCATCCGCATCGACCTGACTCAGCCGCCGCTGGACGACGTGCGCATCCGCAAGGCGCTGAACCTGGCGATCGACTGGGAAGGCCTGGCCCAGTTGTTCGGCGATGACATACAGCGCGCTTCGCAAATGGTGGTGCCCGGCATCATCGGCCACAATGACAAGCTGGCGGCCTGGAAGTACGACGCCGACCAGGCGCGCGAGCTCGTCGAGCAAGCCAAGGCCGACGGCACGAAGGTCGATACCGAAATCAAGCTGATCGGCCGCAACGGCATCTATCCCAATGGCGCCGAGGCGATGGAGGCCATGATGGCGATGTGGCAGGCCGTGGGGCTGAACGTCAAGCTGGTGATGCTGGACGTGGCCGACTGGACACGCTATTTGCAGAAGCCGTTTCCGGCGGAGCGCGGCGCCAACCTGGTGCAGATGATGCACGACAACAACAAGGGCGATGCGGCCTTCACCATACCCATCTTCTATCGGTCGAGCGGGCAGTATTCCGCGCTGAGCGATCCCGCGCTGGACCAGCAGATAGACGCGGCCATGGCGGCCACCGGGCAGGCGCGCGAAGACGGCTTCAAGGCGATCTTCCGCGAGATGCGCACGGAAGTCGTGCCCGACATTCCCATGTTCCACATGCTCGGCTATACCCGCGTAGGCAATCGCCTGGATTGGAAGCCCGACATCACCACCAACAGCGAGATCCCGCTGGCCAATATCCAGTTCAGGCAGTAGTTCGCTGTGCCGGCGCGCTGCCGCGGCGGCGCGCCGATCCGCCTTACCCGCAAGCCAAGGACCCGACCATGCTGCATTACCTGGGACGACGGGCGTCCTATAGCATTGTTTCGCTGCTGGGGCTGCTTACCCTGGTGTTTTTCCTGACGCGCCTGACCGGCGACCCGTCGGCGCTGTACCTGCCGCTGGACTCCACCGCCGAAGCGCGCGCGGCATTCGCACGGCTCAACGGACTGGACCAGCCGCTGTATGTGCAGTTCGGACACTATCTGGCCGATTTGCTGCGGCTCGACTTCGGCGAATCGATGCGCCAGCATCGCTCGGCCATGCAGGTGGCGCTGGAGGCCTTTCCGCAGACGCTGAAACTGGCCGCCGTGGCCATGCTGCTGTCGGTGACGCTGGCCATTGTGGTGGGCGCGCTGGCGGCCGCGCGTCCCCGCGGCGTGTTCGACCGGGTGGCCAGCGTCGTCTCGCTGGCAGGCGCCAGCGCGCCCGACTTCTGGGTGGCCATTGTCGCCATCCTGGTGTTTGCGGTGGGGCTGGGCATACTGCCCACGTCGGGCACGGGCGGCTGGGAATTCTGGGTGATGCCGATTTTCGTGCTGATGCTGCGCCCGTTCGGGCTGCTGGTACAGGTGGTGCGCGGCACCATGCTGGCGTCGCTGGCTTCGCCCTACATCAAGACGGCGCGCGCCAAGGGGCTGGCGCCGCGATCGATCGTGTTCGGCCATGCCCTGCGCAACTCGCTGCTGCCCGTCATCACCGTGGCGGGTGACCTGGCCACCGGGCTGGTCAATGGTGCGGTCATTGTGGAGTCGGTGTTCGGCTGGCCCGGCATCGGCAAGCTGATGATCGACTCGATCATCCAGCGCGATTTCGCCGTGGTGCAGTCCACCATTCTGGTAACAGCCACCGCCATCTTCATCCTGAACATCTTGATCGACCTGCTGTATGCGGTGCTCGATCCCCGAGTCCGGTACTGAGCATGCCTGCCATTTCGTCTGCCGTTTCTGTTGCTTCCGAAAGCGCCGGGGCGCGCGCCCGGATATTGCTGAACTACCTGCGGCGCGACAGGCTGGCGCTGGCTGCCGCCGTGTTTCTTGTGCTGCTGGCCGCGGCCGCGGTGCTGGGGCCCTGGCTGATGGGCGATGCCGCCACCCGGCTGGGGCTGCGCCAACGCAACCTGGCGCCCTTCGACCTGGACGCCGGATGGCTGTATCTGCTGGGCGCCGACACGCTGGGGCGCCCCATACTCGCACGACTGGTCGTGGGGGCGAGCAATACGCTGGCCATCGCGGCGGCCGCCGTTCTTATATCGATGCTGGCAGGGGGGCTGCTGGGGCTGGTGGCCGGGTATTCCGAAAGCTGGTACAGCCACGTCATCCAGCGCGGCGCCGACATCATCATGAGCTTTCCGTCGCTGCTGCTGGCGCTGATCGTTCTGTACACGCTGGGGCCCAGCGTAACCAATCTGGTGATCGTGCTGGCCATTACACGCATGCCCGTGTACTTGCGCACCGCGCGCGCCGAAGTGCTGGAGCTGCGCGAGCGCATGTTCGTCAGCGCGGCGCGGTCGATGGGCGCGAGTTCGGCGCGCATTCTGCTGCGCCATATCGCGCCGCTGGTCGTGCCCACACTGATGACGATATCGGCCATTGATTTCGCCACCGTCATCCTGGCGGAATCGGCGCTGAGCTTCCTGGGCCTGGGCATACAGCCGCCGGACTTCACCTGGGGCGCGATGGTGGCCAATGGCCGCGGGTACCTGGGCAGCGCCTGGTGGATTGCGTTCTGGCCGGGCCTGGCCATCATGCTGACCACGCTGGCGCTGAACATTCTGTCGAGCTGGGCCCGCGTCGCGGCCGACCCGCAGCAGCGTTGGCGGCTGCAGAAACTGAAGAGGGCGAGCCGATGAACAACGTTGAGCGCGAACACCCCATCCTGTGCATTGACGGCCTGACGGTGGATTTCCTGTCCGACGACGACCCGGTGCGCGCGGTGGACGATGTGTCGTTTCATGTGCGTGCCGGAGAGACGCTGGTTATTCTTGGGGAAAGCGGTTCCGGCAAGAGCGTCAGCACCAGCACCGTGATGGGACTGGTGGACTGCCCGCCGGGCGACATCGTGACGGGCAGCATCCTGTTCCAGGGGCAGGATCTGGCGCGCCTGTCCGCCGAGGCGCGCCGGCAGATCAATGGCCGCCGCATTGCAATGATCTTCCAGGACCCGCTGGCCTACCTGAATCCGGTATATACCGTGGGCCGGCAGATTGCCGAGGTGTTCCAGTGCCACGGCGTCGCGCACGGCGGGCAGGCGCGCGCCAGGGCGATTGAATTGCTCGGGCGGGTGGGCATACGGGAGCCGGAACTGAGAGTGGACTTTTATCCGCACCAGTTCTCGGGCGGACAGCGTCAGCGCGTGATGATCGCCATGGCGATTGCGCTTTCGCCGCAGGTGCTGATCGCCGACGAGCCGACCACGGCGCTGGATGTCAGCGTGCAGGCGCAGATCCTGGACTTGCTGCGCGACCTGCAACGCGAGCAGGGCATGGCCCTGATACTGATTACGCACGACCTGGAAGTCGCGGCGTCGATGGCCGACCGGGTGATCGTCATGAAGGGCGGCAAGGTGGTCGAGGCAGGCGACGCGCGCCAGGTATTCACGCATCCGCAGCACGACTATACGCGTACGCTTACGTCGGCGCTGCCCCACGGCGCGCCGGACGGCGCGGGCCGGCGCCGCCTGCATAGCCTGGCGCAGGAGCCGGTGTTGCGGGTGGAGCACCTGGTGAAGGACTACCCGCTGCCCACGGGCATGTTTGGCGCCAGGCGTTCGCTGCGGGCCGTGGACGATGTCAGCTTCCATGTGTGCCGCGGCGAAACGGTGGGCATCGTCGGCGAGTCGGGGTCCGGAAAATCGAGCGTGGCGCGCATGCTGTTGCGCCTGTTCGACGCGACCTCGGGCGCCGCTTATTTCAATGGCGTGGATATTTTCCGCATGGATGCCCGCCAGATGAAGCAGTTTCGCCGCAAGGTGCAGATGGTGTTCCAGGACCCGTTCGGGTCGATGAACCCGCGCATGGCGGTGCAGGACATCATCGCGGAACCCTGGGCGATACACGGCGACATTCTGCCCAGGCAGCGCTGGCGCGACCGCGTGGTCGAACTGCTGGAACTAGTGGGGTTGCGGCCCGAGCATGCGCTTCGGTATCCGCACCAGTTTTCCGGAGGGCAGCGGCAACGCATCGCGATCGCGCGGGCCCTGGCCAGCGAACCCGACCTGGTGGTGTGCGACGAAGCGGTGTCGGCGCTGGACGTATCGATCCAGGCGCAGATTATCGAGCTGCTTGCCGGCCTGCAAACGCGCCTGGGGTTGTCGTACGTGTTCATTACCCATGATCTGCCGGTGGTGCGCCACTTTGCCGATCGCATCATCGTGATGCAGCAGGGCCGCATCGTCGAGCAGGGGCCCACGTCAGGCATCTTCAACCAGCCGCGCCACGCATACACGCAGAGCCTGCTGGCGGCCACGCCGCAGCCCAAGTGGTTGCGCGCAGCGTCCGCAGAAACTTGCGGCGAGTGCGTGGCATGACCTCTTTCCGAGCCGCCATGCCCGACGCACGCCATGCTTATTCTGAGCTGATCGATTTTGCCCGCGGGTGCCTGCTGGCGCTGGACGTGGACAGCGAGATCGCCGCCGTGGTGGCGCGCCGCGTCGTGGACGCGGACTTGTACGGCCACAGCACGCACGGCCTGGCGCTGCTGCCGCGCTATCTGCAAGAGATCTCGCAGGGTGCGACCGCGCGCCGCGGACAGATCCGGCAATTGTCGGAGAAGGGCGGCTGCCTGCTGTGGGATGCCGGCATGCTGCCCGGCCACTGGGTGATGGACCAGGCCATCCGCGCGGCCCTGCGGCGCGCGCCTCAGCAAGGCATTGTCAGTGTCGCCGTGCGCCACAGCCAGCATATTGGCGCCCTGCAGGTGTACCTGCCCGACCTGACCGAAGCGGGCTATATGGGCGTGTTGTGGGCCACCGATACCAAGGTGCGTTCGGTGGCGCCGTTCGGCGGGCTTGATCCGGTGGTCACCAGCGAGCCGATCGCGGCGGGCATCCCCACGCGCGGCACGCCTATCCTGATCGACACCACCACGTCGCTCACCAGCAATAGCCAGGTAAAGCAAGTGCAGGCCAGGGGCGAGCGCCTGCCGTGGCCCGTCCTGCTGGATGCGCACGGCTGCGCCACGGATGATCCTGGCGCGCTGGCCGGCGACGCGCCGGGCAGCATCCTGCCCCTGGGCGGCGTCACCCATGGCTACAAGGGCTATGCGCTGGCGATGCTGGTGGGCGCCATGTCGCTGGGCCTGCCGGGCCTGGGCCGCCTGTCGGGCGAGAAAGCCCAGGGTTTTCTGCTGCAAGTGATCGACCCGGATGCGTTCGCAGGCAAAGAGGCCTTCCTGGACGAAATGCAGGCGCTGGCCGATGCCACGCGAGCGTCGCGCCCCATCGATCCGTCGCGTCCGGTGCGCGCGCCCGGCGATGCGGCGTGGGCGCGCGCGGCGCGCCAGCGGCGCGAGGGGGTGCTCATCGGCCCGGACATCAAGGCAGGGCTGGCGGGCTGGGCGCGGCAGCTGGGCATGGCGTTTCCGCCCCCGCTGCCGTGATCGCGCCGCAGCACAGGAAACCAAAATGATGGATATCGTTTTTCATGGGCAGACCGCTCGGCAGTATGTACAGGTGTTCGGCGCGGCGTTGCGCAGCCCGGCGCGCATCCGCTGCGTGCCGGACATGCTGGAGGCCGACGACGATGTGCAGGCCTACCGGCACGCCGACGTAATTGTCGGCAACCGGCTGGACGCCGCCATGCCGCGGCCGCTGCGGACGCGGCTGTACCAGGTATGCGCCACGGGCTACGACCGGGTCGACTTTGCGCTGCTGCCGCCGGGTGCGACCGTGTGCAATTGTTATGGGCACGAGCCGGCCATTGCCGAATACGTCATGGCGGCCATGCTGGGGCGGTGCGTGCCGCTGGCCGAGGCCCATGCCCGCCTGGCGCGCGGTGACTGGCATTACCGCGCCGGGCAGCCATCGTCGCTGCGCGGCGAGCTGGGGGGCGCTACGCTGGGGTTGCTGGGCTACGGGCGTATCGCGCAGGTGGTGGCCCGGCGGGCGCGGGCCTTCGGCATGCATATCCTGGCGGCCAACCGCAGCCGGGTTGCCGTGCCGGATCAAGCCGACGCCTGGTTCGACCTGGGCGAGCTCGACGAATTCTATGCGCGGGCGGATTTTGTTGTGGTGTCGCTGCCGCTCTTGCGCGCAACCGAGGGCCTGGTGGATGCGGCCGCCTTTGCCTGCATGCGCTCGCACGCGGTGCTGATCAATGTGGGACGCGGGCCGGTGGTCGACGAGCGGGCGCTATACGATGCCCTGGCCGAACGCCGTATCGGCGGGGCCGTCATCGATACCTGGTACCAGTATCCCGCGCGCGCAGGCCAGGCCTTGCCGCCATCGAACCTGCCGTTCGAACGACTGGACAACGTCGTCATGACCTCGCACATGTCGGCATGGACTCACGGAACCATCGATCGTCGCGCCCGCATGATGGCGGCCAACGTCGACGCTTGCGCCGAGGGCAGGGCGCCGCAACACCAGCTACCCCGGTAACAAGGGCCGGGCCGCCTGCAGGCCATACGGCGACTGGTACGGATGCAGGCGCGAATGCCTGTATTATCGTCGCGTCTTCATTGTTGGAATTGCCATGCCGCCATCTCGCAAAAAGAAGGCCGGGCCAGGTGTCGAGCCGACGGAGCTCCTGGCGTACCGCGTGCTTACGCTGAGCCAACTACTGAATCGCGGTATCGAGGTCATCCTGGATACCCACCTGGGGCTGTCGGTGCGGCAGTGGCGCGTGTTGCTGTGCATTGCCACGCGCGGGGCGCAGTCGGTGCAGGACATCGCGGACTTCTGCCGGTACGACAAAAGCCAGGTCAGCCGGGCGGTATCGGAGATGCTGGAAAAGCAGTTGGTCGTCACCCGGCCCAGCCCCACCGACGGCCGCCGCGTGCTGGTCGACATGACAGCCGCCGGATACGAGAAGTACGAGCAGGGCATGCCCCTGAGCCTGGCGCGCCAGGAACGCCTGGCCAGCTGTCTCAGTCCGCGCGAATTGCAGACCTTCGACAAGGCCATGCAGACTCTTATTCGCCAGGCCGAGACGCTGCTGCAAGAAGCCCACCAGGAGCGGGCGCGTACCCGCTGAGCCTGGTGCAGGCAACCGGGCGAGCCGGCATTACCAGCCGCCGGCGTGCCCGTCCTTGCGGTGATCGGATGCGCCCACGTAGCCGTCGTGCAGCTTCGCGATGGCTTGCGCCCCGCCGAACTCGTCAGAGAATCGCGGCGCCACTTCGATCTTGTGGCCCTTGGCGCGCAGCGCGGCCACGACATCGGCCGGGAAGTTCCATTCCACCAGCACCGTGACGTTGTCTTCCAGGATGCGCCAGCGCGGCGCGTCGACCACGGCCTGCGGGTTCTGTCCGTGGGCGATGCGCGAGGCCACTTGCATGTGGCCCTGCGCCTGCAGCGATCCGCCCATGACGCCGAAGCTCATCAGGGGCTTGCCGCCGCGCATCAGGAACCCCGGAATAATGGTGTGGAAAGGCCGCTTGCGCGGACCGACCTGGTTGGGGTGGCCCGGCAGCAGGTTGAAGCCCCAGCCGCGATTGTGCAGGGCGATGCCGGTGTCGGGCACGACCAGGCCCGAACCGAAGCCCTTGAAGTTCGATTGGATGAACGACACCATCATTCCGCCCGCATCCGCGGTGGTCAGGTATGTGGTGCCGCCCTTGAGCGGCAGGCCGGGGCCTGGATAGCGCGCCTGGGCGGGGTCGATTTCTGTGGCGCGCGCGGCCAGGTAACCGGGGTCGAGCAAGGCCTGGGCGTTGACTTCGTGCATGTAGCGGCTGTCGGCCACGTAGCGATGCATGTCGGCCAGGGCCAGCTTCATGGCCTCGATCTGCGCGTGGAAGTACTCGGTGGAATCTACCGGCAGCCTGGGCGCGCCGAACGCATCCAGCATGCCCAGCGCCATCAGGGCGCCGATGCCCTGACCGTTGGGGCCGATTTCGTGTAGCGCGATGTCCTGGTATTGCTGCGAAATGGGCTCTACCCAGTCGGCCTCGTGCGCTTCCAGGTCGTCGCGGGTGAGCGCGCCGCCCGTGGCCCGGGCATAGGCCGCGATCCGGTCGGCCAGCGCGCCGCGATAGAACGATTCGCCCGCGGTGCGCGCGATTTCTTCCAGCGTCGCGGCCTGGCCCTTGCATATGAAGCGCTGGCCAGGCGCCGGCGCGTGCCCGCCCGGCGCAAATGCTTCAACAAAACCGGGGGTGTGCTTGATATCGGCGATCTGCGTTTCCCATTGACGGCTGACAATGGGCGTGACGATGTAGCCGTCGCGCGCGTAGCGGATGGCAGCCTGGAACAAGTCGGCGAACGGCAGTTTGCCGAATCGCCTGGACAGCGCCACCCAGCCCGACACCGCGCCGGGCACCGTTACCGAATCCCAGCCGCGCGCGGGCATGGCGTCGTACTTGGAAAAGTATTCCGGCGTCCATGCCTGGGGCGAACGTCCGGATGCGTTCAGGCCATGCAGTTGCTTGCCATCCCACACGATGGCGAACACGTCGCCGCCGATGCCGTTCATGCAGGGCGCCACCACCGTCAGTGCGATGCCCGCGGCGATGGCCGCATCCACGGCATTGCCGCCCGCGGCCATGGCCTGCAGCGCGGCCTGGGTGGCCAGGGGCTGCTCGGTGCACGCCACGTTCTCTGCCAGGACGGGCATGCGTTGCGACGTATAAGGGAAGTCCCACTGCGAGCCGTTGAAAGATGCCATTTGTGTTCCTGTGTCGACCAGTGCTTAGTTCGTTTCCGCCAGTTTCTTGGCCAACGCCGGCCACAACGCGAATTCCTTGGCGAGCACGGGACGCAGATCATCGGGTGCCGTGTAGCGGGCAACGATGCCGCTGTTTTCCAGTGTGGCGATGACTTCCGCATCGCCAACGGCCTTGCGCACCGCTTCGGAAAGTACCTGCAGGTTCGCGGGCGGCGTGCCGGCCGGCGCGAGCAGTACGAAGGCGTTGTCGGCCTTCAAGTCGTAGCCGAGTTCTGCCATGGTGGGCACGTCGGGCAGTTGCGGCACGCGGTTGCTGGCCGCGGTGGCCAGCGGCACCAGCTTGTTTGCGCGCACATGCGGCAGCACCGACGAAACACTGTCGAACATCATGCTGGTTGCGCCCGTGATCAGGCCGGGAACGGCCTCTGAGCTGCCCTTGTACGGCACGTGAGTGGCCGACGCGCCCGCGCCTGCCAGGAACACCGCGGACTCGATGTGCGACAGTGAGCCGGAGCCTTGCGAGGCATAGTTGTAGTGGCCGGGGCGGCTTTTCAGCAGCGCGACCAGCTCGTCCACGTTCGTTACCCCAAGTGACGCGGGCACCACCAGCATATGGGGCGCGTCCGCGATGCCGGCGACGGCGGCGAAATCGCGTTCGATGTCGGGCAGGTCTTTATAGGTGACGCTGGCAATGGCGATCCCCGCCAGGGGCACCAACCCTATGGTGTATCCGTCCGGCGCGGCGTTGGCCACGCTTTTGTAGCCGATAGTGGTGGCCGCGCCCGGCTTGTTTTCGACCACGACTTGCTGGTCGAGCGTTTGCGACATGTGGCGGGCGATGGCGCGCGCCGAGGTGTCGCCCGCGCCGCCCGGCGGCGCCGGCACGACCAGTTTTACCGGCTTGGCCGGAAAGGCCGGTTGCGCCAGCGACGGCGCGGCGCCGGCGGCCAGACCGAGCCCCAGCATGCATTGAAGGATTTTCCGCAAAACATGAGTACTGCCGGTCAGCTTGTACATCGATTCGCTCCTGGGCGACATGAAAAAAAGACGGCTGCGCGCCGCTTCCGCAGGCGGGGCGCCGCTCATCATATCGGGCATATAGTTGCTACGTCAACCAGATGCGTCACGCAGGCGGTCCGCCTGCGGCGGCATGCCTGCGCGAGTGGCGGACGGGGGGATGTTCAGGCGTTGCGAGCCACCATCGCGGCGATGGTTTCGTAGAGTTCCTGCTGTGCCTGCGCCGCAGTGATCGCGCCCGTGGCCGCGGCATAGGACAGCGACTCGGCCGCCCCCAGCAGCGCCCACAGGCCGGCCGCCTCGATTCTGCCCGAAGGGGCATAAGGCGCCAGCGCTTCGCGGCAGGTCTGCATGAAGGCGGCTTCGTAATCGCGCTTGATTTTTTCCAGTTCGGGCGAGCCGGCCAGAGCCGCGCTGACACCCGGTATTTCCGTGCCCTGGCTCAGTACGCACTGTACATAGGACGACGCAATAACCGCTGCGCGACTGGCGAGGGTGTTTTCGCTCGCGCGCAACGCGGCCGACATCAGCGAGGTCTGGTTGGCGTCGTACTCGCGATACAGCGCCGCCAGCAGGCCTGCCCGGCTGCCGAAATGGTCATACGTCACGGGCTTGGTCACACCCGCCTCGTCTGCCAGCCGGCCAAGAGTCAGCGCCTCGGTGCCTTCTTCGCGCACCAGGCGCCAGGCGGTGTCGAGCAGTTGTCGGTGGCGCTCGGACCTGGACAGGCGCCGGCGCGGCGCGGGGGTGGCAGAAAGGGGAGCGGCGCTGGTTGACATGGCTATGTACTATCGGTAACTTACTAATCGTAAGTTACCAGTGGTAGATTACTGGCTGTAAGTTACCTGGCGTAGGTCAACCGACTATATCAGGCGGTGACTGGTCTGCGACATTTCTCCGAGGTTTATCCATGCACACCCTTATCGTTGTTTCGCACCCCGACCCCGCTTCCTTGAGCCATGCCGCCGCGCACTGCATTGGATCGGGCATTGTCCAGGCCAGCCCCGGCCATTCATATGAAGTGGCCGACCTGTACGCAGAGGGTTTCGATCCGCGTTTCAATGCGGCCGACCACGCGACGCACCGCCGCACCCAGGCCGCGCCGGCCGATGTGGCCGCCGAACAGGCGCGCATCGACCGCGCCGATGCGCTGGCGCTGGTGTTTCCGGTGTACTGGTGGTCGATGCCGGCCCTGATGAAAGGGTGGATAGACCGCGTGTTTTCCAACGGCTGGGCGTATGACGATACGGGCGGCCGGCCGGAGAAGAAGCTCGGGCATCTGCCCGTCTACCTGGCGGGCGTGGGGGGCGCGGACGCCCGCACCTATGCGCGGCATGGCTACGCCAGCGCCATGCGCACGCAGATCGACCACGGGATATTCGATTACTGCGGGGCTCGCGTCATGGCTTCGGAATTGTTGCTGCAGTCCCACGATGAGCCCGATGCGGTGCTGTCGGCCGCCCGGCGGCTGGGCCGCCGGATGGCCGAGGCCCCGGAGGTGCATGTACCCGCGGCGGCGTGAATCGGGTCGGTCAGGTGGCGAAAGGCGCGTGCCACAGGGCCATCGAACCGCTCCGCCAGCGTGGCCGTGCCCTGAGCGATAGGTTAGGATCGCAGCTCCGTCAGCCAAGAGTGACAGATCTGGCGTGATTTCCATGGACGCTTCGATTGCCGCCGCCGCCCGGGCGCTTGCCGCGGGTGATGCGCTGGGGGCGCTGAACCGCGTGGCCCTGCGCGACGATGCGCCGGCGCTGGCGGTGCGCGGCTGCGCCATGGCGCAGTTGGGCGACCTGGAACGCGCCCGCCGGCTGATGCGCGACGCCGCCCGTGGCTTCGGGCCGCAAGCCGCGCTGGCGCGCGCCCGGTGCATGGTGGCCGAAGCCGAGATCGCCCTGGCCATGCGTGACCTGGCATGGCCCGCGCGATCGCTGGATGCGGCGCGCGCTGTGCTGCAGCGCGAAGGCGACGCCATCAACGTCGTTCACGCGCGCTATATCGATGCAAGGCGGCTGCTGCTGCTGGGTCGGCTCGAACAGGCCGAAAGCGCATTGGGCGGGCCGCCTGGCCCGTCGCTGCCGGCGGCGCTGCGGGCCGTGCATGCGCTGGTGACGGCGGGCATTGCGATGCGACGCATGCAGGCGCACGCCGCGCGGGCTGCCCTGGCGCAGGCGCGCCACATCGCGCAGCAGGCGCGCATCGGCGCGTTGCTGGCAGAGGTCGGCAATGCCGAACGCACGCTGGACGCGCCCATGGCCCGGCTGAGCCTGTCTGGCGCGCGTCGCGCGGCAGGGCTCGACGAGATCGAGACCTTGCTGGCTTCGGAAACGCTGGTGGTCGACGCGTGCCGGCATGCGGTGCGCCAGGGTGGATCTGTGGTGGGCCTGGCGCGCCGCCCCGTTTTGTTCATGCTGGCGCGCATGCTGGCCGACGCATGGCCCGCCGACGCACCGCGCGATGCCCTGATCGCCGGCGTGTTCCGCATGCGGCACGGCGACGAGTCGCACCGTGCGCGGCTGCGCGTAGAAATCGGCCGCCTGCGCAGCGCGTTGCGCGGGCTGGCCGGCATACAGGCCACGGCGCGGGGCTATGTGCTGTCGCCCCGCGGCGCGACGGTGGCGGTGCTGGCCTGGCCTGACGACACGCCGCACGCGCCGGTACTGGCCCTGCTGTCCGATGGTGAGTCGTGGTCCAGTTCGGCATTGGCCTTGGCGCTGGCAGCCAGCCAGCGTACGGTACAGCGTTCGCTGGAGGCGTTGGTGCGCTTGGGCCGCGTGCGCCCGGTGGGGCAGGGGCGAGCGCGGCGCTGGATGGCCGTGGCCATCCCGGAATTCGCGACAAGCTTGTTACTTCCCGGGCCGTGGTACGGCGACTAGCATGCAGGCGTGGTGAGTATTTTTTTCAATCTACCAACCAGGTGCCGCATGAGCAAGACAGCCGAAGTCATTCACGAACATGGCCCTTTCCCGCAGGTGAAGGAGATCAACGGAGTCACTTACGATGGCCGGCATGTCTGGCTGGCCACCGGTGACCGCTTGCAGGCCATTGATCCGGACACGGGCGCGCCGGGACGCGCCGTTGCAGCGGCATGCCCCGCGGGCACGGCGTTCGACGGCAAGGCGTTCTACCAGATCGAGGGCAACGAGATACGCAAGATCGACCCGCAGACGGGCAAAGTGCTGGCCACGCTGCCCACGCCCGACGGCGACGGCCATTCCGGCCTGGCGTGGGCCGAAGGCATGCTGTGGGTGGCGCATTTCAGGCACCGCAAGATCTACCAGGTGGACCCGGGAACGGGCAAGGTGCTCAACACGCTGGAGTCGAACCGGTATGTGACCGGTGTGACGTGGGTGGGCGGCGAGTTGTGGCATGCCACCTGGGAAGATGACGCGAGTGAGTTGCGCCGCGTCGATCCGCGCACCGGCAAGGTGCTGGCCAGTGCCGCGATGCCGCAAGGAATGTGTGTGTCGGGCTTGGAGTCCGACGGGGCCGACCGCCTGTTCTGCGGCGGGGCCGAAAGCGGCATGCTCAGGGTGGTGCGGCGGCCCGGTTCGTGACGCCGCCCGCTAGCGGGCGGCGCGGCCGGACTTTTTGCCCCGCGCGGCGGGCCTGGCCGCCAGCCCGCCATTGTTGACGAGCTGGTCCACCCAGCCCAGGCCATCCAGGTATGCCAGGAACTGATGCAGATAGCCCGGCGATTGCGCGCGCATGAGCGACAGCGCGCGGTGCACCAGGTGGTTGGAATTCAACGGGCCTGCGTTTTCGTGAACCTGTTCTTCGGATTGGAGCAGCTGCCGGTCGGTGCTCAGGCGGGCCCAGGTGGCCTGGAAATAATCCAGCAAGTCCAGCTCGGGGTAGCGCTGGCGCAACCGCGCCCGGTCTTGCGCGGCCTCGCCGTCGTGCGCGGCGGCGGGGTGGTCCTGCATGTAGCCCAGGAGCTCGCAAAGACTCTGCGGCGCGCCCGGGGGGGCAGGTTCTGCGCCCTGGGCCGCTGTTGACACGGCCGCCACAGCGGCGTCATCGGCTTGCGCCTCGGGCGGCGTATTCGCGCCGAGCGCCTGCTGGAACTCGCCCACCAGGACGTCAAGCCGCGCCTGCAGTACCTGGCGCGCCTGGCCGTCGACGCGTTGCGCGCGGCCGGCCAGCGCCTCGATCAGGCGAAAGCGCGCGGGATGCGTGCGATGCACGCCTTGGTCGCGCCAGGCAGCCAGCGTGGCCTGAATAGCGGCGTCGCGCGGGTCAGTCACCGCCCTGCGCCTTGTGGTTCGGCACGCGGGCAATCGGCGCGATTTCCACGCGGCGATTGTGGGCGCGCCCGGCCGGGTCGTCATTCGACGCCACCGGCTGTTGTTCGCCGAATGCGGCGGCGAATATGGCGTCCTGCGCGATGCCCTGTTGGATCAGGGCGCGGGTGACGGTAAGCGCGCGCTGGGCCGACAGTTCCCAGTTGTCGTGGAAGCGGCGGTTGTTGCCGTGCACCGGCTGGTTGTCCGTAAAGCCGCTGACCATCAGGATTTCGTCGCGTGACCGCAGGTATTCCGACAACGGGCCCACCAGGCTCTTGAGTACTTCCAGGCCTTCGGGCTGCAACTGGTCGGAGTTCAGCGCAAACAGCACGCTGCCGCTGATGCCGATGCGGCCGTCGACCAGCGTGACGCTGCCCGCGGCCAGGGGGCCGGCCAGCGCCTGTTCGAGTTCCATGCGCCGCTGGGTTTCCTGCTGGCGTTGCCTGACTTCATCCTCCAGGCGGGCAGACAGCTCTGCCTGCACGCCCACGACGCCCACCAGCACCAGGACGAAGGCGCCCATCAACACGGACATCAGGTCGCCGAAGACCGCCCAGGCGGGCGCGGTGGGCTCGACGCCGGCTTCGATGTCGTCGCTCATGCCGTTTCGCCGCTTTCGGACGGTTGCTGCCGGCTGGCCAGTTGCTGCAGGTCCTGCAGGATCTGCTTCTGCGACAGTACGCTGAGATCAACCACTTCGCGGGCCTGGGCGACGTAGTACGCCAGCTGCTCATCGCTGCGCGCCATGGATTTGTCGAGCGCGGCCTCAATGCGCTGCAGATGTTCGGCCAACTTGTCGCCGGATTCGCCGAAGGCCTGCACCGCTGCGCCGAACGCTTCGCCCAGGCTGGCGACTTCCGCGGCGCTGCCGGTCACCTGCGCGGCGATGCCGCCGAGTTTATCGGTCTCGGCCTCGACCTTGGCGGTGAACTGGCTGCCCACCCTTTCGAGCAGCCCCGCCGATGTGGTGATGAGCTCGTCGACTGCCGTGCGCTGCTGGGTCGATGCGTGGTTGACGGCGTCCAGCAGCGTGCCCAGCGTTTGCATCAGGCGGCTGCGTTCT
Organism: Bordetella genomosp. 7; assembly: GCF_002261265.1. GTDB lineage: Bacteria > Pseudomonadota > Gammaproteobacteria > Burkholderiales > Burkholderiaceae_B > Bordetella_A. Next base: position 692,588 of record NZ_NEVK01000006.1, on the reverse strand, counting down.
TCGAGCATGGCGTTGTCGCGCGCCATGCTGTCGGTCAGTTTCTGGCGCAGCTCGGCGATGACATCGGCGGCGGCCCTGGGCGCTTCGGCGGCCGTCTGCACCAGCTGCGTGACCTGGGCGATCGTCTGCTGCGCATGCGCCTGCGTCTGGGCGGCAAGGTCTTGCGCGGTGCGTTCGAGTGTGTCGCAGATCTGCTGCTGGCGCTCGGCAGCCAGTGTGCTGGCGTAGTCCCATTGTTCGCGCAGGGCGGCCGACATGTCGTCCAGCGTGCTGTTCCAGCCGGCGATGGCCTGGGCTGCGGCGTGCGGCGCCTGCGCGGCCGCATCCACCAGCCGCGCCACTTCGGCGATGGTCTCGCGCGCCTGCGTGTGGGTTTGTGTAGACAGTTCCCGCGCGGTTTGCGCCAGCGCATCACATGCCTGCTGTTGCTGCGCGGCCGCCTGGGTGGCGGCCTGCTCCCAGTGCAGCCGAAGCGTGCCGGCCACCTCGCCCAGCGAGGCTTGCCAGGCGGCCAGGCGCTGCTCGTCGCGGGCGGCCAGTTCGGCCTGCAGGCCGGCATGCGATTGATTCAGGCTCTGCACCAGCGCCGCCGATTGTTCCTGCAGGCTGGCGGTGGCGGCCGCCAGTGCGCGCTGGTGCTGTTCGGCCAGTTCGCTGCCGGTGGCGGATTGCCGGGCCAAGGCGCCGTCCCAGGCGGCCTGCAGGGCGGCGGCCGTCGTATCCAGGCGCACGCCTACGTTATCCAGCAGGCCGGCCGAGCGCTGCTCGAAGGTGTCGGTGAAACGCTGCAGCGTGACGCCCAGATCCTGCGCCAGGCTCGCGCCGGCGTGCCGATGCTGCGCCAGCGCATCGGTCCAGAGTTCAGCCACCTTCCCGGTGGTGGCTTCGAAGCGGCCGGTCACGTCGTCCAGTTGCTGGCGCACCGCGTGCGCCAGGGTGTCCTGCCAGGCGGAAGTCTCGCGGGCCAGGCCGGCCAGTGTCGCTTCCACCGCCGGCCGGATGGCGGCGCCGGCAGCCTCGGCGTTGTCGGCCACGCTTTGCTTGAGCGCCTGCTCCATGGCGGCGGCCAGGCGCGTATAGGCGGCGTCCGCCTTGCCGTGAAACGCGTCCTGGCTGGCCGCCAGCCGTTCGTGCAGCGCCAGATTCTGCCGTTCCAGCGTCGCCATCATTTCCTGCAGGCGGTCGACCACCAAAGGCATGGCGTCGGCCTGTTTCTGCAGCAATTGCAAAGTCTGTTCGCGCTGGTGGCTTTGCGAGTATTCGCGCAACGTGGTGGCGCTGGCGGCGTCCAGTTGCTGTACGGCGCGCAGGCGCTCGCGCCGCGTCAATGCGGCCAGCAGACCCAGCGCGGCCGAGGATGCCACGCCCGCCACCGAGGTGCCGAAAGCGAAGCCCAGGCCGTGCACCGGAGCGGCCAGCGACGAGCGGATCGCGTGCAGGTCGACCGCGCCTTCCAGCGCGGCGCCCGTGCCGCGCAAGGTGGCCACCATGCCCAGGAAGGTGCCCAGCATGCCCAGCAGCACCAGCATGCCGGCAAGGTAGGGCGCCAGCGCGGGGCCGGGAAAGGCCGTGCGCTGGCCCTCGACGCGCAGTTGCGCAATATGGCGCAGCCCGGCCGGCACCTGCGCCAGCCAGTCATCCAGACGGGCTGGCGGTGTGCTCAGTGATGCCGTGGCGCGCGCCAGCCCGGCGGTGCCCAGTTGGTAGCGCCGCAGCTCGAGGGCGCCGGCCAGGTAGACGATGCCGATCAGGCCCGTGACGGCCAGCGCCAGGGTGTTCGAGCCGACATAGCCGGCGCCGACCCAGCCCACAACGGCCAGGCCCGCCAGGAAAATAACGAGAGCAACGAGATTTCGTGTCATGGTGTCCGGGTCAATGGGCGCGCAGGGCGGCAAGCAGGCCCTCGATGGGTTGTAGGCGGATGTCCAGTTCGGCGCGCAGCACGCTGCGCATGTCGGCGCGGAACGCGGCCACCCAGGAGTGCGGCGCTGAGGCGGCCCCGGCGGCGTCTGCCGCGTCTTCGGCCGCTTGGCGCATCCGGTTGAAATGGCCTTCGAGCATGCCCGGAATGGTGGCGAGCAGGCGCCGTTCGTGCGCGCTCAGCGAGCGCTCCATGATGGCGTCGACCACCGCCAGGCGCGCCATGGCAGGTGTTTGCGTGGCCAACAGCGACCGCAGGCGCGCCCGCAACTTGGCAATGCTGGTTTCCATGGTCTGCTGTATGGCCTGGTAACGCTGGCGGTAGATGATGTAGGCCGGTTCCGCGGCCGCCGGCGCCGGCGCGGGCGTGGCCGCGGCTCGTGACACACGTATCGGCGGCGCGGTAAACGGCGTGTCGTCGTCGATAGCCCGGGCGATAGACTCCCTGACGCGCTGCACCTCGCGAGCCTCTGCTGCGTCGAACGCGCGCGGAGGGGCTGCCGGAGCGGGCGCCGCGCCGTCGAGCACTGCCGACAGCGCGATGGCATCGGTCCAGCTCAGCCACTGGCTGAGCCGTTCGGCCAGCGGTTGCCGCGACGCGGGAATGTCGGCGTCTATCAGGCGAGCAAGCAGGCGTACCAGCGTAGGGCCGCTGACACCTGCGCGCCGGGGTACTTGCACCATGTGCCAGAGTCAAAAATCCGGCAGTTTACAGGCTGTCGCGCCCCGCTACACGCGAGGGGCGCCATTCGAGGATATCTAGTATCCTTAATCCATCGCGCGGCGCCGGGCGCGCCGGCTTTCTGACAACGGGTAAACGATGAATCTGAAAAGCCAGGTCGAATGGGCGTTGCATTGCTGTGTCGCCTTGGCGGGCCTGCCGCCTGGCCGGTATCTGTCTACCAAGGCCCTGGCCGAATTGCACGGCGTGCCCAAAGAATACCTGTCCAAGGCGCTGCAGGCCGTGTCGCAGGCGGGGCTGGTGGAAACGACGCTGGGCCCGTCGGGCGGCTACCGGCTGGCCCGCGCGCCGGCCGACATCAGCTTCCTGGATATTGTCGAGGCCGTCGAGGGCCCCGCCAGTACCTTTGCATGCAAGGAAATCCGGACCAACAACCCGTGCTGGCCCGAGGGGTACAAGGCTGAGGCGCCCTGCATCATTGCCCGCCTGATGTGGCGCGCCGACGAAGCGTGGCGCAATTCGCTGCGCGAGACGCGGATTTCCGACGTACTGGACACGCTGACGGCCGAGGTGTCTCCTGCACTGCTGCAGCGCACGCAAGAATGGGTGCTGCGGCGCGCCGGGTAACCGGCGCAATCGACACACCGCCTGCCGTCAGCCCAGGCCTGCCTTGTCCAGGCCGAATGCCTTGTCCGCCGAGCCCGGCTCATTGCGGAACGCTACGTTGATGCGGTTCCAGGCGTTGATGGCCATCACCAGGTACGTCAGGTCGGTGATTTCTTTTTCCGAAAACTCGCTGCGCGCGAGTTCGTAAATATCGTCGGGCACGCCGCCTTCGGGCAGGCGGGTGAGCGCCTCGGCCCAGGCCAGCGCGGCGCGCTCGCGCGGCGAATACAGGGGGGACTCGTGCCAGATGGCCACGTGGTGCAGGCGCAATTCGCTCTCGCCATGGATCTTGGCCTGCTTGATATGCATATCCAGGCAGAACGCGCAGCCATTGATCTGCGAGGCGCGGATCTGCACCAGGTCATGCGTCTTTTCTTCGATGCTGCCCCCGCCCAGGGCATTGCTGAACTGCACGAATTTCTTGAAAAACTCAGGGGACTGCTCGACGTAGTTCAGGCGCGCGCTCATGGCTTTCTCCTATTGCGGATATAAATTGTCCTTAAGGATAAATAATATCCGTATTTGGGAGGAGGCGCCACGCACAATCGAAACAATTCGTAAAAAATACCGGCGCGCGACCGGGCAGGCAGTCGGGCACACCATTTGCTGACATCCCGTTACGTGGCGTTCCCGCTTGAAGCGCATAGAACCGGGATACAGGCGCCACGCATGAATTGGGCTGGTTCAGCATTTAGAGGAACAACGCATATGAACATCGCTACAGGTGTCTCGCTGAATGGCTATCGGGTGTTCTGCGACGTGGTGGTCGCAAATGAAGGCGGCTTTGCCATACGGGTGGCAACGCGTCCGGAAGGCGACGGGGTGCCGCTAGCCGAACGGGTCTGGGAGCCGCCCCAGTCGTCGCCGTACTTCGAGCAGGACGAGGCCGAGCGCGCGGCGTATCGCATCCTGCGCCGGGTGAAGGGGGTGGGCAAGGACGGGGAGCCGCTATACGCGTAAGCGGCCGCGTCGGCGCATGGCCGGGCGTGCGGGGCCCGGCCGCACGCCCGCGGTTACAGGCTGCCGTCCAGCCAGCGCCGCAGATTCTCCAGGAAAATGCGGCGCACCCGCTCGGCATTGCCGTCCGAAAAGCCGGCGCTGTGGGGGGACACGATCACATTTTCCATGTCCCACAGCGGCGAGTCGGCCGGCAGGGGCTCGTGCTGGAACACGTCCAGAAATGCGCCGCGCAGGGCTTGCGCCCGCAGCGCCTGAATCAACGCGGCTTCGTCGATGACGTGGCCGCGCGCGACGTTGACCACCTGGGCATGCGGCGGCAGCGCGGCCAGCGTGCGCGCATCTACCAGGTTGCGGGTCGCGTCGCTGAGCGGGCAGGCCAGCACCAGCCACGCGGCGTCGGGCAGCAACTCTGCCAGGCCGCTGTACGGCACCGTGCGGATGCCCGGCGCGGCGGGCTGGCCGCTGTGGCGCGCCACCGAAATGCGCAGGCCCAGGGCCTGCAGCAGCTGGCCGATGCGTTGGCCGATGCCGCCCCAGCCCACAATGACGGCGTGCTGCCCGTCGAGATCCCGGGGCATCCACTCGTCGAACAAGGGCGCCCATTGGCGGCGCTGCTGGGCGCGCAACAGGTGGGGCAGATGGCGCGCCAGCGCCAGCAACCCGGCCACTGCCGCCTGCGCCACCACCGCGTCCGAGGCGCCATGCGATGCGGTGACGCGCGCGCCGCGTGCGCGCACTTCCTGGTAGATGTCTCGATCCAGGCCGATGGAATGCACATGCAGCCACTGCAGACGGCGGGCCGCCCGCAGGGCCGAATAAAAGCGCTCGGTGTCGGGATGGATCTCGAACTTGGTGGAACGCCCCGTGATGTCACGCGAAACAAAGGCGACATCGGCCAGCTCGGCCTGGGAGTCGCCCGGATGGCACAGCGTGATGTCGCGGGCCAGCGTTCGCAGCGGCTCGGCCAGCCGGGGCGCTTCCTGTGCGGAGCAAAGAATGCGGACGGGAGCCGTCATTGCGCCTTCACGTCCGCCTGTTGCAGGATTTTCTTCCACTTTTCGTATTCCGCGCGGGTGAAGCGGCCGAAGTCCTCGGGCGAGCCGCCGACCGGGTTGGCGCCTTCGGCCAGCAGCTGTTCGTGCAGGTCGGGCAGCGCCGTGTTCACGCCTTTGTTGATGGTGGCGATCACTTCGGCCGGGGTATTCTTCGGGGCGAAAAAGCCGAACCACGACCCGGCGTCAAAGCCGGCGAAGCCGGATTCCGCCACGGTGGGCAGTTCTGGCAGCGAAGGCGAGCGCGCGCTCGTGCTGACGGCCAGCGCGCGCAACTTGCCGGAACGGATCTGCCCCATGACGGACGGCGCCGTGGCGAACATGAAGTCCAGCCGGCCCGCCATCAAGTCGTTGATCGCGTCGGCGCCTTTATAAGGAATGTGCGTGGCGTCCGGCACGCCCACCTCTTGCATCAGCAGGAAGCTGGACAAATGCGACGACGTGCCTACCCCGGTCGAGCCATAGTTGAGGCTTTTCTTGGACTTGGCATATTCCAGAAAGCCGGCAAAATCCTTGACGGGCAGAGTGGGCGGCACGACGAGCACGTTGGGCACCGTGGCGATCTGCACAATGGGCACCAGATCGGTCAGCGGGTCGTAGCTGAGCTTGCCCAGCGACGGGTTCACCGCGATAGGGCCCACCGAGTCGACGATCAGCGTGTAGCCGTCGGGATCGGACCGCACGACATATTCGGTGCCGATGTTGCCGCCGGCGCCGGGCCGGTTTTCGACGATGAACGATTCCGACAGCTGTTGGCCAAGCTTGTCGCTGACACTGCGCGTGAGCTTGTCGGTCGTGCCGCCCGCCGTAAACGCTACGACGACTTTCACGGGCCGCTCGGGGTAGGCGGCCTGTGCGGGCAGCGCCGCGGCCAGCCCCAGGATGCCGCACGCCAATAGGGAACTGCAGGTCGGGTTCATGATGGTGTCTCTCCGTTGGTTATGCTTATGTTGCGCACGGGCACGCGCGGCGCTGCCGGCGCCGGCGTCACGTGCTGTTGCGGTAATGCGGGCCGTTGCAGCGCCCGCGGCGTCAATCGCGGTAGCTGCTGTCGATACGGTCGAGCTTGCGCAGCAGGGCGGGCCACTCCATTACGCCGTACGGTCGCCGCGTGCCCGGCTGATAGTTGTTCCAGGTTTCTTCCAGCACGTCGGGCGGCACCTGCTGCAGCGGTTGCTGAGTCGCCTGCGCCGCAAGCTGGGCGCGGCATGCCAGCTCGAGCCGGTGCATCCAGTTGAATGCTTCACCCACTGTGCGGCCCACGGTCAGGGCGCCGTGGTTGCGCAGGATGAGCGCTTCGCCCTGGCCCAGGTCGGCGATCAGCGACGCCTGTTCTTTGGTATCCAGCACCACGCCCTGATAGTCGTGGTAGCCGATCTTCAGGAAGCGCATGGCGGTTTGCGTGGCGGGCACCAGGCCGCAGGCCAGCGACGACACCGCCATCGATGCCCAGCTGTGCGTATGGATTACGCAGTTGGCATCGTGGCGGGCGCCGTGGATGGCGCTGTGGATGACATAGCCGGCCTTGTTGATGCCGTAGCCCAGCTCGCCGAAATCCGGCCGGGACAGGATGTTGCCGTCGAGGTCGACCTTGATCAGGCTGGACGCCGTGATTTCTTCGTACATCATGCCGTAGGCATTGATAAGGAACGCGTTGTCCTCGTCGGGCACCCGCAGCGATATGTGGTTGGCCATCATGTCGGCCATGCCGTACAGCTCTACCAGCCGATAACAGGCTGCGAGATCTACGCGCGCCTTCCATTCCGCGTCCGAGCACTTGTCTCGCATGGACGGGATCTGCAGTACGCCGCTCTTGGTCATTGCTTTCCCTTGTTGGATGAATGATATGGCCGGTCCGGCGCCATCGGGATGCAGTGACTGTAAAAGTGATGGGCGCGCCGCGGTAGTCCGCAATCGTAAAGGGCACTTCACGGATCGTGAAGGTGGACGGGACGGCGGCCCAACAGTGCTGCGTGCCCGCGTCAATCGCGGTACGCTTGGCGCTACCTTCAACTGCATCCGTACAGGAAGTTCACGCCATGAAATACCGTCGTCTTGGTACCAGCAACCTGCGTGTGTCGCCGTTGTGCCTGGGCACGATGATGTTCGGCGAACAGACGCCCTTTGATGAAGCGCAGCGTATTGTTGCCTCGGCGCGCGAGGCGGGCGTGAACTTCATCGACACGGCCGATGTGTACAACCAGGGTCGCTCGGAAGAAGTGGTGGGCAAGCTGCTGGGCGGACAGCGCTACGACTGGGTGCTGGCCACCAAAATCGGCAACAGGGTTTCGTCGGCGCCCAACCATTCGCATTATTCGCGTCAGTGGCTCATGCAGGGCGTGCATGCCAGCCTGGCCCGCATGGGCACCGATTACATCGACATCCTGTATTTGCACCGCGACTTTCACGAAGAAAACCTGGAAGAGGCGGTGTACGCGCTGGGCGACCTGATCCGCGCAGGCAAGCTGCGCAGTTTCGGATTGTCGAACTTCCGGGGCTGGCGCATTGCCGAGGTGATACGACTGTGCCGGGAGCTGGGCGTACCCCAGCCAGTGGTGTGCCAGCCGTACTACAACATGCTGAACCGGGGGCCCGAGGTCGAGATCCTGCCTGCTTGCGGCCACTACGGCCTGGGCGTGGTGCCCTACAGTCCCATTGCGCGAGGCGTGCTTACGGGCAAGTACGCGCCGGGCCAGCCGCCTGCTTCGGACACGCGCGCCGGGCGCGGCGACAAGCGCATTCTGGACACCGAATTCCGTCCCGAATCGTTGCAGATCGCGGCGCAGCTTACCGAGTACTGCAAGCAGCGCGGGGTTCTGCCGGGGCATTTCGCCACCGCATGGGTGCTGGCCAACCCGCTGATTTCCGCGGTGATCGCAGGGCCGCGCACACTGGCGCAGATGCAGGACTACTACGGGGCGCTGGAACTCGGCATCACGCCCGAAGAAGAAGCCATGGTCAATGGCTGGGTCGTGCCCGGGCATGCGTCCAGCCCCGGCTACAACGACCCGAGCTACCCGTTTTACGGCCGGCCCACGGCCGTGGCCGAGTCGGCCTCGTAGCTCCTGCCGCCGGGTTGCGTTCGGCGCGCCCGGCGCGCATCATGACATGACACGGCGCGGGCCCGGCCGCCCAGGCCCCGCGCGCCGGCGCGGCGCTGTGCGCGTGCGCCAGGTGTGCATGGCTTGAAATTTGCTGGCCCGCCGCCAGATACGAACTATGGCCACGAGGGCAAGTTCATGAGATCGCGAGATTTTTCATCCTGGATCTGGGGCGATGCGCTGGCGCTGCTCGAACACGCCGAGCGCCTCAAGCGCCAGGTGCTGCGCGCCGGGTCCGGCGATGCGCCGCACTGGGAACCCCCGGTCGATGTCATCGAGACCGCCACGTCGGTCCTGGTGTATGTGGCGCTGCCGGGGGTGCCCGCCGACACGCTGGTGGTGGCGTTCGACCCGGGCGGTATCACGGTGGCGGGGGTGCGTCCCATGCCCTGCGCGGCCAACGCCCGCATCCACCGCTTCGAGATCCCCTACGGCCGCTTCCGCCGCCGCATCGCGCTGCCGCTGCACGCCCTGGAACCCGCATCGTCCGAATTCGTGGACGGCTGCCTGGTCTTGACCCTGCATAAACTAAGGGAGGCTCCATGAGCGATACCCGCACTTTGCCCGACGACGCGCGCATCATCATTCCGCTGCGCGACGCGGTATTGTTCCCCGGCGTGCTGTCACCGGTGACGGTGCGGCGCGAGTCGTCCGTGGCGGCGGCGCAAGAGGCTGTCAAAACCGAACGTCCGGTGGGCTTCCTGTTGCAGCGCGACCCGGGCAAGGCCGACGTCGGCCCCGACGACCTGCGCTGGGTGGGTACCGAAGGCCCCATCGCTCGCTATATCACAGGGCAGGAAGGCGCGCATCATCTGCTGGTTCAGGGGCAGTCGCGGTTCCGTGTGCTTGAATTCCTGGAAGGCTGGCCCTTCATGGTGGCGCGCGTGGCCGAAATACCCGAAGCACAGGAGCAAGACAGCCAGACCGAGGCGCGTTTCCTGCAGCTGAAAGAACAGGCCATCAGCGCCATTGCGTTGCTGCCCAATGTGCCCGATGAACTCATCGGCGTGGTCCGCGGTATTGATTCGCCCGGGTTGCTTGCCGACATGGTCACGCACATGATCGACATCAAGCCGGAACAGAAGCAGGACATCCTGGAAACGTTCAGCCTGACGCGGCGCCTGGATCTCGTCATCGAGCTCCTGGCCGGGCGCGTCGAAGTGCTGCGCCTGTCCAAAGAAATCGGCGAGCGCACGCGCGCCCAATTTGACGAGCGCCAGCGCGAGACCGTGCTGCGCGAGCAATTGCGGCAAATCCAGAAAGAACTGGGCGAAATCGACGACAACGCCGCCGAGGTCGCGCGCCTGAAAGACGCCATCGAAGCGGCCGGCATGCCCGAAGAAGTGCTGAGCCACGCGCTCAAAGAACTCGGGCGGCTGCAGCGCATGGGCGAATCCAGCGGCGAATCGGCGATGCTGCGCACGTATCTCGAATGGCTGACCGAACTGCCCTGGAAGCACGAGCCCCCGCCGCCCATCGACCTGGCCGAAGCGCGCAAGGTGCTGGACGAAGACCACTTCGGCCTGGACAAGATCAAGCGGCGCATCCTGGAATACCTGGCGGTGCGCAAGCTCAACCCGCAAGGCCGCAGCCCCATTCTTTGCTTCTCCGGCCCGCCCGGGGTGGGCAAGACTTCGTTGGGGCAATCCATTGCGCGCGCCACGGGGCGTGCCTTCCAGCGCGTGGCGCTGGGCGGCGTGCACGACGAGGCCGAAATTCGCGGCCACCGTCGCACTTATCTGGGCGCATTGCCGGGCAACATCATCCAGGCCATGCGCCGCGCGGGCACCAGTAACGCGGTGATCATGCTGGACGAGATCGACAAACTCGGCGCCGGCGGTTTTCATGGCGACCCGGGCAGCGCGCTGCTCGAAGTGCTGGATCCGGAGCAGAACAGCAAATTCCGCGACAACTACCTGGGCGTGGATTTCGACTTGTCGCGCGTGATGTTCATCTGCACGGCCAATGTGCTCGACACCATACCCGGCCCGCTGCGCGACCGCATGGAGATCATCCAGTTGCCCGGCTATACCCAGGATGAAAAGCTGCAGATCGCCCGGCGTTACCTGGTTCCGCGCCAGCTTGAAGCCAACGGGCTGGCCGCGGGGCAGGCCGAGCTGACTGACGCCGCGCTGGCGTCGATCGTGGGCGATTACACGCGCGAGGCCGGCGTGCGCCAGCTCGAGCGCGAGATCGGGGCGGCCTTGCGCCACGCCGCCATGCAGGTGGCCGAAGGCAAGACTGTGCAGGTGCGCATCGATGCCGCCGACCTGCCGCCCATTCTGGGCGCACAGCGCTTCGAAAACGAAGTGGCATTGCGCACCGGGCTGCCCGGGGTGGCCACCGGCCTGGCATGGACGCCCGTGGGCGGCGACATTCTCTTTATCGAGGCTTCAAAGACGCCGGGCTCCGGCAAACTGATACTGACCGGGCAGCTGGGCGATGTGATGAAGGAATCCGCCCAGACCGCGCTGACGCTGGCCAAGATATGGACGGGCGAATCACTCGAAAAAACCGATGTGCACATCCACGTGCCGGCTGGCGCAACGCCCAAGGATGGCCCCAGCGCCGGCGTTGCGATGTTCCTGGCGCTGGCGTCGTTGCTGTCGGGGCGGCCGGTGCGTTCTGACGTGGCCATGACCGGCGAGGTCAGCCTGCGCGGGCTGGTGCTGCCGATAGGCGGGGTCAAGGAAAAAACGCTGGCGGCTTTGCGCGCTGGGATATCAACCGTGATGTTGCCGCGCCGCAATGCCAAAGACCTGGACGACGTGCCAACTGAAGCGCGGGGCAAGCTGAAGTTCGTCTTGCTGGATCGGATCGAGGATGCGATCCGGTATGCGATCGATGGCCAGGAAGCGCCGCAGGAGGCCGAGACGGTCTGACCATGCCTGCCCGCCCGCGCAGGGGGCGGGCAGGGCGGTGCACGCGCAAACCAGGGCGGCCGCGCCGCCCCGGCCGATTATTTCGGGATGACGCCGCAGGCGATGCGCCCCCCGCCCCCGCCCAGGGGTTGCGGGTGGTCGCTGTGATTGTCGCCGCCCGCGTGCACCATCAGGGCGCGGCCCTGCACGTCGGCCAGCTTCAGGCGCGGCGCGAGTACGGGCGTGGTGGCGGTGCCGTCGGCGGATACGTACAGCGCCGGCAAGTCTCCCCGGTGGCCGTCGTCCGACCACGGCGTGCCGTGCTTTTTCGTGCCGTCGGGATCGTAGTGGCCGCCTGCCGCCCCGGCGGGCACGGGCTTGCCGGCCTGTTCCTTGGCGTCGCAGCTGCCGTTCTCGTGTACGTGGAAACCGTGAACGCCGGGAGGCAGGCCTTTCAGGTCGGGCGTGAGCACCAGACCGTATTTGCTGTCGGCCAGCGACACCGTGCCGACTTCGGCGCCTGGGCCCTGGGCGGTGGCTTGGTGTACCGGCACAGTGACCTCGGCGCGCGCAACGGCCGTCACGCCGATAGCGCCGGCCAGCAGCGCGAACTTCAGATAAGACTGCATTGTTGTCTCCCTGGTCGATTGGACAGAAGCAATAGCAAGCAATAGCGTCGCCCCGGGGGGTTGGTATCCAGGGCGACGCATTTCGTAAATGGTAGCGGCAATCCTTCACCGACATCGCTACTGAACGGAGCGATTTGTGACAACGGTACAATGCCGGGCGTCCCGCCGCCTTTGGTACCCCTCCGATGTGACGCCCTACGTCAGTCTTGCCTGATGTCCGCCCGGTAACGGCGCGGGCGATGCGCCTGTTGCGGCAATCCCGCAGTCTTTCCCCTGATGCCCACGCGTGCTGGCACGCGGCTTCCTGAGTTTGATTTCATGACAATATCGACATTGCGCCGAGACTGGCTCGGTAATGTCCGCGGCGACCTGCTGGCCGGCGTGGTTGTGGCCCTGGCGTTGATTCCCGAAGCGCTGGCTTTTTCGATCATCGCGGGTGTGGACCCCCAGGTGGGCCTGTACGCCGCTTTCAGCATTGCGGTGGTATGCGCCATCGCGGGCGGCCGGCCGGGCATGATTTCGGCGGCCACGGGCGCGGTTGCCCTGGTGATCGCGTCGCTGGTGCGGGACCATGGCGTGCAGTATGTATTTGCCACGGCGGTGCTGGCCGGCCTGTTGCAGATAGGCGCAGGCTGGCTGAAGCTGGGCGCCCTTATGCGGTTCGTGTCGCGCTCGGTGATCACCGGCTTCGTCAATGCGCTGGCCATTCTGATCTTCCTGGCGCAGCTTCCCGAGCTCGCCGACATGCCCTGGACGGTGTACGCCATGACAGCCGGCGGGCTGGCGATCATTTATCTGTTTCCGCTCATCAACAAGACCATCCCTTCGCCCCTGGTCTGCATTGTGGTGCTGACAGGGCTGGCGATGTGGCTGGACTTGCCCATACGCACCGTGGGCGACATGGGCGCGTTCCCCGACCAGCTGCCTGCCTTTGCGCTGCCCGCGGTGCCGCTGACGTGGCAGACGTTGAACATCATTTTTCCCTATGCCGTCGCGGTGGCGGCCGTGGGCCTGCTGGAATCGTTGATGACGGCCTCCATCATCGATGACTACACGGACACGCCCAGCGACAAGAACCGCGAATGCAAGGGCCAGGGGCTGGCCAACATCGTGGCCGGCCTGCTGGGGGGCATGCCGGGCTGCGCGATGATCGGCCAGTCGGTCATCAACGTAAAGTCGGGGGGGCGTGGCCGCCTGTCCACCTTTACGGCCGGCGCCGTGTTGCTGGTGCTGGTGGTCTTTCTGGGGCCGTGGGCCAAGCAGATCCCCATGGCGGCGCTGGTCGCGGTGATGATCATGGTATCCATCAGTACGTTCAGCTGGGCATCGCTGCGCAATCTGGCCACGCATCCCAAATCGTCTTCCGCCGTGATGCTGTCGACGGTGATCGTGGTGGTGGCCACGCACAACCTGGCGCTGGGCGTGCTGGTGGGCGTGCTCCTGAGCGCGGTGTTCTTTGCGTCCAAGGTGCGTGGCGTTCTTACGCTGGAATCGCGGCTGGACGCAGACGCCGGCTGCCGCGTGTATGCGGTGCAGGGTCAGGTGTTCTTCGCTTCATCCGAGGCGCTGGTATCGGAGTTTGATTTCAAAGAGGCGTTGCAAAAGGTGCGCATCGACCTGACGCGGGCGCACTTCTGGGATATCACCGCCGTGGATGCGCTGGACCGCGTGGTGCACAAGTTCCGGCGCAACGGTATTGACGTGCAGGTGACGGGACTCAATCGCGCCAGCAGCACCATGGTCGAGCGGTACGGGACGCATCACAAGCCCGGGGCGGCGGCACCGGCGCATTGAGCGGCTCCCCGGAAGGCGGCCCCCGGGAGGCCGGGCCCCCGGGAGGCCGGGCCCCCGGGAGGCCGGGCCCCCGGAAGGCCGGCCCCCCGGAAGGCCGGCCCCCGGAAGGCCGGCCCCCGGAAGGCCGGCCCCCGGATAGGCCGGCCCCCGGATAGGCCGGCCCGTTCTAATTGTCGGGAATCAGGCGCTTGCCCAGGGTGATGACTTCGTCCTGGCGGAACGCCAGGGCCTTGTAAAAATCCACGACGATTGTATTTCCGGTGCGGACCATCAGATTGATCTTGGGGCAGCCCATCGCCAGCAACCGTTGCTCCACGGCGTTCATCAGCTGGCTCGCATAACCGCGCCGGCGCACGGCCGGGGCAACGGCAAGATAATTCACCCAGCCGCGATGTCCGTCGTAGCCCGCCATGACAGAGGCGACGACCTGGTCTTGCAGGGCGCCCACCAGGAAAAGCTCGGGCTGCACGCCCAGCTTGCGGTCGATATCTTTGTAGGGGTCATTCCAGGCGCGCGTCAGGCCGCAGTCATGCCATAGCTGTACTACGGCATCGGCGTCGGGCGTTTGGTACGGGCGGATGGTTAACGCAGGCGGGGTCATGCTTGGCTCCAGGCCGGGGCGGGCCGATAACGCGGGCGGCGTTGCCATGCGCGCATGGCAAGACAACAAGTCAGCATACTGCAACGCCGCGGTTCGCCATGGGCAGCGTGGCGCCGCCCGGCATGCCGGAAACGGCCATCAAGTTTGTGCAAGATCAAAGGCAGGGCCGCGCGCGCGGCAGTACCTTGATATCTGTCCTTGCCACTGCCGAGCCGTCCATGGCTAAGAAATTTCCGCTGCACCCCAAGCATCCCGAGCGCGTCTGCTGGGGTTGCGACAAATACTGCGCCGCCGATTCCATGATGTGCGGTAACGGGTCCAGCCGCACCATGCATCCGGCCGAGCTCCTGGGCGACGACTGGTACACCGTGGGCGACTGGGATCTCGGCGAGCCCGCCGCACCGTGTTCCGCCGGCGCGGCGGCAAGCCCCGGCGGGCCTGGCTGATCCGGCGCGGCGCGGCGATCCACGCGCTGGGGTGGGTCGATATACTGGGGGCTTTGCAACTCAGGGGCACGGGCACCATGAATGCTTCGTCCGCCGCCGCGCCGCGCGGCATTGTCGAACTGGATGCAGTCGAGCTGTCTTCGGCCATACGCGAGCGCCAGGTGTCGTGCGCAGAAGTGCTGCAGGCGTTCCTGGAACAGATCGATCGATTCAACCCCCACGTCAATGCCATTGTGGCGGCGCTCGACCGCGCGACGCTGGCGCAACAGGCCGCCGCGCTGGATGCCGAACTCGCGCGCGGCAACTGGCTGGGCCCGCTGCATGGCTTTCCACAAGCGCCCAAAGACATCGTGCCGGCGCGCGGCATGGTCACCACAAAAGGTTCGCCCATCTATGCGGGCCAGGTAACGCAGGCCGATGCGTTTGTGCTCGAGCGCATGCGGGCCGGCGGCGCGTTGTTCATCGGCCGCACCAATAGCCCGGAATTCGGGTTGGGAGGCCATACCTACAACTCCGTGTACGGCATTACGCGCAATGCCTTCGATCCCACGCGCAGCGCGGGCGGCAGCAGCGGCGGCGCCGGCGTGGCCGTCGCGCTGCGCATGCTGCCCGTGGCCGACGGGTCCGACATGATGGGGTCGCTGCGCACGCCGGCGGCCTTCAACAATGTCTATGGCTTTCGCACGACACCGGGCTGCGTGCCATATGGGCCCGCCGACGAGGTGTTCTTCCAGCAGTTCAGCGTCTGCGGGCCCATGGCGCGCAACGTGCCGGACCTTGCCCTGCTGCTGTCGGCGCAAGCGGGCTTCGATGCCCGGCACCCGCTGACGCGGCGCGGCGATGACCCGCGGCGGTTCGCCGACGCGCTCGAGCGCGATTGCCGGGGCCTGCGCGTGGGCTGGCTGGGCGACCTGGGCGGGCATCTGCCTACGGAACCCGGGCTGCTGCAGGTGTGCGAGCAGTCGCTGAGTCATTTCCGTGCCATCGGCTGCCAGGTCGATGCCGCGGCGCCCGCGTTCGATATGGAACGGCTGTGGCGCGCCTGGCTGGATTTGCGCAGCTTTACTTTCGCGGGCGCCAATGCCGGTCTGTACCACGACCCGCGCACCCGCGCGTTGCTGAAGCCCGAGGCCGCATGGGAGATAGAGCGCGGCTTGAAGCTGTCGGGCGCCGATGTGTATCGCGCCGCCGTGGCGCGGTCGGAGTGGTACGGCGCAGTTCGGCAACTGTTCGGGCAGTTCGATTATCTGGTGCTGCCGGCCGCCCAGGTTTTTCCCTTCGATGCCGAACTGCACTGGCCGGCCTCGGTGGGCGGGCGCGAGATGGACACCTACCATCGCTGGATGCAAGCCGTGGTGCCCGCGACCATGGGCGGCCTGCCCGCGCTGGCCGCGCCAGCGGGTTTCGGCGCCGGCGGCCTGCCGGCCGGCATCCAGATCATCGGGCCTGCGCAGCACGATCTGGAAGTCCTGCAGCTGGGCCTGGCCTACGACCGCGCCAGTGGCTACAGTCGCATGCGCAGCCCATTGCTGCAGGCGTGATGCAAGGGCGGCACATGCCCGCCCGCATTGAACTGAAGCACGAATTCGCGGTCTCTTATCGGCATCCGGGCGCATCATCCCGGTCATGCGTCCCGACCTTGGAGCCAGAACTATGAAGTTGATTTTTCCCATCATGCTGTCCGCCGCCGCCCTGGCCATGCCCGCCGCCGCCGAGCCGGTTACCTACGACATCGATCCTTCGCATACCTATCCCAGCTTCGAGGCCGACCACCTGGGCGGGCTGTCGACCTGGCGCGGCAAGTTCAACAAGACGTCCGGCGTCATCGTGCTGGACCGCGCGGCCCGCACCGGCACGATAGACATCACCGTGCAGATCGACTCGGTCGACTTCGGACACGACGAAATGAACCGCCATGCCGTGGCGCCGGATATCTTCGACGCTGCCCGCTACCCCACGGCAACTTTCAAGGGCCGGTTCACCGAGTTCGACGGCGACCGTCCCGAAACGGCGGTGGGCGAGTTCACGCTGCGGGGCGTTACCCGTACGCTGGAACTCGACATCGACGATTTCAAGTGCATGCACCATCCCCTCGAAAAGCGCGAGGCCTGCGGCGCCGATGTGTCGGCGTCGTTCAACCGGGGCGACTACGGGCTGGATTTCGGCCTGGACATGGGTTTCAAGCCCGAGGTCGAACTCGAGATCCAGGTCGAGGCGCTGCGCCGCCCCTAGCGCGGGGCCGTGAAGCAGGAATGGCATTTGCTGCGTGGGCTGGCCTCACGAAGGAGATGCCATGATTTCAGAACGACTGCGGCGTCTGCGCCAGATTGCCGAGTTCGTGGCCGAGCGCAGCGGCGACTACCTTGAACTTACCGGTATCGAACTGTCGCTGTACCGATCGGCGCTGGTGACGACGCTGGTCAGCAGCGTGGCGCTGTTGTTCTGCGCGCTGGGTACGCTGGCGTTTCTGTCCGTTGCGTCGATCGTCAGTTTCTGGGACACCGAACACCGTACGCTGGCCGCGTGGCTGGTGGCCGGCGCCTGGCTGCTCGTGACGCTGATCGCGTTGTTCATGGCCAAGCGCAACGTGCCCAGAACGTCGCCCTTTGCCGAACTCACACGCCAGGTACGCCTGGACACCGCCGCCGCCCGGAGCCACTATGACCAAGACCACCCAGGCTGACAAGCAGGCGCTGCTTGCCAAGATGGAACAAGACAGACGCGAACTGGCCGATGCGTTCGGGCGCGCGACCGGGCCCGACCCCTCGGCGCGTGGCTGGGCGTCTACCACGGCGCTTGCCGCCGGCGCAGTCGTGGGCTGGCCGCCGTTTCTGAAAAAGCCGTTGCGCGCGATGGCGGTGGTGGCACTGCGCGAACGGCTCGCCGGCGTACTCAGGCGTCGCCGCCAACGGCGTGTAAGCGCTCCATTGCCCGATGCCGAAATTGCGCAGCTGGCAAAGCTGATGGCCGATTTGCGGCTGGCCGCCGAGCGCGCGGCCAATCCACAAGAAGTAGAGCGCCTGCGCGCCGAGCTCGACGCCCAGGTGCTGCGCCTGCGCGAACTGCGCGAAGCGCGCGGCGCGCAGCTACCTGAAGTAACGCCG
Source organism: Bordetella genomosp. 7 (assembly GCF_002261265.1). GTDB lineage: Bacteria > Pseudomonadota > Gammaproteobacteria > Burkholderiales > Burkholderiaceae_B > Bordetella_A. Next base: position 674,772 of record NZ_NEVK01000006.1, on the reverse strand, counting down.
GCGCCCGGCGTTGCGCCCGCGCGCCAGCCCTGATTCCCCGGCCCGCCGGCGCCTGCCCGGATCACCGCGCATACGTGCGCGCGCCCGCTCCCAAGCCCGTGCCCTGGCGCGGGTTTTCTGCTTTTATTGCAAAATAGTGTGTTCCTTCGCGCACGGCTTCGGCATGTATGTCGCAAGCCGTGCGCGCGGGCCGGGCATACAAACATAAGGCAACTGACGCATGGACGCGGCATTCTGGCACGAGCGCTGGCGCGAAGGGCGCACGCATTTCCATCAATCGCGGGTGACGCCGCTGCTGGCCAAATACTGGCCGACGCTGCGCGTGCCCGCCGGCAGTCGCGTGCTGGTGCCGCTGTGCGGCAAATCCATCGATATGGTGTGGCTGGCCGAGCAGGGCTATCGCGTACTGGGCGTAGAGCTTTCGCCGCTGGCGGTCGAGCAGTTTTTTGCCGAGCAGGCCTTGCAGCCGGACATCCGCCAGGCGGGCCACGGGCAGTATTACCGCGCGGGCGACATCGAGATCTACTGCGGCGATATTTTCGACCTGGGTGCAGATGTGCTGTCGGAATGCGCGGGCGCCTACGACCGTGCCGCACTGGTGGCATTGCCCGCGGACATGCGCGCGCGTTACGCCAGGCATGTGTATGGCCAGTTGTCCGAGTCGTACCGTGGGTTGCTCATTACGCTCGACTACGAACAATCGCAGATGGACGGGCCGCCGTTTTCGGTGCGCGACGACGAAGTGCAGGCGCTGTACGCCGCGCACTCTCATGCCGAGCTGATCGATCGCCGCGATATCCTGGATAAAGAACCCAAATTTGCCGAGCGTGGCCTTACCCAACTGGACACACTGGTGTATCGGCTAAGCCGGCGCGCAGGCTGAAATTCGTGAACGCCACGCCGCGCTTTTTGTAAAAGGGGGCATCGTGAGCATATACATTGTGCAATTGGGGTCCGCGCGGCTGCGCGACGAGGGCTTGCGCATCGGCACGGTGCGGCGGCCGCCGCGCGGGGTGCCCAAGGCAGAGTTTGCGCGGCGCAATTTCTACGATGTATGGCTGCCCATCCTGTCCCCGAGCCCCGAGCTGGTAAAGGCCGCCCTGGCCGCCAGCACGGATGCGGAATGGCGCAAAGTGGCAAGCAAGATCCGCAAGGAACTACAGGGCGGCGAAGCCGGCAAGGTGCTCGACCTGCTGGCCGCCTTGTCGGCCACGACCAATTTCTCGGTGGGCTGCTATTGCGAGGATGAAAGCCGCTGCCACCGCAGCGTGCTGCGCGAACTGCTGCGCGAGCGCAAGGCGCATCTGGCATAGGTGCGGGGGGCGCAGTGGGCGGGTATACGACTTGCGCCGCACCGGTGGCGGCGGCAGGCGCCGCCCGCATCACCCACCAGGAGACCCGCCATGTCCGACGCCGACAAGCCTGCGAACGCGCAGGGGCTGCCCCAACCTGATCCGAATCGCGGTGCGCCGAGGCCGCGACGCGTGTCCGACGACGATCCGCCTCGCCCCGATATGGATCACCCGCCGCGCGCGCAGCGCAGCGACCAGCCGGTGTTCGACCGCGGCACTGCCGCTGCCGACCAGAGCGCGCGTACGGGGGGCATCACCGAAGAAGGCAATTTCACGCCGCCCGACACCGGCCGCGACGATCCGGGCCGCAAGGGCGGGCGTACCCCGCCGGGCGACGACAGCTGACTTGCAAGAGAGCGCCGCATGGGGGCGCGCTATGCCCCTGGCGGCGCCAGGCAAACCCGCCGAACCAGCTATTGTGGATATTCCATATTTGAGAAATAATCTCTTTTATGGAATCTGCGCCCGACATATTGAACATTGACCGCCAGCTGGCCCAGCGGCTGCGCAGTCTTCGCGCCGAGCGGGGCTGGTCGCTGGATCAACTCGCGCAGCAGTCGGGCGTCAGCCGGGCCACGCTATCACGGTTGGAGAACGGCGCCGTCAGCCCCACCGCCAGCGTGCTGGGCCGGCTTTGCGCGGCCTACGGGCTGACGCTGTCGCGCCTGATGCGCATGGTCGAAGACGATTTCGAGCCGCTGGTCACGCATGCGCAGCAGCCCGTCTGGACCGACGATACCGTGGGGTTCGAGCGCCGCTCGGTGTCGCCGCCCGCGCAGCGCCTGGCCGGTGAAGTGCTGCAGTGCCGCCTGGCGCCGGGCGTGCGCATCGACTATCGCGATCCGCCGCGCCATGGCCTGGAGCACCACCTGCTGCTGCTCGAAGGCCAACTGCAACTTTCCATAGACCAGCGCACTTACGTGCTGCACCCCGGCGATTGCCTGCGCTACCAGCTGGCAGGCGCCAGCGCGTTCGTTACGCCGCCGGATCGCGGCGCACATTACCTGCTCTTCATCGTGTGAGGCCGTGGTGGACACCATGATCGCAGTCGAGCGCTGGACACCCGGGCAAGTCCGGCAACAGCAGAATGGCCTGGATGCCTTGCATTACCTGCTCTTCATCGTGTGAGGCCGTGGTGGACACCATGATCGCAGTCGAGCGCTGGACACCCGGGCAAGTCCGGCAACAGCAGAATGGCCTGGATGCCTTGCTGCATGCCTGCGTGCAGGACGAAGCCAGCATTGGCTTTGTGTGGCCGTTTACCGCTGCCGATGCGCGGGCATTCTGGGAACGGCAGGTGGCGCCGGCCATGCAGGCGGGCGGCCGCGCGCTCTGGGTGGCGCGCGTCGCGGATGCGGTGGCCGGCACCGTGCAGCTCGACTGGGACACGCCCGCAAATCAGCCGCACCGCGCCGAAGTGCGCAAGCTGCTGGTACACCCGGATTTTCGGAGACGGGGCATTGCCCGCCGGTTGATGCTGGCGCTGGAAGACGGCGCCAGCATCCTGGGCCGCCGCCTGTTGACCCTGGACACGCGCACGGGCGACAACGCCGAGCCCTTGTACGTGTCGCTGGGATACCAGCCCGCAGGCGTGATTCCGGGGTTTGCGCTGGACGTGCGGCGCCAGCGTTATGACGCTACGACGCTCATGTACAAGTGGCTGCGCTAGCGTCTCAGCCCATGCCGCTGAACCGCATGACGCCCTTGAGCACCTGCGCCAGCAGGAACACCGCCGCCACGCCGGCGGCCCACAGCAACAGCAGCCAGCCCATCCGCCGCGCCCAGCGATGGCGGGGGCCGGCCATCAGTGGTAGCCCTCGCCGTGGCGCACTTTGCCGCGAAACACCCAGTACGACCAGCCGGTGTAGGTAAGGATGATGGGAATGATGAACAGCGCTCCCACCAGCGTGAAGCCCAGGCTTTGCGGCGGACCCGCCGCGTCCCAGATGGTGATCGAAGGCGGGATGACATAAGGCCACAGGCTGATGCCCAGGCCGCTATAGCCCAGGAAGACCAGCGCAAGCGTCAGCAGGAAGGGCGCGGTGTGGCCGGGGCCGCGCAGGCGGGCCAGCAGCAGCCACGTCGTGCCCAGCACCAGCAGCGGCACGGGCGCAAACCAGAACAGGTTGGGCAGGCTGAACCAGCGGTCGGCGATGGCAGGGTGGGCTAGCGGCGTCCACAGGCTGATGGCGACGATCACGGCAAGCAGCGCGATAGTCAGGCGCCGGGCGATGGCGCGCAGCCTCTGCTGCAGCGGCCCTTCGGTTTTCATGACGAGCCAGGTGGCGCCCAGCAGGGCATAGGCCACGATCAGGCCCAGGCCGGTAAAGATCGGAAAGGGAGCCAACCAGCTGATCGAGCTGCCGGCATAGCGGCCGTCGGCTACGGGCAGGCCGTTCAGGAACGCGCCCAGCGTTACGCCCTGGAAGAACGTGGCGGTGAGCGAGCCGCCCGCAAAAGCCTTGTCCCAGAGTCGCAGGCGGCCCGCGCGGGCCTTGAAGCGGAATTCGAAAGCCACGCCGCGGAAGATCAGCCCGGTCAGCATCAGGATCAGCGGCAGGTGCAGCGCGCTGAGCACCACGGCATAGGCCAGCGGAAAGGCCGCCAGCAGCCCCGCGCCGCCCAGTACCAGCCAGGTCTCGTTGCCGTCCCATACCGGCGCGACGGTGTTCATCATCACGTCGCGGTCGGCCGTGTCCTGGAAGAAGGGAAACAGGATGCCGATACCCAGGTCGAAGCCGTCCATCACGACATACATCATGACGCCGAACAGAATGATGACGGCCCAGATCAATGGCAGGTCAACGCCCATTTCGAGGCTCCTCTGTTGCGGCGGAAAGCGGTCGCATCGGCTGGCGCGGCTGGCCCGCACCGCCGGGCCCCGGGTCGTCGCCGGCCTGTTGCGGGCCGGCTGCCAGCAGGCGCATGCCGTAGGCGGTGCCGGCGCCGAACACGGCAAGATAGACAACCACAAAAAGGGCCAGCGTAAAACCCACCTCGCCGGCGGGGTGCGGCGATACGGCGTCGGCGGTGCGCTGCAGCCCGTACACGATCCATGGCTGGCGGCCGATTTCCGTGGTGTACCAGCCCGCCAGCAAGGCAACCAGCCCCGCCGGCGACATGGCCAGCGCAAACCGCAGGAACGGTCGTGACAGGTACATGCGCGCCGAGCGGCGCAGCGCGTTGCCCCACACCGCCAAGGCGATCATCAGCAGCCCCAGGCCGACCATGATGCGAAACGTCCAGAACACGATGGTGGAATTCGGCCGGTCTTCGGGAGGAAAAGATTTCAATGCCGGGATCTGTCCGTCCCAGCTGTGCGTGAGGATCAGGCTGCCCAGCCGGGGAATCTCCACTTTGTACCGCGTGGTTTCCGCTTGCATGTCAGGCCAGCCGAACAGGATCAGCGGCACGCCCGTGCCGGGCGGCGTGGGCGACCAGTGGCCTTCCATCGCGGCCAGTTTGGCGGGCTGGTGCCGCAGCGTATTCAGCCCGTGCAGGTCGCCCACCACGGCTTGCAGCGGCGCGCACGCCAGGATCATCCACATCGCCATCGACAGCATGGTGCGTATCTGTGGATGGTCGCGACCGCGCAGCAGGTGCCACGCGGCCGTGCCGCCCACCACCAGGGCCGTGGCCAGGTAGGCCGCGATGACCATATGGACAAGCCGATACGGAAATGACGGATTGAAGATAACCGCCAGCCAGTCCACGGGCACCGCCCGCCCGTCGATGATCTCGTGCCCCTGCGGCGTATGCATCCAGCTGTTGGAAGCCAGGATCCAGGTGGCCGACACCAGTGTGCCCAGCGCCACCACGCAGGTCGACAGAAAATGCAGGCCGGGACCGACGCGCTTCAGGCCGAACAGCATTACCCCCAGGAAACCCGCTTCGAGGAAGAAGGCGGTCAACACTTCGTAAGTCAGGAGCGGCCCGGTAATGGCGCCGGCAAAGCGCGAGAACTCCGACCAGTTGGTGCCAAATTGGTAGGCCATCACGATGCCCGACACCACCCCCATGGCAAACGCCACCGCGAACGGCTTGAGCCAGAACTGGTAAAGCTCCAGGTACCGCGATTGGCCGGTGCGCAGCCACAGGGCTTCCAGCACCACCAGATAGCTGGCCAGCCCGATGGTCAGGGCCGGAAACAGAATGTGGAACGAGATGGTGAAGCCGAATTGAATACGGGCCAGCAGTAGCGCGTCCATTTGCCTCCGTAGTCTGCGGGTGGTGTGACGGCGAGCGATCGCGCAGCAAATCGCATGCCGTCAGTGCCCGTACCCTCGCGGCGCCGCGGCCTGCTATCGCCAGGCGGCCAGCCGGCTTGCCGTGTCGGCGAGTTCCTGGCGCAGCTGGCGCACCAGCGCCTCGGCGGGCAGCCCCCGCGACAGCGCGGCGGCCTGGCCGGCCCATTGCGCCGCGAAGTCGGCCGACCCCTGCGCCTTGGCGGCGGCATGCAGCGCCTTGCCTGCGTCGTACGTGTGGGGATAGCCTGGCGTGGGCGGGCACTCTGGCGCCGAACCCAGCGCCGTCAGTCGGTTGACAATGCCGCGCGCCGGCCGTCCAGAAATGGCGCGGGTGGACACCGTGGTTACCGTGCCATTGAGCAAGGCCTGACGGTACGCGGAATCGGCGGCCGACTCGGGACACGACACGAAGGCGGTACCCAACTGCGCCGCCTGAGCGCCCAGCGCCAGCACGGCCGCGATGCCCGCGCCGTCCATGATGCCGCCCGCCGCCACGACAGGCAGCCTGAAGCGCGTGGCGAGCAACCGCACCAGCGCGAGCGTGCCCAATTGTTCATCGGGCCCTTCCGGCTCGAAGATGCCACGATGGCCGCCTGCTTCCACGCCTTGTGCCACGATGGCATCGAGGCCGGCGTGCGCGATGCGCGCCGCTTCGTCCGGGCTGGTGGCGGTGGCCATAAGGTAGATGCCCGCGTCACGCAAGGCTGCGATGCGCCGTTCGTCGGGCAGCCCGAAATGGAAACTCACGACTGCGGGCCTTTCGGCCAGCAACATCTCGAACATGGCATCGTCGGCCAGGAAACTGGTGTAGATCTCGCGCAGGGCGGCGGGCGGCCGCGCGCCGAACTCGCCGAAGGCGGGCGCCAGGTATTCCAGCCAGCGGGCCTGGCGCGCCGCATCGGGCGCGTCGGGCCGGTGGCAGAACACATTCACGCCGAAGGGCCGGTCGGTCAGCGCGCGCGTCTGCGCGATCATGTCGCGCGCCACCTCTGCCGAACTGGACCCGAGCCCCAGCGAGCCCAGGCCGCCGGCATTGGACACGGCGGCGGCCAGCGCGGGCGTGCTGGTGCCGGCCATGGGCGCCTGGATGACGGGAACGGCAAGCCCCAGGCGCTCCGGCAGGCAAGACGTGGTATCGCTGTGTGGTGCGGACATGGCAGCCCCGAAGAAGTTGACCCTGGCAGCTAAAGTACTCGAACGCGATCGCGGGGCAAAGCTTGTCCATCCCGCCTTCCTGGGTAAGCCCGGCGGCGTTGACGGTCTGCGTAATTACGCGGTACGGTTGGTGCCACTGCAGTTCCTTGCCATCCGGGCCACGCACGCATACATCGGAGAACGCAATGAACAACCACCCCAGGGCGTACGCGGTGCTGTACAGCAGTACCTTCGCTTTCATGGTGTGTTTTGTGGTGTGGATGATGTTCGGCGTGCTGGGAATACGCATCCGCGAAGAACTGGGCCTGAATGCGCTGCAATTCGGCCTGCTCACCTCGACCCCCGTGCTTACCGGCGCAGTGTTCCGGCTGCCGCTGGGCCTATGGACCGACCGCTATGGCGGCCGCGTGGTCATGACGATTCTGCTGGTGGTGTGCGCCGTGCCGGTGTACCTGGTCAGCTACGCGCAGGCGCTGTGGCAATTCTTGCTGATCGGGCTGTTCCTGGGGTTGGTGGGCGCATCCTTCGCGGTGGGCACTCCGTACGTGGCTCGCTTCTTTTCGGCCGAGCGCAAGGGCTTTGCCATGGGGTTTTTCGGCGCGGGCACGGTGGGCGCCGCAGTCAACCTGTTCATCACGCCGGTGCTGCTCGAAACCTTCGGTTGGCGCGCGGTGCCCAAGATCTATGCAGTTGCCCTGCTGGCAACCGCGCTGATGTTCTGGCTGGTGGCCGCGCCCGACCCGGGCGCCGGCAAATCGGGCGGGCGGCTGGCGGACCAGTTCAAGGTCCTGAAGAACCCCCGCGTGTGGCGCTACTGCCAATACTATTCGATCACCTTCGGCGGCTTCACCGCGTTGTCGCTGTGGATTCCGCAGTATTTCCAGGCCGAATACGGACTGAGCCTGGTGGCTGCGTCGGCGCTGGCGGCGGGGTTTTCACTTCCCGGCGCCGTGCTGCGCGCCGTCGGCGGCAGCCTGGCCGACCGGTTCGGCGCACACAAAATGACATGGTGGTGTCTGTGGGTGGCCTGGGTGTGCCTGTTCATCCTGTCGTATCCCGACACTACGCTCACGGTACAGACGCTTGGCGGCTCGGCGGACTTCCACATCTATCTGCCGGTCTGGCTGTTCACCTTGCTGCTGTTCCTGCTCGGCGCCGTGTTCGCGTTCGGCATGGCGTCCACCTTCAAGTACGTGGCAGATGATTTCCCCGAGAACATGGGTGTGGTCACGGGCATCGTGGGCCTGGCGGGCGGGCTGGGCGGATTCTTGCTGCCGCTGATGTTCGGCGCCATTGCCGACCTGCTGCAGATCCGGTCCAGCTGCTTCATGCTGCTATACGGCGTGGTGTGGGTGTCGCTGATCGTGATGTATTTTTCCGAGGTGAAGCGCGTGCAGCTCTCGGGCGAAGTGACACCCTCGCGATAGCACGCGCCCGGCGCTATCGCGAGGCCGGCCCCGGCGGCTAGCTGACGGCTCGCAGATACTGCACCGGCCACTGCGGCGGCTCTTCGAGTTCGGCCGCGGCGCGCAACGGCCAATAAGGGTCGCGCAACAACTCGCGGGCCAGCAGCACCATGTCGGCCTGGCCGCGCTGCAGAATGTCCTCGGCCTGGCGCGCCCGGGTGATCAAGCCCACGGCGGCGGTGGCAACCTGCGCCTCGCGGCGTATCTGCTCGGCCAATGGCACCTGGTAGCCGGGCGCGGGCTGGCCTTGCGAGCCGGGCACAATATGCCCGCTGGAGCAATCCACAAGGTCCACGCCCAGCGCCTTCATGCGCCGTGCGAGTTCGACAGACTGCGCCACGTCCCATCCGCCCTCGACCCAATCGGTGGCCGAAATACGCACAAACAGCGGCAGGTCGCCGGGCCAGGCTTCACGCACGGCGGCCGCCACTTCCAGCGGCGCGCGCACACGGCCTTCGAACGATCCGCCGTAGGCGTCGTTGCGCTGGTTGCTCAGCGGCGACAGGAACTGGTGCAACAGGTAGCCATGGCCCATGTGCAGCTCGACCACCTGCATGCCGATTTCGCGGCTGCGGCGCGCGGCCGCCGCAAAGTCGTCCACCAGCTGCCTGATGTCGGCCTCGGTCATTTCGGCCGGCGTGGGGTATTCATCGTTGAAGGGCTGCGCGCTGGGCGCGCCCACTTGCCAGCCGCCTTCTTCGGGCGGCACCATGGCGCGGCCCTCCCAAGGGATCTGGGTAGAGCCCTTGCGGCCGGCATGCGCAAGCTGTATGGCGGGCACGGCGCCCTGTTCGGCGATGAACTGCGCAATCGGCGCGAGCGCGGCGGCGTGCGCATCGCTCCAGATGCCCAGGTCTGCCGGGCTGATACGGCCGGCGGCCGAAACCGCCGATGCCTCGACCATGACCATGCCGGCGCCGCCCACGGCGCGGCTGCCCAGGTGCACCAGATGCCAATGGCTGGCCAGGCCGTCCTGACAGGAATACTGGCACATCGGAGCCACACCGATCCGGTTCTTGAACGTCACGCTGCGCAATTGCAGGGGTGTAAACAAAAGACTGGGCATACTCGATTCCGTAGACATGAAGGGGCAAAAAACTAGCGGCCGGGGGCGCCCGCGCTCCATTCGTCGATGAACGTGTCGCGAAACGCCCGCAGCCAGTTCAGGCGTTCATCTGCCAGCTGCCGGGCGGCCCCGGTATGCATGGTTGCCGGCAGCGTGGCGAGCTTGGCTTCGATGTGGTCCAGCGCATAGGCGCGGTCATCCAGGGGCCGGGATACTGCGCGTGGATCCGAGGGATGCGCAAACGCCGAGCCCATGCGCCCGGCCGTATAGAACAGCCGCGCCAGCCCGACCGCGCCCAGGGCGTCCAGCCTGTCGGCGTCCTGCACAATCCGGGCTTCCACCGTCTGGGGCGCGATGCCCGCCGAAAAGCTGTGCGCCTCGATGGCGTGGGCCACGGCCGGCAGTTTGTCGGCGGGAAAACCGGCCTGCGCGAGCAGGGCTTGCGCCTGGCGTGCGGCCATGCGCGATGCCTGTGCGCGTTCGGGGTGGTTCTTGGGCAGATTGACCAGGTCGTGCAAATAGCAGGCAGCCTGCACGACCAGTGCGTCGGCGTCGGTGTGGCTGGCCAGCAGTTGCCGGGCAAGGTGCCACACGCGGTGCAGGTGGTTCAGGTCGTGCGCCCCGTCGTCCTGGGCTTGCGCGGCGGCGATGGCAATCAGGCGGGAAGTCCAGACATCGGGCAGGAGCATGGCGGCGAATGTTCGCAAATCGGGGCCGGGTTAGGTGGCACAAGCTTAGCGCAGTGCAGCAGGATACGACGCTATACGCGCCCTCGCTCTCGGGGACTTTCCGGGTTGACCCCCGATCTACTAGTAGGTAACAATACGCGCATGAATGCCTCTACCACCCGTGAACAACTTGTATGCCACGCCCAGGCCCTGATTCGCCAGCGTGGCTACAACGGCTTTAGCTATCGCGATCTGGCCGAGCACGTGGGTGTGAAGACGGCCAGCATTCACTATTACTTTCCCTGTAAAGACGACCTGCTGATCGAAGCGATCGACAGCTACACGTCCCATGTGTCCGGCCTGGTCCATGGCATCGACACCAGCCTGCCCGCCGCCGAACGGCTCGAGCGTTACGCAGCGCTGTTCGAAGGCGGCCCCACCGATCAGGTTTGCCTGTGCGGCATGCTGGCCGCCGATTTCGCGTCGCTGTCCGAACGCGCGCGCCGGTCCCTGCAAGGCTTTTTCTGCCTGAACGAAACCTGGCTGGCGCGCGTCGTGGCCGATGGGCAGCGCGATGGCACCATCAAATGGGCCGGCGATGCCGAAGCCGCGGGCCGTTGCCTGTTTGCCGCCTTCCAGGGGGCGTTGATGGGGTCGCGCCTGTTCCAGAACCCGGCGCGGCTGCGCGATGTGCTGACATCCGTGCAAGGGCGCTGCGGCGTGGCCAGCCCGGCCTGACGCCGGGCCGCCGCTCGCTGTGCCGGCGGGTTGCGCACATCTGGTCATCGCAACGGCCGCCGGCCGCCCTTTCATTTACGCTGACTCGCGCAGGCTGAGCGTCGTGGGCAACGACTCTTCAATGCGTTCGCTGCTCTGGAACAGCCGCGCCGTGACCAGGCTGCCCTGCAGGGCAGCATAGGTGGCGCGCGCGGCCGTGCGCAGGTCGCCCGGCACGCGCAGGCTGCCTTCGCGCGAACCCTGTTCCAGCACGCCGGCCAGCCAATCTTCATTGGCCCGGTAAAAATCCTGCACGGCCTGCCTGACGGCGGCAGGCAATGACGCGAGTTCGGCCGCCAGGGCCGCGCCCAGGCAGATGCGTTCGGTGCCGCAGAAGGCGCGTCGGTGCGTATCGACATAGGCGCGCAACTTCGCCTCGGCGCTCAACGCCGGGTCGATGGCCGCCATCGCAGCCTGCCAGCGCGCGCGATACTGCTGCACGACAGCCAACAACAAGTCTTCTTTCTGCGGAAAGTAATAATGGATGCTGGACGTCTTGATGCCGACTATCGCGGCCAGGTCGCGGTAGCTGAAGCCGTTACAGCCGCGTTCCTGAATCAGGCGCTCGGCAAGTTGCAAGATCTGTGTGCGGGTCGTTTCGGTCTTCATGATCGGGACACCAAGTAAGTAGACGAGTAGAAGGGCCCGGAGTGTGCGTGGTCCAGGGGCGGGCCGCCGTGCCGGGGGGGCAGGGCGGCGCCGCGTCGCACCACATGGTGCGGTCCTTAACCGTTCGACACGGCGGTCGGGTTGTAGCTGGCCTGGTAATCGAGTTCACCGAACGCATCGCCACGGTCTTGGGCGGCCTGCGCTTCGGCGCGCACTTCGGCGCGGCTGGGAACGGCATCCGAGCCTTGCACGGCGACGGGTTGCTCGGTTTCGCCGAAAACAACCTGGCCGGCAGCCTTGGCGGCGGCCAGTTCAGCCAGCACCTGGGCGCGCGTCACATCGCCAATGTTCTGTTGCACGGGCGGATAGTCGAGCTCTCCCGAAGGTTCGGCGGCGTAGGCGGCGCCCATCATGGTCATCGACAGCATTACGGCGGATACGAGGGTCTTCATGGTCATGCTCCAGTAGGTGTGTAGTGGTCTTTGACGGCTATCTATATGTAGATAGATGTGCAGGGAAATAAAAAAGCGATCAGGCGCCGGTGAAGGTGATGAACTGGCTGTTCGAGGCTGAACGATGGGCACGTGCGGCGGCGGCTTCGGCCTGCACTTGCTCGCGGGTCAGCGTGCTGGCGGCGGCTTGCTTCGCGGGTTCCTCGATATCGCCGAAAGTCACCAGGCCGGCGGCTTTAGCGGCTTGCAGTTCGGCAACGACTTCAGCGCGGGTCAGCGAGCTGGTTTGAACGACTTCGGGGGGATAGTCCAGTTCACCCGAGGGTTCTTGCGCGTAGGCGGCGGTGCCGGCCAGGGAAGCGGAGATCAGCAGCAGGGTGGCGAGGTTTTTCATGGTCATGCTCCAGTAGGTGTGTAGTGTGGTCTTTGACGGCTATCTATATGTAGATAGATGTACAGGGAAATAAAAAAGCGATCAGGCGCCGGTGAAAGTGATGAACTGGCTGTTCGAGGCCGAACGATGGGCACGTGCGGCGGCGGCTTCGGCCTGCACTTGCTCGCGGGTCAGCGTGCTGGCGGCGGCTTGCTTCGCGGGTTCCTCGATATCGCCGAAAGTCACCAGGCCGGCGGCTTTAGCGGCTTGCAGTTCGGCAACGACTTCAGCGCGGGACAGCGAGCTGGTTTGAACGACTTCGGGCGGATAGTCCAGTTCACCCGAGGGTTCTTGCGCGTAGGCGGCGGTGCCGGCCAGGGAAGCGGAGATCAGCAGGAGGGAAGCAAAGTTTTTCATGACGGTTCCTAAAGAGAGTGAGGAGTAAAAACTATCTATGTGTAGGTAGACTGCAGGTTTCGAAAAAACGCCCGGCTTCAGGGCGCTTGGTTGGGATGACTGCTTGCTTCCCGACCATGGAACGAATCTTACCTACTCATAGGTAGATATGTCAAACTTAAATTGTATTAATTTGTATCTATGCAGGCAGCCCTGCCCATGCGGGGCGCAACTGGCCGTGGTCGACATGTACCATTGTTGGCCCATTTGCGCACAAGACGATATGCCAGCCACTTATCAGTCCGCAGAAGCGTTCCGCGCGGGAAAGGGCGCACGTACCCGCCAGCGTCTGCTCGACATTGCCTGCGAAGAATTCGCGCGGCTCGGCTATGAGCGTGTCCGCGTGTCTGAAATCGCGTCGAAGGCGGGCATCACGCAGTCCGTGTTCTACCAGTATTTCGGCGGCAAGAGATCCATCTACGACGAACTGATCGATATGTTTGCGGTGCGACTGCGCCAAGCGGTCGAACAGGCAAAAATTCCTGAAGATACGCCGATAGAGCTGCTTGAAGGCCGGGCGCGCAACAGCGTGCGGAGATTGCTGGGCGTGCTGCACGAAAACCACAGTCTTGCGAAGCTGGGCTTCCAGCATTCCGAACATGCCGAAGCGCTAAAGAGCGAACTGGTGGATCTGCTGGCGCAGAAGGTCAAAGAAGAACAGCAGATGGGCCTGCTGCGCCGCGACGTGTCGCCTTACTGGTTGTCGCAGGCCTTTGTGGGCATCATGGAGCGATTCGCCATGCTTGAGCAGGCTGCTGCCAGCCTGGGCGAGCTGTCGGCCTTCATCAGCGATTTGCTGATGAACGGCGTTCGTCCGCGCGATAGGGGCCAGGCGGATCGTGTGCCCGCAGCGCCGCATCCGCAACACGCGCAGGGTGGACGGACGCCTGGCGACCGCGGCTAGCGATGCGCCGCTGACCGCGCGCCACTGGCCGTGCGCCACTAGCCGTGCGCCACGCTCAGGCTGCGGCCTGCACCTGCGCACCCATATAGATCTGGGCGTAGCCCTCGCGAATGGCCGAAGTAATCTGGTCAAGCCGCCGGTCGATGTGCTTTTCCAGCAACGCCGTGCAACTGCCGTCGTCGCGCGCCAGCAGGGCCTGCAGGATCAGGCGGTGTTCGCGCTGAGTATTGGCGCGGTCGCCCAGGCGCATGTCGATCCAGCGCACAAAGCGGATGCGCGCATTGATGTTCTGCAGCACCCGCAGCATTTCGTTGTTGCCCGACATCTCCAGCAGCCGTTCGTGGAATGTCTCGTCCAGATCAACGAGCTCGGCCACGCTGCGGTCGCCGGGCTCGGGGCCGGTGTCGTCCAGGAACTGCATCAATGCGTGTATGTCTTCGTCGCGGGCTCGCGCCATCGAAAGGCGGGCGCCCGCGACTTCGACCACTTTGCGCAGTTCGTACAGGTGGAAGATTTCATGCACGTCCAGGTCACGGCAGTAAAACCCCTTGCCGGGCTGGAAGCGCAGCAGGCCTTCAATGCCCAGCCGGTTCAGCGCCTCGCGCAGTGGCGTGCGGCTGACTTCCAGTTGCCTGGCCAACGCCACTTCATTGAGTTTTTCGCCCGGCTTGAACTCGTAGCCGATGGCCATGGATCGAAGCTGGATGTAGACACGGTCGACGGTACTGTCGGATACGGCGCTCACGAGATCTCCGGCTGGTGCAGCCGCCCGGGTAGGGCGTGGGGAATTGCGCGGTGCCCCCCGGTGGGGAAGCGTGCGCCTGGGCATCAAGGCGGATATTAGATCATCCGGAGACGTCGGCGCCGGGTTTCCCTTGAAAGGCAGGGGAAATCGCCGCAGGTGCTGCCAACCGGTCGGTGTCTGACACCCTTCGGGAGTCAGACACCAAATACCGTAATGCAACGAACAGGTGTCTGACTCCCGTAGGGTGTCAGACACCGCGGGCAGCGCTGCGACATGAGTGGGTGTCTGACTCCCGTAGGGTGTCAGACACCGTGGCGGGCGGTCAGGCGGCTGTGGGGGTGAAGTCGCGTGCGTGGGATTGGGCGCGGGGGTCGAGTTTGCAGTGCAGGATGGCCGGTTTGCCCGACGCGATCGCGCGTTCGAAGGCTGGCGCGAAATCTTCAGTGCGCTCGACGCGCTCGCCGTGTCCGCCGAAGGCAATGGCCATGGCGGCGAAATCCGGGTTGCGCAGCTGTGTGCCTACCACCCGGCCGGGGTAATCGCGTTCCTGGTGCATGCGGATGGTGCCGTACTGGCTGTTGTCGAGCACGATCACGATGATGGCCGCGTTGTACTGCACGGCGGTCGCGAATTCCTGCCCGTTCATCAAGAAGCAGCCGTCGCCCGCAAAGGCCAGCACGGTACGTTGCGGGAACTGCAGCTTGGCCAGCACGGCGGCCGGCACGCCGTATCCCATCGACCCGCTGGTGGGGGCGAGCTGCGTGCCAAACGTGTGGAAGCGATGATGGCGATGCAGCCAGCCCGCGTAATTACCCGCGCCGTTGCACACCATGGCGTCGCGCGGCAGCCGCTCGCGCAGCCACGCCAGGGCCTGGCCGTACTGGAATTCGCCGGGCAGGTGGCGCGGGGTTTCGGTCCAGTCCAGGTAGTCTGCATGGGCCTGCGCGGCGCTGCCTTGCCAGGCCGGCGCCGCGGGCACATCCACCTGCGCCAGCGCGGCGCTGAAAGCGCGCGGGCCGGCCTGGATGCCCAGGGCGGGCTGGTACACCCGGCCCAGTTCTTCGGCGCCGGGATGCACGTGCACCAGTTTCTGGCGCGGCACGGGAATGTCGAGCAGCGTGTACGACGACGAAGGCATTTCGGACAGCCGGCCGCCCACCAGCAACAGCAGGTCCGCGTCGGCTACCCGGGCTTTCAGGCGTGCGTCCGGGCCGATGCCCAGATCGCCCGCATAGCAGGGATGGTCGGCCGGGAACAGCGCCGCGCGACGGAATGACGTCGCCACGGGCAGGCCCGCGCGCTGCGCGAAGTCGGCGAACTCCCGGCAGGCGGTCTCGTCCCAGCCAGAACCGCCCAGCACCGCGATGGGCTGCCGGGCCTGCGCCAGCATGTCCTGCAGGGTGTGCAGGTCGGCCGGCGCGGGCCACGCCTGCACGGGCTCGACGCGGGGGGCGTCCGCCACATCGCAGGTATCGACCAGCATGTCCTCAGGCAGCGAGATCACCACGGGCCCCGGCCGGCCCTGCATGGCAACCCGGTAGGCCCGGGCCACGAGTTCCGGGATGCGGTCGGCGCGGTCGATCTCTACCACCCACTTGGCCATGCCGCCGAACATTGCGCGGTAGTCCACTTCCTGGAAGGCTTCGCGTTCGCGCATCGACCGGTCTACCTGGCCGATGAACAGCAGCATGGGCGTGGAATCCTGCATGGCGATATGCACGCCGTGACACGCATTGGTAGCGCCGGGGCCGCGGGTCACGAAGCAGACGCCGGGGCGGCCGGTGAGCTTGCCGTAGGCCTCGGCCATCATCGCGGCGCCGCCCTCGTTGCGGCATATGACGACCTGCACGCCGCCGTCGTACAGCGCGTCCAGCGCGGCCAGGTAGCTTTCGCCCGGCACGCAGGTCACGCGTTCGACGCCCTGGCAGCGCAATTGGTCGATCAGTATCTGCCCGCCGGTGCGGACGCTGGGGCTGGTGGCCATGTTCGGGTTCCGTGTCTGAGAAAAGCAGCGCCGGGGGCGCGGATAGAAAGGCGCAGGCAGCATAACACTTGACTGTATACAAAACAATATTCATCATATGTCCACACTTGGGTGTGCAGCTTGCCGCCCGCCCGTCCAGCCGGCTTATGAACACCGTCCTCGCACCCCACCCCGCCACAGCCGCCCAGGTTTACGAGCGCATCAAGGCCATGGCCACCACGTTCCGCCTGCGCCCGGGCGAACGCGTCAACGAGCTGGAACTGGCGCGCCGCCTGGGCGTCAGCCGCACCCCCGTGCGCGAAGCGCTCAACCGCATCGCCGCGGAAGGCTTCCTGCAGGCCACGCCCAACCGTGGGTATACCGTGCGCCCGCTTGACGCCCAGCAGTTGATGGCGCTTTATGAATACCGCGCCACTGTCGAACTGGGGGTGGTGAAGCTGGTGTGCGAGCGCGCCTCCGACCAGGCCCTGGCAGACCTTGCCAGCTACGTTCAGGGCAGCCGCGACGAAATCGAAACCGATGCGCAGGCGCTGCGGCTGTTGTCGCGCGACGAGGCGTTTCACGAACGTCTGGCGGTGCTGTCCGGCAACCCCGAATTCGTGCGCTCGGTGCGGTCCCTGAATGAACGCATCCGCTTTCCGCGCTGGATCGACCTGAAGGCCCGCCGCAGCCACACCCGCAACGACCATCCCGATATCGTGCGCGCCCTGCAGGCGCGCGACGTGGCGGCCGCGCAGGCCATGATGAGCCAGCACATCGACAAACACCTGGACCACGTCGTAGACCTGGCGCGCGCCGGCTTTGCCGAAATCTACATGGGCAATGCGCTGGCCGATTACGCCGAATCGCTTTTCACGCAGGCCGCCGAACCCGGCCTGGACCGATCTCTCTGAACCCCTGAACAGGAAGCTGCTTTATGAAAGCCATTTTTGTAGACGCCAACCCCACTTTGTCGGCCGTGGCCGAGCGGCTGCATCGCGCGGACGACCTGCCGCTGGTGGTCAACCGCCAGCCCGACATCACGCCCGAGCAATTGCCCGGGGTGCTGGGCGACGCCGAGATCGCCATCATCGACCATACGCACTTGCCCACCGATATCGCGCGCCAGTGCAGCGGCCTGAAGCACGTCGTATTTCTGGGTACGGGCGCGCGTTCGTACATGAACCCCGAAGAACTGGCGCAGGCGGGCATCGACGTGCACATCATCAAGGGGTATGGCGACACGGCGGTGGCCGAATGCGCCTTTGCCCTGATGTGGGCGTCGGCCAAGGGTTTCAGCCGCATGGACCGCGGCATGCGCGCCGGCAACTGGCTGCGCACCGACGCCATGCAGCTTACCGGCAAGACGCTGGGCCTGGTGGGTTTCGGCGGCATCGCGGCTGAAGTGGCGCGCCTGGCCAATGGCGCGGGCATGGAAGTCATCGCCTGGAACCGCAGCCCGAAGTCGCATCCCGGCGTGCGCTTTGTCGAACTCGACGAATTGCTGGGCGCCAGCCATGTCGTGTCGCTGCACCTGCTGCTTACCGATGAAACCCGCGGCATCATCTCGCGCGAACGCATCGCGCGCATGCGCGACGGCGCCATTCTCATCAACACCGCGCGGGGCGCGCTGGTGGACGAAGACGCCATGATCGAAGCGCTGCAGTCCGGCAAGCTGGGGCATGCGGGCCTGGACGTGTTCGTCACCGAGCCCATGCCACAGGACCATCCGCTGACCAGGCTCGACAACGTCACGTTGTCGGCGCACTCGGCGTTCCGCACGCCCGAGGCCAGCGACAACCTCATCCAGGCAGCGCTGAACCACTGCCGCCGCATCTCGGGCCAAGGAGAGCAACAATGAGCGCCATCACCCGCCTGGACCAGAATACGCGCCGCTCGCGCGCGGTCATCCATAACGGCACGGTGTACCTGGCCGGCCATACCGCCGATGACCGCAGCGCCGACGCGGCCGGCCAGACGCGCCAGGTGCTGGCCAAGATCGACGAAATGTTGAAAGCCGCCGGCACCGACAAGTCGCGGCTGCTCAACGTCACCATCTGGCTGCAGCACATGTCCGACTTCCAGGCCATGAACGAAGTCTATGATGCCTGGATTGTGCAGGGCCAGGCGCCCGCGCGGTGCTGCGGGGCGCTGGAGCTGGCCGCGCCGGACATCCTGGTCGAGATCATGGTGGTCGCCGCGCTATAGCGCGCGCATTTCAGGAGCCCAGGCAATCTATGAATACCGATACCTCACAGGCGCCGGCATTGCGGCGCGCCAGCCGTATCGCCAGCATCGCGGTGTCCGAAATCCTGCGCATCGGCGCGCGTGCCGCGCAGCTCAAGCGCGAAGGGCGCGACGTCATTGTGCTGGGGGCGGGCGAACCCGACTTCGATACCCCGGATAACGTCAAGCAGGCAGCCGTGCGCGCCATCGAGGAGGGCCAGACCAAGTACACGCTGCTGGATGGCACCCTGGCGCTCAAGGCGGCCATCGCGCGCAAGTTCGAAAGGGAAAACGGCCTGTCGTATGCGCCGGACGAGATCACGGTGGGGGCGGGCGCCAAGCAGGTGATCCACAATGCCCTGATGGCCACGCTCGACGAAGGCGACGAAGTCGTGGTGGGCGTGCCGTACTGGACGTCCTACGCCGACATGATCGCCATCGCCGGCGGAAAAACCATCGAAGTGCCATGCAGCGAAGAAAACGGGTTTCGCATGGCTGCGGCCGATCTCGAGCGTGCGATCACGGGGCGCACGCGGTGGGTCATGCTGAACTCGCCGTCGAACCCCACCGGCGCGGCCTATTCCGAGGCGCACCTGCGCGAACTCGCCCAGGTGCTGCTGCGCCACCCGCATGTCTGGCTGATGTGCGACGACATCTACGAACACCTGATCTACGGCGACTTTGCGTTTCGCACCATGGCGCAGGTCGAGCCGCGCCTGAAGGCCCGCACGCTCACCATCAACGGGCTGTCCAAGGCCTATGCCATGACCGGCTGGCGCATCGGCTACGCCGGCGGGCCGAAACCCCTGATAGGCGCGATGGCCGTCGTGCAGAGCCAGAGCACGTCCAACCCGTGTTCCATCAGCCAGGCGGCCGCCATCGAGGCGCTGGACGGGCCGCAGGACATCCTGGCCGAGCGCCGGCGATCGTTCCAGGCACGCCGCGACCTGGTGGTGGACGGCCTTAACGCCATTGCCGGGCTGTCGTGCCGCCGTCCGGAAGGGGCGTTCTATACCTATGCTAGCTGCGCGGGGGTCATGGGGCGGCGTACGCCGGGCGGACAGGTTTTGCATACCGATATCGATTTTTGCCAATATCTGCTTCAGGATCACGATGTGGCCGTGGTGCCGGGCACGGTGTTCGGGCTGGCGCCGTATTTCCGCATCAGCTATGCGACCTCGCAGGCCCAGCTGCAGACGGCATTGGAACGCATCGGACGGGCGGTGGCTCAATTGGTTTAAGTCATATTCCGCCAGCCGCCGGTTCGCCGGCCGCCGGTTCGCCGGCCGCCGGCGGTTTTTCGCAGCAACTTTCACAAGGGGAAAAATCCATCATGTTGCGCATCCTCAGCATCGCCGCGTTCACCGCGGCCACATTAGCGGCCGCAGCGCCGGCAGCCGCGCAAGACAAATGGCCATCGCGGCCGATCACCATCGTCGGGGGCTTCCCGAACGGATCCGGCGTGGACCTGTACGCCCGCAAGCTGGGGCAGGGTCTGACCGGAACACTGGGCGTGCCCATCGTCGTCGAAGCCCGCACCGGCGCCGGCGGCAACGTTGCGTCCGACGTGGTGTCGCGCGCGCAGCCCGACGGCTACACCTTCCTGTTCGGCACGGCCGGCACGCATGCCATCAACGCGGCGCTGTACAGCAGCCTGTCGTTCGATGTCTGGAAAGACTTCAGCCACATCGCGCTGCTGGGCGATGTGCCCAACGTGCTGATCGTCAACCCCGAGAAGCACCCCGACATCAAGACCTGCAAAGACCTGCTCGCGCTGGCGCGCAAGAACCCGGGCAAACTGAACTATTCATCCACGGGCAACGGCACATCAGGCCATCTGGCCGGCGCGCAGTTCGCGAACCAGGCCAAGGTGGACATCATGCATGTGCCTTATCGTGGCCAGGGCCCGGCCATGACCGCCCTGCTGTCGGGCGAGGTCGACTTCTTCTTCAACCAGAGCGCGCCCAGCATCGCCGCGGCCAAAGCGGGCCAGGTGCGCGCGCTTGCCGTCACCACGTCCAAGCCGCTGGAAGCGCTGCCCGGCGTTCCCACCGTGGCCGAGGGCTGCGGCCTGCCCGGCTATGAAAGCAGCACCTGGTATGGCTTGTTCGGCCCGGCCAACCTGCCTGCCGATATCCAGAAACGCTTCAGTGACGCGGTCATCGCCGAAATCACCAAGCCCGAGTTCCAGCGCTGGCTGATCGACACGCAAGGCATCACGCCGCCGACCGACCCAAGCCCGGCTGCGTTCGAACGCGTGCACAAGGCCGACATCCAGCGTTGGGCCGACGTGGTGAAGCAATCGGGCGCCCGCGTCGACTGACCGGTCCGGGCGGCCGCACGGCGCCGCTTGCCATCAGGCGGCGGCGACGTGATGGTCGGCCATGTTGCGCATATTGCCTATCAGCTGGCGCTTGCTGTCGGCGCTCAGGCGCGCGTGTTCCCGCAGCAGCCACTCGATCCGTGCGCTGCCGCCTTCGCGCAGGGCTTCGACGATTTTCTCGTGGTCGGCCTGCGCTGATCGCAACAGCGTCGTCTCCAGGCCGGCCTTGGCGGTAAGCGCCAGCGCGCTGGCCGCGGCCAGCGGCGTCTTGTTGTTCTGGGCGATGGCCCGTGCCAGCGCGTTGCTGCCGGCGCTTGTCACGATCAGTCCGTGAAAACGGCCGTTCATGCGGCTCCATTCGTAGGGGTCCACCGAACTGCCCGGGCGGGCATCGGCCGCCTCCAGCAGCCGCCGGCCCTGGCGAACGCAGTCTTCCAGTTCGCCCACGAGCCCGGGCGGCACGCCGCTTTCGGACAGCCGCCGCGCGGCCATACCTTCCAGGGCGCCGCGCACTTCGATGGCATCGGCAATCTCCTCGACAGAGAACGCCCGCACCTGAAACCCGCGGGTGGGCAGGCGTTCGAGCAGGCCCTCGCTCTCGAGCTGGCTGAACGCCAGGCGTATCGGGGTGCGTGACACGCCCAGCTGCGCCGCGACGTGCAGTTCGCGGATGCGATCGCCCGGTTCGAGTTGCCCGCCCAGGATCATGCTGCGCAGGCTGGAGACCACATAGTTCACTTGGCTGGACATGGCTTGCCGTGCTCCGGACGATGACGCGCAAAACGCGCGAAGATTTCTTGACACCTCAATTCATTGCATGCAATATAAGCCAAAAAAACCGGTTAAACCGGAAAATCACCAAATAAACGCTTAATTTGCATGCAATTAGCATGCTGGTATGGCATTACCAAGTTGGAATCGAGGAGAGACCCATGAAGCTGTTGCGTGGCGCGCTGCGCCGGATGATCCCTGCCGCTATCCTGGCGGCCACCTGTAGCACGGCAGCGGCCCAGAGCGCCGATGCCATGCAGGCTCTTGCCGCGAAGGCGGCCCTGGCAGAGCCTGTGGTCTGGTACGAGAGCTCGCCCGAGAGCCAGATCGTGGAAGTGCTCAAGGCGTTCAACGCACGTTATCCCGACGTCAAGGTCAAGTATGTGCGCATGGTCGGCGGCAATGAGCTTGCCTCGCGCGCCATCCAGGAAGTGCAGGCCCGCGGCCATACCGCAGACCTGCTGACGGGCGGCCCGGACCATCTTTGGCAATTGAACCAGCGCGGCCTGTTGCGCGACCTGTCGCAAGACAACCTGGGCCTGCCGTCTCAGTTGCTGCCGGTGAACTACGCAGTCCCGACCACCGCCTCGGTGTACGTGCTGCTGTGGAACAGCCGCAAGGTCGCCGACGACCAGGCGCCGCGGAACTGGGATGAGGTCATCAACGAAAAGTGGACCGGGCGCATGGGCTCGTGGGTGCGCGCGGCGGCGTTTGCGCAGCTGGCCAGCGCGTGGGGCGAAGACAAGGCCAAGTCCAGCCTGGACAACTTCGTCAAGCTCAAGCCCTACCTGTTCAAGTCCACTTTCCCGCTTGCGCAGGGCGTGGCTTCGGGCGAAGTGGACGTTGCCGTGGGCTTTTATCATTCGGCCCAGCCGGTGTTCGATGCGGGCGCGCCGGTCAAGTACCGCATGCTGGACCCGACCCCCATGCACACCATCTCGTCGAGCGTCAGCAAATCTGCCCGCAACCCCAGCGGCGCCACGCTGCTGATGCTGTGGCTGGCCAGGCCGGAAGGCGCAGAAGTCTATGAGAAGGCCACCTCGCGCGGCAACCCGCTGGTGTCGTCCACCAAGACGTACCAGATGCTGCAAGGCGTAAAGGTCGCCGAATGGCCGTTTGACGACGTCGAAAAGCTGGCGACCCTGAACGAGCAATACAACGCCATTCTGGCAAAAGCCCGCCCGGCAATGTAATCGCACGCGTCCCGCCCTGCCTGCCCGGCGCTGCCGCGCGGCAGGGCGGCGGCGCGGCCGCCCCGTTCCCATCTCAGGATCTGTTTCATGCACGCAATGAAGTCGACTGGCCTCGGCCGGTCAAATATCGCGCGCAGTCTGCCGGCGCTGGTCGTGCTGCTCGTACTTGCCTATCTGGTGCTGGTGCCGCTGGGCATTCTGGTGATCAGCAGCCTGACGCCTTCCGGCCTGCCTTTCGACGCGGGCTGGACACTGCTCAATTATCTGCAGGTCTACGGCGACCCGGAATTCTGGTCCATGGTGTGGATCACGCTGCGGTTCGCCGTGGGGTCGATGTTCTGGGCGCTGTTGCTGGGCGTGGCCCTGGCCTGGCTGGTCGAGCGTACCGACCTGCCCGCCAAGACGCCCATCAGGGTGCTCTTGACCTTGCCGATGGCCATCCCGCCATTCCTGCTGGCCATCGGCTGGATCCTGCTGCTCAGCCCGCGCATCGGCGTCATCAATGTGTTTCTGCGCGACACGCTGGGACTGGAGCAGGCGCCGTTCAATATTTATTCGGTCACGGGGATGGTCTTCGTGCAGGCGCTGTCGCTGGTGCCGTCGACCTTTCTGATTCTTTCACCGGCGTTCCGCAACATGGACCCCAGCCTGGAAGAGGCTGCCATGACCTCGGGCGCGAACCGCTACCGGATTTTCGCGCGCATCTTCGTGCCCCTGCTGGCGCCCGCCGTGCTGGCCGCGGCCACCTTCATGCTGATGGTCGGCTTCCTGGTGTTCGATATTCCGGGCACGCTGGGCATGCCGGTGAACATCTTCGTGCTGTCAAGCCGCATCCTGTACCTGGCCACCGATACGGCGGGCGGCATGTCGGCATATCACGTCATCAGCACAATATCGGTGTTCTTCCTCGCCATCCTGCTGCTGCAGGCCTGGGGCTACCAGAGGCTGACGCGCAACGCCAGCCGCTTTGTCACGGTAACGGGCAAGAACTTCCGCCCGCGCCTGTCGCGGCTGGGGCGCTGGAAATGGGTGGCGCTGGGATTCGTGGGCCTGTATTTCATGCTCGCCACCGTCATCCCGCTTGCCATGCTGGGCTGGACCAGCCTGATGCCCTGGATGATGCCGCCTTCGCTGGAGGCCGCCATGCAGGCGTCGTGGGCCAACCACATGGCCTTCTTTACCGATCCGCTCACGCTCACGGCCCTGGGCAACTCGCTCTTGATCGGCGTGGTGGCATCCACCGTGGTGGCCGCCTTCTCCGTGCTGATTTCGTGGATTGTGGTGCGGCGGCGCGGCGTCACCGGCAAGCTGGTGGACTTCCTGGCTTTCCTGCCCATCGCCATCCCCGGCACGATGATAGGCGTGGCGCTGATCTACGTGTATCTCAACATGCCGCTGCTGAACATCTACGGCAGCGTGTGGATCATCGCCATTGCCTACGTCACCACGTATATCCCGTTCGGCACGCGCACGACCAATGGGGTGCTGATGCAGCTGCACCGCGAGCTCGAGGAGGCTGCGCGCACCTCGGGCGCCGGCTGGTGGCGGGTCATGCGGCGCGTGGTGATGCCGCTGGCCTTGCCCGCAGCCCTGGCGGTGTGGATCTGGGTTATCGCCCATTGCATGCGCGAGCTGTCTTCGGCGCTGCTGCTGCAAGGCGGGGGCAACCAGACATTGCCCGTCGTGCTGTGGAATTTCTGGGTGGGCGGCGAGCCGAACAAGGCCGCGGCAGTGGGGATATGGCTGGTGGTGCTGGTGTTCGTGACCATGCTGGTATGGCAGTGGGCCGGTGCACGCAAGATGCGCAATGCGCAATAGGAAGGAAAACATGCTGGAAGTGTCTGATCTGCAAGTGCATTACCAGACCGATCGCGGACCGGTCGAGGCGGTGAAGTCGATATCTCTGTCGGTGCAGGAAGGGGAGTTCTGCACCTTCCTGGGCCCCAGCGGATGCGGCAAGACCACAACGCTGCGCTGTATTGCCGGACTTGAAACACCTACCCGCGGCCGCATTTCGATAGGCGGGCAGCCGGTATACGACTCGGGCGCCGGCGTGGAAATCCCCACGCACAAACGTGACCTGGGCATGGTGTTCCAGTCTTATGCTATCTGGCCGCACATGTCGGTGTACGCAAACGTGGCGTTTCCGCTGGAAGCCGCGGGCGCTTCCGGCGACCGCACGCGCAGCGAGGTCACGCGGGCTCTGGATATGGTGGGGCTGGCCAGTTTCGCGCAGCGTTCGGCCACGCAGCTTTCGGGCGGCCAGCAGCAGCGGGTGGCGCTGGCCCGCGCCATCGTGCGCGGCGGCAAGGTCCTGCTGCTGGACGAGCCGCTTTCCAACCTGGATGCCAAGCTGCGCGAACAGATGCGCGACGAGTTGCGCGAATTGCAGCGGCGGCTGCGCACCACCACGGTGTTCGTCACGCACGATCAGGACGAGGCGCTGGCGATGTCCGACCGTATCGTGGTGATGAACCAGGGCGCAATCGTCGAACAGGGCACGCCGGTTGAACTGTACCAGCGCCCGCAGCGCGTGTTCACGGCCACGTTCATCGGCAAGGCCGAGATATTTCCCTGCGAGGTCGAACGAGTCGATGGCCAGGGCGTTGTTGCGCAGACGGCGCTGGGGCGCATTGTGGCCACGCAGAACGCGCACCTGGGCTCGGCCGCACGCAACGTGATGATACGGCCCGAGTCCATCGAAATCGGCGACGCGTTTGCCGACGCCGTGAACTGCTTCGACGCAGTCGTCGAGCGCAGCGTTTTCGTGGGCGCCCGGGTCGAATACCGGTTGCGCCTGGACCAGGACAGGGTCGTATCCGCCAGCGCGTCCTCGGGGCCGCTGCGCACGGCGGGCGACAAAGTGAAATTGCATTTCCCTCCCGAGCGGTGCGTGCTGCTGCCGGCAGACTGACTTTTATCTCCAGGATCTCTGCAATGACGTATTCCTTATCCATCAAACCCTACGTACAGCAATTGCAAGTGCCCTACCGATGGTCCAAGGGCACGCAGTATGTGCGGCGCGGCATACTGGTGCGGGCCGAATGGGATGGCGCGGTGGGCTGGGGCGAGGCCGCGCTGCCCCCGCACGTGCTGTTCGACGGCTGGGCCTATGCGGCACATTGCTCGTCCATGCTCGACGGCCTGAAACCGGGCGCCGACCTGTTGCATGAACTCGAACTGCGCGAAATTCCGGCGCGCCTGCGCTGCGGCATTTCGTCGGCATTGATGAGCGCGCAGGCTGCGCATGCAGGCCTGCCGCTGGCCAAGTTCCTGGGCGGCGAGGCCAGCAGCAAGGTGCCGGTCAACGACCTGATCGGCGATGCCGATCCGCAAGTGTGCGTCAGCCGCGTGGCCGACGCCCTGAAAATCGGGCAGGACACTGTCAAGATCAAGTGCACCACCGAACGCGAGCTCGATATCGCGCGGGTTGGCGCCATTCGCGAGGCATATCCGGACATCCGTATCCGCCTGGATCCGAACGAGTCGTGGGACGTGTCGTGGGCGCTGGAGCAGATCCGCGCGATGGAGCCCTTTGGCATCGACTACATCGAGGAGCCGCTGCCGCGCGGCACCGACCTGACGGTGTATGCGGAACTCTGCCGCGAGACCTCGGTGGCCATTGCGCTGGACGATTCCATCCGCTCGCTGTTTCACGCGCGCCGCGCCATCGAACTGAATGCCGCGCAAGTGCTGATCCTGAAGCCGCCGCGCGTAGGCGGACCGGATCGCACCCGGGAAATCATCGAAGAGGCGCGGCGCCGCAACGTGCGCTGCGTGGTGACGGCCAGCCTGGAAACATCGGTGGGCCTGCACGTTGCGCTGCACTGCGCTGCGCTGCTGCCTGGCCCCATCGAGCCTTGCGGGCTCGGCACGGCGCGCTTCTACAAGTCCGACGTGGCCGATCCTCCGCCCATCGTCGGCGGCGCCATGACCGTGCCGTCGGCGCCGGGCCTGGGCGTCGATCTGCAGGGCTGGTGGGACACGAACTGATCCGCAGTAGGCGTCAATCCTTGTCGGGCGGATGGGCGGCAGTCCTGCCCATTCGCATCGAGGCCAGCAGAATGCGCTTGTTTTCCCGGCTGCGATACGCGTGCTCGCGCATCAGGCTTTCGGCGCGGACGGCCTCGCGACGGGTGATGGCGCGCAGCAGATCTTCGTGGTCGGCCTGGGCGCGCAATACAAACGGCGTTTCCAGTACCGATGGGGTAGAGGGCAGCGTCAAGGCGGCCGGGCCGGCCAGCGGGGTCTTGTTGTTGTGTTCCAGCGCAGCGACCAGCGCGCGGTTGCCCGCGCTTTCGTACAGGATCTCGTGGAACCGCCGGTTGATCCGGCCCCACGCGCGCGCGTCGACGGTGACGTTGGGGTCGCGCTCGGCGGCCGCCAGCAGTTTCTTGCCTGCTTCGACCGCGTCGCGCAGTCCGTCCAGGGTTTCCTGCGACGCGCCGCGTTCGGCCAGCAGCCGCGCGGCCATGCCTTCGAGCACGCCGCGCACGTCTACCGCGTCGGCGATTTCGTCAACGGTAAACGACCGCACCCGGAACCCCCGGGAGGGCAATCGTTCCAGCAGTCCTTCTTTTTCGAGTTCGGCCATGGCGATGCGCAGCGGTGTGCGTGACACCCCCAGCCTGGCGGCGAACTGGAGCTCGATGACGCGATCGCCGGGTTGCAATTCGCCAGAAAGCACCAGGTCTCGCAGTTCGGATACGACTTTGTCGATTTGTGCAGCCATGGGAACTCCTATGCAACCGCCCAGTGTACCCAAACATTGCATGCAAACGGCAGATTAAACCGGTGCAAATCCTTGTGCGAGATCAAAATTGCATGCAATAATAGAAAAAACGGCGCTCCTGAGTCGAAAACAGCCCAGGAATGCATGCAAAAAGAACTTGCTTGGAATCTATTGTTTTCTGGGAGACACCATGAAGCTGCTTAGCTTCCTGCATCGGGGCCAGCCCGGTTGGGGCGTGGCACAGGGCGATGAAGTTGCCGTGCTGACCTCGCAATGGCCGGATCTGGCGTCAGCGCTGCAGGCCGGAAGCCAGGCCATCGGGCAGGCCTTGCAGGCCAGCCGCGAGCGCCTGCCCATCGCCGGACTGACGTTTCTGCCGCCCGTCGCGGCATCGCGAAAAATCGTGTGCGTAGGGCTGAACTACGGACGCCACGTGGCCGAAACGGGAGGCGAACTGCCCAGGCACCCGTCTCTGTTTGTGCGCTTTGCCGACACGCTGGTGGGGCACCAGGCCGATGTGTGGCGGCCGTTGGCCTCGACCCGCTATGACTTCGAAGGCGAGCTGGCAGTGGTCATCGGCAAGGCCGGCCGCCGCATTCCGGCGGAGCGCGCGCTGGCCCACGTGGCGGGCTATACCTGTATGGCGGAAAACTCGGTGCGCGACTTCCAGAAACACAGCGCGCAGGTCACGCCGGGCAAGAATTTCCTGCGCAGTGGCGCGCTGGGGCCGTGGGTGACCACGTCCGACGAGATTCCCGACCCTGCAGCCTTGCAAGTCATTACGCGCCTGAACGGCGAAGTCATGCAGGACGGCCAGGTGGCCGACCTTATCTTCCCCATACCTGAACTGATCGCCTATATCAGCACTTTCACGCCGCTCGCGCCGGGCGACGTGATCGCCACCGGCACGCCGGAAGGCGTGGGCGCGCGCCGCACGCCGCCGCGTTTCATGGTGGCTGGCGATGTGCTCGAGGTCGATATTCCCGGCGTGGGCCGGCTGAGCAACCGGGTGGCCGACGAGCCGGCCGACCCCATTGAAGAATCCACGGAAGAGCACGGCAATGGCTGAACCAATGCGTTACCTGAGTGAACACGACGTAGTGTCGGTATTGGATATGCCGCGCGCGATCGACGCGCTGCAGGATGTTCTTGCCGCACAGGGGCGCGACGAGGCGCGCAATCTGCCCAAGAGCCTGGCGACGTGGGGCGACGGCAGTTCGATGCACGCGCTGGGGTCGTTGATGAGCGCCGGCGGATATGCCGGGTTCAAGACCTGGGTGCATACCAAGGCGGGCGGCGGGTCGGTGTTCAGTCTGTTCGATGCGAATGCGGGCACATTGCTGGCCATCATCGAGGCGCGCGCGCTGGGCATGTTGCGCACCGCGGCGATCAGTGGCGTGGCGACCCGCGTGCTGGCCCCGCAAGAGGCAAGCACCGCCGCGCTGGTGGGCACGGGCCCGCAGGCGCTGACCCAGCTTGCCGCCCTGGCTGCGGTGCGCGGGTTGCGATCGGTGCGCGTATACAGCCCCACCCCCGAGAAGCGTCGCGCCTTTGTCGAGCGCGTGGCGCCCAGGTATCCGTTTGCCGTACAGGCCGCGGACACCTTGCAAGAGGCTCTGGATGGCGCAGAGATCGTGACGTTGATCACGCGGGCGTCCGAACCGTTCGTGGCGGCTGCAGACCTGGCGGCATGCCGCCATCTGAACGCGGTGGGGGCGATTCTGCCCGCCAAGGCGGAGTTTGCGCAGGATGTGTTCGACCTGGCGGACATGGTGGTCGTAGATGACATGGAAAACGCCCGGCGCGGATCGCGTGAGCTGCGTGAACGCTATGGCAGCGACGGCGCGCCTTGGCAGGGCGTGCAGGTGCTGGGCAATGTACTGGCCGGCGGCGCCATGCGGCCCGACGGCGCGCGCCTGACGATATTCAAGGGCATGGGCATGGGCCTGTCCGACCTGGCCATGGCCCGCGTGGTTTATGAGTCTGCCTGCGCCCGTGACCTGGGACACGCGTTGCCCCGGCAGACGCGCGAAAACCTGTTGCTGTCGCGCCTGTAGGCACCAGCCCGACTCGCACATTCTTTTATAGCGCCGGCGGCCGCCGGCATGCATCGAACCGGCAAGGAGACATTATGTTTGTAGACGTCAGTGGGGTTGCCCCACGCCCGCAGGAACAGTGGGATCCGGTGTTGATCCCGAAGGAAGACATCGACCGCGAGATCGAACGCCTGATCGCGGCGCCGCGGCCGGCCAATGGCCGCCGCGCGTCGTTGATCGTGCACCCGCGCGCCACGGGGCCCGTTCTTGGCCTGACGCCCGGCACGGATGTGACCATCAATGTCGTCAACCCGGGCGAATCCACGCTGAACCTGCGCAAGAACTCGAACATGCTCGAGATCTGTATTCAGGGTTCCGGCGTGGCGGTCGTCAACGGCCGCGAACTGCGCATTTCCAAGTGGGACGTCTGGAACACGCCGTCGATGCAGGTTCATTCGTACCGCAATGACGGCAAGGAGCCCTGGGTGCGGCTGTCGTATTCGAATGCGCCGCTGCTCGAAAAGCTGGAAGTGCATTATGTGGAAGAGTTCGAGGGCGACGTGCCGCCGGCCGACGCGAATACCCGGCGGCCCGAGCCTCGTCCCGCCGGGGCGCAGCGCGCGCGCGACCTGGCGCTGCGCGAGCAGATCGGCGAAGACGGCGCGAGCCTGCTGGGCTACGAATGGCTGATCGACATCGATGTGCTGGAATCCAAGGCGCTGCACTGGCCCTGGGAAAAAGTGTCGCGGCATCTGCCCAGCGTGGAAGAGATCGCCAAGGGGTACAACGGCCGGCGGCTGTTCGTGCTGTACAACCCCGCCACCGAGCGGCGCATTGGCACTACGCACAGCTACTTTGCGACGATTTCTTCGTCGCCGCCCGATAACCACCACGTGCCGCATCGCCACAGTTCCGCGGCCATCAACTATTACCTGCGCGGCAACGGCTACAGCCAGGTGGGCAAGCAGCGGCTCGACTGGAAGGCAGGCGACCTGATCCTGTCGGCGCCCGGCTGGGCGATCCATTCGCACCATTCGGGCACGGAGACCACGTCGGCCCTGACCGTGCAGGACCATCCGCTGCAGATTGCGATGGAATCGCTGATCTGGCAAGAGCGCATGCAGGAACCCATCCTGGCGCTGGGCAGCCAGGGCGGCTTCGAGAGCAACCGCGCTCAATTGGCCGCATCGTGATAACTGGCGCGCGCTCGATCGACCTGTGCCGGCGGGCGCGCACCCGGACCTCCGGTCCGCACTATTGCTGAACTGAACATGACGACCACTGTTACCGATACGTCCGCGCTGCGGGCGCAATTGCGCGATTTCTACGATGACTACGCGGCCTGCCTGGACGAAGGCCGCCTGGAAGACTGGCCGGCCTTCTTTACCGAAGACTGCCATTACCGCGTGTTGTCGCGCGAGAACTACGACGCCGGCCTGCCCATCGGCCTGATCTATTGCATGAACAAGAACATGCTGAAAGACCGCGTCACGGCGCTGCGCGAAACCACCGTCTACGAGCCGCGCGCATTGCGGCATTTTGTCAGCGGGGTGCGGGTGATTGAAGCCGGAGCCGACGAAATCGTCGCCCAGGCCAACTTCATGATCACCGAAGCCCTGTCCGACCGCGAGCCTGTGCTGAACATGGTGGGCATCTACCGGGACGTACTGGTGCGCGACGGCGGGGGCTTCCTGCTGCGCCGGCGCGACTGCGTGCACGACAACTACCGCGTGCGCACGTCTTTGATCATTCCCGTTTGAACCCGCTTTTCAAGGAACAGCCATGACCTGTCCCGATACTCCTGTGCAGGGCGCGGCCGCCGAGGCCCCCATTCACATCAA
The DNA here is from genome assembly GCF_002261265.1 of Bordetella genomosp. 7. Lineage (GTDB taxonomy): Bacteria > Pseudomonadota > Gammaproteobacteria > Burkholderiales > Burkholderiaceae_B > Bordetella_A. Next base: position 643,417 of record NZ_NEVK01000006.1, on the reverse strand, counting down.
ACGCAAGTGGCCCCAGGAAGGCCACACGCGCATCCCCAACTGGGTGTACACCGATCCCGACGTGTTCCGCAAAGAAATGGATGTGTTCTTTGGCGGCAAGACCTGGAACTACGTGGGCCTGGACTGCGAAGTGCCGGAACCCGGCTGCTACAAGCGCAACTGGATAGGCGACCGGCCGGTCATCATGGTGCGCACCGAAAGCGGCGATATCTCGGTGCTGGAAAACCGCTGCGCGCATCGCGGCGCGCAGATCTGCTGGCAGAACACCGGCAAAGTGAAAGACTTCACGTGCCCCTATCACCAGTGGAACTATGACCTCAATGGCAACCTGCAGGGCGTGCCCTTTCGCCGCGGCGCGATGGGCAAGGGCGGCATGCCCAAAGATTTCGATCCCAAGCAGAACGGCATACGCAAGCTGCGCAGCGTGAACCGCGGCGGCTCGGTCTGGGCGACCTTTGCCGACGATGCGCCGAGCTTCGAAGACTATTGCGGCCCGGAAGTGCTGGCCGAGATCGACCACATGTTGCCGGGCAAGAAGCTCAAGCTGCTGGGCTATACGCGCCAGTTGATTCCCAGCAACTGGAAGATGTACCTGGAAAACCTGAAAGATCCCTACCACGCCACGCTGCTGCATACCTTCTATATCACCTTCGGGCTGTGGCGCGCCGATTCCAAGTCCGAGTGCATTCCCACCGGCGGCGGGGCGCACAGCGTGATGGTCTCGCACAACGAGGGCAAGAAGAAAACCGAAGCCACGTCCGAGATGAGCCGCTTCCGCGACGACCTGGAGCTGCTGGACCTGGAAACCGTGACCCCGCGCGCGGAATTCAACCGCGGTCGCGTAGGCGGAGCCTGGGTGTTCCCGGCCGCCCAGTTCGGCATCCAGGCCAATTCGCTCAAGACGCGTCATGTCATTCCGCGCAGTCCCACCGAACACGAGCTGGTGTTCACCTATTACGGCTACGAAGATGACGACGAAGAAATGACGCGCCTGCGCCTGAAGCATGCCAACCTGCTGGGGCCGGCCGGGTTTGTGTCGATGGACGACAGCGAAATGCTGAACCAGATGCAGATCGGCGTGGGCGGATACCCCGACGGCAAGGGCATCGTGGAAATGGGCGGACGCGATACCCAGCCCACCGACTACATGGTGACCGAGGTGCTGATCCGCGCCTTCTACCAGTATTACCGCGAAGCAATGGGGCTGTAGCCATGAGCAATTGGAAACCGGTGGCGATGATCCACGATATCTCGCCCGATACGAATACGCTGCGCGTCACGCTCGATGGCGAGGCAGTGTGCCTGTACAACCTGGACGGCGAAATCTGCGCCACGCAGGATCGTTGCCCGCACGGCAATGCGAGCCTGGCCGATGGCTACCTGGAAGACGGCACCATCGAGTGCCCGCTGCACCAGGGCGTGTTCGACATCCGCAGCGGCAAACCGCAGTGCCCGCCTGTCACCACAGACCTGAAGTGCTACGAGGTCAAGGTGGAAGGCGAGGCGATCATGCTGCGGTCCGAGCCGGCATGAGCGCGGACGCCATCGTCGTCGTGGGCGCCGGCCAGGCGGGCGGTTGGGCCGCCCGCACCCTGCGCGAGTGCGGCTATGGCGGCCGCGTCATCCTGCTGGGCGCCGAGGCCCACGCTCCGTATGAACGCCCCCCGCTCAGCAAAGCCGTGCTGGCGGGCGCGGCCGCGCCGGAATCAGCCGCGCTGTGGCCGGCAGACGAGTGGAGCAGGCTGGATATCGAATTTCGTGCCGGATTGGCTGCTACGGAATTGCGCATTGCCGAACAGGCGGTGCTTGCGGCGGACGGGCAGCTTTTCGCCTATGACGCGCTGCTGCTATGCAGCGGCGGCCGCGCGCGGGTGCCCGCCGTGCCGGGCACGGACCTGCCGGGCGTGCATGTGCTGCGCACCCGCGATGACGCCATGCGGCTGCGGCAGGCGCTGGCCGGCGGCAAGCGCCTGGCCGTCGTCGGCGGCGGCTGGATCGGGCTGGAAGTCGCTGCCACTGCGCGGCAGATGGGCTGCGGCGTCACCGTTATCGAGCAGGCCGATCGCCTGTGCGCGCGCAGCGTACCGCCCGGGGTGTCTGCCTATCTGGCCGACCTGCATCGCGCCAACGGCGTCGATCTGGCGATGGGTGCGGGGCTGTTGCGGATCCAGGCAGACGGCCCGGCGCTCGAACTGGTGCTGGCCGATGAACGGCGCGTGCCGGCGGATGTGGTGGTGCTGGGCGTGGGGCTGCAGCCCTGCGACGAACTGGCCCGCGCCGCGGGTATTGCCTGCGATGGCGGTGTGCTGGTTGACGAGTACTGCCGCAGCTCGGCGCCCAATGTGTACGCCGCGGGCGATGTCGCGGTGATGACCTTGCAGGCCGGCATGCGGGTGCGGCTGGAGTCCTGGCAGAACGCGCAGGACCAGGGTATTGCCGCTGCGCGAGCCGCGCTGGGCCAGGGCGCGCCTTACGCGCCCACCGGCGCGGTGTGGTCGGAGCAGTACGACGCCATGATCCAGAGTGTCGGATTCGTGCAGCGGGCAGCCGCCGAGGCTTTGCGCCCGCTGGCTTCGCAGAACGGGCTGCTTTCCGTCGGCCTGGACGCCGACGGCCGCGCGGTATCGGCGGTGGCGATCAACGCCGGTCGGGATGTGCGCCAGCTGCGCAAGTGGGTGGCCGAGGCGGCGTGCCTGGATGCGTCGGTGCTGGCGCGTACGGATGCCCCGCTCGCCACGGCCCAGCTGCGTCCGGCCGCTGCGACGGCGTAAGCATTGATTTCAGGAGCAAGACCATGGACAAAAACTATCCCGACCATGCCGTGAAGGCTGACTGCGAAGCCGTGGTGCTGGCGTTCTTCCACGCCCTGGACCAGCGTCGCCATGAAGACGTTGCCGCTTTGATGGCCGAAGACGGCGTCTGGATGCGGCAGGGCAAGGCGTTGCGCGGGCCGCGGGAGGTCCTGCAGGCCTTGCACGCCCGTCCCGCCGGGCGCGCCACCTGTCATGTCATCACCAACTTGCGGCTGCTGTCGGCCAGCGCCGGTCGTGCCGAGCTGGGCTACTACCTGACAGCCTATGAAAGCGTGGCCCAGGACGGTACGGCCGGCGCGCCACGCCTGGTGGCCATTCGAGATTGCCGCGACACGCTGGTGCAGACGCCGCAAGGGTGGCGCCTGGCCGACAAGCAAAGCCGGCGGCACCTGCCGCCTGAATGAATCTGTGCTGTTTACGGTTCTTGCCGGACCAGCGCTGGCTAGATGAAGTTGCGACTCGGCAGCCGTACCGTGCCGCTTCCATAACGATCCATAACGACCGCCGTGCTGCCAAGCATGCGGCGGCGACTGGCAAACCTCGATGTGACGCTTTTACTCAGGAGACACTCATGAAGACTGCTAACGCCATGGTGCATGGCTTGCGGGCCTTGCTGGTGGCTGCCGCCGTGGCCGCCGCCCCGGCGCACGCCGACACCACTTTCAATCGGCCGTTGACGCTGATCGTGCCCTTTGCCGCGGGCGGGGGCGGCGATACGCTGGCCCGCATGGTGGCGGACCCCCTCGGCCGCGAACTCGGACAGACCATCGTCGTGGAGAACCGGCCGGGCGCGGGCGGAAATATCGGCTCGGCCATGGGCGCGCGCGCCACGCCGGACGGGTACACGCTGACCTACGGCACCAACGGCACGCAGGCGATGAACCATTGGCTGTACAAGTCGCCAGGCTATACGCCGCAGGATTTCGAGCCGGTATCGCGCTTTACCACGATCGCGGCGGCACTGGTGGTCAAGGGCGACGACGAACGGTTCAAGACCTTGCAGCAACTGCTTGCCTACGCTAAGCAGAACCCGGGCGAGCTGACCTGTGGATCGGCGGGCAATGGCACCACGTCGCACCTGGCCTGTGAATTGCTCAAGCAGATGACGGGCGTGGACATCCGGCACATTCCCTACAAGGGCGGAGCCGCTGCCATGACCGACCTGCTGGGCGGGCGCATCTCGCTGTTGATCGACGTCATGCCCAATGTGGCGGGGCAAGTCGGCGCGGGCAAGTTGCGGGCGCTGGCAGTCACGACGCCCGAGCGCGCGGCCTCGCATCCCGATGTGCCGACCATCGGCGAAAGCGGCGTGTCGGGCTACGAATTTTTTGCTTGGGATGGCCTGTACGCGCCCAAAGGTACGCCGCCGGCCGTACTGGACACTTTGAACGCCGCGGTGCAGCGTGCGCTGCAGCGGCCTGAAGTGCGCCAGGCCCTGGAGGCGCGCGGCGCGACGCCGGCCGCGACCTCGCGCAAGGAGTTCGCCGAGTTCGGCGCCGTGGAATACGAGCGCCTGGGCAAGGTCGTGCAGTCGGCGGGCGCCGCTGTCGACTGAAGCCGGCTATCCCAGCATGACCACCGCCACGGTGGCGAGCCCCAGCAGCAGGTTGACCGCCACCCAGGTCTTGATCGACCCCATGGCGGCGCCCGCGGCCGGCCATTGGCCGGCCTGCACGGCGGCCGACAGGCGCGGGTAAAGCGCGAAGCGGATATGTCCGAAGATGGCGGCCATGACGACCCCCAGGGCCGCCATGGCCGTCCATGACGGCGGCATGTGAAAGCTGCCGCCCGATTCGGCCGCCTGGCGGGCCGAGCGCCCGATCATCCAGGCGCCGCTGAGCAGCGTCGCGGCGACGGCCAGCATGACCGCGTTCAGGAACCTGCCGAGCGTTTCGCGCATCAGCGTCAGCCGTTGCGGGGGCTCCAGGCACGTGGCGGCCGGCCTGAGAAAACAGTATGCGAAGATCATGCCTCCTACCCACAGGATGATGGCCAGGACGTGCACGAGCTTCAAAAGGCTATAGAACATAAATGTATTCCGTTGGCGGCATGAAAGGACGGTCCTGCCGCATCATATCGCCCGCCTGGCCCCCCAAGGCCAAAACGACATAAACTTTATGCAGGAAGGGCGGCGACGGGCCGCCTGGTTTGATTTCTTTATACAGGTTACAGCCATGCCCAGTTTCGACGTGGTTTCCGAAGTGGATAAGCACGAACTCAGTAACGCGGTCGACCAGGCCAATCGCGAACTGGCCACCCGCTTCGACTTCAAGGGCACCGACGCCAAGTTCGAGCTCGAAGGGTTCGTGGTGACCCAGGTGGCCCCCAGTGCATTCCAGCTCAGGCAAATGCTCGACATCCTGCGAGGCCGCATGTCGGCGCGGGGCATCGACGTGCGCTGCCTGGAAGTGGCCGACCCCCTCGAAAACCTGGCCGGCGCGCGCCAGAAAGTCACGGTGCGCCAAGGCATCGAACAGCCTGTGGCCAAGAAGCTGATAGCCGCCATCAAGGCGGCCAAACTCAAGGTCGAAAGCCAGATCAACGGCGACAAGCTGCGCGTCAGCGGCAAGAAGCGCGACGATCTCCAGGAAGCCATTGCCCTGCTGCGCAAGACCGACGTCGACTTGCCGCTGCAGTTCCAGAATTTCCGCGACTGAGCCAGGCGCGCCCCGGGCCTGCGTTGGCCGCGCGCCCGGGAATAAAACGGTTGCGGCAGACGTCTACCTCGTGCTGTATCCCACCCAAGGAGACCACCATGATTGCCGTACGTTTTGCTGGCGCCCGCCAGGCCGCCCTGCTGGCCGCGTGCACCCTGTTTGCCGCCTCGGCCTACGCCCAGGCTCCCGTCAAGACTCAGAACGGGGTGCTGGCCGATTCGGCCGGCATGACCCTGTACACCTTCGATAAAGACAGTGACGGCAAGAGCGCCTGCAGCGGGCAGTGCGCGCAGAACTGGCCACCCCTGGTCGCTTCCGCCGACGCCAAGCCCGACGGCGACTACACCATCATCAACCGCGACGACGGCACGCGGCAATGGGCCTACAAGGGCAAGCCGCTCTATCTGTTCGTGAAAGACACCAAGCCCGGCGACATGACGGGCGACAAGGTGCGGGACATCTGGCATGTTGTGAAGCCCTGAAGCAACCGGGCCGCCAGGGGGCGGCCCGGTTGCTTCAGTTGCGGCCGCGCTGCCGGCAGCGGGCGGGGCGGCTTGCCGCCGGCACGCTTGCCGCAGGTTCTGCGCCGCCGCGCCCGGACGCCTGCGCGGGCGGGCGCGCGCCGGCGGTGATGCCAGCCGACGCCAGCACAATGGCCACCACGGCCGTCCATTGCATCAGGGTGAGCGTTTCGCCCAGGAACATCAGCCCCGACAGGGCGGCGAACACCGGTTCCAGGCTGAGCAAGGTGCCGAAGATGCGCACCGGCATGCGGGTCAACACGGTGATTTCCAGGGCATAGGGCAGGGCGCTGGACAGCACCGCCACGCCCAGCGCAACAGGCAGCAACTGCGGCGAGAAAAGCGCGGCGCCGGCCTGCGCCAGCCCGAAGGGCAGGACGGCAAGCGCCGCCACGGTGGCGGCGATGGCGAGCGCCTGTGTGCCCACGCGCACGCCCACCCGGCGGCCCAGCACGATGTACAGCGCCCAGCCCAGCCCCGCCGCCAGCGCATACAGCATGCCGGCCGGGTCCAGGTTGTGCGCATCGGCGCCATGCAGCATCAGCAGCAGCAGGCCCCCGGCGGCCAGCGCGATCCATGCAAAATCGGCCGCCCGGCGCGAGCTGAGCAGGGCTACGGCCAGCGGCCCCACGAATTCCAGCGCCACCGCAATGCCCAGCGGAATCGTGCGCAACGACATGTAGAACATCAGGTTCATGCCGCCCAGCGACAGGCCGTACGCCACGACCAGCGGCCATGCGGACGGCGCCATGCGGACGCGCCAGGGCCGGAAGTAAGCCAGCAACAGCAGCGCCGACAAGGCCAGCCGCAGCGCCGCCGTGCCCTGCGCGCCGACGGCAGGGAACAAATGCTTGGCCAAAGCGGCGCCGCCCTGGATGGACACCATGGCGGCCATCAGCAACAGAACGGGAACGAGCGCGGTAGCAGGTTGGCGCGGGGCGGACGAAGGCATGCTGCGTGGATGCCGGGCCGAAGATGGCCGGCAGCTAGGCCATTCTACGGGAGCGGCGCGGCGGGCGACGCGGCTTCAGGCGGCGGCCAGCCGCCACAGCGAGGTCACTTCCGCCGAGCGCGCGGCGTGCAGCGGGTCGCTCGCATCGGCGGCGCGCGGGTGGCTGGGGCGGGCGTCCAGGCGGCCCACCACGCGCAGCCCGGCCTGCGCGAAACGGTCGGCCAGCTCGCCGGGCTGGCGCAGGCCCAGGTGCTCGGCCAGGTCGGACATGATCAGCCATCCTTCGCCGCCGGCTTCCAGGTGCGCTGTCAACCCCTGCAGAAAGCCCGCGAGCATGCGGCTTTCGGGGTCGTAGATGGCGTATTCCACGGGTGCGCCGGGCCGCGCCGGCAGCCAGGGCGGGTTGCACACGATCAGCGTCGCCTTGCCTTCGGGAAACAGATCCGCCTGCTGCAGCGCGACGTTCGGTTGCAGCCCCAGCCGTTCCAGGTTTTCGCGCGCGCAGGCAAGGGCGCGCGGATCCTGGTCGGTGGCGACGACGCGGGGCACGCCGCGGCGGGCCAGCACGGCGGCAAGCACGCCGGTGCCCGTGCCGATGTCAAAGGCCAGCGACGGCACACCGGCCGGCAGCGGCGCGCGAGCCACCAGGTCGATGTATTCGCCGCGCACCGGCGAAAACACGCCATAGTGCGGGTGAATGCGAGCCTGCAGTGCGGCGATGGGCACGCCCTTCTTGCGCCATTCGTGCGCGCCGATCACGCCCTGCAGTTCGCGCAGCGACGCAAGGTAAGGGCCGGGCGCGGGGCCGTATGCCTGCATGCAGGCTTGCCGGGCATCGGGCGCGCGCCGCAGCGCGATGCCATGGTCGGCCTCGAACGGCAGCAGCAGGCTGCCCAAGAGGCGCGCCCGCTGGGCCTGGGCCATGCGGTGGCGGTTGAACGCATCCAGCGCATTGGCCGCGGGCTTGCGCGGCTTCTGGTCGATGCGGCGCGCCAGGGCCTGCAGCAGCTGGCGCGCATTATGGAAGTCGCCCCGCCACAGCAGGTGCGTGCCTGCGCACACATGGCGATATGCCACCGACGCCGGCATGCGGTCGTCGGCAATGTCGATGCGGGCGGGGGGTGCAGCGCCAGACTCGGAACGCCAATAGGCGCTGCAAGCCTGGCCGGATTCTGTCCAGTGGACAATAGGTAGAGACGGCATGCGGGCAGGGGGCGGGCGCTGGGACTGCCGGCACTGTAGCAGGTTCCTTGGGCTGCCGCGGCGTACGCGCGCGTTGCGGCCGTGCCGGCTATCCGGGCATGCGCGTCATCGGGCCGGGGCCGGCGTCAGGCGCTCGCGATGCTTCGTCACGGCCTCGAGCACCAGCGGGTCCAGGCGCACGTCGTCGTGCTGTCCGTCGGCATGCCGGGCCAGGGATTCCAGCAAGGCGGTGCGCATGCGCGGTTCCCACGATCTCTGGATGTGGCTGGCGATGCCCTCCAGCGCTTCTTCGCGGTCGGGCTGGGCGCCGAAAAAGTCGCCGATGCGGTTGGCCATGCGTATCAGGTTTGCGGTGTCCATGTCGGTCAGGATGCGATGCGTTCAGGGTGGGTGTACAGGGTGGCGTCGGCGTTGCGCACAAAGCCCAGCAGCGCCACGTTTGTGGTCTGCGCCACGCGGATGGCGAGCGCCGTGGGCGCCGACACGGCGGCCAGCACGCCGATGCCCGCCGCCGCGCATTTCTGCACCATCTCGAAGCTCGCCCGGCTGGACACCAGCGCCATGCCGGCGCCGGGCGGCTCGCCCAGGCGGGCGAGCGCGCCCACGAGCTTGTCCAGCGCGTTGTGGCGGCCGACGTCTTCGCGCACCAGGCGCACCCGGCCTTGCGCATCGGCCCAGCCGGCCGCGTGCGTGGCCCCCGTCAGGTCGTGCAACGGCTGGCCCGCCCGCAGGGCGCGCATGGCGCGCAACACCGAGGCGAGGGGAATGGGCCGGGCGCCGGCGGCCACGGGCGGCAACTGCCGCAGCACCTCGCCCAGGGTTTCCACGCCGCACAGACCGCAGCCGGTGCGGCCGGCCATGGCCCGGCGGCGCTGCTTCAGGCGCGCCTCGCAGGCGCTGGAAATCTCGATCTGCACCACGATGCCGTTGAACTGCGGCGCGATCTCGATGCCGCGGATGTCGCCGGGCTGGCCGACGATGCCTTCGGTCAGCGAGAAGCCCAGCGCGAAGTCTTCCAGGTCGCCGGGCGTGGCCAGCATGGTGGCGTGGCTGATGCCGTTGTATTCGAGCGCGACGGGCGTTTCCTCGGCCACCCTGTCTTGCTGCGTGGCGGCATCCGCGGCGCCGCCGCGCACGCGCACCACGGTGGCATCGGCGTAGTCCGGGCGCGCCACGCCGGCAGGAGTCTGGCAGTCCATGGCCATGTCTACTTGCCGCCGAGCACGGCTTTTGCGCCGCGTTCCCGCTCGCGCAGCAGCTTGTGCTGCACTTCGGTGAACCGCGACCACTGGCGCTGCCATTCCGACGGCTGGGATACGCGCATCACCTGCACCGCCGTCACCTTGTATTCGGGGCAGTTCGTGGCCCAGTCGGAACTGTCGGTGGTCACCACGTTGGCGCCCGATTCGGGGAAGTGGAACGTGGTGTACACCACGCCGGGCTGTACGCGGTCGGTCAGCGTGGCGCGCAGCACCGTTTCGCCCGCGCGGCTCTGCACTCCTACCCAGTCGCCTTCGGCGATGCCGCGGTCTTCCGCGTCCTGGGGATGGAGCTCGAGCACGTCTTCGCTGTGCCACACCACGTTGGGGGTGCGGCGGGTTTGCGCTCCCACGTTGTATTGCGACAGTATCCGGCCCGTGGTCAGCAGCAGCGGGTACTTGCGCGTGCTGCGCTCATCCGAGGGCACGTACTTGGTAATGAAGAACTTGCCCTTGCCGCGCACGAACTCGTCGATATGCATGATGGGCGTGCCTTCGGGGGCCTGGGCGTTGCACGGCCACTGCAGGCTGCCCATGCGTTCGAGCTTGTCGTACGACACACCTGCGAATGTCGGCGTCAGGCGCGCGATCTCGTCCATGATCTCGGCGGGATGGCGATAATTCATGGGGTAGCCCAGGGCGTTGGACAGCGCGGCCGTGATCTGCCAGTCGGCCATGCCGTTGCGCGGCTCCATGACTTTGCGCACCCGCGAGATGCGTCGTTCGGCGTTCGTGAAAGTGCCGTCCTTTTCCAGGAACGACGAACCGGGCAGGAACACGTGCGCATACTTGGCGGTTTCGTTCAGGAACAGGTCCTGCACCACGATGCATTCCATGGCCGACAGCGCTGCGGCCACGTGCTGAGTGTTGGGGTCGGACTGCACGATGTCCTCGCCCTGGCAGTACAGGCCCTTGAAGCTGCCGCCCAGCGCCGCGTCGAACATATTGGGAATGCGCAGGCCCGGCTCGGCCTGCAGCGTCACGCCCCAATCGGCCTCGAACTCGCTGCGCACCCGGGCGTCGGATACGTGGCGGTAGCCGGGCAATTCGTGCGGGAACGAACCCATGTCGCACGAGCCCTGAACGTTGTTCTGGCCGCGCAAGGGATTCACGCCCACGCCCTCGCGCCCGATATTGCCGGTGGCCATGGCCAGGTTGGCGATGGCCATCACGGCGGTAGAACCCTGGCTGTGCTCGGTGACGCCCAGGCCGTAGTAAATGGAGCCGTTGCCGCCGGTGGCATACAGGCGGGCGGCGCCGCGCACATGCGCGGCCGGCACGCCAGTCGTGGCTTCGGTGGCTTCGGGCGAGTTCTCGGGCCGCGCCACGAATTCGCGCCATTGCTCAAAGGCTTTTGCTTCGCAGCGCTGCGCCACGAAAGGCTCGTTGACCAGGCCTTCGGTGACAATGACGTGCGCCAGCGCGGTAAGCAGCGCCACGTTGGTGCCGGGGCGCACGGGCAGGTGGAAGTCGGCCTTGATGTGCGGCGCATCCACCAGTTCGATGCGGCGCGGGTCGATCACGATCAGGCGCGCCCCTTCTCGCAGGCGCCGCTTCATGCGCGAGGCGAACACCGGATGGGCGCTGCTGGGATTGGCGCCCATCAGGACGACCACGTCGGTGTGCATGATGGAGTCGAACGTCTGCGTGCCGGCCGACTCGCCCAGCGTCTGCTTCAACCCATAGCCGGTGGGCGAGTGGCACACGCGCGCGCAGGTGTCCACGTTGTTGGTACCGAACGCCGCACGCACCAGCTTCTGCACCAGCCAGGTTTCTTCGTTCGTGCAGCGCGACGAGGTGATGCCGCCGATGGCGTCGCGCCCGTGATCGGCCTGGATGCGGCGGAATTCCGATGCGGCATAGTCGATGGCTTCCTGCCAGGAAACCTCGCGCCACGGGTCCGTGATGCGCTTGCGTATCATGGGCTTGAGCACGCGGTCTTTGTGCGTGGCATAGCCCCAGGCGAAGCGGCCCTTCACACAGGCATGGCCGCGGTTGGCCTGGCCGTCTTTCCAGGGCACCATGCGCACCACTTCCTGGCCCTTCATTTCGGCCTTGAAGCCGCAGCCCACGCCGCAATAGGCGCAAGTGGTAATCACCGAATGCTCGGCCTGGCCCATGGCGATGACGCTCTTTTCCTGCAGCGTGGAAGTCGGGCAGGCCTGCACACAGGCGCCGCACGATACGCATTCGCTCTGCAGGAAAGGCTGGTCCTGGCCGGCCGACACGCGCGACGCAAAGCCCTTGCCGGATATCGTCAGGGCAAACGTGCCCTGCGTTTCCTCGCAGGCGCGCACGCAGCGGTTGCAGACAATGCACTTGGATGGGTCGTACGAAAAGTACGGGTTGGAATCGTCTGTCTTGTCATGCAGGTGGTTCGCGCCGTCGAATCCGTAGCGCACCGCGCGCAGCCCCACCACGCCTGCCATGTCCTGCAATTCGCAATCGCCGTTGGCCGGGCAGGTCAGGCAATCGAGCGGGTGGTCAGATATATACAGCTCCATCACGCCCCGCCGCAGCTCGTGCAGTCTGGGGGTTTCGGTGTGCACCACCATGCCCTCTTCGACCGGCGTGGTGCACGATGCCGGATAGCCGCGCCGGCCGTCGATCTGCACCAGGCACAGGCGGCACGACCCAAAGGGTTCCAGGCTGTCCGTGGCGCACAGCTTGGGGATATTGATGCCGGACTCGGCTGCGGCGCGCATCACCGAGGTGCCTTCGGGCACGCTTACCGGACGGCCATCTATGGTGAGCGTCACCATGTTTTCGGACACCCGGGCCGGCGTGCCCAGGTCGCGTTCGCGCTTGATGACGGTTTCGAGCATTGCGGTCTCGCTATGGTCAGGCCGGGTGCGCGGCCGCGGTGGCGGCCAGCCCGAAGTCTTCAGGAAAGTGGTTCAACGCGGACAGCACCGGGTAGGGCGTCATGCCCCCCAGCGCGCAAAGCGATCCGCCCAGCATGGTGTCGCACAGGTCGCGCAGCAGGTGCACCTGCTGCTCGTGGCCGGCGCCGCGCGCCGCGATCCTGTCCAGCGTTTCGACGCCGCGCACCGCGCCGATGCGGCATGGCGTGCACTTGCCACAGGACTCCACTGCGCAGAACTCCATGGCATAGCGCGCCATGCGGGCCATGTCCACCGTGTCGTCGAACGCCACAATGCCGCCATGGCCGACCATGGCCGAGATGGCGGCATAGGCTTCGTAATCCAGCGGCGCGTCCCATTGCGATTCGGGCAGGTATGCGCCCAGCGGCCCGCCCACCTGCACCGCGCGCAGCGGCCGGCCCGACGCGCTGCCCCCGCCGTAGTCGTAGAGCAGTTCGCGCAAGGTGATGCCGAAGGCCACTTCGACCAGCCCGCCGCGCTTGATATTGCCCGCCAGCTGGAACGGCAGCGTGCCCTGCGAACGGCCCATGCCGTAGTCGCGATAGAACGCCGCGCCGCGCGCCAGGATGATGGGTACCGTAGCCAGCGATATGACGTTGTTGATGACCGTGGGCTTGCCGAACAGGCCCGCGATGGCGGGCAGCGGCGGCTTGGCGCGCACCACGCCGCGCTTGCCTTCCAGGCTTTCGAGCAGCGACGTTTCTTCGCCGCAGATATAGGCGCCGGCGCCTTTGCGCACTTCCAGGTCGAACCCGCGGCCGCTGCCCTGAATATCGCTGCCCAGCCAGCCCGCCGCGCGGGCGCGCTCGATGGCGGCGTTCAGCGTCGCGATGGCATGCGGGTATTCGGACCGCACATAGATGTACCCGTAGGTGGCGCCGACGGCGAGCCCGGCGATGATCATGCCTTCGATGAGCACGTACGGATCGCCTTCCATGATCAGGCGGTCCGAAAATGTGCCCGAATCGCCTTCATCTGCATTGCAGACGATGTACTTCTGGTCGGAAGGCGTGCCCAGCACGGTCTTCCACTTGATGCCGGCGGGAAAGGCCGCCCCGCCGCGCCCGCGCAGACCGGATTCGGTGATTTCGTCGACGATCTGCTGCGGCGACAGGCTCAGTGCGCGCCGCACTCCCTGCAGGCCTTCGTGCGCGGCGTAGTCCTGCAGTGACAAGGGGTCGGTAATGCCGGCCCGCGCAAAGGTCAGGCGCTGCTGGTTCTTCAGGTAGCCGATTTCCTGCGTGGGGCCATGGCACAACGGGTGCGCGCCGCCTTGCAGCCAGCCTGCGTCGAACAGCCCCGGCACGTCCTCCGGCTGAACGGGGCCATACGCGATGCGTCCGGCGGGTGTGGCGACTTCGGCCAGGGGTTCAAGCCAAAGCAGGCCGCGCGACCCATTGCGCACCAGGTTCACGGCCAGGCCGCGGCGCGCCGCCTCTTGCGCTATGGCCAGGGCCACGGCATCGGCTTCCATCGCCAACGCCGCGGCGTCGCGAGGCAGATACACGGTGACGGGCGTACTCATGGCCGGGCTCCGCTGTCTTGTGCGGCACGGTCCAGCAAGCGGCCGAGTGTGTCCGCCGTCACTCGCGCATGCGGCTGTCCGTCCAGCATGATGGCCGGAGATTGGGCGCACAGCCCCAGGCAATATACGGGTTCGAGCGACACGGCGCCGTCGGCCGTGGTGCCGTGGAAATCGCAGCCCAGCGTCCGGCGGGCATGCTCGGCCAGCTGCTCGGCCCCCATGGCCTGACAGGATTCGGCCCGGCACACTTCCAGCACATGGCGGCCCGCCGGCTGCGTGCGGAAGTGGGGGTAGAAGGTCAGCACGCCGTGCACCTCGGCGCGCGACAGGTTCAGCGCCCGGGCAATGGGCGCAACACTGTCGGCCGGGATACAGCCCAGTTCTTCCTGCACGGCGTGCAGGATGGGCAGGAGCGCGCCGGGCTGGTGGCGCAGGCGCTCGGCGATGCGAGCCGCGGCGGTCGCGGCGGGCGATTCCTTCGCGATGGGAATGGCGGCTGCGCGGCCCGGCGCGGGGCCGGACTTGGCAGGGTCGGGTGGCGCCATTGGCGTGGACATGGCTATCTCCGTACAGCGGCCTTGGGCAGGCCGCCATGGTTCTTGTTTCGCGCATGACACGGACTAATATGCTAATAAAAACATATAAATCGCTTGCCATCGCCGGATGGGCGTACTCTAATCGCCAAAAGTACGGTCTTCAATAAGAAATAAATGACATATAAGTTTCGTGTCGGACTGCGCCCCGAATGGGTGCTCGAGGGTGATCCGGGTCATCCGGCCCACCCATTGCCGGACATGCTGGCCCTGCTGTCGGCGATCGACGCCACGGGGAACATCGCCGGCGCGTGCCGCGCCTGCGGGCTGTCGTATCGCCATGCATGGGGCATACTGCGGCGCTTCGAAACCCTGTTCGGTACGCAGCTGCTGATCACACGGCGGCGGCAGGGCACCGTGCTGTCGCCCTTTGCGCAGCGCCTGTTGTGGGCCAATCGCCGCATTCAGGCGCGTCTGATGCCCACCCTGGAAAGCCTGGCTTCCGAACTTCAGGAAGAGCTCGAAAAACTGCTGCCGGAACCGGCGTCCCACTTGCGCCTGCATGCCAGCCACGGCTTCGCGGTAGAAGCGCTGATGCAGCACATGAGCGGCCGCCAGCCGGGCCTGGAACTGCGCTACCGCACCGCCATCGAGGCGCTGGCCTCGCTTGAGCGCGGCGAGTGCGACCTGGCCGGCTTCCAGGTTCCCACGGGCGATTTCGAGGCGCCCATCATGGCGCGCTATGCGTCGTGGCTGATGCCCGATGACTATCTGCTGATCCACCTGGCCGTGCGCAACACGGGCTTGTTCGTCGAGCAGGGCAATCCCAAGCGCATCCGCTGCATGGCCGACCTGGCGCGGGCCGACGTGCGTTTCGTGAACCGGCAGATCGGTTCCAGCACGCGATTCCTGGTTGAAGTCATGCTGGCGCAGGCCGGCGTGGCCATTGGCGATGTCAGCGGCTACGACACCAATGAATTCACCCACATGGCCATCGCGGCGCACATCGCCAGCGGCATGGCCGATACCGGCGTCGGCGTGGAAACCGCGGCCTGGCGTTTCGGACTGGACTTCATCCCGCTGGTGCGCGAACGCTACTTTTTCGCCATCCGGCGCAACGCCCTGGATACGCCCGCCATGCAGGATCTGCTTGGCATCATGCGGGGAGACGAGTACCTTTCTTATATCCGCCAGTTGGCGGGCTACGACGCGACCGACACCGGCAAGCTGCAGACCATGGCCGCGGCCTTCCCGTCCCTGTACGGAGCACGGGCCGGGCATGGCACGCTATGATGTGCGAATGAGCAAAGTGATCTACCTGGCTGACCGGTCCGCGCAAGGCGCGGGCCTCTTGCCGCAGGCACCGTTGCCGGCAGCGGGCCAGCCTGCTCGCGACACGCGCGCGCGGCCCATGCGCGACCTGCGCATCTCGGTCACCGATCGCTGCAATTTCCGCTGTACGTATTGCATGCCGCGCGAAGTCTTCGACGGCAACTATGCGTTCATGCCGCAGTCGGCCTTGCTGTCGTTCGAAGAAATCACACGCCTGGCGCGGTTGTTCGCGCAACTGGGCGTCGAAAAAATCCGCCTCACCGGCGGCGAGCCCTTGCTGCGCAAGAATATCGAGGCGCTGATCGCAATGCTGGCCGAAGTGCGCACCCCGGCCGGGCTTCCGCTCGAATTGACACTCACCACCAACGGCACGCTGCTCACGCGCAAGGCGCGCGCGCTGAAGCAGGCCGGCCTGAGTCGTGTCACGGTCAGCCTGGATGCGCTCGATGCGGCGATGTTCGCGCGCATGAGCGACAGCGCGTTCACGCCCGACGATGTGTTGCGCGGCATTGATGCGGCCGCCGAAGCCGGGCTTGCGCCGGTCAAGGTCAATATGGTGGTGCGGCGCGGGCTGAACGACGACCAGATCCTGCCGATGGCGCAGCGCTTTCGCCATACTGGCCACGTGCTGCGCTACATCGAATATATGGACGTGGGCACGACCAACGGCTGGAACCTCAAGGAAGTGGTGCCCAGCAGCGAAGTGCTGCAGATTATCGGGCGGGCGCATCCGTTGCGGCCGCTCGAAACCGACCCCATGGGCCGCGTGGCCGAACGTTGGGGGTACGCCGATGGCGGCGGCGAAATCGGCGTGATCTCCAGTGTCACACAGGCCTTCTGCGGCGGCTGTACGCGCGCGCGCCTGTCGCCGGAAGGCAAAGTGTTTCTGTGCCTGTTCGCGACGCAAGGCCACGATCTGCGCGACCTGCTGCGCAGCGGCGCAGACGACGAGCACATTGCACGCGCCATCGCCGGCGTCTGGGCCCGGCGCGACGACCACTACTCCGAACTCCGCGGCCGCGGCACCCCCATGCCCACCCTGGGCGAACGCAAAGTCGAAATGAGCTACATCGGCGGATAGCCGAGTGTGCCGGTGTCTGACACCTTCGGAGTCAGACACCGCCGCGCACGCACGCGCCAGCCGTCAAAACACGGTGCGGTGTCTGACTCCCGAAGGGTGTCTGACACCTTCGGAGTCAGACACCGCCGCCACCCACGCACCCGCCAGCCGTTAGAACACGGTGCGGTGTCTGTGACCTGCGCGATGCATCAACTCAGCCAGTGCGCGACGTCGTAGTACGGCACGACGTCGCCGTCGTGCACGGGCATGCCGGCGGGCAGGCGGGCCAGGCCGGTGGCCCAGGGCATGGAACTGATCACCGACGAATCTTGGTTGGGGTAGGGAACCAGTTCCGCCGCCTGCCCCGGTTCCTGGCGCCATTGCACGCGCAGGAATTCCTCGCGACTGTCCTGGCGCGGCTGCTCGGTGCGCAGCGGCGCGGCGCCCACGGGCGGGAACACCTGCGCGCGCCCCTGCATGCGGCGCACCAGCGGCGACACCAGCGTGGCGTACACGGCATACACCGATACCGGATTGCCCGGCAGGCAGACCACCGGCTTGCCGTCGATGTGCGCCAGCGCCACGGGCTTGCCGGGCTTCATGCGCACTTTCCACAACGCCAGTTTGCCGCCCAGCGATTCCAGCACGGGCTTGACCAGGTCTTTCTCGCCTACCGATACCCCGCCTATGCTCAGCAGCAGGTCGCAGTCGGCCAGGATGGTCCCGATGGCGGCGCGCAGGTCGGGCTCGTTATCGCGCGCATGCAGCACATGCACGGCATGCGCGCCGGTTTTTTGCACCAGCGCGGCCAGCATGGGCCCGTTGCAGTTGTAGATCTGCTGGGCGGCGCGCTCGGCGCCCGGCGGCACGAGCTCGTCGCCGGTCGTCAGGATGCCGATGCGCAGGCGGTCGTATACCTGCACATGGGTCAGCCCCTGCGACGCAAGCAGCGCAATGTGCGCAGCCTCGAGCAACGTGCCGCGCGCCAGCAGGGGTTTGCCGGCCGTGGTGTCCATGCCGCGCTTGCGCACGAACTGGCCTGCCGCGGGCTCTTGCAGGATCTGCACCTGCCCGTCGGCTTCGCGGGTGTTTTCCTG
Source organism: Bordetella genomosp. 7 (assembly GCF_002261265.1). GTDB lineage: Bacteria > Pseudomonadota > Gammaproteobacteria > Burkholderiales > Burkholderiaceae_B > Bordetella_A. Next base: position 625,580 of record NZ_NEVK01000006.1, on the reverse strand, counting down.
GATCACCACCGTGTCGGCGCCTTCGGGGATGAGGCTGCCCGTGAACAGGCGCGTGGCCTGGCCCGGCAGCGAGGGCTGCGGCATGTCGCCCGCGTAGCAGCGCTGCTGCACCGGCAGGACCACGTCGGGCCGGTAATCGGCGTGGCGGATGGCGTAGCCGTCCATGGCGCTGTTGTCGGCGGGCGGCAGGTCCAGCGTGGCCGACATGTCAACGGCCAGCACGCGGCCCACGGCGTCGGCCAGCGCAACCAGTTGCAGGCGGGTGAGCGGCTTGGCGGCTTGCGCCAGCAAGGTCTGGGCGCGGTCGAAATCAAGCAGGTCGTCTTTCATGCTGATAGGGGCTTGCGAAACAGGGTCGCGAAATTGCAGGGCTGATGGGTGCTGTCGAGCTGCTCGCGCAGGATGTGCGTCCAGGCCGCCTGGCAGGCATTGTTCGAGCCGGGCAGGCAGAAAATCAGCGTCTGGTTGGCCATGCCCGCCAGCGCACCCGACTGGATCGCCGAACTGCCGATCTCGGCGTACGACACCTGGCGGAACAGGGCCTCGAAACCGCTGATCTCGCGGTCGAACAGCGGCCGCACGGCTTCCGGTACGCCGTGGTCGTGCGCGAAGCCCGTGCCGCCTGACGTGATGATGACCTGTACGTCGGGGTCGGCGATCCAGTCGCTGAGGACGCGGCGGATCTCGTACCGATTGCTCTTGACGATGTCGCGCCGCACGCATTCGTGGCCGGCCTGCGCCAGGCTTTCCGCCAGCAGGTTGCCGGACGTGTCGTCTCCGGCTGTGCGCGTGTTGCTGACGGTGAGCACGGCGCAGGCAAGCGAGACTTTCTCGGCGGGGGAGTTCATGGCGAGTCCGGGGGGGTGCCGCCGGTTTCCCAGGCGCGGGTGCGATCATGGTCGGCGTCGCGTTGCTCTACCCAGAAGCTGCGGCCGCCCGACAGCGTTTCGCGCTTCCAGAATGGGGCGCGCGTTTTCAACGCGTCGATCATGTATTCACAGCCGCGGAACGCGTCGCCCCGATGCGCGCTGGCCGCCGCCACGAACACGATCTGCGCGCTGCGCGGCAGCGCGCCCACGCGGTGGGCGATGACGGTGCCGGCCAGCTTCCAGCGCTGCTGCGCGGTGTCTGCGATGCCCTGCAGTTCGCGTTCGCACATGCCGGGGTAATGTTCGAGAAAGAGCGTTTCGGTGGCCTGCCCCGGCGCGAAATCGCGCACGTATCCGGTGAAAGTGACGATGGCGCCAGCTTCGGCGCCTACCTGTTCGCGCAACTGCGCAAGCAGGGCCGCGCCGTCGAAGTCGGCTTCCTGAACGATGATCATGGCGTTCAGCCTCCGGTGACCGGCTCGAAAACCGCCACTTCGTCGCCCGGCCGGATCGGCGACGACGGCTTGGCATGTGTCTGGTTGATGGCCAGCTTCAGGCGCGCGGCCGGGGCGAGCTGCGGGTATCGTGCCTGCAGCGCCTCGAGCAGCTCGGCGCCGGTGGAAGGCTCGGCCAGGGGCCAGACTTCATTGCGCGTGCCTACCAGTTCGGCGATCCGCGCAAAGTACAAAAGATTAATTGTGGCGCCATTCACCGCTTTTACCTCCTGCCTTGTATTCAAGGCGTATCTGTTCAATGACGATGCCCTTGTCGGCAGCCTTGCACATGTCGTAGATGGTGAGCGCGGCCACGCTGGCCGCTGTCATGGCTTCCATTTCGACGCCGGTGGTGTAGTGTGTGCGGCACGTCGCGCGCACTTCTACGGTATGCGTGTCGTCGTCGAGCGCAAAGTCGACCCCGGCGAAAGACAGCGGCAGGCTGTGACACAGCGGAATCAGTTCGGCGCAGCGCTTGGCGGCCAGCACCGCGGCCACCCGGGCGGTGTTCAGCACTTCGCCCTTGCCCTGGCCGGGCGCCGTAAGCAGCGCATAGGCCTGCGCGTTCATGCGCACGGCGCCGCGCGCGATGGCCACGCGGTCGCTGGCGGCTTTGTCGCCGACGTCGACCATGCGGATCTGGCCGGATTCATCCAGGTGACTGAGGGCGGGAGTAGACGAAGACATGGGGCAGCAAATGTTAAGTATTGAAAGTACGTGGCGGCTCCGGCCGCGACTGCGGGGGCTCGCACCCTATGATAGACGAGCTGTGTCGCAGGCGCGATAATCCCCTTGCCCGTACCAGGAGCTTACGCATGGCCTTCAGAATGCCCACGTGGATTTTTACGCGGCGTTTCGGAAAAATCGTTCTGGCCACTGTGGCCGTGGTGCTCGTGCTGATGGGGCTGGCCGCCTGGCAAGTGCCCAAGGTGTTGCGCAACGCCCTGACCGCCGACGTGGCGGGCCTGCTGGGCCGGCCTGTACAGGTTGGCCACATCAGTTTCAACCCGTTTACGCTTACCGTGCGGGCCCGTGATCTTGCCATCGAACAGCCCGGCGCGGCCAGCCCGTTGCTTGATGTCGAACAACTGGAAGTCAGCGCGTCCTGGATGTCGCTGTTCTGGTTCGCGCCCGTGGTCGATTCGGTGCGGGTCCAGGGGCCGCGGCTGGCCCTGGTGCGCAACGACGCCGCAAGCTTCAACTTTTCGGATATCCAGCAGAAGCTGGCCGCGGACGCGGCGGCGCGGCCCCGGCCCGATGAGCCCGACGATGGCGCCATGGCGCGCTTCTCGCTGAACAACCTGGTGCTCGAGAACGGCGCAATTACGCTGGATGACCAGGTTACCGGGCGCCAGCATCAGGTAGACGAAATCACGCTGGGCGTGCCCTTCATTTCCACTTTCGGCTATGCCACCGATATCGACGTGCAGCCGCGCGTGCATCTGCGCATCAACGGCAGCCCTTTCGATCTGTACGGCGTGGCGCGCCCGTTCGATGTGGTGCCCGCGTCTACGCTGAATGTGCAGTTCAGCGGCCTGGAGCTTGAAAAACTGGCCGACGCGTGGCCGGTGCAATTGCCGGTAAAGGTCGAGCGCGCGCTGCTCGATTCCGACCTGCAGATCGTGTTCGAGCAGCCACGCGACGCCGCGCCCAAGATCAAGGTAATGGGCGAGCTGGGCCTGCGGCAGCTCGACGTGCGCGAAACGTCCGGCGACGCCCTGCTCCATTGGAGCACCCTGAATGTGCGCCGCATCGCGCTGGACCCCATGGCCCGACAGCTTGCCGTGGGCCAGGTCGAATTGTGGTCGCCCGTGGCGCAGACACGTCGCGATGCCAGCGCGCGCGTGAACTGGCTGCAGGTCATCGAAGGCATCCAGGCGTTGGGAGCAGGCCAGCCCCCCGACGGGACGGCGCCTGCCGGGAAGCCCGCCGAGGCTGCCGCCGATACCGCATCGGCCCCCGCATCGACATCCGCGCCAGCCGCGCCCGACATGTCGCAGGCGGCGGCGCTTGCGAGCCCGGCGCCCGTGGCGGCCGCCACGCCGGACGGCTGGCAGGTAGCGGTGGACGCCATCAATATCAATGACGCCGAACTGCGCCTGCGCGATACGCCCACCCAGCTTGACTACACGCTGGCTGGCTTGGCGCTTACTGTCGAGAACGTCCAGTTCCCGCAGCCGCCCGACCAACCCATCAATCTGTGGCTCACGATGGACAACGCGTCCGATGGCGCCTGGATCCGCGCCAAGGGGCCTTTGCATCTCAGTCCGCTGGCGTTGAACCTGGATGTCCGCGCCGGCCATCTGGCGCTGGCGCCGTTTGCCGCGGCACTGCGCAGCCAGGCGCCCATTCAGCTGCTGGACGGCAGCCTGGGTCTGCAGGCGCAGGTTCGCGTGGCCGGCCAGGAAGGGGCCACCGCCGTATCGGCCACCAATGTACAGGCAGAACTGGCCGATTTGTCGCTGCGCGACGAATCGGTGAAGCCGGCGGTGAATCTGTCGCTTGCCAGTCTGAACCTGGCGGCCGAGCGCGTGGCGCTGGACGCGCAGGCCTCGCCGTTTACGCTGGCAGCCACGGGCGTGCAGGGTGCGGGCCAATTGCAGGTACAGGGCACGCTGGCCGTGCAACCCCTGGCCGTACAGGCCCAGGTGGATCTGCAGAATCTGGACGTGGCGTCACTGGCGCCCTATGTGGCGTCCAGCCTGAACGCCACGGTGCGCAGCGTGGCCGTGGGGGCGCGCGGGCAGGCGGTATACGCCGCGCCTGCGGGCGGCAACCCCATGAAAGCCAGCTGGCAGGGCGCCATAGACATCAGCGGGCTGGATCTGGCAGACCGCGTCAACCGCGACGACTTTCTCAAATGGAAACGCCTGGCGCTGGCCAACATGCATGTGTCCGTCAATGGCGACCGCTACGCGGCCAACCTGGGCGACATCACGCTTGACGACTTCTATGGCCGCGTGGTGCTCAGCGCCGAAGGGCGGCTCAATGTGATGGACCTGGTGGCAGAGCCGGGCCAGGCGGGCGGCTCCATTACGCAAGACACGCAGACGCGCGGCCGTGCGGCGCGTCAGCCCGATACGTCGGGCCAGTTGCCCGACATTACGGTCAACAGCATTACGCTGGCCAACGGGCGCATGAACTTCACCGACCGGTTCGTCAAGCCCAATTACACGGCCGAGCTGTCGCGCATCGAAGGGGGCCTGTCGGCCGTGTCTTCGCGCAACCCCAAGCCGGCCAAGGTGAAGGTCACCGGGCGCGTCTACGGCACGGCGCCGCTTTCCATCAGTGGCGCCGTGCAGCCGTTCGCCGAGTACCTGTCGCTGGACCTGAAGGCTTCGGCCAAGGGCGTGGATCTGCCTCGCTTTACCACGTATTCGTCCAAATACGTGGGGTATCCCATCAAGCGCGGCAAGTTGTCGCTGGACCTGGAATACAAGCTCAAAGGCCGCAGCCTGCAGGCGTCGAACCATGTGGTGCTCAACCAGCTGACCTTCGGCGACAAGACCGACAGCCCGGACGCCACCAAGCTGCCGGTGATGCTGGCCGTTGCCCTGCTCAAGGACAGCCGCGGCAATATCGATATCAACCTGCCCATTTCCGGCTCGCTGGACGACCCGCAGTTCTCCGTGGGCGGCATCATCGTGCGCGTGCTGGTCAACCTGGTGGTCAAGGCCGTGAGCTCGCCGTTCTCGCTGCTTGCATCGGCGTTCGGCGGGGGCGAGGAACTGTCGTATATCAACTTCGAGCCGGGCAGCGCCATACCGGGCGCCGACGCCGACGAGCGTATCGCCACCCTGGCCCAGGCACTGAACGACCGGCCGGGCCTGAAGCTGGACATCATCGGCCGCGCCGACCCGCAAACCGATATCGAAGGCCTGCGCCAGGCATGGGTGGATCTGCAGATACGCAAGGCCAAGGCCGCCGCCACCGCAGGCCGGGGCCGGCAGCCCGACCCCGCCGGCATCACCGTTTCCGGCCCGGAGCGCGCCAAGTATCTTGAAGAGGCCTACGACGATACCGACATCGAAGACAAGCCGCGCAACTTCCTGGGCTTTTCCAAATCAGTGCCGCCCGACCAGATGGAAGCCCTGCTGCGCCAGGCCGCGCCCGTCGGCGAAGACGACCTGCGGCGCCTGGCCGACGCCCGGGCGCAGGCGGTGTACGAGAAACTGCAGGAAACCGGCCCGGCCGACCGCATTTTTGTGGTGGCGTCCAGCCTGGACGGCGCCGGGGGCGAGGGCGAAGCCGCGCCATCCCGGGTCGATTTCGCGCTGCGGTAAGCGCGGACGGCGCCCGCGCGACCGCCGCCCGGGCGGTCAACGCCCGGGTTCCGGCAGGCCGTCGGTTATCTCGCCGATGGCCTGTTTCATGGCTTCATACCCCATGGCCTGTTCCTGGCGAAAGCCTGACATCACGCCCGTGCAGCCGTCGACGCCGCGCTGCCGCATGTCCAGCATCATGTGCCGGCCTTTGTCTCGGCCCTGCTCGAATACCGGGGCCAGCTGGCCCGCGCTGTAGCCGAACTCGGCCGCATAGCGCCGCAGATTGGCCAGCATGACTTCTTTGTGGCTTGCCAGGGCCTGCGGCGTGGCGCCGCAGGCCTGCGCCGCGCCATTGGTGGCGCCGGACGTGGCGACCAGCTGGTCGAATTCGTTCTGGGCCTGAGCCCGGGCGCCGGGGCCGCCGGCCAGGCAGGCAGCCAGCGCCAGTCCGAAAATCAGTACAGTGCGCATCGCCCGATGATGGCAAGGCCGGGCTACGGCCGTGCACCCGCCGCGGTATCCAGTCGTATCCGTGTGTGCGCGGTTTTTCCAGGGCGCAACGCGGGGCCGGGGCCATTCCCCTTCAAGCGCCGGACTGGCACTATGATGTCGGGTTAACGGGCGACTTCCGCCTGTTTTTGCGTTGGCCTGATCCGGAGAACAAACATGACCATCAAAGTCGGCGACCGCGTGCCCGACGGCACCCTGACCGAATTTTTCGACACCGAAGCGGGCGGCTGCTCGGTTGGTCCCAACAATTTCCAGGTAGCCGACCTGGTAAAAGGCAAGACCATTGCCGTGTTTGCCGTGCCGGGCGCGTTTACGCCCACATGTTCGGCCAAGCACCTGCCGGGCTACGTCGAAAGCGCGCAGGCGCTCAAAGACAAGGGCGTCGACGAAATCTGGTGCGTCGCCGTCAATGATGCCTTCGTGATGGGCGCCTGGGGCCGCGAGCAGAACACCGCCGGCAGGGTGCGCATGTTCGCCGACGGATCGGCGCACTGGACGCGGGCGCTGGGCCTGGAGCTCGACCTCGACGCCCGCGGCATGGGCGTGCGATCGCAGCGCTACTCCGCCCTGTTGCAAGACGGCGTGGTCAAGCAGCTGAACATCGAGGCCCCGGGCAAGTTCGAAGTCAGCGACGCCGCCACGATGTTGTCGCAGATCTAGCGTATTGTTGTGTCTTCGCCGCGCGGCGCACTAAGCGCCTCGCGGCGCCGCCGCTGGGCGGCACCCCTCTGCATTCCCCATGTTGACCACCATATCTTCCTTTTCGTCGCTGTACCTGGCGACACTGCTGATGCTTATCGGCACCGGCCTGTTCAATACATACATGGGGCTGCGGCTGACCGCCGAATCGGTCAGCGAGGTATGGATCGGCGCACTGATCGCCGGCTATTACCTGGGGCTGGTATGCGGCGCCCGCATGGGCCACAAGCTGATCATCCGCGTCGGCCATATCCGCGCCTTCGTGGCGTGCGCCGCCATTTCCACCAGCATGATCCTGGCGCAGATGCTGGTCGACTACATGCCGGTGTGGCTGGTGTTTCGCTTGGTGGCGGGCATTGTCATGGTGACCGAGCTGATGGTCATCGAAAGCTGGTTGAACGAACAAACCGAAAACCACCAGCGCGGCCGGGTGTTTTCCGTGTACATGGTGGTGTCCGGGCTGGGCACCGTGCTGGGGCAGCTGGCATTGACGGCATACGCCACCCTGGACCAGGGCCCCTTGACCCTGGTGGCCGCGTGCATGGTGCTGTGCCTGGTGCCCATTGCAGTGACGGCGCGTTCGCACCCCCCCACGCCGCTGCCCGCGCCGCTGGACCTGCGATTTTTCGTGCAGCGCGTGCCGCTGTCGCTGACGGTGCTGTTCGTGGCGGGCAATCTGTCCGGCGCATTCTATGGCCTGGCCCCGGTATATGCCGCCAAGTTCGGCATGACGACCTCGCAGGCCGCCATATTCGTCGCTGCCGGCGTCACGGCAGGGCTGCTGTCGCAGTGGCCCATGGGTTGGCTGTCCGACCGCATCAACCGTGCCGGGCTGATCCGCTTCAACGCGCTGTTGCTGGTGTTGCTGCCCGTGGCGATGTGGGGCTGGCTGTCGCTGCCGTTCTGGCTGCTGGTGGTCCTGTCGTGCGTATTTGGCGTACTGCAATTCACCCTGTATCCGCTGGGCGCCGCCTTCGCCAACGACCACGTCGAGTCCGAGCGGCGTGTCGGCCTGAGCGCGATTCTGCTGATGACCTACGGCGTGGGCGCATGCCTGGGCCCCATGGTGGCCGGCGTGCTGATGTCCTGGGCGGGGCCCAGCATGTATTACGTATTCGTGTCTGTGTGTGCGTTGATACTGGTGTGGCAAGTGCGCCCTGCGCGCGTTACCGGCGTGCACCAGGTGGACGAGGCGCCCGTGCACTTTGTGCCGCTGCCCGACAACCTGCAAAGCTCGCCGGCCGTCGCGGCGCTCGATCCGCGCGTCGATCCGGATGTGGACGTCACCATGGAAATGGCGACGCCCGAACCCGGGGTTGTGCAGGCGCCGGCGCCGGCGCCCTTTGCCGTGGACGGCCGCGATGGCGATCACTCGGATGCGGCGGACGCCGGGCCGGGCCCGGATCCTGCCGGCGCAGCGCCGGGCGATGAGCCCGACCTGACGCCGCCCGCCCCGCGGCCTGCCGGCGCCTGACGTGGGCCATCCCCGCGCCGCTGCGTCGGCCGCGATTCGACGCATATCGGGTAGGTGTCTGACACCCTTCGGGAGTCAGACACCCACCACAGCCCAAGCCCGGTTTCTGACTGCCGAAAGGTGGCAAAACACTCGCACCAGCACAGCCCCGGTGTCTGACTCCCGAAGGGTGTCAGACACCCACCCACAGTTCCCGCAGTCGCAGCGCGCGCCGACGGGCAGTGTGGGCCTTGCCTAACAATTCCGCCTGTGCGCCTGCCCTCACGGCATCATCAGCATGATGGCCGCCGCCGCCAGCGCCAGCCCCAGCATATTCAGCCGGCTCAAGGGTTCGCGAAACGCCAGCGCGCCCACTACGGTGCCCAGCGCAATCACCCCCATGTTCATGGCCGAGAACACCAGCGCGGGATGATGGGGCAGTTCCTGGTGCGCGCGGATGTAGGTGACGATATTGCCGAAGTTCGCCGCGCCCAGCGCGACGCCGGCGAGCAGGTGGCGCGGCTGCCAGGCGGTACGGCGCAGCAGCAGGTAGCCCGTCATGCAGCATCCGGCCAGCAGGAAAGCAATCAGCAGGGCGCCGGAAAACGCCGCGCCGGCGCGCGCCATCTGCTTGAACAGGATATCGACCGTGCCGTAGGCCAGCCACACGCCCAGCGGCCACACCCACGCGCCAGCCTGCGCCGGCGCGTCGGCTTGCGAGCCGGCCGCACGCCGGCGCAGCACGCAGAACAAGGCCGTGAAAGCCAGGGCGATGGCCGCCGCCTTGCGCGCGGTGACCGATTCGCCAAACAGCAGAAAGGCCGCGAGCAACGGCAAGAACAGCGACAGCCGTTGCGCCGCGTCGCTGCGCACGATGCCCGCGTAGCGTACCGATTGGGCCATCGCCATGAATCCGCAGGGCAATAGCACGCCCAGGACCAGCAGCAGCCACCAGGAAGCGCCGGCCGATTCCAGTTGCGCCCCGGTCGGACGCAAGACCAGCCAGCTCAGCGCGGCGGTTACCGCGTAGTTGGCGGCGATGGCTTGCCGGACGTCGATGGCGTACCGGCGCGCCAGCTTCAAGAGCACCGCCACGGTGACACTGAACGACACGCTGGCCAGCAAGAACAGCAATCCGGGCGCGAGCGGACTCATGTGCGTTCCCCGGTAGCCGCGGCCGGCGTGCCGCCATCGGGCGCCATGCCGAGCCGCTCGAGCAGGCGCTGATCGGCCTGGACCTGAGGATTGCCTGTGGTCAGGAGCTGTTCGCCATAGAACAGCGAGTTCGCCCCGGCCAGGAAACACAACGCCTGCAGCGCTTCGCTCATCGATTCGCGGCCGGCGGAAAGCCGCACGCGCGCACGCGGCATGGTGATGCGCGCGACGGCAATCGTCCGCACGAACTCGAGCGGGTCCAGCGTCGGCGTGCTTTCCAATGGCGTGCCTGCCACTTGCACCAGGTTATTGATGGGCACCGACTCCGGATAGGGATCCAGGCTGGCCAGTTGCGCAATCAGCCCGGCGCGTTCGACGCGCGACTCTCCCATGCCCACGATGCCGCCACAGCAGACTTTCAGGCCGGCGCCGCGCACGTGCTCCAGAGTGTCCAGCCGGTCTTGATATGTGCGGGTGGAGATGATGCTGCCGTAGAACTCTGGCGAGGTGTCCAGGTTGTGGTTGTAGTAGTCCAGCCCGGCCTGCCTGAGCTGTTCGGCCTGGCCTTTTTGCAGCATCCCCAGGGTCACGCATGTTTCCAGCCCCAGCGCCTTCACGGCGCGCACCATTTCCGCAACCTCTTCCAGATGGTGAGGCTTGGGGCTGCGCCACGCCGCACCCATGCAGAACCGTTGCGCACCGGCGGCCTGCGCAGCGCGCGCGGCCCGCACGACTTCGTCGCGCGGCATCAGTTTGCCTGCGGCCACGCCCGTGTCGAAATGGGCCGACTGCGGGCAGTAGGCGCAGTCTTCCGGACACCCCCCGGTTTTGATCGACAGCAGGCTGGACAGCTGGATGGCGTTGGCGTCGAAATGTTCGCGGTGCACCTGCTGGGCGCGAAACAACAGATCGGCGAAGGGCAGTTCGTACAGCGCCAGAACCTGCTCGGGCGCCCAACGCATGGGCAGGCGGGCAGCGGGCCGTCCGATTGCGGACGCGTCAAAAGTCGATATGTGCATGGCATTTCTCCGGTGGCCCCTCGCGGCGGATAGCAAAGCGGGTCAGAAGCGGCGGATCGTAAGAAGCTGCGGCGGCTGAACGCAATATCGAACAATGACGTCGTCTTGGCGGTTGTTATGCGGAAATAGCGCTTTTTAGGGGATTTTGCGCATGCCGCGTTGCCAACCGGTTGTTATCTTGCGGGGCGGAGAACGTCGTCTTTTTTGTATCCAATTGAAACCAACGGGCTAGGGCATGGCGCCTCGCCACCGGAGCCATCATTTTTTCTGATCGCTGGGCTCATCCTTTCCTATTACCGACGCCCAGGCGTACGCGCTTACGATGCATTGCGGCACCTTGCACAACGAGAACAATGAGGGAGACGAGGATGACAAACGGCATTGACGATGCAGCATCCAGGGCGCGCCATGGCCTGCGCGATGGCGGGCGGCGGACGTGGCTGCGGGGCGCCTCGCTGCTGGCTATGCTGCCGCTGGCCGGCGCGGCGCGGGCAAGCGCGTATCCGCAACGGCAATTGAGCATGGTGGTTCCCTTCGTGCCCGGCGGCCCGGTCGACATTGCGGGCCGCGCCCTCAGCGAGCCGCTTGCGCGTCATTTGGGGCAGACCGTCATCGTGATGAACAAGGCCGGGGCTGGGGGGAATATCGGCGCGGAAGAGGTGGCGCGCAGCCAGCCGGACGGGTACACGCTGCTGCTGGCGTTGGACTCCATTCTGACGGTCAACCCGTTTTTTTATCGCCAGCGACCCGGCCAGCGCGCGCCCGCGCTATCGCCCATAGGCATGGTGGGCGAGCTGTCCAGCGTGCTGGTGGTCAATGCCCGGTCGCCGATCAAGACGGCGGCCGACTTCCTGGACTATGGCCGCCGGCACGAACTGACCGCCGGCTCGGGCGGCAACGCCACGGCGGGCCACCTGTACGCCGAGCAGCTCAAGCGCGATTTCGGAGTAAAGCTCACACACGTCCCGTACAAGGGCTTGAGCCCGGCTGTGCAGGATCTGCTCGCAGGCAATATCGACTGCATCGTCGCCCTGATCCCTGGCGTGTTGCCGCACGTCCGTGCGGGCTCATTGCGAGCGCTGGGCCTGACGTCCACGCGTCCGCAGGCATTGTTGCCTGATCTGCAGCCCCTGTCGGAACAGGGGCTGGCCGGATTCTCCGGCGCATCGTGGCTGGCCGTGATGGCGCCCGAAAAAATCGCCCCGGCGGTAGCGGACCAGCTGTCGGCCAACCTATCGACGGCATTGCGCGAGCCCGGCGTCGTCGAACGGCTTCAATCCGTGGGTATCGACCCGTACTACGCGGACGCCGACCAGGTGCGCGCGCGCATCGCTCGCGAAGCCGCGCAATGGTCGACCTTGCTGGGCGCCATGCAACCTTCTTCACCGACTTGAGAGCCCGATGTCCTCGATTACCCGTCCGAATTTCCTGTTTCTCATGGCCGACCAGCTGACGGCATTTGCGTTGCGCATGTATGGCAACGGGGTATGCCGCACGCCGAACCTGGACCGCCTGGCTGCGCGGTCGACGCGCTTTGCCAATACCTACTGCAATTTTCCGTTGTGCGCGCCGTCGCGTGTGGCGATGCTGACGGGCCGCCTGCCAAGCTCGGTAGGGGTGTACGACAACGCGTCGGAGTTTTCTGCCGAGGTGCCGACATTCCTGCATCATCTGGCATTGGCCGGATACTCGACCATTCTGTCGGGCAAGATGCATTTCGTGGGGCCCGACCAGCATCACGGTTTCCAGGAACGGCTGACCACAGACATATACCCGTCGGATTTCGGCTGGACGCCCGACTGGCGCGAAGAAATTCCCATCGCCCCCACGGGCATGAACATGCGCAGTGTGATCGAGGCAGGTGAATGCCGGCGCAGCATGCAGATCGACTACGACGACGACGTCGTCAATCGCGGCGTGCAGAAGATCTATGACCTGGGTCGCCTGCATCGCGACCGGCCGTTCTTCCTGGCCGTGTCCATGACGCATCCCCACAACCCGTACGTTTCCACGCGCGAATTCCTGGACCTGTACCTGCCCGCGGACATCGACATGCCCGCCGTCGCGCCCATCCCTTTTGACCGGCAGGACCCCCACAGCCAGCGCCTGTGGTACATGTTCCGCCAGGACGAATACCCGGTGAGCGACGCACATGTGCACGCGGCGCGCCATGCCTATTACGCGATGGTCAGCTACGTCGATGCGCAGGTTGGCAGGCTGCTGGATGCCTTGCACGCCATGGACCTGGACGACTCCACTGTCGTGGCGTTCACATCCGACCATGGCGACATGCTGGGCGAACGCGGCCTCTGGTACAAGTGGGTGCATTTCGACCCCGCCGTGCGCATCCCGTTGCTGATTTCGGCGCCCGGGCGAGACCAGCCGGCCGTGCGCCACGACCTGGTCTCGCTGGTCGATATATTCCCCACCATCCTGGCCCTGGCAGGCGTGCAAGTCCCCGATGACGCGGTCCATTCCCTGGACGGCCGGTCTCTCGCAGACGGCCTGGGATCGTCGCAGTCGGATCCGGCCGGCCTGGTGTATGGCGAGATGAACGGCGAAGGCGCACACGCGCCCTGCCTGATGGTGCGCGAGGGGTGGTGGAAGCTGATCGTGGCCGAGGCGGACCCCCCGCAGCTGTATCACTTGCAGCAGGATCCGCACGAGCTGCACAACCTGGCCGGCACGCCCGACGTGCGCGAGATCGAACAGCGCCTGCACGAGCTGGCGCAGCGCAAATGGGACGCGGCGCGCCTTCATCAGCAGATCCTCCAGAGCCAGGCGCGCCGCCGGCTGATACAGCAGAGCCGGCTGCAGGGTGATTTTCCGGCGTGGGACTTCCAGCCGTTCACCGATGCAACGCGCCAGTATGTGCGGGCGGGCGCGCAGTCCAGCCCTTCCGTGGTCAAGGGCAAGTTGCGGTACCCGCCCGTGGAGCCCGTACCCGCACAGCATCCGCGCAACGCGCGCACGGAATAAGGAGAACACCATGAAGCGACGCACTTTGCTGCAGGGCGCGTTGGCCGGCGCCGCCTGTATGGGCCTGGGCATGCCGGCGCGCGCCGCGCAGTTTCCCGACCGGCCGCTGCAATGGATTGTGCCGTATCCGCCCGGAGGCGCCACCGATTCCGTGGCGCGCGCGATAGCCGGGCCGATGAGCGGACGCCTGGGCCAACCCGTGGTGATCGTCAACCGGCCCGGGGGCGCTACCAACATCGGCACCGAGGCCGCGATCAAGGCAGCGCCGGATGGCCATACGTTACTGCTTGCCGTGCCGCCGCTGGTGGTCAACCCTGCGTTGTATCCGGAACTCAGCTACCAGCCTTTGCGCGATATGCAGGCCGTGGCCCTGATTGCGCTGAACCCCAACGTGCTGGTCGTACCTGCAGAATCGCCCTATCGCACGCCGCAGCAATTGTTCGAAGCGGCGCAGACGCGTCCCGACACCATCACCATTGCCTCGCCCGGCATCGGCACGGTGCCTCACCTGGTCAGCCTGTTGATCGGCCAGGAAATGAACTTGCGCGTGGTGCCGGTGCCATACAAGGGCAGCGCCGCGCTCATGCCCGACCTGGTCAGCGGCCGCGTCGATGCGGCCATGGACAATCTCTATGCGCAAGTGGCGTCGGTGCGCGCCGGCAGGGTGCGCGCGTTGGCGACGCTGGGCGAGCATCGGTCGCCGTTGCTGCCCGATGTGCCCAGCATGACCGAGCTGGGCTTGAGCAAGCTTGCCGGCATGGGATGGATAGGGGTGGTGGCCCACAGCGGCGTCGAACCTTCGCGCATTGCCACGCTGGAGGCGGCCATCCTGGACGCCGCGCGCGATGCCGAGGTCGCCAGTCGCCTGGAAGCCATGGGCCTGATGGTGGTCGCGCAGGGCCGCGAGCCGTTCCAGCGGCGCCTGGTGGCCGAGGCCGAACTCTGGCAGGGCACGGTCCGTCGCGCGGGGGTGACGCTCGCTTAGCGCCCCGCACGGGTTTGACTTGCCGTGCCGGCGCGTCAGGGGCGTGCCGGTTCCGCCGCCGCATCCGGGCGGCCCGCGCAGATCTCGTGCATCAATACCCGTACTTGCGCGACATCCGCGTGCGGCTCGTGCGAGCGGCGGATGGCCGTGACCAGTTCGCGGTGGAAAGCCGGATTGCAGAGCGGGGCCGCCGACACCAAGCCCTGTTCCATCTCCGGCTGATACACCATCGGCGCCAGCAGCGTGTAGCCTACGCCCTGCGATACCAGGTGCTTGATTTCGGCGATCGAATCCAGCGTGGCATGCTGCTGCAATTCGACGCCCGCGTCGCGGGCATGCGCGTGAATCAGGCGGGTCAGGCCATGCCTGGCGCTGGGCAGTATCAGGGAATACCGCGCCAGGTCGCGAAACGCTATGGGGCGTTGCGGATCCAGCGCGCCGGGCGGGCCGACCAGATCGATCGTATCCACGGCCAATGTCATGGTGTCCAGCTGGCGCAAGGGCTGGATGGCAAACAGCACGCTGATGTCGAGCCGGCCGGATTTCAGCCATTCGAGCAAATGTCCCGACATGCCCTCTACCAGCTCGACGCCGAACGTACATTCTTGCCGCGCGCGTTCAATGAGCTGCCCGGCGAAGGTGCGCGTCATGCCATTGGGTATGCCGATTCTTACGGTACGCCCCGGCTGCGCAGCCCGCGCGTGGCGGCGCTTGAGGTCTTCCACCGCTTTGAGAATGGCAGTCGCATCGCGCAGAACAGCCTCGCCGCTGGGCGTAAGGCGTACGCCGCGCGGCGACCGTTCCAGCAGTTGCGTGCCCAGCTCGTCTTCCAGGGCCTTGATCTGGGCGGTAAGGGCGGGTTGCACGATGTGCAGGGCCGCCGCCGCCCGGGTGATGCTGCGGCGGTGGGCCGTTTCGACAAAGTAGCGAAGTTGGCGTAGTTCCATGGAGGACGGGCCGGCGGGCGCAAGGCGGGAGCCTGCATCGTAGCAAGTCGCGCCCGGCGGGCCCATCAGGTGTATTGCCCATGCGCGGCGATATCCGGCCCGGGCCCCGCGTCAGAACGAGATCTTTGCGCCCAGGCGCAGCGTGCGCGGCGGCGACAGCAGGGCGAAGCCGTCGGCGAAGGTGCCTTGCCAGTAGTCGCGGTCGAACAGGTTGTCCACGTTGGCGTAGAACGTCACGGGCGTGCTGGCGATCCGGGTGGCGTACTTGGCCCCCACGTCCACACGCGTCCATGACGGCATGCGCACATTGTTGGTCGAGTCCAGCCATTGCGGGCCGGTGTAGATGACCCGGCCGTTCAGGCTGAGGCCCTGCACGGGAGTCGCCCATTCCAGCCCCAGGTTGGCCAGCCAGTTGGGCGACCCGTACACCTCGTTGCCCTTCTTGCCGCCGTCCAGATCGGACCGTTGTTCGGAACGCAGGTAAGACACGCCGCCCAGCACGGTCAGCGTGCGAGTCAGCCGGCCGTTGAACATCCACTCCAGGCCCTGGTTGCGTTGTTTGCCCATGGCGAGCCGGTCGCCGGCGTCTTCATAGATCGCGCCGACAAAGTTCTTTTCGACCTGGAAGGCGCTGAAGGTATGCGTGATATCGCCACGGCGCAGCTTGATGCCGAATTCCGCCTGTGTCGATCGGGTGGGCTTGAACGTTTCTCCTTCGTTCAAATATCCGAAGCCCACCGTCTCGCCGGGCTGCAGGCCCTCGGCGTAATTGGCGTAGAACATCGTGTCTTCGCCCCATGGCTTGACCACGATGGCCGCCATGGGCGCCACGCGCGACTCGTCGTAATCCGTGTCGCGCGATTGTCGTACCCGCTGGTAGCGCGCGCCCAGGGTCAACAGCACTTTGTCATTGCCAAAGCCCAGTGTGTCGGCCAGCGCCAGCGAACTCACCAGGTTGTCGTAGCCAGCACCGTCCTTGTGATCCGGGCTGTCGGGAAAGTCCGGCTGGATGGGGTCGTAGATGTTCTGCGGGTATCCCGCATTGGGGCGGTTATAGATATCCTGCTCGTAGCTCCCGAGGTTGCCCGCCAACGTCACAGCATGTGAAATGCCGCCGGTGTTGAAGTTGCCGCGCAGGCCGATTTCGCCCACGCGCGCCTGTTCGATGCTGTCGACGTTGTACACGTATCCGAGCGCCGATCCGTCTTCCCCGGTTACCACCGTGCGGGTGCCGAACATCAGGCCGCGGCCGCGCGAGTTCGACCCGCCGAATGCGGCATATGCCGAGATCGCATCGGTGATGTCGACTTCGCCGCGCAGGGCGAAGCCATGATCGCGTTGCACGCCGCTGGTGCCAAGGAACAGGTTGGACGAGTTATTCGGGGGCGTCACCAGCTTGCCCAGCCGGCTCATCTGGTACATGGCGGGGCTGCCGTTGTGGATATCGTCGCGGCTGCTGTAGGCGTCGACGGACAGGCGCCAGCTCTCGCCGGCGTAGTCCAGACCCAACGCGCCCAGCTCGCGGCCTTTGCGCTGTCCCGACACGCCGGTCTCGCCATTGCCGTATACGGCGTTGAACCGTATGCCCAGGCGCTGCTCGTCGCCGAAGCGGCGCCCGATGTCGACATGCGCCTGGCCGTATCCCTTGGTGATATACGACGTCGTGAGCTCGGTGATGGGCTCGCGGCCCGCCCGCTTGGGCACCAGGTTGATCGTCCCGCCCAGGCTGGACGTCGGCGGCAGGCCGTTCAGCGTTGTGCTCGGGCCGCGCAGCACTTCCACGCGCTCGATGAACTCCACCGGCACGTGTGCGAACGGCATTACGCCGAACAGGCCGTTAAAGCCCATGTCGGCGCCGTCCACGTTCATGCCGCGAATGGTGAAATGCTCGTACATGTGTCCGTTGTTGGTCGTGGTGCGCACCGATGGGTCGCTCAGGAGCACATCGCCCACGGTCCGCGCCTGCTGTTCCTGGATCAGCTGGGACGTATACGACGTGGTGCTGAAAGGCGTATCCATCGTGCTCCGGTTGCCCAGGATGCCCAGCCTGGATCCCGCGGCCACCTGGCCGCCGGGGGCGGGGGCGGGCAGGGCTTCCGGGTCGGCCTGGCCCTGCACGGTGATAGGCGACAGCACGGCCGGCGAGGACTGGGCGCTTGCGATGATGGGCAAGGACATTGCCGCGCACAGCCATAGTGAAGACGGCGCGCGGCGCACGAGCACAGCTTTTGTTTTCATATTTCGCAGGTCGAAGGTAGTGACGGTTCGGCGGCAGGGGCGGGAAAAATGCGCGCCCCTTGCCGGTATCGCGCGCGGGCGCGCACCGCCAGCCAGCCCAGCAGGCCGGCTGCGATGGTGAAGAAGGCGTCCACGAATGCCAGCGCCGGCACGTATGCCGTTGGCGGCTGGGCGAAGATGAACCACAGGGCGTTGGAGGCCGGCACCAGCGCGCTCAGGGCCGCTGCGCCCCATAGCAGGCCGGCAGAAGCCCGCGCCGCGCCCTGGCGGAAGGCCAGCACAAGATACAGGCAGAAGACGGCGTAATAGGCATAGCGTGCCGCCATGGCCTGGCCATCGGCCGCAAGCGCCAGCCAGCGCCCGGCCGACAGGCTGGCCGAAAGCCCGGCCACGCATCCCAGGCAGGCGCCCACCGTAAGCGAAGCCAGCCAGCGGACATGGCGGGGCTGTACGGCGGGGGGCTGGCCCGGGCGGCGCTTTTTCAGCCGGGCCTCGATCCACAGCAGATTGCCGGAATAGAACACCAGCGCTCCCAGCATGCCGAGCACCACATACAGGATGCGCACGGGCAGGCCGCCAAAGTTGCCGAAGTGCAGCGCAAAGAAGCTGCTCAAGGTTGCGGCCGTAGCGGTCTGCCGGCCCGGCAGATAGGTCGTGGCCCCCAGTTCGCCGGTGTATTGGTCGATGAGCGCGTAGCCCGCGCGGCCATCGCGCAGAAAGTACCGGTCGTCGGTGCCGGCAACGCGCACCCCGGCCTCTTTCACGCCCGCGTCGCCGATGCGATACATCAGGGCCTGGGGGCGGAAGCCCGGCGCCTCTTGCCGCAGGCGGGCAAGCAGCTCGGAGGGAGGCAGGGCTTGCCGGGCCTCCGAGGGGCCATCCGGCGGCGCGGCGAGATCGGCGGCATAGGGGTCCTGGCCTGGCGGATAGATCAGGTGCGACTGGGCCGAGTAGATCCATCCATGCAAGCCGAACACCGCGGCAGTCAGCGCCATCACCAGGTGAAACGGCAGGCTGGTGATTCCCAGCATGTTGTGCGCATCCAGCCACATGCGCTTCACGTTGTGAGAAATGCGCAGCAGAAAAAGGTCTTTGACCAGCGATGGCAGCAGCGCCACCACGCCCGATATCAATGCCACGGCATAGAGCAGGCTAATGATGCCTATCACGGGTTCAGCGGTGTGAGGGTCAGTGGGCAGACCGCCCGTGCGGTGCAGGTCGTCGACGAAATCCCCGACGGTGGGGCCGCTGCGCAGGTCGGCGCCTGCCGCCACCGCGTCGATGTGCCGAAGCTTGCCCTCGCCATCCAGATAAGCCAGGCGGTGTTCGCCCTGCGCCGTGTAATAGATTCGCGCGGCCGGATCGACGGCATGGGGCAGGGCCAAGACCACTTGCCCTGCGCCGGGCGCCTGCCGGTCGAATGCCGCTGCCAGCGCGTCGATATCGGCGCGGCCCGCCGGCAACGACTGCCCGGCCTGCGTCCACATGGCGATCTCGGGCTTGAATATCGCCAGCGCGCCTGCGTAGAACGCGATAAACAACACAATGCTGGACAGAATGCCTGTCCAGGTATGCACGATCTTGAACTTGCGGACGATTTCTGCACTGACTGCCATGTCCGCCTTATCCGATGATGCCGTAGAAAATCACTGCCGCGACCGCGCTGGCGATCAGCAAGCCCAGCCAGCAACGCACGCGGGTGCGCGCCAGAAACGCAAGCGAGATGACGGCAACCCACACCGGCACGACGCTCCACATGGCGACCTGATACTGCGCAGGGTCTTGCCCATCGCCCAGCAGGGCGTTCAGGCATCCGCTGACCAGAACCGCCAAGGGAAACCCCAGCACGGCGCCCACCAGTCCGTGATGCAGCAGCATCATGCCGGATGCCGCCGCCGGCTTGCGCGGCGCGCGGGCGCGAGACGCCTCAAGACTCATGGCGATTCCGCGCAGATGGACGACGCGAACGATTGCGATAGCCCAGCAATGCCGACACCACCGCAATTCCGGCCATCAGGTACAGCGCTGCCACCGATATTGCCACGGCAAGCGACAGATCGCGGCACAGTGCGGCGATGGCGCACACGACCAGCAGCGCCGTCAACGGCCATCCTATGGCGGCGGGGATGCGCGGCGCAGCCCTTTCAGTTGAAAGATTGGCGAGTACGCAGGCCAGCGCAAGCGCCGGCAGGCTGACCGGGCCCAGCAAATTCAAAAACATAATCGATATGAGAACCAATCTTATTAAAAATTTGGCAGGACTCTATCGGTTGCTGGTGCACGAGTCAATGCATTGATGCCGAAAGTGCCGCATGGTGAACAGCCGTGAACAGCCGGCAAGGGGCTTGCGTGCTGGGCGCGCCTGTATGGGGCGCGCAGGACGTGCTCTGGGCAGATGGCCTGATTCCGAGAACCGGAACGGAAGACGAAAAACAAAAAGGGCTAGCGAGATCGCTAACCCTTTTTGCTGAATTCTTTGGCGGAGCGGACGGGACTCGAACCCGCGACCCCCGGCGTGACAGGCCGGTATTCTAACCAACTGAACTACCGCTCCGCAGCGGTTTACTACTAGCCAGAAATTCTGGCGTCCCCTAGGGGATTCGAACCCCTGTACTCACCGTGAAAGGGTGATGTCCTAGGCCTCTAGACGAAGGGGACTTGGACTTACTGCGTTACTGCTACTTCGCCTCGACTGGTGGAGGTAAGCGGGATCGAACCGCTGACCTCTTGCATGCCATGCAAGCGCTCTCCCAGCTGAGCTATACCCCCGTATCCCTGAACACTACCTGCAAACCCCGGTGTTTTCGCACCGTTTCTTGCCGGTTTTGTTTAGTGCCGTTGGCGAAGAAACGAGATTATGCACGAGTTTTTTTTCGTGTGCAAGTCGGGCCAAGAAAAATGTGAACGCGTTGCAAAAAAGGCCGTGTGTGCAGACCACAACCCGATGCTTCACGCGCGAATTTTGCGCCGCCCCAATGCGGCTGCGGCGATCAGCCCCGCTGCGATCAATGCCAGCACCGGCGTATCGCCAAAGCGTGCGTAGGGCGTCAGCCCCGTCATGCCTTGTACGGATACCGGCATGATGCCCGCCTGGTGCGGCGGCAGCTGTGCGGCCACGCGGCCGCGCGCATCGATCGCCGCAGTGATGCCGGTGTTGGTGGCGGCCAGCATGGGCCGTGCGGTTTCCTGCGCGCGCATGCGGCCGATCTGCAAGTGCTGGCGCAGCGCCCAGGTATTGCCGAACCAGCCCAGGTTGCTGACGTTGGCCAGGATGGTGGCGCCCGGCTCGCCCTGCGGGCCGGGCCGCAGGGCGGGCAGCAATTCAATGCCGAACAGGTCTTCGTAGCAGATATTGAAGGCCACGTACTGGCCGCCCACCGCAAAGGGCGCCTGGCGGCGTTCGCCGCGATCGAAGTCGCCCAGGGGGATGTCCAGCATGTCGACAAACCAGCGGAACCCCGGCGGCACGTATTCGCCCCAGGGCACCAGGTGTCGTTTGTCGTAGCGCAGCGCGGTCGTGCCGGTACGCAGTTGCTCGAGCGGCGTATCGCGGTCAAAGCCGATGACGCTGTTGGTGTAATGCACTTTGCCGTCGGCGCCGGCGGCGCGCAGCGGCACGCCCATGGCGATGACGGCCTGGTTGCGCGCGGCGACGGTGCGCCAGGCTTGCCAGACGCGCGGATCGAGCTGGTCCTGGAAGACGGGCAGCACGGTTTCCGGCAGGATGATCAGGTCGGCAGCCGGCGCGGGCAAGGACGCCAGTTCAAGGTGGCGCCGCAGTCCCGTTTCCATCAGCGCGGGGTCGAACTTCTGCGACTGCTCGACGTTGCCTTGCACCAGCCGCACCTGCAGCGGCGTGCCGCTGGGTTGCGACCACGAGATGCCGGCCAGGGGCCAGCCCGCGATGGCCAGCGCCAGGGCCAGCGCGCAGGCCAGGCCGCGCCGGGTGTCATGGCGGCGCAGGTGCCCCGAACTGCGCACGACTTGCCACAACCCCGCCAGGGCGGCGGCCAGGAAAGCGGCCAACAGGGCCAGGCCGTGCACGCCCAGCAGGGGCGCCCATCCGGCCAGGGGGCTGTCGACGTGCGCATAGCCGATGTTCAGCCACGGAAATCCGGTCAGTACCGTGGCGCGCAGCCATTCGAACAGGCCCCACGCCGACGCCCAGCCCATGGCAGTGATCAGCAGCCGCCGCGCGGGCGCGGGATCGGGGTCGCCCGGTTGGGCCGGCGGGCACAGCCAGCGCGCCAGCACGCACGCGACCGCCGGAAACAGCGCCAGGAAGGCCGACAGCGCCAGGACGCCGGCCACCGCCAGCGGCGCTGCCAGACCGCCGTAACGGTGCAGGCTGACGAAGATCCAGTAAAGCCCCAGGGAATAGGTGGCGAAACTGAACAGCCAGCCGCGCAGCAGGGCCTGACGCAGGCCCGGCGCCTGTAGCGTGGCATGCGCCACGCAGGCCAGCGCCACGATCTGCACGAATGCCAGCGCAAACGCGGGCAGAGGCCCCGGCGCGAATGTCAGTGCGTGTGCCGCGCCCGCGGCGACCAGGGCCGGTGCGGCCCAGCGCGAGTGCCGGCCGGCGCTCATGTGCCGGTATTGGCCATGTCGGCGTCGGGCGTGGCCGGGGCCTGGGTGCGCTTGGCGCGCAGCCACAGGGCGCGGCGCGCATCGGCGCGGATGACCTCGATCAGCATGTCGCGGTGCACGGCGCTGTCGCCGCGGCGCGGAATGCGTCCGAGCTGCCCGCCGAGCCAGCCGCCTACGCTGTCGTATTCGTCATCGGGCAGATCGGTGGCGAACGTTTCGTTGAAATGGCTGATTTCGGTGGTGGCCATCAGGCGCCACTGGTTTTCGCCTTCGGGAAAGATGCTTTGCTCGTCGTCGTCGTCGAATTCATCTTCGATATCGCCGACGATCTGCTCCAGCACGTCTTCCATGGTGACTAGGCCCGAAATGCCGCCGTGCTCGTCAATGACGATGGCCAGGTGATTGTGGCTGGCGCGGAAGTCGCGCAGCAGCACGTTCAGGCGCTTGGCTTCGGGAATGAACACCGCGGGGCGGATCAGCGAACGCAGCTCGATGCCGGGTTCGAGCATGCCGCGCAGCAGGTCTTTGGCCAGCAGGATGCCGATGATGTTGTCGCGGTCGTCTTCATACACCGGAAACCGCGAGTGAGCGGTTTCGATGACGAAGGCCAATTGCTGGGGCAGGGGCTGAGCGACGTCGAGCAGATCCATGCGCGACCGCGGCACCATGATGTCGGCGACAGTGCGCTCGGACATGGCGAGCGCGCCTTTGATCATTCCGTACGATTCGACGTCGATCAAGTCGCGGTCGTGGGCGGCTTCGAGGACGGCCTTGATGCCTTCGCGGTCTTCGGGCTCGCGCCGCACGAGGCCCAGGATGCGGTCTAGCAGGGATTTGGTGGCGGGTTTTTGGTCGCGCGCGTGGGGCGCGTCAGTACTAGGGTAAGGGTCAGACATCGTCCGGACGGACAAGTTACGGAAGGATCAGCATAACCGAATATCGGCTGCTAATTGTTACGGCGCGGCCCCAGGCCCGGTCAGGCATAGGGATCGGCGATGCGCATGCCGGCCAGAATGGCGGTTTCCAGGGTTTCCATGCGGCGGGCATCGCGCGCCTTGATGTGGTCGTAGCCGAGCGCGTGCAGCACGCCATGAACCGTCAGGTGGGCGGCGTGGTGCAGCAGCGGCTTGCCCTGTTCGCGGGCCTCGCGCGCCAGGACGGGCACGCAGATGACGACATCGCCACGAGCCGTGCCGGCAGGGTCGGTGCCGTACTCGAAGGTGAGCACGTTGGTGGCGTAGTCGCGGCCGCGATAGGCCAGGTTCAGGCGGCGGCCTTCGGCCTGGCCTACCAGCCGCACGCTGAGCTCGGCCCGCTCGAAGCACGCCAGGCCGTCGCCCGCGGCGCCGTCCAGCGCCCGGCGTGCCCAGCGGCGCAGCCGCCAGCGCGGCAGCCGCGGCTCATTGATGCCGTACTGCACCGACAGGGAAAGTTCAGGACTCATCCTCGGCCGCACGATCGTATGCATCGACAATGCGCGCCACCAGCGGGTGGCGCACGACATCGCGGCTGGTAAAGCGCGTGGTGGCAATGCCCTGCACGTCTTCGAGCACGCGCACGGCGTGCGCCAGCCCGCTTTGCTGGCCGCGCGGCAGGTCAACCTGCGACGGGTCGCCCGTGATGACCGCCTTGCTGCCGAAGCCGATGCGGGTCAGGAACATTTTCATCTGTTCCGGCGTGGTGTTCTGGGCCTCGTCCAGGATGACGAACGCATTGTTGAGCGTGCGCCCGCGCATATAGGCCAGCGGCGCGATCTCGATGGTTTGCTTTTCGAACAGGCGCTGCACCTTGTCGAAGCCCATCAGGTCGTACAGGGCGTCGTACAGCGGGCGCAGGTAGGGGTCGACCTTCTGGGCCAGGTCGCCGGGCAGGAAGCCCAGGCGCTCGCCGGCTTCGACCGCCGGACGTGTCAGCACCAGGCGCTGCACCGAGTCGCGTTCCATGGCGTCGATGGCGCATGCCACGGCGAGCCAGGTCTTGCCGGTGCCGGCCGGGCCGATGCCGAAGGTGATGTCGTGCTTGAGAATGTTGTCGAGGTAGTCGCGTTGGCGCGGCGTACGCGGACGCAGGTCGCTGCGCCGGGTGCGCAGCACGATGGCGTCGCCATCGGCGCCATCGACGCCCGCGGCGTCGGGCAGGGCGGCGGGATCGATACCGCGAGCATCGACCGGCGGCGCATCGCGGCCCACGCCCATTTCGACCAGCCCCAGCTGGATGTCTTCGACCGACAGGGCGCGATGCACGGCCTGGTCATGGAAGCGGCGCAGGGCGCGGCCGGCCAGCTCGGCGCGTTCGCCCTCCAGCGTGATCCGGCTGCCGCGCCGCGCCAGGCTGACGCCCATGCCATCGGCGAGCTGGCGCAGGTTTTCGTCCAGCGGCCCGCACAGGTTGGCCAGGTGGGTGTTATCGCCCTCGAGGTGGACGACGGCGGGCAGGGTGCGGCGGGTGCGGCGAGTGGGTGCCATGCGTAACCTTATGACGTGCCTTCGACGTCCGCCACGCGGGCGCGCAGCGAATTCGGGTAGGCCTGGGTAATGACGACGTCAACCATCTGCCCGATAAGCCGCGGCGGGGCAGGAAAGTTGACGATGCGGTTGTTTTCGGTGCGGCCCATCAGTTCATTGGGGTCGCGGCGCGAGGGCCCTTCGACCAGCAGCCGCTGGCGCGTGCCGACCATCGATTGCGCGATCGCGGCTGCCTGCTGATTGATCAGCGCCTGCAGCTGCTGCAGGCGGCGCAGCTTGACGTCCTGCGGCGTATCATCGGACAGATCGGCCGCGGGCGTGCCGGGCCGGCGCGAATAGACAAACGAGAACGACGTGTCGAAGCCCACGTCTTCGATCAGCTTGAGGGTTTTTTGAAAGTCTTCTTCGGTTTCACCGGGAAAGCCGACGATGAAATCCGAAGACAGGGTCAACCCCGGGCGTGCCGCACGCAGGCGGCGCACCACCGATTTGAATTCAAGCGCGGTGTAACCGCGCTTCATGGCCGCCAGCACGCGGTCGCTGCCCGCCTGCACGGGCAGGTGCAGAAACGACACCAGCTTGGGCAGGTTGGCATAGGCATCCACCATGCGCTGTGTCATTTCTTTGGGGTGCGAAGTGGTGTAGCGGATGCGCTCGATGCCGGGAATTTCGTGCACGTACTCGAGCAGGGTGGCGAAGTCGGCGATTTCGCCGGTGTCGCCCATGGGGCCGCGGTACGCGTTGACGTTCTGGCCCAGCAGGGTGACTTCCTTGACGCCCTGGTCGGCCAGGTCGGCGACTTCGACGAGCACGTCGTCAAAGGGGCGCGAGACTTCTTCGCCGCGCGTATAGGGCACCACGCAGAAGCTGCAATACTTGCTGCAGCCTTCCATGATGGACACGAAGGCGGTGGCGCCGTCTACACGGGGCGGCGGCATGGCATCGAACTTTTCGATCTCGGGAAAGCTGATGTCGACTTGCGAGGTTCCGGACGACCGGCGGCGCTGGATGAGCTCGGGCAGGCGGTGCAGCGTCTGGGGGCCGAACACCACGTCAACGTAGGGCGCGCGCTTGACGATGGCCTCGCCTTCCTGGCTGGCCACGCAACCGCCCACCCCGATGACCAGGTCGGGGTTGATTTTCTTGAGGTGTTGCACCCGGCCCAGGTCGGAGAAGACTTTTTCCTGCGCCTTTTCACGTACCGAACAGGTATTGAAGAGGATGATGTCGGCGTCTTCGGGCGTGCTGGTGAGCTCCAGACCCTGGTCGCCGCGCAGCACATCCACCATTTTGTCGGAGTCGTACTCGTTCATCTGGCAGCCGAACGTGCGGATATACAGCTTGCGGGCGCCAGACCGCGCGGGCGAAGGGGAAGGGGAGGCGGGCGTGGCGGCAGAGGCGCCGGCGCGCTTGATAGAGGTTTCTTGCATGGCGTGCGCCGTGACGGGTGTAGATCCCGGGGGCGTAGTTTCGAATGGGGAAGCGCCGATTTTAACGCGTCGATGCAAAGATGACTTGGTGCGGACGCAATTGGCGATTACGATGTCAGCCCGCGCGAGGGGCCCGCCCCGGGTTCCATGTGCCGGCCAGTCACCGGCGCGAGCGGTCTACCCTGTTTTTCTACTGCTTCATGTCACGAACCGGCCTGCCTTCGCAATCCATTCCTTCCGCTTCGCCGCAGACGCGCACTGTTGCGCCGCGGCCATGTCGCGGGGTGGCGCTTACCGCCTGTTTCGCGGTGGTGTTGCTCCTGCTGAGCCGGTGGGTCGACCTGCCCCTGACATATGCCGTCCAGCGCCACGTGTCCGAGCCGGTCAATGAGGTGTTCAAACAGATCGGCAGCCTGGGCGGCACGGCCGTGTATGTGTGGGCGGGCCTGCTGTTGTACGCCGTGTCGCTGGTGGGCATCCGGCGCGGCTGGGCCTGCCCGTTGAAGGCCGGTTTCGAGCAGCTTGCCCGCTACAGCATGCTGTTGCTGGGCACCATGACCATCGGCGGCCTGATCACGCTGGCGCTCAAGAGAATCGTGTCGCGCGCCCGCCCCGACCTGTTATTGGAACAGGGGCTGCATGGCCTGGGGGCGCCTTTCGCGGGCAAGCCGTACGATTCGTTTCCGTCCAGCCATACGCTTACCGCCTTTGCCGTGGCGGCCGTCATCGGGCACATTGCGCCGCGCTGGCGACTGCCGGTGCTGGCGCTGGCAGCGGTCGTGGCGGCCAGCCGGGTCATCAACCGGGACCACTTTCTTACCGACGTGACCGCGGCAGCGTTCATCGGGATCATGGTGGCGCACTACCTGGCGCCGTACATTCTGGGCAGCCAGTACCGCTGGATGCTCAGGACGCCGTGGCGCTGGCGTAGCAAGGACTAGGCTGAAGGCCGGGATGCTCGGTGTCAGACACCCTGCGGGAGTCAGACACCTGACGACTTGGTTGGCAGGTAGTTTGCCGGTGTCTGACTCCGCGAGAGGGGTGTCAGACACCCTGCGGGAGTCAGACACCTGGCGACTTGGTTGGCTGGTAGTTTGCCGGTGTCTGACTCCGCGAGAGAGGTGTCGGACACCCTGCGGGAGTCAGACACCTGACGACTTGGTAGGCCGGTAATTTGCCGGTGTCTGACTCCGCGAGAGGGGTGTCAGACACCCTGCGGGAGTCAGACACCTGACGACTTGGTTGGCAGGTAGTTTGCCGGTGTCTGACTCCCCGGGAGGGGTGTCAGACACCTTCCGCAGGGGAGTCGGGCACCTTTTATGCGGTCGCGGGCGGTGCGACGGCGGCGCCTTGGATTTGGTGGCGCTGCAGCGCCTGGGCGACGAAGCCGCTGGCTTTCATGTCTTCGACGAACGCGCGCAGTGTTGCGGCCGCCTGGGGGCCGCGGCTTTTGGGCGTGCCCATGGCCTGGCGGATGACCATGAAGCTGCCCGGCAGCAGGCGCAGGCCCGGCAGGCGGTTCATGTCGGCTTCGAGCTGCTGCTTCACGCCGGCGGCGACGTCGGCGTCCTGCGCCAGGAATTCGTCGACCACCGCAGGCGAGGTCGGAGCCCGCAGGATCCGGGCCTGCTTGAGCTCGCGCGTCAGGTACAGGTCGTACGCGCTGCCCTTGCCCACCATGACGCGCACGTCTGCCCGGTCGACTTCGGTGCCTTGTTGCAGCGGCGAGCTGTTGCGCACCAGATAGGCGCCTTCGATAAGCACGTACGCATCGGTAAACGCGATGTCTGCGCCGCGCACGGGGTCGATGGCGAAGAACCCGATATCGGCCTGTTCGGCGGCAACCGCTTCCACGGACTTGCCGGCGCTGTCCCACACGACCAGTTCCAGTTCCACCCCCAGGCGCTGCGCGAAGGCGCGGGCCAGGTCGATCGAGACACCCGCAGGCTGGCCGGACGGGTCGCGGCCGGCCAGGATGGGATTGCCCAGGTTGATCGAGGCCCGCAACTTGCCGGTGGGCGTAAAGGCCTGGATGGTCTGGGCGTCGAGGGTCATGGTGATTGTCGTGGCCAGGGAGGCGGCGCGCAGGCTCAGGGCGCCTCGGGCTCGCCTTCTTTCTTGACGGGTTTGACGAGGTCTTCGCGCTTGACGCCCATCCACATGGCCAGGGCGGCCGCCACGAATACCGACGAATAAATGCCGAACCAGATGCCGATCGTCAGGGCCAGCGAAAAGTAGTGCAGCGACGGGCCGCCGAAAAACAGCATGGCCAGCACCATCATCTGGGTCGAGCCGTGGGTGATGATGGTGCGCGAGATGGTTTGCGTGATGGCGCTGTTGATGACTTCCTGCACGCTGGCCTTGCGTTGCTTGCGGAAGTTCTCGCGGATGCGGTCCATGATGACCACGGATTCGTTCACGGAATAGCCCAGCACCGCCAGTACGCCGGCCAGCACCGCCAGCGAGAATTCCCACTGGAAGAAGGCGAAGAAGCCCAGGATGATGACCACGTCGTGCAGGTTGGCAATGACCCCGGCCACCGCGAATTTCCATTCGAAGCGAAAGCCCAGGTACACCATGATGCCGATCACGACGAACAGCAGCGCCATCAGGCCGTTGTGCAGCAGTTCCTGGCCCACCTGCGGGCCCACGAACTCGACGCGGCGCAATTCGGCCGAAGGGTCGACTGCCTTGAGTGCGCCCATGACGGCTTCGCTTTGCGTGGCAGACGTCTGCCCTTCGGTAACGGGCAGCCGTATCATGACATCGCGCGAGGTGCCGAAGTTCTGCACCTGGAAGTCGGTGTATCCCAGCCCGGACACGGCGCTGCGCACGCCGTCGAGCTGCACGGTTTGCGCGTAGCCCACTTCCATGACCGTGCCGCCGGTGAACTCGATCGACAGGTGAAAGCCGCGCGTGACGATGAAGAACACCGCCGCCACGAACGTGATCAGGCTGATCAGGTTCAGCACCAGGGCATGGCGCATGAACGGTATGGTGCGGTGAATGCGGAAAAATTCCATGTTCTGCCTTGCTTCTTATCGGCCGGGCGAGTATGCCGCCCGGCGCGGGATCAGTTTGTCTTGGGTTTCCAGACGGTGCCGATGGAAATCTTGGCAAGTTTCTTTTTGCGGCCGTACCACAGGTTGGCCAGGGCGCGCACGCCGACCACCGATGTGAACATCGACGTGGCGATACCCAGGCAATGCACCACGGCAAAGCCGCGCACCGGGCCCGAGCCGAAGGCCAGCAGGGCCAGCCCCACGATGAGCGTGGTGAGGTTCGAGTCCAGGATGGTGCCCCAGGCGCGCTCGAAGCCGTGGTGGATGGCCTGCTGCGGCGTGGCGCCGTTGCGCAGTTCTTCGCGGATGCGCTCGTTGATGAGCACGTTCGAGTCGATGGCCATGCCCAGGGTGAGCGCGATGGCCGCGATGCCGGGCAGCGTCAGCGTGGCCTGCAGCATGGACAGCAGGGCCAGCAGCAGCAGCACGTTCATCGTCAGGCCGATGGTGGAGAACACCCCGAACAGGTGGTAGTACAGGATGATGAAGACGGCGATGGCCAGGAACCCGTAAAGGGTGGAATGGAAGCCCTTGGCGATGTTGTCGGCGCCCAGGCTGGGGCCGATGGTGCGCTCTTCGATGATGGACATGGGCGCGGCCAGGGCGCCTGCGCGCAGCAGCAGCGCCGTGTCGGCGGCTTCTTCGGCGGTCATGCTGCCGGATATCTGCACCTGCCCCCCGGCGATTTCGCTGCGGATTACCGGAGCGGTGACGACTTCGCCCTTGCCGTTTTCGAACAGCAGGATGGCCATGCGCTTGCCGACGTTGTCGCGGGTGACGTCGCGGAAGATGCGCGCGCCCTTGCTGTCGAGCGTCAGGTGCACGGCGGCCTGCTGGGTTTGCGAATCGCGCCCCGGCTGGGCGTCCTGCAGGTTTTCGCCGGTAAGGACGACCTGGCGGCGCACCAGGATGGGGCGCCCGTCGCGGTCGTTGTAGCGTTCCAGGCCGAACGGCACGGTGCCGCTTGCCAGCGCCGATTGCGCGGCCGGCGAGTCATCGACCATGCGGATTTCGAGCGTGGCGGTGCGGCCGAGCAGTTCCTTGGCCTTGGCCACGTCTTGCACGCCGGGAAGTTGCACGACGATGCGGTCTGAGCCCTGCTGCTGGATGACCGGTTCGGCCACGCCCAGTTCGTTGATGCGATTGTGCAGGGTGTTGATGTTCTGCTTGAGCGCGGAATCTTGTACGCGGGTGATCGCGGCAGGGCTCAGGGCGCCGACCAGTGCGGGACGGCCGGCGTCTTCGGTTTCGGTGAATTGCAGGTCGGGCAGGCGGCTGCGCAGGGTGGCATAGGCGCGGTCGCGCTCGTCGGCGCTGGCGAAGGTGGCGACCACCGACGTGCCGGAGCGCTCGACGCCGCGGCTGGGCAGTTTTTCGTCGCGCAGGATGGTGCGCACGTCGCCTGCAAGCGAGTCGTAACGCGCGGTGAGCGCGCCCTGCATGTCGACCTGCAGCAGGAAGTGCACGCCGCCGCGCAGATCCAGCCCCAGGTACATGGGCTTGGGCTCGAACCAGCCCAGCGCGCGCATCCAGGGCGGCGAGGCGGGCAGCAGGTTCAGGGCCACGGTGTATTGCGGGTCGTCGGCGACCGGGTTGAGCGATTTTTCGAGAAGGTCACGCGCCTGCAGCTGTACGTCGGTGGACGGGAAGCGCGCGCGGATGGTGCCCAGGGCGCCGTTCTGCTCGTAATAGACGCTGGTGGCCGTTACGCCGCCGTCGGCCAGTATCTGTTCGACACGGCCCAGCGTGGCGTTGTCGACCTTGACGGTGGCCTTGGCGCTGGACACTTGCACCGCGGGCGATTCGCCATAGAAATTGGGCAGGGTGTAAAGCAGGCCGATAACGACCGCGACCAGCACCGTAATGTACTTCCAGAGGGGATAGCGGTTCATTGGCGGCTAGGTGTGATGCGTGGAAAGGACGAAAAAAGGCCCTCGGGCGAGGGCCTGGTATGACGCTTACAGGTCTTTGATGGTTCCCTTGGGCAGTACCGCGGATACCGAGGTCTTCTGCATTACCACTTCGACGGGCTTGTCGGCCAGTTGCGCGACTTCGAGGTTGATATAGGTGTCGGTGACCTTGGACACCCGGCCCAGCATGCCCCCCGCCGTCATGACTTCGTCGCCCTTGGCCAGGTTGCTGACCAGGTTGCGGTGTTCTTTCTGGCGCTTCATCTGCGGACGGATCATCAGGAAATACAGGATCACGAACATCAGCACGATGGGCAGCATTCCCATCAGCGCGCTGCCCTCGGCGGGGGCTGCCTGGGCCAGCACGAGGCCGGCGGTGTCGATTACGGACATGGAAATCTCCTGAATGGATTGTTCGGGTCAGGTTATGGGAAATATATGTTCTGCGCCCGTCCCCGCGCGAGCCTTGGACAGGGCAAGCCGACTATTGTAGCGATGTTGGGCGGGGTATAGGCGGGCGGCGCGCCTGGGGGCGTCCCGTGCGGCCCGGGCAGGCGGGGGCCGGCGTACGTGCGTCGGGCTCGGGCGCATGCAGGCGCCCTCGGCCTGCTGCGCAGGCTGCCCCGCCGCCCAACACGCCTGCCCGGGCCGTACGGGCCGCACGGACTCGACGGCGCCGCGGCCGGGGCTATTCGATGCCGCGCTTGCGGTCGGCGGCGAACCGGGCGCGCCAGGCGTCGAAGGTGCCTGCGGCGATGGCTTCGCGCATCTCGGCCATGATGGTCAGGTAGAAATGCAGGTTGTGCAGGGTGTTCAGGCGCGCGCCGGTGATTTCGTTGGCCCGCTGCAGGTGGTGCAGGTAGGCGCGCGAGAAGTGGGCGCAGGTGTGGCAGGCGCAGGTCGGGTCCAGCGGGCGGGTGTCGTCGCGGTACTTGGCGTTGCGGATCTTCAGGTCGCCATGGCGGGTGAACAGCCAGCCGTTGCGGGCGTTGCGGGTGGGCATGACGCAGTCGAACATGTCCACGCCGCGGGCGACGCCCTCGACCAGGTCTTCCGGGGTACCCACGCCCATCAGGTAGCGCGGCGCATGGGTGGGCAGGCGCGGCGCGACATGGGCCAGCACCCGCATCATGTCTTCTTTGGGTTCGCCGACCGACAGGCCGCCGATGGCGTAGCCATGAAAACCGATGTCGGTGAGCCCGGCCAGCGATTCGTCGCGCAGCGATTCGTACATGCCGCCCTGCACGATGCCGAACAGCGCGTTGGGGTTGCCCAGGCGCTCGAATTCGTCGCGCGAGCGGCGCGCCCAGCGCAGCGACATGCGCATCGAGCGGGCCGCTTCCTCGGCCGTAGCGGGGCGCCCGTTGATCTGGTAGGGCGTACATTCGTCGAACACCATGACGATGTCGGAATTCAGGGCGCGCTGGATGCGCATGGATTCTTCGGGCGTCAGGAAGAGCCGGGCGCCATCGATCGGAGAGGCGAACTTCACGCCTTCTTCGGTGATCTTGCGCATGCCCTGCAGGCTGAACACCTGGAAGCCGCCCGAATCGGTCAGGATGGGCTTGTCCCATTGCATGAACCCATGCAGGCCGCCGTGGCGCTCCAGGATATCGGTGCCGGGGCGCAGCCAAAGATGGAAGGTGTTGCCCAGCACGATCTGGGCGCCGGCGTCTTTCAGTTCATGCGGCAGCATGGCCTTGACGCTGCCGTACGTGCCCACGGGCATGAATATGGGTGTTTCCACCGCGCCATGGTTCAGCGTGACGCGGCCCCGGCGGGCGCCGCCGTCGGTGGCCAGCAGTTCGAAGTTCAGTCCGGTCATGGTCAGTGGGCAGGCGATTCGATGAACATGGCGTCGCCGTAGCTGAAGAAGCGGTAGCGTTGGGCGACGGCGTGCGCGTACGCGCGGCGGATGGGTTCGATGCCGGCCAGGGCCGACACCAGCATCAGCAGCGTGGACTGCGGCAGATGGAAGTTGGTGACCAGGGCGTCGACGACCTGGTAGCGGTAGCCCGGCGTGATGAACAGGCGCGTGTCCCCCTGGGCCGGCGCAAGCGGCGTGCCGGGCCCGCCCGGGTTCTGCGCGGCGGCCGACTCCAGCGCTCGCACGCTTGTGGTGCCCACTGCCACGACGCGCCCGCCGCGGGCGCGCGCGCGGGCGATAGCGTCGGCAGTGGCCTGGCCGACGGTGTACCACTCGGCGTGCATGACGTGGTCGGCGATGTTCTGGACCCGCACGGGCTGGAACGTGCCCGCGCCCACGTGCAGGGTGACGAATGCGCGCTCGACCCCCGCCAGGGCCAGCTGTTCGAGCATGGCCTCGTCGAAATGCAGCCCTGCAGTGGGCGCGGCCACCGCGCCCGGCTCGCGGGCATAGACGGTCTGGTAGCGCGCCTCGTCCGTGGCATCGGCGCTGTGTGCAATGTAGGGCGGCAGCGGCGTGGCGCCGTGGGCGTCCAGCAGGTCCAGGACCGGGGCTGGAAAGCGCAGGTCGAAGAGTTCGCCCTGGCGGCCCAGCACGGTGGCGTCGAACGCCCCGGCCAGGTGCAGCGTGGTACCCGGCCCGGGCGACTTGCTGGCGCGCACGTGCGCAAGCGCGCGGTCCGGCTCGGTGATGCGCTCGACCAGCACTTCGACCTTGCCGCCGGACGCCTTGTGGCCCGCCAGGCGGGCCTTGATGACCCGGGTGTCGTTAAAGACCAGCAGGTCGCCAGGCCGCAGCAGGCCGGCCAGGTCGGGAAAGCGCAGGTCGTGCAGGGCGCCGGCGCCGTCAAGGTGCAGCAGGCGGCTGCCCGCCCGCTGCGTCGCGGGAGTCTGCGCGATGAGCTCGGGGGGCAGGGCGTAGTCGAAGTCGGAAAGGGTGAAGGACGAGGGCACGCGGGGAGATCAGGTAAAGCGCGCGGGGCCGCGGGCGCGGCGGCGCAAACAGCGGGGTATTGTAGCTGCGCCGGCTGGCGCGGCCGCCGCCTTTCCGCGGGGGCGCCAGGTTTCTGTATGCTTGCGTTTTCGACACAACGGCAGCATGGTGGGCACGGTATGGCGGCAGGGGTGGTTCGGCGGGCGGGGCGGTTCGGGCGATGGCTGGCGGCGTGCGCGCTGCTGGGCGCAACCCTGGCAGCCCAGGCGCAGGGCCTGCCCGATGAACTGAGCCGCGCCTGGAAGGCATCCGGACTGCCGTCGTCGGCGCTGTCGCTGGTGGTGCAGGAACTCGGCGGACACCGCATCGTGGCGGTCAACGCGCAAGAGCCGCGCAATCCCGCATCGGTCATGAAGCTGGTCACGACCTGGGCGGCGCTGTCCGAACTGGGGCCGAACTATGTCTGGCGCACCGAATTCCTGACCGAGCCCGGCGCGCGGCCCGACGCGCAAGGCGCATTGCCTGGCCCGCTGTACCTGCGAGCGGGCGGCGATCCCTACCTGCTGGTGCAGGACCTCTGGGCGTTGCTGCGCGAACTGCGGCTGCGCGGGGTAAAAAAGATCAACGACCTGGTCGTCGACCGCAGCATTTTCGGGCAGGTGGCCATCGACCCCGGGGCCTTCGACGGCGCGCCCGACCGGGCCTACAACGCCAGCCCGGACGCATTGATGGTGGGTTTCGGCGCCCTGCGGCTGCTGTTCACGCCCGACCACGTGGCACGGAAATGGGTGCCGATCATCGACCCGCCGCTGCCCGGCCTGCGCATCGAAGGGCAGGTCGACTGGAGCGAAATCCGTTGCCCCGGCCCGCCCGTAGTCACCACCGAGCCCATCCTGACCCAGCAGGGCGTGTCGATCCGGCTGGGCGGCACGGTGGCCGGCTCCTGCGGGGAATTCAGCCTGTATCGCCTGGCGCTGTCGCAACCCGAGTTTGCCGAATCGCTGTTCCGTGTACTGTGGCGCGAACTGGGCGGCACGTTTACGGGCCGCATCCGCACGGGCATGGTGCCGGGCGATGCCGTGGCGCTGGCCACGCACGAATCGCGCCCCCTGGGCGAAGCCATCCGCCAGATCAACAAGCGCAGCAACAACGTCATGGCGCGCACCCTGTTGCTGACGCTGGGCGCCGAACGCGGCCGCCGGCCCGCCACCACCGACAGCAGCGAGGCCGTGGCCAAGGCAGTGCTGGCCGGGCAGGGCCTGCACATGCCCGAGCTCATCATGGACAACGGCTCCGGGCTGTCGCGCGAGGCGCGCGTCTCGGCCGAGAGCCTGGCGTCGATGCTGACCCTGGCGTGGCAGACGCCCATGATGCCGGAATTCGTGTCGTCGCTGGCCATCGCCGGCGTCGATGGCACCATGCGCCGCCGCCTAAAAGACGAATCCACGGCCGGCATGGCGCACCTGAAAACCGGCTCGCTGCGCGATGTGCGGGCAGTGGCCGGGTACGTCATGGGGGCCAGCGGCAAGCGCTATGTGGTGGTCAGCATCGTCAACCATCCCGACGCGGCCGCCGTGCGGCCCTTTGACGACGCGCTGATCGCCTGGTTGGCCGGCCAGTAGGCCGCCGGGGCTCCAGACGGTTTACGATTGCGCTGTCTGGCGCGCCCGCGCACGCCGCCTTTATTGTTTCCTGGAGACCTCCGCACATGCCCGTGCACGAAATCCGCCATCCGCTGATCCGCCACAAGCTCGGGATCATGCGCCGCGCCGACCTCAGCACCAAGAGCTTTCGCGAACTTTCCCAAGAAGTCGGCGCACTGCTGACTTACGAGGCGTCCAAAGACCTGCCGCTGGCCGAGTCCACCGTCGAAGGCTGGTGCGGCACTGTGAAGGTCGAGAAAATCGCGGGCAAGAAGGTGACGGTGGTGCCCATCCTGCGCGCCGGCATCGGCATGCTGGATGGCGTGCTCAGCCTGATCCCCGGGGCCAAGGTAAGCGTCGTGGGTGTTGCGCGCAACGAAGAGACGCTGCAGGCGCATACCTACCTTGAACGCCTGGTGGGCGAGCTGGACCAGCGCCTGGCGCTGATAGTCGATCCCATGCTGGCCACGGGCGGCTCGATGGTGGCCGCCATCGACATGCTCAAGCGCGCGGGCTGCCGCGAGATCCGTGCGCTGGTGCTGGTGGCCGCGCCGGTCGGCATCAAGGCGGTGCTCGACAGCCACCCGGACGTGCATATCTACACCGCGTCGATCGACGAAGGCCTCAACGAGCACGGGTATATCATGCCGGGCCTGGGCGATGCGGGCGACCGCATATTCGGCACCAAGCAGAAGCCCGAATAACGGCGCCGGGGCCGGCGCGCGCCGGCGAGTGTCAGGCGGCCAGAGCCGCGCGCGTATCCGGCAGGTGCCGGCCGTACCAGTGCAGCGAGTCGGCCAGCGCGGCGACCTCGCCCACGATCAATAGCGCCGGCGATCGCACGTCGTGGCGGCGGGCCACGCGGGCCAGGTCCTGCAACTGTCCGCTGACCACCCGTTGTTCGGGCCGGCTGCCGTTTTCTACCAGGGCAAATGGCGTGCTGCCCGCGCGGCCGTGCCTGATCAGGCGAGACGACAGGGTTTCCAGTTGCCCCACCCCCATGTAGAACGCCAGCGTCTGGTGGGCGCGGGTCAGGCCTGCCCAGTCCAGCGTGTCTTCGTCTTCGCGGCAATGCGCGGTAACCAGCGTGACGGACTGCGCATGCTCGCGGTGGGTCAGCGGAATGCCGGCATAGGCTGCGCAGGCCAGCGCGGCGGTAATGCCCGGCACGACTTCAAAAGGCACCTGGTGGGCGCGCAAGTGCTCCAGTTCTTCGCCTCCCCGGCCGAAAATGAACGCGTCACCGCCCTTCAGGCGCACAACGCGCCGGCCGGCGCGCGCGTGCTCTACCAGCAGGGCGTGGATGCGCGCCTGCGTGGCGTCGTGGTCTTCGCCGGGACGCTTGCCTACCGCGATGCGGTCGGCGTCGCGCCTGGCCAGCGACAGCACCGCCGGGCTGACCAGGCGGTCGTACAGAATGACATCGGCCTCGTTCAGGGCGCGCAGGGCCTTGAGCGTCAGCAGCCCCGGGTCGCCCGGGCCCGCGCCGACCAGCACGACGCTGCCCTGGCTCCGGGGTTGCGGACGCGCCAGTTCTTCGTCCAGCACGCGCGCCGCTTCGTCGGGCTGCTGCTGGCGCAGCAGGGCGGCCACCGGGCCGTCGAGCAGCCAGTCGTAGAAGGCGCGCCGTTGCTTCAGGCCGGGCCGGGCGGCGCGTATGCGAGGCCGGTAGCGCGCCGCCAGCGAGGCGAGCGCGCCCAGCGAATGGTCGAACATCGATTCCACGCGCTCGCGCAGCCGCCGCGCCAGCACGGGGGCCACCCCCGAGGACGAGATGGCCACGATAAGCGGCGAGCGGTCGACGATGGACGGCACCTGGAATGACGACAGCTCTGCATCGTCCACCACGTTGCTGAAAATGCGGCGGGCCCCGGCAGCCTCGGCCACGGCGGCATTGACGGCGCGATCGTCGGTGGCGGCCACCGCCAGCCACGCGCCATCGAGCCACTCGGGCCGGAACGTGCCGGACAGCACATGTATGCGTCCTTGTTGCGCCCATTCGGTCAATTGGGGCGCCAGTTCCGGCGCTCCCACGTGTACGTCGGCCGATGCTTCGAGCAGCAACTGCACTTTGCGCGCCGCGATCTCGCCGCCGCCCACCACGAGAACGCGGCGGCCCTGCAGATCGGCAAATAGAGGAAAGAGCTTCATGAACATCAGCCAGCGGGTGTGCCCGCAATCGGTCCAGTCGATCATAGGGACTGCCTTACATCCCTACAACTTTTGATTTATTGGATTGATATATCGATAAGTGATTAAGCGCCGCCTCCGCTTTGAGCGCCCAGCCATTGCGCCATGTCGACGACTTCGCGCGCCACCTCGCCCAGCCGTTTGCGGCTTTGCATGGCGCGCTCGCGCAACAGCCGGTGCGCCTGCTCTTCAGAGACCCCGCGCAGTTGCATCAGCAAGCCCTTGGCCTTTTCCAGCGCCTGCCGGTCTGCCAGCCGCTGGCGCGCCTCGGCGAGCTCCATGCGGCGCGCCCGCTCGACCCGCCCGCGTTCAATCGCTACAGTCAACAGCGGTTCGATGCGCTCGGGCGGGACGGCGCCCACCACATAGGCGGCGACGCCGGCGCGCAGGGCGGCCCGGATGGTTTCGCGGTTGTCGTCGTCCGTGAACATCACCACCGGCCGCTCGGTGGATTCGCTGGCCACGCAGATGTCTTCGAGCGTGTCGCGCGCCGCCGCGTCCGCATCGATCAGCACCACGTCGGGCGCCAGCCGCGTGATGGCTTCGGCCAGATCGATGCCGGCCGCACGCTCGGCAACCACCTGCACGCCGGCCGCCGCCAGCGTGTCGCGCAGTGATGCGGCGCGGCCGTCCCCATCGTTCAACAGCATGATCTTCAGCATGACTACTCCCTGATCATCAGGGAAATGCAATATCCATGCCATGCGTGGCCGCACGCCGCCCGTGGCGACGGCACGCGCGCCGGCCGGGCGCAAGGCACGCGGGAAAGCGAGCCGGCACGCAAATGGTGCATTGCGCAATGCATCGCGCACCAAAGTGGCTCGCCTTGCGCGGCCCGGCGGGCCTGCCGCCGGGCAGGCACAGATGGCATGGACTTTGCTTAAGTCTCTGCATGGCGGCCAACGGCGGTCGCCTGGCCGACGGTGTCGGCGCGCAATCCTGAACAACGGCGTTCTGCAGATCCGACGGGAAAACCCCGGCGGCGCGGAACGTTTTTTTATTTTGAAGAGGCCTTTATGCGAAACAAGCCTGGCAAGACCGACATCACCAATACCGGGCGACGTGACTGGCTGGGCAGCGCCGCGAAAGCCGTGGCGGGCGCCGGCTTGCTGGGCCTGGTCGACCCGCTGGTGCGGGCAGGCGCCTGGGCCGCCGGCAGCGACGCGCCCGAAAAGGCCGAAGTGCGCATCGGCTTTATTCCCTTGACGGATTGCGCCTCGGTCGTGATGGCGTCGGTGCTGGGCCTGGACAAAAAGCACGGCGTGAAAATCGTGCCGTCCAAGGAAGCCTCGTGGGCCGGCGTGCGCGACAAGCTCATTAATGGCGAACTTGATTTCGCCCACGTGCTGTACGGGCTGGTGTACGGCGTGCACCTGGGCATCGGCGGCCCGCGCAAAGACATGGCTGTGCTGATGGGCATCAACCAGAACGGGCAGGGGATTACGCTGTCGTCCAAATTGCACGAAGCCGGCGTGACCGACGGCGAGTCGCTGCACAAGCATATGCAGGCCGAAAAGCGGGCCTATACCTATGCGCAGACGTTCCCCACCGGCACGCACGCCATGTGGCTGTATTACTGGCTGGCCGCGTACGGTATCGACCCCATGCGCGATGCGCGCGTGATCACCGTGCCGCCGCCGCAGATGGTGGCCAACATGCGGGTGGGCAACATGGACGGCTTCTGTGTGGGCGAACCCTGGGGCGCCCGCGCGATCATGGATCGCATCGGCTTCACGGCGGCCACCACGCAACAGATCTGGGCCGACCATCCCGAGAAAGTACTGGGCGCGACCGGCGAGTTCGTGGCATCGCACCCCAACACCGCGCGCGCGGTGACCGCGGCAATTATCGAGGCCGGCAAGTGGATAGATGCCTCGCCGGCCAACCGCCGCAAGACGGCCGAGACGATTGCGGCCAAATCGTACGTGAACACGGCGGCCGACGCCATCGTGGACCGCATGCTGGGCCGCTATACGGACGGGCTGGGCAAGACCTGGGACGACGCGCATCCCATGCGCTTCTATGCCGACGGCGCGGCGTGCTTTCCCTATCTGAGCGACGGCATGTGGTTCCTGACGCAGCATAAGCGCTGGGGCTTGCTGAAAACGCATCCCGACTACCGCGCGGTGGCTGGCGCCATCAATCGCATCGATATCTACCGGCAGGCAGCGGCCGCCGCCGGCGCGCCGCTGCCTGCCAGCGAAATGCGGCAGTCGGTGCTGATGGACGGGGTGC
Organism: Bordetella genomosp. 7; assembly: GCF_002261265.1. GTDB lineage: Bacteria > Pseudomonadota > Gammaproteobacteria > Burkholderiales > Burkholderiaceae_B > Bordetella_A. The sequence goes on along the minus strand of NZ_NEVK01000006.1, from coordinate 585,582 downwards.
GCTGGGACGGCGCGGACCCCGCCGCGTATGCCGACGCGTTCAGCATCAAGGCCTGAGGAAGCTGCCATGCGCACCACGACCCTGTTCTCTTCAATGCCTGACGCCGCGGCCTGCCGCGACGCAGCCGATGCACTGTTGCGCGCGGTTGCCGGCCCTGTGGCGGGCTTTGCCCTGTTTGTATTGGTCTGGCAGGCCATTGCGCTGCTGGTGCCGGAGATCCCCACCCCCGGGGCCACCTGGGCCGCCGCGCGCGACTTGTTTGCGGACCCGTTCTATGACAACGGGCCCAACGACCGGGGCATAGGCTGGAACGTGCTGGCGTCGTTGCGGCGCGTGGGCATCGGCTTCGGCCTGGCCGCGTTGGTGGGCATTCCTGCCGGCTTTGTGATGGGCCGGTATGCCGCGGCCAATGCCATGTTCGCGCCCATCGTCAGCCTGCTGCGTCCGGTGTCGCCGCTGGCGTGGCTGCCGCTGGGCCTGCTCTTGTTCCGGGGAGCCGACCCGGCCGCCATCTGGGCGATTTTCATCTGCTCGATCTGGCCCATGGTGATCAACACCGCGGCGGGCGTGGCGCGTGTGCCGCAAGACTACCTCAACGTCGCCCGCGTGCTGAACCTGTCCGAATGGCAGGTGGTGACCAAGGTGCTGCTGCCGTCGGTGCTACCGCACATTCTTACTGGCGTGCGGTTGTCGATCGGCACGGCGTGGCTGGTCATCGTGGCGGCCGAGATGCTGACCGGCGGCACCGGCGTGGGCTTCTGGTTGTGGGATGAATGGAACAACCTGAAGGTCGAGCACATTGTCGTGGCCATCTTCCTGATCGGCATCGTGGGGCTCGCCCTGGAAACCATGCTGGTGCGGCTGGCGCGGCGCTTTGCCTACAGCGAGGAATGAACATCATGCAGAAATTCGTGCGTATCGAGGGCGTGGGGCAGACCTTCGCAACCTCCCGCGGCCGCTTCGTGGCCTTGCGCGATATCGACCTGGCCGTGGCGCAGGGCGAATTCGTTTCGCTGATCGGCCATTCCGGCTGCGGCAAATCTACCCTGCTGAACCTGGTGGCGGGGCTTACGCTTCCCACCGAGGGCGTGCTGCTGTGCGCGGAGCGGGAAATCACCGGGCCCGGGCCGGACCGCGCCGTGGTGTTCCAGAACCATTCGTTGCTGCCCTGGCTGAGCTGCTACCAGAACGTGCACCTGGCCGTGCAACGCGTGTTCGGGGCACGGGAAAGCAAGGCGCGCCTGGCCGAGCGCACTCATGCCGCGCTGGAACTGGTGGGCCTGGCGCATGCCAGCGCCAAGCTGCCCGGCGAAATCTCGGGCGGCATGAAGCAGCGCGTGGGTATTGCGCGCGCGCTGGCCATCGAACCCCAGGTGCTGCTGATGGACGAGCCGTTTGGCGCGCTGGACGCGCTGACGCGCGCGCACCTGCAGGACGAACTGCTCAAGATCGTGGCGGCCACGCACAGCACCGTCATCATGGTCACGCACGATGTGGACGAGGCCGTGTTGCTGTCTGACCGCATTGTGATGATGACCAACGGCCCCGCGGCCACCATCGGGCAAGTGCTGGATGTGCCGCTGCCGCGCCCGCGCGACCGGCTGGCGCTGGCCTCGCACCCGGGCTACCTGGCATGCCGCGCGGCGGTGGTTGATTTCCTGCATCGCCGCCATGGCAACCCGGCGGCAGCGGCCGCCGCCGCGCCGGCCGCCGCCGAAGCTTGATGTATGACGCAGGCAAGAGAGAGACATTATGGAAAAGAAGTTGAAGCTGGTAATGGTCGGCAACGGCATGGCCGGTGTGCGCACGCTGGAAGAGCTGCTGAAGCTGGCTCCGGATCTGTACGACATCACGGTGTTCGGTTCCGAGCCGTATCCCAACTACAACCGCATTTTGCTGTCGCCCGTGTTGACCGGCGAGCAAACCGTGCAGGACATCGTTCTCAATGACGAAGCGTGGTACCGCGACAACGGCATCGACCTGCGCCTGAACTGCAAGGTCACCAGCATCAACCGCGCGCGGCGCACCGTCCTGGGCGAGGACGGCAGCCAGGTGCCCTATGACCGGCTGCTGCTGGCCACCGGCTCGAACCCGTTCATCCTGCCCATCCCCGGCAAGGATCTCGACGGTGTGGTCACGTTTCGCGACATCCGCGATGTAAACCTGATGATCGAGGCTGCGCGCGTGCACAAGCGCGCGGTCGTGATAGGCGGCGGCCTGCTGGGGCTGGAAGCGGCCGCCGGCCTGGCGGCGCGAGGCATGGACGTGAACGTCGTGCACCTGGGGTCGGGCCTGCTGGATCGCCAGCTGGATCCCAAGGCCGCCTTGCTGCTGCAGCGCAGTCTGGAAGCGCGCGGCCTGAAGTTCCTGATGCCGCGCCAGACCGAGGCGCTGTTGGGTGACGAACAGGGGCGGGTGCGCGCGGTGCGCTTTGCCGACGGCGACGAGGTCGAGACCGATCTGGTGGTCATGGCCGTGGGCATCCGGCCCAATACCGAACTTGCGCAGGCCTGCGGGCTGTACGTCAACCGCGGCATCGTCGTCAGCGATACGCTGCAAACCTACGACCCGCTCATTTACGCGGTGGGCGAATGCGTCTGCCATCGCGGCACCGCCTATGGCCTGGTGGCGCCGCTGTTCGAACAGGCTAAAGTGGCGGCGAACCACCTGGCCCTGTACGGCATCGGCCGCTACGAGGGCAGCGTGACTTCGACCAAACTCAAGGTCACGGGCATCGATGTGTTCTCGGCCGGCGATTTCATGGGCGGACCGGGTACGGAAGAAATCACGCTGGCCGACCCCGTGGGCGGCGTGTACAAGAAACTGGTGCTTAAAGACGAAAAGCTGGTGGGCGCGTGCCTGTACGGAGATACCGGCGACGGCGCGTGGTATTTCCGGCTGATCCGCGAGGGCAAGCGCATCGACGCGCTGCGCGACCAGCTCATGTTCGGCGAAAGCGCCATTGGCGGCGACACCGGCCACGCCGGGGAGAATCGCGCCATCGGCATGGCCGACACAGCGGAAGTCTGCGGCTGCAATGGGGTGTGCAAGGGCACGATCGTCAAGGCCATTCGCGACAAGGGCCTGTTCACGGTCGACGAAGTCAAGAAGCACACCAAGGCGGCCAGTTCCTGCGGATCGTGCAGCGGACTGGTCGAGCAGATCCTCATCAACTGTGTGGGCGGCGCGGCCGATGTCAAGCCGAAATCCGAGAAAGCGCTATGCGGCTGCACGGACCTGACGCATGGCGAAGTGCGCAAGGCCATACGTGATCACCATCTGGTCACGATCGCGGCCGCCATGCATTTCATGGAATGGCGCACGCCCGACGGTTGCAGCACCTGCCGACCGGCCCTGAACTATTACTTGATCTCTACCTGGCCTGGCGAGGCGCGCGATGACAATCAGTCGCGGCTGGCCAACGAACGCATGCACGCCAATATCCAGAAGGACGGCACGTATTCCGTGGTGCCCCGGATGTGGGGCGGCGTGACCAACCCATCTGAACTGCGCCGCATTGCCGACGTTGCCGACAAGTATGCGATTCCGATGGTGAAGGTCACGGGCGGCCAGCGCATCGACCTGCTGGGCGTCAGGAAAGAAGACTTGCCGCACGTGTGGGCCGACCTCGACATGCCTTCGGGGCATGCATACGGCAAGAGCCTGCGTACGGTCAAGACATGCGTGGGCAGCGAGTTCTGCCGCTTCGGCACCCAGGATTCCACGGCGATGGGTATCGCCCTGGAGAAAGACCTGGTGGGCATGTGGAGCCCGCACAAGGTAAAGCTTGCCGTGTCGGGATGCCCGCGCAATTGCGCCGAATCGGGCATCAAGGATATCGGCATCATCGCCGTGGAATCAGGCTGGGAACTGTACGTGGGCGGCAACGGCGGTATCAAGACCGAAGTGGCGCAGTTCTTCGCCAAGGTGAAGACCGCGGATGAAGTGCTGGAGTACTGCGGCGCATTTCTGCAGCTATATCGCGAAGAAGCCTTTTACCTGGAGCGCACCGTGCACTACCTGGCGCGCGTGGGGCTGGACCATGCCAAGGCGCGGGTGGTCGACGACGCGGCCAATCGCGCCGAACTCTATGCGCGCCTGAAATTTGCGCTGTCGTTCGAAGCCGACCCATGGGAAGAGCGTCGCGCCGCCGCCCCTGCCGCCCGTGAATTTCAATCCCTGACCCTGTGAGACCCGACATGCAGCCAGCCGAAACCTGCCAGTGGCGCAGCATCTGCCATATCGAAGAAATCCCGGTGCAAGGCGCCCGCGTGCTGCGGCGCGAGGGACAGGACGACATCGCCGTCTTTCGCACCAGCGACAACGAGGTGTTCGCAGTCATAGACCGCTGTCCGCACAAGGGCGGCCCGCTGTCGGCCGGGCTGGTGCATGGCCGGTCGGTGTCGTGCCCCTTGCACGGCTGGGTGCTGGATCTGGCCACCGGCAGCGCGCAGGCGCCCGACGAGGGGTGCGTGCAGACCGTGCCGATCAAAGTGGATGGAGCCGCGGTGTACCTGGAGGTATGACGCGGACCGCATCGCAGACTCTTTATCCCTACAAGGCAGGCATGGTATGAGCGCATCTGGGCACCATCACGAGTCCGGGGCCGCCGGCGAACGCACGGTGGCCTCGGTATGCTGCTATTGCGGCACCGGCTGCGGCGTGCGTGTCACCGCCAAGGACGGCCGCGTGATCGCGGTGCAGGGCGACCCGGAGCATCCGGCCAACCGCGGCCGCCTGTGCAGCAAGGGGCTGGCGCTGGCCGACACGGTGCGGCGCGACACCGCGCGCGTGCTGCAGGCCGAGTGGCGGCCCGAGCGGGGGCGCGAGCGCATGCCGGTTTCGCTGGACAACGCACTCGACCTGGCAGCCGGCAAGCTGGCGGCCACGCTAGACATGCATGGCCCCGACGCGGTGGGCTTCTATCTGTCGGGCCAGTTGCTCACCGAAGACTATGCCGTTTTCAACAAGTTGGCCCGTGCGCTTGTGGGCACCAATAATATCGACACGAATTCGCGGCTGTGCATGTCCAGCGCGGTGTCGGGCTACAAGCTCACGCTGGGCGCGGATGCGCCGCCGGCGTGCTACGACGATCTGGAACTGGCCGACACGGTGCTGATCGCCGGGTCCAATATGGCGTATGCGCATCCGGTGTTGTTCCGGCGCCTGGAGGCGGCCAAGGCGGCGCGCCCCGGCATGAAGATCGTGGTGGTGGACCCGCGTCGCACCGATACGGCGGCGTTGGCCGACTTGCACCTGCCCATCTTGCCCGGCACCGACGTTGCGTTGTTTCATGCCATGCTCAACGTCATGGTCTGGGAAGGCCTGGTCGACGCCTCTTACATCGCCGACCATACCCGGGGCTTCGACGCGCTGAAGGCGCGCGTGCACGAATACACGCCGCGCGCCGCGCAGGATGTGTGCGGCGTGCCTGCGGCCGACATCGTGCAGGCGGCCCGCTGGTTCGGCCAGGCCGGCGCGGCGCTGTCGGTCTACACGATGGGGTTGAATCAATCCAGCAGCGGCACCGCCAAGAATGGCGCGCTGATCAATCTGCACCTGGCCACGGGGCAGATCGGCAAACCCGGCGCGGGGCCGTTTTCGCTGACCGGCCAGCCCAATGCGATGGGCGGGCGCGAGGCGGGCGGCATGGCGACGTTGCTGCCGGGCCATCGCGATCCGGCCGACGCGGACCATCGCGGCGAAGTCGCCGGCCTGTGGTCGGTGCCGAGCCTGCCGTCCCGCCCGGGCACGCCCGCGCTCGAGATGTTCGACGCAGTGCTGGAAGGGCGCATCAAGGTGCTGTGGATCGCCGCGACCAACCCGGCCCAGTCCCTGCCCGACCAGGCGCGCGTGCGGGCGGCATTGCAGAAGGCGGAATTCGTCATCGTGCAGGAGGCCTATGCCGGAACCGAAACGCTGGCGTACGCAGACCTGGTATTACCGGCCGCAACCTGGCCCGAGAAGTCCGGCACGTTGACCAATTCCGAGCGCCGCATCAGTCGTGTGCGCGCCGCCATCGCGCCGCCCGGCGACGCGCGGCCGGACTGGGAACTGGCCGCCTCGGTGGCCCGCCGGCTGGCCAGGCTGGTGGCGCCCGAAAAAGCGCCGCTGTTTCAATACCCGGATGCGGCGGCCGTGTTTGCAGAGCATGCCCGCATGACCGCTGGGCGCGACCTGGACTACAGCCGGATCGACTACGCCCTGCTCGAGCGTACGGGCCCGGTGCAGTGGCCGTACCGCGGCGACAGCGGGACGGCGCGCCTGTACGCCGACGGGCGTTTCCCCACTGCTGACGGGCGCGCGCAGTTCTACGACACTGGTTATACGCCCACGGCCGAGGCAGTATCGGCGCAGTATCCGCTGCGCCTGACGACGGGCCGTCTGCGCGACCATTGGCATTCGCTGACGCGCACGGCGATGGCCCCCGTGCTGACGCGGCATGTGGAAGAGCCCTGGCTGTCGCTGCATCCGCTGGACCTGCAGCGGCTGAAGCTCGAGCCGCACGCGCTGGTGCGGGTGCGTTCCCGGCGCGGCGCCATCGTGTTGCCCGTGCGGCCGGACGACACCGTCAGGCCGGGCCACGCCTTCCTGCCCATGCACTGGGGCAGCGCGTACATGGGCGGCCACGGCATCAACGCCCTGACCAACTCCGCCCGCGATCCCGTTTCGCGCCAGCCCGAGCTGAAGCACGCGGCCGTGGCGGTGGCGCCGGCGCGCCTGCCCTGGCAAGCCATGGCCTGGGTGGCAGGCGACACGGCGGTGTTGCGCGCGCAACTGGCGCCATGGCTGCGGGGCTTCGAGTATGCGGCGCTGCTGCCTTGCGCGGCAGGGCCGGGCGTGCGCCTGCGGCTGGCCGCCGCCGCGCCCGCACCGTCTCACGTGGTGGACGCGCTGGCGCAAGCGTTGGGCCTCGACCAGCCCGATGCCGCCTTCGACGATGTGTCGCGCGGCATTGTGCGGCGCGTGCGGCTGGCCGTCGAGGCGCCCGGCGCCGATGCGCCGGGCGCCTTCATGCTGGCCGGCGATGTACGGGCCCACGACGGGCTGATGGCATGGGCCGAAGGGGGAGCGGCGCCGGCCAGCCTGGCCAACTTGCTGATGGCCCGCGCGCCGGCCGCTCCCCGAACGCGCACCGTTTGCGCCTGCGTCGGCGTCAGCGAAGCGGCCATCCGGTCGGGCATCGAATCCGGCATGGACGTTGCCCAATTGAAAGACCGCCTGGGCTGCGGCTCCGGCTGCGGCTCGTGCCTGCCCGAGGTGCGCCGCATGGTTGCCCTGCACGGCGCCTGAACCCCGCCGGGCGCCGCTTGCCGGGGCCCGGGCCACGCCTCTCTAATATTTGGAAACCCATTTACCGGATTCCTAGCCGCGCCCGGCCGGGGCGCGGTGTAGTATCGAACCGCCACATGGCTGAGCCTTTCCTGGAGTTGCGCGTGACACTACGCATTTTTTCCTTTGCCTTGTTCGCGGCCGCGGCCGGCTGGCTGGGTCCGGCCCACGCCGGCGTCTGCGATGCACGCTTCATGCACGATGGCGGCGCGGTGCAGTTGACCGGGTCCGGCAACCTGAGCCTGGGCGCAGACCTGACCTTTGCAGAAGTGTCCAAGGCCGACTCGTCCAATTGCCGCGCCCGCGTGCAGGGCACGGCCAGTTTCAGCTATGCCGGGCTGCCTGCCGGCAAATCGCGGCTCGACTATCTGATGACCATCAAGAATGGCCAGGCCGAATTCGTCCGCTACGACAAGGCCGGCGAAGAGCCCGGGCGCGGCGGGCAATTCGACTTGCGCATGCTGGGCCTGTTCGCCTACGACGGCAAGATGGCCGAAGGCCAGACCATGCCCGGCGGCACCTATCGCCTGAATATCGGCAAGGACGCGCCCGTGGGCGGCCAGCCCACCACGGTGGTGCGCATCGGCCAGAAGGCCGTCGGAGCGCAGCAGACGCTGGACACCGCGCTGGGGCGCCAGTCTTGCTGGCCCATCCGCTATACCCGCGATACCGATCCCACCCTGGCCACTTTCCAGGGCATTACGCTGCCGATCCCGGGCATGAAAACCGTGGTCACTGATTGGTATTGCCCGGCAGTCAACCTCGTCATGCGCCAGGACATCGACCAATCGGGCATGAAGTCGGCGGTTGAGATTACCCAGATCAAGTAGCAGTCGGTATCACCACAGGCTGCGAAATGTGACCTGGCGCTGGTATGATGATTTCGTCACCGACACATCAACAGGAGCCTGTATGACCACCCGACGTTCCGAGGAAGTCGCCAAAGAAAAACTCATCGACAGCGTCAAGAGCAGCCTGACCGATGCAGAGAACCTGTTGCGCGAAGCCGCATCCAGCTCGGGCGACAAGGCCAACGAGCTGCGCGACCGCGCGATCATCTCGCTCAAGCGCACCCGCGAAGCCCTGTACGACGCGCAGGACGCCGTGCTCGAGCGTGGGCGCAAGGCTGCGCGCGCCACCGACGACTACGTTCATGACAATCCCTGGCAGGCCATCGGCATCGCAGGCGTGACCGGCCTGCTGCTGGGTCTGCTCATCGCGCGCCGCTAAGACGCCGGGCCGGCCGCCTGGCTGCTGGCCCGCTCTAGCCCATGAGCTTGCGCACATCTGTATTCGGCGTGGCCGGCAGCCTGGTCGGGCTGCTGCGCACCCGCCTGGAATTATTCGCCCTTGAAGCCGCCGAAGAAAAATCCCGGCTGATCAAGGTGTTGGGCATGGCCTTCGCCGCCTTGCTGTTCCTGACGCTGGCGGTGCTGGTGTTCAGCGTGACGGTGGCGGTGGCGTTCTGGCCTACCGAAAACCGCTATCTGGCCCTGGGCCTGCTGGCAGGCCTGTACGCCCTGATCGGGCTCGGGCTGTTCCTGGCGGTACGCCGCGAACTCGTGTCCGGGCCCGTGCCGTTCGCGGCCACGTTCGAAGAGCTCGGCCGCGATGCCGACCTGCTCAACAGCGTGCGCACGGCTCAGGCCGAACAGGACGCCGAGGCCGCCCGCCGGCACGACGAGGGCTGACCACCATGGCCAACCGGTCTTCTTCCATCGACCGCGCCGTGCGCATCGAACTGCTGCGCGCGCGCGCGGCCATCGAACGCGAATCGCTGGCGCACGACATCGCATCTGCCAGCCGTTCGTTGCAGCCGCGCAATCTGGTCAAGCGCTGGTTGCCCGGCCTGTCGGGGGGCAACTTGTCGGGGCTGGTGTGGCAGGGCGTCGCGCTGGCGCGTCGCTACCCGTTCATCAGCTCGACGGTGTCGGCGCTGATCATGGGGCGAGGCAAGCGGTCGCGGCTGTTGCGCCTGGCGGGCGGTGCGCTGCTGGGCTGGCAGGCGCTCAAGGCCTGGCGCGGCTCGCGCCAGGACGACCCGGCGCCGCCCCCGCGCTGATCACAAGCCCAGTTCGCCCCATATGTCATCGACGCGCTTTTTGACCGCGGCGTCCATGGCGATGGGGCGGCCCCATTCTCTGTCGGTTTCGCCCGGCCACTTGTTCGTGGCGTCCATGCCCATCTTGCCGCCCAGTCCCGATACCGGCGACGCGAAGTCCAGATAGTCGATAGGCGTGCGGTCGACCAGCACCGTATCGCGCACCGGATCCATGCGCGTGGTAATGGCCCATACCACCTCGTTCCAGTTGCGCGGGTCGATGTCTTCGTCGACGACGACGATGAACTTCGTATACATGAACTGGCGCAGCACGCTCCATAGCCCGAACATCACCCGCTTGGCATGGCCGGCGTACTGCTTGCGTATCGATACGACGGCCAGGCGGTAGCTGCAGCCTTCGGGGGGCAAGTAAAAATCGACAATCTCGGGCAGCTGGCGGCGCAGCAGGGGCACGAATACTTCGTTCAGCGCCACGCCCAGCACGGCTGGCTCATCGGGCGGCTTGCCGGTGTAGGTGGAATGGTAGAGCGGGTCGCGCCGCATGGTGATGCGGTCCACGGTAAAGACCGGAAACCAATCCTGCTCGTTGTAGTAGCCGGTGTGGTCGCCATACGGGCCTTCCAGGGCCATCTCGTAGCCGGTATCCGGCGGGGGCGGGGCGCCTTCGGGAACCACCGGGGCGGCCGCGCGCGGGTCCGACGCCGGCAGCAGGTGGCCTTCGAGCACGATTTCAGCCCATGCCGGCACCGACAATTCACTGCCCAGCGCCTGCCCGACTTCGGTGCGCGAGCCGCGCAGCAAGCCCGCGAACTGGTATTCGGACAGGCTGTCGGGCACCGGGGTGACCGCGCCCAGTATGGTGGCGGGGTCGGCGCCAAGCGCCACGGCCACCGGGAAGGGGGTGCCTGGATACGCGCGCGCGTGCTCGCGGAAATCCAGCGCGCCGCCGCGGTGCGACAGCCAACGCATGATCAGCTTGTTGGGCGCGATTGGCTGTTGGCGGTAGATGCCCAGGTTCTGGCGCCGCGCGTTGGGGCCACGGGTGATGACCAACCCCCACGTCAGCAGCGGGGCCACGTCGCCGGGCCAGCAGGTCTGGATCGGCAGGCGGCCCAGGTCCACGTTTGCGCCTTCCCAGACGATTTCCTGGCATGCCGGGCTGCGCACGCGCCGGGGCGCCATGTCCCACAGGGCCGACTTCAGCATGGCCACTTTGCCCAGCGCATCGCGCAGGCCGCGCGGGGCCTCGGGTTCGCGCAACGAAGCCAGCAGTTCGCCCGTATCGCGCAGCGCGCTGACGTCATCGGCGCCCATGCCCCACGCCACACGCTGCGGCGTGCCGAACAGATTCGCCAGCACGGGCATGCTGGCGCGCTGGCCCTGGTGCACGGCGTGCTCGAACAGCAGGGCCGGGCCCTGCGCGCGCAACACGCGATCGGAGATCTCTGTCATTTCCAGATGCGTCGACACCGGCGTGGCAATGCGCTTGAGCTGTCCGCGACGCTCTAATTGCTGCAAAAAGTCTCTAATGTCACGATATTTCACTACAAATCCTGGTTATTTCGTTACATTTTTCTGGCTGAACAGAGGTTAACATCCAGTGCTTCTTTCCACGCAGGAGGTCACCATGCCCGATGCGTCAGTGGCGGGCCTGTTTCGTCAGGCCGCCCAAGGAGTGCACCACCAGTTTGCCGAATGGCTTCGGATCTGCTGTACCTACCTTGGTATAGCGGTAATCGTCACGGTAAGCATGGGATTCGCCGTACCTGGTTTGCGCGACCAGGCCTTGCAGGTGCACAAAGCCTTGTTGACCGCTCTCGCGCCTACATCCGCCCCGTCCGGCTTCGCCGAATCGGCCTACGATCCCGCCTATGACACCCCTTCAGTGGTTGCCATGGCGATTCCCGCTGCGCCCACCAGCAACGCCACAGGCTTTCTGGGCCCGCTGCGCAGCGACCTGCCACCCGCGCCGCCCAAGGCAAAGGTGCGCAGCACCGTCTCCGGCCCTCAGGTCGAGGCGTTGCGCAACTATATCTCGCGCAAGTACCGCGTGGCGTACGATGCGACGTCCGTACTGGTAAGCACGGTATACAAAGTCGCGCGTGAAAAAGAGCTGGACCCGCTGCTGCTGTTGGCAGTGATCGCCATCGAATCCCGCTACAACCCGTTTGCCGAAAGCTCGATGGGCGCGCAGGGCCTGATGCAGGTCATGACCCGCGTGCACCAGGACAAGTTCGACAAACTGGGAGACGGCCTGAACAATCCGCTGGACCCGATCGCCAATATACGCGTGGGCACTACCATCCTGCGCGACTGCATCGACCGGCGCGGCTCCATCGAAGGCGGGCTTGCCTGTTATGTAGGGGCCACCGGCCCCAGCGATGGCGGTTACGGCGCCAAGGTACAGGCCGAACGCCGACGCCTGGCGCTGGCCGCAGGCATCGCGCTGGCGCGCGACTGACCGACACCGGGACTCGTTCGTGGGTGTCTGACACCCTGCGGGAGTCAGACACCGACGGGGTGCTGCCGCGCCGTCATTCCGGTGTCTGACTCCGAAGGTGTCAGACACCCTGCGGGAATCAGTCACCAACTGGGTGCTGCCGGGCCGTCATTCCGGTGTCTGACTCCGAAGGTGTCAGACACCCTGCGGGAGCCAGACACCGACTGGGTGCTGCCGGGCCGTCATTCCAGTGTCTGACTCCGAAGGTGTCAGACACCCCCTGCCGCCTACAACAACACCCCCTGCATCCGGTGCACCGCTTCTTGCAGGCGGTCCAGCCCGGTGGCGTACGACACGCGCAGGGTGTGGTGCCCGTGCGCCGGGCCGAAATCCACGCCCGGCACGGCGGCTACCCCGGCTTCGTGCAGCAGCCGGTGCGACAGCGTCGGGCTGTCCATGCCCAGCCCGGCGATGTCGGCATAGATATAAAACGCGCCGTCGGGCTTGACCGGCACGTGCAGCCCCAGTTTCTCGAATTCCGGCAGCAGATAGTCGCGCCGCTGCTTGAACGCGTCGCGGCGATGTTCGTAGATCTTCAAGGTGTCGGGCGCAAAGCAGGCCAGCGCGGCGTGCTGCGCCAGGGTGGGCGCGCAGATTGCCAGGCTGGCGGCGATCTTCTCGACCGCGGCCGCCAGGCGCTGCGGTACGATCATCCACCCCAGGCGCCAGCCGGTCATGTGGAAGTACTTCGAAAAACTGTTGATGACGATGATATCGTCGTCCAGCGTCAGCGCAGAACGCGGCGCGTGTTCGTAGCTGAGCCCCAGGTAGATTTCGTCCACAATGGCAAAGCCCTGGCGCTCGCGCACCGCGTGCAGTAATGCGGCCAGCTCGTCGCGGGCGATCGAGGTGCCGGTGGGGTTGCTGGGCGAGGCCACCAGAACCCCGCGCGTGGCGTCCGTCCAGTGGTCGCGCACTTGCTGCGCCGACAACTGGAAGCGTGTCTCGGCACTGCCGGGTATCAGCCGCGGCCGCCCGCCGGCGGCCAGGATGAAATTGCTGTTGGCGGGGTAGGACGGGTCGGGCATCAGCACTTCGGCGCCTGCGTCGACCAGCGCCGCGCACGCCAGCGATAGGGCGCCCGAGGCGCCCGCGGTAACGATCACGCGCGACGGGTCCACCGTCGCGCCGAATTCACTTGCGTAGAATCCGGCTATGGCCTCGCGCAGCCCTGACAGGCCGGCTGGCGCGCTGTAGCCGCTGAGGCCAGCGCGGGCGGCGCGTTCGAGCGCTTCCACCACTTGCTCGGGCGCGGTAAAGTCCGGTTCGCCTATACCCAGGCTGATGATGTCTCTTCCCGCGGCTTGTAATGCCTGGGCTTCTTTGAACAGTTCTACGACTTGAAAGGTAAGGAAATCCCGGGCGCGGGACGCTAGGCGCAGCATGATGGTTCTCGCAACGAAAAAGGAATTGTAGATGCAGCCATCGCGGCGCGCTTTCTTGTTCGGCCGGCGGCTGCCCGCCACCCCCTGGGACACGTTCCGCCAACGCCTGGCGCGGGCGGCGCAAGGCCCGCTGCAAGAATTGCATCCGGGGCCGGTGGGTCGCGCGCGGCTGGCGCCGGCGCGCCCGGAAGATGTGCGCCACGCCCGTGCGTTGTGCGCGGAGTATGGCGTGGCCCTGTTGCTGGAAGGCTGCGGCGATCCGGCCGGTCTCGAGGGGCGCCCGGTCTTGCAGGTTGATCCGGCCGGTCTTGCGGAATTGGCGCCGGGGCCGGGGCCGGGCCTGTGGCAGGCCGGCCCGGGTTGCCGCCTGCGCGATCTGGCAAACGCCGGACTTGACCAGTTCAGCGCTGCGCCGCCCGACGCCACGCTGGCGGCGTGGCTGGCCGGCCCGCAGCCCTGGCTGTCGGGCGCCACGGCGGCCAGCGGCGTGCTGGGGGTGGATATGCTGTTGAGCGACGGTACCGCCGAAACCCTGGGGCCCTTCGGCCCCGGCGACCAGCGTCCGCTGCGGTCGGCTGCCATACAGCGCCTGGTGCCCGCGTTGTTCCAGCTGTCGGCTACCCCCGATGCCGCGGCCTGCCGGCAAGAAACCGCCTGGGCCTGCCGTTTCCGGCTGGATGCCCTGTTGCCCGACCCGCCGTCCGAGGTGAACCTGGCTCATCTGCTGCTGGGCCAGGGTGGGGCGCTGGCCTGGATCGAGCGTGTCGTACTGGCGCCGCGCGCCGGCGCGCCCGCCGGCTCAGTCACCCCAGTCACCCCCGTCGCCCCGCCGCCCGAACTGGCCGGGCCGGCGCGCCGCCTGGAAGTGCGCATCAAAGACCTCTTCGATCCGCTGGATCTGTACGCGCCCTAAAAAAGAGCGCCGCCGGCCGATATACAGGCCCGGGGTAAGATAGTTGCGGCGCTAAGCGCTAGAATCGCCGCCTGAGTCTAGAATCCCTTTTTCGTGTACTTACCGAGTAGCCCGCCTTATGGACGCCACCTTTCGCAAAGCCGCGCTTGAATATCACGAGTCCGGTCGCCCTGGCAAGATCTCAGTCACTCCGACCAAGCAATTGTCGAACCAGCGCGACCTGGCATTGGCGTATTCGCCCGGCGTGGCTGCCGCTTGCGAAGAAATCGTGGCCGATCCGGCCAACGCAGTCCGCTATACCGCACGCGGCAACCTGGTAGGCGTCATCACCAACGGCACGGCCGTGCTGGGGCTGGGCAATATCGGCGCGCTGGCGTCCAAGCCCGTCATGGAAGGCAAGGCGGTGCTGTTCAAGAAATTCGCCGGGCTCGATGTTTTCGACATCGAAATCAACGAAACCGACCCCGACAAACTGGTCGAGATCATCGCCGGCCTGGAGCCGACCTTCGGCGGCATCAACCTCGAAGACATCAAGGCTCCCGAGTGCTTCATCGTGGAACGCAAGCTGCGCGAGCGCATGAAGATCCCGGTGTTCCACGACGACCAGCACGGTACCGCCATCTGTGTTTCGGCCGCCTTCATCAATGGCCTGAAAGTCGTTGGCAAGCCGCTGGACAAGATCAAGCTGGTGACCTCGGGCGCCGGCGCCGCGGCGCTGGCCTGCCTGAATCTCATCGTGGATCTGGGCGTGCCCATCGAGAACATCTGGGTCACCGACATCGAGGGCGTGGTATACGAAGGCCGCACCGTGCTCATGGACCCGGACAAGGCGCGCTTCGCCCAGAAAACCGACAAGCGCACGCTGGCCGAGGTCATTGAAGGCGCGGACGTGTTCCTGGGGCTGTCCGCCGGGGGCGTGCTCAAGCCCGAAATGGTCAAGACCATGGCGCCGCGTCCGGTGATCCTGGCGCTGGCCAACCCCAATCCCGAGATCCTGCCCGAAGACGCCCATGCCGTGCGCGACGACATCGTCATGGCCACGGGCCGTTCCGACTACCCGAACCAGGTCAACAACGTCCTGTGCTTTCCGTACATTTTCCGCGGGGCGCTTGATGTCGGCGCCACCACCATTACGCGCGAAATGGAAATGGCCGCGGTGTACGCCATCGCCAAGCTGGCCCAGGAAGAGCAGAACGAAGTGGTGGCGGCCGCCTATGGCACTTACGACATCAGCTTCGGCCCCGAATACCTGATTCCCAAGCCGTTTGACCCGCGCCTGATCACCCGCATCGCGCCCGCGGTGGCCAAGGCGGCCATGGAAGGCGGCGTGGCCACCCGGCCGCTGGCCGACCTCGAGGCATACACCGAGCAGCTGCAGCAGTTCGTGTACCACTCGGGCGCTTTCATGAAGCCGGTGTTCTCGGCTGCCAAGAGCTTCGTGCGCGAGGGCGGCAAGGCGCGCGTGGTGTTTACCGAAGGCGAAGACGAGCGCGTACTGCGCGCCGTGCAGGTGGTGGTGGACGAAGGCCTGGCCAAGCCCATCCTGGTGGGTCGCCCGGCCGTGCTGGCCGCGCGCATCGAAAAATACGGCCTGCGGCTGCGCCTGGGCGAAGACGTCGAAGTCACCAACCCCGAATACGACGAGCGCTTCCACCGCTACTGGACGACGTACTGGGAAATGATGTGCCGGCGCGGCATCACCAAAGAAATGGCGCGCGTGGAAATGCGCCGCCGCCTGACCCTGATCGGGGCGATGATGGTGCACCTGGGCGACGCCGACGGCATGATCTGCGGCACCGTCAGCACGTATGCCGAGCACCTGCGCTTTGTCGATCAGGTCATCGGCAGGCGGCCGGGCGCCAATGTGTACGCAGCCATGAATGTGCTGCTGCTCAACGAGCGCATGGTGGCGCTGGTGGATACCCACGTCAACGATGAACCCACTGCCGAGCAGATCGCCGAGTTCACGATCGCCGCGGCCGAAGAAATGTCGCGCCTGAATCTGGTGCCCAAGGTGGCGCTGCTGTCGCGTTCCAACTTCGGCACCGGTAGTTCGTCGTCGGGCGCGAAGATGCGCGACGCGCTGGCCCTGATACGCGAAGCGGCGCCGCACCTGGAAGTCGATGGCGAGATGCACGGCGACTGCGCGCTGGACGAGGCGCTGCGCCTGCGCATCCTGCCGTCATCGACCCTGAAGGGCGAGGCCAACTTGCTGGTGTGCCCGAGCGTGGATTCCGGCAACATCGCGTACAACCTGCTCAAGACGGCCGCCGGCGGCAACGTGGCCGTGGGTCCGTTCCTGCTTGGCGCCAATGCGCCGGTCCATATCCTGACATCGAGCTCCACTGTGCGCCGCATCGTCAACATGACGGCGTTGGTCGTCGTCGATGCCAACGTCCCCAGGTAGCAAACCGGCCTCCATGCACGCGCGCGGCCCGGTAACCGGGCTGGTGCTTACCGGGGGCGGCGCGCGCGCCGCCTACCAGGTCGGCGTGCTGCACGCCATTTTCGATATTCTCGATCCTGGGCAGCGGCACGGGCTCGCAAATCCGTTTCCCATCATCTGCGGCACCTCGGCGGGCGCCATCAATGCGGCCGCGCTGGCGTGCCGCGCCGACCGTCCGCACCTGGCCGTGCGGCGCATCCGGCGCCTATGGGAAGCGCTGGGTACCGACATGGTGTACCGCGCCGACGCGCCCGGCCTGATCAAGACCGGGGTGCGTTGGCTGGGGCTGCTGACGCTGGGCTGGATGTTCTCGGGGCTGGCGCGCGAGCGCCCCCGCTCGCTGCTCGACAACCGGCCACTGGCCGACCTGCTGACCCGTGCGCTCGATTTCAGGCACCTGCAGGCCAACCTGGCGGGCGGCGCGCTGTCGGCGGTGGCCATTACGGCGTCCGGCTTTACCAGCGGCGAACACCTGACCTTCTACCAATCCAACCATCCCATCGAACCCTGGCGCCGGTCGCTGCGGCGCGCCGTGCCGACGCGCATCGGCGTCGATCATCTGATGGCGTCGTCGTCTATCCCCTTTGTGTTCCCCGCGCAAGCCATCGACGTGCACGGGCAGACCGAATGGTGCGGCGACGGTTCGATGCGTCAGCTGGCGCCCATCAGCCCGGCCATACACCTGGGGGCGCAACGCGTGCTGATCATCGGCACCGGCTACCGGGACGACACCCATCCCGAAAAGCGCGCCGAAGCGCCGCCGTATCCCTCGCTGGCGCAGGTGGGCGGCCATGTGCTGTCCAGCATCTTCCTGGACGGATTGTCGATGGACGTGGAACGCCTGGAGCGCATCAATGAACTGGTCGAACGGACATCGTACGAGCCCGGTTCGGGGCCAGATGTCCGGCGGGTGAACGTTCTGACCATTACGCCGAGTCAGTCGCTCGATTTGCTCGCGCTCGACTATCTGAAAGAAATGCCCTACGAGGCCCGTACACTTTTTCGGGTTCTCGGTGTATCGTCCGACCCTGACCGCCCGGGTGGCGGCGCATTGATGTCATACCTGTTGTTTGAAAGTGCCTACACCCGGCGATTGATTGAACTGGGTTATGCCGATACGATGCGGCGTATCGAAGAGGTCGCGGGCTTTTTCAAGGAGGGCCAGGCATGACGCGAAATGGCCAGTCTACGCTGCAACGCCAGCTGAATCGGGGCGGCGCGCTCGAGCATGACGGTTTGCAGAAAGAGGCCGTGGTCGAGGCCTCGCGCGAACTCGGCCTGGCATTGCTGGTGGCCGATTGCGACCGGGCGCGCAGCCGCTCGGCCGTACTGCGCGCCATCGCCAAGGCGGTGGATTTTCCCGAGTATTTCGGCGGCAATCTCGACGCCCTTTACGATTGCCTGTGCGACACCGTGCTCGATCAGAAGGTGGGCGTGGTGCTGTGGCTCTATCGCCTGCATTCGGGCGATCCTGCCCTGGAAGCAGACTCTGTCCAGATCGAGGCCGTGTGCGCGGACGCCGCCGAATTCGCCCGTGACAATGGCCGCGTCTTCACGTATGTAATCGAACACGCAGGCAAGCACCCCGACCCCGAACCCGGCGTCGCGGCCGCCCCGTACGGCGAAAGCTGAATCCCCCTTCGGCCAGGTGTCACCAAAGCGCCCCCGTGCGGGCACCGAGGTGTCTGACTTCCGAAGGGGTCAGCATCGTGCGGGAGTCAGACACTGGCCGGGGACCCGCGGCGCCGCCGGCAAGATACCCGCCCCGCCGCCGCGCGCCGGTGTCTGACTCCGAAGGTGTCAGACACCCTTGCCTGCCTCGACACCTACCATCCGAGCAGGGCAGTCGTGGCCGCGATGAGCGCCAGCCCTGCGGTTTCCGTGCGCAGCACGCGCGGCCCGTAGCGCACGGCCAGCACATTGTGGTGCGCGGCCAGTTCCAGTTCTTCGTCCGACCACCCCCCTTCGGGACCCACCAGCAGGCTGACCTGCTCAAGCCCCGTGTGTCCGGCCAGCGCCTCGGGCAGGCTGGGCACGGCCTCGGGGTGGCACAGCAGGCGCACGCCGTCGCATGGCTGCTCCAGCCAGGTGCGCAGGTCGGTGGGGGCGTCGACCGCCATGACGCGGTTGCGGCCACATTGCTCCGAGGCGGCCTGCGCCACGCGCGCCCAATGCGCCAGGCGCTTTTCCAGCCGCGCGCCGGACAGTTGCAGCACGCTGCGCTGCGCGGCAATGGGGCTGACCCGGCAGGCGCCCAGCTCTACCGCTTTTTCCACGACCCAGTCCATCTTGTCGCTTGCCGGCAGGCCCTGCACCAGCACGACGCGGCCCGCCAGTTCGGCCTCGCGCGGGTTGTGCGCACCCAGCAGCGCCCAGGCGTCTTTCCCTTCGGTGTGCAGCGTGGCGGGGTATTCACCGCCTCGGCCGTCGAACAGCACGATCTGCGCGCCGTCGCGCAGCCGCAGCACGCGTACGGCATGGTGCGCCAGCGCGGCCGGCAGAAGCAGGCGGGCGCCGGCCGAAAGGGGCGCTTCACAGAAAAAACGCGGCAAGGACATAGCAGGCATGCGGGGCGCGACGGGGCGCCGGGAACCGGTCAAGCGCGTAAGCCTACCACTGTGCGCGCCGGGCTGGCAGCCCTGGCGGCGCGGGCCCGACCATGTTCCAGATGGTAAAATCATGAGCTTCGCAACCCCGCCCAAGCTGGCCCGTCTTTGCGGCGCGCCAGCGCTTACGACCCTATTTCCGCATGAGCCTATCCACCGCCCAACCCCTCGCCCTGGCGGATGCCATCCGCGTCCTGGCAATGGACGCCGTCCAACAAGCTAATTCGGGGCATCCCGGCGCACCGATGGGCATGGCGGAAATCGCCCAGGCCCTTTGGCTGGGGCATATGCGTCACAATCCCGCCGACCCCGCCTGGCCCGACCGCGACCGCTTCGTGCTGTCCAACGGCCATGGTTCGATGCTGATCTACGCGTTGCTGCACCTTACCGGCTACGACCTGCCCATCGAAGAGATCAAGCAGTTCCGCCAGTTGCATTCGCGCACGCCCGGCCACCCCGAAGTCGGCATCACCCCAGGCGTCGAAACCACCACCGGGCCGCTGGGCCAGGGCCTGGCCAACGCGGTGGGCATGGCCCTGGCTGAAGCGCTGCTGGCCGCCGAATTCAACCGGCCGGGCCTGCCCATCGTCGACCACTACACCTACGCCTTTACCGGCGACGGCTGCCTGATGGAAGGCATCTCGCACGAGGCCTGCTCGCTGGCGGGCACGCTCAAGCTGTCCAAGCTGGTGGTGCTGTACGACGACAACGGCATCTCCATCGATGGCCACGTCGAGCACTGGTTCGCCGACGATACCGCCACCCGCTTTGAAGGCTACGGCTGGAACGTCATCCGTGGCGTCGATGGCCACGACGTGGCAGCTGTCGACGCGGCCATCGCCCAGGCGCGCCAGCAATCCGAAAAACCCACGCTCATCGTGTGCCGCACCATCATCGGCAAGGGTTCGCCCGCCATGGCCGGCACGCACAATGTGCATGGCGCGCCGCTGGGCGCCGAAGAAATCGCCGCTACCCGCGTGGCGCTGGGCTGGACGGCCGCGCCGTTCGAAATCCCGCAGGCCGTGCGCGAAGCCTGGGATGCCCGCGACACCGGGGCGCAGGCCCAGGCCGCCTGGCAGGCCACGTTCGATGCGTACGCCGCGCAATATCCGGACGAAGCCGCCGAGTTCATGCGCCGCATGAAGGGTGAACTGCCCGCCGACTTCGCCGAACGCCTGCAGGCCTTCGTCGAAGCCACCAGCCAAAAGGCCGAAACCGTGGCCACCCGCAAGGCCTCTCAGTTCGCCATCTCGGCCCTGGCCGGCATGCTGCCCGAACTGCTGGGCGGCTCGGCCGACCTTACCGGTTCCAACTACACCGACTGGAAGGGCGTCGCGCCGGTGCGCGCTGGCGACAACGGTATCCAGTTCGGACGCCACATCAACTACGGCGTGCGCGAATTCGGCATGGCCGCCGTCATGAACGGCATCGCGCTGCATGGCGGATATCTGCCGTTCGGCGGCACCTTCCTGACATTCTCCGACTACTCGCGCAATGCCATCCGCATGGCCGCGCTCATGAAACAGCGCGTCGTGCACGTGTTCACGCACGACTCCATCGGCCTGGGCGAAGACGGCCCCACGCACCAGTCCATCGAGCACGCGGCCAGCCTGCGGCTCATTCCCAACCTGTCGGTCTGGCGTCCCTGCGACACCACGGAAACCGCGGTTGCGTGGGGCGCGGCCGTATCCCGGCCCGCCAGCATCGGCATGGACGTGAACGATGGCGGCCCCACCGCGCTGCTGCTGTCGCGCCAGAACCTGCCCTTCGTGCCGCGCGATGCCGCCACGGTGCAGGCCATCGCCCGCGGCGGCTACGTTTTGAAAGACCCCGAAGGCGCGCGTGCCGTTATCATCGCAACGGGTTCCGAGGTTGCCATTGCGCTGGCCGCGCAAGAACAACTGGCGGGCGAGGGCATTGCGGTGCGCGTGGTTTCCATGCCCAGCACCGACGTCTTCGATCGCCAGGACGCCGCCTGGAAGCGTTCCGTGCTGCCGCCCGGCTTGCCGCGCGTGGCCGTCGAGGCCGGCACCACCGGGCTGTGGCACAAGTACGTGGGCCTCGAAGGCGCCGTGGTCGGCATCGACCGCTACGGCGAATCGGCCCCCGCAGGAGCCTTGTTCAAGTTCTTCGGGCTGACCGCCGACAAGGTGGCCGAGACCGTCAAGCAAGTTTTGTAAAAAGGAGCTCTAGTCATGACTATTCGCGTCGCCATCAACGGGTACGGCCGTATCGGCCGCAACATCCTGCGTGCCCACTACGAAGCTGGCAAGAAACACGACATCGAAATCGTGGCCATCAACGATCTGGGCGACCCCAAGACCAACGCGCATCTCACGCGCTTTGACACGGCGCACGGCAAGTTCCCGGGCACGGTCGAGGTCGACGGCGACTTCATGGTGGTCAACGGCGACAAGATCCGCGTGCTGGCCAACCGCAACCCGGCCGAACTGCCCTGGGGCGAACTGAACGTCGACGTGGTGCTCGAGTGCACCGGCTTCTTCACCTCCAAGGAAAAGGCCAGCGCCCACCTGAAGGGCGGCGCGAAGAAGGTCATCATCTCGGCGCCCGGCGGCAAGGATGTCGACGCCACCATCGTGTACGGCGTGAACCACGGCGTACTGAAGGCCACCGACACCGTTATTTCCAACGCCTCGTGCACCACCAACTGCCTGGCCCCGCTGGTCAAGCCGCTGCATGACAAGCTGGGCATCGAAAGCGGCCTGATGACCACCGTGCACGCCTACACCAACGACCAGGTCCTTACCGACGTCTACCACGAAGACCTGCGCCGCGCGCGTTCGGCCACCATGAGCATGATCCCCACCAAGACCGGCGCCGCCGCCGCGGTGGGCCTGGTACTGCCCGAACTGAACGGCAAGCTCGACGGCTTCGCCATCCGCGTGCCCACCATCAACGTGTCCATCGTCGACCTGTCGTTCGTGGCCAAGCGCGAAACCTCCGTCGATGAAATCAACAGCATCCTGAAGGCGGCCTCCGAAGGCGAGCTCAAGGGCATCCTCGACTACAACACCGACCCCCTGGTATCGGTCGACTTCAACCACAACCCGGCCTCCAGCACCTACGATTCCACGCTGACCAAGGTGTCGGGCCGCCTGGTCAAGGTGTCGTCGTGGTACGACAACGAATGGGGCTTCTCGAACCGCATGCTCGACACCACCGTCGCGCTGATGTCGGCCAAGTAAGCAGCATGGCAAAGGTCCAAACCCTGTCCGCGCTGGCCAAGGCCGGCGCGCTGCACGGCAAGCGCGTATTCATCCGCGCCGACCTGAACGTGCCTGTCGATGACGCCGGCAATATCACCGAAGACACGCGCATACGCGCGTCGGTGCCGGGCATCCGCCTGGCGCTCGACGGTGGCGCCGCCGTCATGGTGACGTCCCACCTGGGGCGTCCCACCGAAGGCACGCTGACCCAGGCCGATTCGCTCGGCCGTGTGGGCCAGCGCCTGTCGCAGCTGCTGGGCATGCCCGTGCAACTGGTGCAGAACTGGGTCGATGGCGTCAATGTCGATCCGGGCCAGGTGGTGCTGTTGGAAAACTGCCGCGTCAATGCGGGCGAGAAAAAGAACGACGAAGCGCTGTCGCGCAAGATGGCCGCCCTGTGCGACGTCTACGTCAACGACGCCTTCGGCACCGCGCACCGCGCCGAGGCCACCACGCATGGCATCGCGCGTTTTGCGCCGGTAGCCTGCGCCGGCCCGCTGCTCGAAGCCGAACTCGAGGCTTTGGGCCGCGCCCTGCATGAACCCGGGCGTCCGCTGGTGGCCATCGTGGGCGGTTCCAAGGTGTCTACCAAGCTGTCCATCCTGAAGTCGCTGGCCGACAAGGTCGACCAGCTGGTCGTGGGCGGAGGCATCGCCAACACGTTCATGCTGGCCGCCGGCCTGCCGATCGGCAAGTCGCTGGCCGAGCCCGACCAGGTCGACGAAGCCCGCGCCGTCATCGAGCTCATGAAAAAGCGCGGCGCCGAGGTTCCCATTCCTGTAGACGTGGTGTGCGCCAAGTCGTTCGCCGCCGATGCGCAGGCCACCGTCAAGGCGGCCGACGCGGTCGCCGACGACGATCTCATCCTCGACATCGGCCCGCAGACCGCCGCGCAATTGGCCGGCATCCTGCAGGCTGCCGGCACCATCGTATGGAACGGGCCCGTGGGCGTGTTCGAGTTCGACGCGTTTGCCCAGGGCACCGAAGTGGTGGCCAAGGCCATCGCCGGCTCGTCCGCGTTTTCCATCGCGGGCGGCGGCGACACGCTGGCGGCCATTGCCAAGTACGGCATTGCCGACAAAGTGGGGTATATCTCCACCGGCGGCGGCGCGTTCCTCGAGTTCCTGGAAGGCAAGTCCCTGCCCGCCGTGGCCATCCTCGAAGAACGGGCAGCTTGACCCCAAGGGTGTCAGACACCTACGGAGTCAGACACCGGCTTGCGGCGTGGCGCTATTCAGGTGTCTGACACCTACGGAGTCAGACACCGACTTGCGGCGTGGCGCTATTCAGGTGTCTGCAGACACCGGCTTGCGGCGTAGCGCTATTCAGGTGTCCGACACCTACGGAGTCAGACACCGGCTTGCGGCGTAGCGCTATTCAGGTGTCTGATACCTACGGAGTCAGACACCGGCTTGCGGCGTGGCGGTGGTCAGGTGTCTGACTCCCGCAGGGTGTCAGACACCATACGCCTTCGAGACGCCATACCCTTACGCTCATTTGCTTCGGCGTGCGGTGGTTGCCTTGCGCGGCGACGGTTGCTTTGTAGACGGCCTGGCTGCTGAGCCTGCCGCCGCCTTTGCCGCTGGCCTGGCCGACGGCTTCGCTGCGGTTTTCCTCGTTGCCTTGCGGCGCCCCGCCGGTTTGCCCTGATCGGCGGGCATTTCGCGCGCCAGCGCCCGTTCTGCGGCGGCGCGGAAGATCTGTTCCATTTCTTCCATGTGCGCCTGCGCACCTTCGCTGAGCGGCCCGATGGCTTGCAGCACGTGGCGCATGGTGCCGAATGCATCGCGGATCTGAGCGGCGGTGGCGTTCTGCAGCAGTGTCGGCATGGCCTGCAATGCGGCCTTGCTGTCCAGGCGCATCATCAGAGCCTGGTCGCGCGCGACGTCCTTGAACTCTTGCAGCGCAAGGGAAGAATCCGCATCGGCCCGCATCTTGCGCAGCATCGCGAAGCTGCGCTCGTCGAAGCTGCCTTCGGCGCTGGACACATACAACAGCATCCGCATGGCGGCTTCGCGTACGCCGCCCTGGTCCATCAGGGCGTGCAGTTCACCGGCGCGCTCCTGCATGAATGCGTGGTGCTCGGGCGACACGCCGGGATGCTTGCGAGGCGCCCCGCTGCGCGCGCCCAGCCCGGCCCAGTCCTGCACCAGCGGCGAGCCATACACGTTCATGAACAGCTGCTCGCCCGCGGCGTCGCGCCATTCCCTGAACAGGTCCAGCCCGGCCTCGATCGCGTTGGACGCCATGCGTTCCAGCGCCAGATAAGGATTGTCCGGCGACACGGGCTGGCGGTGCAGGCGCGCCTGCGCGGCCGCCTGCGCCGCGGGTGCAACCCAGGGGTTGCGATCGGAAATCAGTTCGTAGGGCAGGCGCAGCGGGTGCATGCGCTGCAGCCATTGCGCCGACTGCGGCGTGACCAGGGCGCGCACCCATGGCCGCACAAAGCTGCGGTACAGCCCGAGATTGATGTCGGAAATGCGCGCTACCGCGGCGAAGCGGCGGTCGTCTTCTTCGTTGGGCTGCACAATGGCGCGCACGTCCTCGACCTTGCGCCGCGCGAACGACAGCACGTAGTCGCCCCGCGCAAGGTCGGCGTTGGGGGTGTCGGGCGTCTTGTCGGCGATTTCCGCCTGGTAGATGCCGGCTGGCAGCACGTCGATCAAATCGATATTGGCGGTGAATTCCTGGTGTTCCTTGCGGGCCACGCTTCCGGACACAAAAATGCCCAGGTGGCCGATGCTTTCATGTACCGCGTAAACAATCGTCTGGTTGTGCGCCACTACTTCGGCATCGTCCTGGTACAGGTCGGGAATCCAGCCCAGCGCCTGCGGCGGCGGAGTGATGTTGTCGCCCTTGGAGCAGAACACAATAATGGGCGAGCGGATATTGCGCAGGTCGATGCGTATGCCGTCGGACGTGACCAGGCCCGCGGTGGCCAGCCGATTGCCGATGAACAGGTTGTCGACGATGTACTGGATCTCGGGGGCATTCAGGAACACGTGGCCGCCCCACCATTTTTCGAAGCTCAGGTAGCGGGACGCTTCCGTGTCCACGTTTGCGTACAGGTTGTACTGCTTGCTCCACAGCGTATTGGCCGGGTTCAGGTTCTCGAAATTCTGCACCAGCCAGGCGCCGTCGAAGCTGCCATTGCCCAGGTCGCTTGCCAGTTCGGTCAGCCAGCTGCCGCCCAGCAGCCCGCCGGTATAGCGCATGGGGTTGCGGCCTCGCCAGCCCGCCCAGTAAGACAGGGGGGCGCCCGCCACGATGATGGGCCCGAACAATTCCGGGCGCATCGCCGCCGTCATCATGATCTGCCAGCCCGCCTGGCAGTTGCCCACCACCACGGGCTTGCCTTCCGATTCGGGGTGTCGAGCGATGATTTCTTCCAGAAAGCGCGCCTCGGCGCGCATGACGTCTTCGACCGTTTGCGTGGGCGTGGGCTGGGGCAGGAACGACGCAAAATAACAGGGGTGGCCCGCGCGCACCGCCACGCCGATCTCGCTTTCGGGCTTGAATCCGCCGATGCCGGGGCCATGGCCGGCACGCGGGTCCACCACCAGGAAAGGACGCTTCTGCGGGTCTACCGCCACGTCGTCGGGCGGCAGGATGCGCAGCAGGCCGTAGTTCACCGGGCGGGCGAATTCACGGCCATCAAGCACCAGTTCGGACTTCATGCTCAGCACATTGGGCGCGCGCTTGGCCATGTGGCTGTGATACTGGTTGCCGCGCTGGCGCATCACGTCTGCATACAGAATGCTGCGCTGCAGCGCGTCCACGGCGTATTCGTAAGCGCTGGCCCAGGGGTTCAGGGGCGTGGCAGGGCTGTTGGCGGGGGAAGCGGTCATGATGGGGGAATCCAGTGGGGGCCGGCGGCGGCAACAGCGGTTGTCGCGCCGAACAATAAGCATCAGGCCCATTACAACGTAATCTATGCTGCGACGCAACAAAAGACGGGCGTGGCCCCCGGCACGCCCGTCGACTTCGTACAACGACCAGGGTAATGCTCAGTTCACTTTCAAGCCCGCCTTGACGGCAATCTTGGACCACCGCTCTACATCGCGCGCGACATCGGCCCGCAACTCGTCCGAGGAAGAAGGGGCGGGCGTGGCGCCCGCGGATTTCAGGAAGGTGGCAAATTCCTGTTCGCGCACGATGGCGGCGATTTCCTGATTCAGCCGCTCGCGAACTTCCTTCGGCGTGCCGGCGGGTGCAAAGACGCCCCACCAGAGTTCGACCACATAGTCCAGCCCGGACTCGCGTATGGTTGGAATCTCCGAGAAGTCAGGGTCGCGCTGGGCCCCGGTAAATACCAGCTTGGGAAGCTGGTCTGCGACAGTGCCGCGGATGGACGCGATAGAGGTGATGGTGAAGTCGATTCTTCCCGCCACCAGATCAAGCAACGCCGGACCCGTACCCTTGTAATTCACCGCCATGGTACGAATGCCGGCCAGATCGTTCAACAGCTCGGTTGCCAGCTGGCTGTTGTCGCCCAGACCGGCGCTACCGTAGTTCAGCTTTTCTGGATTCGCCTTGGCATAATCGACAAACTCGGAAAATGTTCTGGCCGGGAAATCCGTGCGCGTGACCAGCAGGAAAGGGGCCGCCGCCACGCGCGAAACCGGGTCGAAAGCGGTGACGGGATCGTATGGCGTCTTTTGCACGGCTGCCGAGGTCGCCAGCGAACTGGACATGAACAATAAGGTGTAGCCATCGGCAGGAGCCGAAGCGACGACCTGTGCGCCGATGGTGCCACCGCCCCCGCCCCGATTTTCCACGACAACGGGCTGGCCCAGGCGTTGGGACAGCTCTTGCGCAATGCGCCGCCCTATTACGTCGTTACTGCCGCCCGTTGCAAACGGCACCACCATCCGGATGGGCTTGGCGGGCCATCCGTCCTGCGCCATTGCAGATGAGACGGGCGCGGCTGCCATGATGCAGGCGGCCGTCACGCCGAGAACCGACACTAGCTTGCGAAAATGCATTTTGATGTTCCCCTTGTCGAAGTAGTGGTGTTATATGGCGGATAGTTACTCGCCCAGAATCAGCTCGCGCGCGGCATCGATGTCCGTTATCAATTTCGCGACCGTAGAGATGGCCTGCCGTGTTCCCTCGGTGATCGCCTCCAGGCCCATGCGCAGCCCGTCCGGATACATCATCAGGCGGTACACGCACGCCGAGCCGGGCATGCCTGACGCGGGAATCGTGATGGCGCCTGCGCTCTGCAGTAGCACCATTGCGGCGGCCGCAGTGGCCTCGATGGGAACCAGCTCGCATCGTGCCGCGCCGCTTTCCTGCAAGGCGAGCTCCAGCAGATCTTCTCCTGACACTGCAACGCCAGCGCCGGCGCGATAAGCCTTGCCTTTGACAATGGGCTGTATGGCTTTCATGACTTCTTCCGCAAACAACCCCGCTTCGCGGATGGGGGCGGCATTGAAGTCCGTCATGGCATTCAGCCCGGCCACGATCGAGCCCAGTTGTGCTTCAAGTCCGAACATGAACGCGATGGTGCGGACCTGCGCCACCAGATCGCGCCGGCCTGCCAGCATGCCCGAGCGCGGGCCGGTCAGGTGCTTGTCCAGCGACCAGAAAGCCACATCGGCGCCCATTGCAAGCGGCGGGGTTTCGCCATAAAGCGAAATCCGCGCCGCCATGTGGGCGTCATCCAATACAACGATCGCCCCTGCGGCCCTGGCCGACGCAATGGCGGCGCGGACATCCGGCTCGGGCATGTGATGCTTCGAAGGCGATATGGTGGTGATCACCACCATCGCCGGCCTGGCACCGCCGTGTTGAAGGCCCTGCGCGAATGCCTGGGCGCCGATGTATTCGACAAACTGCCCTCCCGCTGCTGCAACGGAGTTCTTTATCGAAGGGTGGCATCGGTCTGCCGCGACCACCGAATGAACCATCTGCCCTGGCTTAATGAGCGCCAGCATGGTCGCCAGGGCGGCCGAGCTTACCCGATTGCACAATAAGGCATCGTGCATGGGCGTCGATCCCCCCATGAACTCCAGAGCGGTGGGGACGATCTGGTTCGTATCGATCGCGGCGAAATCAATGTACGAGCGCAGCTTTGGCGAGTCGTCGGGACGGAAGCGGAACCCTCGGATCAATCCGGTCAGGTTGAACAGCGACCCGTCGCCCAAGGCCGCATGGCGCTCGTGCGCCATGCGGTGTGCCTTTCTTTGTCGTACCACCTCGTCGGCATTGCTACGCAGAATCCGGCCGCGAGCATAGGAAACGGTGGGGTCGAGGGGGTTGCCAAAGCGATCCGCGGCGGCTGAAGGCGCCGCGCCATATTGGGGGTGGCTCACTGAGTCTCCATTTACGTGACGTTGTCAGGCCGGGCTGGCCTAATAATTTGTCGTATTGTACGGGCAACCATACAATTAGGGGCAAATATTTGATATGCCTCGAAGGCCCCAGCTGCTACGTCTGTACGTTTCTCGCCCCCCGGCTCGCGGTCGCGCCGCGCTTAGCCGCCCCGCCCACCGATTTACGGGCGGGCGTTCGGGATACGTCGGCGATGTTCAAGCTGTAGTAATAGCGGTCCGCGCGATAGTACGAATGAAACAGCACCAGGGGAGCTCCGTCTGCCATACGGAAAAATCGCGACAGATAAAGCACCGGAGCGCCGACAGAGATGTCGAGCAGCTCGGAGAGCTCCGGCGAGGCAATCAAGGCCTCGATCTGTTGTTTTTCTTCGAAGTGCGGAATCTTGAGTTCCGTGGCGATCAGGCTGAGGATGGAAACGACTTCAAAGTCGGCATGTTGGATCTGCTCGCCGATAACGGGAGGAAAGTAGGCATAGTGCAGGGCCAGCGGACTATTCTCAAAATAACGGACCCGCTTGACCATGAACACCATGTCCGACGGTGACGCTAAAAGCTTGGCGATGTCCGGCATGGGCACGTTGCCGGCGCCGAGCAGCTTCGAGCTCGTGTCGAGCTTCATGGCGGTATAGTCCTCGCTCATCCCGGTCAGGCGCTGCTCGCCACGCTGCTCGAAACGCCGGGCAAGGAACGTACCCTGGCCCTGGCGGCGGACGATTATGCCTTCTTCTTCAAACGATCGCAGGGCCTCGCGCACCGTTTCCCGCGAAACCGCGAATTCCTTGCATAACGCTTCTTCGGTCGGCAGCCGGTCGCCTACCTCGTAGCCCGATTGCATGCGTTTGCGCAAAATTTCGCGCAGTTGCAGGTATTTGGGAAACGGGTTGAAGAACTTCTTCATTGAGAGATGGTCTGTGGCATCGCGCGCATGAAACATTATAGCTATCGCGTTTTGCTTGCCGTGCCCCGGTGTGAAGTGACCGGACGCGCACGGCGATGCGGAGGGCTGCGCAAATGCCGAAGCTGCAGCCGCAGAAGACTAGCTGCCAGCCAGATGGCAAGCCGCCTCGATACGGTTGCCCGCCGGATCGGCCAGGAACGCGGCGTAGTAATGCGCGTGATAATCGGGCCGAAGGCCCGGGGCGCCTTCGCTGTGCCCGCCATGCGCCAAGCCGGCGCGATGGAAGGCGTCTACGGCCCGCCGGCTGGGGGCCTTGAAACACCAATGGCGACGGGGGTCGCGGGCCCAGGCAGGTGACTGCAGCACCGAAAAATAGCTATGGCCGGGGGCATGCGCCGCGCTGCGCTCGCCGTACCCCAGGGCGTCGGCCCGGTCGTACACCTTGACCGCGCCCAGTGCGACCATCACGGCGTCGTAGAAAGGGCGTGCGGCTTGCAGGTCCGGCACGGTGATCGATACGTGGTCAAGCAACTGCATCAGCCGCGCGCGTCCTGGTTGAATTGCAGCCAGGTCTGGACGCTGGGGCGTTGCCATTGGCTGTCTGCATAGGCGCGCAGCGGTTCGGGCATTTCGTCGCCATCGCAGGACAGGCGGCGCAGCATAAGCGCCAATTCGGTGTCGACAATGCACCACTGGTCGAACAACTGCGCCTGGCCCTCGGGCAACAGAGTTTGCGCCACGCGCAGCAGTTTGGCGGCGGCCGCCTGTGCCGCATCGCCTAGGGGCGTGCAGGGCGCGCCGTAGAACACGACCTCGGTGGGGCGTTCCTGGCGCAACGCGGCCAGGTCGCTGCGCAGCCACGCCTGCATCTGCCGGGCGCGCGCCCGCTGCTGCGGCGCGCGCGGGTACAGGGCGGGGTACTCGGGCGGGCCGAAGACGTCTTCCAGGTATTCGATGATGGCGCTGGATTCGGTCAGGTGGAATTCGTCGTGCGTCAGGGCCGGAACGCGGCAGGTGGGCGCGCGCGTCGCATACGGCCTCAGCCGCTGTTCGCCGGCGCTCAGGTCAACCAGCCGCAACTCTACGGGCAAGCCTTTTTCGGCCAGGGCGACATAGGCCGCCATGGCGTAGGGGCTGAGCAGCAGCGAATCGACGTAAAGAGTAAGCGGCGTGGCAAGCGGCGCAGGCAATGTGGTCTCCGTGGCAGGCAGGTGTAACGCAAGCGGCCGTCGCGGCAGCAAGCCCTGTGCCCACAGGGTGCCGCAATCGGGCCGCGGCGGCACGGCCCGCCGTGCTCCTGCCGCGCGCTCAGTCGACGATGAACAGGCGCGCCCCGGTGGGCGTGGACGAACGATGGGCTTCGGCCTGGTCGGCGACCTGATAGCTCATGCCCGGCGTCAGCACGACGCGTCGGCCGTCTTCGAGTTCGGTGTGCAGTTCGCCTTCCAGGCACAACAGGATATGGCCCTTGCTGCACCAATGGTCGGCCAGATAGCCCGGCGAATATTCCACCATGCGCACGCGTATGTCGCCGAATTGCCGGGTGCGCCACAACGCCTGGCCGGTGTCGCCGGGATGGACGGTGGGCTCGATGGTCTGCCAGTCGGTCGTGCCGAAGGGGATGTTGTGCAGGTTCATGGAAAGACTCGAAAGAAATTCAGAAAGCGTGGCCAGTACGTGGGCGCCCGTTATGCCGCCAGCTTTTTTTGCCAGAACATGGCCTGGCCCGATTCGTCGGCCAGGGCATAGCCTTCGTAGCCGATCTTGCGGTAAAGCGCCTGGGCGGGCGCGTTGCCCTGCAGCACTTCAAGCGTGATCTTGCAGCAGCCGCGGCGGGCGGCGACGGCTTCCAGCGCCTGCAGCATGCGCTGCGCGATGCCCTGGCGCTGGTAGCGCTCCGAAACCATGAAATCGTGCAGATTCAGCAAGGGCTGGCAGGCAAACGTGGAAAAACCTTCGAAGTAAATCGCCAGGCCGGCCGGCTGGCCGCCGTGCAGCGCCAGCAGCGCGCCGGCGGTGGGGCGGCGCGCCAGCTCGGCCACCAGATTCGCGCGCGCGCGGTCGGACAGGGGCTGGCCACCGCCCATGGGGCCGCGGGCGTATTCGTCTAGCAGCGCGACGATCATGTCGCCGTGGGCGGGGTTGTTGAAGTCGGCGTCGATGATGTTCAGCACGATCAGCTTCCGGATGAAAGGCTGCGGCGGCAGCCGGGGTGGGGCATTGGCCGTCATTATGCCGCGCCAGGCGCCCCGGCCACTGGGTAAACTGCCGCCTTGGCTGTAGCAGGAGTATTGCATGAACCCCCCGATGGCGCCGGCGAAACGCCCGCGCGTGCCAGGCGGCGCCGGCCTGGCTGGCCTGAAGGCGTGTGTGCCCGTCATGATCGGCTATTTTCCCGTGGCGGTGACTTTCGGAATGGCCGGACTGGGCACCGGCCTGGCGCCGGTACAGATTATCTTGATTTCGGTGCTGGTCTACGCGGGCGCGAGCCAGTTCCTGTTGTTGGCGTCCATCAAGTCGGGCACGCCATGGCTGTGGGTGGTGGCGCTGTGTTCGCTGCTGAACGCGCGGCATTTGCTGTATGGGCCGTTGCTGTCGCGGTTCTTGCCGCAGCGGCTGCGGTCGCGCCTGACCATCGCGTTTCTGCTGACCGACGAGGTGTTCGCCACCAGTTTCAATCGCATCGAACGGGTGCCGCTGGCCCACCGCAACCGCTGGATGACGGTGCTGGGCCTGGGCGCCTGGCTGACCTGGATCGCGGGCACCGCCGTAGGCGTGTATGCCGGTGACGGGCTGGAACGCCATTTTCCGATGCTGTCGCAGGTGATGCGGTTTGCATTGCCGGCCCTGTTCCTTGCGCTGGTGTGCCAGTGCGCCACGCGCGCGCTGCGCGTGCCGGTGCTGGCCGCGCTGGCGGTAAGCGGCGCGTGCGCGGCGGCCGGCTACACGACGCTGGCCATTCTGGCCGGGGCCGCCGTCGGGTGCCTGTGCTATCGGCCCCGGAAGGAGGCGCAATGAGCGGCCAGCTGGAGTTCTGGGGCGCGGTAATCGCCATGGCAGCCATTACCTATTTGACGCGTGCCCTGCCTTTTTTGCTGTCGTCGCGCAACCGCCTGATGCGCCGCCTGACCGAAGGCTCGTCGATGGCCGCGCTGGGTCCGGCGCTGCTGGCGGGCATTGCCGGCGCGGTTATCGTGCCCGACATGCTCGCGCTGCAGGGCGGGGCCGAATGGCTGCCCTACGCAGGCGGATTGCTGGCCACGGCGCTCGCGGCGCGTCGCCTGGGCAACGCGGGCCTGGCGGTGATAGCCGGCGTGGTGGTGTACGGCGCGTTGCTGGCCCTTGCCGGCGCGCAGGCCTAGCGCAAGGTAGCGGCCCGGCCGGCCGCCCCGGGGCGGCCGGCCGGGCGGTGGGAAGCTGTCCCGCCGGCGCGCTCCGGGGGCAGGCTTACTTGGCGAACATCATGCCGACCCAGAAGAGGGCGGCCGAAAGCAGCATCGATGCCGGCAGGGTCAGCACCCAGGCAAGCAGGATGGTGCGCACGGTGCTGTGGTGCAGGCCGCTCTTGTTGGCGATCATGGTGCCCGCCACGCCGGACGACAGCACGTGCGTGGTCGACACGGGCAGGCTGAACACGTTGGCCATGCCGATGGCCCCAACCGCGGTAAGCTGCGCGGCCATGCCCTGGGCGTAGGTCATGCCTTGCTTGCCGATTTTCTCGCCCACGGTAAGAACCACGCGGCGCCAGCCCACCATGGTGCCCAGGCCCAGCGCCAGCGCCACGGCCACGATTACCCACAACGGCGCATATTCGGTGGTTGCGGTCAGGTCGGCCCGCAGGCGGCTCAGGTCCTGGCGGTCGGCGTCCTGCAGGCCCTCGATGTTGGCGGCCTTCTTCGCGGTGTCGTCCAGGCACAGCAGGTAGCGGCGGATGGCGATGCGATTTTCGGCCGGCAGGTCGGAATAGTGCACAACGCCTTGCAGGTTATCGACCAGCGCGGCAATGGTGGGCATGGTGAGTTTGGGGTCGCACCGGAAATGCTCCGGCAGCACCTGTTCCGACGAGCCCGGCGCGGACAGGCCCAGGTAGCCGTCAAGCGTCGCATGATTGCGTTCATAGAACGCCGCAAGGTTCGTGGCCGCGTCGCGGGTACGGTTGATCTGGTAGGTGGTGCTGGCTTCATTGAGCACGAACTGCGCGGGCACGATGCCGATGAGCACCAGCATGATCAGGCCTATGCCTTTCTGGCCATCGTTCGAGCCGTGCACGAAGCTCACGCCCATTGCCGACAGCACCAGTACCAGGCGGTTCCAGAACGGAGGGTGCTTCTTGGAGTCGATCTCGCGGCGCTGCTCGGGCGTCTTGTGCATTTTCGAGACTGGCCACCAGCGCTTGAAAAGCAGCAGCAGGCAGCCGGCCACCAGGCAGCCCGCCAGGGGCGAGACCACCAGCGACAGGCCGATGTCGATGGCCTTGTTCCAGTTGACCCCGTCGCGCAGCGGCAGGTCGGTCAACAGGGCATTGGCCAGGCCCACGCCCAGGATGGAGCCGATCAGCGTATGGGAGCTCGAGGCCGGAATGCCGAAATACCACGTGCCCAGGTTCCAGGCGATGGCCGCGGTCAGCATGGCAAACACCATGGCAAGGCCCTGGCCGGTGTCTACGTTGATCAGCAGCTCTACGGGCAGCAGGTGGACGATGGCATAAGCGACCCCTACGCCGCCCAGCAGCACGCCCAGGAAGTTGAAAATGCCCGACATCACCACCGCCAGGTGCGGCGGCATGGCCTTGGTATAGATAACGGTGGCAACGGCGTTGGCGGTGTCGTGAAAGCCGTTGATGAATTCGAAGGCCAGGACGAAAAACAGGGCGAGCAGCAGGCTTGCGCCTATCCAGAAGTCCAGGCCGGAAAATATATGGAGCATTGGAGAGAATGGGAGGTGGGGGAGGCGGTTGCGGGAACGGCAGGCGGGATTATTGCAGATTTGTGACGGCCGCTGGCGTCAGGAAAGGTGTAATTCCGTGACGCGGCACGGGGCGGGATGGCGTGGGAAGCGATGCCTCTGCGATGTTCTGTGGCGCCCGGCAACCGAACCGGTGCGCCGGGCGGAATGCGATAGCATCAGCCTTTTCGGTTTTTATCTGGATACCGCCATGCCTGCTCCCTCGCAACCCGTTATCCGCCGCCACCCTGACGATCTCATCGTCGGGCTGGTTTCCATCTCCGACCGTGCCACATCCGGCGTTTACCAGGACCAGGGCGTGCCGGCCCTGCGGGAATGGCTGGGCACGGCGCTGTCGTCTTCATGGCAGGCGGTCGAGCGGCTGGTGCCCGACGAGGCCGATGCGATTTCGGCGGCGCTCATCGACCTGGTGGACAACTGCCATTGCGACCTGGTGCTGACCACCGGCGGCACAGGGCCCGCACGGCGCGACGTGACGCCCGAGGCCACGCTGGCGGTGGCTACCAAGGAAATGCCGGGTTTCGGCGAGCAGATGCGGCAGGTCAGCCTCAAGTTCGTGCCCACCGCCATTTTGTCCCGCCAGGTTGCCGTCATCCGCGAAACGGCCGACCACGCGGCATTGATCATCAATCTGCCCGGGCAGCCCAAAGCCATCCGCGAAACCCTGGAAGGGCTGCGCGACGAAAGCGGCGGCGTGGCGGTGCAAGGCGTGTTTGCCGCGGTGCCATATTGCATCGACCTGATCGGCGGCCCCTACGCCGAAACGCACGACCAGGTGGTCAAGGCGTTCCGCCCGAAATCGGCCGTGCGCAAGCCTGCGGCGTGAGGCTCGTGCGTTATAGTTCTTCGGATTTACTCGTCTGATTACGGGCACATCCACATGAAATTGCGATACCTCGCCGTCCTGGCCGCGGCCGCCGTGCTTGCCGGCTGCGCGAACGTCAAAGATGTGCGTGCGCGCGATCCGGTGTTCTACGGCTCTACCGCGCGCACGGCCGACGACTACATCACCTGCGTACAGACGGCATGGCAGGGTTCGGGCACCCCATCGCGGCGCCAGCCCGTGCACAACGGCCACGAGCTGGTGGTAGACGGCACCATGGGCGTCGAGGCCGTGCTGACCGCCACTACCTGGAGAGGCAAGACCGACGTCAGCCTGTCTACCCGCATTCCGCGCTACACCAGCGCGCTTACCGAGGCGGCCAACCTGTGCATGTAGGGCGTTCGTCGCTGCGCCTGCGCGTGGCCCGGGTATTGAGCCGGTGGTTGTTGCCGGCCCTGGCCTGCTTTGCCACGGTTGCCCAGGCGCAGGGCTATATCAGCCGCAAGCTCGATATGCCGGTGCCGGGCGGGGTAGCCGTGGTAGGGCTGGGAACGGCCGAACAGGCGCCGCGCGCCAGTTTCGATGGACATCGCGTCATGGTGGTGCGCGACAGCGACGGGCAATGGATCGCCATCGTGGGCATCGCCCTGGACACCGCGCCCGGAAGCCATGCGCTGCAAGTACAGGGCCGCGAGCCGGCGGCCTTTCAGGTGCGCGATAAAGAATACGCAGCCCAGCATATCAAGCTGAAAAATCGCCGGCAGGTCACGCCCAACCCCGACGACCTCAAGCGCATCGAACGCGAGCTCGAGGCGCAGATGGCGGCCTATCGCAATTTTCGCGACGGTGTCGTGCCCAGCAACGTGCTGCTGGACCGGCCCGTTGACGGGCGCCTGTCCAGCCCCTTTGGCCTGCGGCGTTTCTTTAACGGCCAAGAGCGCAACCCGCACTCGGGCCTGGATTTCGCCGTGCCGACGGGCACCCCGGTCAAGGCGCCGGCGGCCGGGCGCGTGGTGCTGGTGGGCGATTACTTCTTCAATGGCAAGACCGTGTTCCTGGACCACGGGCAGGGCTTCATCAGCATGTTCTGCCATCTGTCGGCCATCGACGTGAAGCCGGGCGACGACGTGCCGCGGGGCGCGGTGGTTGGCAAAGTGGGCAGTACGGGGCGCGCGACGGGCCCGCACCTGCACTGGAACGTCAGCCTGAACGGCGCGCGCGTCGACCCCGCCATTTTCATCGGGGCGGCGACAGGGCCCTGAGCACCGTGAACGGCCGGCGTTGCGCGCCGGCGGGCGGCATCAGGGATCGGCCAAGGGGTGCGAGGGCAGTTGCCCGTAACGCCGTTCGGCGTACTGCAGCCGGTCGATGGCGGCCTGCTGCAGGCGCAGTTGCTCTTGCAGGCAGTTGTCGAATTTGATGCATGCCTGCGCATAGCTCAGGCCAGTGGCGCGCAGGCTTTGTATGAAGGCCGCGCGCGATTGCCTGAGTTGCTGCAGGCCTCGCTCGCCGTGCTCGACTGCCTGCCGGGCCTCGGCAAGGCGTTGCGCGGCGGCAAGTGACGATTCGAGCGTATCCAAGACAGGCGGCATGCGGGTGCGGCCCGGCCGTGCGCAGATCAGCGGCGGCGTTGGGGCGGGCGTGCGAAGCTGGGGGCGCGTTCGTCTTTGTGGCGGAAATTGATGCGGCCCTTGGTCAGGTCGTAGGGAGACATTTCCAGGGTGACGCGGTCGCCCGCCAGGATGCGGATGCGGTGTTTGCGGATGCGGCCGGAGGCGTAGGCGCCCACTTCGATGCCGTTGTCCAGGGTGACGCGATAGCGGCTGTCGGGCAGCACTTCATCAACGATACCGTCAAGTTCGATCAGTTCTTCTTTTGCCATGTATGACTCTCCTTGGTCGATGCGCGCGGGCGCCGTGGCGCCCGCACCGCCCGCAGGCGGCATGCGCGGGACCCAAGCGGATCTTGGGGCCAGCGATGGAACGTAAAACGTCCCGGCTGGTACGGGGTACAGGACCCGGGAACCTGTAGGAACCCGGGCGGTACTCGCGCCGCTGGGGGCAATATGCGCGCTTGTCGCGGCTTGGTCGCGACGCTGCAAGTTCTGCAACGCCGGAAGAAGCGGGATAGTGCGAACCGTGCTTATGTTCACAACTCGTACACGGAATAACCAAAGATATTATCGCAAACCAGAGTATTTGACCAGGGTTTTCCCCAATTTCCACGGGTTTTCGCGGCGAGACGTCGTTTTCGGCCGGGTTCGTCCGTCGTGGCAATAAGAGGGCCGGTCCGGCCCTTGCCCGATCAAGGAGATACAAATGCGAGTCATGGTACTGGTAAAAGCCACCCGGGAAAGCGAAGCGGGCGAGATGCCGTCGCCCGACCTGCTGCGCGCCATGGGCGAATTCAACGAGCAGCTCCGGCAGGCGGGGGTGCTGCTGGCGGCCGACGGCCTGAAGCCGTCGTCCCGGGGCAAGCGCGTGGCGTTTGATGGAACGGCCCGCCATGTCACCGACGGGCCGTTCGCCGAAACCCGCGAGCTGGTGGCCGGGTTCTGGCTGTGGCAGGCCAGGGATATGGACGAAGCCGTGCAATGGGTAAAGCGCTGCCCCAACCCCATGCCCGGGCCCAGTGAAATCGAAATCCGGCCGCTGTACGAGGAAGCCGATTTTCAATAAGGAGGCAGGTCGCCGCCCGCGGGCGGCGCGCACGGCCTATTCTTCGTGGCCGGGCGCACCTTGCGGATACTGCGGCAGGCCGTCGGTGATGTCGTACCAGGGCGCCTTGTTGGCCACGAACATGTGGCAGGCGGCCCTGATGCCGGGGTCGTCGTCCAGGGCTCCCAATGGCAGGCCATAGGCCTCCGGCGCATGGTCGAAGCGCGACAGCAGCGGGGTGCCGCAGGCGCTGCAAAAGCCGCGGTAGTGGCCCGGCGACGAGCTGTACCACGTAACGTCGCCTTCCCCGCGGGTCCAGGCGAAATCTTTGGCCTGCACCGTGGCGCGCGTGCGGAAGGCGGACCCATGGGCCTTGCGGCACATGATGCAATGGCAATGCCAAGCCTGGGTGAGCGGGCCGGAAATTTCATAGGCCACGCGGCTGCACAGGCAAGAACCTTTCAGCATGTTCGTGCTCCGGGAACGCCTAAAACTTGACTATATACCGGCGCGACGCGCCGCGCGCCGGATCTGACAGGCAGGTTGCACGACATCCGGACGGCGGCCGCAGGATGCGTCGCGCCGTCGATGATGGTCATCACCCTGTCACCGCGCGTGCACAGAATCCCCTTGCAGATTTCCACAAGGGGATTCCTCATGACCAACGCGATCGAAGTGCACGGTCTTACCAAGACATTCCGCGCAGGCGCCAAGGCGCTGGACGATGTGAGCCTGACAGTTGCCGCCGGTGAAATGGTGGCCTTGCTGGGCGCCTCGGGCTCGGGCAAATCGACGCTGCTGCGTCACCTGGCGGGTTTTGTGGCGGCCGATTCGGCCACCGGGGGCAGTGTGTGGGTCAACGGCCGGCCCATACAGCACAACGGGCGCATCAGCCCGCGTGTGCGCGCCGCCCGGGCAGGCATCGGCTTCGTGTTCCAGCAATTCAACCTGGTGGGGCGGCTGCCGGTTCTCACCAACGTGCTTACCGGCCTGCTGCCGCGCGTACCGCTGTGGCGCAGCCTGACGCGCTGTTTCCGCCGCGACGAGGTCAGGGCGGGGCTGGAAGCGCTTGCCCAGGTTGGTATAGACGACTACGCGTTTCAGCGTGCCTCGACGCTGTCGGGCGGGCAGCAGCAGCGCGCCGCCATTGCGCGCACGCTGGTGCAGAACGCCCGCGTGATCCTGGCCGACGAGCCCATTGCGTCGCTCG
Source organism: Bordetella genomosp. 7 (assembly GCF_002261265.1). Lineage (GTDB taxonomy): Bacteria > Pseudomonadota > Gammaproteobacteria > Burkholderiales > Burkholderiaceae_B > Bordetella_A. The sequence continues at coordinate 546,220 of NZ_NEVK01000006.1, read as the reverse complement.
ACCCGGAATCGTCGCGCCGGGTGATGGATACGCTGGCCCATATCAATCGCAGCCGCAAAGTAGCCGTCGTGGTGTCGCTGCACCAGGTAGACGTGGCGTTGCGCTACTGCCCGCGTGTGGTGGCGTTGCGCCACGGCCGGGTGGTCTATGACGGCCCGGCGGCCAGCCTGACCGAAGCCATGTTGCGCGACCTGTATGGCGCCGACGCCAACGAGCTGCTGCCCCGGGACACCGGGCGCCTTGCTCCGCTGGCTACGGACGTGGCGCCCACCCCGCTGGCCGCCGCGGCCTGACTTCCTACCCTTCTTTCCACCACGGAGCACTTGCATGCTACGCAGATCTTTCTACGCGCTCGCCGCGGTCATGGCCATGGCCTCTTCCGCCTGGGCGCAGGACCCCGACACGCTGAACATTGGCTTTATTTCCACCGAATCGTCCACCAATCTGAAGCAGGCCTGGCAACCGCTGATCGACGATCTGAGCAAAGCCCTGGACAAACCCGTCAAGCCGTTCTTCGCCTCGGACTACGCCGGCATTATTGAAGGCATGCGCTTTAACAAAGTGCACCTGGGCTGGTTCGGCAACAAGTCGGCCATGGAGGCCGTGGACCGCGCGCAGGGCGAAGTGTTCGCGTCTGTCATCGATAAGGACGGCAACCCGGGCTATTGGTCGGTGCTGCTGGTCAACAAAGACAGCGATCTGCGTACGCTCGATGATGTGATCAAGAACGGCAGCCAGCTCAGCTATGGCGCGGGCGATCCCAACTCGACGTCGGGCACGCTGGTGCCGGGCTACTTTCTGTGGGCGGCGCGCGGCATCGAACCCAAGACCTTCTTCAAGACGGTGCGCGCGGCCAATCACGAGAGCAACCTGCTGTCGGTAATCAACAAGCAGGTGGATGTGGCCATCAACAACACCGAAATGCTGGAACGCTATCGCCGCAACACCGGCAAGGACGCCAACGAGTCGGTGCGCATCCTGTGGAAGTCGCCGCTGATCCCGGCCGACCCCATGGTGTTGCGCAAGGACCTGTCGCCCGAACTGAAAAAGCGCATCCAGGAATTCTTCGTCAACTACGGGACGGGGCCCGATGCGCAGCATCAGCTGGCGGTGCTGGCCGAACTTACCTACAAGGGGTTTCGCGCGTCGAGCAACGCCCAGCTGGTGCCGATACGGCAGATGGAACTGGCCAAGCAGAAGATCAACGTCGAGTCGGACACCACGCTGAGCGAGGCTGACAAGAAGCAGAAGCTTGCAGACATCGAACAGCAGCTGTCGGAACTGGACAAGCTGGCCGCCAAGCCGCAGTAACACCCCGCGCCGGCCCGCGCGGCCGGCGCCCTGCTTATTTTTTCCGTACGGAATCCCGACATGAGCGTTGTCGCTACACCTGCCCGCCATCTTGCCGAGCCTCGATCGTCCCTGCCCGTGTTGCTGGGTTGGGGCCTGATGCTGGCATTGCTGATGCTTTCATGGAACGGCGCGGATATGCGGCCCATGGACCTGGTGTCCCAGTCCAGCAATATGGCCACCTACGCGGCGGACTTCTTTCCCCCTAACTTCCGCGACTGGCGCATGTACCTGGACGAAATGCTGGTGACGATCCAGATCGCCATCTGGGGAACGTTCCTGGCCATCGTCGTGGCGGTGCCGCTGGGGTTGCTGTGTTCGGCCAATATCGTGCCCGCCTGGGTGTATCAGCCGATGCGCCGCCTGATGGACGCCTGCCGGGCCATCAATGAAATGGTGTTCGCGATGTTGTTCATCGTCGCGGTGGGGCTGGGCCCGTTTGCCGGCGTGCTGGCCCTGTGGGTGCACACCACCGGCGTGCTGGCCAAACTGTTTGCCGAAGCCGTCGAAGCCATAGACCCGCGGCCGGTAGAAGGCGTGCGGGCAACCGGCGCCAATGCGGTGGAAGAGGTGGTCTACGGCGTCATCCCCCAGGTGTTGCCATTGTGGATCTCGTACTCGCTGTACCGGTTCGAATCGAATGTGCGCTCGGCCTCGGTGGTGGGCATTGTGGGCGCGGGCGGCATCGGCACGGTGTTGTGGGAAATCATCCGCAGCTTCCAGTATGCGGAGACTTGCGCGGTAATGATCATCATCGTGGCTTTCGTGGTCTTGATCGACCTGGTGTCCGCGCGTATCCGGCGCGCACTGGTCTGATCCGCATAGCCGCCAATGACGGCCGCGGTTGCGCAGGCGCAGCCGCGGCCTGCGTGCATCTGCGCCCAGGCCGGGAACAGATTATCGCTTGCGGTCAGGCCGCGGCCGCCGCCAGTTCCAGGCGCACCAGCCGCAGCAGGCGCTGCGCGGCATGGTCGGGCGTATCGTTATTGCAAAGCCGGGTGGTCCGGCACCCCGGCGGCACGGCAAAGGGATGGGCCGCCTGGCGCAGTCGCGCTTCAATCTGCTCGGGCGTCTCGCGGCCGCGCGCGGCCAGCCGCCGTGCCAGGGTGTCCGGGTCGGCCACCACTTCCACCCCGACCAGGCCAGGATACCGCCGGAAAGCCTGGGCAAGATGGGTGCGGGAACCATTGATGATCACCGCCGCGCCCCTGGCCAGCCAGCTGTCGATTTCGATGCCGATGCCATATCGCAGCCCGTGGCTGTCCCAATGCAGCGCGAAGCAGCCCATGGCCAGGCACCGCTCGAATTCCACCGCGCTGAGGTTGACCGACGCTTCATCGGCCCCGCTGGGGCGTGTGATGTAGCGATGCGCCACCAGCACGGGTTCTTGCGGCTGCACGGCCAGGCGCACGTGGCGCAGCAGGGTGTCTTTGCCGCTGCCAGAAGCGCCCATCAGGTAGATCAGCCGGCCGTGCAGGCAGGCCTGCGGCGCGGCGTGCAGCGGCATGGCGGCGGCGCTCATGCGCATTCTCCATCCAGGTAACGGACGCCGCAGCCGTCGGTACACGAGCCGTCGAAACCGTAATGGCGCGCCACGACAAAGTCGGCGCCGGGTTCGGGCTCCACATACAGGCTCACCGCGCGCACGGGCATGGGCGCCTGAAGGGCGGAGCCATCCAGTGCGTCCAGGCGGCGCCCGGCAGCCGTCAGGTCGGCCTCGGCCAGCTGGCCGGTAAGCGTGATGTGAAACGTGTACGTGTCGAAAGCGTATGGGTAGCCCCAGCGTTGCAACATCATTCGTTGCGCGGGCTCCAGCAGGTGAATCTGGCGGCGCTGCAGTTCGTCGGGCAAGGGCGGGGCCCGGTATTCATCCAATGCGGTCACTGCCGCACCGGCCAGCGCGTTCATGCGCTGCCGCGCCCGATCGTCGGCGATACACCATGCCAGAAAGCCACGCAGGCGCACGCGCTGCAAAGGCAAGCCGAATGCGTTGCCGGTACGCGCAAACCGGCGCACGGCCTGGTCCAGGCTGGCGGGGGTGGCGCCGGCGCGCAGCCGGAAAGGCGCCTTGATCGTGGCGTGCAGCCCATACCGGCGCGGCGCCTGTGTCCATGACGCCTCGCGAGGGTCGGCGCCTGCGCTGCGCGCCAGAGGCAGGCCGGTGTCGGCGCAGCGGCCGAGCCAGCGCTGGCCGACTTCGCGCAAAGACCCTGCAGGCGCCAGGTACAGGGCGTATCGGTAGGCCGTCGGCATGGCGGCTACGCGGCGATGCGGTGTGCGGCGTGCATGCCGAAGCTGCGCGTCGCGTGACGCAACACGCCGCCCACGATGGCCGCGCAAACCCGCGGCAGCCCCGGAACGCTGTCGTCGACGACGATGACATCCGCGGCCTGCCCGGGTTCAAGGGTGCCGCGGTCGGCCAGGCCCGCTGCGCGGGCCGGATTGCGCGAGACCAGGCTCCAGGCTTGCTCCAGCGGCAGGACGCCGCGTTGCGCCAGCTGCAGCGCGGCGGTCAGCGGGGCCGGATAGTAGTAATCCGAAGCCAGAATGTCGCACAGCCCCGCGCGTATCATCGCTGTCGCATCCGGCGCATTGGTGTGGCTGCCGCCGCGCACGACATTGGGCGCGCCGAACACAATGGCGTCGCCCAGTTCGCGCGCGGATTGGGCGGCATCGGAAGTCAGCGGGAATTCCGCCACCCGGCAACCCAGCCGGTGGTAATGGCGGCGCGTCCCGGCGTCGGGGTCGTCGTGCGAAGCGACGCACAGGCCCGCTTCCCGGGCGCTGCGCGTCAGCTCGCGCATGGCCGCGGCCACCTCGCCGCTTGCGGCCATGGCATCGCGGATGCGCGCCTGAAAGGCATCCAGGCCGCACTCGGCCCGGTCGGCATACTGCAGCAGCTTCCGATCATCGCCCAGCCGTCGCGCCATGGCGGGCAGATGGTCGTTGAGCGCCAGGAATTGCACCCGCCCCTCGCGCATCCATTGCTGGGCTGTGCCGACACCGCCGACATGGTGCGTCTCGAAGCGCAGGTGCACGCAGTGGCGCGCCGCCAAGGCGCCTTGCAGGCGGGCCAATGAATCGAACATGCGTTCGGCATAGGCTTCGCCGCGCAGGCCGCCTTCCCACGACAGCGTGACGCCGTGGAATTCGGTAGTGATCCCGTGGGCCAGCAGCTGCCGGTCGACGTCGTGCAATGCCGTGTCGTAGGGAAAAGTGACGCCTGGCCGCGGCATGACCGCGCGTTCGAATGCGTCGCCGTGCAAGTCCACAATGCCTGGCAACACCAGCAGATCGCCCGCGTCGAGCCATGCTCCGCCGGCCGGCATGCCGGCGCCGATGCGGCCGTCGTGAAACGCGAGTTCGCCGCCGCCCACACCTGATGGGGCAAGCAGGCGCCTGCCGGCAATGCCGGCCAATGCAAGGGGAAAACCAGCTGTGGGAATCATGCGCGCACCTTGTTCGGGAAGCCTTGCGCGCACGTTACAGGCTGACTGTGACACCCGGATGTCTAGACGTCCAAGGCGCGACCGCATGCGTGTCAAAAGCTTCAGGTGGCGTCGTCCGACACCAGCAATTGCACCAGGTCGCCCGCGAACCGCGTGACGCTGTATTGCAACGGTGCGCCGGCGCTGTCGACGCTGAGCGCTTCAACCTGCAGGATGGGGCGCGTCTTGGGCTGGCCGAGCAGCCGCGCCGTGTCGGCGCTGGGCAAGGCCGCCGTGATGCGCGACCATTTGCGCATGTAATCCGCCACGCCGTAATGCGCGTAGGCGCGCGAAATCGATCGCGACTTTCGCAGCTGTTCGATAAAACCGGGAAAGCGCCGTTCGTCCAGATAGTGTTCGGAAACGTCGATACAGCGGTTGTCGGCCTTGCCCAGCGCCTGTACCCGCAGCACGGACGCCGTGCGAGACAGGCCGAGATGGCGCGCAATCTCGGCACTGCGCACGCTCTGGCCGCCCATGACTTCGAAATGCCCGCGCATCCCCTGGCTGAGCAGGTTCTCGGAAAACCGGGTGCGCTTGCCGATCGTGTAATCAATGGCGTGTTCGTGCACAAAGGTTCCGCGGCCCTGCTCGATGCGCACCAGCCCCGATTGTTCGAGCTCTGACATGGCGCGCCGTATGGTGTGCCGGTTGACCGCGAACTTGGCGGCCAGCTCCGGCTCGGGCGGCAAGCGCTCGCCTGGCGCATAAAGCCTGCCGCGTATGTCCTGGGCGAGCTGTTCACCGATCTGTCGCCATATCGCAATGCCCGAGCCTCGTTCAACCATGGTAATTCCGTTCCGGTAATGACGGCTTCATATTAGAAGGCCATGATTTTGCCAGCACAGACGGGCCGCATCGCCTGATGCATGCGTTGTCACGAAAAGTTCACGCCGCAATGGTGTACTGCGTGCAGAAAGCCCCGCTTCAAATCTGCCAAATCATCTAGACGTATAGAGGAACTATGCACTCTGATTCCCCTCCCGAAACGGCTGCCGTGGCGCGGCGCCGTGCCTGGATGCGCGTGCTGGCGCTCGCGGACCCCGGCATGCTGGAGCGTGCCGTGCAGGGCCTGGGCCCGTTGCCCGCGCATTCCCGCCTGCGCGCACCTGAAAGCGGCATGACGATGGTGCGCGCGCGCAGCGGCGGAACGGGCGCCCAGTTCAACCTGGGAGAGATGAGCATAACCCGCTGCGCCGTCGCGCTGGAAGACGGCACGATGGGCGTGGCCTATGTGCCGGGACGCTCGCAGCGCCATGCCGAACACGCCGCGGTGCTGGATGCGCTGCTGCAGAACGGCGACTGGCACGGGCGCATACAGGCGGACGTTATCGAGCCGCTGGCCCGAGACCACGAAGCGCGGGCGCGGCACCGTGCCGGCGTGGCCGCACAGACCCAGGTGGAATTTTTCACGCTGGTACGAGGAGAAGATTGAATGTTGTCTCTTGCAACCGCGCCGCCGGCTCCCGGCTTTGATGACGGCGCAAGCCGCGCCCAACAGACCTTCCGCGTCGCGCTGCAGGCCATGGCGCAGCCCGGAATCATCCAGGAAATCAATGCGCAGTGCGGCGTGCCGGCGGGCCTGTCGCCTGGCATGACGGCAATGCTGCTGACCCTGGCCGATGCCGATGCGCCCGTATGGCTGCCCGCCGGGGTATCGGATGATGTGCGCCGCTACCTGCGGTTCCATTGCGGCTGCCCGTTGGTCGAAGACCCGGCGCGCGCCCGCTTTGCCGCCGTGCCGGGCGGCCTGGCGGCGCCCGCCCTGCAGCGCCTGCACGCGGGCGATGCCGCCTATCCGGACACGTCGGCCACGCTGTTGATCGAGGTCGAAGCGTTCGGGCGCGGCCCGCGCGTCACCCTGTCGGGGCCCGGCATTGCCACGCGCCGCGAACTCAGCATCGCCGGCCTCCCGGAAGGGTTCTGGGCGCAATGGCGCGCCAATCATCAACTGTTTCCCCTGGGGGTGGACGTATTCCTTGTCCAGGGCAACCGGCTGTGCGGGCTGCCGCGCACGGCTCAAGCGGAGACCTGACATGTACGTGGCCGTAAAAGGCGGTGAGCGCGCCATCCTGAATTCTTATCGCATGCTCGATATGTACCGGCGGGGCGACACGGCCGTGCCGGAACTGACGCTTGCGCAGATTCGTCAGCAGATGCCGCTGGCGGTATCGCGCGTCATGGCCGAAGGGGCGCTCTATGATCCGCAGCTTGCCGCGCTGGCGATCAAGCAGGCCGCGGGCGACCTGATCGAAGCCGTGTTCCTGCTGCGCGCGTTTCGCACGACATTGCCGCGCTTCGGCGCCACGCTACCCGTGGATACCGCGCGCATGCGGTTGTCGCGGCGCATTTCTTCCACGTTCAAAGATGTGCCGGGCGGCCAGATTCTGGGGCCCACCTACGACTACACACAGCGGCTGCTCGACTTTTCGCTGCAAGACGACAGCGATTCGCCCGAGCCGCTGGCGCCGGCGGCCCAGCCCGTGGCGGCGTCCATGCCGCGCGTCACTGACCTGTTGCAACACGATGACCTGGTCGAGCCTGAAGCGCCGCCGCCCGGCGACCCGGCTCCCTTCGACCTGACCCGCCAACCGCTTGCATTCCCGGCCGGCCGCGATGCGCGCCTGCAGAACCTGGCGCGCGCCGATGAAGGGTTCCTGCTGTCGATGGGTTATTCCACGCAGCGCGGTTACGGCAACACCCATCCTTTCGCGGCCGAGATCCGCTATGGCTCGCTGGAAGTGGACATGATGATCGAAGAACTGGGCTTTGCGGTGACGATAGGCGAGATCGAAGTCACCGAATGCCAGATGGTCAGCCAGTTTTCCGGAAACGCGCGCCAGGCGCCCAAGTTCACGCGCGGCTACGGCCTTACCTTCGGCTATGGCGAACGCAAGGCCATGTCGATGGCGCTGGTGGATCGCGCCTTGAAGGCCGACGAACTGGGCGAAGCCGCCGAAGCCCCGGCCAACGACCACGAGTTCGTGCTTTATCACAGCGATAACGTCGAAGCCTCCGGCTTTGTGCAGCACTTGAAGCTGCCGCATTACGTCGACTTCCAGGCCAACCTGGAGCTCTTGCGCCGGCTGCGCCAGGAACACGCGGGCGCAACCCCCTGCGGGCCGGCGGATGATGAACCGGCCGCCGAGCGCGCGCCCCTCGCCAATGAGGCCATACCCACATGAACCAGCCAGAAACGACAAGTCCGCGCGACCCCGTGGCGCGCGATGCGAACTACAACTTTGCCTACCTGGACGAATCCACCAAGCGCATGCTGCGCCGCGCACTATTGAAAGCCGTGGCCATACCCGGGTACCAGGTGCCGTTCGGCAGCCGCGAAATGCCGCTGCCGTACGGCTGGGGCACCGGAGGCATTCAAGTCACTGCCGCCATCATCGGCGCGGATGATGTGCTGAAAGTCATCGACCAGGGTTCGGACGATACGACCAATGCCATCAACATCCGGCGGTTCTTCCGTCGCGTGACTGGCGTGCGTACCACCGAGTCCACGCGGGAGGCGACCATCGTGCAGACGCGCCACCGCATCCCCGAAACGCCGTTGCGCGAGGGGCAGGTGATGGTGTTCCAGGTGCCCATACCCGAGCCCTTGCGCTGGCTCGAGCCCAGCGAAACAGAAACCCGCACGATGCATGCGCTGTCCGAGTACGGAGGCATGCACGTCAAGCTGTACGAAGACATTGCGCAGCACGGGCATATCGCCACGACCTACGACTATCCGGTGATGGTGAACGAACGCTACATGATGCGTCCGTCGCCGATTCCGAAGTTCGACAATCCCAAGCTCGACTGCAGCCCGGCGCTGATGCTGTTCGGCGCCGGCCGCGAGAAACGCGTTTATGCCGTGCCGCCCTATACCAGGGTGCGCAGCCTGGATTTCGAAGACCATCCCTTTCGCATCGAGCAATGGGATCGGTGCTGCGACTTGTGCGGGTCCACGCAGAGTTTCCTGGACGAGATCATCCTGGATGACGAGGGGACCCGCAGCTATGTATGTTCGGACACGGAATATTGTTCCGGCCGCCAGGAGGCCGCAGCATGACTGGCGAACAACCATTGCTTTCCGTGCGCGGCCTGACGAGCACCTGGGACGGCGTGCATGGCTGCCGCGACATCAGCTTCGACCTGCATCCGGGCGAAGTGCTGTGTGTCGTAGGAGAATCCGGGTCGGGCAAGAGCACGCTGCTGCAAGCCGTGTCGCGGCAGCTGCCGCCGGATTCGGGCAGCGTCTGGTACGACACGCGCGACCGGGGCTTTGTCGACCTGGCTTCGCTTTCGTCCGCGCACTTGCGGCTGCTTGCGCGCACCGACTGGGGCTTCGTGCGCCAGAACCCGCGCGACGGGCTGCGCATGCAGGTCAGCGCGGGCGCCAATATCGCCGAACGCCTGATGGCCGTGGGCCGGCGCCACTATGGCGCGCTGCGCCAGGAGGCATGCGGCTGGCTGCAGAAAATGGAAATCGACGCCGGCCGGCTCGATGACGCGCCCGCGGCATTCTCGGGCGGCATGCAGCAACGGCTGCAGATCGCCCGCAACCTTGTCACGCATCCGCGCATGGTGTTCATGGACGAGCCTACGGCCGCCCTGGATGTATCGGTGCAGGCCCGGTTGCTGGATCTGCTGCGCCAGCTGGTGGCCGACCTGGGCCTGGCCGCGATCGTCGTGACGCACGACCTGGCCGTCGCGCGATTGCTCGCGCATCGCACCTTGGTCATGCGTGGCGGCCACGTGGTCGAAAGCGGCCTTACCGATCAAATCCTGGACGATCCCCAGCATCCCTACACGCAGCTGCTGGTGTCTTCCATTTTGCAGAACTGAACCCTTATGAACGCCACGACTTCCCTGATCCAGGTGCGCGGCCTGGGCAAGATGTTCACCCTGCACAGCCAGGGCGGCATCCGCCTGCCCGTGCTGGACAACATCAGTTTCGATGCCGGGCCGGGCGACTGCCTGGTGCTCGCCGGCCCGTCGGGCACCGGCAAGAGCACGTTGCTGCGCTGTCTGTACGGCAATTATCTGGCCACGGCCGGCAGCATATGCGTGCGCGACGGAAACGAATGGGTGGAACTGACTCATGCCGCCGAGCAGCGCGTGCTGCGCCTGCGGCGCGACGTGATCGGCTATGTCAGCCAGTTCCTGCGGGTAATACCGCGGGTAAGCGCGCTGGACGTCGTTGCCGAGCCGCTGCGCACGGCGGGGCACGACGCCGAGGCGGCGCGCGCCAAGGCCGCCGCGATGCTCGAACGGCTGAATGTGCCGGCACGCCTATGGAGCCTGCCCCCCGCCACGTTTTCGGGCGGCGAGCAGCAGCGCGTCAATATCGCGCGCGGCTTCATCGGCGCCCATCCGCTGCTGCTGCTCGACGAGCCTACTGCATCGCTGGATGCCGACAACCGCGCCGTGGTGGTGGCGCTGATACGCGAGGCCGCTGCCGCCGGACGATGCCTGATCGGGATTTTCCACGACGAAGCCGTGCGCGACGAGGTCGCCACGCGCATCCTGCCCATCCAACCCGCCGTGCTTGTCGGCGACCAGGAGTGATTATGTCCGCCGTATACATCACCCATGCCCGCATCGTGCTGCCCGACAGCGTGCTCGAGGACAGCGCCTTGCTGGTCGAAGACGGCGTCATCGCCGCTATCGAGCCCGCCGGCGCGGCGGGTGCCTGCGAGGTCGACCTGCAAGGGCAGGCTCTGCTGCCCGGGCTGATCGATCTGCATTGCGACGCCATAGAAAAAGAGGCCGAGCCGCGATCCCGCGTGCTGTTTCCGCTGGATTTCGCGGTGGCGCAGGTTGACCGTCGCAATGCGGCGGCGGGCATCACCACGCCGTTTCACGCATTGTCTTTTGCCAACAACGAATGGGGCGTGCGCAACAATGACGTCGCGGCCGGCGTGGCCCGTGCCGTGCACGCGTTCCGCAGGCAGGGCCTGGTGGACAACCGTGTGCATTGCCGCTACGAGGTCACCGACCCGACCGCCATGCCGGTCTTGCAGGCGTTGCTGGAAGAAGGCGTGGTGGACCTGCTGTCGGTCATGGACCATTCGCCCGGCCAGGGCCAGTTCAAGACGCTGGAAGCCTATCTGCAGTACATGATGGGCAACCACGCCATGAGCCGCGGCGAGGCCGAAGAAGCGGCGCGCACGAAACTGCAGGCGCGCGAAGGGGCGGTGTCGCGCGTCGAAACCCTGGTGGGACACGCGCGGCGCCTGGGCGTACCCACCGCCAGCCACGACGACGACTCGGTGCAACGCGTGGCCACGATGCGCAACCTGGGCATCTCGATGAGCGAGTTCCCGATCAACCTGGATACGGCGACGGCGGCGGTATCCTGCGGCCTGCCGACGATATTGGGCGCCCCGAATGTCCTGCGCGGACGCAGCCAGAGCGGCTCGATGCGCGCCATCGACGCCGTGCGCGCAGGGGTCGCGAGCTGCCTGTGTTCGGACTACCAGCCGTCCACCCTGATCGCCGCCGCATTCGCAGTGGCCGCGCAAAGCGACCTGACGCTGCCGCAGGCCATGGCCCTGGTCACGGCCAACCCGGCCGACGCATGCGGCCTGGCAGACCGCGGGCGCATCGCCGTGGGCGCGCGCGCCGACCTGGTCGCCGCGACCGTAGTGGGGCAGCAGCCGCTGGTCAGCCGCACCTGGACAGCGGGGCGGCTGGTGTTCTCGGCACATTACCCCGAAGTGCGCGAGCCCTTGCTGGCGAAGGCGGCGGCGTGATTGCAGGACCGGGCGGGTATATTCCTCGGCACGCGCGGCCGGGGTCTGGTTAAATGGGGCATGGGCCGGCCCGTCCCGGGCGGGCCCGCAACAGCGGCATATGCGGCTGGCGGAGACCATCGTGGCGACGCTCAATTTCATCCAGGACCCCGAAACGCCCGAATTGTGGACGGCGGCAAACGTCGAGGCCGGCCCGGGCCGGCCGCCCATCCATGTCATGGTGCAGACCGACGGCGACGAGCCGGGCCCCGATGCCTCGCGCGCGGTGCGGGGCTTGCTGGCCAGCCTGGACGAACAGGTGCTGGCGGCGGCCGATTTCCTGCTGGATCACTACCAGCCCGAGGCGTGGCTGAAGCGGGGCATCGACCCGTCGCGCTGGCTGCGCGCCGAAGACGCCGAAGCCATGGCCGGCTGCGCCACGTTGCGCGCGATCTGGCTGTTTGACGAGTCGGCAGAGGACTACGAACTGTGGTTCACCGTGCCCTGGGACGACCGGCACACTTACGATGTCGAGTTCGACAGCGGCCAGCCTGTGGGCTGCTCGGTAAGCGATTGACCGGCGCGTGTTGCGCTGCAGCGCAACGCTGCGGCAAAGCCTGACACCTTCCGTGACATTCCTTCGGGAAGCCCTGGGCAATCCCGGCTAAAATCGCCGTGTTCAGCAGGCTTCCAACCTATCATTCCCTTGCCATTCAGGAGGACCACCCCATGGCCCTAGTTTCCATGCGCCAGTTGCTTGACCATGCCGCCGAGCATGGTTACGGCATCCCCGCGTTCAACGTCAACAACCTGGAACAGGTCCAGGCCATCATGGAAGCCGCCGCTGAAACCGACAGCCCGGTCATCATGCAGGCGTCGGCCGGCGCGCGCAAGTATGCGGGCGAAGGCTTCCTGAAATATCTCATCCAGGCCGCCGTCGAGTCGTATCCCCATATCCCCGTCGTCATGCACCAGGACCACGGGCAGTCGCCCAAGGTTTGTCAGGGCGCCATCGACCTGGGCTTCTCCAGCGTCATGATGGACGGCTCGCTCGAAGAAGACGGCAAGACCATCGCCGACTACGAATACAACGTCGACGTCACCAAGAAGGTGGTCGACATCGCCCACAAGCTGGGTGTTACGGTCGAAGGCGAACTGGGCTGCCTGGGTTCGCTTGAAACCATGAAGGGCGACAAGGAAGACGGCCACGGCGCCGAAGGCACCATGACGCGCGAGCAGCTGCTCACCGACCCCGAGCAGGCGGCCGACTTCGTGCGCCGCACCCAGCTCGATGCGCTGGCCATCGCCATCGGCACCAGCCATGGCGCCTACAAGTTCACGCGCAAGCCCACCGGCGATATCCTGTCGATCTCGCGCATCAAGGAAATCCACGCCCGCCTGCCCAACACGCACCTGGTGATGCACGGCAGCTCCAGCGTGCCTCAGGACTTGCTGGCCGAAATCCGCGAGTTCGGCGGCGACATGAAGGAAACCTACGGCGTGCCCGTGGAAGAAATTCAGGAAGCCATCAAGTACGGCGTGCGCAAGGTCAATATCGACACCGATATCCGCCTGGCCATGACCGGCGCCATACGCCGCTTCTTTGCCGAGAACCCCAGCAAGTTCGACCCGCGCGAATACCTGAAGCCCGCGCGCGCGGCTGCCAAGGCCATCTGCGTGCAGCGCTACACCCAGTTCGGCACCGCCGGCAACGCCAGCAAGATCAAGCCCGTGCCGTTGTCGGAAATGGCGCAGCGTTATGCGTCGGGCGACTTGAAGCAAGTCGTGCAATAAGCCGCAGGCCGTTTTTCGGCACGTACGCCGCCTTCAGGGGCGGCGTATTTGTTTGTGCGCCGCGCCGGCGGTCAGCCTGCGGCCTTGCCTTCGTAGGTCGGCACGCTACGGTCGATGTGGTGCCAGGCAGGCGCCGAGCCGGCCCATAGCGTCATCTGCGAGCGGAACCGGCCGGGATCGTCCAGCGAGCCGACCTTCACGATGACATAGTCCTGGCCTGCGGTGTGCCCGAACAAGGGCGTACCGCACGCCGGGCAGAAGCTGCGCACCACGGTATTGCCCGAATCCCCCTGGTATGTGTATTCCTGCGCCTGCCCCTGCACGACGCGCAGGGCCTGTGGCGCGAACAACAGCGCATGCGCAGGCGCGCCGCCGCTGGCGTACTGGCAGTCCCGGCAATGACAGGTGGCGGCCGTGAGCGTGTCGCCCACGACCTCGTACCGTACCGCGCCGCAGTGGCAACCGCCCGTGAACGTGGCGGAATCGGCTTGCTGTGACATAGGTTCTCCTTTGATGTACGCGCAAGCTTAAAAGATGCGCCCCGGGCTGGCCAGTACGCTGGTCCCGGACTTGCGCTGCCGCTTGGGGCAATGGGGGCGGCGCGTTGGGCGGCGGGGCGGCCTGCGCAGCAGGCATCGGGCGCCTGTATGCGCCCGAGCCCGACGCACGTGCGCCGTCCCCATTGCCCCAAGCGGCAGCGGACGCCCGAGTCTCGAACGTGATCCCCGGCCCGGCGACGCCGCCTGGGCATTTGCAGTAATCTATGCTCATTTTTCCCATAGGCCGATTCGTGACTTCCGCCCTGCATCAATCCAGCATCAAGTCCTTGCCGCTACTGGGTCGCGGCAAAGTGCGCGACATGTACGCGGTGGGCGACGACAAACTGCTGATCGTCGCCTCCGACCGCATCTCCGCCTTTGACGTCATTCTTGACGACCCCATCCCCGGCAAGGGCCAGGTCCTGACCGAACTGACCGATTTCTGGCTGCACAAGCTGGCGCACATCCTGCCCAACCATTCCACCGGCATCCGGCCCGAAGATGTCGTGGCGCCCGATGAGCTCGAGCAGGTGCGCGGCCGCGCCGTGGTGGTCAAGCGGCTGAAGCCGATTCTGGTCGAGGCCGTGGCGCGCGGTTACCTCATCGGATCGGGCTGGAAAGACTACCAGGCCACGGGCTCGGTCTGCGGCATTGCGCTGCCTGCGGGGCTGCAGCAGGCCAGCCAGCTGCCTCAACCCATTTTCACGCCGGCGGCCAAGGCCGAATTCGGCCTGCACGACGAAAACGTCGACTTCGCCCACGTTGTCAACGAAGTCGGCCAGGAAATGGCCGAGCGCATCCGTGATGTGACCCTGCGCCTGTACGCCGAAGCGGCCCAGTTCGCGGCCACCAAGGGCATCATCATCGCCGATACCAAGTTCGAGTTCGGGCTGGACGACGACGGCACGCTGCACCTGATGGATGAAGTGCTCACGCCGGACTCGTCGCGCTTCTGGCCCGCCGACGGATGGCGCGTCGGCATCAGCCCGCCGTCGTTCGACAAGCAGTTCGTGCGCGACTGGCTCGAGACGCAAACCTGGGACAAGACCCCGCCCGCGCCGCGCCTGCCTCAGGACGTGCTGCAGAAAACCGCGGCCAAGTACCGCGAAGCCCTGGATCGCCTGATCGCCTGAACCCGGCGGCCCGGCCGCGCAGCGCCGGGTCAAATGCCGAAAAAGCGGGAATTTGCCGGCCTTATTTGCCCGCCAGCGCAACGCAATATTTCGTATCGTAACGATCGACCTCGGGAGATCGCCGCATGATCATGATATTGCTCTTTCTTACCAGCGCGCTGGCAGTGTGGTACGGCATGCTTGGCAAGCGCCGCCCCTGCTTCACGTTGTGGCTGGCCACATTGCTGATTTTTGTGGCGGGCGCGGGGCCTCATCTGGCCCGACCTTTTGTGCTTGCCCTGTAGCGCGGGCCTGATGAGCCTGCTTTTTTCGCTGAATCCGGCCCGCGGTTCGCGCGTTATCAATACCCTGGCCTTGCTTGGCATCAGCGCGCTGCTGTATGGCGCGTTCGCGTGGCAACTGCTGTTCGGCAGCGAGCCTTGCCCCTTGTGCCTGCTGCAGCGCGCCGCCTTCGTCATGGCCGGTGTGGGCATGGTGCTGAACATCCGCCTGGGGCCGTCTCCGCTGCATTACGCGATGATTCTGGCCGCGGCGCTGGGCGGACTGGTGGCCGCGGGCAACCTGTTGCTGGCCCCGGCAGGGCCGCCGCGCGCCGGTCCGCCGCTGCTGGGGATGTCGGTGCATTCGTGGACTTTCCTGGCATTTTGCACCTTGCTGGTGTTCTGCGTGCTGATGCTGGCGGCCGACCGGAAATGGGGAGATAACGCCCTGAAAAAGCCGGTGGCGCTGCCCGCGTTGATCGTCATGGGCCTGTTTCTGCTGGCCATCCTGGTCAATGTTGCCGCGACGTCGCTGCAGTGCGGGCTGGGCGAATGCGGGCCCGTAAGCGGCATTGCGCCCGGCGCGCCAGCGCCGTCCGGCGGCGGCGTTTGAGCTGTCCGGCACGGCCTTGCGGCCGGGCCGGGTAAAATACCGGGTTTCCCGCTGGCGGCGCCCTGACCTGGGCGCCGCGCCCGCCTTCTCAGCCTGCCGATTCTGCCATGACGACTTCTGCCTCTGTAGCCGCCGCGCCCGCCACGCCCGTGGTGGGCGTGATCATGGGTTCTTCCAGCGACTGGGACATCATGCAACATGCCGTGGCCATGCTCGAGGCTTTTGGCGTGCCCCACGAAACCCGTGTGATCTCGGCGCATCGCATGCCGCAGGACATGGCCGATTATGGCGCGGCAGCGCGCGCACGCGGCCTGCGCGGCATTATCGCCGGCGCAGGCGGCGCCGCGCACCTGCCCGGCATGATGGCCGCGCTGACCGAAGTGCCGGTGTTCGGCGTGCCGGTTCCGTCGCGCTACCTGCGCGGCGAAGATTCGCTGTTGTCCATCGTGCAGATGCCCAAGGGCGTGCCGGTGGCTACCTTCGCCATCGGCGAGGCCGGCGCCGCCAACGCGGCGCTGCATGTCATTGCCACGCTGGCCGCCACCGACGATGCGCTGCATCGCCAGTTGGTGGCCTTTCGTGCCCGCCAGACCGAAGCGGCCCGCAACATGGTGGTGCCCCCGCAGCCCTGACCTTGCCACGCGCCCTGACCGGGCGCGTTTTTCCGTATGACATCCTCGACTGATACTTTCTCGATCGCGCCCGGCGGCTGGCTGGGCCTGCTGGGCGGCGGCCAGCTGGGCCGCATGTTCTGTCACGCCGCACAAAGCCTGGGCTTTCGCGTCGCCGTGCTCGACCCGGCCGCCGATGGCCCGGCGGCCATGGTGGCCGACCGCCATATCCACGCAGCCTATGATGACCCGGCCGGCCTGGCGGAACTGGCCCGGCTGTGCCGCGCCGTCACCACCGAATTCGAGAATGTGCCGGCCGACAGCCTGCGCGCACTGGCCTCGCAATGCCGCGTCAGCCCGGCGGCCGACGCAGTCGCCATTGTGCAGGACCGCATCGCCGAAAAATCGTTTATCGCGGCGCAGGGCATTGCCGTTGCGCCGCATGCCGCCATACGCAGCGAGCAAGATCTGCGCGACGCGCCCGACGCGCTGTTTCCCGGCATTCTGAAGGTGGCCCGCCTGGGCTACGACGGCAAGGGGCAGGCGCGCATCGCGTCGCGCGAAGCGGCCCTGTCGGCGTACGCGGACTTCGGCGGCGTGCCTTGCGTGCTCGAGGCCCTGATGCCGCTCGACTACGAGATTTCCGTCGTGCTGGCGCGCGGCTTCGATGGCGCCGACGTGGTGTTTCCGGTGGCGCGCAACCTGCACCGCGATGGCATTCTTGCGGTGTCCACTGTCGTTGCAAACGACGGCGACCCCGCGCATGCGCGTCGCCAGGCGCAGGCCACCGAGGCGGCCCGGGCCATTGCCAGAGGCCTGGATTACCACGGGGTGTTGTGCGTGGAGTTCTTCGTGCTCACGGACGGCAGCCTGGTCGTCAACGAAATCGCGCCCCGGCCCCACAACAGCGGGCATTACACCATCGATGCCTGTGTCACCAGCCAGTTCGAGCAGCAGGCGCGCGCCATGGCGGGGCTGCCCCTGGGCGGCACGACCCTGCTTGCCCCGGCCATCATGCTGAATATCCTGGGCGACGTCTGGTTTTCGCCCGGCGCCACGGCGCCGCGCGAACCCGACTGGGCCGGCGTGCTGGCCGTGCCCACCGCCAAGCTGCACCTGTACGGCAAGCGCGAAGCCCGGCCGGGCCGCAAGATGGGCCATGTAACCGTGGTGGCCGCCACGCTTGACCAGGCTCGAGCCGATGCAGCCCGGGTCGCATCCGCGCTTGGCATGGCGGCGCCGGACTGACACTGCTATGGCCACGTCCACTCAAGCGTCGTCCGACGCCGTCGCTATCGAGCTGGCCGCGCAACGCCTGCTCGCGGGCGACTTGGTGGCGTTTCCCACCGAAACCGTATACGGCCTGGGCGCCGACGCCCAGAACCCCGACGCCGTGGCGCGCATTTATGCGGCCAAGGGGCGGCCGTCGAACCACCCGATAATCGTGCACGTCGCGCCTGGGGCCGACCTGAATTACTGGGCCAGCAGCATCCCGACGCCGGCCCGGCAGCTTATCGATGCCTTCTGGCCCGGGCCGCTGACCCTCATTCTGCCGCGTGCGTCGCACGCGGGCGCGGCGGTAAGCGGCGGGCAGGACAGTATCGGGCTGCGTTGCCCGTCGCATCCCGTGGCGCAGGCCTTGCTGCGCGCCTTCGCGGCGGGCAAGCCCGGCGGTCATGCAGGCGTGGCGGCGCCATCGGCCAATAAGTTCGGCCATGTCTCGCCCACGCTGGCCGAACACGTAGCCGGCGAGTTCCCGGACGAAGTGGCGCAGGGCATGATCGTGCTGGATGGCGGCCCGGCGCAGGTAGGCATTGAATCCACCATTGTCGATCTGTCCCGGCTGGGGCAGGGCGTGGGCCCCGTGCTGCTGCGGCCCGGCCATGTCACGCCCGCGCAGATCCAGGCGGTGCTTGGCGTGCCGTTGGGCCTGCCGGACGCCGCCGCCCCGCGCGCATCAGGCACGCTGAAGGCGCACTACGCGCCCCGGACGCCGCTCGAGCTAGTGTCCCAGGCTGCCTTGCTGGCGGCCATCGGCGGCCAGGGCCAGCCTGCCGGGCCGGTGGCCGTCGTGGCGTTCGGGCCGGCTCCCGCAGGCGCGCATGCGCGCGTGGCCTGGCGCCAGGTTCCGGACGATCCCGTCCGCTATGCGCAGGCGCTGTATGCCATGCTGCGCGAACTCGATGCCGGCGGATATGCCCGCATCCTGGTGCAGGCGCCGCCCGCCGACGATGCGTGGCGCGCGGTCAACGATCGCATTGGCCGTGCGGCGGCCGCATTCACGCTCGACACCAGCGGCCTGCAGGCCACCTGAGCACGCGGCGGCACGCGCCGCGGCGCGTTTTTCACAGCACCAGGAATTGGCCCAGTTTTTCTGCGGCCGCCTGCATGGGCGCCAGGAATTCGCTGCTGAACCGCGCCAGGGGGATGCGCGGCGATTTCACGCTGACGTTCAGTCCGGCGCACGTGCGCCCGCTGGCCGCGCGTACCGGCACGCCGATGGCCCGCACGTTCAGGCCGAGTTCCTGGTCTACGACGGCGTAGCCCTGGTCGCGCACGCCGGCGATGATTTCCCGCAGCCGCGCGGGCGAGGTCTCGGTGAATTCGGTGTAATGGGCAAGTTCCACCGTTTCGAAATAACGCTCCAGCGCCTGGGCCGGCAACTGCGCGAGCATGACGCGTCCGATGGTGGTGCAATAGGCCGGCAGGCGGCTGCCCAGACCCAGCGACGTCGCCAGGATGCGATGCACTTCCGACCGCGCCAGGTACAGCACTTCATTGCCTTCCATGATGGCCAGGGCGCACGTTTCGCCCACCATGGCGCTTAATTCGTCGAGCACCGGCTGGGCCAGCGACACGAACGGCGTAGACGAAAAGTACGCATGGCCCAGGCTCAGGATCAGCGGGGTGAGCACGTAGTGCCGGCCGTGCCGTTCGGCGAAGCCCAGGCGGATCAGCGTGTGCAGGCAGCGCTGCGTGACGGCGCGCGGCAGCCCGGCCCGCCTGGCCAGGTCGGCCGCCGTCTGCGGGTAGCGACGTTCGCCGAACGCGCGTATTACGCGCAAGCCGCGAGACAGCGTCAGCATGAAGTCCGGATCGCCGCGAAAGCGATCGGGGTGTTCTTCGGCGGGCAGGGGCGCGGCGTAGTCGGGCGGAGGCGGCGGAATACGCATCAGGCGGCAAGCAATGGCGCGTCGGTACGCGACTGCAGGGTTTGCAGGGTAAGGCCATCGATCATATCGCGTACCACCAGGCCGTCGGGCGTTACGTCCAGCACCGCCAGATCGGTATAGATGCGGTTGACCACTCCCATGCCTGTCAGCGGCAGGGTGCACTGTTGCACAATCTTGGGCGCGCCGTTTTTGGCGTTGTGGTCCATCATGATGTACACCTGTCGCGCGCCCACGGCCAGGTCCATGGCCCCGCCCACTGCCGGCGGTTCGCCGGCCCGGCCCAATGACCAGTTCGCCAGGTCGCCCCGCGCCGAAACCTGCATGGCGCCCATGACGCAGATATCCAGATGGCCGCCGCGCATCATCGCAAAGGAATCCGCGTGATGGAAGTATGCGCCGCCGGGCAGCAACGTCACCGGCTGCTTGCCGGCGTTGATCAGGTCAGTGTCGGCCGCTTCGGGTGAGGGGGGCGGCCCCATGCCCAATATGCCATTTTCGCTGTGCAGCACGATTTCGCGGTCGGGCGGCAGGCATGCGGCGATCAGCACCGGCATGCCGATGCCCAGGTTGACGTAGCTGCCGTCGGGGATGTCCTGCGCCACCCGGCGTGCCAGTTCCGGGCGGGCGAGGGGTCGGAAGGAGGGTTGCTCGGCCACAGGTCAGCTCGAAAAACCGGGATCTGGCACGACGACCAGGCGATTGACGAAGATGCCCGGCGTTACGATGGCCTCGGGCTCCAGCTCGCCCAGCCCGACGCGCCGGCGCACTTGCACGATGGTGGTGGCGGCCGCGGTGCACATCACGGGTCCGAAGTTGCGGGCGCTCTTGCGGTAGGTCAGGTTGCCCCACCGGTCGGCGCGGTCGGCCAGCACCAGAGCGAAGTCGCCATGCAAAGGCGTTTCAAAGACGTAATGCAGGCCGTTGATCTCGCGCGTTTCTTTGCCCGCCGCCAGGTCGGTGCCGTATGCAGTGCGGGTGTAGAAACCGCCCAGGCCCGCGCCGGCGGCGCGCAGGCGTTCGGCGATCGTACCCTGCGGCACGCATTCCAGCTCGATTTTTCCGCGGCGGTACAGGTCGTTGAACACCCAGGAATGCGAAGCGCGCGGAAACGAGCAGATCATCTTGCGCACGCGGCCCGCCTTGATCAGGGCGGCCAGGCCCGTTTCGTGATTGCCGGCGTTGTTGTTGACCACGGTCAGTTCGCGCGCGCCCTGGTCGATCAGGGCATGCAGCAAGTCGGTGGGCATGCCCGCGCCGCCAAAGCCGCTGACCAGCACGGTGGCGCCATCATGAACGTCCCGGACGGCGTCGGCGAGCGAGGCGACGAATTTGTCGATCATGATGCCGGCGGCCCCGTTCAGTTCACGGTGATACCGGCTTCTTCGATGATCTTGGCATAGCGGTCGGAGTCTTTGCGCATCAATTCCGTGAACTCCGCAGGCGTGCTGCCAGTGGGAAGGAAGCCGGCGGCGATGAACTTCTGCGTGACATCCGGCTCCTGCACGATGGCGCTGATTTCCTTGGCCATGCGTTCGATGACCGGCCGCGGCGTGCCGGTCGGCGCCAGCAGGCCTACCCATGAGCCGGTGACAAAACCGGGAAAGCCGCCTTCTTCCATGGTTGGTACGTCTGCCGCGTCCGGCCAGCGTTGCTTGCCCGTGAAAGCCAGCACTTTCAGCTTGTCCTGCCTGACGTACTGCATGGGCACCAGCACCGGGTCGAACACCATGGATACGCGTCCCGCCAACAGGTCGGCCAGGATAGGGGCGCTGCCCTTATAGGCCACGTGCGTCATTTTCAGCCCGCTCTGCAGCGCGAAATCCGCGCCGGTCAGGTGCGCGCTGGACCCGGTGCCGCTGGAAGCATAGGTCAGCGTGTCGGGATGTTTGCGGCCATGGGCGACCAGCTCCTGCAGCGAGTTCGCGGGGACGTCTTTGCTGACAAACAGGAACAACGGCAGGTCGGCCATGTGCACGACCGGTTCGAGTTCCGACGGCGAATAAGACAGCTTGTACAGGTGGGTGTTGATGACGTAGGCGGGCAGGATGCTCAGGAAGGTATAGCCGTCCGGCTCGGCCTTGGCCGCGATGGCCGCGCCCAGGGTGCTGTTTGCGCCGGGCTTGTTCTCGATCACGATGTTCTGCCCCAGCCGGGCTGCCAGTTTGTCCATGACAATGCGCGTCACGGTGTCGGTGGCGCCGCCCGGGGTATAGGGCACGATGACTTTGATCGGCCTGTCGGGCCAGGCCGGGGCTGCCGCCGCGCTGTCCGTGGACGCGGCCGATGATGGGGCGGCCATGGTCGTGGCGGCCAGGATCGTGGCGGCCAGCAAGGTTTGCAGGGCGGTGCGCCGGGCCGGTCGGGCGCGGGTCGGGGCAGGGGTAACACGCATGGATTTGTCTCCGCCTATGGGCAGTGGCCCGCCGCCGCGCCGTGCGCGGAACCGGACCTGCCGGTTGGTTTTGTTCAGCGAACAACGTCGCCGCGAAAAGTATGCGCGGTTTGGTTCGTCCCTACGATGGGGCGGGGTGTTTTTGTGTTCGATCACCGAACTACGCCAGCAAGGGGCGGTCATGCCATTGCCCGCGCCGCCGGCGGGGTTGCGGGGCAATGGTTCTATTGCCGCGTGTGGGAGTGGACCTACCCCGGAACGATCCGCTTTCCTATGATGCCTTACCGACGCGCGGCCGGCGGCCGCGTTTTTCTGTGCAACCCGCTTTACGGAATCACCATGAACGGCGCTGATAGCCTTTGCGACACCCTGTTGGCCAACGATGTAGACGTCTGTTTTGCCAATCCCGGCACGTCCGAGATGCATTTCGTGGCGGCGCTGGATCGCAAGCCGCGCATGCGGTGCGTGCTGGGGCTGTTTGAAGGCGTCGTGACGGGGGCGGCCGACGGTTATGCCCGCATGGCCGACAAGCCCGCGGCGACGCTGCTGCACCTGGGCCCCGGCCTGGGCAATGGCCTGGCCAATCTGCACAACGCCAAGAAAGCGCGCACCCCGATGATCAACGTAGTGGGCGACCACGCGACATATCACGCGCAATACGATGCCCCGTTGTCCAGTGATGTCGAGGGGGTGGCGGCTCCCATGTCGCACTGGGTGCGCCGCACCCATGCCGCGGCCGACCTGGCCGCCGACGCGGCCGAGGCGGTGCGGGTGGCACGCCAGGCCCCGGGCAATATCGCTACGCTCATTCTTCCCGCCGACGCGGCTTGGGGCGAATTGCCGGCCGGCGCGCCGGCCTCGCCCGTCGTGCCGCTGACCGCGCCGCCGCAGACGACGCACGATGCGGTGCGCGCCGCGGCGCAGGCCATCCGCGCAGGCGAGGGCGTTGCGCTCATGCTGGGCGGCATGGCGCTGCGCGAGCCCGCACTGAAAGTGGCCGGGCGCATCGCCCGCGCAACCGGCGTGCGCCTGCTGTCGGCCACGTCCAACGGGCGCACGGAACGCGGCATCAACCGTACGCCGGTCACGCGCGTACCGTATCCGGTAGACCAGGCCGTGGCCATGCTGAAAGATGTCAGGCAGCTGATTCTGGTGGGCGGCGTCGAGCCGGTGGCGTTCTTTGCCTACCCCGGCAAGCCCAGCCTGGTGGCTCCGCAGGACAACGCGCCCATCGAGCTGGCGGCACCCGAGCATGATCTGCTGCATGCGCTGCAATGGCTGGCGGACGAACTCGGCATTGCGGCCGACGCGCCGGGCCTGACGCCCGTGGCGTCGGCCGTGGACATGCCCCGGTCCGGCGCGCTGACGGGTTCTGCCGTCAATATCATCACCGCCTGCCTGCTGCCCGAGAACGCCATCGTGTGCGACGAATCGATTACGCAGGGGCGCGAGTTTCCGCTGATCAGCGCCACATCTGCCCCGCACGACTGGTTGCAGCTCACGGGCGGCGCGATCGGCATCGGCCTGCCGCTGGCCACGGGCGCGGCAGTGGCCTGCCCCGATCGCAAGGTCATCACGCTGCAGGCGGACGGCAGCGGCATGTACACGGTGCAGGCGCTCTGGACGCAAGCGCGCGAACAGCTCGACTGCCTGACCATCATCTTTGCCAACCGCTCGTATGCCACCTTGCACGGCGAAATGAAGAACGTGGGCGTCGAACAGCCGGGCCGCAACGCCAAGCGCATGCTCGACCTGCATGAGCCTTGCCTGGACTGGGTGAACCTGGCCAACGGCATGGGCGTAGAGGCCGTGCGTGTCGATACGGTCGAAGGCTACACCAAGGCGCTGCAGGCCGGCCTGGCGCGCAAGGGCCCGTTCCTGATCGAGGCCCTGATCTAGATAAGCGGGCAAGCCGGACGCTGCGGGTGGTGTCTGACACCCTTCGGGAGTCAGACACCGAAGGTGGCGTGGTGGCGTGGTGTGTGGGTTTGGGGTGGAGGGCTGTGTCTATCGGGGGTGTCTGACTCCCGAAGGGTGTCAGACACCGAGGTGAACGGTATGACCAGGCGCCAGCTCACCGCGCGGCGCTTGCCTTACACCCCCAGATACCGCGCCAGCTGCCCCGTATCCGCGGCCAGGGCGGGGCTGGCGCCCTGGTGCACGATGCGGCCTTTTTCCATGACCAGGCATCGGTCGGTATGGGACAGCACGGCGCGGTAATTGCGGTCCACAATCAGTGTCGATATGCCCGACTCGCGTATCGACGCAACGATGCGCCATATCTCGGCAACGATGAGCGGGGCCAGTCCCTCGGTGGCCTCGTCCAGTATCAGCACGTCGGGGTTGGTCGTCAGCGCGCGGCCGATGGCCAGCATCTGCTGTTCGCCGCCCGAAAGCTGTTGCCCGCCGTGATCCAGGCGCTCTGCCAGGCGCGGGAACGTTTCCAGCACCCGGTCGTATGTCCAGTCGCACTGGCCGCGCCTGCCGGGGCGCGCGGCGACCTGCAGATTCTCGCGCACGCTGAGGTTGGGAAATATGCCGCGCCCTTCGGGCACATAGGCCACGCCCAGTTGGGCGATGGCGTGCGGCTGCGCGCGCGTGCAGTCGCGCCCGCCCACCGTGAGCCGGCCGTGGCGGCTGCGCACGTGGCCCATCAGCGTGCGGATCAGTGTGGTCTTGCCCATGCCGTTGCGGCCGACCAGGCCCACCGATTCGCCGCGGGCGATGCGCAGGTCGACGCCGCGCAGCACGTGGCTGGCCCCATAGTAGCTGTGCAGGCCGCTGGCATCGATCAGTGCGTGCATGCTTCGTCCCCCAGGTAGGCTTGCTGCACTTGCGGGTTCGCGCGGATTTGCGCAGGCGTGCCGCAAGCGATGGCGGCGCCGTTGACCATGACGGTGATCAGGTCGGCATTGCCGAACACGGCGTCCATGTCGTGCTCGACCAGCAGGATGGCATGCTCGGATTTCAGCGACTGCAGCAGCGACAGCATGCGCTCGGTTTCCTCGGCCCCCATGCCCGCCAGGGGCTCGTCCAGCAACAGTACTTGCGGCCTGCCTGCCAGGCACATGGCGATCTCGAGCTGGCGCTTGTGCCCATGCGGCAGCAGGCCCGCCTGTACCTGCGCGCTGGCCTCCAGCCCGGTGCGGTGCAGGGCGTGCCGGGCGGCCTCGGCGCTTTGCGCGCAGTCGGCGGCGCGCCGCCACCAATGCCAGAAGCGTTGGCGTGCCGCCTGCGCGGCCAGGCGACAGTTCTCATACACCGTCAGCGTGGGAAATATGGTCGAGCGCTGATAGCTGCGGCCCAGGCCGCCCCGCGCGCGCTGGGGCTGCGTCCATGCGGTGACGTCGTGGCCTTGCAGCCACACCTGGCCGGCGCTGGCGTGCAGCTCGCCCGACAGGATGTTGATCAGTGTGGATTTGCCTGCGCCGTTGGTGCCGATCACTGCATGCACCTCGCCGCGTCGCAGTTCCAGCGATACGTCATTGACGGCGACCAGGCCGCCGAAGCGGCGCGTGATGCCGCGTGCGAACAACATGGCGTCAGGCATGCGGCTCTCCGGACAAGGGCAGGGACGATGGCGCATCTTCGGCCTGCAAAGGGGGCGCGGCCGCGGCGTTGCGGCGGGCGTCGCGCCTTGCCCGCCATTGGCCGGGCATGCCGGCCAGCCCGTCGGGCAGCAGCGCCACCAGGGCGATGATGGACAGCCCCAGCGACAAGTGCCAGTGCTGCGCGTAATCGCCAAACAGCACTTGCGACTGGAACAGTTCCTGCAGCAGTATCAGTGCGGCCGCGCCCAGCACCGCGCCGCCCAGCCGGCCCATGCCGCCGAGAATGACCATCAGCAGCACCAGGCCCGATTGTTCCCAGGCCAGCAGCTCGGGGGTCACGAAACCGTCTTTCAGGGCGTACAGGAACCCCGCCAGCCCCGCCAGCGATGCGCCCACGACATAGGCGGCAAGTTTGTAAGGGTAGGTGGAATAGCCCGCCGCCCGCATGCGCTGTTCGTTGATCCGTATGCCGGCCAGCGCGGCGCCAAAGGGTGAGCGTTGCAGCATGGCCAGGAAGGCCCATGTCGCAGCCAGGCAGCACAGGACGAACAGGTAGTAGACAGGCGGTTCATCCAGGTCGAAGGGGCTGACCCCGCCCAGGCTGAGTTGTGGACGGAAGTACAGATAGATGCCGTCGCTGCCGCCGCCTACGTCGGTGTCGTGGAACACGTAATACGCCATCTGCGCGAAGGCCAGCGTCACCATGATGAAATACACGCCGCGCGTGCGCAGCGCCAGCGCGCCCGTCAGCAGCGCGTAGAGCGCGGCGCCGAGCACTGCGGCGCCCAGCAGCCACAACAGGCCGGCGGCTTCGCCTTCGGGCGACAATAGCGCCGCGGCGTAGGCGCCGATGCCGAAGAACGCGGCATGCCCCAGGCTGACGAGTCCCGCGCCGCCCACCAGCAGCTGCAGGCTGAGCGCGAAGATGGCGTAGATCATGATCTTTACCGCCAGCCCCGTGTAGTAGTCGAAGCCCAGCAGCGGAAACACCGCGAGCGCGGCCAGTACGGCGATGGGAATCAGTTTGCGCAGCTTGCTCATTGCCTAGCCCTGTTTGAACAGCCCTTCGGGCTTGCACAGCAATATCACCGCCATCAGCAGGTACACCAGCACGCCGGCCGCGGCCGGAAACAGCACCTGCCCGAATGTTTCTACCGTGCCTACCAGCATGGCGGCCAGGAACGCGCCGCGGATGGAGCCAATGCCGCCGATCACGACCACCACGAAGCAGACGATCAGCACGCTGTGGCCCATGCCGGGATAAACCGACGACACCGGGGCTGCGATGCTGCCGGCCAGCGCGGCCAGGGCCACGCCGGCGGCGAACACGATGCGGTACAGGCGGTTGATATCGATGCCCAGCGAACCGATCATCTCTCGGTTACTGGCGCCCGCCCGCACCATCATGCCCAGGCGCGTACGCGTGATCACCCAATACAGCAGCAGGGCGACGACGATGCCCACCGCAGAGATGAACAGCCGGTAGACCGGATAGGTCATGACCCCGCCCAGCGATACCGTGCCCGACAGCCAGGACGGCATCGGCACGCCGTGCACGTCATTGCCCACCAGCAGGCTGCGCACTTCTTCAAACACCAGTATCAGCCCGTAGGTCATCAGCACCTGCTGCAGGTGGTCGCGACGGTACAGATAGCTGAAGAACGCTGCTTCCAGCAAGTAGCCCAACACCGCCGCGAGCAGCACGCACAGCGCCAGGGTTGCGATGAAGCCGCCGCCCAGCCAGCGGTCGACCAGGGGCGACAGGCCGAACGCCATGTATGCCCCTATCATGTAGAAGCTGCCGTGGGCCAGGTTGATGATGCCCATGATGCCGAATATCAGCGTAAGGCCGCTGGCCACCAGGAACAGCAGCAAGCCGTGCTGCAATGCGTTCAGGCACTGGATGAGGAAAATGCTGGCGTCCATGTCGGCCTCGCGCAGGCGTCAGAGCTTGCAGCCCCGAGCGGGGTCGGCCAGTTCGGGCACCGCGATGTCCACCATCTTGTTTTCCAGCCCGGCCACCTGGCGCAGGTAAATATTCTGCACCGGGTTGCCGGCGCGCGACAGGGTGAACGTGCCGCGCGGGCTGTCGATGGTGGCGCCGCGCATGGCCGCGTGCAGCTTGTCTTTGTCCGACACATCGCCCTGAACCGCCTGCAGGCCGGCCTGCAGCAATTGCGCAGCATCGTAGCCCTGCACCGCATATACATCGGGCGGCAGGTTGTCGTAGGCCTTGGTATACGCCTCGCGGAAGGCGGTGTCGCGCGGGGACCCCAACCCATCGGCGTAGTGCAGCGTCGTAAGCAGGCCCTGCGCGGCGTCGCCCTGCGCCTTGAGCGTGCCGTCGGTAAGAAAGCCGGTGCCGTACAGTGGAATGCTCTTGCCCAGGCCGGACGCGTGGTAGTCCTGCACGAACTTCACCGCCCCGCCGCCGGCAAAGAACGCAAACACCATATCCGGCTTGATGGACGCGATCTCGGTCAGCAGCGGCTGGAACTCAACATTGGGAAATGGCAGCGTCAGGTCTTTGACGATCTTGCCGCCGGCCTTCTCGAATCCTTCGCGAAAGCCGTTCATCTGTTCTTCGCCCGCCGCATATTTCCACGTGATGGTGACGGCGGTCTTGTGCCCCTTGGTCGCCGCTACCGGGCCCATGGCATAGCCGGGCTGCCAGTTCGAGAACGACGTGCGGAAGATGCCCGGCCCGCACATGGGCCCCGTGATGGCGTCGGCGCCCGCGTTCGTGACCAGCAGGGTGGTGTTGCTGGCCTTGGCCGCCTTGGCCAGCGCCATCGCCACGCCCGAATGCACGGTGCCCACCAGCACGTCCACCTGGTCGCGCTTGATCAGCCGATTGGCGTTTTCCGACGCCTTGGCGGGGTTGGATTCATCATCGACCTTGAAGTATTCCAGTTCCCGGCCGCCCAGCTTGCCGCCTTGCTCGGCCACGTACAGCTTGAAGCCGTTCTCGATGGCGTTGCCCAGAGCGGCATACGTGCCGCTGTAGGGCAGCATGAATCCGACCTTGATCTTGTCGGCCGCCGCGGCGCCGCCGGCGGCCAGGGCCAGGGCGCCGGCGAGCAGGGCGCGGTTCAGGGCATTGTGCATGGTCTGTCTCCTCGTTATGTTGGCTGGCCGTGGGCTCAGCCGGGTCGGTTCAGGCTGTCGACGAAGCCGGCGACGGCCGTGATCACCTGGTCGGGCTGGTCTTTGTGCGGCGAATGTCCGCAGTCGCCCAATTCCATCAGCTGCGCGTGGGGCAGCGCGCGCTTGATGCCGCGTATTTGCTCCAGCGTGCCGTATTCGTCGTCCAGCCCCTGCAGCGCCAGCACCGGGCAGCGGATGCGGGGCAGATCCGTGCGTATATCCCAGGCGCGGAACGCTGGATCCAGCCAGATGTCGTTCCACCCCCAGAAGGCCGAATCCACATCTGCGTGGTAGCGGGCCAGCCGCGCGCGCAGACCGGACTCCAGGTAGGCGCGCCGGGCCAGTTCAATGCTTGCGATGCTGATGTCTTCCACGAAGATATGCGGCGCCGCGGCAATCACGCCGCACACGTTGTCGGGGTGCATCGCCGCGTACAGCAGGGCGATAGAGCCGCCGTCGCTGTGGCCATAAAGCACCGGCCGGTCGCGCGCCGCATCGATGCCCAGCGCGTCGAACAGCGCCGGCAGCACCTCGCGCGCCTGGTCGTGCATGAAGCTCACGGGCCACTTCTCGCCTGCGGCGCGTGGCGTCGACTGACCGTAGCCGTAGCGCGAAAACACCAGGCCGCGGCAGCCCGCCGCCTCGCACGCGCGTTGGGGCCAGTCTTTCCACATGCTTGCCGAGCCCAGCCCCTCATGCAGGAAAACAAGCAAGGGAGCCTGGCGGCGTTCGGGCGCGATCCACCGGTATTCCAGGCGCAGGCTGCGGCCCAGCGCGCGCAGTTCCGCCCAGGCGGGCGCATCGGCAAGCAAGGCGGTCGTCATAGCGAGGCCGCCTCCATCTGCCGCAGCCGGAACCGCTGGATCTTGCCCGTGGCGGTCTTGGGCAGCTCTTCCGTGAAGTTGATCTGGCGCGGATACTTGAATGGCGCCAGGTGCTGCTTCACATACTGCTGCAAGGCGGCGCCGGTGTCATCGCTGGGCGTATAGCCGGGCCGCAGCACGACATAGGCCTTGGTCTTGACCAGGCCGTCGTGGTCGGGCACGCCGATCACCGCGGCCTCCAGCACGGCTTCGTGCTGGATCAGCACGTTCTCGACCTCTACCGGCGACACATACTGGCCGCTGACCTTGATCATGTCGTCGCTGCGTCCGGCATAGGTGTAGTAGCCGTCGGCGTCGCATACGTACTTGTCGCCGCTCTTGAGCCATTCGCCCTGGAAGCACTGGCGCGATTTGTCGCGATTGTTCCAGTACATCAGCGCCGCGCTGGGGCCCTTGATGTACAGGTCGCCGATCACATCCGCGGGCACCGGCCGGCCGTCCTCGTCGCGCAGCTGCACTTCGTATCCCGGCACCGGCTTGCCGGTGGTGCCATAGCGCAATTGGCCGGGCTGGTTCGACAGGAAGATATGCAGCATTTCGGTAGATCCGATGCCGTCGAGGATGTCGCAACCGAAATGACGCTTGAAGCGTTCGCCGATGTCGCGGGGCAGCGCCTCGCCGGCGGACGTACAGACGCGCAGCGCCACCTGTTCGCGCGAAGGCAGGTCGGGGCTGGCCAGCATGCTCGCATACAGGGTGGGCACGCCGTAGAAGACGGTGGGGCGGTGTTGCACCAGGCGCTGGAATACCGCTTGCGGCGTGGGCCGTTCGCCCATCACGACCACTGTGGCGCCGACCGACAGCGGAAAGCTCAATCCATTGCCAAGGCCGTACGCGAAAAACAGCTTGGCCGCCGAGAACACCACGTCATCTTCGCGGATGCCCAGTACCGGCTTGGCGTAGAGTTCCACGGTGTGCCACAGGTTGCCGTGCGTGTGCACCACGCCCTTGGGCTTGCCGGTGGACCCGGACGAATACAGCCAGAAGGCAATCTCGTCAGCCAGCGTGCGTACGGCCGGGGCCAGCGGCGCGGCGGCCAGCAGGTTTTCGAATTCGTGCGCGTGCGCCGGCAATTCGCCGGCCGGCCGCGCCACGATCATGTGTTCGATTTCGTGCGGGCCCTTGGCCATTGCGGCATGCAGCGTATCCAGCAGCGCTCCCGACACGATCGCGGCGCGCGCCCGGCAATGGTCGGCAATGTAGGCATAGTCGTCCGCCGTCAGCAGCGTGTTCACCGCCACGGGCACCACGCCGGCGTGCAGGGCGCCCAGGAACGCCACCGGCCAGTCCACGCTGTCGTGCATCAACAGCAGCACGCGCTCTTCGCGCCGCAGGCCCAGCTGGCGCAGCGCGCCGGCAAAACGCGCCGCGCGCTCGGCCAGTTCGCCGTATGTCAGGGTGCGGATGTCGTCGATGTAGGCCGGCTTGGATGCGCGTGGCGCATTGAGCGCGGCCAGGTGGCTGGCGAAGTTCAGTTCAAGGGGGCAGGGTGGCATGTCTTGTCTCCCGTATGTTCTCTTGGTGTCGTCCGGGTCGGCTAGGAAGCCTGGCCCATCGGGCCGGCCAGGGCCTGCAGGCGTTCGGGCGCTGCCTGCACGGCGGTGCGGCGGTGATAGAACGACAAGGCGCGCAAGCCGCCCAGTTCTTCTCCGCCTCCGGCGCGGCCGGGGCCGCCGTGCAGCGATTGCGGCATGACATTGCCATGGCCGGTATGGGTCTTTGCGGCTTCGGGGCTGACCCAGTGCAGTCGTCCATGGCTGTCGGCCAGCTCGTGTGCGCTGCGCGCAAAGAAGGCGGAATCGTCGCTGTATATCGATGCCACGAGCGAACCCTGGCCGCGCCGCGCCAGGTCAAGGGCATGCTCGGCGTCGCGGTAGGGCATCAGCGTGGCCACCGGGCCGAAGACCTCGAGCTGGTGCGCCAAAGGGTGGGTGTCGGGCTCCGGGGCGCCCAGCAGCCAGGGCGCCACGCATGCGGCCACCTTCGGATCGGCGTCGATCAGCCGGACCGCGTCGCCATTGAACAACACCTGGCTGTGCGCGCGCAGGGCCTGGATGCCGGACTGCACGTCGTCATGCTGCCGCCTGCTCACCAACGAGCCCATGCGCACGTCCGGGTGGCGCGGATCCCCCACCGTGACGGCGGCCAGTTCCGCCGCGATGGCCTGCGCCGCCCGCTCATATGCCTCCTGCGGCACGAGAATGCGCCGGATGGCGGTGCACTTCTGGCCCGACTTGATGGTGATTTCACGCACCACCTCGCGCACCATCGCATCGAAGGCCGGTCCGCCCGAGGCGGCATCGGGGCCGAGCAATGCGCAGTTCAGGCTGTCGGTTTCGGCGTTCATGCGCACGCCATCGTGCGTGACGCGCCGGTGGGCGCGCAGCAATGCAGCGGTATCCGACGAGCCGGTGAACGACAGCAGGTCGCCGGGCGCCAGCGCGTCCAGCAACCCGGGATGGCTTGCGCACACCAGGCTGAGCGCGCCCTGCGGCAATATCGCGGCGGCCAGTACGTCGGCCACCATTTCGTGCGCAAGCCAGGCCGTCGCCGTGGCCGGCTTCACAACAATGGGCACGCCGGAAAGCAGCGCCGGCGCTGCTTTTTCCCACAGGCCCCACGATGGAAAATTGAACGCGTTGATCAGCAGGGCCAGGCCGCGCGCCGGCGTGCTGATGTGCTGCACGGCGTAGGCATTGTCACGCGCCAGCGCCACGGGCTCACCGTCGGCCATCATCGCCTGCCCGGACAGGCGCGCGCCGAGCCGGGCGTAGTACGACAGGGTGTAGATGCCGCCATCGATGTCTATCGAGGAATCCTGTCGCACCGTGCCCGAATTGCGCATAGCGATGTCGAAGTACTTGTCGCGATTGGCTTGCAGCACTTCGGCCACGCGCGCCAGCAGGGCGGCGCGGTCGGCGTATGTCAGCGCGCGCAGCGCCTGGCCGCCATGGCGGCGCGCCCATTCGAAGCCGGCGGCCAGGTCCAGCCCGGCGCTGTCCGCGCGCGCCAGGGCGGCGCCCGACAGCGGATCGCGCAGCGTGGCGCCCGGGCCATTGCCTGCCGCCCACTGGCCGGCCAGGAAATTTTCAAGTTCAAGCATGCCGGTGTCCTGTGCGCGCGTCAGGGGCGCGTGAATTCAATCGCGCCGCCGGGCAGCAGGTACAGCACCAGCGCCTGCCCGCCCGTCACCGTGGGGCTGTGGGCGCTGCCGGGCCCATACACCAGCCAGCCCGCGCCGTGCCCGTCAAAGCGGGCGCCGTCCGACAGCGGCATGATCAGATCGATTTCGCCATGGGGGTGGCTGTGATGGGGGCCGGCCAGGCTGTCCATGTCCACCACGTCCACCGAGAACCCGTGCAGACTTTCATCGGCCTTGATGACCCGCCCGTAGCGGATGCCCGCGCCTTCGCGCGCACACATCCATCCATCGGCCACGCCCTGCCGGCAGGCGTCGAATACGTCGCGGTACAGCGCGCTGTCCGGGCCGATGTCGCGATTCAGCCGGGCCTGTAGGGCGTCGTCCAGGGGCAGGCCGGCAATCGGAGCAGTGATGTCGCGCATCAACTGCACAAAAGATGCGGGCGTACTCATGTTTGTCTCGTCCTTTACACTGTCCGCCGCGCCTGGTACGGCGCATGCAATGCAATGCTTATCTATGATGGCGCTCGCGTATTACGGGCCGCCTGAACAGAAAAATAGTGCTTCACAGCCTAAGCGTCAAGCACTATAGTGCATAAAACTGCGAAAGTCAGGGTTTCCTCGGAGTTCAAACAGCATGATCCAAGCGCTAGACAAGGAATCGCCAGAAACCCGCCGCGAGCCGTTTCTGGTGGCTCTGGGCGAACGGGTCCGGCGCCTGCGCGCCATTCGCGGCATGACGCGCAAGAGCCTGTCGCAGGCCACGGGGGTGTCCGAGCGGCATCTTGCCAATCTGGAACATGGCGTCGGCAATGCTTCGATACTGGTGTTGCTGCAGATCGCCCGCGCATTCAACTGCGCCCTGGCCGAACTGGTGGGCGACGTCACCACCGAATCGCCCGACTGGCTGCTGATCCGCGAACTGCTCAGCGGGCGCACCGAGTCGGACTTGCAACGCGCGCGCGAAGCCCTGGTGCAATTGTTCGGCGTGGGCGGCGGCGCCCAGCGGCCCAACCGCTTCCAGCGCGTCGCGCTGATCGGCCTGCGCGGCGCCGGCAAGTCCACGCTGGGCCAGATGCTGGCCGATGACCTGGGCTATCCGTTCGTCGAGCTCAACCGTGAAATCGAAAGAGTGGCCGGCTGCAGCATCCTTGAAATCCACGCGCTGTATGGGCCCAATGCCTACCGGCGCTACGAACGGCGCGCGCTCGAAGAGGCGGTGC
Organism: Bordetella genomosp. 7; assembly: GCF_002261265.1. Taxonomy (GTDB): domain Bacteria; phylum Pseudomonadota; class Gammaproteobacteria; order Burkholderiales; family Burkholderiaceae_B; genus Bordetella_A. The sequence goes on along the minus strand of NZ_NEVK01000006.1, from coordinate 512,196 downwards.
AGATCTATCCCGAAATGGTGCTGGCAACGCCGGGCGGCCTGGTATCCGAACCGGCCACCCTGAACCTGCTGCTGACGCATTGCTACACCGTGTGGCTGCGCGCGACGCCCGACGAGCATATGTCGCGCGTCATGGCGCAGGGCGATTTCCGGCCCATGTCGGGTAACAACGAAGCCATGGCCGATCTCAAGCGTATCCTGGCCGGACGCGAAGCCTTCTACGCCAAGGCCGACCTTACCTGGGACACCAGCAATATCAGCTTGCAGGAAAGCTTCGGCGGCCTGCGTACCAGTGTGCGCAAGGCTTGCGGCCTGCCGCTCTGATCTGCATTTTTATGCATCGCCCGCTTGACGGGCGTTTTTTTGTGCACTAATCTGCACTTTAATTCATTAACTGCAGTATTGTTCATATGCAGGAGACAAGCATGAGCAGCCCCGCCCCCCGCGTGGATTTCCAGACGGACCCCAGCCGCTACCGGCACTGGAAGCTGAGTTTTGATGGCGCAATCGCCACACTGGCGATGGACGTGGATGAAAACGGCGGGCTGCGGCCCGGCTACAAGCTGAAGCTGAACTCTTACGACCTGGGTGTGGACATTGAGCTGCACGATGCGCTGCAGCGCATCCGCTTCGAGCATCCCGAAGTTCGCACCGTAGTGATCACCAGCCTGAAAGACCGCGTGTTCTGCTCGGGCGCCAACATCTTCATGCTGGGGCTGTCGTCGCATGCCTGGAAAGTGAACTTCTGCAAGTTCACCAACGAAACGCGCAACGGCATCGAAGATTCGAGCCGGCACAGCGGCCTGAAATTCGTTGCGGCGCTCAATGGCGCCTGCGCGGGCGGCGGCTACGAGCTGGCGCTGGCTTGCGACGAGATCTTCCTGGTGGATGACCGTTCTTCGGCGGTGGCTTTGCCCGAGGTTCCGCTGCTGGGCGTGTTGCCCGGCACCGGCGGACTGACCCGCGTTACCGACAAGCGCCGCGTGCGGCACGACCTGGCCGACATTTTCTGCACGCTGGTCGAAGGCGTGCGCGGCCAGCGCGCCAAGGATTGGCGCCTGGTGGACCATGTGGTCAAGCCTGCCCAGTTCGATGCGGCGGTGCGCGCGCGCGCCGCCGCGCTTGCCGAAGAGAGCGATCGCCCGGCGCACGCGCGCGGCGTCAGCCTGACGCCGCTGTCGCGCACCATTGCCGATGACCGGTTGTCGTACCAGCATGTACAGGTGACGCTGGACCGGTCGCGCCGGCTGGCCACCTGGACAATACGCGGCCCGCAAAGCGAGGTAGAGCAGGACATCGATGCCATTGTTGAAGCCGGCGCGGCGTGGTGGCCCCTGCAGATGGCGCGCGAACTGGATGACGCGATCCTGAACCTGCGCGCCAACGAACCGGACCTGGGAACGTGGGTGTTCAAGACCGAAGGCGATATTGCGCGAGTGCTGGACGCCGACGCCGCGCTGCAGCAGCACGCCGACCACTGGTTCGTGCGCGAGACTGCCGGGCTGTTGCGGCGCACGCTGGCGCGGCTGGACGTGACGTCGCGGTCGATCTTCGCGCTGATCGAACCGGGCTCGTGCTTTGCCGGCACCTTGTTCGAACTGGCGCTGGCCGCCGACCGCATCTACATGCTGGACGATGAAGACGCCGACGCGCCCGCGCAGATCGTCGTCAGCGACCGCAACTTCGGCGCGTATCCGCTGTTGAACGGCCAGACCCGCCTGCAGCGGCGGTTTTATGAAGAAACACTGCCGCTGGAAGCCGTGCGCGCGGCAGCCGGACAGCCGCTGCCCGCTGCGCGCGCGCTCGAACTGGGCCTGGTGACCTTCGCGCCCGACAGCATCGATTGGGATGACGAAGTGCGTCTGGCCCTGGAAGAACGGCGCGCCCTGTCGCCGGACGCCCTGACCGGCCTGGAGGCCAACCTGCGCTTCGGCGGACGCGAAAGCATGGAAACGCGCATTTTCGGCCGTCTGACGGCATGGCAGAACTGGATTTTCAACCGTCCCAATGCGGCCGGCGAAAAAGGCGCTTTGAAGCTATACGGCAAAGGCGAGCAGGCCGCGTTCGACTGGAACCGCGTCTAGCGCCGGCTGGTGTTTCCGGAACCGCCCGGGCGGGCCGCAGGGGCCGCCCCACCAAGGAGAGAGAGCAGACATGTCAGGCATCAACTACACGGACAAAATCCCCAACAACGTCAACCTGTCGGGCGACCGCGCGCTGCAACGCGCGCTGGAGCACTGGCAACCCAACTACCTGCAATGGTGGCAGGACATGGGCCCGGACGGCTCGCACGATTTTGATGTCTATCTGCGCACGGCGGTCAGCGTCGAGCCCGACGGCTGGGCGCACTTTGATTACGTCAAGATGCCCGACTACCGCTGGGGCATCTTCCTGGCCCCGCAGGATGGGCAGCGCAAGATCCACTTTGGCGAGAACCTGGGTCGGGACGTATGGCAGGACGTGCCTGGCGAGCATCGCGCCAACCTGCGCCGCATCATCGTGACGCAAGGCGACACCGAGCCCGCGTCCATCGAGCAGCAGCGCCACCTGGGCATGACGGCGCCGTCGCAGTATGACCTGCGCAATCTTTTCCAGATCAATGTGGAAGAGGGCAGGCACCTGTGGGCCATGGTTTATCTGCTGCACCGGTACTTCGGCCGCGACGGGCGCGAAGAGGCCGACGCGCTGCTCGAGCGCAGTTCGGGCGACGCCGACAACCCGCGCATCCTGGGGGCGTTCAACGAGAGAACGCCCGACTGGCTGGCGTTCTATATGTTCACGTACTTTACCGACCGGGACGGCAAGTTCCAGCTGTGTGCGCTGGCCGAATCCGGCTTTGACCCGCTGGCGCGCACAACCAAGTTCATGCTGACGGAAGAAGCGCACCACATGTTTGTGGGCGAGTCGGGCGTGTCGCGCATCATCCAGCGCACCTGCGAAGTGATGAAGCAGCTCAAGACCGACGATCCTGCCACCGTGCGCGCCGCCGGAGTGATCGACCTGCCGACCATCCAGCGCTATTTGAATTTTCACTACAGCGTCACCATCGATCTGTTCGGCGCCGACCAGTCTTCCAACGCAGCCATTTTCTACAGCTCGGGCCTGAAAGGCCGCTACGAGGAAAGCAAGCGCAATGACGACCACCAGCTCAAGAACGACACCTACCGCGTGCTGACTGTGGACGGCGGGCGGCTGCGCGAAGTGGAGGTGCCCATGCTCAACGCGTTGAACGAGGTGCTGCGCGATGACTTCATCCGCGATTCGAACGCGGGCGTGGGGCGCTGGAACAAGGTTATCGAGAAGAGCGGGTTGCCGTTCCGGCTGACGGTGCCGCACAAGGCGTTCAACCGCCAGATCGGCACGCTGGCAGGCATACGCGTGTCGCCCGAAGGCGATGTGCTTTCCGAAGAGCAATGGCAGGCAAACAGCCACAAGTGGCTGCCCACCGCGCAAGACAGGGCTTTCGTGGCTTCGCTGATGGGGCGGGTGGCAGAGCCGGGCAAGTTCGCCAATTGGATCGCGCCGCCGGTAATGGGGGTGAACCGCCAGCCGGTGAATTTCGAGTATGTGCGTTTTAACTAGCGCATGCGCGTCACGATAGGAGCCCGGCCATGAATGCGCGCTTGCCGCCCGAAGTGCTCAGGCAGCATCTCATCGACCCCGAGGTCTGCATCCGCTGCAATACGTGCGAGGAAACTTGCCCTATTGATGCCATTACCCACGATGGCAACAACTATGTGGTCGACCCGGATATCTGCAATGGCTGCATGGCCTGCGTGCCGCCTTGCCCCACCGGGTCGATCGACAATTGGCGGCTGGTGCCGCGCGCGCAGGCGTACAGTTTGCAGGAGCAGTTCGGCTGGGATGAGCTGCCCGCAGAGAAGCCGCTGCCGGCGGACGCGGCGGGCGAGCCCGCGCAGGTAGGGGCGATTGCAGACGGGGACGTTGCCGAGGCCGTGGTGGCGGCGCCCGCAGCGGGGGCTGCGGTGCCGCCCTGGTCGGCCGCGCACCCGTATGTAAACCTGTACACGCACAAGACGCCAGCCGTCGCCACGGTGGTGGGCAATTATCGCGTGACGGACGAGGACACGGACAGCGACATTCACCATATTGTGCTGGATTTAGGCAATGTGCCGTTTCCCGTGCTGGAAGGCCAGTCGATCGGGATCCTGCCGCCGGGAACCGATGCGCAGGGCCGCGCGCATCACGCTCGCCAGTATTCGCTGGCCAGTCCGCGCGACGGCGAACGCGCGGGCTACAACAACCTGTCGCTGACGGTAAAGCGCGTAACGCATGATCATGCCGGACAGCCGGTGCATGGCGTATGCTCGAACTATCTGTGCGACCTCGCCCGCAACGATACGGTGCGGGTGATCGGGCCTTTCGGGCATACGTTTTTGATGCCCAATCATGCCGGTGCGAACCTGATGATGATCTGTACGGGCACGGGTTCGGCGCCGATGCGGGCGATGACGGAACGCTATCGGCGCCGGATCGCGCGTGGCACCAACGGGCGCCTGATGCTGTTTTTCGGGGCGCGCACGCAGCGCGAGCTGCCGTATTTCGGGCCGTTGATGAAGTTGCCGCGTGACTTTATCGATATCAATCTGGCGCTGTCGCGCGAGCCGCGGCAGCCGCGCCGCTATGTGCAGGATCTTATCCGTGAGCGCGCCGGCGATGTCCGCGATTTGCTGGCCGACCCGGATACTTGCATTTATGTATGCGGGTTGAAGGGCATGGAAGCGGGGGTGCTGGAGGCGTTGCGGGATGTGGTGGTGCAAGGCGGGCAGGATTGGACTATCCTGCATGATGTGTTGCGCCGCGAAGGGCGGCTGCACTTCGAGACGTATTAGCCCCGTAGGGCGCGGCCCGGCGCCCGGCTACCCTGTGACGTTCAGGCGTGCCAAGGCACGCCGTTCTTTTTTGAGAAGTTCATCATGAAGTTCGCGGAATTCAAGGAAGGGATGATCATTCACGGCGGCCCTGTGGTGGTGACCGAGGCCGAGATTCTGACGTTTGCACGCCAGTACGATCCGCAATGGTTCCATACTGATGTAGAGCGCGCGAAGCAAGGCCGCTGGGGCGGGTTGATTGCCAGTGGCTGGCATACCTGTGCGCTGGCGATGCGGCTGGCTGTGGAAGCGGCGCTGCATGATTCCGAGTCTTTCGGCTCGCCGGGGCTGGGGCAGGTGCGCTGGCGCGTGCCGGTGCGGCCGGGCGATACGCTGCGGTTGCGGGCCCGTGTGCAAGGGGTGCGCCGCTCTACGACGCGCGATGACCTGGGGATTATTTCGTGGGCGTGGGTGGTGATCAACCAGCATGATGAAGCGGTGCTGGAGCTGGACGCCACGAGTTTGTTCGATTTGAGCTGATCGCCCCAGGCCGTTGTTCGGATCGCCGTCAGGTGTCTGACTCCCGAAGGGTGTCTGACACCGGGGCATCGGCAGTATCCCGGGACGTTGTTCGGTTCCGGCGTCGCCGCCAGGTGTCTGACGCCCGAAGGGTGTCTGACACCGAGACATCAGCAGTAACCCCGGACGTTGTTCGGTTCTGGCGCCGTCCCGCGCCGTGCGGGCTTGCAGGGCGCCGCACGTGCGCCGGGCTCGGGCGCATGCAGGCGCCCTCGGCCGGCTGCGCCGGCTGCCCCGCCGCCCAACGCGCCGCCCCGCAAGCCCACACGGCGCGGGACTGTGTCAGGCAGGCCTCGAAGCGGTGCGATTCTAGCGTCGGATCGGTGTTCTGCTGCCGGGTTCAAGACAGAGACGTGGATCTGCAGACTTGGCCAGGTGTCAGACACCCAAAGGGTGTCTGACACCGAGATGCCCCCGCTGCCGGCAAGCCCCCCAGCGCTATTCGCCAGGTGTCTGACTCCCAAAGGGTGTCAGACACCGAGATGCCCCCCGCTGCCGGCACCCCCCTGCGCTATTCGCCAGGTGTCTGACTCCCGAAGGGTGTCTGACACCGAGATGCCTCCCACTCGCTCCGTCTAACGTCCTGGTATGCCGCATGTCCAAAAAGAACCGGGCCCCACTACAGGACCCGGTTTTTACAAGGCGGCGGCCGGTTTAGTAGAAGGCCTGGATGCCGGTCTGGGCGCGGCCCAGGATGAGGGCGTGCACGTCGTGGGTGCCTTCGTAGGTGTTGACGACTTCCAGGTTGACCAGGTGGCGGGCGACGCCGAATTCGTCGGAGATGCCGTTGCCGCCCAGCATGTCGCGGGCCATGCGGGCGATGTCCAGCGCCTTGCCGCACGAATTGCGCTTCATGATGGACGTGATTTCGACCGCGGCGCTGCCTTCGTCTTTCATGCGGCCCAGGCGCAGGCAGCCTTGCAGCCCCAGCGTGATTTCGGTCTGCATGTCGGCCAGCTTTTTCTGGATGAGCTGGTTGGCGGCCAGGGGGCGGCCGAATTGCTTGCGGTCCAGGGTGTACTGGCGCGCGGTGTGCCAGCAGGCTTCGGCGGCGCCCAGGGCGCCCCAGGCGATGCCGTAGCGGGCCGAGTTCAGGCAGGTGAAGGGGCCGCGCAGGCCGGTGACGTTGGGCAGCATCTGGTCGGCCGAAACTTCGACTTCATCCATGACGATTTCACCGGTGATCGAGGCGCGCAGGCCGACCTTGCCGTGGATGGCGGGGGCGGACAGGCCCTTCATGCCTTTTTCCAGGATGAAGCCGCGGATCTTGCCGTCGAATTCGCCGCCCACGCATTTGGCCCATACGACGAAGACGTCGGCGATGGGGGAGTTGGTGATCCACATTTTGTTGCCCGACAGCTTGTAGCCGCCGTCGACCTGCACGGCGCGGGTTTCCATGCCGTTGGGGTCGGAGCCGTGGTTGGGTTCGGTCAGGCCGAAGCAGCCGATCCATTCGCCGCGGGCGAGCTTGGGCAGGTATTTCTGCTTCTGGGCTTCGCTGCCGAATTCGTTGATGGGCACCATCACCAGCGACGACTGCACGCTCATCATCGAGCGATAACCGGAATCCACGCGCTCGACTTCACGGGCGATCAAGCCGTAGCTGACGTAGTTCAGGCCGGCGCCGCCGTATTCGGACGGAATGGTGGCGCCCAGCAGGCCCAGTTCGCCCATTTCGGCGAAGATCTCGGGATCGGTCTGTTCGTTGCGGAAGGCGTTGAGCACGCGCGGCGCCAGTTTGTCTTGCGCATAGGCCACGGCCGCGTCGCGCACCATGCGCTCTTCGTCGGTAAGCTGCTGGTCCAGCAGCAGCGGGTCTTGCCAATGGAAGGTGGGGTTCGACGACATGAAGGTCTCCGGTATGTAAGGGTAGGGGTGGGCGCTGCGGCCGCTTATTTGCGGGCTTGCAGCGCCGATTCGCGAATTTTTTCCAGCGTGGTCGACGGGGTGATGGTTTCCGGGTCGATCAGGCAATGCAGGATGGCGGGCTTGCCGCTGGCCACGGCGCGCTCGAAGGCGGGGCCGAACTGCTCGGTGGTCTCGACGCGCTCGCCGTAGCCGCCAAAGGCCTGGGCGTAGGCGGCGAAATCGGGGTTCTGCAGCGCGGTGGCCGATACACGGCCGGGATAGTGTTTTTCCTGGTGCATGCGGATGGTGCCGTACATGCCGTTGTCGACCAGCACCACGATGATGGGCAACTGGTACTGCACCGCCGTGGCAAATTCCTGGCCATGCATCATGAAGCAGCCGTCGCCGGCGAAGCAAACCACGGTTTTATCCGGTTGCACGCGCTTGGCGCCGACGGCCGCCGGCAGGCCGTAGCCCATCGAGCCCGACGTAGGCGCCAGTTGTGTGCCGTAACGCGTAAAGCGGTGGAAGCGGTGCAGCCAGGTGGCGTAGTTGCCCGCGCCGTTGGTCATGATGGCGTCGGCCGGCAGGGTGCGTTCCAGGTATGCCATGACTTCGCCCATTTGCAGGGCGCCCGGCGTGCGCACTTTGGCGGGATCGCTCCAGTCCAGGTAAGACTGCCGCATGGCCGGCGTGCCGGCGGCCCAGGCGGGCTGCGCCGGACCTTGCACGCCCGCCAGCGCCGCCGCGAAGGCGGCCGGCGAGGTGTTGATCGCCAGGGTGGGACGGTATACGCGGCCCAGTTCGGCGCTGTCGGGGTGTACGTGCACCAGCTTCTGGCGCGGCACCGGGATGTCGAGCAGGGTGTAAGCCTGGCTGGGGTTTTCGGACATGCGTCCGCCCACGAGCAGGATCAGGTCGGCATCGGCCACCCGCTTGGCCAGGGCAGGGTTGATGCCCAGGCCGACGTCGCCGATAAAGCAGGGGTGGTCGGCCGGAAACAGCATCTGGCGGCGGAACGACACCGCCGTGGGCAAGGACAGCCGCTGCGCGAAATCGGCAAACTGAGCCACGGACTGCGCGTTCCAGCGCGTGCCGCCCAGGATGGCCACGGGGGCCTGCGCCTGCGCGAGCAATTGCTGCAGTTCGTCGAGCTGGCCCGCTGCGGGCGCGGCGTCGATCACTTCGTAGCGCGGCGCGTCGGGCACGCTGGCCGTCTCGGTGAGCATGTCTTCGGGCAGCGCAATCACCACCGGACCGGGGCGGCCCGACGTCGCGACATGGAAGGCGCGCGAGATAAGTTCGGGAATGCGTTCGATCTGGTCGATTTCGGTGACCCACTTGGCCTGCGTGCCGAACACGGCGCGGTAGTCCATTTCCTGGAACGCTTCGCGCTCGCGCATACCTCGTTCGATCTGGCCCACGAACAGGATCATCGGCGCGGAGTCCTGCTTGGCGATGTGCACGCCTGCCAGTGCGTTGGCCGCGCCCGGGCCGCGCGTCACCATGCAGATGCCGGGCTCGCCGGTCAGCTTGCCATGGGCGTCGGCCATCATGGCCGCGCCGCCTTCCTGGCGGCACACCGTGACTTCGATGCTGGCGTCATGCAGGCCGTCCAGTACGGCCAGGTAGCTTTCGCCGGGCACGCAGAAAACATGCTTGACGCCGTGGGCGGCCAGTTGGTCGACCAGAATGTGTCCGCCCAGCCGGGGCGCGCGGGGAGGTGAAGAGGGATTCGTCATAATGAACCGGTAATACAAGCCTTGGTCAGCCGCGAAATTCCGCCACGGTGGGCGGAATGCAAGCTGTCGAGCATAATGTTCCTTGCCTGCACAAGGCAATTGATAAAATTGCACAATATAGTGACCTGCGGGCACGTCGCCCGCAAGCCGCGTGTTTCCGCGCGGCCGGCCGTCGGCCTGGCGCCGCGCAGCTATCTTCCCATGACATGAGAAACGGCATTCCCAACCTTAGCGCATTGCAGGCTTTCGAGGCATCGGCCCGGCTGGGCAGCTTTTCGCGAGCCGCCGAAGAGCTGGCGCTGACGCACAGCGCGGTGTACCGGCAGGTGGCCAGCCTGGAAGAGCGCCTGGGCGTGCAGCTGTTCACCCGCGTGCGGCGGCGCATCGTGCTCACGGACCACGGGGCCGAGTACGCGGGCCGCATACGGCATCACCTGGAACAGATCGAAAAAGACACATTCGGCCTGGTCAGCCGCACCGGCATGGGACGCAGCATCCACATTGCCGTCGTGCCCACCCTGGCCACTACCTGGCTGATACCGCGTCTGGCGGATTTCCATCGCCTACATCCGGACATTACGGTCAGCCTGTCGGTGCGCACGCTGCCGTTTCAGTTCAAGGACCAGCCGTTCGATGGCGCCCTGTATCACGCCAGCGGGATCTGGCCCGGCACCCAGGGGGTGTTGCTGTTTCCCGAGAAAGAGCTGGTGCCGGTATGCGCGCCATCGTTGCCGCGCCAGCCCGACGATGGCCTGGCCGGCCTGACCCACCTGCACTTGAGTTCGCGTCCCGAGGCCTGGCGCCAGTGGTACAACGCGCAGGGCCTGGCCTACGGGCCCCAGGCGGCCGGCGGGCCGCGCTATGAGTTGTTCACCATGGTGCTGGCGGCCGCCCAGGCGGGCCTGGGGGTGGGGCTGGTGCCGCACTTTCTTGCGCAGCCGGCGCTGCAGGCGGGCGTGCTGGTGCAGCCCGTCGCCCAGGTGCTATCGGTGGGGCAGGGTTATTACTTCGGTTATCCGCAAAGCGACGACCGGCCCGACGCGCTGCGCGTTTTCGAGACCTGGTTGAAGTCCACGGCCTGATCCGTAGAATCCATGCCTGTGCCGCACCACACAGATGTTCCGCTGGCTTCGCAAGCCGATATCGACGCCTTCATCGATGCCGTGTGGCTCGAAGACGGGCTGGCGGCCAATACCCTGGCCGCTTACCGCCGCGACCTGACCGCCTTCGCGCAATGGCTGGAAACGCCGGCCGAGCACCTGGGCGCGGCCGCTGCGGGCCAACTGCGCGACGCAACCACCGCCGATATCCAGGCCTGGTTTGCCGCGCGCCATGCCGACAGCCGCGCCACCACCGCCAATCGCCGGCTCGCGGCATTGCGGCGCTTTTACGCCTGGGCGTTGCGCGAGCACCGCTGCCAGAGCGACCCCTGCCTGACGCTCAGCGCGGCCAGGCAGCCCCCGCGCATGCCCAAGACGCTGACCGAGGCGCAGGTCGAGGCGCTGTTGCGCGCGCCCGACCTGAACCGCGCGCGGGGCCTGCGCGACCGGGCCATGCTCGAGACGCTGTACGCAACCGGGCTTCGGGTGTCCGAGCTGGTCAACATCAAGGTGCTCGAGGTCAGCCTGAACGAAGGCGTGGTGAGGGTGGTGATGGGCAAGGGCGGTAAAGACCGCCTGGTGCCGCTGGGCGCCGAGGCCGCGCACTGGATCGACCGGTACCTGCGCGAGGCGCGGCCCGAACTGGCCGGCGGGCGGGCCAGCGATGCCCTGTTCCTGACCGCGCGCGCCGAGCCCATGACGCGCCAGGCCTTCTGGCAACTGATCAAGAAGTACGCGGTGATTTCAGGCGTGCGCGCGCCCCTGTCGCCGCACGTGCTGCGCCACGCGTTCGCGACGCACCTGCTCAATCACGGGGCCGATCTGCGTGTGGTGCAGATGCTGCTGGGGCACGCCGATATTTCCACCACGCAGATCTATACGCACGTGGCCCGGGAACGGCTCAAGGCCCTGCATGCCGCGCACCATCCGCGCGCGTAGCGTTGCGCGGTGGGGTGGCGCATGCCTACACTACGGGCTCCTCTACCCGCCGCGACGCGCCAGGCCCGCGCCATGAGCAAAGCCCGCCACGTTTCCGAAACGCCCGCCACGCAGATGTTGAAGCGGCACAACGTGCCCTTTACCGAGCACGTCTACGATTACGTCGACCATGGCGGCGCGCAGGAGGCCGCGCGCCAGCTGGGCCTGGATCCGCATTTGGTGGCCAAGACGCTCATCATGGAAGACGAAGCGGCCCGCCCGCTCGTGGTCATCATGCACGGCGACCGCGAAGTCTCCACCAAGAACCTGGCGCGCCAGGCGGGGCTGAAAAAGGTCGCGCCCTGCCATCCCGAGGTCGCGCAGCGCCATTCCGGATACCAGATCGGCGGCACATCGCCCTTCGGCACGCGCAAGCGCATGCCGGTATGGGTGCAAGCGCAGGTGCTCGAATATCCTCTCATCTATATAAACGGCGGGCGGCGCGGCTATCTGGTCGGCATCGCGCCGCAGGCGCTGGTCGACCTGCTGCAGGCCAGGCCGGTATCGGTGGCGCTGGAATAAGCCGCGTCTGCGGTATTCCGTTACTACCCCGCGCGGCAGCGATTGCCGCACAATGGCCCGATCGGTACCAGACTTGCAGCCGTGCTGCCTTGGCGGGCATATGGCTTGCAACGTAAACACAAGGGGCGTCGCGCGATGTCGCCACGGCAGTCGGCCACCGCCCCGCAACCAGGAGACGGATATGGGCAAGAAGCTGCTGATGCTGGTGGGCGATTACGCCGAAGACTACGAAACCATGGTGCCCTTCCAGGCGCTGCAGGCGGTGGGGCACACCGTGCACGCCGTGTGCCCCGGCAAAAAGGCGGGCGACAGCGTCGCTACCGCCATCCACGATTTCGAAGGCGCGCAAACCTACAGCGAAAAGCGCGGGCACAATTTCGCGCTGAACTACGATTTCGAGCAGGCCGATGCCGATGCGTACGACGGGCTCGTCATCCCCGGGGGCCGGGCGCCGGAATACCTGCGCCTGAACGACCGTGTCTTGCAGATCGTGCGGCAGTTCGACCAGGCCGGCAAGCCCATCGCGGCCGTATGCCACGGTGCGCAGATACTCGCGGCGGCAGGCATCCTGACGGGGCGCACATGTTCGGCTTACCCGGCGTGCGCGCCCGAAGTCCGGGCAGCAGGCGGCACCTACGCGGAAATCGCCATCGACCAGGCGCACACCGACGGCAACCTGGTCACCGCGCCTGCCTGGCCGGCCCACCCGGCATGGCTGGCGCAGTTTCTCGCCGTGCTGGGCACGACCATCACCCACTGATGCCCTTGCGCGCGGCGCTCGGGCGTGCGCCGCCGCGCGCGGCCGGCTTGCACCGAGAGCTCGCGCAATCGTACAGTGGGGTCCTGCCCACTGATGAAAGGCCCGCGCCATGTGCGAGATTTTCGTTCGTGCCCATCCCGACTCATATGCGCCGGAAACCCGTTCGCTGCGCCTGCACGGCGTGGCCACCAGCGTGCGCCTCGAGCGGCTGTTCTGGGCGGTGCTGGAAGAAATCGCCACGCGCGATGGCATGCGGGTCAACCAACTGATCGAACGGCTCTATGACGAGCTGATCCAGTATCGCGGCGAGGCGGCGAATTTCACGTCGTTCTTGCGGGTATGCTGCCTGCGCTACGAGATACTGCAGGCCGACGGGCGCATTCCCGTCGATGTGGCGGTGCCGATCCGCACGCTGGATGCTCGCGCCGTGCTGGCCGGGCTGCCCGACGCCTTGCCGGAAACCCCGCCGCCGCGGCGCGTGGCTGCCTGATCGCGCCGGGGCGCCCAGGCCCTACAGCATTGCCACGTCGCTTTGCAGAATGCGGCGCAGGCGCACGGCATCGCCGATGCGCGACAACTTGCCTTGTGAATCCAGCAGCACCATGGCCACGTCGCGGCCGTTGATGCGGGCCAGCATGACCAGGCATTCGCCGGCCTCGTTGATATAACCGGTTTTCGATACCTTGATATCCCAGTCGGACTTGCGCACCAGCAGGTTGGTGTTGCGGAACACCTGCGTGCGATTGCCGATGTCGACCTCGTACTGGTCGTCGGTGGAATAGCGGTGTATCAGCGGACGCTGCGACGCGGCGCGCAGCAGGCGCGCCAGGTCGCGCGGAGACGAGACATTGCGGCTGGACAGGCCCGTGGGCTCGGTGAAGCGGGTACTGGTCATGCCCAGTGCGCGCGCCTTGCTGTTCATGGCTTCCACAAACGCCGGCAGCCCGCCGGGGTAATGGCGGCCCAGCGCATTGGCGGCGCGATTTTCCGAAGACATCAGCGCAAGATGCAGCATATCGCCGCGGCTCAGCCGCGTGCCCACCGTCAGGCGCGACGACGTGTGCTTGAGCGTGTCGATGTCTTCTTCGGTGACTTCCAGCATTTCGTCCATGGGCTGATGGGCGTCCACCACCACCAGGGCCGTCATCAGCTTGGATATCGATGCAATGGGGCGCACCACGTTGTCGTTCTTGGCGAACAGCACCGTAGAGGTTTCCAGGTCTTGCACGTAGGCGGTGCTGGACCGCAGCGCTTCGATGTCGGCTCGCACCGATGCCGCCGACGACGCGGCGACAGCCGCCACCACGCTGGCACGCTGGCGCGCAGTGGCGGTCTTGGCGGTTTTGGATTTTGCGGCGACGCTGGTTTTCTTGGTCGCCCTGGATTTGGTGGCGCCTTTCCTGGAAGCGCCTTTGCTGGCTACCGCCTTTGTGCCGGACGTTTTCTTGGCAGTGGCTTTTTTGGCAGCGGCCTTATTGGTAGCGGTTTTCTTCGCAGTGGCCTTTTTGGCAGTGGCTTTCTTGGCCGTGGCTTTCGCGTTGGCGCCTTGCCTGGCGGCGGCCTTCTTGGGCGCGGCCTTGGCGGCCGTGCCGGAAACTGACGTCTTGGCCCGGGCCGCCTTGCAGGCGGCCGATTTCGCATTGGCCTTGCAGGGGTCGCCGGCCTTGGCTGCCAGCGCCGTTTCCGGCAACAGCCCGGACAGTGCCAATGTCAGCGGTACCAATGCGGCCGCGAAGACGCGCTTCCAACGAAAAACCATAGCACTACCAGGGAAAATGGCGAAAGAGGGGGCGGCTTGAGCGGAGCCGGGAAAAATCCAGTTGAATTATAGGGTTACGCGCCAGATTTAAACAGTTTTTTTAACTGTGGGGCGGGTGGGCGCGATAGCCGGGGCGCAACACGGGGGTGGGGATGGCCTCGCCGGGTGGAATCGAACCACCAATTGACCCTTAGGAGGGGCCGGTTATATCCATTTAACTACGGCGAGTTGCCAGGCGATCGGCAGCCGTGCGCAGGCTGCGGGCAAGATCGGAATTCTAGCATCGGCTTATGCCGCTGTACGGCGTTGCGCGGGCCCGCGGGGCATCCACAAGAGCCAGACTTGTATATCATCACGGATGCCGATCCCCGCCGTGCGGGGTCTTCCGCATGTCGAACCACTCCCAGGCAGGCCAGATGTCCCACCCCGAATCCATATCGTTGCGTACCGTGCTGCTGGGGACGCTGGTCGTGCTGCTCGCCATGGGCGTGCGCGCCACTTTCGGCCTGTTCATGCAACCCATGGGGCTGGCCCAGGGTTGGGGGCGCGATGTCTTTTCCATGGCGTTCGCCCTGCAGAATCTTGTGTGGGGCGGGGCCAGCATCCTGATGGGCATGCTCGCCGACCGCTACGGATCGGGCCGCACCGTGACACTGGGGGCCTTGCTGTATGCGGCCGGCATGATAGGCACGCGCTTCGCGACCGACGAATTCAGCCTGTACATGACGGCCGGCGTACTGGTGGGGCTGGGTCAGGCCGGCACCACTTTCCCTGTCATCCTGCCCGTGGTGGCGCGTTCTGTCCCGGCCGCCTACCGCAGCACGGCCATGGGCATTGCCAGCGCGGGCGGTTCGATGGGGCAGTTCCTGGTGGTGCCGGCCGGCCAGCTGCTGATCGGCGGCCTCGACTGGACGGGCGCACTGTGGGCGCTGTCGCTGCTGGTGGCCGCGGGCATGCCGCTGGCTTATTTCCTGCGCGGCAAGCCGGGGGCGCACGCCGGCGGGCAGTCTTTGTCGGCAGCGGTGCGGCAGGCCATGCAGCATCCGTCCTTCCACTTTCTCTATGGCAGCTATTTTGTCTGCGGTTTCCACACGGCTTTCATCACGCTGCACCTGCCGGCCTACGTGACCGATGGCGGGCTCAATGCCAGCCACGGGGCCACGGCCATCGCGCTGATCGGCTTGTTCAACGTGGTGGGTTCTTTCTATGCCGGCAAGCTGGGCGGCCACCACAGCAAGAAACTGCTGCTGGCCGGTGTGTACGGGTTGCGCGCGTTCGGCATGCTGTTGCTGCTGGCGGTGCCGCTGGCGCCCTGGGTACTGTACGTGTTCGCGGCCTGGATGGGCCTGTTCTGGCTGGGCACTGTGCCGCTCACCCAGGGGCTCATTGCGCAGATCTACGGGCTGCGCTATGCCGCCACGCTCTCGGGCATTGCCTTCCTGGGCCACCAGGTGGGCAGCTTCATCGGGGTCTGGCTGGGCGGCTACATATACGCCAGCACGGGCAATTACGATCTGATGTGGTGGATAGGCGTGGCGCTGGCCGTTGTGGCGGCGCTGTTGTGCCTGCCCGTGCGCGAGCAGCCGCTCGCGCCGCGGGTGCCCCAGGCGGCCTGAGCCATGGCGCGCAAGACTTGGCGGATTCTGGGCGGTATCGCCCTGGTTGCCGTGCTTGCGCTGGGCTTCCTGGGTTACACCATGCCCGGCCTGCGCCTCAATTGGGAGACGCTGGCCGCCATGTGCGGCTTCTGACCGCCGTACCGTCCGGTTATCCTTGGCGCTCTGTGCCAACTCCATGCCCGACATGTCTTACCCCCCGGCATCCCGCACGCTGATTTCGCTGGAGCAGGCCGGCCAATTGCCGGCCGCGCATACGCTCGTGCTCACCGTGAACAACCGGCTCGCGCGGCGCCTGACACTGGATCTCGCCGCGCAACTGCGCCGGGAGCGCCAGGTCAGCGAACTGCCGCGCGTATTGCCGCTGGCCGCCTGGATCGCCGAATCGGCCGACGCGCTGGCGTTCACGCCGGGCGCGGGCTTGTCGGCCTATCGCCTGGATACCTTCGCGGCGCAGATGGTGTGGGCCGATGCCATCGGCGCCGAAGAAGCCGGCCGCGTGCTGCTCGATACCGCGCAGGCCGCCGCGCTGGCGATGGATGCCGATTCACTCATGGACGAATGGCGCCTGCAGGTGCCGCCGGGTTCCGACACCGACGAATACCGGGGCTTTACGCGTTGGCGCCGCCGCTATCGTGCGCGGCTCGCCGACATCGACGCCGAGGACGCCAACCTGGCTTACGCGCGCGTCGTGCAGGCCCTGCAACAGGGCTCGCTGGCCGCGCCCGGCCATCTGGTGCTGGCGGGATTTACGGATATTTCGCCGCGGTTTTCCACGCTGTTGCAGGCATTCGAACGGGGTGGCGCCGCCCTGGCCTGGCTGGGCGAAGCCGCGGGCGAGCCGTCGCGGCCACTGCGCTACGGCGCGGCCGACCGGGGCGCCGAATGGCGGGCCGCCGCTGCCTGGGCCGCCGAGCGGCTGGCTGGCCAGCCCACCGGACGTTACGCCATCGTGTCGGCCCAACTTCAGGACGAATCGCCGTTCGCGCGGCGCGTGGTGGGCCAGGCCCTGGCGCCCGGCGGGCATGCATTCAACGTGGCGGTGGGGCGGCCGCTGAC
Organism: Bordetella genomosp. 7; assembly: GCF_002261265.1. Taxonomy (GTDB): domain Bacteria; phylum Pseudomonadota; class Gammaproteobacteria; order Burkholderiales; family Burkholderiaceae_B; genus Bordetella_A. The sequence continues at coordinate 495,402 of NZ_NEVK01000006.1, read as the reverse complement.
CGAATGGCCGGCCGTGCGCGCCGCCCTCGCGTGGCTGCGCGCGCTGGCCGACATGGCATACGCGGGCGAGGCCGACGCCCCGGTGCTGGGCGCGGCTTTGCTCGCGGGCCATTGCGCCGGCGACCGGCGGGATCTGGCGCGGCTGGCCGCCATCGACGCCCGCTGGCGCCGGCAGGCCCGCGCCCGCATCGACGCGGCGCGCTGGCAGCGCGACCTGGCCGATGACACCGCGCTGGCCGCGGCGTGGCCGCATGCCATGCAGATCTGGCAGCAGGCGGGCGATGCCGCCACGGCCGACCTCTGGATGCCCGTCATCCGCGCGGCGCTGGTGGCGCTGGGGTTCCCCGGCGAACGCGCCCTGGATAGCGTGGGTTACCAGGTCATGGGGGCCTTTGGCGAACTGCTGGGGCGCTATGCGGCGCTGGCTCCCGCCGCCGGGCCGCTGGACGGCCGGGCCGCCGTGCGCCTGCTCGCCAATGCGGCGGCCGCGTCGGCATTCCAGCCCCAGCGCGATCCGCTGGCCCGGCTCGACGTACTGGGGCTGCTCGAAGCCGAAGGCGGGCACTGGGATGGCATCTGGATCCTCGGGCTTACCGACGATGTGCTGCCCGCCACGCCCCAGCCCAATCCGCTGCTGCCCCTGAACGTGCTGCGTCAGGCGGGGGCGCCCCGCGCCACGCCCGAGCGCGAACGGCAGTGGGCCGAGGCGCTGTACGCCGCGTTGTGCCGTTGCGCCCCGGAAGTCGTCGTCAGCCATGCCCACCTGGACGGAGAGCGCGAGTTGCGCCCGTCGCCATTGATCGCCGATGTGCCGGCCATGGCATGGCAGGCGCCGGCCCCGCCGGCCGCGGCGCCGCTGCCGCAGCAGGTGCTCGACGACGAGCGCGGCCCCGCGCTGGCCCCGGTCGCGCCGGATGCGGCGCACGCCGGCGCCAGGGGCGGGCTGGATGTGCTCGACACCCAGGCGCGCAACCCGCTGTGGGCGTTTGTGCGCCACCGTCTCGGCGCCCGCGCCCTGGCCGATTATGCCGATGCCGCCAATCAGAATGTGCGCGGGCAATTCCTGCACCGCGCCCTGGAACTTGTATGGCGCATGCTGCCCGGGCAAGACCCTCTGCACGAAGCCCTGCGGCAAGGCCGGCTGCAGGCCCTGCTTGCGCAGGCGGTAGAGCAGGCCGCCGAAGAAGAGCTGCAGGCCTATCCGCCCGCCCTGCGTGAACTGGAGTGCGAGCGCGCCGGCACGGTGCTGTGGAACTGGTTCGACCTGGAGGCCCGGCGGGTGCCTTTCGAGGTTGCGCAGGTAGAAGAAACCCACCAATGGTCGCGCGGCCCGCTCACCCTTACCGTCCGCCTGGACCGGCTGGACCGGCTGACCGATGGCCGCGCGGTGATCCTCGACTACAAAACAGGCATGGCGCCGGGCAACCCGGAATCCGACTGGGCGCGTGCGCGGCCGGTGAACCTGCAATTGCCGTTCTACGCCTCGGTGCTGTCGGGCGACACGCCGGACGCCGACGTGGCGGCGCTGGTGCTGGCGCAGGTGCACGCGCGCCAGGTTGCCGCCGTGGGGCTGGCCGATGCCGACCTGGGCCTGCAGGGCGTGCGCATGGCCGACGCCAGCAAGGGTTTCGAGGGCCAGCAATGGCGCGACATCCTGCTGCGCTGGCGCACCGCCGTCGAAAACCTGGCCGACGAATACGCATCGGGATACGCGGCCAACGTGGTCTATAGCCCCAACGACCTGAAATACTGCGACGCCATGCCGTTCCTGCGGCTGCATCTTGAAGACGACGAGGACGCGGAATGACGGTATCCGCCCGCCAGCCTTCCGACCACGCGGCGCGCGCACGCGCCCTGGACCCGTCCGCCTCCTTCCTGGTGCAGGCGCCGGCCGGTTCCGGCAAGACCGAACTGCTTACCGACCGCATCCTGGCATTGCTGGCCACCGTGAACCGGCCCGAGGAAATCGTGGCCATCACCTTCACCCGCAAGGCGGCATCGGAAATGCACGCCCGGGTGCTGGGCAAGCTGCGCGACGGCGGCGGCCCCATGCCCGACACCGAGCACGGCCGCCGCAGCTGGCAACTGGCGCGCGCGGCGTTGCAACGCAATGACGAACTCGGCTGGAAGCTGCTGCAACACCCGGCCCGCCTGGCCATCCGCACCATCGATTCGTTCTGCGCCGGGCTGGTGCGCGGCATGCCGTGGCTGTCCGAGCTTGGCGGCATGCCCGACATTGCCGACGACGCGCAGGCGCACTACGAAGCCGCCGCACGGGCCACGGTGGCCTTGGCCGACGACTTCGAAGCGGTGCGCATCCTGCTTGCACACCTGGACGTCGACACCCAGGCCGCCGTCGAAGCCATCGCCGCCATGCTGGGCCAGCGCGACCAATGGCTGCCGCTGCTTTCGCGCGGCAGCGACCGCGAGGCGTTGCAGGGCGCCCTGGCCGAAGCCATCGGCGAAGACCTGCGGGCGCTTGCCAGCGCCATGCCCCTGGGCTGGCAAGACGCCCTGCGCGGGCCCGCCCGCATGGCCGCCGCGGTACTGGACGAGTCGGGGCCCGGGCATGTGCTGGACGCCTTGCGCGACTGGAGCGAGCCGCTCGAGCCGCATGCCGCCGCACTCGATAAATGGAAAGCCGTGCGATGCCTGCTGCTTACGGGCGAAGGCAAGCTGCGCCGCGCGCTCAACAAGAATCTTGGCTTCCCGCCCAAGTGCGCACACAAAACGGCGCTTACTCAGTGGCTCGATGCCGCAGATCCGCAGGCGGCCTGGATCTGGATGCTGGATGCGGTAGACACGGTGCCGCCGGCCGAGTTCACCGATACGCAATGGCGCGTGCTCGGCGCGCAGCTGATGACCTTGAAGCTCGCGGTGGCGCAATTGCACCTGCGCTTTGCCGAGACGCGCGAAGTCGATTTCATCGAAATTGCCCAACGCGCCGTGCACGCGCTGGGCAGCGCCGATGACCCCGGCGAACTGCTGCTCAAGCTCGATGCGTCGATCCGGCATTTGCTCATCGACGAATTCCAGGACACCAGCCTTACCCAGATCCACCTGCTGGCCACCCTGACCGCCGGCTGGCAGCCGGACGACGGGCGTACGCTGTTCCTGGTGGGCGACCCCATGCAGTCGATCTACCGCTTCCGCAAGGCGGAAGTCGGGCTGTTCCTGCAGGCGGCCGAGCAGGGGGTGGGCGAAATCACTCCCGCCTTCCTGCAACTGACCGATAACTTCCGGTCGCAGGCGGGCGTGGTGGAATGGGTCAACGCCACCTTCCGGGGCCTGCTGCCCGCGCGCAACGACGCAGCGGCTGGCGCGATCGCGTATACCGATTCGGCGGCTTTCAATGAGCAGCTGCCCGGCGAGCCCGTGTGTTTCCATCCTGCGTTCAGTGCCGACGGGCCCGCCGGCGCCGACGCCGCGGCCCAGGCGCTCACCGTTCAGCTGGTGCGCCGCGCGCTGGACGAGCGCGACCCGGCAAGCCGCCATCCGGTGGCCATTCTGGTGCGGGCGCGCGGCCACCTGGGCCAGTTGGTGCGCAAGCTGACGCAGGCGGGCATTCGCTGTCGGGCGGTCGACCTGGTGCCACTGGCCCAGCGCCATGTGGTGTCGGATCTGGTGCAATTGCTGCGCGCCCTGGCGCACCCGGCGGACCGCATGGCCTGGCTGTCGGTGCTGCGCGCGCCGTGGTGCGGGCTGACCTTGCATTCGTTGCATGCGCTGTTCGGCCACGACCCGGCCACGCCCGTACCGGTGTTGCTCGCCGATGCGCTGCGCGCGCCGCAGCCGGCCGCCCAGCCCGTGAATGCGGGGCAGGGCCTGCCGCTGTGGGATGCCCCGCAAGTGCAGCCCTGCCGCGCCCGGCAGGTGCTGGCGGCCGATGAGTACGCGCGGGTGCGCCATGTGGCGCCCATTCTGCTCGACTCGTCCAACGCCAGCGGCGCCATGCCGCTTGCGGCATGGCTGGAATCGCTCTGGCGCAGGCTGGGCGGCCCGGCGCTGTATGCCAGTCCCAGCGCCGCCGAAGATGCCGAAAGCCTGTTCCGGCTGGTCGAACGCCTGGCGCCGCATGGCGGCCTGGACCCCGCGCGCCTGGATGCCGCGCTGGCGCGCCTGTATGCCGCGCCCGAAGCGGCAGACGATGATGCGGGCGTGGTCGAGATCATGACCATGCACAAATCCAAGGGGCTGCAGTTCGACACGGTCATTCTTTACGGGCTGCACAAAGCGCCTCGCGCCGAGCGCCCGCCGCTGGTCAGCTTCGAGCAGACGGGCGAAAGGGTGCTGTTCGGGCCGGTAAAGCCTCGCGCCGACAAAGACGCCGATCCCGTCTCACGTTATCTGGGCCTGCGCGAAAAACGCCGCGCCGCCTACGAGACCGACCGGCTGCTCTACGTTGCGGCCACGCGCGCGCGCCACCGCCTGCACCTGGTGGGCAACGTTGTGGTTGATCGCGCCACGGGCCAGGCCAAGCCGCCGCCGCCCGCCAGCCTCCTGGGGCGCCTGTGGGAATGGCTGCCGGCCGACAAAAAGTCCCCGCCGCCGGGCTGGCAGGACGACGCGCCCGCCGCCGATGCCGCAGCAGCGTCAATGGGCGAGCCCTTGCGGCGCCTGGCCAGTGAAGCCATCGTGGCGCTGGATCAGCAACGCCATGCAACGGGCAATCCCGGTTTCGCGATAGGGGCGCCGGCGCAAGGCGGTGAACATCCGTCATGGCAGCTCGACACCGCGCACGATGCCGCAATCGGCACACTCGCCCACGCGTGGCTGGCCCGCATCGGCCAGGACGGCGTGGACGCCTGGCCCGCCGAGGCCTTGCGCCGCTATCTGCCGGTGATGCAAAAACAGCTCACCCGCGCGGGATTGCCGGCGGCGCAGGCGCCCGATGCCGCGCTGGCGGTGCTGGACACCCTGCTGGCCACGCTGGCGCACGAGCGCGGGCGCTGGCTGCTGTCGCAATCGGCGGCACGGCGTGAATGGCCGCTGATCGACGCCACCGGGCGCGTGTCGGTAATCGACCTGGCGCTCAGTACCGAAGACGGCTGGCTCATCGTCGACTACAAAACCGCGCGGCCGCATCCCGACGAATTGCCCGAGCAGTTTGCATCGCGCATGCGCGAGCGCCATGCCGAGCAGTTGGCGCGCTATTGCGCGCAGGTCACGGCGCTGGACCAGCGCCCGGCCCGCGCCGCGCTGTACTTTCCGCGCGCCCGCCTGTGGATCGATATCTAGCGCGCCTGCGGCAGGCGGGCGGCCTGTCGCACGCCTTGGCCCAGGGCGCCAGCGGCGTCGTGCCCGCTCTGTTAGAATTCGGGTTGGCGGGCCCCTTCGCATGGTTCGGCGGTGAACCTGGTCAGGTCGGGAACGAAGCAGCCATAGTCGTTTAGGATCAGTGCCGGAGTAAGGCTCGCCTACCGGTTTCCCCAAAGGGGCGCCGTAATCGGAACGAACTGTCGTGGTGTCTGGCAGTTCGCGCCCTGGTTGCGGCGCCCCTTTGTATTTCCGGCGCGCCGGCCGCGCGCAACTGGCTCTACAATCCGCCCATGACTTATCTGGTACTGGCCCGCAAGTGGCGGCCGCGCTCGTTCGATACCCTGGTAGGCCAGGACCACGTCGTGCGTGCGCTCACGCACGCGCTAGATTCGCAGCGCCTGCACCATGCCTGGCTGTTCACGGGCACGCGCGGGGTGGGCAAGACCACTCTGTCGCGCATCCTGGCCAAGTCGCTCAACTGCGAAACCGGCATCACCTCCAGGCCTTGCGGCCAATGCCGGGCCTGCACCGAAATCGATTCGGGCCGTTTTGTCGATTACCTGGAGCTCGACGCCGCCTCGAACCGCGGCGTGGACGAAATGACCCAGCTGCTCGAGCAGGCCGTGTATGCGCCCGGAGCAGGGCGGTACAAGGTCTACATGATCGACGAAGTCCACATGCTGACCGGCCATGCGTTCAACGCCATGCTCAAGACGCTCGAAGAGCCGCCCCCGCATGTGAAGTTCATCCTGGCCACGACCGATCCGCAGAAAATTCCCGTCACGGTCCTGTCGCGCTGCCTGCAGTTCAACCTGAAGCAGATGCCGCCGGACGCCATCGTGGGCCACCTGCAGGCCGTGCTGGCCGATGAAAGCGTCGCGTGCGAAACGCCGGCCCTGCGCCTGATCGCACAGGCGGCGAGCGGGTCCATGCGCGATGCCCTGTCGCTTACCGACCAGGCCATTGCCTACAGCGCCGGCAACCTCACCGAAGAAGCGGTGCGCGGCATGCTGGGCACCATCGACCAGCGCCATCTGGTGCGCCTGCTCGACGCCTTGCCCAAAGGCGATGCCGCCGGCGTGCTGGCCGTGGCCGACGAACTCGCCACGCGCGGGTTGTCGTATGCGGGGGCGCTGGCCGACCTTGCGGTGCTGCTTTCGCGCGTGGCCATCGAACAGCGCGTGCCCGGCGCCACGCCGTCGGACGATCCGCTGGCGGCCGACATCTCGCGCCTGGCGGGCATGCTGCACCCAGACGCCGTACAGTTGTTCTATTCGGTGGCGGTGCACAGTCGCGGCGAACTGTCGCTCGCGCCCGACGAATACGCGGGCTTCGTCATGGCCTGCCTGCGCATGCTCGCGCTCTGCGGGCAGGCCGGCCCGGTCACCGAGGCCCGGCCGCCGGCGCCGGTTGCCGCAGGCGCCTCGCCTGCGCAGCCGGCCGGCGCGCCTGCGGCGGCCCCGCCTGTCGCGGCTGCCGCGGCCCCCGCCCCGCAAGCCCGCGCGCCCGCAGCGCCCGCGCCCGATGCCGCTGACACGGCCAAGGCGGCCGGCGCCGCCGCCCGGGCGACGCCCGATCCGCAAGGCACGGGCTCGCGGCCTCAGGCGGCGGATCCTGCGCCGACCGACGTTTCGGCGAGTACGCCGCCGCCGGCCGCCGAGCAGGCCGCCGACACACCGCCATGGGAAGACCTGCCTGCGGAACCGGCCGCACAGCCCGAGCCTGCGCCGGCCCGGCCGCCCGCTGCCGCGCTGGCCGTTACACCGCCCGCCACGCACAGCAAGCCGGCGCCTGCGGCCGTCGACGGCCCGCCGTCCTGGGTGGACGAAGACATCCCCGACGACGCCCAGGCCGGCTATGTGCCCACAGACGAATTCACCGCCGACCCGGACGACGAATTCGAAACGCTCGCCACCGGCGCAGAGCCGGCCGAAATCGCCGCCGTGCCGCAGCCCCGGCAGCGCCCGCCCGCGCGCCGCGCTAGGCAGGCGCCGGCCAAACTGAACAGTATTACCGCGGCCGACTGGCCGGCATTGGCTGCACGTCTTCCCGTCACGGGCCTGGCTGCCGAACTGTCGCGCCAGAGCGAATGGGTAGGCGTGCAGGGCGACGCGATCGTGCTGCGCGTCGCCGTCAAGACGCTGGCAGAAAGCGAAAGCCGCATACGCCTGCAAACCGTGCTGTGCGAACATTTCGGGCAAGGCCTGCGGCTGGAAGTCGAAGTCGGCGCCACGGGCGATGCCACCGCGCATGCGGTGGCGCAGGCCGAGCGCGCGGCGCGCCAGCAGGCCGCCGAAGCCGCCGCGGCGGCCGATCCCTTTGTCCTGGCACTGCAGGCCGATTTTGGCGGCCGGGTGGTGCCGGGTTCGGTACGCGCAGTTCATCCACCGGCGTGAGCGGCCGCGCCGCCGCAGCCGGTTTTTCGGAAATTCCCCTTCTCCAAGGAACTCTCATCATGATGAAAGGACAACTTGCCGGTCTGATGCGCCAGGCGCAGCAGATGCAGGAAAACATGAAAAAGGTCCAGGATTCCCTGGCCGAGATTCTCGTCGATGGCGAGTCCGGCGGCGGGCTGGTCAAGGTGTCCATGAGCTGCCGTCACGACGTCAAGCGCGTGTCCATCGATCCCAGCCTGCTGGCCGACGACAAAGACATGCTCGAAGACCTGGTCGCTGCCGCGTTCAACGACGCCCTGCGCAAGGCGGAAGCCACCGCGCAGGAAAAAATGGCCGGCGTCACCGCCGGCATGCCGCTGCCCCCGGGCATGAAGCTGCCGTTCTAAGGCGCCGGCCGCACCGCAATGGAACCGCAACTGCCCGAACCCGAACCGCTGACCACGCTGATCGAGGCGCTGCGGCGCCTGCCCGGCGTGGGCGTGCGCTCGGCCCGGCGCATGGCGTATCACTTGCTGCAGCACGATCTGCAAGGCGCAGACATGCTGGGGCGCGCGCTGGCGGGCGCGGTGCAGAACCTGCGTCATTGCGCGCGCTGCAACAGCTTCACCGAAGACCCCATCTGCGCCACCTGCGCCAACCCCAAGCGCGACGCCACGTTGCTGTGCATCGTCGAGACGCCGGCCGACCAGAACATGATCGAAGCCAGCCATGGCTATCGTGGCCTGTACTACGTGCTGATGGGCCGGGTGGCTCCGCTCGAGGGCATCGGCCCGCGCGAGCTCGACTTCGAGCGGCTCATCCAGCGCGCCTGCGATGGCGTGGTGCAAGAGGTCATCCTGGCCACCAACTTCACCGCCGAAGGCGAAACCACCGCGCACTTCCTGGGTGAAGTGCTTGCCGGCAAAGGGCTGAAAATCACCCGCCTGGCGCGCGGCGTGCCGGCCGGCGGCGAGCTCGAGTACGTCGACGCCGGCACCATCGCCTGGGCCCTGATGGAACGCAGAACCACGTAGCCGCCCACCAAGGAGACTCCCATGTCCGCGCTCAAGGGCATCAAAGTCCTCGAACTCGGCACGCTGATCGCCGGGCCCTTCGCGGCCCGCATGCTGGGCGAATTCGGCGCCGAAGTCATCAAGGTCGAAACCCCGCACGGCCCCGATGGCACGGGCGGAGGCGACCCCATCCGCAGCTGGCGCCACCTGCACGAAGGCAACTCGCTTTGGTGGACGGTGCAGGCGCGCAACAAGAAGTCCATCGCGCTGAACCTGAAAGACCCGCGGGGCCGCGAGATCGCCCGTCGCCTCGCGCTCGATGCGGACATCGTGATCGAGAACTATCGTCCCGGCGTGCTTGAAAAGTGGGGGCTGGGGTACGAACAGCTGCGCCAGGTCAATCCCGCGCTCATCATGGTGCGCCTGTCGGGCTACGGGCAGACGGGCCCCATGCGCGACGCGCCGGGATTCGGCGCCATTGCCGAATCCATGGGCGGCCTGCGCTACGTTTCGGGCCACCCCGACCGCCCCCCGGTGCGGGTAGGCATCTCGGTAGGCGACTCCATCGCCGCGCTGCATGCGGTCATCGGCGCCATGATGGCCCTGCGCCATCGCGACGCCACCGGCGGCCGCTGGAACGGCAAGCCGGGCCCCGACAGCGTGGCGGGGCAGGGCCAGATGGTGGATGTGGCGTTGTACGAGTCGGTATTCAACCTGATGGAAAGCCTGGTGCCCGAGTACGACGTGGCCGGCGTCGTGCGCGAACGCACCGGCGGGGCGCTGCCCGGCATCGTGCCATCCAATACCTACACTACGCGCGACGGCCAGAACGTGGTCATCGCGGGCAATGGCGACGCCATCTTCAACCGCCTGATGCGCGCCATCGGCCGCGACGACCTGGCCAACGACCCGCAATTGGCGCGCAACGACGGCCGCGCCCGCCGGGTCGAAGAAATCGATGGCGCCATCCAGGCCTGGTGCGGCACCCGTACCATCGACCAGGCGCTCGAGGTCATGCGCGCGGCCGATGTGCCGGTGGGCAAGATCTACAGCGTCGCCGACATGTTCGCCGACCCGCAGTTCATCGCCCGGGGCATGATAGAGCAGCATCGCTTTCCCGACGGCAGCCCGGTCAAGCTGCCGGCCGTCGTGCCACGGCTGTCCGAGACGCCGGGAGGCACGCGCTGGCTGGGCCCGCGCCTAGGGGAACATACTGAAGAAGTCCTGAAATCGCTGGAGTATGATGCAGCGGCAATCGTTGAACTGGCCCAGGCCGGCGCCATAGGCCTGCCCCCGCAGCCAGCTTCGCCGGCCGGCGCTTGCCGCCAGCCACAAGACGGCCTGCCTGGCCGCACCACATAAACAGGCCGCCCGAGCGGCAAAGGAGACCCCCAATGTCAGTCACTCGTCGTGATTTGCTCAAGCTGGCCGGAGCCGCCGGCGCCCTGGGCGTGGCGCCGGCCATCGTGCGGGCGCAGCAGCTGGAAAAGAAAAGTGTGCAGATCGCCGTGGGCGGCAAGCCGCTCATCTATTACCTGCCGCTTACCATCGCCGAGATCAAGGGCTACTTCAAGGACGAGGGGCTGGATGTCCGCATCGCCGACTTCGCCGGGGGCTCCAAGGCATTGCAGGCTGTCGTGGGCGGCAGCGCCGACGTGGTGTCCGGCGCCTTCGAGCACACGCTGCACATGCAATCCAAGGGCCAGATGTACCGCTCGTTCGTGCTGCAGGGCCGCGCGCCCATGATCGGCTTCGGCGTGTCCAAGAAAAACATGCCCGACTACAAGGGGCCGGCCGATCTCAAGGGCAAGAAAATCGGCGTCACCGCGCCGGGCTCGTCCACCAACATGGTGGTCAGCTTCTTCCTTGCCAAGCATGGCCTCAAAGACAGCGACGTCTCGATCATCGGCGTGGGCGCGGGCGCCGGCGCGGTCACGGCGCTGCGCAGCGGCCAGATCGACGCCATCTCGAATACCGACCCCGTGGTTTCCATGCTGGAAATGCCGGGCGACATCCAGGTCATCGTCGACACGCGCACCCTGAAAGACACGAAGGAAATCTTCGGCGGCAACATGCCGGCGGGCAGCCTGTATGCGCCGCAGGCCTTTATCGACGCCAATCCCAACACCGTGCAGGCGCTTACCAATGCCATCGTGCGCGCCGACAAGTGGATCCAGCAGGCCGGCGCCGAAGAAATCGCCAAGACTGTGCCCACCCAGTACCTGCTGGGCGAGCCCGCTGTATACAAGGCCGCGCTCGAAAAGAGCATGGAGGGCCTGTCGCCCGACGGGGTCTTCCCCGAAGACGGCGCCGCCACGGCCACGCGAGCGCTCGCGGCCTATGTAAAGGGCTTCGACGCGTCCAAGATCGACCCATCCAAGGCGTGGACCAACGAGTTCACGCGCCGTGCCAACGAGAAGTATCCCAATGGCTGAAGCCGCGCTCGCGCTCGACCGCATCACGTGTACCTTTGTGTCCCGCGACGGCGGCGGCCGCTACACCGCCGTCCAGGACACCAGCCTGGCCATCGCCCCCGGCGAATTCGTGTCGGTCGTGGGGCCCACGGGTTGCGGCAAATCCACGTTGCTCAACGTGGGGGCCGGCCTGTTGGCGCCCTCGTCCGGCCAGGTCAAGGTGTTTGGCCAGCCGCTGGCGGGGATCAATTCCCGCGCGGGCTATATGTTCCAGGGCGAAGCGCTGCTGCCCTGGCGCAGCGCTCTCGAAAACGTCATTGCCGGCCTGCAGTTCGCGGGGCAGCCGCGCGCCGAATCGATCGAGCGCGGCCGCGAATGGATGCGGCGGGTAGGCCTGGGCGGCTTCGAAGACCGCTACCCCCACCAGATGTCCGGCGGCATGCGCAAGCGCACCATGCTTGCGCAGACGCTCATCCGCGACCCCGACATCATCCTCATGGATGAGCCTTTTTCTGCGCTCGATATCCAGACGCGCCAGCTGATGGAAAACGAAGTGCTCGAACTCTGGATGGCCAAGCGCAAGGCGGTGCTGTTCATTACGCACGACCTGGACGAGGCCATCGCCATGAGCGACCGCGTGGTGGTGCTGTCGGCCGGGCCCGCCACCCATCCTATCGGCGAGTTCGCCATCGACTTGCCGCGCCCCCGCGATGTGGCCGAAGTGCGCACCCATCCGCGCTTCGTGGAACTGCATGCGGCCATATGGGCGGTGCTGCGCGAAGAAGTGCTCAAGGGCTATGCCCAGCAGAAGCGTGCCTGATGTGGCGGTGACGCGTGCCCGGGGTCGGGCGCGCCGCAATGGAATACAGATATGAAGATCAAAACTGGTTCGGCCAGCCTGCGATTCTGGCAGGTACTGTTGCTGGTGGTCATCCTGGTCATCTGGCATGTGGTCACCCTGGACCCGAAAATCGCCTTCTTCTTCGGTCAGCCGCTCGAAGTCTGGGGCCGCATCTGGGCGTGGTTCGTCACCAACGGCGATATCTACCGCCACCTCTGGGTGACCCTCTCGGAGACCGTGCTGGCGTTTTTCATCGGCACCATCGCCGGACTGGGTTTTGGCCTGTGGCTGGGGCTGTCGACCACCGCCAGCGCCATTCTCGACCCCTACATCAAGGCGGCCAATTCCATGCCGCGCGTGATTCTCGCGCCGATCTTCGGCATGTGGTTCGGGCTGGGCATCTGGTCCAAGGTGGCCCTGGCCGTCACGCTGGTGTTCTTCATCGTTTTCTTCAACGTTTACCAGGGGGTGCGCGAAGTCAGCCCCACATTGCTCGACAATGCGCGCATGCTGGGCGCGGGGCGGCGGCAATTGCTGCGCCACGTGTACCTGCCCTCGGCCACCAGCTGGGTGTTTTCCAGCCTGCACACTTCCGTGGGCCTGGCATTCGTGGGCGCCGTGGTGGGCGAATACCTGGGGTCGGCCAGCGGCGTCGGCTACCTGATCCTGCAGGCCGAGGGCACCTTCGACGTCAATACGGTGTTTGCCGGCATCGTGGTGCTGACGGCATTTGCCCTGGTGCTGGACTACCTCGTCGGCCTGGGCGAAAAACGATTGATGAAATGGCAGCCCAAATCGGGCGAAACTGAAAAAATCTGAACCCCGCGCGGCCCGACCGGGCCGCGCTTTATTCCGGAGTCCCTCGCATGGCGCGCCTGCCTTATGCCGATTTGAACCATCCCGAAGCCAAGCCCCTGGTCGAGCGCATCGTCGCCGAGCGCGGCAGCGTGCTGCACCTGTACCAGATGCTGCTGCACAGCCCGGCCGTGGCGGGCGGCTGGCTGAACTACCTGACGTCCATCCGCCAGCTCAGCACGCTGCCCGGCGACCTGCGCGAACTCGTGATCATGCGCGTGGCCGCCATCAACGGCGCGCCGTACGAGGCCGACCAGCATGCGCCCATCGCCCTGCAAGAAGGCGTCACCCAGGCTCAGCTCGATGCGTTGCCGCAGTGGGAAGCCTCGGATCTGTTCAGCGAGCGCGAGCGCGCGGTGCTGGCCTACACCGACGCCATGACACGGCACGTGCAGGTCCCCCAGCCGGTCTTCGACGCCGCCCGCCAGGCCATGGGCTCCGACAAGCTGATGGTCGAACTGACCGCCACCGTGGCCGCTTACAACATGGTTTCGCGCTTCCTGGAAGCGCTGCAGGTGCATTCGCACGACGAGCGCTGACGCGCCCCGCGCCCGGCCCCGTGCCGGCCGGGCGTCCGGTACGCTCAGGCCGCGGGGCCGCCCAGCATGGCGTCCAGCTTCAGCGCGTCGGCGGAAAACAGCCGGATGCCTTCGGCCAGTTTTTCGGTGGCCATGGCATTGGCGTTGAGCTCGGTGCGGAACCACACTTCATCGGCGGTGCGGCGCGCGGGCACGTCGAGGTCGTCGCGGCGCGCCAGGCTGGCAGGCACGTCGCCCGGCGTGCTGTCCAGTTCGGCCAGCAGTTCGGGGCTGATGGTCAGCAGGTCGCAGCCGGCCAGCGCCCGGATCTGCCCGGCATTGCGAAAGCTCGCGCCCATGATTTCGGTGGTGATGCCGTGGCGCTTGTAATAGTGGAAGATCTCGGTCACCGAGCGCACGCCGGGGTCATTGGGGCCGGCGTGGTCGGCCTCGATCCAATCGGCTCCGGCCGCCTTCTTGTACCAGTCGTAGATCCGGCCGACAAAGGGCGAGATCAGCTGCACGCCGGCGTCGGCGCATGCCACCGCCTGCGGCAGCGAGAACAGCAGCGTCAGGTTGCAGCGGATGCCGTCGGCCTGCAGGATCCGCGCCGCCTGGATGCCTTCCCACGTTGACGCCACCTTGATCAGCACGCGTTCGCGGGGTATTCCCGCGGCTTCGTACAGGGCGATCAGCCCGCGGCCGCGCTCGATCGTGGCGCGCGTATCGAACGACAGGCGCGCATCCACCTCGGTGGACACCCGGCCCGGCACAATGCCCAGGATCTCGCGCCCGAACGCCACCAGCAGGCGGTCCGTCAGTTCGGGCAGGGGCGCGCCGCGGTGGTCGCGCACCACTTGCTCGAGCAGGGGCCGGTAGGCGTCTTTCTGCACGGCCTTCAGGATCAGCGAGGGGTTCGTGGTCGCGTCGGTGGGGCGCAGCGCGCGCATCACTTCGAAATCGCCGGTATCGGCAACAACGGTGGTATGGCGACGCAGGGCTTCAAGCTGGCTGGACATGGGCTGCAAAAACGGCAAGGGTTGGCGACAGGGCTAGGGTATCACTACAAACCCCCGGGTCGCGGCCATGAAACCTCGGCGCTCAGCCTTATTCGGCGCGGTTCCCCGGGGAAAACGGCCTTACAGAGTATAATTCCAAGGTTTAATTATCGATTCTGAAACCGGGGTTTACTGTGCTGCCGCAACTTCTTTCCGAGGGAGCCAACCGCTTCCCTCCAGCAATTCTGGCTCTGGCGGACGGTACCATTTTCCGGGGAGTGTCCATCGGTGCGCCGGGGCACACGGTCGCCGAGGTAGTGTTCAACACGGCCATGACCGGCTACCAGGAAATTCTGACCGATCCCAGCTACAACGGCCAGATCGTAACGCTTACTTACCCGCATATCGGCAACACTGGCGTCAATCCCGAAGACGTCGAAACGTCGCGCGTGCTGGCCTCCGGCCTGGTGGTGCGCGACTGCCCCGCGCGCGTTTCGAACTTCCGCGCCCGTCAGTCGTTGCCCGAATACCTGGCAGCCCAGGGCGTGGTGGCCATCTCCGACGTCGACACCCGCAAGCTTACCCGCATCCTGCGCGAGACGGGTGCGCAGGGCGCCTGCATCCTCACGGGCGATGACGCCGACCGCGCCGTCGAGCTGGCGCGCGGCTACGCCGGCATGTCCGGCGTCGACCTGGCCAAGGTGGTGTCCGTCAAGTCGCAGCAAAACTGGACGGAAGGCACCTGGCAACTGGGGCAGGGCTATGGCCAGCCCTCGCAAGACCGCTTTCACGTCGTGGCCTACGACTTCGGCGTCAAGTACAACATCCTGCGCCTGATGGCCGACCGTGGCTGCCGCATCACGCTGGTGCCGGCCCAGACGCCCGCCGAAGAAGTGCTCAAGCTCAATCCCGACGGCGTATTCCTGGCCAACGGCCCGGGCGACCCGCAGCCTTGCGACTACGCCATCGCGGCCACGCGCGTGTTCCTCGAACGCAAGCTTCCCGTGTTCGGTATCTGCCTGGGTCACCAGATCCTGGGGCTGGCCATCGGCGGCAAGACCGTCAAGATGAAAACCGGCCACCACGGGGCCAATCATCCGGTGCAAGACGTGCAGTCCCGGCGCGTGTTCATCACCAGCCAGAACCACAGTTTCGAGGTCGATGCCGCCAGCCTTCCCGCCAACGCGCGGGTCACGCACGTGTCGCTGTTCGACGGCACGCTGCAGGGCTTCGAGCTCACCGACCGCCCCGCCTTCTGCTTCCAGGGCCACCCCGAGGCCAGCCCGGGCCCGCACGACATCATCGTGCTGTTCGACAAATTCATCAGCCTGATGGCCGGCCAGAAATAATCATCGCACCATGCCCAAGCGTACAGACATAAAAAGCATCCTCATCATCGGAGCCGGCCCCATCATCATCGGGCAGGCCTGCGAGTTCGACTATTCCGGCGCCCAGGCGTGCAAGGCGCTCAAGGCCGAAGGGTTTCGCACCATCCTGGTCAACAGCAATCCGGCCACGATCATGACCGACCCGGAAACGGCGGATGTCACCTACATCGAGCCCATTACCTGGCAGGCGGTCGAAAAAATCATCGAACGCGAAAAGCCCGATGCCCTGCTGCCCACCATGGGCGGGCAAACCGCCCTGAACTGCGCGCTCGACCTCGCCCGCCACGGTGTGCTGGCCAAGCACGGCGTGGAACTCATCGGCGCGAACGAACACGCCATCGAAAAGGCCGAAGACCGCCAGAAGTTCAAGCAGGCCATGACCGACATCGGCCTGGAATCGGCCAAGTCGGGTGTTGCCCACAGCATGGACGAAGCCTGGGAAGTCCAGCGCCGCATCGCGGCCGAAACCGGCACCTCCGGGTTCCCCACGGTCATCCGGCCCAGCTTCACCATGGGCGGCTCGGGCGGCGGCATCGCCTACAACGCCGAAGAATTCGAGATCATCTGCCGTCGCGGCCTCGAAGCCTCGCCCACCAGCGAACTGCTCATCGAAGAGTCGCTGCTGGGCTGGAAAGAATTCGAGATGGAAGTCGTGCGCGACAAGGCCGACAACTGCATCATCGTGTGCTCCATCGAGAACCTCGACCCCATGGGGGTGCACACCGGCGATTCCATCACTGTCGCGCCAGCCCAGACGCTGACCGACAAGGAATACCAGATCATGCGCAACGCCTCTATCGCGGTGCTGCGTGAAATCGGCGTCGACACCGGCGGGTCAAACGTACAGTTCGCGGTCAATCCCGATAACGGCCGCATGATCGTCATCGAAATGAACCCGCGCGTGTCGCGCTCGTCGGCCCTGGCTTCCAAGGCCACCGGCTTCCCCATTGCCAAGGTCGCCGCGCGCCTGGCCGTGGGCTACACGCTCGACGAGCTGCGCAACGAGATCACCGGCGGCGCCACGCCGGCCTCGTTCGAGCCCTCCATCGACTACGTGGTCACCAAGGTGCCGCGTTTCGCCTTCGAGAAATTCCCCCAGGCCGATTCCCGCCTTACCACCCAGATGAAGTCGGTGGGCGAAGTCATGGCCATCGGCCGCACTTTCAAAGAATCGTTCCAGAAAGCCCTGCGCGGTCTTGAAGTCGGTGTCGACGGCCTGAACCAGAAAACCACCGACCGCGAAAAGCTCCAGGTCGAGCTGGGCGAACCCGGCCCCGAGCGCATCTGGTACGTGGGCGACGCCTTCGCTCAGGGGTTCACGCTCGACGAAGTCCACAACATCACCCGCATCGACCCCTGGTTCCTGGCGCAGATCAAAGAAATCGTCGACATCGAACTCGCGCTCGAACAGAAGACGCTGGCCGACCTTGACTACGCCACGCTGTGGCAGCTCAAGCGAATGGGCTTCTCCGATCGCCGCCTGGCGTTCCTGCTGGATTCCTCCGAATCCGAGATCCGCAAGCTGCGCCACCAGCTCAACGTGCGTCCCGTGTACAAGCGCGTCGATACTTGCGCGGCCGAGTTCGCCACCCGTACCGCGTACATGTATTCCACGTACGAAGACGAGTGCGAGGCGCAGCCTACCGACCGCAAGAAAATCATCGTGCTCGGCGGCGGCCCAAACCGTATCGGCCAGGGCATCGAGTTCGACTATTGCTGCGTGCACGCCGCCTTGGCCCTGCGCGACGACGGGTACGAGACCATCATGGTCAACTGCAACCCGGAAACCGTCTCCACCGACTACGACACTTCCGATCGCCTGTACTTCGAGCCGCTCACGCTCGAAGACGTGCTCGAAATCGTCCACAAAGAAAACCCCGTGGGCATGATCGTCCAGTACGGCGGCCAGACCCCGCTGAAACTGGCACGCGCGCTCGAAGCCAACGGCGTGCCCATCATCGGCACCAGCCCCGAATCCATCGACGTGGCCGAAGACCGCGAGCGCTTCCAGAAGCTGCTCAACAAGCTGGGCCTGCGCCAGCCGCCCAATCGCACGGCGCGCACCGAGGCCGAAGCCATGTCGCACGCCGCCGACATCGGCTATCCGCTGGTGGTGCGCCCCAGCTATGTGCTGGGCGGGCGCGCCATGGAAATCGTGCACGAGCCGCAAGACCTCGAACGCTACATGCGCGAGGCCGTCAAGGTCAGCAACGATTCCCCCGTGCTGCTCGACCGCTTCCTGAACAACGCCACCGAGGTCGACGTCGATTGCCTGGCCGACGGCACAACGGTGTTCATCGGCGGCGTCATGGAACACATCGAGCAGGCCGGCGTGCACTCGGGCGACTCCGCCTGCAGCCTGCCGCCGTACTCGCTGTCCGACGAAGTCATCGCCGAGATCAAGCGCCAGACCACCATGATGGCCCGCGCGCTCAACGTCAGCGGCCTGATGAACGTGCAGTTCGCCATCCAGGATGGCGAAGTCTATGTGCTGGAGGTCAATCCGCGCGCCTCGCGTACCGTGCCTTACGTGTCCAAGGCCACGGGCCTGCAGCTGGCCAAGATCGCCGCGCGCGTAATGGCAGGCCGCACCCTGGCCGACCAGGGCATCACGCGTGAAGTGGTGCCGCCTTACTTCTCGGTCAAAGAAGCCGTGTTCCCGTTCGTGAAGTTCCCGGGCGTCGACACTATCCTCGGTCCCGAAATGAAGTCCACCGGCGAAGTCATGGGCGTGGGCACGAGCTTCGGCGAAGCCTTCGTCAAGTCGCAGCTGGCCGCGGGCGTGAGCCTGCCCGAGAACGGCACCGCCTTCATCAGCGTCAAAGACCAGGACAAGGCCCGTGCCGTCGGCGTGGCGCGCGGTCTGCACAACCTGGGCTTCAAGCTGGTGGCCACGCGCGGCACCGCGGGCCAGATCGAGGCAGCCGGCATCCCCGTGCAAGTGGTGAACAAAGTCACCGAAGGCCGCCCGCACATCGTTGACATGGTCAAGAACGGCGAGATCTCGCTGGTGGTCAACACCGTCGAAGAGCGCCGCAACGCCATCGCCGATTCGCGCACGATCCGTACGCAGGCGCTGGCCAACCGCGTCACGTTCTTCACGACCATCGCCGGCGCGTGCGCCGCGGTCGAGGGCATGCAATACCTGCGCCAGGGCCTGGGCCTGCAGGTGTACCCGCTGCAAGAACTGCACGCCAGTCTCGCGCAGCAATAAGCATCCCGCCTGCCTGGCGCTTGCCGTAAACGGGCCCTTCGGGGCCCGTTTTCATGGCCGGCCACCTTGCCGATCGCGTAGACGCGCGCCACCCGAGTCCCTATCATGCAAGTCCCGCATACGCCGCGCCGCTACCTGCTGCCATGACCTCTGTTTTTATTACCGGTGCTTCCAGCGGCCTGGGCCGCGCCCTGGCCGAACGCTACGCCCACGCCGGCGCGCGGCTGGGCCTGGTGGCGCGCCGCGGTGAATTGCTGGGCCAGCTGGCCGCCTCCTTGCCGGGGCAGCACCATTGCTATGCGCTGGATGTGCGAGACCGCGCCGCCCTGCATGCCGCCGCCGCGGATTTCCTGGCCCGTAGCCAGGGCAGGGTAGACGTGGTCATCGCCAGCGCCGGCATCAGCGCGGGCACACTTACCGAGCACGCCGAAGACTTCGACGTGTTCAAGGCCATCGTCGACACCAATCTGTTGGCCACGGTTGCCACGTTCGAGCCTTTCGTCGAGCCCATGCGGCGGGCGGGAGCAGGGCGCCTGGTGGGCATCGCCAGCGTAGCCGGGGTCCGCGGCCTGCCCGGTGCGGGCGCCTACAGCGCGTCCAAGTCGGCGGTGGCCACCTACTGCGAAAGTCTGCGCGTGGAACTGGCCGGCGCCGGAGTCAAGGTGGTGACGATCGCGCCGGGCTATATCAAGACGGCAATGACGGCGCAGAACCCGTATTCCATGCCTTTCCTGATGGACGCTGACAAGTTCGCCGCTCGCGCCCGGACAGCCATCGAACGCGGCGTTTCGTATACCGTGATTCCGTGGCAAATGGGGGTCGTGGCGCGCCTGATGCGGCTGCTGCCCAACGCGGTCTACGACCGCGCCGCGCGCAACGCTCCCCGCAAGCCGCGGCGGTAATTGCCTGGTCCGTTCCCGGTCTGGACTGATCCTGGCCGGACATGGCGGCAGCCGAACTGCGGCGAGCCTTTGTCCGAGGGGCTAGCCGGGGGCGGCCATTTGAAGAGAGGGCAGCCTGCGAAGCAGGCCGAGGGTGCCTGTATGCACCCGAGCCGAACGACTTGGACGCCCCCGGCTTGCCCCTCGGACAGAGGCGCTCAAGAACCAGCAACCGCCCGACTACCGCATATACCGCTAGTAAAACGGCAGCTTGATTTCCCGCACGCGCCCACCTGTTCAACCCGCCCGGGCATCACCGTATTGCGGCCAGCCTCGCCGCCCCCTACACTTCGCCCCGCCCATCAATCATTCCTGGATACACAAGAGATCCTATGCCCAACTCCTATTTCCCGCGCTGGAAGCTGGTCGACGATTCGACACCCGGCGCCATCATCGCGCCCGACGAACGCCTGTCGGGGCCCAAGAGCATCGCCATGGGCGCACAGCACGTCGTGGCCATGTTCGGCTCCACCGTCCTGGCGCCCCTCATCATGGGCTTCGATCCCAACGTCGCCATCCTGATGTCCGGCATCGGCACGCTGATTTTCTTTCTGTTCGTCGGCGGCCGCGTGCCCAGCTACCTGGGGTCGAGTTTCGCCTTCATCGGCGGGGTCGTGGCCGTTACAGGGTATGCCGGCTCCGGCCCCAACCTGAACATGGGCGTCGCGCTGGGCGCCATCATTGCCTGCGGCCTGGCCTATACCCTTATCGGCGTGCTGGTCTGGATCGCCAACTCGCGGTCCGGCGGCGGCGCCGACTGGATCGAAGCCCTGATGCCGCCGGTGGTCACCGGCGCCGTGGTCGCCGTCATCGGCCTGAACCTGGCGCCCATTGCGGCCAAGGGCGCCATGGGCGGGTCCACCTTCGACGCCACCATGGCCATCGTCACCATCCTGTGCGTGGGCGGCGTGGCCGTCTACACGCGCGGCACGGTGCAGCGCCTGCTCATTCTGGTGGGCCTGTTGCTGGCCTGCGTCATCTATGCCATCTGCGCCAACGGCCTGGGGCTCGGCAAGCCGATCGATTTCTCGGCCGTGGCCGCAGCGCCCTGGGTGGGCCTGCCGCAGTTCACTGCCCCCGAGTTCCGGCTCGATGCCATGGGCCTGATCGTGCCGGTGGCCGTCATCCTGGTGGCCGAGAACCTTGGGCACATCCGCGCGGTCAGCGCCATGACCGGCCAGAACCTCGACCGCTACCTGGGCCGCGCCTTCGTGGGCGACGGGGTGGCCACCATGGTGTCCGGCGCCGTGGGCGGCACCGGCGTCACCACCTATGCCGAGAACATCGGCGTCATGGCCGTCACGCGCATCTACTCCACGCTGGTCTTCGTGGTGGCGGCGCTCATCGCCATTGTGCTGGGGTTCTCGCCCAAGTTCGGCGCCCTGATCCAGACGATACCCGGCCCCGTGCTGGGCGGCATGTCGGTGGTGGTGTTCGGTCTTATCGCCGTGGCCGGCGCGCGCATCTGGGTGGTCAACCAGGTGGACTTCAGCGACAACCGCAACCTTATTGTTGCCGCCGTCACGCTGGTGCTGGGCGCGGGCGATTTCACGCTCAAGCTGGGCGACTTCATGCTGGCCGGCATCGGCACGGCCACCTTCGGCGCCATTATCCTGTACGCCCTGCTGCAGCGTAGTGGCCGCCGGGTCATCTGAAAGCCAATCCGAAAACGACGGCGCTGCCAACTTGCGCCGTACTGCATTTAACTGCGATCAACGTGGCGTTTTCCGGATGGCTTGCAATTCCTGCGAATTTTGACCACAATGAAGCTTGTTTGCCCCGGTTCTGACCCGAGCCGGGGTTTTGTTTTGGTCGCAGCCTTGCCGGTGCACGGGCACAGGCCGATCAGAGCGGATGGTCGGGAACCACGGATATCGGGTCCGGCTTCGTTCCCGCCTGTTCGACCCTAAGCACGTAACACCGGCTTGCCCCCATCCGGGCAGCGCAAGCATCACAACTGCGACCTTTTACCGAAACGCTCCATTCGGGGCGTTTTCTACTTTTTGTTTGGGAAACGACATGTCTGCCATTCCTTTGACCGCGCGTGGGGCCGAGCGCTTGCAAGCCGAATTGCATCGGCTGAAAACCGTCGAGCGTCCCGCAGTGATCAACGCCATCGCCGAGGCTCGTGCCCAGGGCGATCTGTCGGAAAACGCCGAATACGATGCCGCCCGCGAACGCCAGGGCTTCATCGAGGGGCGCATTGCCGAGCTCGAGGGCACGCTTTCCAACGCGCACATCATCGATCCGGCTTCCCTGGATGCCGAAGGCCGCGCCGTGTTCGGTGCCACGGTCGAAATCGAAGACCTGGATTCGGGCGACCGCCTGTCATACCAGATCGTGGGCGACGTCGAAGCCGACATCAAGTCGAACCTGATCTCGGTCTCCAGCCCGGTGGCTCGCGCCCTGATCGGTAAATCCGTGGGCGACGTCGTCGAAGTCAAGGCGCCGTCCGGCGTGCGCGAGTACGAAGTCCTGGGCGTCCGTTACATCTGAACCGACGCCGTCGCCCCCCGGGAACCAACGATGCCGCTACGCCTGCCCCCTGTCCTGGTCCGCCCGACCACGGCCTTGCGGTGCGGTCCGCTGCGCAGCATCGGCGCGCTGTGCGCGCCGGCCTTGTCTTGCGCGATGCAAGCCGCCAATGCGGCCAGGGTCGTTGCCTTGCTGTTCCGGGCGCTCGTCTCGTACGGGCTGGGGGGCGCGGTATTTATCATTCTTCACCGCCTGGCGCATGGCCGGGCGATGGTGGCCCCCGGGCGCCGCACCGTGCCGGATGGGCCGGTGGGCGCATGCCAGGGGCAGTGTGCGTCTGGCGCTTCGGGCGCCGCACGGCCGCGCATGGGCCGTTGCAGTGCGCAAGTCATGGCTGCCGCTGCCGCGGTCTAGCGGCGCAGCCTGGCCCACGCTTTTTTATCTTTTGGTAGTCTTGCCAGCCCGGCGCCCCGTGGCGGCGGCCCGACCGGTGCGCGCACCGGCGCGCAGGCTCAGGGCGCTGCCGGCGCGTCGCGGGATGCCGTGCGCCGCTGGCGTGGTTTTGCGGGTGCTGGGACGCTCGGGGCGGCCTGCCTGGTTCAGGGCAACCCGGGCAGGCTTGGCCGGCTCGGCTGCCGCCTTGCGCGCGGCGGCCGGGCGGGGTTTCTTGGCCAGGCTCTTGCCTTCGGCGGCCATTTTCTTGGGCGTGTATGGCTCGGACGGCTTGCGGCGCGCCGGCGTGCTTTCTGCCTGAGGGGCCACGTTGCCCGGCAACGGGCGGAACAGGATCAGGATTTTGCCCAGGTGATGCACCGGGGCGCACGACAGGGTGTCGCAGATATTCGCCAGCATGGCGTCGCGCTCGTCGCGGTCGTTGCCGCCGGCGCGTACCTTGATCAGCCCGTGTGACGTCAGGGCGCGGTCGATTTCTTTCAAGACCGCGTCGGTCAGCCCGTTGTCGCCGATCAGGACGACCGGGCGCAACGGATGGGCGGCCGAGCGCAAATCGCTGCGCTCGCGAGAGGTGAGTTCTAATATAGGCATGCTCGGAATTGTACGGTAATGGCCAAAAAGAAATTCTCTAAAGACTGGATCAACCAGCACATCAACGATCCCTATGTGAAGATGGCGCAACAGAAGGGCTATCGCGCCCGCGCCGCGTTCAAGCTGATCGAGATCGTCGACACCGAAAAACTGCTGCGCCGCGGCGATGTCGTGGTCGACCTGGGCTCGGCCCCAGGCAGCTGGTCGCAAGTGGCGCGCGAACGCCTGGCCGGCCCCGGCGGCGTGGTGGATGGGCGCATCATCGCCCTGGACCTGCTGCCCATGGAGCCGGTGGCCGGGGTGGAATTCATCCAGGGCGACTTCCGCGATGACGCGGTTTTGCAACAGTTGCAAGAATTGGTGGGCGACCAGGCGGTCGACCTTGTCATTTCGGACATGGCCCCCAACTTATCGGGCGTGGGCGTCGCGGATTCTGCTCGTATCCAGCATGTATGCGAACTGGCCCTGGAGTTTGCCTGCAACCACCTCAAGCCCGACGGGGCGCTGATTGTCAAAGCCTTCCACGGCAGCGGGTTCTCCCAGATCGTGCAGGCCTACAAGCAGCGCTTCAAGCGCGTCGTCGAGCGCAAGCCCAAGGCGTCGCGGGATAAATCTTCCGAAACCTTCCTGGTCGCGCGCGATTTGAAGTAGGCGGCCAGCCACGCCGGGCTTCGCCGCCCGGCATACCCGAATTCGCCCCTGTCAGGCACGGCGCGCGTCAAGGTTCCAACATGTATCAGCGCCGCTCCTGGCGCCAGACGGAACCGGTCCCGACAGGGTAGAATGAGCTATTGACATACTTGTGACTGTGCCATATGAGCGGGGCGGTCGCCGGTCGGAATCGAAAGCAGGAGATCGACCTTGAATAATTCATTTTCCAAAGTCGCGGTCTGGATGGTGATCGCGCTCGTCCTGTTTACGGTGTTCAAACAGTTTGACGGGCGGGCCCAGACGCAGGACGGCGTCAGCTACACCCAGTTCATGGATGACGCCAAGGCAGGGCGCATCCGCAAGGTCGACGTGCAGGGCGACGTGCTTTATGTCACGCCTGACACCGGCCGCGCCTATACGCTGACCTCGCCGGGCGACCTCTGGATGGTTTCGGATCTGCTCAAGTACGGCGTGGACGTCTCGGGCAAGGCGCGCGAAGAGCCGTCGCTGCTCATGAGCATCTTCGTTTCGTGGTTCCCCATGCTGCTGCTGATCGGCGTGTGGGTGTTCTTCATGCGCCAGATGCAGGGCGGCGGACGCGGCGGTGCGTTCAGCTTCGGCAAGTCGCGCGCGCGCATGCTCGACGAAAACACCAACCAGGTAACCTTCGCCGATGTGGCCGGCTGCGATGAAGCCAAGGAAGACGTCCAGGAACTGGTCGATTTTCTGCGCGACCCCAGCAAGTTCCAGAAGCTCGGCGGCCGCATTCCGCGCGGCGTGCTGATGGTGGGCTCGCCCGGTACCGGCAAGACGCTGCTGGCCAAGGCCATCGCGGGCGAGGCCAAGGTGCCGTTCTTCAGCATTTCCGGTTCGGACTTTGTTGAAATGTTCGTGGGCGTGGGTGCGGCCCGCGTGCGCGACATGTTCGAAAACGCCAAGAAGCACGCCCCGTGCATCATCTTCATCGATGAAATCGACGCCGTGGGCCGCCAGCGTGGCGCCGGGCTGGGCGGCGGCAACGACGAACGCGAACAGACCCTGAACCAGATGCTGGTCGAGATGGACGGTTTTGAATCCGGCCAGGGCGTTATCGTCATCGCCGCCACCAACCGCCCCGACGTGCTCGACCCGGCGCTGCTGCGCCCGGGCCGCTTCGACCGCCAGGTCGTGGTGCCGTTGCCCGACATCCGCGGGCGCGAACAGATTCTGCGCGTGCACATGCGCAAGGTGCCGTTGTCGCCCAACGTCGATGCCACCATCCTGGCGCGCGGCTGCCCCGGCTTCTCGGGCGCCGACCTCGCCAACCTGGTCAACGAGGCGGCGCTGTTCGCCGCGCGCCGCAACGGGCGCACCGTCGACATGTCCGACTTCGAAAAGGCCAAGGACAAGATCATCATGGGCGCCGAGCGCCGCTCGATCGTCATGCCCGAAGAAGAGCGCAAGAACACGGCCTACCACGAGTCCGGGCACGCGATCGTGGCCAAGATGCTGCCCAAGACCGACCCGGTGCACAAGGTCACCATCATCCCGCGCGGCCGCGCGCTGGGGGTGACCATGCAGTTGCCCGAGAACGACCGCTACAGCATGGACAAAGAGCGTCTGCTCAACACCATCGCGGTGCTGTTCGGCGGCCGTATCGCCGAAGAGATATTCATGAACCAGATGACCACCGGCGCCTCGAACGACTTCGAACGCGCCACGGCCATCGCGCGCGACATCGTCACCCGCTACGGCATGAGCGATCTTGGCCCCATGGTGTACGCCGAGAACGAAGGCGAAGTCTTCCTGGGGCGCAGCGTCACCAAGACCACGCATATGTCCGAGGCGACCATGCAGAAGGTCGACGCCGAAATCCGGCGCATCATCGACGAGCAATACATGGTGGCACGCAAGATCCTCGAGGAAAACCGCGAAATGGTCGAAGCCATGACGCGTGCACTGCTCGAATGGGAAACCATCGACGCCGACCAGATCAACGACATCACGTCGGGCCGCCCGCCGCGTCCTCCCAAGACGCCCGAAAGCACCCCCGACTCGCCCGATACCCCGCCCACCGGCCTGGCCACGGGCGGCAGCGGCACTCCCGCGGCGGTCTGATCACGCCGGTCGTCCTTCATGGCCAACACCTTTTTGTGCGGGCGCTACGAGTTTGATCTCGAGCGCCCGCTCGTGATGGGCATCGTCAACATCACGCCCGATTC
This sequence comes from Bordetella genomosp. 7, assembly GCF_002261265.1. GTDB lineage: Bacteria > Pseudomonadota > Gammaproteobacteria > Burkholderiales > Burkholderiaceae_B > Bordetella_A. The sequence continues at coordinate 469,215 of NZ_NEVK01000006.1, read as the reverse complement.
CTTTTCCGACGGCGGCCAGCATGCCGATGCCGATGCGGCCATTGCGCACGCCCGCGCCCTGATCGTCGAGGGCGCGCATATCCTGGACCTGGGCGGCGAGTCCACCCGGCCGGGGGCCGCGCCGGTGCCGGCTTCGGAAGAACTGGCCCGCCTGCTGCCCGTGATCGAGGCCTTGCGCGATTGTGGCGTGCCTTTGTCGGTCGATACCTTCAAGCCCGACGTCATGCGCGCCGTGCTGGATGCGGGCGCCGACATGATCAACGACATCTACGGGTTCCGCCAGCCCGGCGCCATCGAAGCCGTGGCGCCCACGCGCTGCGGTTTGTGCGTGATGCACATGAAAGGCGAACCGGGCACCATGCAACAGGCGCCCGAATACACCGACCTGCTGGGCGAGATCGGCGTGTTCCTGGGCGCGCGGGCGCAACGGCTGCGCGCCGCCTGGGTAGACCCTCGCCGCATCGTGCTGGACCCGGGTTTCGGGTTCGGCAAGACGGCCGAACACAATTTTCAACTGTTGCGCAGGTTGTCCAGCCTGCGTGTGTCCAGCTATCCCCTCTTGACCGGGTTGTCGCGCAAATCCATGATCGGCGAAGCCACCGGCAGGCCGGTATCCGATCGCCTGGCCGGCAGCATTGCCGGTGCGCTGGCGTGCGTCGCGCGCGGCGCCTCCATCGTGCGCGTGCACGACGTGGCGGCCACCATAGACGCCCTGAAGGTCTGGCAGGCGGCCGAACAAGGAGCTATACGAGCATGACGCAACGCAAGTATTTCGGCACCGATGGTGTCCGGGGCGAAGTGGGCGGCGAAGTCATCAACGCAGCCTTCGCCCTGCGCCTGGGCTACGCGGCGGGCCGTGTCCTGGCCCGCCAGCATGGCAGTCGCGGCGGCAGCCCGCAGGTTGTCATCGGCAAAGACACGCGCGTTTCGGGCTACATGCTCGAATCCGCGCTCGAGGCGGGCCTGTCGGCTGCGGGCATCGACGTGCTGTTGGCGGGCCCCGTGCCCACGCCGGCCGTGGCCTACCTGACCCGCGCCCTGCGGCTGGTGGCCGGCATTGTCATCAGCGCCTCGCACAATCCCTACCAGGACAACGGCATCAAATTCTTCTCGGCCAGCGGCATGAAGCTGCCCGACGAGATCGAGGCCGAGATCGAGGCGGCCCTGGACGAGCCGCTGGGCTGCGTGAAGTCCGAGGCGCTGGGGCGCGCGCGCCGCATGCAGGACTCCCAGGGGCGGTATATCGAGTTCTGCAAAAGCACGTTTCCCAACGATCTGGACCTCAATGGCCTGAAGCTCGTGGTAGACGCCGCGCATGGCGCGGCCTACAACGTGGCGCCTCACGTGTTCCAGGAACTGGGCGCCGAAGTGCACGCCATAGGCGTGTCGCCCGATGGCCTGAACATCAACGACGGCGTCGGCGCCTTGCATCCGGCATCGCTGGCGCAAGCCGTGCGCGAGCGCGGCGCCCACCTGGGCATCGCCCTGGACGGCGATGCCGATCGCCTGCAGATGGTCGACGGCGACGGCCGCATCTACGACGGCGACGAGTTGTTGTATGCCGTCGTACGCGAGCGCATGACGCGCGGCCCGGTGGCCGGCGTCGTGGGCACGCTCATGACCAACTACGGATTCGAACTGCAGATGCAGCGCCTGGGGGTGGGGTTCGAGCGCGCCAAGGTGGGCGACCGCTATGTGCTCGAACAGATGCAGGCCCGGGGCTGGCTCTATGGCGGCGAAAGCTCGGGCCACTTGATCTGCCTCGATTGCCACACCACTGGCGACGGTATCATCGCCGCGCTGCAGGTGCTTACGGCTCTGCGGCGCCACGACGTCACCCTGGCCGACTGGGTGGGCGACCTGCGCATGTATCCGCAGAAGATGATCAACGTGCCGCTGGCGCCCGGAACCGACTGGTCATCGCACGCCGGGCTGGCTGCCGCCCGGCAGGCCGTCGAGGCCGAACTGGCCGGCCGCGGCCGCGTATTGATCCGCGCATCGGGTACCGAACCCAAGCTGCGGCTCATGGTCGAAGCCGAAGAGGCCGCACTGGCGGCATCCTGCGCAGAAAAGCTGGCCGCCAGCCTGGCCTGAACGCCGGTGCCGTGCCACGAAGGCCGCGTCCCGCACAGGGGCCGGCCTTTTTTCATTTCGCCATGACACCAGTGCCGCATTTCGCTGGTACGCGCCAGGACCGGATACGGCAGGCTTATCGGCATTTCCTCACACGATGGAAAGAACTTCTGTCAACGCCCGGCGTGGCTTCTGTGGCCAATTGTCATCGGCGGCATAGCCCACCGTGACGATCATCACTGGAAGCTCGGTTGCATCCAGATCAAACGTCCGGCTCACCTGCTGTGCATCGAAGCCACTCATCGCGCACGATCCCAGTCCCATGCCTTGTGCCGCCAACATCAGTGTCATTGCGGCCAGCGAGGCCGAACGGACAGCTTCGTCGCGCTGCAGGACGAGATTGCCTTGGTGCGTTGCAGTCGCCTGGGTTACCCAGCCATCGACCATGCGCGGCTCCATGATTTGCGCATCCATGCTGGGTTGAAGCGCGCAAGCCAATTGCGAATAGGCTTCCAGCGTGCCGCAGATGATGAAGGCCACCGACGCATCCACGATCTTCTGCTGCCCGTAGGCTGCGGATTTCAGGCGGGACTTCGCATCGGGCGTGCGCACGGCGATGAATCGCCAGTTTTGCAGGTTGTACGCGGAAGGCGCCTTGGTCGCCTGGCTGATAAGGAATTCGATGACGCCATCCTCCAGCGGCCGGCCGGGCTGGAAGTGATTGACGGACGTTCTGGTTTCAATGACGTTCTGTATGGAATGGTTCATGGCAATAGCTGCTTGGGTGAAATAAAAACGTGATGCCGGGTACGCGCCGACGTCCATTGCACGGCGAAGACGCTGGCGAGTACGACCACCAGCCCTGCCAGCGGCATGCCCTTGATCGACTGCGACAGCAGCGCCCACCCCAGCACCACGGCAGTGAGCGGACTGAGCAAGCCCAGCGATGCGACGGCCACCGCCGGCAACCGCACGAGGCCCCGGAAAAACAGTACATAAGCCAGCACCGCGCCCGCCAGGCTCAAGTAGGCATAGGCCAGCCATTGCGATGACGACAGCGGCGGCAAGGGGGGATCTGCCAGCCAGGCAACGGGCGCGAGCATCAGGCCGCCAATTACCAGCTGCCAGCCGGTAAGTGCCAATACCGGCAAATCCAGCCGCCAGCGTTGGGTCAGCCACATACCGGTTGCCATGCACACCGCGCCCAGCAGCGCCGCCGCAACGCCCACGGGCTCAAACACGGTTTGCGGCGACAACAGCAGCACGGCCATTCCCGCTATACCCGTGACAGCCGACCACAGCGTGGCCTGTGCTGGTGATCGCCGGTCGGCCACCCAGGCCAGGGCCATCACGACCAGCGGCTGCACCGAGCCGAGTACCGCTGCCAACCCGCCCGGCAGACGATAGGCCGCCACAAACAGCAAGGCCTGGAAGATGCCGATATTCAGTGCGCCCAGCACCAGCAAACGCCACCAATCCCGGCGTGCGGGCATTCGGCGCGTATACGCGAGCAACAGCAGGCCGGCGGGCAGGGCGCGGATGAGAGCAGCGGTAAATGGACGATCCGGCGGCAGTAGCTCCGAGGCGACGATGTAGGTCGAACCCCAGATCACGGGCGCGAGCGCGCTGAGCAGCACATCGCGCCAGTAATTGGTGGAAGGGTTAGCGGGCATGGTGATTATCTTTAATTCAAGATATATTGGCGCCATTGTGTTCGCCACTTATCTTGAAGTCAAGATATATGAAGAAAACCAGCCAACGCCTGCCCGATGCGGTAGACGCGATCCTCGACCAGTGGGCGCGAGCGCGGCCCGATCTGGACGCCAGTCCGATGGGGCCGATCGGTCGCATCAAGCGATGCGCCGCCCTGCTGGAACAGCGTCTTGAATCGTGCTTCGCTGAATTCGATTTGAGCCTCTGGGAGTTCGACATGCTGGCCGCGCTGCGGCGCGCCGGCGAGCCGTGTCGCCTGAGTCCGACCGAGCTGTTCTCCACCTTGATGGTGACTTCGGGCACGATGACCCATCGGCTCAAGAGCCTGGAAGCCAAAGGATGGATCGAGCGCGTGCCTAACGCCCAGGATGCGCGCAGCATGCTCGTTCAACTGACCCGCAAGGGCCGCACGCTTATCGACCGCGTAGTCGAGGCGCACATCGCCAACGAGCGCCAGATTTTGTCCGCTCTGCCGGCTGCGGCGCTTGCCGAGCTGGACATGCGCTTATCCGAGTTGCTGCTCAGTCTGGATGCGCCCGGCCGTCCCTAGGCGGCTGCCCCTGGCCGGCGGCACCTGGCCGGCCGCACCTCGTCGCCTTGCGGCGATAGGCGTAAACTTCATGGTCATGTAACATTTTCTTCAAATAGCTGACACATCCGGTCTCCACACTGTCGCCATACTTCAGGAGTTCCGCGTAATGCTCGAATTAGCACGTATCGATCCCAGGCCAGCCAAACCGCAGCCGTGGGCAGGCTCACAGTCGCGGATTCTGGTAGTGGGGCTGGCGTGTACCCCCGAAGAAATCGAAGAAGTGCAGCGCCTTCGGTACACGGTGTTCACGGAAGACATGGGCGCGGTGTTTCCCGATGCGCAAGACGGCATAGAGCGCGACCGCTACGATCCCTGGTGCGAACACTTGATGGTGCGTGAGCTTGATACGGGCCGCGTGGTGGGCACTTATCGCATCATGACGCCCGACAAAGCCCGCCAGGCGGGCGGCTATTACTCCGAGTCCGAATTCGACCTTTCCGGTCTCGCCGCCTTGCGCAACAACATGGTAGAGGTCGGGCGGTCCTGCACGCACGCCGACCATCGCAGCGGCGCGGCCATTATGCTGTTGTGGTCCGGGCTGGCCGAATTCATGAGACGCGGCGCATACCGCTACATGCTGGGCTGTGCAAGCGTCAGCCTGCGCGATGACGGCGTGACGGCCGCCGAGGTCTGGCGCAACGTGGCCGGCCAAGCGCAGATACCTGGCGCGCCGCGCGTCACGCCCTTGCATCGTTACCCGGTCGAACGCCTGGACAGCCCGTTGCCGGCGCGCGTGCCGCCGCTCATCAAGGGCTACCTGAAACTGGGCGCCCGCATTTGCGGCGAGCCCGCCTGGGATCCGGATTTCAATACGGCCGACTTTCCGGTCTTGCTCGACATGGAGCAAATGGACGACCGCTACCGCCGGCATTTCGGTCTGGACGTTGCGGCGCCGGCCATCGCCTGACCATGCGCCGCGCGCTCAGGCGGTGGCGCATGCGGCTGCTTTGCCGCGCCACCCGGCCATTGCGCCTAGAACTCAAGCAACTCGAAAGAGAAGCCCACCTTTCGCCATTCTGACTCTTCGGAGCGCAGTGTGAAGTCGCTCAGGGGATGCTTGGCCAGCCAGGCGCGGTCGATGCGCACGACAATGGAGTTGTCGCGTATGGACACCGTCAGGGGCAACTGGGCGATATCCGTGCGCCGGCGCAGCAGCAACACCGCGATCCGCAGGCACAGGATGGCCGCCCATTCGTTGCGGTCGTGCACCAGCGGTTCAACTTTGGAGAGCTTGCCGTGGTGCCCCAGGGCCAGCAGCGCCAGCAATTGCTGGTCGACGCGCGAGAAACCGGGCATGTCGGCGTTGTCCAGCACGTAGGCCGTGTGCTTGTGATAGCCGTTGTGCGCAATGGACAAGCCCACTTCATGCAGGTCGCAGGCCCAGCCCAACGCCTGGCGCAGCTCGGTGCGGCCTTCCTCGGGCGGGCAGATGGAATCGAAGAACGCCAGCGCCGCCTTGCGCACGCGTAGCGCCTGGTTGGCATCCACGTGGTAGCGCTTCATGAACTGGCGCACCGTTTCGTCGCGCTTGTCGTGTTCGGCGTCGCGTCCCAGCAGGTCGTACAGCACGCCCAGCCGCAGCGCCCCGTCGCCGGTGTGCATTACCTCGATACCCAGTTCGTCGAACAGGGCGCTCATGATGGCCAGGCCGCCCGGCAACACGTCGGCGCGTTCCAGCTTGATGCCCGGCAGTTCCTGGGGAATGACCCGGCCCGAACGGATGATGCGTTCTTTCAGGCGTTTCAGGCCCGCGCGGGTGATGCCCCGGTCTGAGAAGCCGCATTCGGTAAGAATGGCGTACAGGGCCTTGGCGGTGCCCGAGGAACCGTATGCTTCTTTCCAGCCGGCCTTGCGGTATTGCTTGGCGATGACTTCGATTTCGCGCCGCGCGGCCAGCTCTGCCAGCTTCATCTGGTGGGCATCCACCGTGCCGTCGGGGAAAAACTGCCTGCTGTACGTGACGCAGCCCATGTACAGCGACGACATCAGCCCCGGCTCGAAGCCTTTGCCGATAATGACTTCAGTCGAGCCGCCGCCGATGTCGATGACCAGGCGCCGGTTCAGCGACGGCGGCAGCGTGTGCACCACGCCCGAGAAAATCAGGCGGGCCTCTTCGCGCCCCGCGATGACCTCGATGGGAAAGCCCAGGGCAGCCTGGGCGCGCGGGAGGAATTCGGCCGTGTTGCGGGCGACCCGGAATGTGTTGGTGGCCACTGCGCGAACCCGGCTGGGGTGAAAGCTGTGCAGGCGTTCGCCAAAGCGTTCCAGCACGGCCACGGCCCGTTCCACGGCCGGCTCTCCCAGGCGTTTATCGCCATCCAGCCCGGCAGCCAGCCGCACGGTTTCCTTGAGGCGGTCGATCTGGTAGATGGTCTGTGCGCCGCCTTGCTCGACGACTCGCCCGATGGAAAGGCGAAAGCTGTTTGAGCCGAGGTCTACGGCGGCCAGTAGATGATTCATGCGGGCATGTGGGTAGGGCTGTCAGTGGACCGATTATAGAGAACCGATATGACAGCCCCTGCGCAGCGCACCGCAACCGGCCGATTTGTCGTACGCTCTGAGGTTGCGCGACGCCGTCATGGAAGCGTCACGAAACTGCAGTAAAACCAGGGTCTTGTCCGTCTGCTTGGAATCTCGTATGTCGACTCGTCCGTCTGTTGAACGTCCGTTCCTGAACCGCGAGCTTTCTTTATTGAAGTTCAACGAGCGGGTACTGGCGATGGCGGAAAACCCGCAGGTGCCGCTGCTCGAACGCCTGCGCTATGTGTGCATCGTCAGTTCCAATCTCGACGAATTCTTCGAAATACGCATATCCAGCCTGAAAGAACAGCAGCGCCAGAATCCCGGGCTTACGGGCCCCGACGGCCGTACCCCGGCCGAGGTCTTCCAGCGCGTGCAGCAAAAGGTCCATGCCCTGGTGGCCCGCCAGTACGACCTGCTCAACCACAACATCCTGCCCAGCCTCGATGCCGAGGGCATCGCCCTGCATCACGCCTCCGAATGGAACGAAGCGCAGCAGCGGTGGGCGCACGACGTGTTCAAGCGCGATGTCATGCCGCTGCTCACGCCCATCGGGCTCGACCCCGCCCATCCGTTTCCGCGCGTCTATAACAAAAGCCTGAATTTCATCGTGGCCTTGTCGGGCGCCGACGCTTTTGGCCGGCAGGCGTCCATTGCCGTGGTGCAGGCCCCGCGCGCGCTGCCCCGGCTGATCAAGATGCCGCCCGAGATTTCGGGCAAGCCCGATGGCCATGTCCTGCTTACGTCGCTGATGCGCGCCTTTGTGGGCGAGCTGTTCCCGGGCCTGGAAATGCTGGGCTGCTATCAGTGGCGGGTCACGCGCAACAGCGACCTGTTCGTCGACGAAGAAGAAGTCACCAACCTGCGCCATGCCCTGCAGGGCGAACTGTCGCAGCGCAATTTCGGGGCCGCCGTGCGGCTTGAAATCGACCGCCTGACGCCGCCCGACCTCGAAGCCTACCTGCAGCGTGAATTCTCGCTTGTGGCCGAGGATACTTACCGGGTCAACGGCCCGGTCAACCTGTCGCGCCTGATGCAGCTGTGCAATTCCGACAGCCGGCCCGATCTGCTGTTCCCGCCGCACCACGGTTCGGTGCCGGCGCCGTTCGACATGGTGGCGGGCAAGCCGGCCGAGCTTTTCGCGGCGGTGGCCGAGGCCGACCGCCTGTTGCACCATCCGTACCAGTCGTTCCAGCCTGTCATCGACTTCCTGACGGCGGCCGCGCTCGATCCCGATGTCATGGCCATCAAGCAGACGATCTACCGCACCGGCGAAGATTCCGAACTGATGCAGATCCTGCTGGCGGCCGCGCGCGCCGGCAAGGAAGTCACCGTGGTGGTGGAGCTCATGGCCCGCTTCGACGAGCAGACCAACATCAACTGGGCGGCCCGCCTTGAAGAAGTCGGCGCGCACGTGGTGTACGGCGTGGTGGCGCACAAGACCCATGCCAAGATGGCGCTGGTGCTGCGCCGGGAAAAAGGCCGCCTGCGCCGGTACGCCCATCTGGGCACGGGCAACTACCACCCGCGTACCGCGCGCCTGTATACCGACTTCGGCCTGCTTACTGCCGACCCGCGCATCTGCGAAGACATGGACCAGGTCTTCACCCAGCTTACGGGCCTGGGCGCGCGCCGCAGCCTGAAGGCGCTGCTGCAGTCGCCCTTTACCCTGCACGATGGCATGCTCGCGCATATCCGCGCCGAGATCCGGGCTGCCAAGGCGGGCCGCAAGGCGCGCATTCTCGCCAAGATGAACTCGCTGCTCGAAGAGCAGATCATCGCCGAGCTGTACCTGGCCAGCCAGGCCGGCGTCAAGATCGACCTTGTCGTGCGGGGCGTGTGCGCCTTGCGGGCCGGCGTACCCGGGCTTTCCGACAACATCAGGGTGCGGTCCATCGTGGGGCGCTTTCTCGAACACTCGCGCGTGTTCTACTTTTATGCCGATGGGCAGGAACTGGTCTACCTGTCGTCGGCCGACTGGATGGACCGCAATTTCTTCCGCCGGGTAGAGGTCGCCTTCCCGATTTATGACAAGGCGCTCAAGAAGCGTGTCATCGACGAAGCGTTCACCTTTGCCCTGCGCGACAACCAGCTGTCGTGGCAGCAGCAGCCCGACGGCACCTATCTGCGTGTGCGCAACCGCCGGGCGCCTCTGAATCTGCACGAATTCCTGGCTACCCGGCTAGGGTAGTGTCCCTAATAATTGCCTGCTTGAAGCGTATGTGACTGTCACGGTCTTGTCATGTTGGCCTTCTAACATTCGTTACGTCGATGATCAGACGGGCCGCCAGCCCGCCGCGACTTCCTCAACGAGCACAGAAGGAACCCGCATGTTCAACCGTGTTTTCAAGCAGATTTCCCTGGGCGCCGTGCTTGCCGGCGCCGTCTTTGCGGTGCAGGCTGCCAATATCACCGGCGCCGGAGCGTCGTTTCCGTACCCGATCTACGCCAAGTGGGCGTCCGACTACAAGGCGGCTACCGACAATGCCGTGAACTACCAGTCGATCGGCTCGGGCGGCGGGCAGCAGCAGATCAAGGCCAAGACGGTCGATTTCGGCGCTTCGGACGATCCCCTCAAGGCCGAAGACCTGGAAAAAAGCGGTCTGCTGCAGTTTCCCGCCGTTATCGGCGGCACCGTGCCGGTAGTCAATATCAACGGTATCCAACCCGGCCAGCTGAAGCTGTCGGGCCCCGTGCTGGCCGATATCTTCCTGGGCAAGGTCAAGAAATGGGACGACGCCGCCATCAAGGCGCTGAACCCGGATCTGAAGCTGCCGTCGTCCGACATCATCGTGGTACACCGCTCGGACGGCTCGGGCACCACCTTTGGCTGGACCAACTACCTGTCGAAAGTCTCGCCCGAGTGGAAAGAGAAGGTAGGCGAGGGCAAGGCAGTGAAGTGGCCCACCGGTCAGGGCGGCAAGGGTAATGAAGGCGTGGCGGCCTATGTGGGCCAACTGAAGAACTCGATCGGCTACGTCGAGTACGCCTACGCCAAGCAGAACAAACTGTCGTGGACCCAGTTGCAGAACCGCGACGGCAAGTTCGTGCAGCCCGAGCAGTCGGCATTCGCTGCCGCGGCCGCCAACGCCGACTGGAAGGGCGCTCCCGGCATGGGCGTGGTGCTGACCAACGAGCCCGGCGCCGAATCGTGGCCTGTCACCGCCGCCACGTTCATCCTGGTGCACAAGGTGCAGGACAAGCCCGAACAGGGCCGCGCGGTGCTCGAGTTTTTTGACTGGGCCTTCAAGAACGGCAAGGAATCTGCCGCGGCGCTGGACTACGTGCCGCTGCCTGACTCGGTTACCGCCGAAATTCGCGCCGCCTGGGGCGAAATCAAGAGCGCCGACGGCAAGCCGGTCTGGCAATAATCGGTCTGCCATCTTCGGGCGCGCGGGCCGCGGCGGCTGCGCGCGCCGCGCCGCCCGGCCGGGCGGCGCGGTTTCCGGACTCTTCCCAAGGAAAACCCATCCATGAGCGCGGTATTGGATAATACGGTGCTGCAGCCGGCCCCCGGGTCGGAAACCGTCACCACCGGCACGCCTTCGCCTATGAAGCAAAGCAAAAACGCGCTAATGGATGCGCTGTTCAAGAACCTGACCCGCCTGTTCGCCTTCCTGGTGTTCATTCTGCTGGCGGCCATCATGTTGTCGTTGATCTACGGTAGCCGCGAAACCCTGTCCGAATACGGGCTGGCGTTTCTCTGGACCAACGACTGGGATCCCGTGCAGCAGAACTTCGGGGCCGTCGTGCCCATCGTCGGTACGCTGCTGACCTCGTTCATTGCGCTGGTCATCGCCGTGCCGGTGTCATTCGGCATCGCCATCTTCCTGACCGAACTGTCGCCCGCGTGGCTGCGCCGCCCGCTGGGCACCGCCATCGAAATGCTGGCCGCCATCCCGTCGATCATCTACGGGATGTGGGGGCTGTTCGTGTTCGTGCCGATTTTCCAGCAGTACGTGCAGCCCGGGCTTATCGCCACGCTGGGCAGCCTGCCGCTTATCGGCGGCATTTTCGCCGGGCCGCCGTTCGGCATCGGGATATTCACCGCAGGGCTGATCCTGTCGATCATGATCATTCCGTTCATCGCCGCGGTAATGCGCGACGTGTTCGAACTGGTACCCGCCATGCTCAAAGAGTCCGCATACGGGCTGGGCAGCTCGACCTGGGAAGTCATGTGGCGCGTGGTGCTGCCGTATACCAAATCGGGCGTGATCGGCGGCATTATGCTGGGCCTGGGCCGGGCATTGGGCGAAACCATGGCGGTCACCTTCGTCATCGGCAACGCGTTCCGCTGGCCCGATTCGCTGTTCTCGCCGGGCAACTCCATCGCGTCGGCGCTGGCCAATGAATTCAACGAAGCCGGGGGCATGCAGAAATCGGCGCTGCTCGAACTGGGCCTGATCCTGTTCCTGATCACCACCGTGGTGCTGGCCTTCTCCAAGGTCCTGCTCGTCCGTCTTTCCAAGGCGGAAGGCCTGAAAACCTGACCCCATACCCGGAATCATCATGGCTGAATCTGTGCTCAACATGAACAACGGCATCTACCGCCGCCGGCGGCTGGTCAACCGCGTGATGCTGACCATCTCGCTGGCGGCATTGCTGTTCGGGTTGTTCTGGCTGTTCTGGATCATTCTTACGCTGGTGTTCAAGGGCGCGCCCGCCTTGTCGCTGACGCTGTTCACCGAAATCACGCCGCCGCCCGGGCAACAGGGCGGGCTGATCAACGCCATCGTGGGCAGCCTGCTGATGGCCGGCGTAGGCACCTTGGTGGGTACGCCGGTGGGCATCCTGGCCGGCACCTACCTGGCCGAGTACGGGCAGCGCGGCTGGCTCGCGCCGGCCACCCGCTTCCTGAACGACGTGCTGCTGTCGGCGCCTTCGATCATCATCGGCCTGTTCATCTACGCCGTGTATGTGGCGCAGGTGGGCCACTATTCGGGCTGGGCGGGTGCGCTGGCGCTGTCGATCCTGGTGATACCGGTAGTGGTGCGCACCACCGACAACATGCTGATGCTGGTGCCCAACAGCCTGCGCGAAGCCGCCGCGGCGCTGGGCTGCCCCAAGTGGCGCATGATCACCATGGTGTGCTATCGCGCCGCCAAGACGGGCATCATCACCGGCATTCTGCTTGCCATCGCGCGCATTTCGGGCGAAACCGCGCCGCTGCTCTTTACCGCGCTGTCGAACCAGTTCATGTCGCTGAACATGAACCAGCCCATGGCCAACCTTCCGGTGGTCATCTATCAATACGCGGCCAGCCCGTTCCAGGACTGGAACGACCTGGCCTGGGCCGGCGCCACCCTTATTACCCTGCTGGTGCTGGGCATCAACATCCTGGCCCGCAACCTGTTCCGCAAATCGTGATCGCACACCGGCGCGCCCGCGCGCCGGACTCGGGAAAGTCAATGGAAAACACCGCCAACGCCGCCAAAGCCAAGCTCGAAGTCAAGAACCTGAACTTCTACTATGGCAAATTCCACGCGATCCGCAACGTGAACCTGTCTATCCCCGAGAACAAGGTCACGGCGTTCATCGGCCCGTCGGGCTGCGGAAAATCGACGCTGCTGCGCACGTTCAATCGCATGTTCGAGCTCTACCCGGGGCAACGCGCCGAGGGCGAGATTCTGCTCGATGGCGAGAACCTGCTCACCTCCAAGACCGATATCTCGCTCATCCGCGCCAAGATCGGCATGGTGTTCCAGAAGCCCACGCCGTTTCCCATGAGCATCTATGACAACATCGCTTTCGGGGTGCGCCTTTTCGAGCGCCTTTCCAAGGGCGAGATGGACGAGCGCGTCGAATGGGCGCTGACCAAGGCGGCGCTGTGGGGCGAAGTCAAAGACAAGCTGCACCAGAGCGGCAACAGCCTGTCGGGCGGGCAGCAGCAACGCCTGTGCATCGCGCGCGGCGTTGCCATCAAGCCCGAAGTCCTGCTGCTGGACGAGCCGTGCTCGGCGCTGGATCCGATCTCAACCGCCAAGATCGAAGAACTGATCGCCGAACTGAAGAACGACTACACCGTCGTCATCGTCACCCACAATATGCAGCAGGCCGCTCGTTGTTCCGACTACACCGCCTATATGTACCTGGGCGAGCTGATGGAGTACGGCGCCACCGACCAGATCTTCGTCAAGCCCAGCCGCAAAGAAACCGAAGACTACATCACCGGGCGCTTCGGCTGACGGGCGCAGCCATGTAGACGGTGTCAGACACCCTGCGGGAGTCAGACACCGAGCGATGTAGACGGTGTCAGACACCCTGCGGGAGTCAGACACCAAGCGCTGTGCAGGCACCCTGCGGGGGGCAGACACCAGCCGCTGTGCCTGTGGTGTCTGACTCCGAAGGTGTCAGACACCGGCCGAATGGCGCCACCCCGTCACACCGGCACCGATTGTTCCGCAACCCGCAAATGATATGTCTTGCGCCCCGCAAGGTGCGCGCGTATGAGTTTTTCGGCTTCTTCGCCGTCTCGCCGCAGCAGGGCGCCCACGAAAGCATCGTGGTCGTTCATCGCCCTGGTCCATTCGGCCTCGTCGAAATTCGACCGGTACCGCAGCGCCTGCACCTGCAGATTCAGGCGGTCGTACGTATGTGACAGCGACGGATTATGGGCCGCACGGTTGATGGCAATATGCGTGCCCATGCTGTTGGCGTAATAGGCGCGGATATCCCGCTGCTCGTAGAACACGCGGGTCTGTTCATGAAGGTGCGCAATATGCGCGAGCTCTTCGTCACTGGCCCGTTCGGCGGCGCTGCGCGCGGCCAGGCCTTCGAGTACGCCCAGCACATCGAAAATATTTTCGACATCGTAGGCCGATAGTTCCACCACCATCGCGCCGCGCTTGGGCTGCAGGGCCAGCAAGCCGTCGGAGGCCAGCATCCGGTAGGCCTCGCGCAGTGGCGTACGCGAAATCTTCAGTTTTTCACACAGATCCCGCTCGTTCAGCCAGGTGCCGGGCTTGAGGGTGCCATCGATGATCAGCTGCCGCAGCCGCTCAGCCACGACGGCCGCCAGGGTGGGGTGGTTGATCGACAGGCCGCCCGGCGAGGGCGCGACGGAAATTGCATCAGCGATAGCCATGGGGTTGCTCAATCGTCCTGAATCGATTAATTTGGTATCTGGTATACCAAATACCAGTGGTATACCAGTTCGCCCCATCATAGAGCATGCCAATGCCGACGGGGGGCCCCACGAGGAGACTATCTATGTATACCCCAGTTCGTGCCTGGGCTCGCGCCCTGGCCACCGTAACCCTGGCCGCATTGGCCGCACCCGCCCTGTCCCAGGACGCCAACTGGCCACAAAGGCCGGTGCGCCTGGTAGTGGGTTTCGTGCCCGGCGGCGGCACCGATGTATCGGCCCGCATCGTGGCCGCCAAGCTGTCCGACGTGTTGGGGCAGCAGGTCGTGGTCGAAAACAAGCCTGGCGCCTCGGGGCTGATCGCCGCCGACTATGTGGCAAAGTCCGACCCCGATGGCTACACGCTGCTGCTGGCCAACATGCAGAGCACTGTCGCCGCGCCCCAGGTCATCAAGGGAAACATCGATTCCATCGACCACTTCACGCCGGTGCGATATATCGGCTCGGTGCCGAACGTGTTGATCGTCAATCCCGCCAAGCGCAACTACGCGTCGGTGCAGGAGCTGGTGAACGATGCCCGCGCAAAGCCCAAGCAGCTGGTGTATGCGTCGTCGGGCCTGGGCGGCCCGCAGCACCTGAGCGCGGAAAGGTTTTCGCAGATTGCCGGCGTACAGATGGAACACGTTCCCTACAAAGGTAGCGGCCAGGCCATGACGGATCTGCTGGGGGGCGTGGTCGACATGAATTTCGACACGCTGCCCGGCGCCATCGGCCAGATCCAGGCCGGCAAGCTGCGGCCGTTGGCCGTCACCAGCGCGCAGCGCGCCAAGCGCTTGCCCGACGTGCCCACACTGGAAGAGGCCGGCGTCAAGGGCATGGACATCTTGCAGTGGTATGCGGTGCTGGCTCCGGCCAAGCTGCCTGCACCCATACTGGAAAAGCTCGACGATGCCCTGTCCACCACGCTTGCCGACGCCGAAGTCGCCGGCAAGCTGGCGGATCAGGGCATGGACCTGGGCGGCGGCCCGGATTCGCCCGCCGCGTTTGCGAGCTACTTGCAAGACGAATGGCAGAAGTACGCCAAGATCACCAAGAGCCTGGGGCTGACTCCGCAATAGCCCATTGGCTCCACCGGGGCCGCCAGGCCCCGATCCTGCTCACAAAGGAAGCTCCATGAACACGAACGCTTGCACCAACGCGGCCGGCGAGCCGCTGGTCCTTGTACAGCGCGATGACGGTATCGTTACTGTCGTGCTGAACCGCCCCGAAAAGCTCAATGCCTTCACCATCGACGGATGGCGACTGCTGGGCGACACGTTTCTTGAGCTGGGCGCGGACGACAGCGTGCGCTGCATCATCCTGCGCGGAGCCGGAGAAAAGGCGTTTTCTCCCGGCAATGACATCGGCGAATTCGAAACCAGCCGCAGCAACAAACAACAGGCGCGGATATACGGGGCCGTCATGCGCCGCACAATCGAGGCCCTGCAAGATTGCCCGCACCCCATCGTGGCGCAGATCCATGGCATCTGCGTCGGGGGAGGCCTGGAGATCGCCTGCCTGGCCGACATCCGCATCTGCGGCGCAAGCTCACGCTTCGGTGTGCCCATCAAGAACCTGGGCCTGGTGATGTCGTACTCGGAACTCGGGCCGCTGGTGCGGTTGGTGGGCCCATCAGTGGCGCTGCAGGTCTTGCTGGAGGGCACCATTTTCGATGCATCCGAAGCGCTGCGATTGGGCGTCGTGACGCGGGTGGCGTCCGACGACGACGTCGCGGCCGAGGCGCAGGCCACGGCGCGCCGGATCGCCGAAGGGGCCCCGCTCGTGGCCCGCTGGCACAAGAAATTCGTCGGCAACCTGGTCAGCGGCAAGGCGCTTGCCGACGAAGACCGCGACGAGGCGTTCGACTGCTTTGACACCGAAGACTTCCGCAGCGGCTACCGCGCTTTCCTGTCCAAGGAAAAGCCCCGCTTCCAAGGACGCTGATACCCGACCAGGAGCCCATGCAATGCAATCATCCACTGGAACTTCTCCCGGCAACGCCAAGGGCGCGCTGGCGGGAATGCGCGTCATCGAACTGGCGCAGATCATGGCCGGACCCACCTGCGGCATGATGCTGGCCGACATGGGCGCGGACGTGATCAAGGTCGAAAAGATCAACGGCGGCGACGATTCGCGCCAGTATCGCGACCCCCTGATCAATGGCGTCTCGGCCCCTTTCCTGATGCTCAACCGCAACAAGCGCGCCATTGCGCTGGACCTGAAGCACCCGGAAGGCAAGAAGATTCTGTTGCGCATGATCCGCGACGCCGACGTCGTGACCGAGAACTTCCGCAAGGGCACGATGGACAAGCTCGGACTTGGCTACGACGCGCTGCGCAAAGAAAACCCTGGCCTGATCTACTGCGCGGTGTCCGGCTACGGACTGACCGGGCCATATGCCGACAAGGGCGGCTTCGATCTGGTGGCGCAAGGGTTTTCGGGGCTCATGGCCATTACCGGCGAACCGGGCGGACCGCCGTTGCGCACCGGAAACTCGGTAGCCGATATCAACGCAGGTCTGCTGGCGGCTTTTGGCGTGCTGGCCGCCTACCAGCACAAGCTGCGCACGGGCGAAGGCCAGATGGTGGAAACTTCGCTGCTGGAAGCCAGCCTGCAGCAGCTGTACTGGCACGCGGCGATCTACTTCGGCAGCGGCGTGTCCCCCGGTCCCACCGGGTCGGCTCACGTGCTCAGCGCGCCCTACCAGGCGTTTCCCACCGCCACGGAATGGATCATCATCGGCGGGGCCAACGAGAAAAACTGGCAGCGCATCGCAGCCGCGCTGGGCAAGCCGGAATGGGCGGAGGACCCGCGCTTTGCACGCAACCGCGACCGCATGAACAATCGCGACGAACTGGTGCAATGCATGTCTGCCATCCTGCAGACCCGCAGCGCGCAAGAATGGCTGGAAATCTTCGACGATGCCGGCGTGCCCGCCGGCCCGGTACATTCCGTGGCCCAGGCCCTGTCGCACCCGCAAACTCTGGCGCGCGGCATGGTGGTCGAACAGGAGCATCCGGTGGCGGGCAAAGTGCGCACGGTCGGCATGCCCGTCAAGCTGTCGGCGACTCCCGCCCAGTATCATCGCGCCGCGCCGCAGTTGGGCGAGGACACCGTGTCGATCCTGGGGGAATTCGGCTATAGCGCCCGGGAAATCGGCGCGCTGATCGAATCGGGCGTGGTGGCCGTGGCCACGCCGCCGGGCGAGGCCGCCGGCTGAACGGCGCAGGCACATCGGCAGATGTGCCTGCGCCGTTCATGCAGGGTTTCAGCCGGCGACGCGGAACCGTTCGGCGTCGTCCATGAAGGCTTTTTCGCCAAAGCCCGCTTCGTTCGAGCCGAACGGCATCTGCGCGCGCAGCTTCCATGAAGCCGGAATGCTCCATTCGCGCGCCACGGCATCGTCGATCAGCGGGTTGTAGTGCTGCAGGCTTGCGCCCACGCCGGCGTTTGCCAGGGTGGCCCACACTGCCATTTGCGCCATGCCGCCGGACTGTTCGGACCAGACCGGGAAGTTGTCGGCATATAGCGGGAACTGCTCTTGCAGGCTGCGCACCACGTCGTGGTCTTCAAAGAACAGGACGGTGCCCACGCCCGCCGCGAAGCTGGCAAGCTTCGCCTCGGTTTTCTCGAATCCTTCGGCGGGTGCGACCTTGCGCACCTCGTCCACCGCGATGCGCCACAGCTTTTCGCTTTCGGCGCCGAACAGCACCAGCGCACGCGAACTTTGCGAGTTGAACGACGAAGGGCTGTGCTTGATGGCTTCTTGAATAAGGCGCAGCAGTTCTTCTTTGCTGGCCGATACGTTACGGCCCAGGGCGTATTGCGTGCGGCGTTGCTTCAGGGCGTCGAGAAAAGCGTTAGTCATAAAAATCTTCCTTCCAGTAGATAGATGAATTTGATTCTAACTGCCATGCGCCGCTGCGAGTACCCCTGAAACGACGCCAGGCGCGGAACGGATCGTTCCCCCGGTGACGCTAATCGCGCCGGGATGCTCGCCCAAACGTTTTCCGTTCGATCAATGCCTATTGCCGGTGGCGCAAACGTCCCGCGGTTCGACGCTACCCATACTGAGCCCTCGTTTTGCCCCCTCAACGTTGTCCATGACTGCGCAAAGACACTGGTATGGCTTCAATACGGGTTGGTATCCATCGCGGCCTGGCGGCCCCGGCAGCGGCATTGGTTCATGGGCTCGCGGCTTGCGCGCTGGCATGGGCTCCGGCATCCGCCGCCAAAGTCGACGAGGAATACGACGCGCTGATCATCCAGGCGCGCCAGGGCATCTACGACCCCGCGCTGGCCATGCTGCGCCAGCGCGTCAGCCTGAACCCGCAGGACTTGCGCGCCATCGTCGACTTGATCGTGATCGCCGGGCGGGCAGGGCGCAGCGCCGAAGTCATTGAAGTCTATGAATCTCTTGCGCTGGCGCGCCCGCTGCCGGCCGAGGCGCTGGCCACCGTTGCGCGCGCCTATCGCGACGAGAAACAGTGGAACCAGGCGCTGCTGGTGTTCCGCAAGGGCGCGCGCCCCTATCCTGAAGACGATGCATTCGTGCTGGGCGAGACGATGGTGCTGGCCGACGCCGGCGAAATTGCCGAGGCCATCGAGCTGGGTCGCAAGCTTGTGGCGCAGGCTCCACGCAATGTAGACCGCAGGCTCGCGCTGGGCTATGCCTATGCGAGAGGCCAGCAGCATTTCGCAGCACTGGAACAGGTAGACCGCGCCTATCAGCTCGCGCCCCAGCGCGCCTACGTAGTGCGGGCCTATGTGTTTGCGTTGCAGCGCGCGCGCATGGCCGAGGCGGCATTGCGGGTGGCGCGCGGCCGGGCAGACTTGTTCACGCCGGCCCAGATGCGCCGCCTGGAGGGCGATTACGCGGCTGAACTCGTGCGCATTGCGGGCTTGAACGCGCGGGGCGAAGCGGCGCGCCTGGACGTTGCCCACCGGGCGGTGGCGTTGCTGGATGCGCAGATCGAGGCATGGACGGCGCTTGGCGACGAAGCCAGGGGCGACGTGCAGCGCGCGCGCATCGACCGCCTGCGCGCGTTGTACATCAGCGAACGCATGCAGGATATTGTGGACGAGTACGAACGCCTGCAGGCCGAGCAGGTGCCCGTGCCCCGCTACGTGCTCAACGACGTGGGCAACGCCTACCTGTACCTGCGCCAGCCGGAGGCTGCGGCGACGCTGTTTGCCGGCGCGATGGAAGATCCCGAGGTCGCCTCAGATGAACCAGGGGATTGGCTGGCCAGCCACACGGGCCTGTTTTATTCGCTGGCCGAGGCCGAACGCCGGGACGAGGCGCAGGCCATCATCGAGCAGGCCCAGACCGACAATGCGCCGTGGCTGTATTACAAGGGCCAGGAAGAGCGCATGCCCAACGATCTGCATCTTGAAGCCTTGCGGGTCGGCGCACAAGGGCGTCTGATGGCGGGCGACACCCGGCAGGCGCAGGAAACCTACGACGAGATGGTCAGGCTCGCGCCCAACAACGCCGGGCTGCGCGCGGCGCGCGCCGACGCGCTGCTGGCCCGGCAGCGGCCTCGCGAAGCCGAAGTGGAATTGAAACTTGCCGAAACCCTGGCGCCGCGCAATCTTTCAGTAGAGGTGGGGCAGGCCTACACGGCGCTGGAGTTGCAGGAATGGCGCCAGGCCCGCCTGCTCAGCGCGGACGTCACGGCCCGGTTTCCCGATAACGCCGCGGTGCGGCAACTGGCCCGCGCCATCGAGGTGCACGATAAGGCCGAGCTGCTGGTGTCGGGCGCGCGCGGCATCGCAAATGACAGCGCGGTGGCCGGAGACGGAGAAACCGCCATAGAAACGGTGCTGTACTCGCCGCCCATTTCGGAAGACTGGCGGGCCTTCGTCGGCGCCGGCTATGCCACGGGCAAGTTCGAAGAAGGCACAGGCCGGTACCGCTGGGCGCGCAGCGGCGTGCAGTGGCGAGTGCGTGACGTGACGGTGCAGGCCGAGGCCTCGGCCAACAACTATGGCTTCGGCACCAAGCCGGGCCTGCGCCTGGAAGGCGCGCTGGACCTGGATGACAGCTGGCAAGTGGGCGCAGGTGTCGACTGGCGATCGCGCGCCACCCCCTTGCGGGCATTGACCAACAACATTTCAGCCAACAGCGTGGAAGCGTTTGTCCGCTGGCGCGCCGACGAACAGCGCGAATGGACCCTGTCGGCGACGGGCATGCATTTCAGTGACGGCAATGACCGGTTCAGTATCGGCGTGCTGGGCCGCGAGCGCCTGTACACCGCCCCCAAACTGGCGGTGGACCTGGGCATGGACGTGTCGGTGTCGCGCAATACGCGCAGCGACACGCCGTACTTCAACCCGCGCGCCGACCTGACGGTACTGCCCAGCTTGCAGGTGACACACCTGCTGCACCGCCGCTACGAGTCCGCCTGGACCCAGACGGCCGGCCTGGGCGTGGGACTTTATTCCCAGCGCGACCACGGCACCGGGGGCATTGTGGCGCTGAGCTACGGCCAGCGCTGGCAGGTGAACGATGCGTTGGCGCTGGGAGCCACGGCCACGGGCATCAGCCGTCCGTATGACGGCGACCGCGAACGCGAAGTGCGCCTCGTCTTCGACCTTTCCTTCCGGTTCTAGCGGGGCAATCATGCGATTCCATTATTTGCGATGGTGGGCGGTGTTCCTGGCAATGAGCGCGCTGTGCGCCTGCGCGCGCGACATACCGGTGTTTGTGCCGCCCGACGACCGGCCCGTCTCTCGCGCCGACCAGCCATGGCCGACCAATCAGTTTGTCGTGCTGGGGTATCACGACGTCGAGGACAGCGACCCGGACCAGCGGTTTCTCAGCGTGCGCACGGACCGGCTGGTGCAGCAATTCACCTGGCTGCGCGAAAACGGCTACCAGCCCGTGTCGCTGGCGCAGATCATGACTGCGCGCGACGGCGGAGCCCCTTTGCCGGAGAATGCCGTGCTGTTGACGTTTGACGATGGGTATCGCAGTTCGCTGACACGCGTGCTGCCGATATTGCGCGCGTTCAACTGGCCGGCCGTGGTGGCGCCCGTGGGCAAATGGATGGACACCCCGCAGGGTCAGCCCGTCGATTTCGGCGGCCAGCCGGTGGAACGCGAGCGCTTCCTGAACTGGAGCGATGTGACCGAGCTGTCCAGATCGGGGCTGGTCGAGATCGCCGCCCACACTAACGATCTGCATTTCGGCGCGCTGGCCAATCCGCAGGGCAATACCGAGCCTGCCGCCGCCATCCGCCTGTATGACGCGGATACGCAGACCTATGAATCCGAGACCGCCCATCGCGCCCGACTGGACCGCGATATCGCGGCGGTCACCCGCAAGATCAATCGCGCCGCGGGCACGCCGCCCCGCGCCTGGGTATGGCCGTACGGTGCGGAAAGCGGCACGGGGCTCAGCATCGCCAGCGAGCATGGCTATCAGATGGGCATGACGCTGGAAGACGGGCCGGCGCATGTACAGGGCCTGATGTCCACCCCCCGCCTGCTGATCGCCAGCGACCCGATTACATCGTCGTTCGCCAATTCCGTGGTCGGCATCGAAGCGTATCCGTTGATGCGGGTGGCCCACGTCGATATTGATTATGTATATGACCCGGATCCGGAACAGGCGGACCGCAACCTGGGCGAGCTGGTGCAGCGCATACGCGATATGCAGATCAATACCGTATTCCTGCAGGCGTTCGCGGACCCGCAGGGCGACGGGCTGGCGCGCGAGCTGTACTTTCCGAACCGGTGGCTGCCGGTCAGGGCGGACATGTTCAATCGCGTGGCATGGCAGCTGCGCAACCGCGCGCACGTGCAGGTGTACGCCTGGCTGCCGGTGCTGAGCTTCGACCTGGATCCCGACCTGCCGCGCGTGACGCGATGGGACGCGCAGACCGGCTCCGTAGCGCCCGACCCCGAGCAATACCGGCGTCTGTCGCCGTTTGACGCGACGGCGCGCCAGCGCATCATCGAGATCTACCAGGACTTGTCGCGCCAGGCCGTGTTCGACGGCATCCTGTTCCATGACGATGCCTTGCTGACAGATTTCGAAGACGCCGGCCCCGACGCGCTGGCGGCCTACCAGGCCGCCGGCCTGCCGGCCAGCATCGCCGAGATCCGCGCCGACCCGGACGCCATGCAGCGATGGACGCGATTCAAGAGCCGCCATCTGGTCGATTTCACACTTGAACTGGCCCAAGAGGTGAAAGCCATCCGCGGGCCGCATATCCTGACCGCCCGCAACCTGTTTGCCGGGCCTATCGTCGACCCCGGCAGCGAGGCATGGTTTGCGCAGAACCTGGACGACTTCCTGGCCGCTTACGACTGGACCGCGCCCATGGCCATGCCGCTGATGGAAGACGTGCCCGAAGGCCAGGAACTGGCGTGGCTGGATCGCGTAGTCGATACCGTCGCCCTGCGGCCCGGCGCGCTGCGGCGCACCGTGTTCGAGCTGCAGGCCCGCGACTGGCGCAGGGCGCCCGATGGGGCCGAAAGCACGCCGGTGGACACTGAAGTGCTGGCGCAATGGATGCGGCGCCTGCAGCTTCGGGGCGCGCGCAACTTCGGCTACTACCCCGACGATTTCGTGCAGAACCACCCGGTGCTGGAAGAGATCCGGCCCGCCATCTCTGACTCCTGGTACCCATTGCGATGATAGAACGACTGATAGCCTTTCTGGCCCTGTGCCTGGTCACCGGGTTGCCGGTGGGATTCGCACTGGCCCTGACCAGCGAAGTGCTGCTGGAATTCATCTTCCTGTATCCCCTTTTCATGTCCATCGTGTGGATGACCGGTGGCATCTATTTCTGGCTGCAATGGGAGCGACACTGGCCCTGGGGGCCGGGCACCCCGCCTCCGGAGCTGCCCGGCCAGCCGCTGGTATCGGTGCTGGTGCCGTGTTTCAACGAAGCCGACCATGGCGCACAGACGTTGCTGGCCGTGCTGAACCAGCGGTATCGCAAGATCGAGGTCATTGCCATCAACGATGGATCCAGTGACGCCACGGGCGCGATGCTCAATGCGCTGGCGCTGGAGCACGACCGGTTGCGCGTCATTCACCTGGCCGCCAACCAGGGCAAGGCGATGGCGCTGCGCGTGGGGGCGCTGAGCGCGCGCGGCGAATACCTGGTGTGCATAGACGGCGATGCCCTGCTCGACCCCGATGCGGTGGCGTATCTGGTCGCTCCATTGGTTCGCTATCCGCGCGTGGGTGCGGTAACCGGCAATCCAAGGGTGCGCACGCGCTCGACGCTGATCGGCCGGATACAGGTGGGCGAGTTCTCTTCCATCATCGGCCTGATCAAGCGGGCGCAGCGCGTGTACGGCCAGGTGTTCACGGTGTCCGGCGCGGTGGCCGCGTTCCGGCGGTCGGCTCTGGACAGGGTAGGGTACTGGAGCCTGGACATGGTCACCGAAGACATCGATATCAGCTGGAAACTGCAGCGCGACCACTGGTCGGTGTTTTACGAACCCCGGGCGCTGTGCTGGATTCTCATGCCCGAGACGCTGGCCGGCCTCTGGAAGCAGCGCCTGCGCTGGGCGCGCGGGGGCGCCGAAGTGTTTCTCAAGAATGTCACGGGCATCTGGCGCTGGGAGAACCGTCGCATGTGGGCAATGATGGCCGAGTACTGCCTGTCCACGTTCTGGGCATTCGCGTTTGCTTTTTTTACCGTCATCGGCCTGCTGGGGTTGTGGCTGCCGATGCCGCAGGCGCTGGCAGTGGCAAGTTTCATGCCGCCCGCTTTCACGGGGATGGTGCTGGCCATCGTATGCCTGCTGCAGTTTGTCATCAGCCTGCTGGTAGACAGGCGCTACGAACCCGGCTTGCCGCGCGAGCTGTTCTGGGTGATCTGGTACCCGTTCATCTTCTGGATGATCAACCTGTTCACTACCGTTGTGAGCTTCCCCAAAGTCATGCTGATGATCCGGCGTCGCCGCGCGCGATGGGTGAGCCCGGATCGCGGCATCAAGGCACCTACATCATGATCCTACGCACCCAACGTTCATTCCTTGCCCTGTGCGTCGACCGCACATTGACCATCCTTGCCTGGATAGGATTCTGCTACCTGATTGCCGGAGGAGTGGCCGCCGTGCTGCTCGAAGGCCCCGATGCAGGGCCGTCCGAAGCCTGGGCCAGGCTGCTGCCCACCCTGGATACGCTGCTGGCCTATGTGGCCGGTGCGCTGGTCGCCAGCGCCGTGCTGGTTGGCTGGGCGCGCTATAACCGCATGCGTTACGGCAGACTGTGCCGCCGCGCCGCCGGCGGCGAGCTGCATGACTGGCACTGCCTGCTTGCCTTCTGCGCCTCGCCTGCGCAATTGAAGCAACTGCAGGAGTGTCCGCTGGGCATCGTGCACCATGACCCGGACGGGCTGGTCAGCGCCGTCGAGGCGCCCGGCGCGCGGCTGGTGCTGGTATCCGACGCCGCCTAGCGGGCAGCCGCCCGCTCACGCCGCGCTGAGCCAGTGCAGCACGCCGTCGTCATCGACGGCGCCGCGCAGGCCGGTGCGGTAGGCCCGCTTGCCTTTGTAGGTGAACAGGCGGTCGCGCGTCAGTTGCCCGGCGTTGATGTAGCCGCGCATGACGTGGTTGCCGCCGAAGCAGACTTCGTCGTCCTGCACGAACACGTGCGTGTCGCGCAATCCGCTGCCCAGCGGACAGAGGCCGGCGCGCTGCGCAGGCAGCCCATCGTCCAGCGGCCCCCAGGTCGCCAGGCCGGCCAGTTCGGCGCATCCGAACGTATTGATGATGCGTGCGCGGGGAAACCGCAGCCGCAGTTCGGCGAACTGGCGCCAGCTTGCCGGCTCGCAGGCCAGGACCAGCGTATCGAGCCCGGGCAGCCGGTCGCCGCTGATTTCTGGATACGCCAGTTGGCCGCACAGAAATGCCGGGGTGGCGCCGAGCACCGTCACGCCATGCGTCTGCAGATAATGCGCCAGCCCCGCGCCTGTGGCGTCCTGCCCCGATGGCGACGTTACATGCGTGCCGCCCAGCTCCATCGCGCCCACCAGCGTCATCAGTGAAAAGCTATGGTCGCAGGGCAGGCACGCCATGAACACCGGCGAGCGCGCGAAGCCTGCCCCGTGACGCAGCCAGTTGGCCAACAGTGCCATGCCTTCGCGCCCGATCTGCACGCCCAGTGGGTCGCCGCCGGCTGGCGTGGTGAACAAGATGCTGGCCAGGCCCGCTTCCCGCAACGGCGCGGTCTCGGTCAGCCCGACAATGAACCGGTCTTCCAGGGGGTCGTAGATCAGCGACGAACGGGCGATGTCGATCCGATGGCGGATCCAGTACACGCTGTCGCGGCAGTCCAGCGGCACGTACGGGATGCCCAGCGCCACGCAGCCCAGTACCGCGGTGACAAACGATGGCTGGTCGCAGCCCAGTATCGCCAGGGACTTGTCGGCGCGCACGCCGGCACTGCGCGCGCGCCGCATCCAGTCCCAGGTGGCCGCGCGCAGCGACTGCCAGCTCAGGGCCCCGTTCGGGCTGGCCACCGCGGTCAGGCCGGCGGCATGCCGCATGTGGGTGAACGTTCCGGTCTTGAAGTCGAAGCGCATAGACGCACGGCATCCGGGGCTTGCTCGACTGCCGAGTCATGCACGCTCGGGGTCTTGCATGATGCGCATCAGCACGCGATTGCGGCCGGCCTGTTTGGCGGCGTAAAGCGTGTTGTCGGCCGCCGAGTACAGTTGCTGCGCCGTTATGCCGCAGCGCGCGGGCGCCGGGTGCCATGCCACGCCAAAGGTGGCGCTCAACAGCGAACCCGGCGTACCGGGATGCGGTATCTTCATCGCGCTGATGGCCGCCTGGCATTTCAGCGCAAATTCCTCGGCATGGGCCGGCGTGGCCGCCCGCAACAGGGCGCCGAACTCGTCCCCGCCGAAACGGAACAGCCGGTCCGACTCGCGTCGCAACAGCGCCTTGACGGCCGTTCCCGCGGCGCGCAGCGCGGCATCGCCCATCGGATGGCCGAACGCGTCGTTATAGGCCTTGAAATGATCGATATCGAACAGGCACAGCGCCACCGCCGCCGCGCGCGGCAGCGGTGATGGCGGCGTGTGCACCAGCGCCGCGAAGCTCGCCGAGAAGTGGCGCCGGTTGTATACGCAAGTCAGCTCGTCGGTGATGCTCAGGCGCTGCAGCCGGCGGTTCTGGGACTCGAGCTGCCGGATGCGGGCCAGCATCGCGGCGCTGGACGCATCGCCCGCAGCGGCCGCGCCGGCGGTCAAGTGTCCGCGCGGTCCGGCGGCCCGCGGCATGTCGCCGGCCGCAAGCAGGGCGGTCTGCGGTGAAAACAGGAAAGGTTCGTGTCGCGGTTGATGGTTCATGGTGTCCCTGCAGCGTGTAGAGCGATTGAGGGCGCCGCGTCGGATGCTGTCCCGCAGCGTGGGCAGGCGCGCCGGGCCGCGTGCTGCCGGCCGGGTTCGGCGAGTAGGTAGTGTGGGTCCACGCCTAGGCGCGGACTTTTTCCGGAAGAGAAATTCCTTTGCTTGCGCGCACTTTTTCAGGCGTTGCCGTCTTGTGGCTGCGCAGGCGGCTCGTCCCTGGGTTCCCCCAGGGCCAGCCTTTCCAGGCGCGCCAGGTCCAGCGCTTGCAGGGCCGCCCGGATTTCGCCGTAGTAGTGGCTATAGTCGGGCTGTGCCCGCTCGGCTTGCGACAGCCATTCTTCAATGTCGGTAAGCCGCCCGTCGCGCACCAGCATCGCGAGTTCCAGCCGCGCCGCCACCGGGGGGAGGCTGATGCGCGCAAGCGATGCGTCGCTATCGTCGAGTGGGCCCGTGCCGGCAATGGACGCCACGAGCGTGCCGTCTGTTTCTCGCAGTTCGATTGCGAAGCTGAATTCGCTGCCTTTTCCCGGCGCGCTGTCCACCGCCAGCGTGCCGCCCATGCTTTCCACGATCCGCTCGGATATGAGCAGCCCCAGTCCCGCGCCGCCTTGGGTCTGCTCAAGCTGCGTGAATGCGTCGAATATCCTGTCCTGGTCGGCGGGCTCGATGCCGATGCCTTCGTCCCTGACGCCGAACCGCATGCGCCAACGCGGCATGTCGGGAATTTTTTCCGCCTGCACGAGCAGGCGCACAGTGCCTTGGGACGAGTATTTCACGGCATTGGAAAGCAGATTCAACAGCACCTGTTGCAGCCGCTTGCCGTCAACCTCGACGCGCGCCGGCAGCAGTTCCGGGGCCTCGAGCGCGAACTGGTGGCGCCCGGAATGAACCAGCGCGCGGGCATAGGAAGCTATGGCGTCCAGCAGGGCCGGCAGGTCGGTGTCCCGGGGTTGCAAATACAAGGGCGCGAGTTCTGCCTTGGTGTAATCGAGTACGTCATCGATCAATGAAAGCTGGTAATCGACAGAGCGTTCGATGGCATCCAGATAGTCTGGCCGGGCCGGGGCCTTGTTGCCGCGCATCAGGCGTACATACCCCATGATGGTGGCCAGCGGAGCCCGCAGGTCGTGGGCGAGATAACCCAGGCTTTCGATCGTGCGGCTGGCCTGGTCCTTGAGGCGTTCTTGCTCCGGATCGCGGGCAGGCGCCGTTTCGGCCCCGGTTTCGGCCGCCGGGTCGTAGGGCGGCGTCGCATGCGTTGCGGCTGGCTCGGGATCCGGGGAAGGCAGGGACGGTCGCTCGCCGCCCAGGTACCGCAGCCATAAGCCCAGCGCGCCCAGGTTGGCCAGGGCGCTGGCCAGGTATTCGGGTTCCACTTTGGAATGCGGCCATTGCGCAGCGGCCGGTTGCGGCAGGAGCATGGCGACGCCATCCAGGCGCAGCAGCAGTTGCGCGCATGCCGCCAGTGCCGTAAAGCCCAGAGGCGTGGCCAGCGGCGTCACGTCGCGTAGTCTCAGGCTGAACAGGGCGAGGCTGGCGCACGCGCCCGCCGCAAGCAGCAAGGCCAGCTGGGTGGCGGTGTGGGGCAACCATAACGCGCAGGCGTTCAACGCGATGATGCCCATGGCCACCACCGCGGCGACGCGCGCATTGGCGTGCAGCGCCGGGTTGCGCGCGGCCACGCTGCATATCAGTCCGGTGGCGGCTGTCGCCAGGGCGACGCCAGCCAGCGTCTCGGCGGCTGGCGCCAGCAGCCAGCGCACTGGCAGCCGGCCTGCAACGGCGGGGTGCGCCAAAGTGAACTGCAGGAACAGCGCCGCCCCGGCGGCCAATGTCAGCCAGGCATATGTGCGAGCCCGGTACAGGACCGCGCGCACGCCGGCCAGGCACGCCAGCGTCAGGAACGCGCCCGTCAATATGCCGTGCGCCATCACCAGTGCGTGCAGCGTTTCCACCGAGCCCGCTGCCTGGGCCGAGGCCGGTGTGGTGCTGTCCAGCGCAATCTGCGCTGTGTTTGCCGGGCCGGCCGGGTAGCCCCGGCTCATGACGTTTCGGTCCGGGAGCGGGTGTGCAGCGGGCCGGGCGGCATCGGGTCGGCGCTGTCGATACGCTGCGCAAGCCTGCGCCGGTACTCCGTAGGGGTAGCGCCGGTTTTCTTGCGAAAGGCCGTGGCGAAGTTGGCCGGACTCGAAAACCCGGTTTCGGCGGCGATGTCGGTGATGCTCAGGGTGGTGTCATCCAGCAGCACCTGCGCCATCCTCAGGCGCTCGTCGCGCAGATACTCGTAGACGGTCTTGCCTAGCACTTTCCTGAAGGCCTGGGACAACCGCTTTTCGTAGGTGCCGACCTTTCGCGCAAGATCGGGCAGGTGCGGGGGCGCCGCCAGGCAATGCGCCAGATAGCTGGTCGCCGCATGGACGATGACCTGCTCGGCGCTGAGTCTGGGGCGTGCCGCCGGAGCGGCCGGCCCGTCTGCCGCCGACGCAGCCGCAGCGGCTGGCGGCATCGCGCGGGGGCGGGCGCGCTTGAGGTGGATATGGATGCGTGCCAGCACTTCCGAGGGATCGAAGGGCTTCAACACGAAGTCCACGCCCCCGTTGCGCAAGCCGCTCAGGCGTTCGTCCATGCTGCGCGCGGCCGACAGAAAGAATATGGGAATCTGCGCGGTGGCCGGGTTGTGCTGCAGCAGCCTGCACGCGGTGAATCCGTCGGTGTGCGGCATGCGCAGATCCATGATGATCAGGTCGGGCGCCACTGCCACCGCACGCTTGTACCCCTGGTTGCCGTCGAACGCCAACGTGATGCGGAAGTTCTCCCCCCGCAGCAATTCAACCAGGAGCTTTAATTCGTCCGGATTATCGTCCACGATAAGTATGTGATAACGAGCGTTTGCAGAGCAGATCATTTTCCGTGTCCCAGTAGCCGGATGCTTCAAGCGCCCGCTACGATTGCACGCTTTGAATGCTTCTCTTAATCACTATGTGCGGTGCCTTGGCACGAGTGCGCATAAATTCCGCAGGACGGGGCCGGGTCGCGCCTGGCGACGGTGACCGCAAAAAAGAAAAGGGTCAGCCGCATGTTGCGGCTGACGGTAATGCCCACTCTTAGCGATTCCAGAAGTAGGATCGCTACGCGAGGGGCTGTAAGTGATCCAGATTGTCCCAGTAAGATTGGGACGGCCATTTGTAACGCACGATCCTGTTGAACCGTTCGACGTAGGCATTCTGTTGCCGCTCGCCCGGTGCATATATTGGAGCTTTACGCTCCCAGCTTCGGCCCACTCGATAATTGCCGCGCCCAGGTACTTGGGTCCGTTATCGCACCGAATGGCTAAGGGCTTGCCCCGCTAACCAATGATCTGCTGCGAGCCATCAGCGATACGTCTGTGACGTTGAATAACGAGGGTTTGGTGGCGGTGCTTATATTGTGACACCGCACCTTTCCGAGCGGGAAAAATGGGGCGAATCAGCCAGTTTATTTAATTGGCGGCATTACCTACGGCTGGCTGTCCGTGGTCGATCCACACTGCGTACAGAAAATCTGCTACATCTTCGCCTGACAGATTGCCTGCGGCAAGATGCACCATTACTTCTTCTAATTCTGGCGATCGCGGTACCTCAATGCCCTGCCCATATAGATAGGTGAGCGCGCAGGTAAGAGCGGTTCTCTTGTTCGCATCATTAAAGACGTGGCCTCGGGCGATTGCCTCGGCATATAGGCCGGCAATACCAAACACGTCATTTAACTCAGCGTATTGCGCGTGCATCTCGACGCGAAACAACGCAGCTTCTACTGCGCCGGCACCACCGCCAGCCAGACCGGGCAAGCCTCCCAGTTCGGCGATGATTTCGTCATGTACAGCGATGACGAACTGGGGGTCAAGCAATTAGCGATCCCTGAGAGCTACAAGTACATCACGGTGAGTCTTAATCACCGCCTTGGCATCGGTAACCACACGTTGCTTATTTGTCGTCGCAGGCACCGGCTTGATCTTTGCGCGTTCGGTCAGTTTGTAGCCGTACAGCTTCCCACCTTGAGACACTTTCATTTGAGCCATGTGAATCTCCGCCCGTTCGTACGGGTACCCATAACTATACAACGACGGCCGCGCGTTGTTGCGGCATTTTCGCTAGCAACGTCATAGTAGATTTAGCTGCCCTTATAGGGGGAAGGCCACGATACCTCTTGTTCCCGCGGGTATTTATTGTTAGTGGCCGCTATCGCGAAACCGCTGATTCTATTGGTCGGGGCGGCGGGATTCGAACTCGCGACCCTCTGCTCCCAAAGCAGATGCGCTACCAGGCTGCGCTACGCCCCGACGTGCCGCTGGCTGTGACCAGCAGCGGGGAGGCATTGTACCCCAGGCGCGGGGCGCCGTCCGGAAGGCTGGCCGGTGGGGGCGCCAAATTCTGATACAAGCGCCCGACGGCAAACCGATATGATGGCGTGCATGCTCGCGCTCGGGCGGGCATGGCAAGCCAATCGCGCCTAGGGAGACCCCATCCATGACCGTCTGGCAAGAGATCTGGGCCACTATCTATAGTGAATTCAGCGATATTCCCGATGTGGGCGAGCTCACGCGCATCGTGCTGCGGCTGGGCATGGCCTTCGTGCTGGGCGGCCTGCTGGGCTACGAGCGCGAACGCAGCGGCAAGGCCGCCGGCCTGCGCACCCATATTCTGGTGGCCCTGGGAGCCGCGCTGTTCGTGCTGGTGCCGCTGCAGGGCGGCATGGAAGTCGGCGATCTCAGCCGGGTGCTGCAGGGTGTGATCGCGGGCATCGGCTTTCTGGGAGCGGGCGCCATCATCAAGCTCAGCGGCGAAGGCGAGATCCATGGCCTGACAACGTCCGCCAGTATCTGGATGACGGCTGCGATCGGTGTGTCGGCCGGCATGGGACGCGAGGCCACGGCGGTGGTCAGCACGCTGATTGCGCTGTTTGTGCTGGCGGTGCTGCGGCGGGTAGAACGCCGCATCGAGGCCCGCGGCAAAGCCGAGGGCTAGGGCTGCCTTACTTGCCGCGCAGCAGGCTGATCAGCCTGCGGTCGCGCTTGGTCGGCCGGCCATCCTTGATGTCCTGCGACGGCTCGGGCGCCAGGCGGCGCATTTCTGCGGCGCGCTCGCGGGAAAAAATGCTTTCGGGGGTTTCTTCATAAAGCAGCCGTGCGGCGGGCGCAGGCCCGCGCACCGAAGACAGCGCCCGCACCTGCACGTGCATGGGCGGGTCTTCTTTGCGTACGGTTATCAGGTCGTTGACGGCGATGTCGCGAGCCGGCTTGGCGGGCTGATCATTGACCAGCACGCGGCCTTTGTTGATTTCCTGAACGGCCAGGCTACGCGTCTTATAGAAGCGCGCCGCCCAAAGCCACTTATCCAGTCGCATCTTGTCTGCCATGACGTCGATTCTAGCGGTTATGGCGGGCCCCCGGCGTATGGCGGGTGGGCGGGCGCGCGCACCTTTCCGGCCTGCGTGGCCAGGGGAGATCCCCTGTTTTTCACGATGCGCAACCGCGGCGGCGCTCATGCATTGCCGCACCACCGCGACGGCGAAGCCTTGTGCTAATCTTTTTGCAACCGGACGCGACGCACTACCCCGCGCGCGCCCCGGTAGCGGCCGACTGCGCGGTTACCTCCAGCACCAGGCCATTGCAACGCAAGAACGCAAGACAAAATCAAGCGTGGAGACATTCCCATGAGCCAATATGGCCCACTGAAACTGCACGTCCCCGAACCTACGGGGCGTCCAGGCTGCAAGACCGACTTTTCCTATCTGCATCTTTCGCCGGCCGGCGAAGTTCCCAAACCTGACATTGACGTTGCCGCGGTCGATACCGGCCCCCTGGCTTACGAGCTCGTGCGTGTGCTGGACGACGAGGGCCGGGCGGTGGGGCCCTGGGCGCCGCAGCTGACCGCCGATACGTTGCGCACAGGGATGCGGGTAATGCTCAAGACGCGCATCTTCGATGCGCGCATGCTGACCGCGCAGCGGCAGAAGAAAATTTCTTTCTATATGCAGAGCCTGGGCGAAGAGGCCATCGGCTCGGCGCATGCGCTGGCCCTGGAGCCGGGCGACATGTGCTTTCCCACGTACCGGCAGCAAAGCATTTTGCTGGCGCGCGATGTGCCGCTGGTCGAGATGATGTGCCAGCTGATGTCCAACGAGCGCGATCCGCTCAAGGGGCGGCAGCTGCCGGTGATGTATTCCAAGCGCGAGGCGGGTTTCTTCAGCATATCGGGCAACCTGGCCACCCAGTTCATCCAGGCGGTGGGTTGGGGCATGGCGTCGGCGATCAAGGGCGATACCCGCATCGCGTCCGCCTGGATCGGCGACGGCGCCACGGCCGAGGCCGATTTTCATACCGCGCTGACCTTCGCGCATGTTTACCGCGCGCCCGTGATCCTGAACGTGGTGAATAACCAGTGGGCGATTTCCACCTTCCAGGCCATTGCGGGCGGCGAGGGCGCCACGTTTGCCGGGCGCGGCGTGGGCTGCGGCATTGCGTCGCTGCGGGTCGACGGCAACGATTTCCTGGCCGTATACGCAGCGTCGGCATGGGCCGCCGAGCGCGCGCGGCGCAACCTGGGCCCAACGCTGATCGAGTGGGTGACCTACCGCGCCGGCCCCCATTCCACCTCTGACGACCCGTCAAAATACCGCCCCGGCGACGACTGGAGCCACTTTCCGCTGGGCGACCCCATCGCGCGTTTCAAGAAGCACCTGATCGGCCTGGGCATCTGGTCCGATGCGCAGCACGACGAACTCAAGGCCGAGCTCGAGGCCGAAGTGCTGGCGGCGCTGAAAGAAGCCGAAAGCCACGGCACGCTGGTCGACGGGCACGTGCCCAGCGCAGCCAGCATTTTCGAAGACGTCTATAAAGACATGCCTGCGCATTTGCGCCGGCAACGCCAAGAGCTGGGGGTCTGATCATGGCTGACAATCAACACAATGGTCAGGACTCGGTGTCGATGACCATGATCCAGGCGTTGCGCTCGGCCATGGACGTCATGCTGGAGCGCGACAGCAACGTCGTCGTGTTCGGCCAGGACGTGGGCTACTTCGGCGGCGTTTTCCGCTGCACCGAGGGTCTGCAGGCCAAGTACGGCCAGTCGCGGGTATTCGACACGCCCATTTCGGAAGGCGGCATCGTGGGTGTGGCGGTGGGCATGGGCGCCTACGGGCTGCGGCCCGTGTGCGAGATCCAGTTCGCAGATTACTTCTATCCGGCCTCGGACCAGATCGTGTCCGAGGCGGCGCGGCTGCGCTATCGGTCGGCCGGCGAGTTCATTGCGCCGCTTACCATCCGCATGCCTTGCGGCGGCGGCATCTATGGCGGGCAGACGCACAGTCAGAGCCCCGAAGCCATGTTCACGCAAGTGTGCGGGCTGCGCACGGTGCTGCCGTCTAATCCGTACGATGCCAAGGGGTTGCTGATTGCCGCGATCGAAAACGACGACCCGGTCATCTTCCTTGAGCCCAAGCGTCTTTACAACGGCCCCTTCGACGGGCACCACGACAGGCCGGTGACGCCCTGGAGCAAGCATCCCGCCAGCCAGGTTCCCACCGGGTATTACACCGTACCGCTGGAATCGGCCAGCATTGTGCGCCCGGGGCAGGCCTTGACCGTGCTGACCTACGGCACGACGGTATATGTGTCCATGGCGGCGGCCGAGGAAACCGGGCTGGATGCCGAGATCATCGACCTGCGCAGCCTGTGGCCGCTGGACCTGGACACCATCGTGAATTCGGTGCGCAAGACCGGACGTTGCGTGGTGGTGCACGAGGCCACCCGCACATGCGGCTTCGGGGCCGAACTGATCGCGCTGGTGCAAGAACACTGCTTCCATCACCTGGAGGCGCCCATCGAGCGTGTGACGGGATGGGATACCCCCTATCCGCACGCGCAAGAATGGGCTTACTTCCCGGGGCCGGCCCGTGTGGGCGCGGCGTTCCAACGCGTGATGGAGGCATGACATGGGAATCCATATCATCAAGATGCCCGACATCGGCGAAGGGATCGCCGAAGTCGAACTGGTGGGCTGGCACGTGCAGGTGGGCGATACGGTAGCCGAAGACCAGCCGCTGGCCGACGTCATGACCGATAAGGCAACCGTCGAGATTCCATCGCCCGTCGTGGGCAAAGTGGTGGCGCTGGGCGGCAGCGTCGGCGATGTCATGGCCGTGGGCAGCGAGCTGATCCGGCTGGAAATCGAAGGCGCCGGCAACGCCCGGCCCGACGACGCGCCGCCGGCGCCAGCGCCGGCGCGCGACGACGTGCCTGCGCCGACCCGGGCGCCTGCCGCGCAACCCGTAACCCCGCCGGCCGTCGACACCGCATCCAAGCCAGGGGGCATTGCGGGCCAGCTTGCCCAAGACATCGAAGCCGGCGCACCTTCGGCGCAGGGGGCGGCAATGCCCGGCACAGGCACTCGCGCGGCGGCCCCTGCGCCCGCACGGCAGCAAGGCGAGCGGCCCCTGGCCTCGCCGGCCGTGCGCAAGCGCGCCTGGGACCTGGGTGTGGAATTGCGCTTTGTGCACGGCACCGGGCCGGCAGGCCGCATCCTGCACGAAGACCTGGACGCATATCTGCAAGGGCAGGGCGCCGTCATCCGGCAGGCCGGGCCCGGCTACCGTGAACGCCGCGACGAGCAACAGGTGCCGGTGGTGGGGCTGCGGCGCAAGATCGCCCAGAAAATGCAGGAATCCAAGCGCCGCATTCCTCATTTCAGTTATGTCGAGGAATGCGACGTTACCGACCTGGAAGATCTGCGCGTGCAGCTCAACCGCAAGTATGCGGATACGCGTGGCAAGCTGACACTGCTGCCGCTGCTCGCGCGCGCGATGGTGATCGCCTTGCGGGATTTTCCGCAGATCAATGCGCGCTACGACGATGAAGCCGGCGTCGTCACGCGCTATGGCGCGGTGCACCTGGGTGTAGCCACTCAGACCGATGCGGGGTTGATCGTGCCCGTGCTGCGGCATGCGGAAGCACGCGACATCTGGTCCATCGGCGCGGAAATCACCCGCCTGGCGCAGGCGGTGCGCAGCGGCAAGGCCGAACGCGACGAGTTGAGCGGGTCCACCATCACCATCAGCAGCCTGGGGCCGCTGGGCGGCATCGTCAGCACGCCGGTCATCAACCACCCCGAAGTGGGCATTGTGGGCGTGAATCGCATTGTCGAGCGGCCCGCATTGCGCCAGGGGGCCGTCGTGGCTCGCAAATTGATGAACCTGTCGTCGTCGTTCGATCACCGCGTGGTAGACGGCATGGACGCTGCGCAGTTCATTCAGGCTATGCGCGAACTGCTGGAGCGTCCGGCATTGCTCTTCGTGGAGGCGCCATGAGCGACACCCGCAGTACGACATTGTTGATTATCGGCGGCGGGCCGGGCGGCTATGTGGCGGCCATCCGCGCGGGGCAGCTCGGCGTGCCGGTTACCCTGGTCGAAGGCCTGCATCCGGGCGGCACTTGCCTGAACATCGGCTGCATACCGTCCAAGGCGTTGATTCACGCCGCACAGGAATTCGAGCGCGCCCGCGAATACGCGCAAGATTCGCCGCTGGGCATTACCGTGCAGGCGCCCGCCATTGATATTGCCCGTACGGTGGCCTGGAAGGACGGTATCGTGCGGCGATTGACGGGCGGCGTGCAGGCCCTGCTCAAGAAGAGCGGTGTGCAACTGGTGCGCGGCTGGGCGCGCGTGCTCGATGGCAAGACGGTCGAGGTCGACACCGGCGAAGGGCCGGTGCGCATCCAGTGCGAGCACTTGTTGCTGGCGGCCGGATCGGAACCCATGCCGCTGCCGTCCATGCCATTCGGCGACAAGGTGATCTCGTCCACCGAGGCGCTGTCGCCTGCTTCCATCCCGCGCCGCCTTGTCGTGGTGGGCGCCGGCTACATCGGGCTTGAACTGGGCACGGTGTATCGCAAGCTCGGTGCGCAGGTCACGGTGGTCGAAGCGCAGGACCGCATCCTGCCCACCTACGATGCCGAGCTCACCAAACCGGTGGCCGGCGCGCTTGAACGCATGGGCATCGAACTGTGCCTGGGCCGCAAGGTAATGGGCCTGAACGCGGCGGGCGACGCGGTGCGCGTGCAGGACGCAACGGGCGCCGAAACCGCCTTGCCCGCCGACCAGGTTCTGCTGGCTATCGGGCGTCGTCCCCGCACCCAGGGCTGGGGGCTCGAAAACCTGCAATTGGATCGCGCCGGCAATGCGTTGCGCATCGACGACCAGTGCCGCACATCGATGCGCAACGTCTGGGCGATAGGCGACATTGCTGGCGAGCCCATGCTTGCGCATCGCGCAATGGCGCAGGGCGAAATGGTGGCCGAATTGGTGGCGGGCCAACGCCGGCGATTCGCCCCCGCCGCGATTCCGGCGGTGTGTTTTACCGACCCCGAGATCGTGACCGCGGGCCTCGCGCCGTCGCAGGCGCAGCAGGCAGGCCTGGACTGCACCAGCGCAATCTTTCCGTTCGCTGCCAACGGCCGCGCCATGACATTGGAAAGCACCGATGGCTTCGTGCGCGTGGTGGCCCGGCGCGACAATCACCTGATTGTCGGCTGGCAGGCGGTAGGGCGCGGCGTATCCGAACTGGCCGCCGCGTTCGGCCAGTCATTGGAAATGAGCGCACGCCTGGAAGACGTAGCCGGCACGATCCACGCCCACCCCACACTGGGCGAAGCCGTGCAGGAAGCCGCACTGCGGGCGCTGGGGCAGGCGCTGCACATCTGACCAGTAGCCGGCGGACTGACACCGGCCGTGTCCTCAGGGACTTCCTGCGGAGGAGCCGGGGATGTTGAGCCTGGGGGTGTCAGACACCGACCGCGAGCTGTGCTGGGGTATCTTGCGCGGCGCCAGGGGTGTCTGACACCGAGGTGTCAGACACCGATCGCGAGCCGTGCTGGGGTATCGTGTGCGGCGCCTTGGGGTGTCTGACACCGCGGTGTCAGACACCGATCGCGAGCTGTGCTGGGGTATCGTGTGCGGCGCCAGGGGTGTCTGACACCAAGGTGTCAGACACCGATCGCGAGCTGTGCTGGGGTATCGTGTGCGGCGCCATGGGGTGTCTGACACCAAGGTGTCAGACACCGATCGCGAGCTGTGCTGGGGTATCGTGCGCGGCGCCAGGGGTGTCTGACACCGAGGTGTCAGACACCAATCGGTGTCCTCGGGGACTTCCTGCGGAGGAGCCGGGGATGTTGAGCCTGGGGGTGTCTGACACCGAGGTGTCAGACAACGATCGCGAGCTGTGCTGGGGTATCTTGCGCGGCGCCTTGGGGTGTCTGACACCGTGGTGTCAGACATCGACCGCAAAGATTTGCAGATAGTCGCTAGTCGCACGGCCATCATCTCAAGTATCGTTCGCGGACTGACGCGTCGCGGGCGGGATCATCGGGTATTGCCATGAAAACGTTCCTGGATCACATTGCTGTTGTTGCGCCCGACCTGGCAAGCGGGGCGGATTATGTCGAGCGCGCATTGGGCGTGCGTCCGCAGCCGGGCGGCGCGCATCCTCGCATGGGCACGCACAATCTCTTGATGCGGCTGGGCGAGAACGTCTACCTGGAAGTCATCGCGCCCGACCCCGACGCCCAGCCTCCGGGGCGCGCGCGGTGGTTTGCCCTGGATACCATCGGCCCGGATACTGCGCCGCGGCTGGCTGCCTGGGTGGCCCGCACCGACGATATTGTTGCCGCCCGAGCCGCCTGCGGCGCGGTGCCCGGCGAGATCGAACCGATGACGCGCGGCGCGCTGGCCTGGCGCATCACTATTCCGGTTGACGGCGCGCTGCCTGAAGGCGGCGCTGCCCCGGCGCTGATCCAATGGGATAGCGCGCCGCATCCGGCCAGCATGCTCGATGACCTGGGGTGTACATTGCGGCGGCTCGATGTCTATCATCCCGAACCCTCACGGGTGCGTCGGCTGCTGGATGCGCTGGCCTTTGACGGCCCGGTCTGCGTGCATGGCCTGCCGGCAGGCCAGGCGCTGCGGCTGTCCGCAGACATCCAGACCCCCCATGGCCCGCGCTCGCTGCCGCTGGCCGGCGTGGCGTGACGCCCGGCCTGCGGCGGCGCTGGCGTCAATCGGCGCGGATCTGCGCTTTCTTGACGATGTCCTCGTACATGGCCAGGTCGCTGGCGATCTGCTTGCGGAACTCGGCAGGCGTATTGCCCGATGCGGTGATGCCCAGTCCGGCCAGCCGCTCCCGGATATCGGGCGCATTCACGACCGCACGGATTTCGCCTTGCAGCTTGGCCACGATGTCATCAGGAGTTCCGGCCGGCGCAAGGATGCCGATCCACGAGTTGGCGATAAAGTCCGGCACGCCGGATTCCTGCACAGTAGGAACATCCGGCAAAGACGCAAGGCGTTTATCGGTGCTGACGGCGATGGCCTTGATCTGCTTGCGCTCGACATAAGGATACGCGCCGGCCACGGCCGTATACAACAGCGGAAGCGAGCCTCCTACCACGTCGGCCATGGCCTGGCCGCCGCCCTTGTACGGGATGTGCACCAGCTTGGCTCCCGTGCGCTGGCGCAGGAGCTCGCCGGCAAGGTGCGGCGTACTGCCGACGCCCGCGCTGCCATACGACACGCCGTTGGAATGCGATTTAGAGTACGCGATCAACTCTTGCAGGTTGTTGGCCGGAAGCGACGGGTTGGCCACGATGATCAGGGCGGCATCGCCGATTTTGCTGACCGGGGCCAGGTCTTTGAGCGTATCGAAGGGGATATTGCGGTGTACGTGCGGGTTGATGACCAGCGTGCCGTCAAAACCCACCACCAGGGTATATCCGTCGGGTGTGGCCTGCGCCGCCATCTGGGTGCCGATATTGCCCGAGGCGCCCGGCTTGTTGTCCACGATGACTTGCTGCCCCAGGCGCTGGCCCAGCTTGTCGGCCACCAGGCGCGCGCCGGTATCGGTCACGCCGCCGGGCGCGAACGGCACGATCAGGCGTATGGCGCGCGACGGATACTGTTGCGCAGTTTCCGTCGCATGCGCTGCCGGTGCGCCCACGGTCAGCAGGGCGCACAGGGGCGCCAGTGCGCCCCGCAGAATGGCGCGGCGGTGAAAAAGGCGGGTTGCTTGCATAAGGGAGTCTCCTGGTTGTTGTCGTTTGAGCAAGTCGCGAATCGTGTGCGGCTTATGTCCGCGCCGGCGCGGCTTCGGGGCCGGCGTACCGGCGGCGCAGCCATTTGATGCTGCGTCCGCCAAGGTTCATGCCCAGTCTTGCTTCGGCATAGGCTACCGCCTGCAGCAGGCCGGGCAATGAAATTTGTGTGGCCAGGCCGCTGCCTTCGGCCATCAGGACCAGATCTTCGGTGGCGGCGTTGCCGGCAGCGCCCGGGGCGAACGGGCAGCCGCCTATGCCGCCGACGCTGGCGTCCAGGCGCCGCACGCCGGCCTCGATCGCGGCCCATGCATTGGCGGCCGCCAGGCCGCGTGTGTCGTGGAAATGCGCGGCAAGCTGATCCACCGGCACCGCCTGCCGCAAGGCCTCGAAGTGCGTCTTGACCCTGCCGGGCGCAGCCGAGCCGATGGTGTCGGCGATCACGATTTCGTCGGCGCCGGCCCGGTGCATGGCGGCCGCAAGGCGCAATACGGTGTCCGGCGC
This sequence comes from Bordetella genomosp. 7, assembly GCF_002261265.1. GTDB lineage: Bacteria > Pseudomonadota > Gammaproteobacteria > Burkholderiales > Burkholderiaceae_B > Bordetella_A. The sequence goes on along the minus strand of NZ_NEVK01000006.1, from coordinate 429,250 downwards.
GGTGGGGCCTTCGAACGGGCAGTCGAAAGCGACGGCGACGTAGGCACGCGTGCGCAATCCCATCTTGCGTGCCGCCAGCAGGGTTTCTTCACACACTTCGGTAGCCTGCGCGAGCCCCATGTTGATGTTCTTCAGGTTCATGGTTTCGGTGGCGGAAAGCACCACCGCCACCTCGCGCACGCCTGCGGCTTGGGCGCGCTGCAGCCCCTTCAGGTTCGGCACCAGGGCGGATGCGCGCAGGCCGGGCAACTCGCGATGCACATGCTCCATGAGTTCGGCCGCATCGGCCATCTGGGGAACCGCCTTGGGCGAGACGAAACTGGTGGCTTCCACGCTGGCCACGCCGGCGGCATGCAGCAGCCGGATCAGTTCGAGCTTGGCCTCGGTGGGCACGGCCACCTGCTGGTTCTGCAAACCGTCGCGCGGCGCGACATCGGTAATGATCAGCGTATCCGGATTCATGCTCATACCTGGCCTTATTCGATGGCGCCGGCCGCGCGCAACGCCGCAAGCCGTTCGCGGCCATAGCCGGGCAGCGCGCCCAACACGGTATCGGTGTGTTCGCCCAGTTGCGGGGGCGCGGCAAACGATTCCTGTGCGGCGGCAGACAACTTCACCGGGTTGCCGGGCATCTGGATCGTCGTGCCCGATTTCAATGTCACATCCACTACCATGCCGCGCGCGCGCACCTGCGTGTCGGCCAACGCTTGCTGAAAATTATTGACCGGGCCGCACGGGATGCGCGCCGCAGACAGTTTTTCCAGCCAGTAGGCGGTGGGCCGCGTGCGCAGTTCCGCGCTGACAATGGCGTCGATCTCGGCCTTGGCCGCATAGCGTCCGGGTTGCCTGTCGTATTCGGGCTTGCGCAGGGCGGGAAGGTCGATGCAGTCCAGGAACCGCTGCCAGAAGGCATCGCCGATGCATGCCACGATGATGTGGCCATCCGCGGTCGGGTAGCTGTTGTATGGCACGTGCACGAAGTGGCCGTTGCCTATGCCGGCGGGCACGATGCCGGACATCAGGTGCATGGTGGCCATGTAGTTCAGCAACGAGATCTGCGCGTCCAGCATCGACACATCCACATGCTGGCCGCGCCCGGTGCGCTCGCGCTCGGCGATGGCGGCCAGCACGCCGATGGCGCCGAACAAGCCGCCACCCAGGTCGCCTATCGGTATGCCGCTGCGGGTGGGGCCTTGCTCGGGTGTGCCCGTGATGGACATGCCGCCTCCCATCGCCTGTACCACCTGGTCGAACGCGGGACGCTGCGTATCGGGCCCGGTGCTGCCGAACCCGGTCACCGAGCAGGTGATGATGCGCGGGTTGATCGCGCTCAGCGATGCGTAATCGATGCCTAGACGCTGGGTGACGCCCACACTGAAATTGTCGAAAACCACGTCGGCGCTGCGTACCAGGTCTTTGAACACGGCCAGGCCCGCTTCGCTTTTCAGGTCGATGCACACGCTGTGCTTGTTCCGGTTCAGCGTCAGGTAGTACGCGCCCATGCCGTCGCGGGAATAGTCGGGATCGCTTTCCAGCAGCCGGCGCGTCCCTTCTCCGTGGCCGGGCGGCTCGACCTTGATGGTACGCGCGCCCAGGTCGGCAAGCAGCATGGTGCCGTAGGGGCCGGACAGCATGTGGGTCAGGTCCAGTACGGTGATGTGTTCAAGCGCCAAATCGATCTCCTGCGTGTTGCGTGGCGGGTGGATGCCTGGGCAAAGCAAGGTTCGTGCCAATTCACAGCGCTCTTTAAGATCTTGATTTGGCGGAATTTTTTCTGGTTCTGGCCATAACACGTGTTTCATGAGACATTGATGAAACACATGTATGTTTCATTGATACAGCGCCCATGCCCTATACCGAGTCCGCGGCCCGTACCGACCTGCCGCGCCTGTGCTTCCTGAGCTACAAGCAGATACGCGAGCTCGCCATGCCTGTTGTGGCCGAATACACGGGCCGTGCCCATATCGAAGTGGTGGACGGCACGTTCGGCGGCGCGCTGGCCATAGCACAGGACCGGATACGCCGCGGGCTGGCCGATGCTTTTGTCAGCGCGGGCTCGAACGCCAGCATCCTGCGCGCCGGCCTGCAGGCGCCCGTGGCCACCATACAGCTGGGCGGTTTCGATATTCTGCAGGCGCTGATCAAGGCGCGGCGCATTGCGGACCGCGTGGGCGTCGTGATGTATGGGCGCACCATTCCCGAGCTTGACGCCGTGAAAGACCTGCTCAACATCGAGATTGCCCAGCATGCTTACCAGACGCCCGACGACGCGCGACAGCGCTTCGAGCAACTGCGGCGCGACGACTTCCAGGTGATCGTCGGGTCCAGCCTGGTGGTCGAGCTGGCTGAACAGGCCGGCCTGCATGGCCTGCTGGCATATTCGCTGGCCAGCGTGCGAAAAGGGTTCGAAGACGCGCTGGAACTGGCGCGCGTGGCGCGGCTGGAAGCCGGGCGATACGAACAACTCAACGGCGTGCTGCACAGCTTGCAGGACGCCGTGCTTGCGGTAGACCGCGACCATCGCATCATTGCGGTCAACCCTTCGATGCAGCGGCTGCTCGACCTGGACAACGGCGCAATGCTGGGCCAGCCGCTGGAGCAGCTGGGCCGGGGCCTGACCCTGCGCGCCACGCTTGAAACCGGCCAGGGTGAAAGCGCGCGCCTGCTCAGGCTGGGCGGCCGCGACTGGGTGGCCAACCGCAGCCCCATACGCGAACGCGGCGCGGTGGTGGGCGCGGCATTGACGCTGTACGACGCGGGACGCATCCACGAAGCGGACACCAGCCTGCGGGTGCAGCAGCGCCGCAGGCAGAACATCGCCAAGTACCGGTTCCACGAACTCATCGGCCAGAGCCCCCGCTTTCTGCGCGCCATCGAGACCGCGCGCCGCTACGCGCAAACCGACCTGACCGTGCTGGTCAGCGGCGAAAGCGGCGTGGGCAAGGAACTGTTCGCGCAGGCTATCCATAACGAAAGCCGGCGCGCCGACCGGCCGTTCGTGGCGGTCAACTGTGCGGCGTTTCCCGAATCGCTGCTGGAAAGCGAGTTGTTCGGCTACGAAGAGGGCGCTTTTACCGGCTCGCGCCGCGGCGGCAAGCCGGGCCTGTTCGAGGCCGCTCACACCGGAACCCTTTTCCTGGACGAGGTCGGCGACATGCCCCTGCCGCTGCAAAGCCGCCTGCTGAGGGTGCTGCAGGAACGCGAGGTGACCCGCCTGGGGGCGACGGCAGCCATACCGGTGGACGTACGCATCATCGCGGCGACCCACCAGCCCCTGCACGACATGGTGGCGCGGCGCCAGTTCCGCCAGGACCTGTATTACCGCATCAATACGCTGCGGCTCGAGGTGCCTGCCCTGCGCGATCGCCGCGACGACATTGCGCGCCTGGCGGAGGTACTGGTAGAGCGCTGCCTTGGCCGCCTGGGCGAGCCGCGCGACGCGGCCGGGCTTATCGCGCCCTGGGTGCCGCGGCTGCGGCGCTATGCCTGGCCCGGCAATGTGCGCGAACTCGAAAACATGTGCGAGCGCATCGCGGTGTTTCTGATGCAATACCCCGACGCCGCCGACCTGGACCATGACGCCCTGCGCCACGATTGCCCCGAACTGTACGCGGCCGCCGATGGCCGCGATGGCCACCCGATGTCGCGGCGGGATCTGGCCTTGCAGGCGCTGCGGCGGTGCGGCGGCAGCCGCCAGGCGGCGGCAAGCGAGCTGGGGATCAGCCGCGCCACCTTGTGGCGATGGGTGAATTCACCGCAAGGCTGAAGCCCGCGCGCATCAATGCGCCATGCGGGCAGGCGCCATCAGGGTGAAACCCTGGGACGGCAGGCGCATCGAAATCCATGCGGCCAGCATCAGCAGCAGGCCCGCGCTGCTGAAGGCCACCCAGTGGGTTCCGAATGTTTCGTACCCCCAGCCTCCCAGCCACGAGCTGATCATGCCGCCGACCTGGTGGCCCAGATACGCGCAGCCATACAGCACGCCCACCAGGCGAACGCCGTAGATATCGGCCAGGATGGCCGACGAAACGGCGATGCTGCCCGCCCATACGATGCCCCCGATGGCGGCGGCCATGTACAGTTCCCAGTGCGTGCCCACGACCAGCAGGGCAAAAAAACCCAGGCCTCGGATCAGGTAGATGGCGGCGAGGATCTTGCGGCGCGGCAGCACGTCCGACAGGCGCCCGAGCACCAGCGTGCTGAAGATCGCCACCAGCCCGATCATGCCGATGCCCAGCGAACTGGTGGTGGCGTCAAAGCCGTGGTCCATGAGCATGGGCATGCCATGAGTGCCCAGCAGGTTCATGCTGTAGCCGCAGGCAAACAGCCCCAGGGTGATTTTCCAGAAGGGCGCCGTACGCGTCGCGGCGCGAAAACTCAGGCTTTCGGGCACGGGATCGCCGCGGCGAGGGGTGGGGCGGGCGGCGATCTGCTCGGGCGTCAGGTCGGTGTTGGCCGGCGCCTGGTCGCGCATTACAAACAGTGCCACCGGCACGACCAATACCGTAAAGACCCCGGCAAAGCCCACGAGGGTCGTGCGCCAGTCGGTGGCCTGAACTGCATAGGCCAGGGCCGGCGTCATGACTGCGATGCCCGCCATGGACCCGGTGGACAGGAAGAACAGCGCCATGCCCCGCCGCCGCGTGAACCAGCGGGTAAGCACCGGCGTCAGGGCAACCGGACTGGTAAAGCCCAGGCCTACCGACAGCAGCACGCCAAAAGCCAGGAAGAAGCTGACCGGCCCGCTTGCATTGACTGTCCAGAACGTAGATGCCACGACGATGGCCGTGCCCAGCAGCAACACGAACCGGGTGCCGTGGCGCGCCACCAGCATGCCGGCCACGGGCATGGCAAGGCCATAGCAAAGCATGCCGATGGCCACGATCGCCGACAGCAGGCTGCGGGTGAACCCCAGGTCTTCGGCCATGGGCAGGAACAAGGGCCCCACCCCCATGCGCATGCCTACAGTCAGCAGCGTCAGCAGCGTGGCCGCGGCCACAATGTTCCAACCAAAATACCAGCTTGTTCTTACCGCGCCCAACGTTGTCTCCGGATGGTATTGGCCACCATGTGGCCTGTGTGCAGGCCAGATTGTCGATGATTTCGGTGGGCCGTGCTCGCGCTTGTCCGTTAGGCGAACACTCGCCGCGCCGCCGATGCCGCGAAGGCCGCCGCAGGCAAGCCGGCCGGGCAGAAATTCATCTAATCATCATACAATCATATTGACACATTGACGGCCAGATCCTTATGATCGGCAGCATGGGCGAGCTGCCGCCCTTGCTAGATACGGCCGGCGCCAGACCGGCCGGACCCGGAGACAAACCGCCATGGGCGATACCGACACCCGCGACCTGACGCGGCAAGTGGCCGACTATGTGGTCGCCGCAAGGCTCGATGACATTCCGGCCGACGCCCTGCACGAAGCGCGGCGCGCGCTGTTGAACTATATGGGCTGTGCGCTGGGCGGCAGCGGCCATCGCGCCATGGCCATCACATGGGAAGCGCTCGCGCCGTACGCCGGCCCGCCCACTGCCCGGGTGCTGGGCCGCGCCGGGCAAACCGATCCCCTGCTGGCCGCGCTGCTCAACGGAATCAGTTCGCACGTCCACGACTACGACGACACGACGCCCAGCAACTATATCCATCCCACTTCGCCGGTGGCGTCGGCGCTGTTCTCGTATGCGAGCATGAACCCGGTCACGGGGGCGGATCTGCTGCTTGCCTATGCGCTCGGGTATGAAGTCGTTACCCGCATTGGCGACGCCACGTACCCCGCGCATTACCAGGCGGGGTGGCACAGCACCGGATCGGTGGGGGTGTTCGGGGCAGCGGTGGCCATCGGTAAACTGTTGCGCCTTGATGAACGCCAGATGGTATGGGCGATAGGGCTGGCCGCCACCCAGTCGGCGGGCCTGCGCGAGATGTTCGGTTCGATGGCGAAATCGTTCCATCCGGGGCGCGCCGCCCAGGGCGGCTATACTGCGGCGTTGCTGGCGCAGCGCGGCTTTACCGCGGGCGAGCACGCGCTGGAAGGGCCCCGGGGGTTCGCCGCAGTCGAGTCCGCCGCCTATGACCTGCGCGTCATCAGCGATGGTCTGGGGCGCCAGTATCACTTTCACCAGAACACCTACAAGCCGTTTCCGTGCGGCATTGTCATCCATCCCACCATAGACGCCTGCATCCAGTTGCGCCGCTCGCACCAGATCGACGCGCGCCATGTCGCCGCAGTGCGTTTGCGCGTGGCGCCGCTGGTTCGCGATCTGTGCGACCAGCGCGACATCAGCAAAGGTCTGCAAGGGAAGTTCTCTGTCTATCATGCTGCGGCCATCGGCCTGGCGCGCGGCAAGGCAGGCCTGGCAGAGTTCACCGACGAAGCCGTAAACGATCCGCTGGTCCGGCAGGTGCGCGAGTGCGTCGTCGCCGAAGCGGATGCGTCCATAGCCGAAGACAGCGTGCATGTTGAAGTCCGGATGCGCGATGGCAAATCGCACAGCCTGGCGCTGGAGCATGCGCTGGGAAATCTTCGTCGCCCCTTGAGCGACGCGCAGCTCGAAGAGAAATTCCGGGATCAGGCCACCATGTTGCCGGCGGCGCAGGTCGACGCCCTGATCGCGGCTTGCTGGCAGCTGGATCGCCAGGCCGACGTACGCCGGCTGGTGGACCTGGCAGTTCCCGGTCCGGCCTAGCGCCCGTGCAGCGCCACCTCCAAGGAGAAAACCATGAGAGCTATCACAGCCATACTGTTATTGGCCGTGGCGGCGGCCTGTCCGCTTGCCGCGCGCGCAGAAGTCAGCGAGTTGCGCATTCCGTTGGGCGCGGGCGGCTTCGGGTTTTTGCCGCTGCATATGATGCAAAAGCACAAACTGATAGAGCAGCAGGCGGAGAAGGCGGGCATCAAGGTCACGGTCGACTGGGCAAGGCTGGGCGGCCCGGCCGCCATGATAGATGCGTTGTTGTCGGGCTCGGCGCATTTTGTATCGGCCGGTCCGCCATCGTTCCTGATTCTGTGGGATCGCACCAAAGGCAGCACCGACGTCAAGGGCGTGGCGGCGATGAGTTCCATGCCCATGTACCTGAACACCCGCGCCGCCCATCTCAAGTCCATCGATGACCTGAAGCTGGGCGACAAGATCGCCGTCACGTCGGTGAAGTCGTCGATTCCGTCGATCATCATGCAGATGTACGCCGTGCAGAAGTACGGCAAAGACCAGGCGTTCCGCTTTGATCCCTACACGGTGACGATGGGGCATGCCGATGCGGCGGCCGCGCTCATCTCGGGTAGCGGCAGCATCAACGCACACTACGCCTCGGCGCCGCTGGCCCAGGTGGAACTGCGCAACGAAGGCATACGCACCATCATGAATTCGGACGATGTGATGGGCGGGTCCACGACGTTTACCATGGTGTCCACCACGACACGCTTCGCCAGCGAGAACCCGAAGGTGTACGCCGCGTTCGTGGCAGCGCTGAAACAGGCGCAAGAAATGATCAAGGCCGACAAGCGGGCCGCTGCCGAAGTGCTGATCGAATCGATGGGCGGCGGCAAGACTTTCAGCGTGGATGACATGGTGGCCATTCTGGACGATCCGGCCACCAAGTACACGACTACCCCCGAAAACGTAATGAAGTACGCGAACTTCATGAACGAGATCGGCTCGTTGAAGCACCGGCCGGCCGATATCCGCGACCTGTTCTTCGACTACGGGGATATCGCCGCGGGCAACTAGGCGATCCCCTGGGCCGGCGGGGCGGCCGTTCCGGCAAGCCGCCGCAGCGGCGTGGCCGCGGCGGCTTTGGGTGCCGTTTTCAGTTCAGCTGCAGATTTGCGTTCTCGATCACGGGCTTCCATTTCTTGTAGTCTTTCTCAATGGTTGCCTTGAACGCGTCCGGGGTCGTGGGCATCGCCTGCGCGCCCTGGGCCGCCAGCGCTTCCTGCATGCTGGAGGTCGCCAGCACCTTGTTCAGCGCGCCGTTAAGCGTGGTGATGACAGACGCGGGTGTCTTGGCGGGAGCCAACAGGCCGTACCAGACACGCACATCAAAGTCGGGATAGCCGAGTTCGGCCACGGTAGGCACATCGGGCATGGCCGGACTGCGCTTGGCCGAGGTCACCGCCAGGGGGATGGCGTTGCCCGCCTTGATCTGGGGGGCTGCCGACGGAATCGACGTGAAAATCACGGGAACCTGCCCACCCAGCAGGTCCGCCATGGCCGGGCCCGACCCTTTGTAGGGAACGTGCACGAGCTTGATGCCCGCCTGCTGCTGCAGCAGCTCTGCCGCCAGATGCGTGATGGTGCCCGCGCCCGGCGACCCGTAGTTGATGGCTTCGGGCTTGCCCTGCGCGGCATCGAGCAAGGCCTTCAGCGACTGGTAGGGGCCATCTTTGCGCGCCACGATCACCAGCGGCGCTTCGCCGACGATGCCTATGGGGGCGAAGTCTTTCAGCGGGTCATACGACAGTTTGCGGTACATCGAGGGCGCGACCGCCAGATTGTCCACCTGGCCCATCACGATCTCATAGCCGTCGGGGTTGGCCCGGGCGGCGGCCGAGATGCCGATCGTGCCGCCCGCGCCCGGACGGTTCTCGGCCACCACCGTCCATTGTTCCGACTCGCCCAGCTTGGTCGCCACCGTGCGGGACAGGAAGTCGGTGCCGCCGCCCGGCGTAAATGGCACGATCAGGCGGATGGGCTGGTCGGGATAGTCGGCCCGGGCGGGCCCGGGAAGGGTCGCGGCCAGCGCGCACGTCGCTACGAGAAAGCGAAATCGCATGGTGTTGTCTCCATTGTTGTGGCGCTGCGGGCAGGGGTGAATCAGATCACGCCCTGCGACCGCAGCGCTTCTATGTCGGGCACGGTCTTGCCCAATTGCTTCAGTACTTCTTCTGTGTCGGCGCCCAGCGCGGGTGCGGCGCGCGGCGAACCGCGGCACGCCTGCTCGAAACGGATGGGAAGATCCAGCATGCGTACCGGACCGTGCGCCCCGTGGGGCACATCCATGGCCAACTGCTGCGACTGCACATGCGGATCTTCAAATACTTCTTTCAGGCTCAGCACCGGGCCGCACGGAACGCCATATTGATTGAGCCGGGTGATCCAGTATGCGCTGTCGTGCTGGCGGGTGCGCTCTTCGATCAGGGCCTTCAAGGCGGGTCGGTTCCGCATGCGCTTTGCGTTGGTTTCGAAGTCCGGGTGTTCGCGCAGCATGGGCAAGCCCAGCGCGTCGATGAACTTCTGGTACATCGCGTCGTTGCTGGGTGCAATCGCCACCTGCCCGTCTGCGGTTGCAAACAACCCATAAGGCGCAACAAGCCCATGGTCGTTGCCCGTGCGCGATGGCACCGATCCGCTGGCAAAGAAATTAGAGGCGTGAAAACTCAACAACCCCACCATGCTGCCCAGCAGGCTGACGTCCAGCGTGTCTCCTTGCCCGGTGCGTTCGCGTCTCAGCAAGGACGCCACCACGCCCAACGCGGCGTTCACCCCGGCCACCAGGTCGCTGATGGGCGGGCCCACGCGCATGGGAGGGTCGTCTTCGCCGCCGTTCAGGCTCATGAAGCCGCTCATGGCCTGCGCGATGAAGTCAAAGGCGGGCCGGTCGCGGTACGGGCCGCTGGGTCCGAAGCCGGTGATGCTGCAACGAACCAGGTCGGGGCGCAGCGCTTTCAGGCGTTCATCGCCGAACCCCATTTTCTGCAGCACGCCCGGTCGGTAGTTATCGACCAGGACGTGGCTGCTGGCGATCAGGTCGGCCAGCACCTCTTTGCCCTGGGCGGTATACAGGTCGAGCGTGACGGATTTCTTGTTGCGGTTGTAATTCGCAAAATACCAGCTGAGCCCGTCGCGCACGACGCCCTGGTGACGCACGGGATCGCCTTCGCCCGGAGCTTCGATCTTGATGACCTCGGCGCCCAGGTCCGCCAGAATCATGGTGCAGTACGGGCCCGAGATAATGCGCGTCAGGTCCAGCACGCGGATACCGGTCAATGGCATGTTGCGGGCTCTCCTAGCCTACGGCGACGGCAGTGCCGCCGACGTCGTGCAGGGCAAGGCGCGGGCCCGCCTTCATGACTTGCCCCGGCAGGGGCCGGCCCATGACTTCCTGCATTTCCCGGGCCACGCCGATCAGGGCGGGAAGCTCGATGCCGGTGTGGATGCCGAGGTCGTGCAGCAGGTACACCAGGTCCTCGGTGCAGATGTTGCCGGTGGCGCCGGGGGCAAAGGGGCAGCCGCCCAGCCCGCCGAGCGACGATTCATACGTGGTGATGCCCGCGTGCAGGCCTTCCATCACGTTGACCAATCCGATGCCGCGGGTATTGTGAAAGTGCAGGGCAAGCGGCATGTCGGGAAACTCCGAGCGCAGCGCGTCCACTGTCTTGCGCACCAGCCGCGGGGTTGCCATGCCGGTCGTGTCGCCCAGGGTGACGCTGTCGAATTTCAGGCGATGGAATTGCGCGACGATGGCCTTCAATGCACCCGTGTCTATGTCTCCCTCGAACGGACAGCCAAAAGCCACGGCGATGGCGCCCTTGCGGCCGATGGGCTGCCCCTGCAGCAGGTCGGCGATGTCTTCGACGTCGCGCAGCGATTGTTCGACGGGGCGGTTCAGGTTCTTGAGGTTGTGAGTCTCGCTGGCCGACAGAAAAACAATCACTTCGTCGGCTTTGGAGTCCAGGGCCCGTTCGACCCCGCGCCGGTTCGGCGCCAGTGCGCCCAGCCTTACACCCGGCCGGCCGCCGACCTGATCGAGCAGCTCGGCCGCATCACGCAGTTGCGGCACGGCGCGCGGCGACACGAACGACGTTGCTTCAAAATGCCGCACCCCTGCATCGATCAGGTGATTCAGCAACTGCACTTTCACCGAAGTGGGCACGAACTCGGGTTCGGCCTGCAACCCATCGCGCAGGCCTACTTCGACCACGTCTACATGGTCCGGAAAACTCACGCTTGTCTCCTGGCTGGGCGGGCCGGCGGCCCGGCGGGTGGCCTAATCTTGCGCAATTGCGCGGCCGGCGACAATTCGCGAATATTCGAGCAGCCATCGCGATCGGCGATGGCTGGCGGGACGCTGCTCAGGCCCGCCAGGCGACCCCGGCGGCGCAGGCAGCCAGGTGTTCCAGCAGCAGGCGCGTGGCGCCGGACAATTCCGTGTTGCTGCGCACACACAGCTTGAGCTGCCGGTGCGCCCAGGCATCGGCCAGCGCGATGGTGCGCAGGCCCTGCATGGTGTAGCTTTCCAGCGCGCGCGCGGGCACGATGCCCAGCCCGAGATCGGCGCGCACCATCGAGATCAGCGCATCGTACGACGTGACCTGGAAGCGCAGCCGCAAGCTGCGGTTCAGGGCCGCGGCCTCGCGCATGTGCAGGTAGTTGGCCGCGCTGCCCCGATGCATGCCCACATGGTCGTAGTCCAGGGTGTCGGCAAAGCGCACCTTGTCGCGCCCGGCGAGCGGGTGCGATGCGCTGGTCACGACCACCATCACGTCGCGGTGGTAGGGCAGGATATCCAGCCCCTGTTCGTTGTCCGACTGCGTATAGACGCCAATGTCCGCGGCATTGTCGAGCACGGCGCGTGTCACGGCCTGGCTGACCCGCTCTTCGAGGTCGATGCGCACATTGGGATGCCGCAGCAAGAACTGGCGCAGTTCGGCAGGGATGAACTGGGTGATGGCCGACAGGTTGGCCGCGATGCGCACATGGCCGCGCACGCCGGTGGAAAAATCCCGGATTTCTTCGGCCAGTTCTTCGGTCTGGTGCAACAGGGCCCGCGCGCGTCGGGCCAGGGCTTGCGCCGCCAGAGTGGGTTGCACCCCGCGGGCATGGCGCTGGAACAGCGCGACGTCCAGCATGCGTTCCAGTTCGGCCAGGCGTTTGCTCAGCGCCGAGGCGGCAATGTGCTCGCGCTCGGCGGCCGCAGCAATGCTGCCTTCTTCAAGTACGGCCAGGAACAATTGCAGGCTGTACAGGTCGAGGCGGACGGCCATGGGCGTGCGGGTGGCGGGTGCAGGCGATCAGCTGCCCTGCGGCGCGTCGGCCCGCCATTGGGCTTCGGTCAGCCGGGGCAATTCCAGCAGGTTGTCCTGGATGGCGTACCAGCCGCGGCCGTGCATGCGCCCCACCAGATTCAGGCGAGGTGTATCGATGTAGCAGCGCTCGACATCCAGCACCGCCTCGTCATGCACATGAATGGCCAGCACGTCGGCCACGATGATGTGGCGATGCTCTGCCACGTCGATGACCTGGCGCACCTGGCATTCCATGGCCACCGGGCTTTCGGCAATGCGGGGCGGCGCCACTTTGCGGGATGGCGCCACGGTCAGGCCGGCGGCCTGCATTTCGTCGACGCCGGGGGCGAAATCGATCGCCGTCACGTTCATGCGCTGCAGCAGTTCGGCCGACACCATGTTGATGACAAAGCCGGCGCCTGTGCGCAGGTTCGCGCCGGTATCTTTAGGGCCCTCGGTACGCGAGCCCACGCCCAGGCACACGACCGGCGGCTCGCCGGACATCGCGCCAAAAAAAGAAAACGGCGCGGCATTGTTGCGCCCCTGTTCGTCCTGGCTGACCACCCACGCTATCGGGCGCGGCACGATGGTGGCAGTCATCAATTTATAGGTGTTGCGCCCGTCGAGCGCCGCGAAGTCGAAGTACATGGCTGGTTGGTCGTGTAAGGTCAGGGCACTATCGAAAGGCCCACGCGGAACTGGGATTCGTTGCGCCGGTTATAGCCCAACAGGGTTTCGCCGTAGCCGTTGAAGTATTGCAGATGCAGGTAGCCGTTCATGTTGAGCCAGGTGCGCCGCAAGGGCCAGGCGAAATCCAGCTGGGTCGTGCGGCGGCTGCTGGCGCCCTGCCGGTACAGGGCTGACACCACCGCGCCGTTGTCCTGGGCCCAGCGCAATTGCCAGTCTACATGGCCGGCGTAGTCGGAATAGTCGGGGTTTTCGTCTTCGACATCGAAGTACGCTTTTATCTTGGGCGAGAAGGTCAGCGTGCTGCCGCTATCGAAACGGTAATGCAGCGCGGGCGCGACATAGGCGTCGTTGAGCGACCGGGATTCATCACCGCTTTTGCCGTTGGACATATGCTCGACGCCGGTATTGAGCCCCAGTCGCCAGTTCTGTCCGGACGATGTCCACAGTTTGTCGGACAGCCAGAATACGCTGGGGTTGAAGGTGGTGTCGACAAACGGCATCGAGTCGCCCTGCAGATCCCACAGCGACGTCTGCGTGTAGCCTAGGTAGAAGTTTTCGCCGAAGGTGGCCGGCCGCCCGCCAGTAGGCGTGAACAGGCGGTATTTGGCGCTGATCTGAAAGCGCGCCGTGGTCCGCCCGCGTGTGCCGACGGCAAAGTACATGGGCTGGTATTCGGAAAGCGCACTGCGGAAATGGTCGAATGCCGTAGGCTGGGCCCGGTGCTCGGCCTGGGCTGCGTCGGTGGGGGCGGGGCCCACGTCGGGCTGCGCGCCCGCCGCGGTAACCGCCGCCACCGGCACGGGCTCGCCGGTCTGCGGGTCGATGACCGGGCCTTCGGCGGGCACACTGGCCAGCGTGCCGGTTTCCCGGCCGGTGACGTCCAGCGCCATCATGGTGGGCTCGCCTTCGATGGCCAGCGCCTGCAGGCCGCTGGCCTGGTAGGGCACCACCGTGCTCCACGCGACGCGTGCGAAGTTGTTCACCGGTATGCTCAACGGCGCCCCGCCGTCGGCCAGCGTAGCCAGGCTGCGGATGATGGCGCCATCGGCGCCGCGCCACTGTACAACCAGTTGATCGGCGGGTTCCCAGCGTGCGACCGCGTCGCCGTCGTTGAAGAACACGGCCTGGATCTGGACGGTTTCGCCCGGTGCGGCGCTCGGGCGCCCGAGCTGGTAGGTGACCCCGGCCACCGCCGGCGCCCCGGCGGCCAGCAGCGCGGCCGCCAGCGCGGGCCGCGCAAACGCGCTCAGGTAGGTTCGGTACAAGAACATATCGCGATTGCTAGAAATACGACCGAGGCAATGTAGCACCGACACGGGCCCGGACTGCAACCGCATGTAAGAAGGTGTCGGACCGCGCTGCAAGCGACAGGGGAATCAAGGGCGGACCGGGCTTGTTGGTGTCTGACACCCTTCGGGAGTCAGACACCTGGCGGGACGTGGGTGGCGGGGGGCTGGGTGTGTGGAGGGCGGTTGGTGTCTGACACCCTTCGGGAGTCAGACACCTGGCGGGATGTGGGGTGGCGGGGGGCTGGGTGTGTGCAGGGCGGTTGGTGTCTGACACCCTTCGGGAGTCAGACACCAATAGGCAAGGATGTGTCTAACACCCTTCGGGAGTCAGACACCAATTGGCAAGGATGTGTCTGACTCCCGAAGGGTGTCAGACACCATCGCATGGTGCGCCTTTATTCCCCGAACTTGATTCCCTGCGCCAACGGCAGTTCGCGCGAGTAGTTGATTGTGTTGGTGGCCCGGCGCATGTAGTTCTTCCACGCATCCGACCCCGACTCGCGGCCGCCGCCGGTTTCTTTTTCACCGCCAAAAGCGCCGCCGATTTCCGCGCCGGATGTGCCGATGTTCACATTGGCAATGCCGCAATCCGACCCTGCGGCCGACAGAAAGGTTTCTGCCTCGCGCAGGTCGTTGGTAAAGACCGCCGACGACAACCCTTGCGGCACGGCGTTCTGCATGGCGATGGCCTGGGCGAAATCGGTATAGCGCATTACATACAGCACCGGCGCGAAGGTTTCGTGCCGCACCACGTCCGTCTGGTCGGGCATTTCGACAATGGCCGGACGCACATACCAGGCGTCGGGATAGATATCCTGCAACACGCGCTCGCCGCCCGTTACCGTGCCGCCTTGCTCGCGCGCGGCCTGCAGGGCCTGTTGCATGGCATCGTAGGCGGCCTGGTCGATCAGCGGCCCGACCAACGTGCCGGCATCCAGCGGATTGCCGATGCGGGCGCTGGCGTACGCGTTGCGCAGGCGCGCTATCAGATCGTCGGCGATGCGTTCGTGCACGATCAGCCGGCGCGTGGTGGTGCAGCGTTGCCCCGCCGTGCCGATGGCGCCGAAGACGATGGCGCGCGCGGCCATGTCCAGGTCGGCGCTGGGCGCCACGATGATCGCATTGTTGCCGCCCAGTTCCAGCAGCACGCGCCCGAAGCGCTGCGCCACGCGCGGCCCCACTTGGCGGCCCATGCGCGTCGAGCCCGTCGCCGACACCAGCGCGACCTCATGCGAGTCCACCAGCGCCTCGCCTATGGCGCGCCCGCCTATCAGGACTTCCAGCAGGCCTGCCGGGGTGTCGCCGAATTGCTGTGCCGCCTGCGCAAACAGCGCCTGGCAGGCCAGCGCAGTCAGGGGCGATTTTTCGGAAGGCTTCCAGACCACGGCATTGCCGCATACCAGCGCCAGCGCGGCGTTCCATGACCACACCGCCACGGGAAAGTTAAAGGCGCTGATGACGCCCACCACGCCCAGCGGATGCCAGGTTTCCATCATGCGGTGGCCCGGCCGTTCCGATGCGATGGTAAGCCCGTACAACTGGCGCGACAGGCCTACGGCGAAGTCGCAGATGTCGATCATTTCCTGGACTTCGCCTTCGCCCTCGGCAAGGATCTTGCCCGCTTCGAGCGACACCAGGCGGCCCAGCGCCTGCTTGTGCCTGCGCAGCGTTTCGCCAAACAGCCGCACGAGTTCTCCGCGCCGCGGCGCCGGAACCAGGCGCCACGCCAGGCTGGCCTGGCGCGCCCGCGTAATGGCCGCATGTGCCTGCGCCGCACTGTGCTCGGCCACCATCGCAAGCCTAGCCCCATCGATGGGGCTGTGTGCGGCCAATGTGCCGCCTTGCAAAGCGGCCTCATCCAGGCCGAGTGCGCGCAGAATGTCTTGGGGGGTCGTCATCGATACTCTCCTTGGGGCGGACAGCGGGCACGTCACGCAGGCGTTAGGGAAAAGCCTAGATGGAATTCCTGCGGAAAAATTTACTATACGAAACTCTAACGCCAAATGCGAAATCTTTCGAGTCTGAGCCATGCCCGAGCCGCTGGTTGTCGTTCAAGGTGTGCACAAGACCTTTCATCGCGAAGGTGCGGCTCCGCATGCGGCGCTGGTTGATGTGCATTGCCGCATCGAGCGCGGCGACGTACTGGTGATCGTGGGGCCGTCCGGCTCGGGCAAGAGCACGCTGCTGCGCACGTTGAATGGTCTGGAAGCCATTGACACGGGCGATATCCGCATCGATGGCGTTTCCATTCGTGCGCCCGGCACCAACCTGAACCGGTGGCGCACCGAAGTGGGCATGGTGTTCCAGCACTTCAACCTGTTCCAGCATCGTACGGCCCTGGACAACGTCGCGTTGCCGCAATGTGTCGTGCGCAAGCGCAGCCGGGCCGAGGCCGTGCGCTATGCGCGCGAGCTGTTGCAGCGGGTGGGCATGGAAGATTTCGCGCAGCGCTATCCCAGCCAGCTTTCGGGCGGCCAGCAGCAGCGCGTGGCCATCGCGCGCGCCTTGGCCATGGATCCGAAGCTGATGTTGTTTGACGAAGCCACGTCGGCGCTCGACCCCGAAACCGTGGGCGGCATTCTGGATCTGATGCGCCAGCTTGCCCATGATGGCATGACCATGGCAGTGGTGACCCACGAAATGGGGTTTGCACGAGACGTTGCCGATCGAGCCCTGTTCATGGATGGCGGACGCATCATCGAAGAAGGCAGCCCCGACGTTCTGTTCCGGAATCCCAGCCACGCGCGCACACAGGCGTTCCTGGACAAGATTTTGTAATGCCGCGCACCGCTGTGTTGCGCGGCCTGCAGTTGTTGTAGTGGTACGGGTAGTACCGTCCGGCGCCGCTCGGCCTGGATGGCTTCACATCGTTAAGAGGGTACTCGACATGCAGAAAATCAAACAATGGCTGGGCATTGCCACACTGGCCGTGACGGCTGCCTGCGTCACATCGGCCGCCCGCGCGGACGCCCTGGCCGACATACTCAAGCGCGGCGAATTCCGCGTTGCCGTACAAACCTCGGGCCCGCTCATGAGCTTCATGGACAAGTCGGGCAAGCGCACCGGGCTGGCGGTTGAATTGGCGCGCCGCATGGCCGACGACCTGGGCGTGAAGCTGGTGTTGCAGGATTACGAATGGAAGGGCCTGATTCCCGCGCTGCTTTCGGGCAAGGCCGACATGATCGCCGCGGACATGACGCCCACGCCGCAGCGCGCTGCGCAAATACTGTTCTCGATGCCGATGTTCTACGCCGAGACCGTTGCGGTAGTGCCCAAGGATTCGCCCTATAAAAGCTATACCGATCTCAACAAGGCCGACGTGACCGTGGGGGCGCTGGGCGCCAGCACGTACGCCGAGGTCGCGCGCAAACTGCTGCCTGAGGCCAACCTGAAAGAGTTCTCCGGCGGCAGCGCGCCGGTGGGGCAGGCCCTGTCCAGCGGCCGCCTGGATGCCGGCATCATGGCGCTGAGTACGGCCAACCAGTTCGTGGCCGACTTCGGCACCTTGCGAGTGCTCGATGGCGTCATGGTGCGCGAACCCCTGTCGTTTGCCGTGGCGCCCGATTCGGTCCGCCTGAAGTTCTGGCTGGACAACTGGCGCGAGCTGCGTACGGCCGACGGTTCGCTGCCGGAAGCCGTGAAGTATTGGTATTCCACCGACTGGAAAAAAGACCATTGATAATGGCCTGATTCCATGAACTGGCTGATCGACTACTACAACTGGCGTATCGTCGGCCAGTACCTGGACCAGTTCGGCGACGGCCTGGCCAATACGCTGATCGCCGCCGGGGTAAGCCTGGTGTGCTCCGTCATACTGGGCGTACTGCTGGCGCTGGCGCGCATGGCCGGCCGCGGCACGATATGGCGCCCGGCCGCTGCGTACATCCAGTTCATCCGGGCCACGCCGCTGCTGGTCCAGATCTACCTGGTGTACTACGCATTGCCGTTCTTCGTACCCGCGGCCAAGGCCTGGAGCGAACTGATCCTGGGCATCGTGGCGCTCACCTTGCACCATGCCGCCTACATGAGCGAGATCGTGCGAGTGGGCATACAGTCGGTGCCGCGCGGCCAGGTCGAAGGCGCCCTGGCCGTGGGCATGGACTTCCGCCAGCGGCTGCGATACGTGGTGCTGCCCCAGGCATTCGCCAATATCCTGCCGCCCATACTGGGCCAGACCGCGGTGCTCATCAAAGACACATCGCTGTTGTCGTTGATAGCAGTGTTCGAACTGGTGGCCGCCGGCGTGCTCATGAACAGCGAGCGCATCGTGCCCAACGAAAGCTTCCTGACCATCGCCGCGGGCTATCTGCTTATTTACGCCTGCATGCTGGGTCTGTCGCGGCTGGTCAGCCTGTGGCTGGCCGGGCCCGCCTGGAATGCGAGGTAGCCATGCTGCAAGAATATTGGTCCACCATGGTGACGGTGATGCCCTTTCTGCTGAAGGGCTTCCTGGAAACGCTCAAGATCTCTTTCCTGGCGATTATCGCGGGGTCCACACTGGGTTTTGTCATCGGCGTGGTGCGCAGCTACCGGCTGCGCGGCCTGCATCAGCTGCTCGGGCTGTATATCCACCTTTTGCGCGGCACGCCTTTCCTGGTGCAGTTGTATATCTGCTACTTCGTGCTGCCCAGCACCGGCATCTGGTGGCTGGAGTGGGATTCCGGCATGGCCGCCTTCATGTCGCTGTCGCTGTATACGTCGAGCTACGTGGCCGAGATCGTCATGGGCGCCATCCAGGCGGTGCCGCGCGGCCAGACCGAAGGCGCCATGACCCTGGGGTTGCGGCCCCTGCAGATACTGCGGCTGGTGGTGCTGCCGCAGGCAATGCGGCTGATCGTGCAGCCGATGAGCGGCGTATATGTCATGCTGATCAAGAGCACGGCCATCCTGTCGGTCGTGGGCATCACCGAACTGACGCGTCAGGGAGAAGTGTTCATGATCACCTATCCCAGCAAGTCGCTCTTCATCTACGCGCTGATCGCACTGATCTATTTCCTGTATTGCTACCCCTTGCTGCGGATGGCCAACTGGATCGAAAAACGCGCGGTAGGCGCCCTGGGGCCCACATCGCTGGCGTAGCGTATCCCTCGACCATATAGCCATCATGGCCTCTGAGTACATCGACACTTTCTACCGGCGCACCCTGGGCGATGCGCACACTCGGTACAGCGCGCTGGCCGGAGCGGCCAGCACCGATATCTGCATCATCGGAGGCGGGCTGGCCGGCTTGACCACGGCGCTTGAACTGGCGCGCCGCGGACGGCAGGTCACGCTGCTGGAAGCACGCCGGGTAGCGTGGGGCGCATCGGGCCGCAACGGCGGGTCCGTGTCGCCGGCATATTCGGCCGGCGCAGACCTGATCCGGCATCGCGTGGGCCAGCCGGCCTACGACAGGTTGTATCGCCTGTCCATCGAGGGCGTGGACATTATCCGCAACAACATACGTGACCTGGCCATCGCCGATGCCCGCAAGGTGGATGGCCGCCTGCGCGTGCTGCGCCACGACGACGTGGCGGCGATGCGGGCCTATTGCGAAGAGCAGAGCCGCCATGGCCGGCAGGTGCGTCTGCTGCAGACCGACGAAGTGCGCGAACTGCTGCGCAGCGATGTTTACTTTCAGGGCATCTACGACCCCGATTCGTTCCATTTTCATCCGCTGAACTATGCGCGCGCGCTCGCCCAAGAATGCGCGCGGCTTGGCGTTCAGATCCACGAAGACTCGCCGGTGCATTCGGCCGACCTTGCGGGGCCTGTCAAGCGCCTGGCGACGCCCGGCGGCAAGCTTGACGCCCAGACCGTGGTGTTTGCCACCGGCGGCTATACCGACGGCCTGGTGCCGGCGCTGCGCCGCGCGATGCTGCCCATTGCCACGTACATCATGTTGACCGAACCTCTGGGCGAACGGGTGCGCGAGGCCATACGCACTGACGCGGCCATTGGCGATACGCGCCGCGCGGGCAATTACTACCGCGTGGTCGAAGGGGGGCGCATCAGCTGGGGCAGCCATATCACCACTCGCGTCAGCGACCCGCCCGACCTGGCCGCATCGCTGCGCGCCGAGCTGCTGTCGGTCTATCCGCAATTGGCCGACGTGCGGGTCGAAGTGGCGTGGTCGGGCAGCATGGCTTATGCGCGCCACCTGATGCCGCAGATCGGGCGCCTTCAGCCGGGCGTCTGGTACTGCACATCGTTCGGGGGGCACGGCATGAACACCACGTCCATCGGGGGCAGGGTGGTGGCGGAGGGCATATGCGGCGACAGCGAACGCTATCGCGAGTTCGAGCCTTTCGGCCTGGAATGGAACGGCGGCCCGTTCGGCAAGGCAGCCGTGCAATTGACATACTGGTCGTATCAATTGCGTGACCGTCTGCGCGAGCGCCGTTCGCGATCCTGAAGGTATGCATCATGCCCGGCTCCAAGCAGAATGCCCTGGCCCAACGGCTGCGCGATTTGCGCCGCGCGCGCGACTGGACCCTGAAACAGGCCGCCCAGGCCACCGGGGTATCGGCGTCCACGCTGTCCAAAATAGAAAACGGGCTGCTTTCGCCCACGTATGACAACTTGCTGAAGATTGCGGCGGGCCTGCAGCTGGACGTGGCCGAACTGTTCACGCCGCCTCAAGAGCACATGGGCACGGGCCGCAGCACAATCAGCCAGCGGGGCGAGGGCCGTTCATACGAAACGCCATACTACGATCACCGGCTGTTGTGCACCGCCCTGTCGCACAAGCGCATGATGCCGTTCCATACCCGGGTGAAAGCGCGCTCGTTCGGCGAATTCAGCGACTGGAGCCGGCACAGCGGCGAAGAGTTCGTATACGTGCTCAGCGGCGAAATCGAGCTGCACACCGAGTTCTACCAGCCGGCCCGGCTGGCCGCCGGCGACAGCTTTTACATCGACAGCCGGATGGGCCACCGCGTGATCAGCCTGAGCCCCGAAGACGCCATGGTGCTGTGGATATCCACCGGCGGCGAGCCCGACGGCGGCGATGGCTGACGCCGCGTGCAACACGGTACAATTGCCGCGCTGCCGAACAGCCCAAGCTGTTCATCTCCATGTCGCGGTAGCTCAATTGGATAGAGCAGCGGCCTTCTAAGCCGCAGGTTACGGGTTCGATTCCTGTCCGCGACGCATCCGTGCCCGTGCCGGGCGATTGCAAACGCGGCCGCCGCCCCCTGGCCGCGACTGGTGGCTAGCCTACAGATACGGCGACGCCAGCCAGATCACCTTGTTGCGCAACCGCTTCAAGAACGGCTCGCCATACAGGCTTTCCAGCGTCACCTGGCGCGCATTGGCGATGCGGCTGTCGATACGCGCGGCGATCCACGACGCCAGGTCGCGGTCGTAGATCTCGGTGTCCAGCTCGAAATTCAGGCGCAGGCTGCGCGGGTCCAGGTTGGACGACCCGATATACGACCACGCGCCATCCACCGTCATCAGTTTGGAATGATCGAACGGGCCGGACGAGCGCCAGACCCGGCAGCCGGTGCGAAC
Organism: Bordetella genomosp. 7; assembly: GCF_002261265.1. Classification (GTDB taxonomy): domain Bacteria; phylum Pseudomonadota; class Gammaproteobacteria; order Burkholderiales; family Burkholderiaceae_B; genus Bordetella_A. The sequence continues at coordinate 407,773 of NZ_NEVK01000006.1, read as the reverse complement.
GATCTGGTCCAGTTGCGCGGTCATGGCGTAATTGACCAGGCGCAGGTTGTTGCGGCCGGGAATCACGATATCGACCGTGATGCCGCGCCGCGCCGCGGTCGCCAGCGCGCCGATGAGCGGCTGGTCCGGCAGGAAATAGGGCGACTGTATGCGGATGTGCTTCTGCGCCACCGCCAGGGCCCCCAGCAACATGTTGCGGGTGCTGACCACCGCTCGGTCGGGCCCCGAAGGTACGCAGCGCATGGGCACCGTGCCGGGCAGCGGGCCGCTGGGCGGCGGGAACCACGGTGCGCTGTCCAGGGTTTCGTGCGTGGTGAAGTTCCAGTCGTGCGCGAACACCGACATCAGCTGCGCAACAATGGGGCCGTTGAGTTCGAAATGCACGTCTTCATTGGTGGCGTCGCCCGCGATCGCCCGCACGAATGCCGCCCGCACGTTCATACCGCCGGTAAAGCCGATGCGGCCATCCACCACCAGGATCTTGCGGTGGCTGCGCAGGTTGGCATAAGGCATGCGCAGCACGCCCAGCGGGTTGGTCATGAAACGCGCCGTGCGCACGCCGCCGCGCTGCAGGCGGCGCACGATGGGCGGGTGCGAATACCGGCTGCCGATCGCATCGATCAGCACGCGCACCTGCACGCCGCGTTCGTGAGCCTCGATCAGCGCCTGGGCCATTTCTATGCCTATGGCGTCGCTGTCGAAGATATAGCTTTGCAAGGCGATGCAATGCTCGGCCTTGCGTATGGCCTGCATCATGGCCGGATAGGCTTCGTCGCCGCCGCCCAGCGGGCGCACGGAATTGCCGCCCAGCAGCGAAAAGTGGCTGACCTTGTCGCCCAGGATCTTCAGCGATGCAAACTGCGGCGCGGAAAATGGCACGACGTCGCTCACGGGCGATTGCGCATGCCCGGCGTAGGCCAGCATGGCTTCGTCGCGCTGCTGCGAAACCCGCGTATGGTGAATGCGATTGACGCCCGCCACAAAATAAAACAGCGCCCCGAACAACGGCGAGAACAGCGTAACGCCCACCCAGCCGATGGCGGCGCGCACGTCCTGCTTGGTCATCGCAGCATGCACCGCGGCCCCGGTGCCAGCCAGCACGCTGACTGCAAACACCAGATGCGGCCAATATTCGCGTAACAGCTCGTCGAAGCGATCCATAAGTAGCCTGAAAAGGAAGTCGCGCCAGTGCGCCGGATGTCCGTTCCGGCCAAGCGCCACAGAATAGCAAGAACAATCCCCCCGCGGGATTGGCCGCCACGGTGCACGCCGGAAATATATGCTAGAATGCGGCCTCTTTGCAGTAGCAATGGTGGCTGTAGCTCAGTTGGTAGAGTCCCGGATTGTGATTCCGGTTGTCGTGGGTTCGAGTCCCATCAGCCACCCCAAATTAAAGCCTCCTGGCGATAGCGCCCACTAACATTTTCTAATTGTTCGGGCGCTTTCTAATATTTCACGCCAAGGGCTGCACTTTGACCTTGCGGCGACGGTCGTAAACACGGCGCGTCGTGGCAGGGTTTTTGTGCGTCTCTGGGTTCCTCCCCTGCTCGATCATTTCCGTGACGTACATGGCCCGCAGGTCGTGCGCCGTGAAGCGCTCGCCGCCAGCCAGCACGTAGGCATGCATGATCTTTGACCAGTTGGCCTTGAAACCTGAGTCGGTGTAGGGCGCTCCCGATCTCGACGTAAACACATAGTCGTTGTCGTGCTTTTGCGACATCCGCAGGGCCTCGCCCAGCAGTTGGCGCAGCAGCGGCGTCCACTGAATCTCATAGACCCGCTCAGCTTCCCCGGCCTTGCGCTTGGCGGCTACCACGCGCACATGGCCCTCGGTGATGGCTGACTTCTGCAACTCCAGGACTTCCGCCCGCCGCCGCCCGGTTATGCCGACCATCAGGCCGATCAGGGCCGTCATGTAGCTGCCCTCACCGCGCTTCTGTGCGATCTGCAGGAATGCGTTGACCTCGACCTTCTCCGGGCGCCGCGACCTGGGCCGCTCGGGGTTTCGGCTGACGCCGTGGCAGGGGTTGACCTCGGCCATGCCACGCCGAATCCCGTAGTTGAACGCCGACCCGAGTGCGGCCATTTCCCGGTTGGCCCTAACGCCCCGGCCCTTTGCCCGCATCAGATCCAGGTACTTGCCCTTGTGCGATGGCCGGAATTCTGACGGCTTCATGTGGCCGAACTTCGGGATGATGTGCACCATGAAGGCCGACTCGTAGTCGTCGACCGTCCGGGGAGCCAGGGCGGATGGGTCCCCAGAGGCGATCAAGTCCCGCTGGAATGCTATGAAGCTCAGGCACATGTCGGCGATGGTTCCCCGGACGTATGCGCCGCCGTGAAGCTCGCGGGCCTTGCGCTCTGCGTGGGCCCGGTCATTGCCAAGGCCATGGTACTTCCCGGCGATGATCGTGTAGTAAGTGTCCCGGTAACGGCCATGCTTGACATACACCCGCAGGCTTAGGTGGGTATTCGTAAGTCGCTTCCTGCCCATCAGGCAACCCCTACTGCCTCCCAATTTGGTTCTGCACTGCTCGCATCGGGGGCCGTGATGCCGAGGTGCTTGAGGTAATAGGCCCGGGCGACGATAGGTCTTCCGAGCCGATCCTGGTCAAATCGCCACCGGTTGGATTTCAGCCAGCGGCGCTGCCAAGCGGAGGACTTATAACCCGTCAGGCGGGTAAGTTCCTCGGGGGATAGAAACGTTTCCATATCGCCTCCAAAACAAAGCCCGCACTAGTCGGGCATCCAGTTCGTGCGCGTGGTCGCAATGACCCGCTCGATAGCGTCTGTCACGCCTAGAACATCCCAAACCAAAGCCCGGTACCGTGGATCACGGCCACCGGGAAGAAGATCGAACCTGCGACCAGAAAGCCCCAGGACGCGGTTTTCAGGCAGACGACCACATGGGTCAGCCAGGAGAGCGCCACCCAGGCGATGAGGGCGATGACGCCCAAGTTAGATTTGTCCATGTGATTTCCTCAAAACAGTTTCAGCCACTGCCACCCATCCTGCACCCGGCACCAGATGCGTACCAGCCAGTGCGGGAGCCAGGAGGGCACGGTGTTGCAGAGCTCGTCGATTTCCAAACCCGCCTTTCGCATAAGCTCGACGCGCTCCGGCGTATCGGTGAAGGACACGTCGAAGCGCGGGTGGACGGTGATGCTATAGCGGCGCTTCATATGAACTCCAGCGCCAATTCGGTCTGGAAGGCTTCGCAGGATTCGCTGCATGAGCCGGAAGTGTCGTCGTATGGCAGGATGTTCCCGTCTGCCAGGTCGAACGAACTGCGCATGTCGGCACTCGTCCTTTCCAGCCGAAACCAGCGCCTTGGCCCTGGTCGATTGTTGGGCCCGACATGCTCAAAGTCGCGCTCAAGCTGGCCGACGAAATCGAAGGCGGCCGGATCGTCACGGTAGACGGCTGCCAGCTTCCTATCGGACTTTTGGAAGCATGCCCGACAGTTGCCGAGATGTTCCGGAATCGCCAGATCCCAATCGAACTGCTCGAAGAATTCCAGAACGTCCTGTTTATCGACAGGCCACGTATGAACCAGCGGATAAAGGATTCGTGCGGAATCGGCTGAGGGCGACACGCGGCGCGGCTCGTCGGCTCGTATGCCCACAGCGCTGTAGTAGCCGGTCCAGCCTATCGAGCGCATGTACGACTTCATCGCGTTCAGCTTCAGCTCACGGTTGCATAGCTTGAAGGTGCGATTGGGCAGGCCGTACTTGGCTACGATATCGCGGAATACCTCGCCGTTGCGAGCCGCCGTTTGGTAGGTCACCACGCGGTGACCACTCGACTTTCGCTCGTCGTGGTTGGCCACTGCTTCCAGCCATACCAAGTTCAGCCCGAATTCGCGGTCAACGGCGTCAACGAAATCAAGCGTGCGCGGATCCTCGAATGATGTGTTGCAGAAGACAAAGCGCAGTTCATACAAGTTCGACCAGTGCTTCTTCACAAGGTATGCCATCAGCGCAGAGGATCGGCCACCCGAGAATGACACCTGTAACTTCGGTAGCTCAGCCATCACGCCTCCCCATCGTCCGCCTTCTGCGCGGCCACTGGTGCGTCGCTAAGTGCGTCATACGCCAGGCTTCGGACGGCCCACAGCGCATCGGGAACAGCCGGCCCTGTGCTGTGGTCGTGGGCGTAATCGCCGATCTGGCGCAGGGCAGCTTCATAGTGCTGCGCATCCCCTGCGGGCCTGCCGTAGCGGGATAGAAGGGCGCGGGCGCTGGATTGGATAGCGCAATACCGGGCGACAGCATCCTCTGTAATCCTCACGAAAGAATCGTGGTCGCCGGATTCCAAATATTCGCCTTGCAGATTCTTTGCGCTGCCGTAGTCACTTACCAGGGCCATGTGCGCCTTCACGGCTTCCTCGTCGCCCGGCTCCGCGCTCGCGGCAGGTTGGGCTTGGAAAAATGACTGCACGGCAGTCCGCATCTGGGTAAAAACCTGCATGCCGTTGGCGGACGGCGCAGAATCCTCGATGGCGCTGAATGTGTCGCGCAGCGGCTGCGGTATAGGGTGCGCGCTCGCGGCAGGCTGCGCGGCCAGGGCGGCGATCTGCCGCGCCGCGCCATTCATCGCCTCGGCGCTGGCCTGGGCCACATCATCCGGATGCGGCAAGAACTGATCTTCATGCGCTGTATTAGTCATTCCCTTTCCTTTCGTCCCAAGCCTTCCTAACCCTGGCGTACTCGCGCAGGATGTAGACGGCCATTGTGTGCTTTGCGGTGCGCTCGAGCATGTCCGCCCAGTACTCAATCACTGCGACTGGCGTGAGGCTCGCTGTTGATCCAGAATCTTCCATTCGTCTTCCTCGGTCGGGGTCATCACGTCCGGGTCTTCTTGCGGGGCTTCGGGTGCTGTGACAGGCTGGTTCATGTCAATCTCCGCACATGCAATCGACCAAGGCGTCATCCTCGGTCTCCACGTTGGGCAGGGTGCCCTGTCGGGCGTGGAATTCGGCCTCCCGAGCAAGCTCGGTGTACCGAGGCCGGTCCGACCGAAATGTCGCACCAATGGGGCGATCTTCTTGCCGAGCCCACCAGATGTGTCTCGCCGGTTCGCGGCGAATGGCACTCACGAGCTTGAGCCGGGATTTAAGAAAACATAGATCGCAGTTCCCAAGATCGCCGCGCGGATCGAGACGAAGGTCAAAAGGCTGTGCGCGCCAGAAGGCCAGAACGTCGGCTTTGCGCACGCCGGCTCTGGCGAGGGGCAGATAGGGCGTTCCCGCGCTGTTATCCCGGCCAGGAGCGTTCAATCGGGCAACCCGTCGCGGCTCATCGGCGCGGATACCCATGACGGAATCCCACTCGCTGTAGCCATGGGCCAACATCCATGCGCGACTGGTCTTAATCTTCAGATTCGCCGTGCAGGTTCGGGCCACAGGGTTCGGCAGCAGCCCCAGCGCGTCGATCATGGCCGCGAAAGGCTCGCCCTTCCGGCTGGCTGAATGGAAGTCCACAACACGGTATAGGCACCGCGAACGGCTTCCGTTTTCGAACCCGTCCCATTCCAGCCACGTGATCGGCACCGCCCAGCGCTGGCTGCACTCCTCGATAAACGCCAGCGTTTCCTCGCGTTCCTTGCCTGTGTTCTGGAACGAAACTTGAACGTCGGCCGGTAGCGTTCCGCCGTGCGCATCCAGAATCTGGCGTAGCATGAACCCGCTGGTTCGGCCGCCACTGAACTGGATAACCGCGGGCCCCTCGATGAAATACGGCGACCTGCTGGTCATGCTCCATCTCCTTGGGGCGGGGCGGGCGGATTCAATGCGGCTTCGGCTCGGTCGATGATGGCTCGCAAATCTCGGCTGTCCTCGCAATCGCCGTCAGCCTCGGCATTCAACAGGTCGACTTGCAGAGGGCCAAGTGCATCGCGCAGGATGTCGGCCAGCACATCGCGTTCTCCGCGCAGGGCGTGGTTCTCGGCTTGGGCATACCGCAGTCGCTTCTCCAGGGCATCAATCCCTTGCCGTGCGTCGTCGCCAAACAGCCGCTTCAGCTCGCAAGACCAATGCGCTGAACTAGGCGCCCAACGGACGGCTGCGGCCCCCTCCTCGCGCAACTCTTCCACCTGCTTGCTCAGCGCCTCGTTCTCGTCGAGAAGGGCGATAATTCCTCGCCACAGGTTCGCCGCTTTGTTGGAGTAATTTTGGGCCGCGGCTTGCGCGTCTGTCTCCCAGTCTCGCCCCTGAGCTGCATTGCCGAAGTCATTGAGCAAATCCCACAGCTCTTGCGCGTTAACTGCCATGGCTGGACTCCTGGCGGGCGCGGAGCATGGCGCTGGCCATGTCATACGCTTGCTTGGCGATTTCGCTCTGCTCCCAGTCGCCATCCTCGTAGGATTGGCTGTTGATCATCCCCTGCATCGCCTTGGCAGCGAAGTAGTCGCGCAGGGACATGCCGCCAAGTTGGCCAGCGCTCTGCTCAAGGGCGTTGTATACGCCTCCGTCGGTGCACCCGGCGATGGGGATTGGGAAAGCCGGGCCGCCATCGTCCTGCGGGTTCGGTGCGGGGGTCATGCCATTTCTCCAGGCAATAAGAAAGCAGCCCACCGAAGTGGGCCTCCATTTGGTTAAGGTGAGCTGCCGGGGAGTTACCGGATGGCGAGCCGGAAACCTTGACGCAGGCGGGCACCGGGAACATCGAAGCCGTCTTGCAGCGCCTTCTTGATCAGGGTCTTGTCGATCTGAGGCGGTGGCGGCGGGGGGCTGGTGAAGTAGTCCTGCGGAATCTGCCGTTCGTCCTCGATTTCCACCGCTGGCGGGTTCTTGGCAATGCTCAGTGAGAACCAGGGGCAGTCGATCTTCTGGATGCCGTTCTGCTGCATGCAGTCCAGAACGTAGGCCTTCAGTCGAGCGGACTTCGCTTCGACGGCCTTGCGCCGCTTCGCCATTTCAGCCTCGGCATCCTTCATGTTCTCTGCCAGCTTCTCAAGGTGGCGGGAAAAGGCCACGACGTTTTGCGCCTTGACTTCCAGTTCGCCGCCCAGGCTTTCGAGAGTGTCCTGCATGGCGTCATCCGGAAGATCCAAATCGGCCAGCTTCTCGAGGTCCGCACGGTATTCAGCCGCGAGGCTGTAGAGGGTGACGTTGCTCATGGCGGTTCCTTACCAGTCGTCGGCCGGATTCTCGCTCATGGCCGTAGTTTGGGATGTGGTTTGCCGAGCAGTGGGCGCCGGCTTGTCGGCCATGCCTTCCAGGACTTTGGGGAGCATTTCGGGAGCCGTCTTGCCGTCCAGCAGCTCAACGGCCATCAACTCCGTGTCGGCATGAAAGGAGGCATAGATGTTGAACTTGTAGCCAGGGTCGCCGTTGCTCTTGATATAGCCCTCCTTCTGAAGGAGCAGGCCAATCTTGCGTCCGACCAGACCTGGGAAAACGATGGCCTTTTCGGGCCCGTTCTTTCCCTGAATCGTTTCTTCTTTGGCCGTCAGCGTTTTGAGGCGGGCGCAGCAGAGCAGGGCATCCAGAACCTTTTTGCCGTACAGGGGCTTCCCGTCAGCGTCGAACGTCCACAGCTGGAGAAAGTTCGCGGTCCGACCGTCGTCTGCCTCGAAGCTGAATTCGATGCCCTCGGTTCCCTTGCGGCTGATTACTTGCTTGGCGAGGGTGAAGGCGCCCTTGTACTTCCCGGAGGCGTCGATGTAATTGCTCGCGCCGGCTTGGCGGGCGGATTCTTCATTGAACTCGTAGTTTCGCATTGTCATTTCTCAGGCGGGTTGAGTAAGTCCATAGAACTCGCAGATGGCAGCATCGACGGCCGCGAGGTCGTTAGGGATGTGCATGCCGTCAAACATGCCGGGGGGGGATTTGCAGCAGTCCTGGCCGTTGCTTTGCGTGGCGAAAACGTGTTGGCCGTTGATCATTTCGGCCCGCAGGACGATAGTGAAGTAACCTTCAGGGACAACCTTCTCGTCCACCATCTTGCCAACCGTCTTCATTCGGATGTTCCCGAAGTCATCGGTTTGGGTATGGGCTAGGATGTAGACGCGCTTGTGTTCTTCCAGGTCGCCGGCCGCCGTAAAGATGTTCCAAGCACCCCGGCCAATGTCCGCGAATTTCTGGAAGCCATTCTCGGTGCTGCGCCGCATCAGTTCGTTGGTCAGTACTGCTTGGTAGTCATCAACGATGATGATGTCTCGGTCAGTTCGCCGTATCGCAGTTTCGATCTTGGCAGCGTCGTCTGTGCGATAGATGGCCCCGGACTTGTCCTCTGGTGTGCGGAGCTTCCACTCGCCCGACTTGAATGGGAGAGGCTTCTTGATCGGCTGAATCAGGGTGACTTCATCGGGATTCAGGTTGGCAAGGCTGAACGACTTCCCGGACCCAGACGGGCCCAGAATCATTACGGCGATGGACATGGCTTAACTCCTGTAATTCGTGCGACTCGGGCTGATTGATGGCGGCTACGATGCGGCCGCGTTGGGCGCGCAGGAACTCATCTGCGACGCCGGGTAGGTAATGGTCTTCGGGTTTCATTGCCGGTTCGCAATCTCAACAAGCCGCGCTTCCTCATCCATCTGCTGCACCGACCCGTAGACGCCTACGATGGCGCAGATCACGGCGTAGATGGCTACCCATTGGTGCATGTCGATGCGGCGAAGGAAGTTGATCAGGCGGTGCATGGCGGTTCTCCCTTGGGCGTGGCGAGAGCGTGGCGGGCTTCCAGCCATACTGCGTTGCGTGTCTTCGTGCCGATTCCCCCGTCGAGAAATCGCAGTTGTTCCTTGGCATAAGGGAGCTCAAGCAGCTTTTCGAGCGCCACCCTCATCGCCCGGTACTGCTCCAGAATGTCCTGAAGTTCCTCGCTCATGGCTCACTCCGATAGTTCGACTTTGACTGCGCTCAGGATCTCCACCTTCAGGCGGTTCGCCCAAGTGTTGGTGGTCGACAACACGGCCATAAGCATCACAGCCCTGTCGCCGCGGGTCAGGTTCTCGAAAAGTCCCCGTTCTTCCAGGCGCTCCGTCCACCAGATCGCATCGTGACCGTCCACATCCCATGCCGTCGGGTTCTGCAGCACTTCCAGCACGGAATGGGGCGATGCGGTCAGCGGCGGCGGCTCGGGCGGGTTCAGGTCGGGTTCAGGCCATGCCATGAGGTTCATGATTGGCTCCAGTGAAAAGGGCGGCGCTCCTGCACTAACCGCCCTCATGCGTCGTGCGCACTCGGCAGTATTGGCGGGTCGTGGGGTGGCGCCTTAAGGGGGAGGGGTACTCGCTGCACCGATTGATCGGCCCTAGTAACGGCGGGCATCGGCATCTGCTTTCCCCCATTGAAGGGTGAGGAACTCCGCCAACCCTGCACGGTTGGAAAGTTGAAAGTGATGGAGTCCTCAAGGGTGGCGGCTGCCCGAGCAGTCCCGAGCCCTGCAGGTAGCCCCTAGTATCGACGGGGCACTCGGCTTGCTTGATCGACGCTCAGCCGCCACTCTTGAGGACGGCCCGTTTCGTGGGCCAGCCGGCTGGGGGACTATCCAGCACCTGAGGAGACTCTGGGAGGATTGCCCTCCGTGCTGAACCCTGCCCCTGGGTTGAGGCCAGGGTAACGGACTTGCCATGCGGGGTTAGAACAGGGCTCAGCACGGAAGGCCCCCGTCTTTCCGGGGTGTCTAGCGGCTGGGTGTGGTGGTCCCAGTCACTTCCGGGTGAGGCAATCCCGGCATACTCGCGGCACGGCCAGCAAAACGCTTACAACGTCCCAGCCGTCTTACGCTCACACTGCAGCCGGTCGGTAGCGACGTTCACCGTACAAGTCCAGTCAGGCATGTACAGCGTTACTTTGTCGGGCTTCTGGTAGTGCATCACCGTACCGCCGCCTAGCGTTCCTACTGCCAGCCCGAGCGCGGTGTATAGGGTTGCGGCATATCTGGTCATGGCGACCTCCTAGTAATGTTCGTCCTCATCCTGGCGGCGGATGGCGTCTGCTGTAGCAACGAAAGCGGCAACCACTACCAGCACAACAAGGGTTACAAGGCATACCGCTATCGGCATGGCTTCCCCATTATTCAACCCGCCAACAGCGGCATTGGTCGTCACCGACGTGGCGAACCGAGAACTTCCGACCGTGACGCTTGCCATGAAAACTGGCTGCGGCTCGTACCTTGGCGACAAAACTGGCGGGCACCACAAACGAATCGCCTACATCCATCTTTTCAAACGGGTATATGGCGTTTCCATGCGACATCGGGACGTTTTTCTCGATTTCAAACATTTCTTTCTCCTAGTCGATTTCCTGCTCACCTGCCATTGCTTCGTCAGGGAGGGGAGTGGGGTTGATCAACTCCCTCAGCCGTCGCGCTTGCTCGTCAAGAACCTCGATGCAAACCTGATTAAGCGATAGGTTGACGCACCGGGCGATCAGTTGACTCTTGCTTTTTCCGGTTGCCTTAGAGGCGCATAACAATTTCAGCCGCTCATGCTCAGGCATTCGAATTGAGAACTGCTGATCGGGACCGCCCGGTTTTCTCGGGCGCCCTAACTTTCGTTTGGGAGGCGTTTCCATATCTCTCTCCATTACGCTGTAGGGCGCGAATCATCCAAATAGATCTTCCGGCAAGCCATAAACCCGAAGGATGTCGGCTGCGGTCAGAGGGGAGCCTCTCGCGCCAAGGCTTTCGATCTTCGTTTGCATTGCGTCGAGAATGGCTTGGCGAAGTCCTATGCGCACGCAGGCGGTCACGAGGTCACTTGTGCCCATCCCAGTTAGGGCCGCGGCATAATCAAGCCCCCCTTTCACATCAGTAGGCATGCTGATCGAGAGCCGCTTAAATGGTCCGCCCGGTTTTCGCGGACGCCCAGGCTTACGCTTGATCGGCAATTCCATGTCTGTCTCCTTGTCCATACAGAGCGCAGCACTCATCGAATGGCGCTTCGGATTGGGGCTTTAACCATGTCCCCCATGGGCCTGTGCGCGGTCAGGCTCGCGTTTCCCATCCGTATGCCCTCTGTCACAGGGCAGGCGGATGATTCCGGGGCAGGGCAGCGCGAGACATAGCCTCAGCGCCGCCCCGCCCGTCACTGCCAGTTGCGCAACTCCCGGTTATCCCGGCTCGCAATGGTCAGTGGTTCCCGGACTGCTCCCGGTGGTCATCGATCGATTACTCGCCATCGATCGATTCTTGGCGTCCTACTGGATCGCGCCCACGCCGCCAGGCTCTGCACCTGGCCAGCCTTAGTCAGTCCAGCCACCTTGCGCGGGCGTTTTTCGGCATCTTTCTGTCCAGGGCGTCCGATATCTCCCCTGTCGCGTCGCATCACTGCGGGCGCGGAACGTTTGTGCTTCGTCGTGTTAAAGAGCGGGTACTGCTTGCAGCCCTACTTGGCCCCGCTTGGCGGTGAACCGTTCTTTGCTGCGTTGGGTGAATATTAGCGAAACGCGAAATGACTTGTCAATAGCGAAACGCAAAATATGTTGGGGTCGGCAGGCTGCTGTACGATTCAGACTCAGGCCGTTACCAGGGGAAGGAAATGAAGAAAGCCGTTGCCGCGATGGGGGTTCTGGTATTGAGCGGGTGCGCCGTAGGTAAGGATCCCGCGTTGTCGCGGTACGACGGGTTGAGTTTCGCGAAGAACTCGTATGGCCAGGAGTACATCACTAGCGCCAGGTTTCAGTTTCCAGGCAAGCCGCCGAAGAGCCGTGACGCGCTCCCGCTGTGTATTGCCAAGAACGTGGACGCCCTGCCGGTAGGGGTCGACGTGGTTCGATTCATGGCTGAAGACAGGCGGCGCGCAGTGGCCGAAGGGGCCACACGGTTCACACAAGTGACGTTGATGACGCCGCAGACGACAACCGTGAGATATACGCTAGACGCGTCGATAGCGGATGGCGAGCGCGCCTATGTCTTCGACAAGCTTGATCAGCGACTGGAAGGGTCGGCTCAGATGGGATTCATCCCCATTGGCGCCTGGTCTGGATCTGACGGCCTGGAGGTGGTCCAGGAGCTTGAGCGCCTGGCTGAGTCCATCAACACCTGCCTGTCCCGTTAGCCCAAAAGAAAACCGCCCGGGGAGGGCGGTTGTTACAAATTACCAGCCTTGTGAGCTTCCCGGGGGAGGCCGGGGGGAGCACCAATATCAGAGAATGCTTAGCAGGTATTCCAGTTCCTTTCGGTACTTGGTTTGAGATTGATTGACCTGCAGCCTGCTGCCATTCACCGTGTGGAATTGCCCTACCTTCAGCTTGGGTATAGGGATGCCTTCCGCGCCGCTAATTCTGCCGGCCGACATGAAGTCATCCGTTATTGCGAATGCATCCGCCGGGTCATCTACGTCGAACAATTCCGGGTATTTGGCGGCGGTCGCGTATGCACGCTCAACGTACATTTGCGAAGCTCGGTCCTTAACGCCCTTTTTGGGGCTGCGCGCGCCCACCATCGTCATGACAATAGCTGCAACCTTTGGAGGCTTGAGACCACCCGCGCGAGCGCCCCATACGTTGAAGTCGCTGTCAGGGTTGGCGAGCATTCCAAGCGTGATGTCAAGCGATTCAATTGAATGTTCGTCTACACGGACTGGAATGATGAGGGCGTCCGATGCGCACCAAGATAGATGAGTTCCCCCGCCATAAAACGGGCTGCAGTCCATCAAGATTCGCGAACATTTCTTTTCCAAGGCCTCTTCCGACAGGACATCTCGCAGGCTGAATAGGATGTTGGAAACGGCTTTTTTGTTTCCGGCCGCCATAGCTTGCTGCAGTTGTTGATACAGCGCCGAGGGAAAAGCAAATAGCGATCCGTCGCCAGGCACCAGAAACCCCGATTTGCCACCTTTGAAGTGATCGTTCAAAGAGCTGGCGCGATAGGAAATATCTTGCGGCACTTCGCCAAAAGCTGGTCCCAAGACTTTTGGGTTGAGTGCGTGGCTGATAGTTACCTCTGGCTTCTGCCCGCGCATGATCGATTCGGTCAGATTCCGTTGTGGGCATAAATCCGCGATTAACGTCGAGTGGTGGCGCGTGAACATCCACGCCAGATTGAAAGACAACGTGGATTTTCCTATGCCGCCTCGCAAATTCGTAACCGCGTAGGACCGCCTGCGCAGCTGGATCGGACCTTCAGGCGATTCTTCAAGCGAGCGGTCATGATTGGCAATAATTCGTGCAAGGCCCGTAGTCATCTGTTCACCCGGTGAGTTTAGGAAGGTGCAGGTTACTCGAAAAACTGCAGGTCGTCAAAAAAAATGCAGGTTGACTGGTTTTGAGCAGGTCGACGATAGATGTGCAGGTCGATTGGTTCTACGCAGGCCGAGTTAAGGAGCGCGGGCCGTCCCCGCGATGGAGTGCCGTCTCCCCTAGCCGCCCTCGGGCGGCTTCTTCGTTGGGGCTAGCGCAACTTGTCCCTACAGTACGGTGACGCTTCGACTAGCTCGGTGTCGGGGTTGAGCCTGATCGGCTCCATGCCTTTCTGGTCGTAGACGGCCACTAACTGCCCACCTTCTGCGCCCACCGTCATCTGCATCCCATCGGGGAAATAGAGGCGGCCACCGGAATACTTCACATTGTTGACGGACTCGTTAGCCTGCCAGCTGGCGCAGGACATGCCCCGCCCTTCTGCGCCAAGCTTGATCGTCATAAGGTATGGGCCGCTAGTGCCCGTCCAGGTCCCCGCCAATTCGTCTGGAGTAGCCTGCGGTTCGACCTGGCTGTACTGGTTATTCTTCATGGACTCGTAGGGTGCCATGCACCCTGAAAGCGCCATCACGAGAAGCGGGGCTACGATAGAAGCCTGGGAGAGGGGAGTAGACACAATTAAAAGTCCTCGCTGCGCCAAACCTTGAGCACACGGCCGAACACTTCCAGGTCCATGGTTGGGTCTATCACCCAATCCCGATACGCCGGGTTTTCTGAGATCGCCAGTAAACCCTTGCCAGGCACCCGTTGAAGGCGCTTGATGAAACCCTCGTTGCCGACCCTGAAAAAGTACACGGCGTCGAACTCGACCGACCGTACGCTGGAATCGATGATCAGCGGATCGCCGGGGTTAAACATTGGGCGCATGGAATCGCCGAACCCGGTCACTATGCAAAGGCTGTTTACCTGGGAGTAGCCGCGCACGTTCTTCTCCAGCCATTCGCGGCTGACTCTCCAGCTCTCGATTACGCCCGGCTGATCCTTCAGTTCCACCCCAGCCGCTCCCATCCTGCCCCCCGTGTCATATTGACTGATGGTAACGGATCGTGTCGCAGACGTGGGAAGTAGGGTTATCCCGGTGGGGTTAGCGGCCTCCTCGTCAGAGTGAACAGTGTCTAACCAGCCCCGCGGCTTTCCGGCAGCGTCCTCGATTCGCCATGCGGTTTCCTTGCGCATGCCTCTGGGCTTGCCGGTCTTGGAGTCTTTTGCTCCATCACGAAGATTTGTGAATTGGGCAGGCGACATGCCAAGCGCTTTCGCGGTGGCGGCAGGCCCCATGAATTCGGCTTCGAGGCGGCGCAGGTTGGCTCGCCTTATCTCGTCAATGTCTCTCATGCGCCGAATTTGATAGCAAAACGCGAAAGACCGATATGCGCGTAACGCTATTGACTAACGTTTCGCGTTTCGCTAAATTAGGCGCATGAAACTGTCCGATTACCTGACTCAAGAGCGGGGCCGCTTGTCGGCACTGGCACGCGCTATCGGCGCGCCGATTTCGAATATGAGCGATTGGGCGTCCGGCCGTAGACCAGTGCCCCTTGAACGCTGCGCCGACATCGAGCGTGCCACCAACGGTGCGGTCACGCGCCGTGATCTGTGCCCGGACGACTGGGAGCGGATTTGGCCGGAACTGGCTGGAGAAAAACAGGCTAATGCGCATCCCGGTCCTGTCTAGGATCCTCCCGCACATCCACCTGTAGTTCACCAACAACATCTTGATCAGGCTTTGGAGCAGGCGAATAGGGGGTGGTGCCAATACGAGCAGTAAGGCGGATTCCCTTTGTAGGTTTTGGCTCTTCGTTGTTTTCCATGACCAGCAGTTTGCACCACCACCACAGCAATTAATACGTTCGGAGATACGAGACATGAACACCACAGACGCGGCATACCACACGGTCCATGACTACCCGGGCGGCAGCGAATCTCTGGGGCCCCGCGTCGGGATATCCCCGGCGGTGCTGCGCAACAAGGTGAACCCGAATAATGACACGCACCATCTATCGTTTGCCGAGGCTCAGCGCTTGGTAGCCATGACCGACGACGAGCGGATGCTGCGTGCCTGGGCGCACTCGCGCGGGCTTCTACTTATCAAGGCGCCCGAGGGCGATCGCTCCGATAGCGATATGTCGGTGCTGGAGGCCGTGGTCGAAACCAGCGTCGCCCAAGGCCAGTTCATGCAGACTATCCACGCGGCTCTCGCTGACGGGAAAGTTGACCCCCAGGAAATTGAAGCGATCAACCAGGCCAAGCGTGTCCTGCAGACGGCAGCTGAGGGGGTGTCGCAGCGCATGCAGGGGATGTCGGAATGAAGCAGCTCCGCCTGACCCCCCATACCCGGCGCATGGCGATTCAGGCCGTGATCGACGCCCCGGATGGCTACGTCTTCCAGCCCCCAAAGGAACCGACGCGCAACGTGGAACAGAACGCCAAGCTCCACGCGATGCTGGGCGACATATCCCGTCAGCAGAAGTGGATGGGCCAGCAACTGAGCATCGATGACTGGAAACGCTTGCTAGTGGATGCCTGGGCGCGCCAGGAAGGCGGCCACGCTGCCCGAGTCGTTCCCTCCCTGGATGGGCAGGGCGTCGTCACCCTGGGCGCACAGACTCGCTCCATGGGCGTGCGCGGCATGGCCAGCCTGATCGAATCAATCTATGCCTGGGGCGCCGAAAACGGCGTCGTCTTCTCTGATCCGGTCGATGTGCCGGGGTGGGTGAAGCAATGATTAAGGGCCGCACCGTCTCCCGCGAACAGAAGCGTTTCCACGACATGCTCTGTCAGCACGTGGGCTGCATCGCTTGCCGCAAAGAGGGGCTCTACAACACCTGGACTTCGATCCACCACATCGACGGCCGCACCAAGCCGGAAGCACATTGGCTCGTCCTGCCGCTCTGCGCCGGTCACCACCAAGATGGCACGGGCGGCAAGTGGATGATCGCCGTTCATCCCTACAAAGCCCGATTCGAAGCCGAATACGGCCGCCAGCGCACATTGCTGGTTGCCTGCATCGAATGGTTGCTCGCCCACGATTTCGAGGTACCTGAAGGCGCTATGCAAGCCGCAGGGCTGAAGGTGCCGGCATGAACTACTACAGCCACAACATAGGCGACTACGCCCAGGCCACGATGCACTTGAGCCTGATCGAGGACGCAATCTACAGCCGACTGCTGCGCCGGTACTACTCGGAAGAGCAACCCATCGTTGACGACATCCAGCAAGTGTGTCGTTGGGTCGGCGCCAGGACTCAGGAGGAAAGGGAGGCGGTGCCCGTGGTGCTGGCGGAGTTCTTCGTGCTGAAGGACGGGTTCTGGCACAACAAACGGGCCGACGAAGAGATTGCCGCATACCAGGCGAAAAGCGCCAAGGCGGCAGATTCTGCAGCGAAGCGCTGGGCTGGAAATGCCAAGGCAAAGCCAACGGAGTGCGATGGTAGTGCGAACGCAATGCGAACGCATAGCGAAGGCAATGCTAACCAAGAACCAATAACCAATAACCAAGAAACAAATAAAGAACACCCCCCTACCCCCCGCAAGCGGGGGAGGTCGAATTCTGCGCCTGCCGTCACGGCTGCCGACCTGGAATCCCTGGGAGTTCCTGCCGACGTGGCGACTGAGTTCTTGGCCCTGCGAGCCAGAAAGCGCGCCCCACTCACGGAGGTGGCCCTTGCAGGCGTCCGACGGGAGGCCGAGAAAGCGGGCTGGACGCTCGACCAGACGTTGCGAAAGTGCATCGAGCGAGGGTGGCAAGGGTTTGAGGCGGATTGGGTAAAGGCTAACGGGGCAACGACAGGAGCGACACGACATGGAAACTTTGCAGAACAGGACTACCGAGCCGGGGTTGAGGCGGATGGCAGCTTCTAGCCTGAACAAGGCGGCCGGCCACTGCGACAAGCACGGCGAGTTCGAAAGCATCGTGTTTGGCGGCCGCGCGCCGTTCTGCCCAACATGCGCCGAGGAAAACATCGCCGCACGTCGCGCACAGGAGGCAGCTGCTGCCGAGGCTGAGTATCGCGCTCGTCGTGCCGAGTACCTTCTTGGCCGTGCCGCCATTCCCCCCAGGTTTGCCGACCGACGCTTGTCCAATTATGTTGCTCATTCTGGCGGCCCCGCGGGAGCCTTGCAGATCGCCAAAGATTTCGCTCGCGAGTTCGATGATGCCCTGAAGTCGGGCCGGAGCCTCATTTTCTGCGGCGGCGTAGGGGCGGGGAAAACGCACTTGGCCGTGGGGATTTGCCACGAAGTGATTGCTCAAAATCGGGTGGCGGTCTTCACGACGGTATTGGGCGCCATTCGGTCGGTGAAGGAAACCTACAGCAAGGGCGCGGAGCGGACCGAGCAGCAGGCCATAGACGCCCTGATCGAGCCACATCTTCTGGTGTTGGATGAGGTTGGCATCCAGTTTGGTAGCGAGACTGAAAAGATGATCCTGTTCGAGATCATCAACGGGCGCTACGAGAATCTGCGCCCGACGATCCTGATTAGCAACCTGGCCAAACAGCCGTTGACCGAATACCTGGGGGAGCGCGTAGTCGACCGTATGCGAGAGGGCGGCGGCCGGATGGTCATCTTCGACTGGCCTAGCTATCGACGGGCGGTAACGGCATGAGCCGCGGCCGATTTCCGATCCTTGCGATTGACCCAGGCACTACCGAGTCCGGGTACTGCGTGTTGATGGGCGGTGCGGTGGACATAGCCGGCATCCGAAGAAATACGGACGTATTGAGCTACCTGCAGCGCGATCACTGGCAGGTGAACGGATATGCACTGTCCATCGAGATGGTGGCCAGCTACGGAATGCCTGTGGGTCGGGAAGTCTTCGAGACCGTGCGCTGGATTGGGCGGTTCCAGCAGGCTTGGTATGACCCGGATGCCGTCCGGCTGGTCTACCGCCAGGACGTAAAGCTGCACCTTTGCCGAAGTCTAAAGGCGAGGGACTCACACGTGCGCCAAGCCGTGCTGGATAGGTTCAGCTCGACGGGCGGCGGCAAGACCCCACAAGTTGGGACGAAGAAGCAACCCGGGCCGTTGTACGGGGTTTCAAGCCACGCGATGTCCGCGTTGGCCGTGGCAATTTACTCATCGGAGGTTGTTCATGAGCATTGATTCGACATTGCAGGAACGTGGCGCCCGGTACGGAAAGTTCCTTGACCACGCGCAAATCACCCAGGACTTGAAGAAAGTTATGCGTGATCACCCGGGCTGGGATCGACTGGAGGTAGACCAGATGGAGGCGTTGGAAATGGTCGCACACAAGATCGGCCGGATTCTTAACGGGGACCCGAACTACGACGACTCTTGGCGAGATATCGCCGGCTATTCAGCCCTGGTGGAAAAGCGATTGGGCGGCGAGGCAATTTAAGGTGAACGACATGGTACATCCACGAAACATTGAAGATTCCGAAAAGCTGATCCGCCGTGCGTGTGTAGAAAGGCTGCGCGAAGCAGGGGTGGTGGTCCACAAGTTCCGCCAGAACCCCCAGGGCATAGCGGATGCTATTCGTTCGATTGAGCCGAAGTTTGGGCGGACGACAAACCCGATGTCGATCCTACGTGCTTATTTGGGACTGCAGCCGACTACGCCCGGTGTTTCCGCCCCGGTCAAGCCGCTGCGCTTTACCAGAGCGTTCCAACAAATCGCCGAGCGCGCCAGAGCCTGCCAGCCGCCGATGATGTCCATGTGTGGGCTCGGCGACATGAGGCCTTCGCCGTGACCCGCGCGTTGCCCTGGTTCATGTACCAAGACCCCGCCATCGTCTGCGAGCAGCAAGAGGCGTGGCGGAACAACCAAGCCCGGAGGCAGCAGGCCCCGGCCATGACAATCAATGACCTTTTCAGTGAGGCCACAGTGACGAAGGACGAAAGCGCGCAGTTTGAGGATGTTCTGCTGATCTGGTACAGGATCTCCAAGGCGGAGAAGGAGAACTTGGGGCATAGCCCAGTATCTCCCGGGTTTAAGCACTGCACATCGACGGATGTGTATTTTGACGAGCAGGACGCAGCAGAGGCTGCGGATGAGCGCATCAACCACTACATCGCTGAACAAGTAGACGTCTGCCTCAGTACGTTGCCATCCGAGCAGCGCATTGCGGTAGACGTCCACGCTCGGAACAAGTACGTCGGCAATGCCGTGTTCCGCAACCCGCGCATGACTGCCGAGCAGCATCACGTTGCCTACCAGGCAGCAAAAGCTACTTTGCTTCCAATGTTGCGAAAGCGCGACGTCATTACGGCGTCGTATTGACCGCGACGGCGAGGGGGCGCAAAATTGAAGTGCGCCAAGTTGCGTCCAAAATCAGCCCGCTAGCCGAAAGGTTCGCGGGCTTTTTGCATTCCCGTCCCATGAAACAGTCCAAGCCACCCATCGAAAGGTCGTGCAAGGACTGCCGGCATTTCAATGAGACGGCTACATGGGACGAGTGCCGCAGATACCCTCCCGTCGCCATCATGGACGAGGGTGATGTTGTATTTGTGTTCCCAGCGATCAAGCCGGACGAGTGGTGCGGCGAATGGAGCCCCAACCTGAATGATTGACTACGAAAAGGCAGTCAGGCAGTACGGGTCCATCCGCAAGGCTTCCGCCGCATTAGGCATTCCCGACACGACGTTTCGCCGTCGGCTGGCGCAAGCGAGAGAGCATTTTGCCCTGGCCAAGGCGGACGAGGGCATGGTTGTTCGAGCCACGTCGACCCTGACCGATTTGCGGACGGGCGAGGCGGTAATGCAATGGGTGAAGGCTTCGGCAGACGCTGAGGCTGAGTTGGAGAAGCAACGGGCTGCACTGGCGGCAATGTGCGAGGCCATCCCCCGTGAGAAGCCCGCCAAGCCGCCCAAGGCCACGATTGCCGACCTGGCTAATTGCTACGTAGTCACTGACTACCACTTCGGGCAGCTGAGCTGGCCGGAGGAAACGGGGGCAGCGTGGGATCTGCAGATTGCCGAGGACACGCTGGTCAACTGGTTCGCTGCGGCGATTGCCCAGGCGCCTGATGCCGAGTTGGGGATATTCGCCCAGTTGGGCGACTTCCTGCACCGGGACGGAATGGAGGCGGTAACGCCCACGTCCGGGCACCTGTTGGACGCTGACTCGCGGTTTCAGAAGCTGGTCAGGGTGGTGATCCGGGCGATCCGGCGCATCATCGCCATGCTGCTTGCTAAGCATGACCGGGTGCATGTGCTGATGGCTGAAGGGAATCACGACCTGGCTAGCTCGGTCTGGCTGCGTGAGTTCCTGGCGGCGCTGTACGAGGACGAGCCACGGGTAACGGTAGAGGTGTCGCCGGACCCGTACTACTGCGTTGAGCATGGCAAGACCGCACTGTTCTTCCACCACGGCCACAAGCGCAAGCCGGCTGATGTGGATACGGTGTTTGCTGCCAAGTTTCGCGAGGTCTTCGGGCGCACCAAACACGCATACGCCCACATGGGCCACCTGCACCACATTGACATCAAGGAAACCAACCTGATGGTCGTGGAGCAGCACAGGACATTGGCAGCCCAGGACGCCTATTCCAGCCGGTTGGGCTGGATGAGCGGAAGGGACGCCCAGGTAATCACGTACTCGAAGCAGCACGGCGAAGTAGGCCGCGTTCGGGTATCGAGCAAGATGGTCGAGGGTTAAGGCCGCAGCCGCAATCGGTGGGCTTAGTCCCTTATCTCCAGGTATGTGGCCCGCATCCTAATTGCGGCAGGGCACAGAGACATGCAATGCACTGGATGCCAGAAGCGCAGGGAGTGGCTAGTAGCCCAATGGCGCAAGCTCCAGCGCAAGGAAAGAGAAAGGCGTGAGCGAACCAAGCGAGGATCGGCTAAGGGGCAGGAAGCTCCAGCAGACCAGGCTGAGGATATGGGCACACGACCCACGCTGCGCCAGGTGCAGGACGCTGACTGATTACCCAAGCGGGTTCGAACTGGATCACATTGCCCCAGTCCACAAGGGCGGGAGCAATGAGGACGAGAACCTTCAGGTGCTGTGCCACGAATGCCATGAGGCCAAGACGGCAGATGACCTGGGTAGGCGGTATCGATCCCGCATCGGGCTCGATGGATGGCCGGCCGACCCGAGAAAGAAATCGGGGGAGGGGTGGGTCAAAAGTTGAGCGTTGGGGGGCCGGAAACCGCGCGGGGGACACTTTCTTCATAAACGTGAAGAAAAAAGCTGAAAACGATTCAGCGAAAAGTTAGCGAAGGACACAGGGAATGGGCACTCGGGGCCGTAAATCGACAGCGGAAATGACTGTCGTTGCCCAAGTTGCGCCTGTTGCCAGCTCCGACCGTCTGCCGGCGCCGGTGCACCTGACGGATGCGGAGCGCGCGGTATGGCTGGAGGTCGTCAACGATCAGCCGGCCTCAGCCTTCACTCCGACACATGGCCCACTTCTGGAGCAGTACTGCCGTCATATCGTGCAGTCCCGGATCCTGGCCGAAGAGATCATGAACTTTGACCGCGCCTGGCTGGCGGATGACGACGGCCTGAAGCGGTATGACCGACTGCTGGCAATGCAAGAGCGGGAAGGGCGAGCGGCGTCGTCGCTAGCTACCAGGCTGCGCATCACCCGGCAGGCGGTGGATCACCCGATTACCGCGGGACGGGCAAACGCTCGTCAGGCGCGGGCAAGGAAGCCGTGGGAAGCGCCGATCGACGTTTGACGCGTGGCGACCGCAACATCCAGTGGATCGAGCAGTACTGCCGGATCCCGGAAGGAAAGCTGGTAGGCAAGCCGGTCAAGCTGACGAAGCATCAGCGGAAGTGGATCAAGCAGATATACGACACGCCGACGCGGCTGTTCATCTTGAGCATGGCTCGGAAGAACGCCAAGACGGCGCTGTCGGCCTTCCTGCTATTGCTGCACCTGTGCGGGCCGGAGGCGAAGCCGAACAGCCAGCTTTACAGCGCAGCGCAGTCGCGCGAGCAAGCAGCAATTCTGTTCGCTCTGGCGGCGAAGATCGTGCGGATGTCGCCGGATCTGTCGCAGTACGTGGTGATCAGAGACACGGCCAAGCAGCTGTTCTGTCCTGAAATGGGAACCCTGTACAGGGCGCTGTCGGCGGAGGCAAGTACCGCCTACGGCCTGAGCCCGGTACTGACGATCCACGATGAGCTGGGCCAGGTACGCGGGCCCAGGTTCGAACTGTACGAGGCGCTGGAAACAGCAAGTGCGGCTCAGGAGTCGCCGTTGTCGATCGTGATCAGCACGCAGGCGCCGACCGATGCGGACCTGCTGAGCCTGCTGATCGACGATGCATTGACCGGCGCTGACCCGAGGCAGAAGGTGGTGCTGCACTCGGCGCCGCTCGATCTGGATCCCTTCTCGGAAGGAGCGATCCGGGCGGCTAACCCGCACTACGACGACTTCATGAATAAGGAGGAGGTCAGGCGCCAGGCAGCCGATGCCAAGCGCCTTCCGAGCCGGGAGGCGTCGTACCGGAACCTGATCCTGAATCAGCGGGTAGAGGCAAGCAATCCGTTCATCGCCAGGGCGATCTGGCTGGAGAACGGGGCGCAGCCCGAGCCTTGCCGGGGACAGACGGTTTACGGCGGGCTGGACTTGTCGAGCGTGTCTGACCTGACGGCGCTGGTTTTGGTATCGGAAGCGGGTGACGTCTACCCGACCTTCTGGTTGCCGGAGGAAGGACTGGAAGAGAAGTCCCGGAATGACCGGGTGCCGTATGACGTGTGGGCTGGTGACGGTCTGCTGCTTACGACGCCCGGTCGGGCAATCGAGTACGAGTTCATTGCCCATCACCTACGCGAGGTGTTCGATACCTACGAAGTTCGGGCGCTTGCGTTTGACCGCTACAACATGCGGTTTCTCAGGCCCTGGCTCGAGCGCGTCGGGTTTGACGAAGAAGAGCTGGAGCGGTTCGTGGAGTTCGGCCAGGGCTTTGTGTCCATGAGCCCAGCGCTGCGCGAGCTGGAAAGCAAGCTGCTGGCGAAGAAGCTGCGCCACGGCAATCACCCGGTACTGACGATGTGCGCGGCCAATGCGGTGGCGGTGTCGGACCCAGCCGGCAACAGGAAATTCACGAAATCGAAGGTGTCAGGCCGCATTGACGGCATGGTGGCGCTCGCCATGGCGGTGGGCGCCATGCCAGTCGACGTTGAGGCCGAGGACGACTTCACCGACTTTCTCAGGGATCCCATCATCGTATGAAAACCAAGACAAAGCCCGGTCGCATCAGGGCCGCGCTGTTGGACTGGCTTGGGGTGCCCATAGGCCTGACTGACGCTGACTTCTGGTCGCAATTCGGGGTCTCCGCTGCCGGGCAGCAGGTCAACGAGAAGACCGCCCTGCAGCTGTCTACCGTCTGGGCCTGCACGCGCTTGATATCTGAAACGATTTCAACGTTGCCGTTGGGGTTGTACTTGCGGTCGGGGGGCGGGCGCGTGAGCGCGGAAGGGCACCCGATCTACACGATTATCCATTCCCGTCCAAACACGGATTCGACCGCGGCTGTGTTCTGGGAGGCGGTGATCGCCTCGATGCTGCTGCGCGGCAATGGCTTCGCAGAGAAGAAGTACATCGGCACTCGGCTGGTGGCGCTGGAGTTCCTAGTGCCCGGTCGGCTGGCCATTTCTCGCGACATCAAGGGAAACAGGCGGTTCCGTTATACGGAGCGCGACGGCGAGCAAAGGGAGATTCCAGAAAGCAGGATCTTTCGGATCCCAGGCTTCACCCTAGACGGGGACTGGGGGGTGAGCGTCATCGAGTACGGATCGAGCGTTTTCGGCTCGGCCCTGGCTGCTTCGTCGGCTGCGAATAGCACCTTCGAAAAGGGCCTGGCGCCGACCGTGGCGTTCACCGTCGACCGGGTGCTCAAGCCGGAGCAACGGGACGACTTCCGGAAATCGATCGAGCTCATCAGCGGGGCGATCAATGCAGGCAAGTCGCCGGTTCTTGAGGGCGGAATTGACGCCAAGACGATTGGCATCAATCCGAAGGATGCCCAGCTGATCGAGTCCCGGCAGTTTGGCGTGGAGGAACTCTGCCGTTGGTTCAGGGTTCCGCCTCACATGGTCGGGCACACGAGCAACTCGACCAGCTGGGGAACTGGCATTGAGCAGCAGATGATCGGCTTTCTGACGTTCACGCTGCGCCCCTGGCTGACTCGCATAGAGCAGGCCATCAACAAGGATCTGCTCGCCCCATACGACCAGACCCGTTACTACGCTGAATTCAGTGTTGAGGGTCTTCTGCGCGCGGATAGTGCGGCTCGGGCTCAGTACGAATCCACGATGGTCAACAACGGGATCATGACGCGCGATGAAGTGCGTCGTCTCGAAAACCTGCCGCCGATGGGTGGCAACGCTGATGTCCTGACCGTTCAGACGGCACTCGTGCCCATCAATCAACTGGGCGTGAACCAATCCCAGGAAGGGTAAGCATATGTCTTTGAAAACTTTGCCGACTGCTCCGTCGGGAAGCCCCTGCGCGGGCGTGGCGGGCCAGCTGCTGCCCCGGGCGTTGGACCGCTGGAACACCGGCATCCAAGCGGCAGCGGACGGCGACGATCGCAGCATCAGCGTTTTTGACGTCATCGGCACAGACTGGTGGACCGGCGAAGGAGTGACGGCCAAGCGGGTTGCCGGGGCATTGCGCAGCATTGGCGCGGGCCCGGTGACGGTGAACATCAATTCGCCGGGCGGCGACATGTTCGAGGGCATGGCCATCTACAACCTGCTTCGCGAACACGACGGCGAGGTGACGGTGAAGGTACTTGGCCTTGCGGCCTCGGCTGCGTCTGTCATCGCTATGGCGGGGGACACAGTGCAGATTGCACGCGCCGGGTTCCTGATGATCCACAACTGCTGGGTTATGGCTGTTGGGAATCGCCACGACCTGCAGGCCACCGCTGACACGTTGGCGCCGTTTGACGCGGCGATGGCGGACATCTATGCCGCGCGGACCGGGCGACCGGTGGTTGAGATGCAGAAGCTGATGGACGCCGAGTCCTGGATAGGCGGCAGCGCAGCAATTGACGGCGGGTTCGCTGACGAGCTTCTGCCGTCCGATCAAGTATCCCAAGGCGAAGCCAAAGCGAGCGCTGCAGCCGTGCGCAGGCTGGAGGCGGCCCTACGCAGCTCGGGCATGCCCCGTAGCGAGGCGCAGCGCCTGATCTACGAATTTAAGTCCAGCCTGAGGGATTCGGCTGGCAGCGGTGGGCGCGATTCCACCGAACACGGCCTGAGCGATTCAGCCGTAGTTGCATCGGTGGGGCCCATGCCCCGAACAAAGTTCGAAGTTCCACGGATATAGGAGTAATTGCGATGAGCGCAATTGAACAGGAATACAAGCAGGTCCAAGCAGATCTCAAGCAGGTTGGCGACGACCTGAAGCGTTACGCCGAGCAGTCGCAGCAGGAGATCAAGGCCCACGCCAAGCTCTCCGAAGAAACCAAGGCCTCTGTCGACAAACTGCTGGTGCAGCAAGGCGAACTGCAAGCTCGCCTGCAAGCTGCGGAGCAGCTGATCGTCAAGATGGAGGGCGGCGGCGGAGCCGGTCGGCCCAAGTCGATGGGCGAAGAGTTCATCGCAGCTGACGGCTTCGATGCGTTCGCGGCCAAGGCTGCCGGTGGCGCTAAGGGCAGCTTCTCTGTCCCGGTGAAGGCGGCGGTCACCAGCCTGGACACCTCGGCAGGTGAACTGATTCAGCCTACCCGAGTTGGCCTTATCCAGCCGGTTCAGCAGCGTCTGTTCATCCGTGACTTGCTGTCGTGGGGTCGCACGACTTCCAACAGCATTGAGTACGTTCGAGAGTCCGGCTTCACCAACAACGCCGACGTCGTTTCGGAAAACCCGGCCAACCCGAAGCCGGAATCGGACCTGACGTTTGAACTGGACACCGATCCGGTTGCCACGATCGCCCACTGGGTGCGCGCCTCGCGTCAAGTCCTGTCGGATGCTGCCATGCTTGCCAGCTACATCGACGGGCGCCTGCGCTATGGCCTGAAGCTGAAGGAGGAAGCGCAGCTTCTGAAGGGCTCGGGCGTTGGCCTGAACCTGAACGGCATCTATACGCAGGCGACGACTTACGTCAACCCGGGCGTGACGGTTCAAGCCGAAACCGCGATTGACCGTCTCCGCCTGGCTCTGCTGCAGGTGACTCTGGCCGAATTCGACGCCGACGGCATCGTGCTCAGCCCGATCGATTGGGCGGCTATCGAGCTGACCAAGACCACGGACAACGCCTACCTGTTCGCCACTCCTACCGGCCTGGCTACCCCTGGCTTGTGGGGCCGCCCGGTCGTTCCGACCAAGGCGATGGATGCCGGCGACTTCCTGGTCGGTGCGTTCCAGCAGGGCGCGCAGGGCTGGGACCGCGAAGACGTTTCGGTGACGGTTTCGACCGAAGACCGTGACAACTTCGTCAAGAACATGGTCACCATCCTGTGCGAAGAGCGCGTGGGCTTGTCGGTGTACCGTCCTGAGTCGTTCGTCAAGGGCGACTTCGACGGTTTGCCGGTTTCGGCCTAAGGCGTGGGCGGGGCTTCGGCCCCGCCTTTATCGGAGAACCTCAATGGTGATGGTCACTGCTCGATCGTCGTTCATGCATGGCGGAGTAAGGCGTTCAGGAGACGAGTTCGAAGTCAGCGAGATTCAGGCAAAAGAGCTTGTGCGGCGCGGGCTCGCCATGCTTACGGAAGGCGATGTCCCTCTGCAGGCCGCTGGCACACCGTTGTCTGCATCGCCAGCGGCCCAAGTCTTACCGCAGACGATTGCGCAGCCGTCAAAGCGTGGCGGAAGGCGGAAAAAGGCCGCGGAGTAATCGTAACGAACACCACGTTCCGGATGGTGCCATGGGCGGACGTCTTGTACGCCATGGACAAGGTATGGTGGGATCAGTACGGCGAAGAGGCCGAAAAGACGTTTACTGGAGAGAGGTGGTCGCCGCTGCGCTATCCAGGCGTTCGGCGAGAGATATTTAACCGGGGGAAGAACTCCGGGGTTGGGGCGATATCGCTGGCCGCGCATTGGGGCGCCAGGAAGATCATTCTTCTCGGGTACGACTGCCAACTGACAGGTGGTCGGGCGCACTGGCATGAAGACCACCCCAAAGGGCTCGGAAATGCCGGGGGGGTGAAAGACTGGCCCGCGCAGTTCACGCAGCTCGCCTCGCGTCTTAGAGATGTGGCGATTGTGAATTGCACGCGGGACACCGCTCTGACTTGCTTTGAGCGGATCCCATTGAAGGAAGCGCTTGGCGCACGGCGGGGCGGGGTTCGCCCTCGCTCGTCGAAAGGCGATGTCGTCGTCGACGGAATGCAGGGATTGGGGGATTCGATCTACCAACGGGCTTTTCTGAAGAATATGCCCGGTGCCTATGTGGTCACTCCCTGGCCGGAACTGTACTCGGATCTCGACCTTCAGATGGTCAAGCCGAATACGAAGCTAAGGACGCAAGCCAAGAACGCTGAGCGCTCGCGGGCCCGCTGGGTGAACCCTCCCGCAGGGGCCAGGAGAGTTCGGGTCGCATATGGGCCGCGCGAACTGGCGATTGGATCGATCTTAGACGCGATGCGACGGCAGTCTGGGGTGAAGCCGGGGGTGATGGATTTGCCGCGATTCGGGTCACCGTTGCGGCCGGGAAAGCCGACGGCAATCGTTAGGCCGGTGACCGAGCGGGCCGAATGGCATAACAAGGCGCGGAGTCCAGATCCGAAGTATGTGCACGCGGCCATAGCTGAGTTGAGGCGGCGCGGGTACTACATCGTGTCTGTGGCTGACCTAGAGCCGGGGAAGGAATGGCTGGTAGGGCCGGAGCCGAAGGCGGACCTGGTGCTGCACAGAGGGCAGTGGGATGTGACTCAACTGCTGGGCGCGATTCAAGCGGCAGACGTGGTTGTTGGAGGGGTTGGCTGGATCGTACCTGCATGTATCGCGGCGGGAACGCCTCTCTATGTTATCCACGGTGGGCAAGGTGGGCACAACCATCGATCCAAGCTGACGGCTCCGTGGATGGATCTATCGAAGGTGGGCTGGGCGGAGCCAATGAAGATGTGCATGTGCACCAACATGCTCCACCGCTGCAACAAGGAAATTCATGGATTTGACGAAGGTTTCCGCGCCTGGCTGGATGGACAAGGCCTTTTCGGAACAGGCAAGCATCGGGCTGGTGTGGCTCCCCGAGTACGGGATGGGCTACTACCCGGTGAGGCCGGAGGACATGCCCTACGACGCGGAGTACTTCGCTAAGTACCGGGAGAACGCTGACACCGGGATAGGGCGCGCGCTGACTCAGGCTCGGATGGATCTGGTGGCCAGGCACTACACGGGCTTCTTGCTCGATGTCGGAATCGGTTGTGGGCAGTTTGTGGAGGCGCGGCCCCAAACCTTCGGGTACGACGTGAACCCCGCCGGGGTGGCGTGGCTGCGTGATCGAGGCTGGTACCAGGATCTGTATGCCGGGACATGTGCCGCACTGTCCTTTTGGGACAGCCTGGAACACATCCAGGACCCGGGCGCGGCAGTACGGCAGGCGCGGGAATGGGTGTTTGTATCCCTCCCGATATTTGATGGTGCGGATCACTGCCTGCGGAGCAAGCACTTTCGTAAGAACGAACACATTTGGTACTGGACCCATGACGGCATCATCCGATGGATGGCAGCCCAGGGGTTCGACTGCATCGAAAGCAATACGGTTGAAACAGAGATTGGGCGTGAGGGCATAGGCTCTTACGCCTTCCGGAGGCGGTAATGGCGCTGGTGACATTGGAGCAGGCGCGGTTGCATCTGCGCGTGGATGAGACTGAGGAAGACAGCCTCATTGCGCTCTGGATCAACGCCGCGGAGCTGTCGGCGCAGTCTTTCCTCGGTCGGAATGTGTACACCGATCAGGCCGAACTCGATGCCGCAGTGAATGCAGGTACGGCTGGCGACGATCCGATGGTGGTCAATGACCTGATCCGCGCCGCAATCCTACTGACTGTTGGGCACCTGTACGCCAACCGTGAGGACGTGGCAGCCGGCGTGTCGTTTGCCAAGATTCCGGTTGGCGCCGAGTACCTGCTGATGCCCCACCGCGTGAAGATGGGTGTGTGATGCGAGCGGGCCCCATGAACTCCCGAATTGCGATTCAGGAGGAAATCACGACGCCTGACGGCGGAGGCGGATTCGTCAAGACCTGGCAGACAGTTTTCTCTATTTGGGCGCACTGGAAGCACCAGAGCATGTACGAACGCCTGCAGGCCATGCAGCTGCAATCCGGGGTGGTCCACAGGTTGGAAGTCCGGTGCCGGGACGACATCACGCCCAAGCATCGGATTCTGTACAAGGGCAAGGCCTATCAGATCCGAGCGGTTGTTAACGTCAACGAGCTCAACGACAAGATGGAGCTCCAGGTCGAGGAAGGGGTGGCCACCTGATGGCAACGCGACGCGGCGCTCGACAGGCGGGTCTCGTGGGCATGCAAGCCACCCTCGACGCCTTAAACCAGTACGGCAAGGACATGGACGACCAGCTCAAATGGGCGGTGGACAAAACGGCAGGGGAGGTCCTGGAGCTGGCGCAGCGCTCGATCAACCGCAAGTCTCGCGGTGAGAAAGTGGGCAAGCGCTATGTGTCCAAACCTGGGGACGCCCCGAACACAGACAGCGGCGATCTGCTGAAAAGCTTGATGGTCGTCAACAACGGGTTCTATGCGGATGTGGGGACTGATCTGTTCTACGCGCCCTGGCTGGAATTCGGTACGCAAAACATGCCAGCCCGTCCGTTTCTCGCTCCTGCCCTAAAGCGGCGCCGGTTCGTTTGGTTCAAGCGACTGAAAGAAATTGCCAAAGAAGCTGGCGTGAAGATAGGCCGTAAGGGCAAGAGGGCGCGGAAATGAACCAATGGAGCATCCAAGAGGCGATTTTCGCCCGGCTGAGCGGTTACACGCCTCTGGCTGGGCGCGTTGGCGGCCGTATCTATGACGCCGTGCCGCAGAACACTGAGTTCCCTTATGTCGTGATTGGCGAGGATGACAGCACCGCCTACGACGACGACGTGAACCTGGGAGCGGACACCGATCTGACGCTGCATGTGTGGTCCCGCCACGAAGGTCGGAAGGAAGCCAAGGAGATCTTGCAGCTGATCTATGACGCTTTGAGCCGTTACCCCCTGGCGGTGACGGGAGCGCACACGGTCCTGCTGGACGCTGAATACCAGAACACTTTACTTGACCCTGACGGGCTAACTCGCCACGGCGTGATCAGGTTCCGTCTTCTTACTACTCACTCTTAACGGAGTTTTTCACCATGGCTGATTTGCAAGCTATCGCCGGGCGCGACGTTGCCTTTTACGTGGGCGCGGATGACTCCGGCCCCCGGATCTGCGCCCGGACCAAAACCATCACTATCGGCGGCGAGTCTATCGATGTCACGCAGGACTGCGACGGGGCCTTCCGCACGCTGCTGAGCGTCCCCGCCAGCCGCTCCATGGACATGTCCGTCGAGGGCATCATTCGCCAGGACGACTGGCTGCTGCTGGCTCTGGACCCCAGCACGACCAACTTCCTGGAGCAGTACACCCTGGTCATCCCGGGCGTTGGTGCGATCACTGGCGACTTCTTTATCGGCAGCTTCGAACTGGGTGCGCCCTACAACGAGTCGGTCACGTTTACCGCGACCGTGCAGTCGAGCGGCGCCTGGACGTTCACGCCGGAGGCTTCGATCTAATGAGCGCGATCTTTCAGGATGTCGTGCTGGGGTGGGGTGGCCGTGAGTACCGGATCACCCCGACGATGCGCCTGCTGAACACGGTGGAACAGCGGGTGTCCCTGTCGGCGCTCGCTCATAGCCTCGCCACTGGCCACCCGCGCCTTACGCACCTAGCTACGGCTGTGGCGCTGTTCCTGCAGCACGCAGGGGTGGCGGTGACCGAAGAAGAGGTCTATCAAGAGATCATGCACGGGGGTCAAGAACAGACCCAAGCAATCGCTTCTGCGATTGTTCTGGCTGCCTTCCCCGCCCAGAAGGTGCAGGCCGGGGGAAACGACCCGGCCCCGAAATCGGCACGGAAGCGCCGAACTTAGACTGGGGCCTCTTCTTCGACTTCGCGGTGTCCTGGGGCATATCGCTGGGGGACTTCTGGCAGATGACCCCGCAGGAGTGGTGGCGGATATATCACCTGAAGCGGCCAAAGGACCCGAATATGGATTACGCGGGAAGCCTTAAACAGGCCGACGTTGAGCGACTAGAACGGATGATGAACAATGGCAACAGGAAGCCAGCTTAGCTCGTTGTACGTCCGCATAGGTGCGGATACCACCGGGCTCGAGCAGGGAATCGCTCGCGCCAAAGGCTCGTTGTCCGGAATAGCGCCCGCGGCACGCGCAGCCGTCACCGCGATGGCTGGTTTTGCGGCGGGCGCTGCGGCGGCGGGGGTGGCCATGACGGCCATGGTGTCGTCGGCGGCAAAAAGCGCCAGGGAGATAACCTCCCTAGCGCAGGTCGCCAATACTTCGGCAAAAGACTTTCAGGGTCTGGCGTTCGCCGCCAAGTCTGTAGGCATCGAGCAAGAAAAGTTCGCCGACATTCTGAAAGATGTCAATGATCGCATTGGCGATTTCCGCTCGACTGGCGGCGGGCCGATGCTCGATTTTTTCGAGCAGATCGCGCCAAAGGTCGGGATTACTGCAGAAGCATTCAGGAATCTGTCCGGCCCGCAGGCTTTGCAGCTTTACTACGATTCGCTTGTGAAGGCAGGGGCAGCGCAGGACGATCTCACCTTCTACATGGAGGCGATGGCGTCGGATGCGACCGCTCTGATTCCTTTGCTTGAGAATGGAGGGGAAGGCTTTCGGCGACTGGCGGAGCAGGCTGAAGCGCTGGGTGTCGTGATGGACGACGTCCAGCGCCAGAATTTGTTGCAGTTTGACCAGGCCATGTCAGCCATTGGCGGAACCATAGACGGGCTAAAGAACCAGTTGGCGGGGTCGCTGGCACCAGCGCTTACCCAAGTCGCCGGCCGCTTCCTGAACTTCGTCATCGAGGTGCGTAAGGGCGAAAGCGCGATCGATGATGTGTCAGGTGCGGCTATCGATCTGGGCACGAGCACTGAGCTTCAGGATTGGGTGTACACGGTTGGAGTTGGAATTGCCCGCCTCGCTGATGCGCTTGTTGGGATAGGCAAGACAATCGGGGCGGTCCACAGCAGCTTCAAGGTCGTTGCCGCCGACATCCAGTCGCTGTTGGGAAGTTTTGCCGAAGACAAATCCGGAATATCCGACTGGATCAACCCAGAAGAGGCGGAGAAGCGCCGGAAGGAACTCGAATCTGTCCTGAATGAGCGCAACAAGACCCTCGAGGAAGCCAATGCAAAGTGGGCTGACCTGTGGAACTACAAAGGCAATCGCTTTGAGGAAGCTTGGCAGAACGCGTTCAACAGCCCTGTAGATCTGCCGCCAACGACCGTATTTGGCCGAAGCTCGGGCGGCGGTCTAGGTGAGCGTGGCGATGATGAGGCGGAGAAGGAGCGGGAGCGATACCTGCAGCAGCTTCAAGACCGACTTGAGCTATTGCGCGAGCACGTTGCATCTGAAACTGAATTGGAAATCAAAGGCTACCTCGATCGCCAAGAGCAGCTGCGCGAGATCTACGAGGAAGGTCTAGTTACAGAAGAGGAACGCAAGGCGCTTGCACTGGAACTCGAGCAGAAGCACCAGGAGGATTTGACCGCCATCGCAGCGAAGGGCGAAGAGGAGCGGAACCGCAACATCCAAAAGTGGGCTCAAACCGAGCTACAGATGCGCGGCGATGTCGTTAGGCAGGGGATTGCGCTGCTGGATCAGTTCGCGGGAAAGTCCAAGGCAGCTGCGATCGCGGCGATTGCTCTTAGCAAGGGTCTGGCGATTGCTGAGACGATCATCTGGACTCAGGCGGCCGCAATGCGCGCATTGGCCGAGCTTGGGCCTATCGCTGGGCCTCCGGTGGCAGCCTCAATCGAGGCATTGGGCGCTGCGAAAGTCGGGCTAATCGCAGCCACCGGGCTCGCGCAAGCGGCGGGTGCTCTGGGCGGCGGCGGTGGCGGAAATATGAAGGGCGGAGCGAGCGGGTCGATTGGTGGCAATTCGTCGGCCCCCTCGTCCTCGGCGGGGGCTGGATCGCCATCCCCGGCGGCAGTGACCATCAACTTGCAGGGCGACAGGTTCGACCAGAAATCGGTTCGTGACCTCATAGATCAGATTAACGAAGCGGTGGGCGATGGCGCCCGTTTGAGGGTCGCATGAGCGTAATCGTAGTTAGCCCGAGCCTGGTGGAGCAGGGCGATCATGCCGACGGGCGCGGCTATCCGCTGAACCATGCGCGGATTGGGTATCAAACCTTGACCCGAAATGCCGTCGTGACTGCCAGCAGCGAAGCGCCGGCCTTCCCGGCGTCCGCCACGGCCAACCCGATGACGTATGAACGGTGGAGGCCCGCGGCTGTCCCGGCGTGGGTGGCATATGACGCTGGGGAGGCGGTCGAGGTTGACTACTTGGGCATTGCCAGTCACAACCTCGGGACGGCTGGCGCGACTTTCGCTCTGGAGTACAGCGTCAACGGCACAGACTGGACGACCGTGGAGACGGCAGAGGCCGCTGATGACCTGGCGATCATGCTGCTGTTCGAACCTATCACGGCGCGCTACTGGCGCTTGTCTGTGACTGAGGCGGTGGCCTCCGTTGGCGTTGTCTATATCGGTCGGGTGCTGGAAATGCAGCGAGGGTTGTACGGGGGGCACACTCCCGGGAACCTGGCGCGCCAAACTGAGATCATGCCGAACAAGAGCGACGGCGGGCAGTTCCTGGGACGATCGATCATCCGCGAAGGGTATGCCACTTCTTACGAGTGGGACAACCTGACCGCTGGCTGGTATCGCCAGTGGTTCGATCCGTTTGTGGAGTCGGCCCGTAAGTACCCGTTCTTCATCGCATGGTACCCGCTGAAGTACCCATCGGAGGTGTTGTACGCCTGGTGCAATGACGACATCCGCCCGCGGAATCAGGGCGTGCGCGACCTGATGTCAGTCGGTTTCTCGGTCGAGGCCATAGCATGAACGAGGAAACCGTAGGGCGTGAGCTTCAGACGGTCGTCGAGGTCGAGCAGGATTTCTGCCAGCACCGGTATGGCGTGGCGCCTTGCGCAGCGGCCATCGGGGTGACGGGGCAGCGCAAGTGCTTCAACACGCTGGCGACCTGCCAGGATCCGGAGAACTACTCGCCGCAGCCACTGGTGTTGCACTTCTGTAAACCTGGGGAGCGCCTGCCGGATGTGTACTGCATCCCGAGCGTCCAGTCGGTGTCGACGGCGCCGACCGAAATTAACCCGGGTGGCGGCAACAAGAACAGCGGCCCGCTGGGCAAGCGCGCCTCGATTCGCGTGTCGTTCAAGGATCACCCCCACTCGGACAACGTTGTCGACCCCTATGTTTCAGAGCGCGACTACGACCCGACGGAGCGGGGCACGTTCTGGTCCAAATGGCTGGCTCGCAATCCGTACTACAACAACCGGGTATTGCGAGTGCGTGAGGGCTATGTTGGCCAGGCGCTCGAGGACATGGTGACGCGGACCTACCTGATCGACAAGATCGACGGCCCGGATTCGCGAGGCAAGGTACAGATCACCGCCAAGGACGTACTGAAGCTGGCGGACAACGACAAGGCGCAGGCGCCGCGGCCCAGCGCTGGTGAGCTTTTGATCGACTACGGGGAGGACGATTCGATCTCGTTCCTGAGGGTGACGCGGGCATTGGCGTCCGAGTACCCTGCGCCCGGGACGGTCCGGGTCAACGACGAGCTCATGCGCTACACGGGCGTGTCGACCATCAGCGACACCGAGATCCGGCTGACGGGCATCACGCGGGCTACCGATGGCAGCAAGCGGGATAGTCATGAGGCCGGCGACCGGGTGCAGATTTGCCTGCGTTACACCAACAAGCGGGTCGATGACCTGGCTTATGAATGGCTCACCGAGTACGGCGAGGTTCCCGCGGCGTGGATCGACTTTCCAGAATGGCAGGAGGAAACGTCCCTGTGGCTCCAGCAGTTCGAACTCACCGGTTTGATTACCGAACCGACCGGGGTCACCGATCTGCTTTCGGAGATCACCGAGCAGTGTTTGTTTTTCATCTGGTGGGATGAGCGGGAGCAGAAGGTCAAACTGCAGGCGATCAAGCCGCCGATCTTTCAGGCGGTGCCCAAGATCAACGACTACGCGAACATTATTGCTGACAGCGCGGAGTTGTCCCAGGACCCGAAGGCCCGAGTATCGCAGGTATGGGTGTTCTGGGGGCAGCGCGACCCGACCGAGAATCTGGATAAGGAAGCGAATTACCGGAAGGTGCGCATCCGGGCAGATCTAGAGGCCGAGGGCAGCCAGCAATACGGTGAGCAGCGCATCCGGAAGATTTACTCGCGATGGCTGCAAAGCGATGCCCAGGCGGTAAACGTGACGGCTCGACTTCTGAGCCGCTACCGGAACAATCCTCGGTACGCCACGATCAGTGTGGACGCCAAGGACCGGGAAATGTGGACCGGCGACGTGGTGGATATGTTGCATCGCGGCGTTGTAGACGAAACCGGCGCGCCTTTGGAGACTCGGTACCAGATACTGAGCGCAGAGGAAACTGCGCCTGGCCACTCGGTCGAATACAGACTTGAGGTTTACGAGTACTCGATCAGCTTCCGGATTGGCTTGTGGATGGACGACGACGCACCGGACTTCGCGGAAGCAACCGAAGTAGAACGCGCCACAGGCGCTTGGTGGGCTGAAAACGATGGGCAAGTCGATGGTAACCCTGGATATAACTGGACGTAGATATGGCGAACTGGACTGATATTTCAGACGCGGTACTGGAGCCTGGCAAACCCATACGCTCCGTAGACGGCATTGCATTGCGGGACAACCCCATCG
The DNA here is from genome assembly GCF_002261265.1 of Bordetella genomosp. 7. Classification (GTDB taxonomy): domain Bacteria; phylum Pseudomonadota; class Gammaproteobacteria; order Burkholderiales; family Burkholderiaceae_B; genus Bordetella_A. Next base: position 371,758 of record NZ_NEVK01000006.1, on the reverse strand, counting down.
CAATGGCCGAAGGGGCGGCGGGAGCGCCGAGGATTGAGCAGGCCGCACTGGCTTCTAACTCGGTGTCGACGGACAAGATTGTCAATAGCAACGTGACGGCGGCCAAGTTGGCTAATGGGTCGGCTGAAAGCAACTGGGTAGGCGCCAGGACGGCCGCTCTCAGTGTTGGCGCTAACGGCACTTACGCGATGCTGAAGGCCGTGTCAGGTGGGGCCGGTGGCCCTGGGGCTACCAGGTCGGGTGGAGACCTGCGCTATACCGACAACAATAGCACCGAGAACGGTGGGCCTTCTGGCACTTGGATGCTATGCGGAGCGCAGACGGGCGTCCCGGCAGTCTGGAAAAGGGTGGCATAGCATGGAATACAGGAATCCGAAGTTCAACGCCTTGGGCTCAATCGACTGCGAGATCAATCACCCTCAGTTCGGGTGGTTGCCCTTTACGGCTTCCCCGGATGACCCGGAGGAATACGGGCGCCAGCTCTACGACCAGATCCTCGCAGCCGGAAACATCCAGCCCTACGAACCCGCCTAGCGCGGGTTTCTTTTTGCGCACAGCCCGCTTCGGCGGGCTTTTCTTATTGGGTGAATCAATGCTGATTCGTTGGCAATCCACGATCGTTGACCAGCACGGAGACATCGCGCCGGGAGCGGTGCTGTACATTCGTCGTGAGTCCAACCAAGCACTCGCGCCGGTTTACCGTGACAGGGACGGTACAGATCCGTACCCCAGCGGCACGGTGGTGGCAGATGAGAACGGGTACGCGTATTTCTACGCCACCGACGGCCTGTACCGGATTCAGTCTCTGGAGCCCGCTATCGACTGGCGCGATGTCCTGGTCGGGCAACTATACGGCGCAGTCCAAAGGTACGAGACCTACGCCGATATGGCCGCCGCGCTACCCCAGCCGGAGGGCACTCTGGCGCAGGTCTACGCTGACCCGGATGAAGAGCTTCGCGGCTTTTACGACCTGGTGGACGGTGCTTGGGTTTATTCCGACCCGCAGCCTCTGACCGATGAGGACGTGCAGGCGGTCATCGAGGCCAGCAATACCGCGACGTCCGCGGCCAGTGCGGCTTCGTCCTCTGCCTCGACTGCAAGCAGCGCGGCATCGGACGCCTCCGATAGCGCAGCGCTCGCCGAGGCCTGGGCAACCAAGACCGATGGCCCTGTCGCTGGCGGCGAGTTCTCCGCCAAGCACTACGCGGAGCAGGCGCAGACCAACGCCGGGTTGCCTGTCTACCAGAGCATCCCGACTTCGAACGTTGGCCCGATATATGCGGTTGGCATTGGGCCGATGGAGTGGGATGTCGACAGCGAAGAATACGTTCCCATAGCAGGTGCGCCTGACGTGGTGAGGTACGTCGAAGAAGCCGATATTCCCAGCACGGACGAAGGACCCATCTATGTCATAGGCGTGGGCGCTATGGAGTGGGATGCTGGGCTTAGTGCATATGCGGTACGCGGCGAACTGGACACCAGACTTACGGCCCTCGATGACTCGGTGGACTTTGCGATCGTGTATCCAAACGGTGGGAGCGAGTCATCGCCTGCGAATGTTTCCACCAATACACGGTATATGGTCACAAACCCATTTCCCGGTTACCGGGTCTTCTGTTTGGCTGAAATTCAATCTGGTGGTGCTTGGGGGGCCACCGGTTGGTATTACGCGGCCACTAGTCGTGGCGTTTCGGCCCACCAATACAACGACGGGAGTATCGCCGTTCAAACCGGGTCACAGTTCTTGATGGGGCCCTCCGTGGAGGGCGGCGGAGCGCATGGGAATGCCAGCGCCATAAGTGGGCCAGCGCCGTGCCGCGTCAAGGTTTGGAAAGTCAAAGGAGCGATCTAATGGACCCGGTGTATGCGTTTGTTGGCGAAAACTTTCAGTACGTTGGCGGCGACCAACCGGCTGGCTCGATCGTCATGCAGGCCCAGCGCCCATACGACCATTACGTGGCGGCGGCGGACGGCAGCTGGGTAGAGCCGGCCCCTCCTGCTCCGCAAGAGGTCACCGCAGCACAGGGCGGAATCGCCCTCATCAACGCCGGCCTCATGCCCGCCGTACAGGCTGCAGTAGACGATCCTGAAACGCCCGCTGAAGTCCGCTGGGCATGGGAGCGGGCAACCGCTTGGAGTCGAACGAGTCCCGCGCTGGCCTACCTGGCTGACAAGGCAGGGATCAGTAGCGAGCAGATGGACGACCTATTTGAGGCGGCTGCGTTGATCGAGGCGTAGCCGAAAATTCAACAAGCACAAAGCCCGCCGAGCCGCGGGTTTTTTTGCGTTAGTGGGGTAGCCATGAACGCCGGGTATTACGACCTTCACATAGATCAGGGCGCCACTTTTAGGCTTCTGTTCACTTGGAAAGACAGCGAAGGGGAGCCGGTAGATCTCAGCGGATGCGAAGCACGCATGCAGATGAGATACATCCATCCGGACGACCTGGTTCTGTCGCTGTCCACAGGGGACGGGGACATTGTTCTCGGTGGGACAGCTGGAACGGTCGAGCTGAAACTTGAACCGGAGCGCACCGCTCCGCTGACGCAACTGACTGGCGCCTACGACTTGGAGATCGTCTATCAGGGCGGGGACATTGTGCGCCTGCTCCAGGGCCGCTGGTTCATCAGTCGTGAGGTGACGCGATGATTGTTCAGGAAGTCGATAGCGGCGGGGTTACCGTCGTGGAGATTCAGGCTAAGGGCCCGAAGGGGGATAGGGGGGACGTAACCCCGGAAGCCCTGGCAGCCAAAGAAGCGGCTGAGTCGGCTGCGCTTTCTGCTGAGTCCTATGCGGAGCTGGCAGGGAACGGGGTTAACTCGATCCGTGCCGATTTGGCGGATGCGTCGACCGAAAACAGCGGCGCTGGGATGGTGGCGTTCAAGCAGAACGGAACTCTGGCAGCGTCTCGGCGGATGCTGGAGAAGAGTAGAGAGTGGGTAACGCCAGAAGATTTTGCGCATGTGGATGATGACGACGACGGACCCGCACTCGCTCGGGCCGCGTCGTCTGGAGCAAACAGCATCCGCCTGTTGCCGGGGAAGACCTACGCCTTCGATTCGGTCGACTTCAACAGTGTTGATGTGTGGTGTGAAGGTACCGCTACCTTGAGTGGTACGCCGATCAATGTGGGGCGAATCGGAGGCGGGGTGATCGTCGGGGGCGCCGTCAGCGCAGAGTCCGTGCGGGAGACGATGCCACAGCTGAAGTTCTCAGGCGGGTTCGTGGTGCGGTACCGATCGGCAGAAGATGAGGGCGACGACGGCTTTTATGTGGTGACGAAGAACGCTCACCGTGAAGAGTACGTCTCAATTCGGGTCCGTGCGTCAGCAGCAGCCGATACAGGCCCTTGGGAGTTGCAGCGGATCCAATCCGTGTTTGCGCTGGGTGAGGCGTTGGCCTATCAGTCTGTGGCCGAAGCGGCCCCCTTAGGCGCGGTTTACTCCGGCTCCGGATGGGCCAATTACTCGGTAACTCCAGCGGTTATCGGTATGGAGTCTGGCAGCACGGCGGGCACACCGAGCACAGCCATTGCTTGTCGGCGTACCGCCACCGTCGACGATAGCGTCAGCTTCTCGGTCAAGCCGGACAAGAACGGGCAGATAAAGCTCACCTTTCTGAAGAGCGCGTCCATGTCTCGCTCGGTTGAAATCAGCTACCTCGGCGTGGGGGGAGCTGTGACCGAGACGATTTCCTTGGAGGACGCCTCTGCCTCGGGGCCCTCCCTGCACACGGTGATACTACAAACACGATCCCTGGCAGCGATCCCGATTACGGTTACGCAGAAGGATTCGGGCACATCTTCGCGCTATATGGTGTTGGTGGCGGTCAATGCTGACAGGCCCGACGAGCTGCGCCGGGAGGTTGCGTATGACAACTACGCCACTTTCCAGCTCCCTTCGTACCGCCATTACGTGACCAACGCGGGCGCCCATGAATACGCCATCTATGACAACGACGCCGAGCCGCCGTCGTTCACCGGCTCTTACCACGGTCGTGAGGAAGCTCTGATTCCACCAAAGTGGGTAATCGATGGCCAAGCTGTGGAATTGTTTCCCAAGGGCGTCCCCGTTGCGTGCAAGCGGGGGATTCTCCTTAAGCAAAGTACACAGATATCTGGAAAGTTGACGACTTACAGCGACTATCGCTTCGGTGACGGGTCGGCGGAATTCATCTGCGACATCCAGGGGACGATGCGCAGCCGCACGGTCTATCTCGGGATGGAGCTGTCACAGTTGTACAACGCGACTGCCGACAAGGCTTGCTTCAACGAGATTCTGTACCCGCGCCGTACAGATGTCACCGACGCTGGCCGGTACCCGCTCGGGAACACCGAGCTGGTCGTTTGGCGCAATTCCGAAACGGAAGCCCGCATCTACATGTGGTGCAAGTCGTTCACTGGCTATGCATCATTGAACGGCGGAAGCAGCATTGAATCCGCATATGGAACCTCGACGTACAGCAAGCTCCGATGCGGTCAGCAGCAGGACGCGGAGCGTTTGTTTACCGGCGCATCCCTGCACTACATCAAAGTTTACGGCTGATATGAAGATCGACAACCCTCCGCCCGATCAGTACTACTCCGAGGCATTCATCAAGTCGCTTCATGGCCAGGTCGTCCAAATGAAAGATGACCTGGCGGAGTGCCGTAGCGATCTGGCCGAATTCAAACAGGCCACACAGCGCAACACGGAATCCATCGACCGGGTAGAGAAGAACACGCGGGACATCGTCGAAACATTCCAGGCGCTCGCCGGGGGGTTCAAGGTATTGCAGGGGCTCGGTAGGCTGGCGAAGCCGCTGGCCTACATCGTTGGCTTGGTCACCGCGGTCATTACCGCCTACTCGGCCTGGAAGGGGATGGGGAAGTGAAGGCAGCAAGCAAGATCGCAGGCGGCGTAATCACCGCAGCCGTATCGCTGGTGGCGGCATATGAGGGTCGTTCGCTGGTGGCCTATCTTGACCCGGTATCCATTCCCACGATCTGCGAGGGGTACACGCACGGCGTGAAGATGGGTGATGTGGCTACGCCTGAGCAGTGCGACGATCTGACCCGGCAGGAAGTCGTGAAAGCCCTGGCGGTGGTGGACAAGTCGGTAAGCCGGCCTTTGCCTGATGGGGTGAGGGTCGCGCTTACCAGCTTCGTCTACAACGTCGGGCCCGGCGCCTATGGCGGCTCGACCCTGTTGCGGATGCTGAGGGCGGGCGATGTACGGGGCGCGTGCAACCAGTTGCCGCGCTGGGTATATGCCGGAGGCAAGAAATTGCGGGGATTGGAGCGCAGGCGGGAAGCGGAGCGGCAGATATGCCTATCTGGCTTGTGAAGTATTGGAAGCCGCTCGCGGTGGTGGCGCTGGTAATTGGGGCTGCTCTCGCGTGGGAATGGCGCTGGTCATCTGGCTACCTGGCAGGGGAGGCGGCAGCCAAGACTGAGGCCCAAGCCCTTACCGCCGCTATCGAGCGCGGCATTCAAGCGGAGAAAGACCGTGCAGATGCAATCCACCGCGGCGCCGTTCTGGCGCGCGAAGCTGCGCAGCGTGACCTGGCTGCTGCCCGTACTCGTCTTGACCGGCTGCTGCTCGCCAATGGCCGTGACCCCTCGGCTGCCCGAGCCGGCAGCAGACCTGATGATTCCGGCCCCGACTGGATCGGAGGTTTTGCAGCGTGCTACGCGGAGTATGGGGAGCTGGCCATAGACGCTGCCCGCTGGGCGGATCAGGTGAACGGCCTGCAGGGGTACATCAGGGCGGTACAGCAGGCTAACCCCTAACAGGCATCTCGCCAGGCGCATTCGCCCGCCGACACGCCTCCGCAAATACGGCCAACACTGCCGTCTCTGTGGGCCGCTCCAGCACGTCAATGCAGCAGGCCACAGCGCCCGACAGCATGCCAGCCGCAGCCAGCACGGCCTGACGCTCATGCAACAGCAGGCCGAACTCAGTCGCCCGCGCTTCCCAGTGTTCCAATTCGGTCATGGGCTTGAGTGTGCCCACGACCTTTCGCATGGTCTATACGTAGTTACTGAGGGGCGAGTTCGTCGTCGGGCGGGTTGACCGGTTCGGCGCGGTAAGCCTGCCAGAACCAATGGCTGTGTTTGTGGTGGCGCGCACGCATGCGCTGAAAGTAGATCCTGACCCAGCCCGCGTGACCGGCTTCGATGACGACATCGTAGGACCGTTCCTCGGCCTCGGCGGCCGGCGGTAGCTTCTGAATGGCAGCCGCGTGGTAACCGCCGCCCACGTGGGCCAGGATTCCGTTGTCTTCGCCCATCACCTGATCCACTCGATATACCAGCCCTGGTAATACCGGGTGCCGCGCACCTCCTCGAACCCGCGTGCCATCATGGCCCGATCAGTTGAAAAGGTTAGGAGCTCCACGTCCATCAAGTCGGGAATAGGAGAGGGCAAAGTCGCCCCGGCATCCCGCCGCATGACCTTGAAGCATTGGACGTAGCGCTTCATGTCCTCGCGGAAGATGGAGTACATCATGACGGGGCCGGGCACAGCCTCCCAATCTCGGTCTTCCAACGGGCGGCCCAGGCGATGTGTGCGTTTAATGGTGCAGTTTGGCATGGCAATCTACTGTATGGTTGTACAGTATATCCAAGCCAGCCCGGCCAATAGCGTCCCCTATTTCGGCTCCGGTGTGGCCACCAGGGCGTCGGCAGGGAAGGGCTGCAGGAAGTCGCGCGTGTCGCCCGCGCCCGTCAGCCAGTCATCGTAGGCGCCATCCGGCAGGATCACGACCATGCGCTTCTCGTCGTCGGGCCGGTGGTACTCACGAAACAGCGGGTGGTGGTCGGCGTTGATCGTCAGCATGGTGTACGACAGCCGCCAGTTGCCGTCGGCGTCCTTGTACTGATCCCACAGGCCTGCGATGCCTAGCGGGGCGCCATCAGCGCGGGTAAAGCGGGTGGCCAAGGCCTTCCCTGATCGCCAGTCAGGTTCGTAGACTGCCTCGGCGGGCACGATGCACCGCTGCCCCTTGCGCCATGCATTGCCGAAGGTGAAGGACTTGTGCGCGGTTTCCGACCGGGCATTGAACGTCGACAACTTCTCCGCCTTTGCCAGGCCATCGGCCCGGGTCATGGCAGAGATCAGCCCCCATCGCCCAATCTCAACCTCCCGCTCAGGGACGGCCTCATCCCCTGAATCCCACTCAGGCGGTCTTCTGACGAACTCCCCAAGGCGGCGCGGCCACATGTCCCAGTTCGGCGGCAGTGGAATGCCCCGACTGCGAAAGTATTTCTCCAGCTGCTCGCGCTTTTTGATGCCCTGGTAGTGGGAACACATAGGCGAATTCCTTTCTAATATCTTGGCGCAGAGCCGCATATTTGCGTGGCTCAATTCGTCTCGATATTAGAAGAAATTCGGCGGAGAGCCGCATAAATCCTAGAAAGCTGCCCGGATTGTGATTCCGGTTGTCGTGGGTTCGAGTCCCATCAGCCACCCCACTAAACTGCTTAGAAATCAAGAACTTACGCCGCTCTGACCAGCGGCGTTTTTTCTTGCCCGTTCGAGATTGACCAAAAATTGACCGTCTCGGCGTGGGCCGCCAGATGGCTGGGCGCCAGGTGGGCATACTTCTGCACCATCTCGATCCGCTCCCAGCCGCCCAGTTCCTTCAGTACAAGCAGGGGCGTGCCGCGCTGAACATGCCAGCTGGCCCAAGTGTGCCGCAGGTCGTGCCACTTGAAGTGGGCTACCCCGGCCCCCGCGCATGCACGCTGGAACGCCCGTCGGTCGTGTTTGCCCACCCGCCTGCCGTCCCCATCGTCCCGGGTGAACACATACCGGGAGGCTGTCGCCAAGCGCCGCTGGATCACGGCCATGGCGTCATCGTTGAGCGGGACGGCACGGGCCCTGGCAGACTTGGCCTCATCATGAGACACCCAGGCACTGCGGCCCGCAAGGTTCACGCTGGATGGCGTCAGTCCAAACAGTTCTGATTCCCGCATGCCGGTGGCTACGGCTACCACTGCCGCGTCGCGCAGCCATGGCAGAGTGATGCCCTGGATGACGGCGGCAATTACTTGGGGCGGCTCCCATCGTATGCGCACCCTCGGCTCTGCGTACTGCGTAAGCTTCGGGGGCTTGTCCAGGCAGCTATTCAGCAGCGTGCGGATGGTCGCCAAGTAGCGATTCTTCGTCGCTGGGGCCAGGAGCGTCGGCTTGCCGTACTTGTGCCGGCGGTGCGTGGGCAGCGCCGCGACGATCTCATCTGCGGTTAAAGAGCGTAATGCCCGGCCGGCAAACTGCTCGCGCCACCATGCGACATGCCGAACTTTGGTTTCATAGTCGCGCTGGCCATAGCTTTCCTGCAGGAACCGGACCGCCCCTTCCTCGAAAGTGCGTTCAGGTTCCTCTCATCGAGCAACGCTTGCCAGCGATTGCGGAGACGGCAAGCGGTGCTGCGGAGGTCGCCAAAGCGGCGGCGGATACGGCGAACGAAGCGGCGATTAAGGCCGGGTCGGCGGGTCGAACTGCGCGCACTGCGGCCACCACCGCGAAGGCTGCGGCAACCACAGCCAGGGCAGCCGCCGATGACCTTGGCGCGGCGCTTGAGCCTCAGCCGCCTAAAGATGCCCCTCAATGGCTGGACGGCCCATGATCGGCAAAATGTTTGGCGCTTTGTCGGGCTGGAAGGCTTACGCGGCGGCAGCGGCGGCGGGTGCCGCCCTGATCGCCGCCATGGTCGGGGCGTGGCACTGGCGCTGGTCGTCGGGGCATGACGCGGGCTATGCCGCCGCCCAAGCCGAGGCCCAAGCACTTAACGCCGCCATCGAACGCGGTTTGCAAGCGGAGAAAGACCGTGCAGATGCTGAATACCGTGGGGCCGTCCTGGCCCGCCAGGCTGCTGATCGTCTTGTTGCTGACCAGCGCAAGCGCATTGACGGGCTGCTCGACCAACTACGCCGTCGTCCCCAAGTTGCCCGAGCCGGCAGCCGACCTGATGAGCCCGGAGAAGACTGGATCGGAATATTCGGCCAGTGTGTCGCGGAATATGAGCGAATGGGCGCAGAAGCTGGAAGGCTGGCTGACAAGGTGAATGGCCTGCAGGGGTATATCAGGGCGATCCGCGCCGAGCCTTAGCCTGCCAATCCACCACCGCGGGTTCGTCGTCCAGCAGGCAGCGCATCTGGTGCAGCTGTCATAGCTGGCCAACGCTGCCTTGCTAGGGTTTTGTACTTCGTTCGGTGCGGAGACCCATGCAACCGCTGAAGGGTGCGTTACCGTAGGCCGATCAGGATGCCAAGTGTCACGCCCGCGGCAAGGCAGATGCCCATCATTTTCCAGGGGTTGTTGCGGGCGAAATCTGTGGATGATTCCGCGGCAGATTCCAGATTATGTTTGGTCGCGTCGCGTACTGAGGAAAGCCAACCATCGCCGCCGTTGATTAGCGTCCCGTTGTCTGGCGAAAGGACGGCCGGTTTATCGGTGGAGTGAGCTTCGTCGATCCCCGGCTTTAGCCTGGAACCTATGTCGTTTGCGTTATTCATTGAGCGCTCCTTGAAAGAGCGTGAATGTCTGTGTTGGATCTGCAGGCCGCCTAATGGCTTCAGACTGGGCATGTCAAGTGTTGGGTGCACGCTCGGTTGCTGGCCACCGAGTTTGTTCGATGAGCCAGCCACTGCGTTGTCGTGCATGTCACGTCCGAACCGAATTCTTAGATCACAACGCCGTTATGGCCTGAGATTGTTGTATGCAGCCTCGCAGTGAATCGCCGCGTTCGGTCGCGGAATTACTGGGGGGTACGTTGTTTATTCGGATCGTCTTGTGCTTGCTTGCGCGCAGCATCCTCTTTTTGCTGCTGCGTTTGGTTTTCTTCAGATTTGCTTGGGGGTTGCTTTTGGCCGGGCTCATTCGGAGTGGCAGAAGCAGCGAAGCGGGTAGGGAATGTCATGATGGTACCTCTTATGTTGTTGTGGCTGGATGCCACTTCTTCACGGTGCGCCATTGCTGCAGAATCCCCTAGCGATGAATTGAAACAGTTAAAAATGGGATGGGCTATACACTGAGGGCAGATCTCCGGAGAACATCATGATCAACTCGACACAACAATCCGACAATGAACGGTGGGATGAGGAAGGTGGATCGCAACTCGCTGAGCTTGAGAGGTCTCTCGCGATGGAGAAGCTGGAGGAGGCGGATCGGCGCATTCTTGCGTTCTTGGGTGCGTCCGTTCTCAGCTTGTGGGACGAGCTTCCGGACGACGCGCGACAGAAGGTGCTTAACCGGGAGTTAGTCCAGCGGACTTTTGATGAATCGGTGGTCAAAGCTCGGATAGCTCAGTTATTCAAGTAGATATGCCCGGCATCGATCCATGCCCGTACATTTTGGCGTTGGCCAGCTTGACCAGAACGTGACCACAATGCTTGAAAAACGCTGAAAAAAGGGGTGAAAGCGCAGCCGATTGAGGGTAGGCTATCGCTGCAAGTCATTGATTCAACTGCGCTTTCCCTTTCTTCTATTTCGTGGCCGTGGGATTGTGATTCCGGTTGTCGTGGGTTCGAGTCCCATCAGCCACCCCACTAAACTGCTTGCAAATCAAGAATTTACGCCGCGCTCACCCGCGGCGTTTTTTCTTGCTGTTCGAGATTGGCCAAAAATTGACCGTCTCGGCGTGCGCCGCCAAATAGTTGGCGCCAGACGCACATACCTCGGCACCATCCCGATCTGCTCCCCGCCCCCGGTTTCCTTTCGACCAGGCCGCGGCGTGTCGCGAGCCTGCCCGGCTGGCTCGACGCATTCGCAACTCCACTTTCCGCGCATTACCGCAAGATATTGGCGCAGGTCTGCGAAATCTCGCTTTCGCGAGCACCGCACGGACTGAGCGCTAGCTCGTCGCACGGGCGTTTCAGCGCGCATGGGTGCACGCGTCGGGGCTGATGGGTCTCCCGCCAGTACGCCTTTAGCTGTTTAAAGACAAATGATCACGCCGCTTCTGAGCGGCGTTTTTCTTTTGTGACCGCACCTACGCCGACGCGATGGCTGCGCGGCCAGATTGTTGCAGCAGTTGGACTGCATGGCGGCACCGGGAGGGCCGGACATATACGCGTATACCCCAATATAAAGTTGTGCACGACGCATATAAATTGCGTACTAGATCAAGTCTTGTATACAAAAACATGTCTGGAATACAGAAAAAGACCTCGGCGCAGTCCGTGTACGACGACGTCAGCGCCCTTCTGCGGGACATGGTGGCGGACATTACCGAGCCGGTCCGGGTCCGCGAAGAGGATCTGGCGAATCAATTGGGCGTAAGCCGCACGCCCGTGCGCGAAGCGCTGATCCGCCTGGAAAGCACGGGGCTGGTAAGACTGCGTCCGGGCCGGGGAGCATTGCTTAGTCCCGTCACCGACGAGGAATACATCGAATGGTTGCAGCTGCGAGAGCAGCTTGAGGGGTTTGCCACTCGCGAAGCCGCGCTCAATGCCTCGCAACGGGACGTGGAGCGCTTGCGCGCGCTGTTTGCCCCGTTTATCGGGCTGGACGAGGACGCTTTCGCGCCGATTCCCTACGGCCAGGCGAACGTGGCGTTTCACAAAGAAATCATTGCGCTGGCGAACAACCGCTTGCTGGAACGTGTATGGGCTGCTTTCGGTCACCGGCAAACCACTTACCGCCGCCAGACGATCAAGCGATTGCATAGGTTCGGCACATCTTTGCGGGAGCACTTGGCAATCATCGATGCGATCGAGCGGCGTGACGCCGAACTGGCCGAGAAGCTGGCCCGGCAGCACGTGCGCACGCTATACGACGCATTCATCAAGGCGCTGCGATCCGGCAGCACCGCATGAGCCTGCGCAATCACGACTTTGCTTCCCTGTCCACTTGAGCCCGATATGAAGTTTCTGACGTTTTCTGAGCAGGGCCAGCCTCGGCTCGGCATGCTGTGCGGTGAGAACCGCGTCCTGGATTTGACCCGCGCGCTGGCCGACCACGGGGTGGCAGGCCCGACGTGCACGGTAAGCGACCTTATCGCCTTGGGGGACGAAGGCATTCGGCTGGCAAGCGACCCCGTCCTGCTGAAAGGTGTCGATGTCGCAGCGTTGCCGGCGCTGGATACCTTGCATGTGCTGCCGCCTGTAGAAATGAAGCGGAATGTCTTCTGCGTCGGGCGCAATTACCGCGAACACATCATCGAAGGCAACCTGGCGCGCGGCCGGCCCGCGAATGCTTTCCCTGAAGCGATCGAGTTCTTCACGAAGGCCCCTACGACGGTGGTGGGGCATGGCGCGGCGGTGCAGCGCCACGCGCACCTGACCGACAGCCTGGACTATGAGGTTGAGCTGGCCATCGTGATAGGGCGGGCAGGCGTCAATATCCCCCGTGAACAGGCGTTGGAGCACGTGTTTGGGTACACCATCGTCAACGATATTACCGCCCGCAACCTGCAGGCGCGCCACGGGCAGTGGTTCAAGGGCAAGAGTCTGGACACGACATGCCCGATGGGCCCCGTCGTGGTGCATCGCTCGGCGATTGCCGATGCCAATAATCTTGCGATATCGCTGACCGTCAATGGCGAGCTGCGACAGCAGGATAACACCCGCGACATGATCTTCGATGTGGCCGCTGTTATTGAACAGTTGTCGGCGGGGCTTACGTTGCAGCCTGGCGACGTCATTGCAACCGGCACGCCCAAGGGCGTCGGGTTTGCGTTGAATCCGCCGCGGTGCCTGCAAGTAGGTGACGTTGTATCGGCCACTGTCGAGCACATTGGCACATTGACCAATCATATTGTCGATTGATTCTGGGCTGCGGTCCGGCCGCGCCCCGCTTGGAGGAGACTCACCATGACTATGCCTGATGCCTTGAAACCCTACGCCAGCGGCGAGCTTGCGTCGCGCTATGTGAATGTAGACGAGTTGCCCTGGAAGCCAACCCCGACACCGGGCATCGATATGAAGATCCTGCTGGACGTGCCTGAAACGGGCCTGCTGACCGCACTGTTCCGCTGGGCGCCGGGAACGTCGCTGCCGTTGCACGAGCATGTCGAAATTGAACAGACGTACGTGCTCAGCGGCAGCATTGTGGATGACGAAGGCGAAGTCCGCGAGGGCAATTATGTGTGGCGTCCCAAGGGCAACCGGCACATTGCGCGTTCGCCGAACGGGGCCCTGGTGCTTTCGTTTTTCTTGAAGCCGAACAAGTTCTTGGAAGGCGATCTGGCCGGCAAAGAGCTTAAGTAACAAACTACATTTTCTCAGCACAACACGGGAGACACACATGAGATTCCAGGGGTTGAAAAAGTTCCAGTACGGTTTGCTTCCAGGTGTTCTGGCCGCGACTATTGTTGCCGGGTTGACTGCGCCGGCCGGCGCGGCGGAGATACAGGAGCGCCGCGTCAAATTCGCGCACCCGGTCAGCAAGACCAATCCGGTTGGCATGGCGACAGACAAGTTCATTGAACTGGTTGATCAGAAGTCCAACGGCAAGATCAAGGTCACCGGCTATCCGGACGCGCAGCTGGGCAACGAATTGCAGGCCATGTCGTCGGCCCAGGGGGGCATCATCGAGCTGACAGTGGTATCCACGGCAGGCGCGGCCAATAACGTGAAGGAGTTGGGCATCTTTGACCTGCCGTTCATGTTCCAGTCGGTCGAGGAAGCCGATGCGGTCGTGGATGGTCCGGTGGGCAAGAGCTTGCTGAAGAAGTTTTCCGATAAGAACCTCGTGGGCCTGTGCTACTGGGATTTCGGCTTCCGCCAGGTGTCCAACAGCAAGCATCCGATCGCCAAGCTCGAAGATTTCCACGGCCTGAAGCTGCGTGTGCTGCAGAATCGCATCTATATCGACACCTTCAAGGCCCTGGGCGCAAACCCCTTGCCTCTGCCGTACCCCGAAACCTATCCCGCCCTGGAAAGCAAGGCGATCGACGGGCAGGAGAGCAGCTTCCTGGTAACCAAGAGCAGTGGCTATCAGGAAATCCAGAAGTACATGACCGAAACCAACCACGTGTTCCTGCCGGCGGTGGTCATGGCGAGCAAGCGCTTCTGGGATCGGCTGAGCAAAGATGAGCAGTCGTTGATCCAGCAGGCGTGCGACGAGTCGGTCGTGTATTTCCGCCAGGTCAGTCGGGAACAGGAGCAGAAGGTAGTTACTGACCTTAACGCCGCTGGGATGGCTATCAACAAGGTCGACCCCGCCGAAAAATCGCGCATGGTGCAGGCGACCGCTGCGGTCACAGAAAAATATAGAGCCGAGCTTGGCAATGACCTGGTCGACAGCGCTATCGAGTCGATCAAGCAAGTTCGCCAGTAAGAGGACGCCCCACAAGCAAGTGGCGGCCAGTCTGCGGCCGCCACTGCAACCTTCTAGGAACGACGGCGATGTCAAAGATCGTACACGCCTATTTCACGTTGCTGAAATCCATAATCGTCATGTGCCTGGCGGCCATGGTGGTGATGGTTTTCTCAAATGTGGTGATGCGCTTCATGTTCAACACAGGGATTCCTGTTTCTGAAGAACTGTCCCGGTGGTGCTTTGTGTGGCTCACTTTCCTGGGCGCCATCCTGGTGTTGAATGAACGCTCGCACCTGGGCGTGGACGTGGTGCTGCAGGCGCTTGGGCCGCGGGCACGCAGGTCCTGCCTGGTGGTTTCTAACTTATTAATGATGTATGCAACCTGGTTGATTCTTCAGGGCAGTATCGAACAGACCATGTTGAATGTCGGCGCCAGCGCGCCCGCCAGCGGCTTGTCGCAGGCCTGGTTCTTCGGCGTTGGCGTGGTGTTTGCCGCCACGACCGGGCTGATCTTGATTTATCAGCTGTACCAACTGCTTACGCTGCCAGCTGCGCAGATCGACCGCTTTATCAATGCTCATGACGCGGGGGCTGAATAATGACGCTGGCAATATTCGTGTCTGTGTTATTGGTCGGGCTGGCCATCGGCCTGCCCGTCGCGTACGCGCTTATTCTTACGGGCGTGGCGTTGATGTACCACCTAGACTTCTATGACGCGCAGATCGTAGCGCAGAACCTCCTGAACGGCGCCGACAGCTTTCCGCTGATGGCGGTACCGTTCTTCATGCTGGCCGGTTCCGTCATGAACGCGGGCGGCCTGTCGGCTCGCATCGTAGACCTGGCATTGACGCTGGTAGGGCATATCAAGGGAGGCCTGGGCTATGTGACGATCCTGGCGGCGTGCATATTGGCCAGCTTGTCCGGCTCTGCAGCTGCTGACGCTGCGGCTCTGTCGGCGCTGCTGGTGCCCATGATGATGAAGGCCGGGCACAGCCGCGCCCGTTCGGGCGGCCTGGTGGCTTCGTCCGGGATCATCGCCCTGGTCATTCCTCCCTCTATCGGCCTCGTGCTAATAGGCGTCACGGGCAATGTCAGCATTACGGGGTTGTTCATGGCCGGGATCGCTCCAGGGATCATGATGGGGCTATCCTTGTGCGCGGCATGGTGGCTGTTGTCGCGCAAAGAGGCAGTGGAGCCGATGCCCAAGGTCGAGCGGAAGATCGTGTTGACCACGCTTGTGCGCAGCTTCTGGGCGCTGTTGTTGCCCGTCATCATTATCGTGGGCTTGCGGTTTGGCGTGTTCACGCCCACGGAAGCGGGGGTTGTCGCTGCCGTTTACGCCATTTTTGTGGCGACCTGCGTATACCGCGAACTTTCGCTCAAGCAGCTTTACACAGCGTTTCTGCAGTCGGCCAAAATGACCGCCATGGTGATGTTCCTGGTCGCAGGGGCTCTGGTCTCGGGCTGGATGATCACGATTGCAGGGCTGCCACAGCAAGTTATGCAGCTGGTTAGCCCCTTCAATGACAGCCCCACCGTGCTGATGCTGGTAATCATGGGTCTGGTTCTGGTGATAGGCATGGCCATGGACATGATTCCAATTGTGCTGATTCTCGTCCCTGTACTGATGCCAGCCGTGACGGCGGCCGGAATCGATCCAGTGTATTTCGGCGTCGTCTTCATGCTGAGTTGCGCCATCGGCCTGGTGACTCCGCCGGTTGGCGCTGTACTCAACGTAGTGGCCGGAGTGACCGGCGCGCGCATGATGGACCTCATCAAGGGCGTCTGGCCATTCCTGTTGGCGCAATGTGTGACTTTGCTGCTGCTGATCCTTTTTCCACAGTTGGTGCTGACGCCTTACCGCTGGATTATGGACTGATGCCATCCGGTTCTTTCACCTCACAGGAGCATTGAACATGCAGTTGAGTGACCACCTGACTGGCTGCCGCGTCATGATCTCGGCCGGCGCCTCGGGTATAGGCCTGGCGATCGCCCGCGCGTTTCATCAGCAGGGCGCGAGCGTCCAGGTTTGCGATATCTCCTCCGAGGCTCTGGAAGCGGCCCGGTCCGAGTTGCCCGGCGCAGGCTTGTTTCGCGCAGATGCGGCTTCGGAGGCGGATGTAGAAGCCTGGTTTGCGCACGCGCTGGCGCAGCTCGGTGGCCTGGATGTGCTGGTCAACAATGCCGGCATCGCCGGGCCTACGTCTGCGCTGCAGGACCTGGACGTGGCCGAATGGGATCGCACCATGGCGGTCAATGTACGCAGCCAGTTTTTGTGCGTACGCCGCGCTGTCGAGCCTTTGCGACAGTCCAGCCGAGCGACCATCATCAATATCAGCTCGGTCGCGGGACGCTTGGGCTATCCCATGCGCACGCCCTATGCGGCGTCGAAGTGGGCGGTCATCGGGCTGACCCAAAGCCTTGCTATCGAACTGGGCGAGCATGACATCACGGTCAACGCGATATTGCCGGGCATCGTCGAAAGCGAAAGAGTGAACCAAGTGGTCGGGGCCAAGGCCAGGTTGCGCGGGATCCCTGACGCGGATATGCGCGCCGAAGTATTGCAGCACGTGGCTTTGCACCGGACAGTGCCCATGGCCGACATCGCCAGCACTGCGCTTTTCCTGGCGTCGAGCCCCGGCCGCAGTATCACCGGGCAAAACATGAATATCTGCGCAGGCGTGCAGACCTTGCGTTGAATAGCCAGAATCAAAGGAGACGGTCATGGACCAGCAATTCTTGGCTTCTACGTTCGGCCTGGAAGGCCGGACAGTGCTTATTACGGGCGGCGCTTCCGGGCTTGGCCTTTGTATGGCAACGCAGGCAGGCAGAGCCGGCGCTCGCATCATCGTCAACGACGTGCGGCCCGAACCCTGCAAGGAAGCCGTCGCCGCGTTGCAGTCCCAGGGCATCGATGCCCGCGGCGTCGTGTTCGACGTATCCGACCCGGGCGCTGTGCAGGATGGCGCAGACGGCCTGTCCGAAGCCGGCTGGGCACCCGACGTACTGGTCAGCAATGCCGGGAACCAGAACCGCGCGCCGGTCGTCGAGCAAGACCCTTCAGTGTGGCAGTCGATCCTCAACGTCCATGTCAATGGCGCGTTCAACTGCGCGCGAGCCGTACTGCCCGGCATGGTGGCCAATGGCTATGGCCGCATCATCATCACCTCGTCCGTCGCGGCCATGGCTTGCATGCCCGGAATCGCGGCTTACGCAACTGCCAAGGGCGCATTGGCAGCCTTTACGCGGGCGCTGGCGGTTGAGTACGGCGGCAAGGGCGTAACCTGCAATGCGCTGGCGCCCGGCTTCGTGCGTACAGGCTTTACAGTTGCTTTGCAGGAACGTGACGAGTTCAACACGTTTCTGCGCGCCCAGGTGCCCCTTGGGCGCTGGGCCGAAGCCGATGAGATCGCGCCGGCGGTTATCTATCTGGCATCGCAAGCCGGCCGTTTTGTAAATGGGCATGTGCTGGCCATCGACGGCGGCCTGCTCGCCCACATGTGAATTGATTCAAGGGTAGAAGCGGAATGTTCCTGCACGTGGTGATGATGGAGTTCGACGAACGTGTCGACGCCAATTTTTTCGGTAAGGTCGAAGCGCTGGCAGAGCGAGTGCGCCAGGAATGCGCCGGCCTGGTGCTCTATCATTTCGGCGAGAACGTGGCCGACCGGTCGCAAGGCTATACACATGCGACCAGTTCGCTGTTTTCCGATGCCGCCAGCCACGACGCCTACCAGGTCAGCGCCGCGCACGTGGCCATGAAGAACCACATGGTTCCGTTCATCAAGCGCATCGTTGTGTACGACGGGCAGCTGCCGGATATAGGCCCGTTGATTCCGAAATAAGCGTCCGGACAGGTGCGGCATGCGGCTTGCTTGCAGGCGGACAGACACCGACGGAGGCCCGCCATGCCGAACGATTTTCCCTCCCAGCCCGCTGCGGGCGCCAGTTTGCCGCCTGCGCACGCCGATGACCTTGGCCCGGACAAGCATCGGCCCCGATCCGTGCTGGCGCAGCTCAAGCGCTACGATGAAACCCGTCCCGACTTTCCGGGCGAACATCTCATCGTGTTTGGCGTGGGGGCCCTGCTGATGCTGGCGGGTATCCGCGGCGGCGGGGTCGTGCGGCGCGCGGTATTGACCGCCGTGGGTACGGCGCTGATCGGCCGGGCAGCGAGCGGCACAGGAGGCGTCGCCAGGCTCGCCCGTGTGGTGAAGCGGCTGGGTTGACGCCCGTTGCGGCCCGGAGCCCGATCCAGGCCGTTGAAAACAAACAAGTTTTTCTATGGTACGATCCCCGCCCATAGGATGAGCCGACGCTCGCGCGCGCCGGCTCATTGCCATTTTTGCGGCGCGCACCGGCGTGCCTGCACCCCACATACAAATTTGGCGGCTCCTCGATCGAGGGGCCGTCGGCATTTTTGCGGCGCCTTCGCGCCCTCGATTTTTTACGCCCGGAGACTTCTCATGCGCGTGACGACTTTTCTTTGTGCCTCCCGACTCAACCCCGGGGCGATTTACGAAGACCCTTGACCGACCCTGTCTGACTTAAAGGAGATTGCCGTGCCTACGTTGGCGCTGGGCGCATTTCCTGGCTGGCTTGCCCGCATCATGGAATTGCGCATCGACGTTGACCCCGGTTCGTGGAAACTGGATAACGAACTGGATAACCTGTACAGCCGCATTACCCGCCCGGGTGACCGCCTGCATGCCATGGCGCAGTCCGGCACCGACATCCCCGGGCTGGTGCTGCGCTACCGCGAAGCGGACGGGGAATTCTATGTCTACCTGGAAGACCGGATGCGCGGCAGGCTGGCGGGCTATACCGTTTTCAACCGCCTGGTCGAACTCGGCAGGCGCGCCGATCCGTTGTTCAGGGCCCCCCATTCCAAGTATGACCCCGCGTATCAGCGGCAGGGGCTCGCCACGGCGGTGTACCGCTGGGCGCTCGACGCCGGGCAGTGCCTGATCACCGGGGCGCGACAGTCGGAGGCCGCACACGGGTTGTGGCGGTCGCTGGCCCGACAATATGAATTCCGCTACGTGAATCTGTCCCGCAAGGAGCTTACCGATCTGGGGGAAGACGTTGCGGATTCCGTGCTGCAGGACCTGCATACCCGTATGGTGTTGTTGGGGCGGGGCTGGACGTGGCCCGACTTGATGGCCGCGGCCGGCATACGTTCACACGGGCCACTGGGCGGTCGGCGCCCGGTGCGATAAGCGCCAAACGTACGGCCGCTTGCCGGGATAACCGCGCGCTCGTTACAACATGTATCACGACGGTGACGAAATGCGCGGTATGCTGGCCCCAGAGAGGGCTCATCAGTGCATCAGAATAATTTCGTTTACAAGGGGTACCGCCTGACTGCCAAAGTCACGCGAGGCACCCCCGGCACGGCAAGCGCTAGCGGCTCCCCCGTCTTTACTGCATCCGTATTCGTCGTACAGGCCGACGCCATCCAGGAAGACGGTGACGAATATGTGGTGCCCGGTTTCGCCGAGGGCAATTTTGTATACAGCCCCCGCGAAGCCGTACACGAAGCGATCAGCCATGGCTGCGCCATTGTCGACGCGCTGACCGGCGTCGTCAGTTGAAAGGCTGGACCCCGCATGGTCGGCTGCGCCCGTCGCGCTGCGCGACGCGATGCGGGCATCGCACAGGCGTTGTGTTGCGTTAACCCGAGAAAATCTCGGCCCAGCTGCGCGCCTTTCCGAGCGGTCGCACGGTGGCGGACTGCTCCAGGATCGACACGGCCTTGTTGAATTCCTCGGGCGACGCGCCGTCTTCCAGGATCACCAGGCGGCCATTGGCGGCATCGGCCATCTTGACGTCGGCCATTTTGCCGTTGGTCTGGTAGACCTGTGTCCAGTCCATCTTCTTGCCGGTCTTGAGTGCGATGGGCTCGATATAGGTAAGCGTGCAACCGGCGGCGCTGCGCACGGCGTATGCGAAGTCGGCCATGTGCCCGCTGCTGGCTCGCGCCCGCGCGCCTTGCACCAGCCGGTCGCCCACGGCTTCGGCCAGGGTGCGGCCGACCTCGGCGCGAAAGCGAAGGCGGTTGAACTTGGGCATCCACTGTGAGCATTGAAAGCTCAGTATCGATACGAGCCGCGTGGCTTCCCACAGGGCTTCCTGCAGGCGCGCAGCAGGGCCGCTGGCGATGATGGCGCCGGTCTTGTCAAAGCGGGCCATGCTCAGGCCGGGCGCTGAATTGAGCTGTTCAAGCCGCTTGGCGGTGATATCTATACCGTAGGTGGCCGCGTGCATGGCGGCCTCGCCGGCGTCGGTGAGGTAGAACGTCTGGTCGTCCGGCTTTGCGACATAAAACGCCGCGTGCTGTCCGTCCAGGCCCATCGCGACGGGTGTGATGGCGCGCACCGCATGATCGCCGGCGGGCAGCACGGTCCAGCCGGCGGCTTGCAAAAACGAAGTCATACCAACAATTCGATCTGTCGGCCCTTAAGCGGGTGGGCGAAACCGCCGGCCAGGGCCAGGTTGGCCTGCTGCAGGAAGTAAGAAACGACGGCCGCCAGGTCGTTCAGCGGCGGGTCTACAGGTTCTGCGTAGCCTTCGCCATCGTCATGCCAGGTGTGCAAATGAGTGCGGCCTTGCAGCACCACGCCATGATGCGGGCGGCCGGCGCCGACCAGGCTGGTGTGGAAGGTATCTGTGGTGTCGACGCCCAATACACGGTGCGGGCCCACGAACAGGCTGGCCGAGCAGGTTTCGGGCAGCGCGATGACGGCCAGCCCGTGCACGGCCGTGCCCGCCGGCCGGTACACCGCACGGAAAATGATGTCGTCGCGCGCTTCGCCGCGCAGGCGGCACGCCGAGGCATATTCCATCCATTGCGCCTGGCCGGCCGCCGGGCGCGCCGTCCAGGCGACGGGTTTTACGGTTTCCTTGGGCGCGGCCAGAATGTCGCGGACTTCGGACGGGCTGATCAATGGGGCTTGCATAAAAAGCGCAGGCGTCGCAAAGGGCCGTAATCTTACAAGAACCCGGCGGCCTGCCGCCGCCCTTGCGGTTTCAAAGCGTGTCGGTGGAGAAGGTGTCGCATTGCCGCAGGTCGCCGCTGTCCAGGCCGCGCTTGAACCAGCGCACGCGTTGCGCCGACGAGCCGTGGGTGAAGGCATCGGGCACCACGTACCCCTGGCTTTGCTTTTGCAGCGTGTCGTCTCCGATGGCGCTGGCCGCGGCCAGGCCTTCTTCGATGTCGCCAGGCTCGAGGATATTGCGCGCCTGGTCTGCGCGGCGGGCCCACAGGCCGGCGAAACAGTCGGCTTGCAGTTCCATGCGCACCGACAGCGCATTGGCCTGGCCCGGATTGCGCTGGCGCAGGCGGTCGACCTGCCCGGCGATGCCCAGCAGGTGTTGCACGTGGTGGCCCACTTCATGGGCGATGACGTAGGCCTGCGCGAAATCGCCCGGCGCGTTCAGGCGGCGTTGCATCTCGTCGAAAAAGCTCAGATCGATATACACCTTGCTGTCGGCGGGGCAGTAGAACGGGCCCATGGCCGCCTGGCCGGTGCCGCACGCGGTGGGCGTGGCGCCCCGGAACAGCACCAGGCGAGGCGGCTGGTACGGGCGGTTCAGGTTCTGCTCGAAGATGGCGGCCCAGGTGTCTTCGGTTTCGCCCAGCACCTGGGCGACGAAGCGTGTTTGCGGATCGTTGGCGGGCGGCTGCGACGGCGCCTGCTGTTGCATGGGGGCGGGGCCTTCGGCCATTTGCAGCACTACCGCCGGGTCCACGCCGAAATAGATGGCCACCAGGGCCAGCACGATGGTGCCTATCCCGATCGAACCGCGGCCGCCCAGCCGCGGGCCGCCGGAACGGCGGTCTTCGATGTTCCGGCTTTCCCGGGAATTGCCCATGCGCATGTTGTTTCTCCTTGGTGGCGCCAACAATGCTAGGATAAACCCATGGCGATCCATTTCTCTATTCATCCAGATAACCCGCAGGCGCGCTTGCTGAAGCAGGCGGCCCATTGGCTCAGCGACGGCGGCCTGGTGGCCGTGCCCACCGATTCCAGCTATGCCGTGGTGGCCCATCTTGATGACAAGGCGGCGGCCGACGCCCTGCGGCGGCTGCGTGGCCTGGACGAACGTCATCATTTGACGCTGCTTTGCCGCGATCTCGCCGAAATCGGCCATTTCGCGCGGGTGGACAATCGCCAGTACCGGCTGCTGAAGGCCGCCACGCCCGGGCCATGGACTTTCATCCTTGAGGCCACCCGCGAAGTGCCGCGCCGCGTGTCGCACCCCTCGCGCAAGACAATCGGCATCCGGGTGCCGCAGCACCCCGTCACGCTGGCGCTGCTCGAGCAGGTCGGGGCGCCGCTGCTGTCTACCACGCTTATTCCCAAGGGCGAAGAAGACGCGCTGAATGACGCCGACGACATCCTGCAGCGCTATTCCCACGATCTGGCGGCGGTGGTGGATGCGGGCGCCTGCCCCCAGTCGCCCACCACTGTTGTCGACCTTACCGGCCCGGAACCTGTCGTGGTGCGGCTGGGGCGCGGAGACCCGGCGACGCTCGGCCTCTGATCCCCGCCGCGGCCGCGCGCAGCGCGACCCAGGTTTTCGCCGCAATTGCGCGAAGGTACAATCCCGCTGGCCATGTCCGACCTCATCCAGACCATCGCGGTTTACGCGATTCCAGTCATTTTCGCCATCACCCTGCACGAGGCCGCGCACGGCTATGTGGCGCGCATGCTGGGCGATCCCACCGCCGAGCAGGCCGGTCGCATCACCCTGAACCCCCTGCGCCACATTGATCCCGTCGGCACATTGCTGGTGCCCGCGGGCATCCTGCTGATGTCCAAGCTGATGGGCGGATCGGCGCTGCTGTTCGGCTGGGCCAAGCCCGTGCCAGTGGATTTCGGCCGGTTGCGCCGACCCAAGAAAGACATGCTCTGGGTGGCGCTTGCCGGCCCTGCGGCGAACCTGTTCATGGCGATCCTGTGGGTGATTTCCATGCGCCTGTATATGGCCGGCGGCGTGCAGGAGGGCTACTGGTACCAGATGGCCATCGCAGGCATCAATATCAACCTGGTGCTGATGGCCCTGAACCTGCTGCCCATCCCGCCCCTGGACGGCGGGCGCATCGTGTTCAGCCTGTTGCCCAACCGGATGGCCTGGCAATATTCGCGCATCGAACCCTACGGCCTGGTCATTGTGTTGCTGCTTTTGGTAACCGATGTGCTGTGGGTGCTGATGCAGCCCGTCCTGCAACTGGGGGCGGCTATCGTCACCTGGTTCTTGTAAATTCCAATATCCGTTAAACTCGGCGATTCGACTGACTCAGTTCACTGCCCGGAGCTCCCGTTCCGGGGCCCGGAGCCCATTTTTCATGGCATCCCCCGCCGAAACCGTTACTTTCCAGGGCAGCCTGGTGGCGCTCGTCACCCCCATGCAGCCCGATGGCAGCCTGGACTACGCTGCCTATCGCAGTTTGATCGATTGGCATATCGCCGAAGGCACCGACGGCCTGGTCGTGGTGGGCACCACGGGCGAATCGCCCACGGTGTCCATGGACGAGCATGCCGAACTCATCCGCGTGGCGGTTGAACATGCCGCAGGGCGCATACCCGTCATTGCCGGGGTGGGCGCCAACTCTACCGATGAAGCCATCCACCTGGCGCGCCATGCCAAGGCCGTCGGCGCGGACGCGGGCTTGTCGGTAGTTCCGTACTACAACAAGCCTTCGCAAGAAGGGCTTTACCGGCATTTCCGGGCAATCGCCGAAGCGGTCGACCTGCCCACGGTACTGTATAACGTGCCGGGCCGAACCGTGGCCGACATGTCCAATGAAACCGTCCTGCGCCTGGCGCAGGTGCCGGGCATCATCGGCATCAAGGATGCCACCGGCGATATCGGCCGCGGCGCGCTGTTGATGCGCGAAGCGCCGGCCGGCTTCCAGGTGTTCAGCGGCGACGATCCCACCGCCACGGCGCTCATCCTGCTGGGTGGGCGCGGCAATATCTCGGTCACGGCCAACGTGGCGCCGCGGCTGATGCGTGAACTCTGTGCCGCCGCCCTGGCGGGCGACGTTCCCAAGGCGCGCGAACTAAATGCGCGCCTGGCGCGTCTTAACAAGGTCTTGTTCATCGAGGCCAATCCCATTCCTGTCAAATGGGCGCTTGCCCAGATGGGCCGCACCGCGCTGGGCTACCGCCTGCCCATGGTCGAGCTGGGCGCCCAGCACCACGACCTGGTTCGCGGCGCGCTCCAGGAAACGGGTCTGCTCTAATAGTGAGGATGCGTATGAACCAACGTCATGCCGCTGCGTCGGCATTGATGGCCCTGGCGTTGTTGGCGGGTTGCAGCGAAGTCAACCAATTGCTGGGTAATGATGAATCGATCGACTACCAAAGCACGCGTCGCGGCGAACCGCTCAGTATTCCGCCCGACCTGACCCAGGCTTCCGCCGATCCGCGCTACCGGGCGCCGACTTCGGGCAGCACGACGTTCTCCGAATACCAGCAACAGGGGCAGCAGGTGGCCTCTGTGTCGCAAAACACCAATGTCCTGCCGCAACGGCCCGACATGCGCGTCGAGCGCGACGGCGACCTGCGCTGGCTGGTAGTGGAACGTCCGCCCGAAGAAGTGTTTCCCAAAGTGGTCGACTTCTGGACCGACACCGGGTTTACCGTTGCGGTGAACGATCCGAAGTCGGGGCTGGTGGAAACCAATTGGGCGGAAAACCGCGCCAAGATCCCCGAAAGCTGGCTGCGCCAGGTGCTGGGGGCGGTGCTCGACACCGCCTGGGATAGCGGCGAGCGCGAAAAATTCCGTACCCGCGTCGAACGCGTCAGCGGCCATACCGAGATCTATATTTCGCATCAGCAAATGATCGAAAAACGCGTGGGCCCCGACGAAATGCAGGTAGCGTGGGAACACGGCAGCGAAGATCCCGGCCTGAACGCGGCCATGCTGGCCCGCCTGATGGTGTACCTGGGCACCGATGTCGACAATGCCCGCAAGCTCGTGGCGCAGGCCGAGGCTTCGCCCCAGGCGCCCAAGGTGCAGGATGTCCGGGCCAGCGGCGCCATGCTGGTGGTCGACGAATCGTTCGATCGCGCCTGGCGGCGCGTGGGTGTGGCGCTCGATTCGGGGGGCTTCGCCGTTGACGACCGTGACCGCTCGGCGGGCGACTATTTCGTGCGTTATGTCGACACCGACACGGGTGCGCAGCAAGATCAGCCGGGCCTCTTCAGCCGCCTGTTCTCGGGCGACAAGCAAACCCAGGCCGCGCAATATCGCATCCACCTGTCGCAAGATGGCGCGCAGACGAACGTCACGGTGCTCGACAGCTCCGGCCAGCGCGACAACAGCCCCACTGCGCAACGCCTGCTCAGCGTCCTGAAAGACAAAATGATCTGACGGACCGCCGGTGCGCAAAAAAAGGCCGCGACAGTGTCGCGGCCTTTTTTATGCAGCCCATGGGCTGTATGGGTCTATCACGAGGCCGGCGTGGTGCTGCCACCCGTGCCACCCGTGCCGCCCGGGGCAGGCGTGGTCGAACTGCCGGGCGCCGGCGTAGTGGGCGCAGGCGTGGCCGGCGCGGGGCTGGACGGCGCCGGCATCGTGGTCGACGGTTCGGAGCCGGCTGGACTCGCGGCTTCTTCCTTATTGTCGCAAGCGGTCAGCGCTACGGCGACGACCGAAGCAAGGATGAGGGTTTTGCTGAGCATGTTGGACTCCTGTTAGTTGACAGTCATGCGGCCCATATTGGGGGAAACCAGTATCCCATTAGGGGAAACCAGTACTCAGGCTACAGGAATCGGCTACATGCTTGCGTGTGGAAATTAAAGCGGTGGCATCCGGAAGGTAACAATCCTTACTTATAAGTGTGTGACCTGTCGCGATGTTTCAAACGACGTGCACTCCTTAGCGTTCTGTACCGGCTGGAAACTGCATGGTTTCCGGATGGTACGGCGCACGCCCCGGGCGAGGCTTTATGGCAACAGCCGCTGTCGCGGCCATGCCACAACTATCGCGGCCACGCGCTACGGTTGGTAGTGCAACCAGCCTGCATCGAGCCAGTCGGCCAGGCATTCGCGAGCCGCGTCCGTAAGGCGCGCGCATTTCGGGCTGGCACAGTCCAGCCGACGTTCGTCGGCCAGTATGCGCAACGCGCCATCGGCCGGTACGGGAGCGGTTTCGCCGTTGATGAACAACTGGCGGCCTCGGTATAGCATGCGGGTGCGGCGGTCCAGCCGCAATGTGCCGCTTTCGGGCCATTGGCTGGCCAGGTCCACGCCGGGTGGCGGCTCGGGCTCGAATACGGCCAGATTGCTGGGTTCGGTCAGCCAGCAGCCCAGAAAGCGCGACGCCAGCGCATCGTCGAAGCGGATTTTCGTCAGGGTGTCGAGCGTGGCCTGCACCAGGGAATCCGGCAGTGCGGCAGGGGTCTGCACGGCTGGCTGGCCGGGATCGCGGTACAGAGCGTCCAGGCGAGGCCCGGGCAACGGTGGTTCGCCATAGGGCCCGCCCAGGAGCCCGATACGCGCCATGGCCTGGTCGGCCGCCGCCTCGAGAAGTCCGCGCGCCAGCGCCGCCTGCGTGGGGGCGCGAAAGCCGACAGAGATGGTCATGCAATCGTCACCCAGTGCGATGCCGTCGTGCGCCGCCTGGGGCGGCAAGTACAGCATGTCGCCGGGCTCGAGCACGACGTCGTGCTCGGGCGTGAACTGCTGCAGTATCTTCAGCGGCAGGCCGGGCTGCAGCGACAGGTCTTTCTGGCGGCCGTAGCGCCAGCGGCGGCGCCCGCTGGCCTGCAGCAGAAAAACGTCGTAGCTGTCGAAATGCGGGCCGACGCCGCCACCGTCGGACGCGACGCTGATCATGATGTCGTCGAGCCTGGCGTCGGGAATGAAGCGGAACTGCTGCAGCAGAGACGAGGCGGCGTCGCTGTGCAGGTCTACGCTTTGCACCAGAAGCGTCCAGTCGGGCTCGTCTTTGCGGGGCAGGCGGGCGAACGGGCCTTCTTCCATTTGCCATTGACCTGCCTCGCGCCAGATCAGGCGCGATTCCACATCGTCTCTGCGCGCCAGCTTTTTCAGCGCGGCGATGCTTACCGGCGGCTTGAAGCCGGGGATCGCCTGGCGGATCAGGAATGGCTTGCGCTGCCAATAGCGGCGCATGAAATCGTCGGGGCTCAGGCCGCCCAGCAGGGTCAGCGGTAGTTGGGTGTTCATGGCAGGCAGGCCTTCAGTCGGTACAGCGCGTCCAGCGCTTCGCGCGGCGTCAGGCTGTCGGGGTCGATCTGCGCGAGTTCGTCGCGCAGCGCTAGCAGGGCAAGCGACTCGTCGGATTGGTCGCTCGCGGCGCCGGCTTGCGCGTCCGCTTCGATGGCAGCGGCAAACAGGCCCAGCTGCGGCGTGGGCGCGCCCTGCGCTTCAAGGCGTTCGAGCTCACGCGTGGCGTGCCGGATGACGGCAGCCGGCACGCCGGCGCGCTGCGCGACCTGGATGCCGTAGCTGCGGCTGGCAGGGCCGTCGCGCACTTCATGCAGAAACACGATGCCGCCCGCCGATTCGGCGGCCGCCAGGTGCACGTTGGCCGCGGTGGGCTGTTCGGCCGGCAGGCGCGTGAGCTCGAAATAATGCGTGGCGAACAGCGTCAGGGCGCGGTTGTGGGTAACCAGCCGCAAGGCGATTGCCCAGGCAAGCGCCAGCCCATCATAGGTAGAAGTACCCCGGCCGATCTCGTCCATCAGCACCAGACTGTTCGGCGTGCTGGCGGCAAGAATGGCCGCCGCCTCGGTCATTTCCATCATGAATGTGGAACGCCCTCCCGCCAGATCGTCGGCCGCGCCGATGCGCGTGAAGATGCGGTCGAGCCTGCCTATTGCGGCCCGCTGCGCCGGCACGAAGCTGCCGGTGCGCGCCAACAGCGCGATCAGGGCCACCTGGCGCATATAGGTGGACTTGCCGCCCATGTTGGGGCCGGTGATCAGCAGCATGCGGCGCATGGGATCGAGCCGGCAACTGTTGGGCGTGAAGCGTTCGATGGAGCGTTCCACGACCGGATGGCGGCCGGCGTCGATGTCGATTTCGGCCTGCTCGGTGAGTTCGGGGGCCACCCAGGCATGTCGCCGGGCATGCTCGGCTAGCGCGGCCAGGGTGTCGAGCTCGGCCAGGGCGCCCGCGCATTCGGACAGGGCGCTGACGTGTTCGGCCAATGCATCCAGCACTTGCTCGTAGAGCCACTTCTCACGCGCGAGCGAGCGATCCTGGGCCGACAGCACCTTGTCTTCCCACGCCTTGAGTTCGGGTGTGATGTAGCGTTCGGCATTCTTGAGCGTCTGGCGGCGGCGGTAGTCGTCGGGGACTTTGTCTGCCTGGCCTCGGGTGACTTCAATATAGAAGCCGTGCACGCGATTGAACTCGACGCGCAGATTGGCGATGCCCGTGCGTTCGCGTTCGCGCGTTTCGAGCTGCAGCAGGTAATCACCGCCATCGGCCGCCAGGCCGCGCAGTTCGTCCAGTTCGGCGTCAAAGCCCGCTGCGATGACGCCGCCGTCGCGTACTGCCACGGCGGGTTCCTGCGCGATGGCCCGCTGCAGCAAGGCAGCCGCGGCGGGATCGGGTGTAAGGTGGGCCGCCAGCGCGGCCAGCCGCGACGAGCTATGCAGCGGCTCGACCAGGGCCCGCAAGGCGGGTAGCGCGCCCAGGGCGTCGCGCAGGCTGGCGAGTTCGCGGGGGCGCGCCGAGCGCAGCGCCAGCCGCGACGATATCCGCTCGACGTCGGGAAAGGCATCCAGCGCCGAGCGCAGGGTGTCGAGCAGATCCGCGCAAGCGAAGGGCTCGCCGGAATCGAGCCTTCCGGCCAGCAGGGCTGAAATGGCCTGCTGGCGCGCCAGCGCGGGTGCGTTCTCGCGCAGGGGATGGTGCAGCCACCTGCGCAGCAGGCGGCTGCCCATGGGCGTGCGGCAGCCATCGAGCAGCGAGAAGACGGTGGGCGAGTCTTCGCCGCTGAGTGTCTGCGTCAGTTCCAGGTTGCGCCGTGTCACCGGGTCCATCAGTACATACTGGCCGGGCCGGTCTACCGCGATACTTTGTACATGTGCGAGCGCGCGCGACTGTGTGCGCGCCGCGTAGCGCAACAGCGCGCCGGCGGCGCAGATCGCTGCGGGCATGTCTTCGACGTCGAAACCGGCCAGCGTGTCGGTCTTGAAGTGCGCCAGCAGGTGGGCACGCGCGCCGTCGCTTTCAAAATGCCAGTCGGGTACGCGGGAGCGCGCACCTTCATATGCCAGCGCCAGGTCGGCGCTTTCGGCGCATATCAGTTCGGCCGGGGCGATGCGATGCAGCTCGGATTCCAGTTGCGCGGGGGCGCACTCGGTCACGCGGAATTCGCCGCTGGCCAGGTTGAGCCACGCGAGGCCCGCACGCAGGTTGCGCGCCTTGCCCGAGACAAACACCGCTGCCAGCGCGCGGTCGGCCTTGGCCGGCAGCAGGGCTTCATCGGTGAGCGTGCCCGGTGTGACGATGCGGACGATGCGCCGTTCAACGGGGCCTTTGGCCGCGGCAGGGTCGCCGATCTGTTCGCAAATGGCCACCGATTCGCCTTGGCCGACCAGCCGCGCCAGGTACTGCTCCATCGCGTGCACTGGCACGCCGGCCATGGGAATGGGCGTGCCGTTGGAGGTGCCGCGCTTGGTCAGCGTCAGGCCCAGCATGCGGGCGGCGCGTTCGGCGTCTTCGTAGAACATTTCGTAGAAGTCGCCCATGCGATAGAACAGCAGCAGGGCGCCTGCCTCGGCCTTCAGGCGCAGGTACTGCTGCATCATGGGAGTGTGGCCGGCCAGGTTGTCGTTGGAGCTGTTGCCGCCCGGCCCGGCGGAAAGATCTTTGGCGCTTTGCTTCGACATTGATGGGAATTCTTCGGTCTCGGGTAAACCAACACCGCCTATTAGAACTCATCCCGCCGAGCCGGCGGTCGGCACGCCGCTTGCGCATAGGCAGGCGCGCCCGGGCGTGCCACAATGGGTTGGCCCGATCACGGGCGGCGGCTTGCCGCCTTGGCTTGTCGCAATTTTCTTGCAGGAGACGAGCAATGTCCAACAACAGTCATGTCTATAAGCAGATCGAGCTGGTCGGATCGTCTACGAAGTCGTCCGATGACGCCATTGTGCAAGCCATTGCGCGGGCATCGGAAACGCTGCGCAACCTTGACTGGTTCGAAGTGACCGAATTGCGCGGCCACATCAAGGACGGAAAGATCGAACATTGGCAGGTCGGCCTGAAGATCGGCATGCGCCTGGAAGACGGCGACTAAGCGGCGGGCGCTGATTGCCGCGTAAATAAAAAGTGCCCGGCCCTTTCGGGATTCCGGGCACCTAAGCGCTTGGCGAAGGCTGCCGGGCCGTGTCCGGCACGGCGGGCGAATCAGCCGGCCAGTTTCGCCACCCAGGCGACGTATCCGTCGAGCCAGCCCTGCAAGAACTTGCGCGTGCCTTCGTTAGTGATGGTGTATTGGTCGTCGATGAGGCCATCGGTGTATTGCAGGAAGACTTCGGGCGTGGTCATGACGTTGACGCCTTCGGCGGCCAGGATGTTGCGCAGATGCTGTTGAGCCATGGCAGTGCCGGCCGCACTGGGCGACGTGCCCACGATGCCTGCGGTCTTGCCCGTCCAGGAATTCTGGCCCCACGGTCGCGACCCCCAGTCGATCGCATTTTTCAGGGCTGCAGGTATCGAGCGGTTGTGTTCGGGCGTGACAAACAGCAGCCCATCGGCGCGTGCAATCAGGTCTTTCAGTGCGGCCGCCTGCGGCGGCATGGACATTTCGTTGTCCTGGTTATAGAGCGGCACGTCGCCCAGGCTGGCGTATTCGAACTCGACCGTATCCGGAGCCAGCTTTTCAAGGGCGCGCGCCAGGCGCAGGTTGAACGATGCTGCGCGCAGGCTACCGACCAATACCGCGATCTTGTGATTGCTCATGATGACGACTGCTCCAAGGGGAAATGAGTGTCCAGTGTAGACCTGCGCGCGCGCCACGCTCAATAAGGGATCGCCTCGGCCCGTATTGGCCCGATGCGCGCCAGAACGGTGCAAATGCCCGATGCCGGTGGATCGCTGCGGTGCACAAAAATGCGGGAAAGCGGGGCAGAGCGGGCGGGGGCGCGGCCAATCGGGGCTGCCGCGAGTTGGCATGGACATTGCTAGGGTTAACACTGAGTTGAGCGGGCAATCCGGCCCGTGCCGCCCGCCCGAATTGTCATCAGGAGCATGCATGTCTGTCCCGTCTTCCGCGCCCGTCACGATGCTTGTTACCCGGCATATCGCCCCGGAACGTTATGGGGATTTCCTTGCCTGGATGCGCCAGGGCGAAATCCTTGCGGCAGGTTTCCCGGGGTTCCTGGGCTCGGGCGTGCTGCTGCCCCCCGAGGGCGGCGATCAATATCAGATTGTGCTGCGCTTTGCCGACGCCGCCAGCCTGGCGCGCTGGGAAAACTCCTTGCCCCGTCGCATGTGGCTTGAGCGCGGCGCTGACCTCGTGCGGGCCAGTCGTGTGCACAGGGTGAGCGGCATGGATACGTGGTTCGGGCCCGCGCATGCGGCGCCGCCACGGTGGAAGCAGGCCGTCAGCATCTGGATCGCGTACTTCCCGGTGCTGCTGGTGTTCAGCATCCTGCTCAACGCCCAGTTGAGCGCAATGCCGGTGTTCTGGCGCGTGTTCGTCACCACCGTATGTATGACGCCGATCCTTTCTTTTGTTTGCATTCCCGTGGTCACCCGTTTGTTGAAGGGCTGGTTGCGGCCGGCGGGCCCACGCGTAAAGAAGGGAAGGCGACTTTCTTCTGTATGCTAAACGAAAATTGTTTACACTTGCGCTTGCAAACTTTCAACCACAGGAAAAGCGCGCCACGCGGGGGGCGCGTTTTCAAATAAAGGAGAGTGTTTTGATGCGCAAGTTGCTTTATGGCGCACTGCTGGCCGCTTCAATGGCGGCCGGCGCGGCCCAGTCGGCCGTTGAGCCCAAGGCGGTGGTAAAGACCTATTCCGACGTGGCGCTCGCCGGCTACGAAGATTCGCTCGAGTCGGCCAAGGCATTGCGCACGGCGATCCAGGCGCTGATCGACAAGCCCAGCGAGCAGACGCTGCAGGCCGCACGCGCGGCGTGGCTGGCTGCGCGTGTGCCGTATCAGCAGACGGAAGCGTTCCGCTTCGGCAACTCCATTGTCGATGACTGGGAAGGCAGCGTGAACGCATGGCCATTGGACGAGGGCCTGATCGACTACGTGGACGCCTCGTATGGCACCGAAAGCGACGCCAACGCGTTCTACGCGGTGAACGTGATCGCCAATTCCAAGATCTCGGTGGGCGGCAAGACAATCGACGTCACCACCATTACGCCGGAACTGCTGGCCGAGACGCTGCACGAGGCCGATGGCAATGAGGCGAACGTGGCTACCGGGTACCACGCGATCGAGTTTCTGCTTTGGGGCCAGGACCTGAACGGCACCGGTCCGGCGCCGGCCGACCGCAAGGGTACCCCGCAAGAGCGCCATGCCGGCAACCGTCCGCATACCGATTTCGATACCGCCAACTGCACCGGCGGCAATTGCGAGCGGCGCGTACAGTTCCTGCGCGCGGTGACCGATCTGCTGGTGTCCGACCTGGAAACCATGGTGGGCAACTGGAAGCAAGACGGCGAGGCCCGCAAGGCGGTCGAAGAAGATCCGAAGGCCGGGTTGGTGGCCATGTTGACCGGCCTGGGCAGCCTGTCGTACGGAGAGCTGGCGGGCGAGCGCATGAAGCTCGGCCTGATGCTGCACGACCCCGAAGAGGAACACGACTGCTTCTCGGACAACACGCATAACTCGCACTACTACAACCAGCTGGGCATTCGCAACGTGTACCTGGGTTCGTACGATCGTGTCGATGGCAAGACCGTGTCCGGTCCCAGCCTGTCGGACCTGGTGAAGGCGCGTGATCCCAAGCTCGACGAAGAAATGCGTGCCAAGCTGGACGCGACCGTGGCGGCCATGCAGGCCATGCGCGACCGGGCCGAAAAGGTCGAGACCTACGATCAGATGATTGCCAGCGGCAATGCCGAAGGCAACGCCGTGGTGCAGGCCGCCATCGACCGGCTCATCGACCAGACCCGCAGCCTGGAGCGCGTCATTGCCGTCCTGGAGCTGGGCGATGTGACCCTGGAAGGCTCCGACAGCCTCGACAAGCCGGAAGCCGTATTCCAGTGAGCAAGACTGTAGTTGCAGTATTGGCGGCGCTGGCGGTGGCCGGCGCCGCCGCGTCGCCCCCGGTGCGCGATGACCTGACTCCCGCCGACCGCGAGCGCGTCACCAAGGTTACCGCTGCTACCCGCGATTTTTCTCAGGCCGAGCAGTTCGAGGCCATGTCGGCGGGCGCGGCCACCACGCGCAAGCTGATCAACGCCGACATTTTTTCGCAGCCCTCTGCCAACCTGACGTTCGAGGGGCGCCAGCAATTCCTGGTGGGCAACGGCCTGTTCCGCAAAGACTGGGTGTCTTCGCCGTCGTCCACCCAGGCGTCCGATGGCCTGGGGCCGCTGTTCAACGCGCGGTCTTGCCAGGCCTGCCATACCAAAGACGGGCGAGGCACGGTGCCGGGTTTCGACCCGATGGAACGTTCCGATGCCGTGGCGTTGTTGTTGCGCCTGGCCGTGCCGCCCAGTACCGACGAACATCGACGCCTGCTGGCTTCGGGCGAATTGCCCTTCGTGCCCGAACCGGTATATGGCTCGCAATTGCAGAATTTCGCCGTGCCCGGCCTGCCCGCCGAAGGGCGGATGGAGATCGAGTACGAACCTGTCGTGGTCGAGCTCAATGGCGGGGAAACGGCCACCCTGATGAAGCCCGCCTACCGTATCGAGAACCCCGGCTATGGGCCGCTGCGCCCGGATGTGCAGATCTCTGCGCGGCTCGCGCCGCCCATGATAGGC
Organism: Bordetella genomosp. 7; assembly: GCF_002261265.1. Lineage (GTDB taxonomy): Bacteria > Pseudomonadota > Gammaproteobacteria > Burkholderiales > Burkholderiaceae_B > Bordetella_A. The sequence continues at coordinate 337,574 of NZ_NEVK01000006.1, read as the reverse complement.
CTGGGCTTGCTCGAAGCCATCCATCCGGCCGATATCCTGGCCAATGCGGCGGCCGATCATGGCGACGGCGTCAGCGGGCGTCCGAATTGGGTGCGCGACGTGCGCACCGGCGAGCGCGTGCTGGGCCGCTTCAACTGGAAGGCCAGCCAGCCGACCGTGGAGCAGCAGAGCGCGGTGGCGTTTTCCAACGATATGGGCCTGTCCACGCCATTGTTCACCAGCCATTATGGCGAATGCCGCCCGGGACAGGAGGCCTGCTTCAAGATGCCGCATGGCGCGCAGCCCCGCCTGGGCGAGCACGAAGTGCCTGGCGAGCTCATGGACTTTGTCACGATGTATTCGCTGAACCTGGCTGTGCCGCAGCGGCGCGACATCGATGACAAGCGCGTGCTGGCCGGCAAGCGGCTTTTCTATGAGGCCAACTGCGTGGCCTGCCACGTGCCCAAATACGTCACCAGCCGCGACGCGAAACGGCCCGAGCACCGTTTCCAGTTGATCTGGCCATATACCGATTTGCTGCTGCACGACATGGGCGAGGGCCTGGCCGACGGCGTGTCGGAAGACCTGGCCAGCGGCAGCGAATGGCGCACGCCGCCCTTGTGGGGCATAGGCCTGACGCGCACCGTCAACCCCAATGCCACGTGGCTGCATGATGGCCGTGCACGCACGCTGCTCGAGGCCATTCTGTGGCACGGCGGCGAGGCGCAGGCCGCGCGCGACCGGGTCGTGGCCATGACGCCGCAAGAGCGCGCCGACTTGATCCGCTTCCTGGAATCGCTATAACCGGGGAGCCTGGGAGTATGAACATGCTGATACGCAAACTGGGCTTCGCCGCCATGATGCTGGTTCCCGCCGTCGCGCCGGCGGGCCCGGCGCCCGATCTGGGCGCGCGCCTGGCCGACGGCTATGCCAGGCCCGCCGTCACCGCACTGGCGCAGCAGGCCGTTGAACTCCATCAAAGCCTGGACACATGGTGCGGCAAGGGCGGCGGCCCCGAAGGCGCGCCGGCGGTGCGCCAGGCATTTCGCGACACGGTGCTGGCCTGGTCGGGCGTCGAGTTCCTGCGGTTCGGGCCGCTGGTGCAGGGCAATCGCTTTGAACGCCTGGCGTTCTGGCCCGATACGCGCGGCGTGATGCAACGCCAGGTGCGCGCGCTGCTGGCCGAGGGCGATGCGGGCGTGTTGCAGCCCCAGGCCCTGGCGGGCCGCAGCGTTGCGCTGCAGGGCCTGCCTGCCTTGGAATATGTGCTGTATGACGCGCCTGGCCTGCTCGACGCGCCGGCGCAGCCCGATCACGCATTTGCATGTCGCTACGCGGTAGCAGTGGCGGGCAACGTTGCCGACGTATCGCGCGAACTGCAACAGGCCTGGAGCGCGCAGGGCGACTTCGGCAGGCAGTTCACCCAGCCTTCGGCCGGCAACGACCTTTATCGCTCGCCGCAGGAAGTCGCCGCCGAAGCGGTCAAGGCATTGTCCACCGGGCTGCAGTTCGCACGCGACGTCAAGCTGCTGCCCGTGCTGGGCGATTCGGTGCAGGCCGCCCGGCCCAAGCGGGCCGCATTCTGGCGCAGCGACATGACGCTGCCGGCGCTGGCGGCCAGCCTGCGCGGCATGCAGGCGTTTTACCAGGCTGGAGCATACCGGTATGCCGATGGCGAAAGCTGGATCGAGGCCTCGCTGAACGGCGAGCTGGCTCGCGCAGCCGCCATTTTCAGCGAGGCGGATGTTCCGGTGGCGCAGGCGCTGGCTGACCAGGCCGGCTGGCAACGCCTGGCCCTGGCCGGAATGATCCTGAAAAATGCCAAGGACATTGTCGACCAGCACATGGCTCCCGCGCTGGGAGTCGCCATTGGATTCAATGCGCTCGATGGTGATTGACCGCCGCCGCTTTCTTGCGCTGGCCACTGCCGCCGGCCTGGCGCCCGGCGTGGTGCAGGCGGCGCAGCAACAGGCGCTGTATCTGGCGGCGCGCCGCAGCGCCGGGCGCTACGAAGCCGTGGTGCTGAATGCACGGGGCCGCGACCTGCAGATCGTGCCCATGCCGGCTCGCGGCCACAGTTTCGCGCTCGATCCGGCGCGCGGCCGCGCGGTCGTGTTCGGCCGCCAGCCGGGCTTTTTCGCCGTGGCTTTTCGTCTGGATGGCGCCGAGCCGCCGATGCCGCTGCAGGCAGCCCAGGGCCGCCACTTCTTCGGGCACGGCGTATTCCTGCCCGACGGGCAACGCATGGTGGCTACGGAAAATCATTATGAAGCCGGCTATGGCGTGCTGGGCGTGTATGACACCTCGCCCGGCGGAAACTTCCGGCGTATAGGCGAATTCGAAACCGGCGGCATCGGACCGCACGAAGCCGTGCTGCTCAACGACGGCCGCACCGTGTGCGTGGCCAACGGCGGCATTCTTACTCACCCGGATTACGGCAAGCTCGAACTCAACCTGGATACGATGCGGCCTTCGCTGGCCTACGTGGATGCGCAAGATGGCCGCCTGCTGGAACAGGTCGAGCTGCCTGCCGAATATCATCGTTTGTCGATACGCCATCTGGCCGTGGCGGCCGATGGCGCGGTGTGGTTTGGCTGCCAGCATACCGGCCCTGATTCCGAGCGGCCGCCGCTGGTGGGGCGGCATCGCCGCGGACGCTCGCCCGAGTTGTTCGCCGGCCCCTCTGAAGTGCTGCGCGGTTTTCGCAATTACGTGGGCTCGGTGGCCGTGGATCCGGCCGGCCGCGTGCTGGCCACCAGCAGCCCGGTGGGCGGGCAAGTGGTGTACTGGGATACCGACGGCGGCCGCTGCCTGGGCGTGACTCGCCTGGCCGACGGTTGCGGTGTGGCGCCCCTGGCCGAGGGGCGTTTCCTGGTCAATAGCGGCCTGGGAGCGTTGGTCCGGGCCGGACCGGGGCTGCCCGGCGACGCGGTGCTGCCGCCGTCCGCCTCGATATCGTGGGATAACCATTTCCGCAAGGTATAGCGTTATTCTTGCGAGCGTCGCCGTGGCCGGCGCCCGCGCTCATCTGATAAATTCTTCCGCGTCTGTGATCAGGCTCGGCGAGTTGCCGGGCCTGCATGGCACCGCATAGGTTGGAAGCTCCATGAACGAATACCTGGTAAGTCTCGAAACAGTTTTGCCGCGGCTGGCCGACGGCGCCATCAATATTGTCCTGGCGCTGGTCATCCTGGTCGTCGGCTGGTGGATATCGGCCCTGCTGGGTCGCTGGGTGCGGCGCGCCGCCACCCGGTCGCCGCGCATCGATCCCACTATCGTGCCCATGTTCTACACCGTGGTGGTGTGGGCGGTGCGCATCTTCACCGTGATCGCGGTACTGGCGCGCTTCGGGGTGCAGACGGCCAGCCTGATTGCCGTACTGGGCGCGGCCGGCCTGGCCGTGGGCCTGGCTCTGCAGAACACCTTGCAGAACATTGCGGCGGGCATCATGTTGCTGATGCTGCGTCCGCTGCGCGCCGGCGAATACGTGGCCTTGAGCAGCGGCACCGAAGGCACGGTGGCCGAAGTCGGGCTGTTTCTGTGCCGCCTGGTGCAGGCCGACGGCATACAGATCACGCTGCCCAACAGCGTGGTGTGGAACGCCACGATCACCAACTACAGCCGCAACACGACGCGGCGCCTGGATATTCCGGTAACGGTGCACTACGACGACGATCTCGATGCGGCGCTGCAACGCCTGACGGAGATCGTCGGCAGTCATCCGCTGGTGCAGAAGGAACCGGCGCCGCAGGTCAAGGTTGTCGAATACAAGGACAATGGCACGGTGGTCAACGTGCGCATGTGGTGCAATGCCGCGCAATACTGGGACCTGCGCTGGGATTTGTTCCACCAGATCCGCCTGACAATGAGCCAGTCCGGCTTCAAGCCGGCGATTCCCATCCGCGAGATCCAGGCGGCGCCGCAGAAAGAAGGCGGCGCGCCGGCCGCCTGATTCAGGCGCGCAGCGAAAGGCGCGCCAGTTCGGCGTTGATCCAGCTGGCGATCTCGCGCTGGCGCGGCGCCGGCATGCGATCGATGATGGCCGTGACGCTGATGGCCAGAATCGGCGCGCCCTGCGGGTCCAGCAGGGCGCAGCCCACGCCCAGCGCACCGCGCACCGCATGGTTGCCCACTACCGAATAGCCGCGCGCCCGGGTGTTTTCGATCAGCCTGCGCATTTCGTGGGGCGTCATGCCGCCGTATTCGTCCAGGTAGCTGGCGTTTCTTTCGATGATGCCGTGGGCCACCGGGTCGGGCAGGGCGGCCAGGATCGCCATGCCGCCCGAGCCCACGCCCAGGGGCTGCCGCTTGCCGGCATAGGTGGCCAGGATCTGCACGGGGTAGCCGCCGATCTCGCGGTGCAGGCTGACTGACTCGTCGCCTTCGCGCACCACCAGAAATACCGCGTCGCCGGTGCGTTCGGCCAGTCGGCGCAAGATGGGCAGGGTTTGCGCGACGCGCGGGTCCGGCGTGGTCGAGTCGGCGATGGCCGACCACTGCGCACGGTATTTCTTGGTGCCAGGGATGGCCAGCACGAGACCGGATTCCATCAGCGCGGCCAGCAGGCGATAGACAGTAGGACGCTGGATCGAGGTCAGGCGAGCGATGTCCGTGACGCTCAGCCCCGCGGCGCCCTGGTCGCGCAGCGCGGCCAGTACGGCCAGCCCGCGGCGCAAGGTGCGCGGACCGGAAGATTGATCTGCAATCGACATGCAACTCTCGAGTAAAGCATGAAAAGTAGGGGAACTGGGTACGAGGCGGTATCCAAGTGTCCGCACAATGGACTCTACCTTGCCTTAGGCCGCTTGCCTAGTGGAAAATCGGCTGCCGAACAAAATCTAGTATGTCCGTACAACGGACAGCTTGGCCTGTCCGTACCCCGGACCATTTCTACAGGAGACTCTGATGGCCCAAGGTCACAAAACCCGCTTCCTGCGCCACGCCGCGACGCTGCTGGCCGGCGCCGTGGGCGCGCTCGCACTGGGCGCAAGCGCGCAGGCAGCCTATCCAGAAAAACCGGTGCATATCGTGGTCGGCTTCTCTGCCGGCGGCACCACCGACGTCATCGCCCGCATCATGGCCAAGGAACTCACCCAGGAGCTGGGTCAGTCGTTCGTGGTCGAGAACAAGCCGGGCGCGGGCAGCAACATCGCCACCGATTATGTCAGGCGCGCTGCGCCCGACGGCTACACCTTGCTGTTCGTGGCCGTCACCAGCGCCATCAACCAGACGCTGTACAAGAACGTATCGTTCGACCTCACCAAGGATTTCGCGCCGGTGGCGCTGGGCGCCAAGGTGCCCAATGTCCTCGTGGTCAACTCTGAAGTGCCGGTGAAGTCGGTGCAGGAACTGGTGGATTACGCCAAGGCCAACCCCGGCAAGCTGGCGTTTGCATCTTCGGGCAGCGGCACTTCCATCCACATGGCGGGCGAACTGTTCAAGCAGCGCACCGGCCTGGACGTGCTGCACGTGCCCTATAAGGGCAGCGCTCCTGCGGTAACCGACCTGATCGGCGGGCAGGTGCAGTACATGTTCGACAACATGCCCTCGGCCTGGCCGCACGTCATGGGCGGCAAGCTCAAGGCGCTGGCGGTCACCACTGCCAAGCGTTCGCCCACCGCGCCCGACCTGCCCACCATGCAGGAAGCCGGTTTCGATAACTTCGACGTGTCGTCCTGGTTCGGGCTCATCGCCCCGGCCGGTACGCCCCAGGAAGTCATCGACAAGCTGAACGCCGTGATCGTCAAGGCGCAAGACAACCCCGACGTGCAGAAGGCCTTCGCCGGCCTGGGCGCCGTCGGTGAAAAGACCACGCCGGCCGAGTTTGGCGTGTTCATCAAGTCGGAAGTCGAGAACTGGGCCCCGGTCGTCAAGGCCTCGGGCGCGCAGGTCGACTGAAGCACGCGGCGCCGCCGGGCCGCGGGCGTCGTCCCGCGCCCGGGCGGATCTGTCCGAAAAGCCCCCTGCAAAGGGGGCTTTGTCATTCCGGACGTAGTCCCGAACGGGCCGTCCCCAACCGGCCGTCCCGAACGGGCTTTTATTTTTTGCGCAACATGGCCGTGCATACCCCGCGCAGCATGTCCACCTCGTCGCGCGTCAGCGCGCACCGGCTGAACAGGTGGCGCATGCGCGGCATCAGCTTCTTGGGGTGGGCGCGGTCCAGGAACTGCACGTGCACCAGCGCTTCTTCCCAATGCGCCAGAAAGGCCTGCACGGCCTGGCCGGTGGCCGGCGCTGCGCCAGGATCGGCCTGCTGCGCCGCAGATACGGGCAATAGCGGCGCGGCGGCGGCCTGCAGCAGCGCATAGCGCAATTCCCAGGCCGCCAGCTGCAGGGCCTGCGCCACGTTCAGAGAACTGTATTCGGGGTTGGCCGGAATGTGGCAGATGCGGTGGCACAGGGCAATCTGCGCGTTGGTCAGCCCCGCCCGCTCGGTGCCCAGCACCACCGCGGTGCAACCTGTGCCGGGGGTGGCCAGGTGGCTGCTGGCCAGCAGGGCGGCCTGGCGGATATCGCAGGGCGGGGGGCCCAGGTCGCGCACGCGGGCGGTCAGGGCGAACGACAGCGTAACAGGCGCCAGGGCCTCTTCCAGCGTGGCGCACACGCGGGCCCGCTGCAGGATGTCGCTCGCGCCGCTTGCCAGCGCTACCGCTTCGGGCTGGGTCGTGATGTCGGGGTAGCGGGGCTCGACCAGCACCAGCTCGGAAAAGCCCATGGTCTTGATGGCGCGCGCGGCGGAACCCACATTTCCGGGGTGGCTGGGCTGCACCATAATGAACTGAACACGTGAAAAGGCTTGAGTCATTTAAAATGCCGAGTTTGGCTTAACGCTTTCCTGGTTTTTGGGGTCGTTGCCGCGCCGCTGTACCGGTGCGCGGCAAGGCCGCCCGGGTGGCGGCCCTTACCGCATACGTACGGAATCTTATGCACCCGATGCTCAATATCGCCATCAAGGCGGCCCGGCGTGCCGGCACCATCATCAACCGTGCCAGCCTCGATTTGGAACGACTCAGCGTGGCTCGCAAGGGCCCGCGCGATTATGTCACGGAAGTCGACCGTGCCTCGGAAGAGTCCATTGTAGAGACCTTGCGCACCGCCTATCCCGACCACGCCGTGCTCGGCGAGGAGTACGGCCTGCAAGGCCCGGAACAGGCCGAGTTCCAGTGGATCATCGACCCCCTGGACGGCACCACGAACTTCATCCACGGCCTGCCTCACTATGCCGTGTCCATCGCGCTGGCGCAGCGGGGGCAGATCACGCAGGCAGTGGTCTACGACCCGTCGCGCAACGAGCTATTCACCGCCAGCCGGGGCAGCGGCACCTTCCTGAACGACCGCCGCGTGCGGGTCTCGGGCCGTACGCGCTACAGCGAAGCCCTGCTGGGGGCGCACTGGCCCAAGTCGGGCGACATCGACGCCGGCGGCGGCCGCTTCCGCCAGCTGGCCGAAGGCAGCACCGGGGTGCGCCGCCTGGGCTCCACGGTGCTGGACCTGGCCTATGTGGCGGCGGGCCGCATCGACGGTTTCTGCGGGGTGCGGCTCAAGCCCTGGGATCTCGCCGCCGGCAGTTTGCTGGTGCAGGAAGCGGGCGGGCTGGTCGCCGACTTCGACGGCGAGCAGGGCTGGCAAGATTCCGGCAACGTGCTGGCCGGCAGCCCCAAGATCTTCACCCAGATGCTCGCCGCCCTGCAGCCCAGGCAGGCCTGAATTCGGCGGCGCGGCGTGCCGCGGGCCATGGCGCCCCGGGGCGCGCCGCCCGCGACAACGCCGCCGGCGTCGTTAAAAATCGACACGTTTCCCGGCGCGATCTGCCGGCAAGTCGCCCGCATGTGACGTCAAATCCGGGTACGATTGGCGGTTTCGCAACTTTTGGAGCACTCGATGGAGTGGCTGCAGGATCCCGCCGCGTGGGTCGGCCTGCTTACCTTGGTCGTTCTCGAGATCGTCCTCGGGATCGACAACCTGATCTTCATCGCCATCCTGGCCGACAAGTTGCCGCCGGCGCAGCGCGATCGCGCGCGCATCGTCGGGCTGTCCCTGGCCCTGCTCATGCGGCTGGGCCTGCTTTCAGTCATGTCCTGGCTGGTCACCCTGACCGCTCCCTTGTTCTCCATCGGGCCTCTTACGTTCTCCGGACGCGACCTCATCCTGCTTGTGGGCGGGCTGTTCCTGTTGTTCAAAGGCACGCTTGAACTCCACGAAAGGCTGGAAGGCGGCCATGCGACCCAGACGTCGGGGCCGCGCGTGTATGCCAGCTTCTGGGTCATCGTGCTGCAGATCGTGGTGCTGGACGCGGTGTTCTCGCTCGATTCGGTGATCACTGCGGTAGGCATGGTCGACCACCTTGCCATCATGATGATCGCCGTCACGGTAGCCATCGGCGTCATGCTGCTCGCGTCCAAGCCGCTGACCCGCTTCGTGAACGCGCACCCCACGGTCGTCGTGCTGTGCCTGGGTTTCCTGCTGATGATCGGCTTTTCGCTGCTGGCGGAATCGTTCGGCTTCAAGGTGCCCAAGGGCTACCTGTATGCCGCCATCGGCTTTTCGGTGGCGATCGAGGCGCTGAACCAGGTGGCGCGGCGCAATCTGCTGCGCCTGGATGCTACGCGCCCCATGCGCGAGCGCACGGCATCGGCGGTGCTGCGCATGCTGGGCAAGCGTCCGCCGGACGGCGAAGAAGTGGTGGCCGCCAATGCGAGCGGCCCCGCCGTGCCTGCGTTCGGCGTCGAGGAACGCAACATGGTCAGCGGCGTGCTGACGCTGGCCGAACGCTCCATCCGGTCCATCATGACGCCGCGCACGGATGTGTCGTGGGTCAATATCGACGACGACGCCGACACGATCCGCCGCCAGCTCACCGAGGCGCCGCACAGTTTCTTCCCCGTGTGCCGCGGTTCGCTTGACGAGGTCATCGGCATCGGCCGAGCCAAGGACCTGGTGGCCGACCTTATCACCGAGCAACGCCTGCGCCGCGATCGCCTGCGCGACCCGATCATCGTGCACGAATCCATCGGCATCCTGCGCCTGATGGATACCCTCAAGCGGTCACGCGGCCAGCTGGTGCTGGTGGCCGACGAGTTCGGCGCGATAGAAGGGCTGGTAACCCCCATCGATGTATTCGAAGCCATCGCCGGCGAATTCCCCGACGAGGACGAAACGCCCGATATCACCCCATTGCAAGACAACGTCTGGAGGATCGACGGCGCGGCCGACTTGCATCACGTCGAGCAAGTGCTTGAAACCGAAGGCCTTATCGACGATTCGCAAGACTATTCCACGCTGGCGGGTTACCTGCTTGCGCGATTCGGGCACCTGCCCGAGCCCGGTAACGCGTGCGACTACGACGACCCGCATCATCACTTCCGCTTCGAGGTGCTTGAACTCGACGGCCGGCGCATCGCGTCGGTGCGGGTCGAGCGCCTGCCCCTGGCCTCCGCCGAAGCCGAAGAACCCGTCGACAGCCATTGACCCCAACCGCGACCCAGCAAATTGTGACTGACAGCACGCTACACCTGATCAAGGCATTCTTTCTTGGCATCCTCGAAGGGCTCACCGAGTTCATCCCGGTGTCCAGCACAGGGCATCTGATTCTGGTGGGTGACTGGATCAGCTTCGAATCCAGTTCGGGCAAGGTGTTCGAGGTGGTGATCCAGCTGGGCTCGATCCTGGCAGTGATGTGGGTGTTCCGGGCCAGGCTCTGGCAATTGATCCGCGGCACCCTGGCCGGCGTGCCGGTCGAAGTGGCGTTTACGCGCAACCTGGCCCTGGCGTTCCTGCCGGCCGCGGTCGTGGGCGCCATTTTCATCAGCAGCATCAAGCAGATTTTCTACCATCCCGGCGTGGTGGCAGTGACCCTGGTGCTGGGCGGCCTGGTGATGCTGTGGGTAGAGCGCAAGGCGCATCATACGCCGGGCGACGCGCCCGGTGCGGCCGACGACACGGCATCCGACGAGCGCGCCACGGCATTCTCGCTCGAGCAGATCACCTGGAAGCAGGCGTTGGGGGTGGGGGTGGCGCAGTGCGTGGCGATGATACCCGGCACATCGCGGTCCGGCGCCACCATCATCGGCGGCATGATCGCCGGCATCCAGCGCAAGACCGCTACCGAGTTTTCGTTTTTCCTGGCCATGCCCACCATGCTGGGCGCGGCCACCTACGACATGTACCGCAACATCGGCCTGCTGACCCAGCAGGACCTGTCTGCCATCGCGGTAGGGTTCATCGCCGCTTTCCTGAGCGCGCTGGTGGTGGTGCGGGCCGTGCTGCGGTTCGTGGCCAACCACACCTACAAGGGCTTTGCCTGGTATCGCATCGCCCTGGGAATCGTCGTGGCAATCTGGCTGCTGGGCAAGTAACCTGGCGGGGCCGCCACAAAGGGCGGCGCCAGCGCCGCCCTTTGAGTCAGGCGGTTTCCAGGTCGTAAAGAACCGGCCCGTCGCGGTCGATGACCAGCCAGCCTCCGCGTGGCGGCTCGGCGTGGTCGCAGTCCCAGTCGGGCAGCACCCAGCGTTCGCGGCGGCGCCCATCGACCATCAGCACGTGGCGGCCGGGCCGGTGCGTGTGGCCGTGCACCATGATGTCCACGCCGCCGGCGCGGAAGGCGTCTTCCACGGCCCGCGGATTCACGTCCATGATCTCGGCCGACTTCATCTGGTTGGCAGCCTGGCTTTCGCCCCGTGCCTGCTGCGCCATGGCCAGGCGTTCGGGAATGCTCTTGGCCAGGAACTGCGCCTGCCAGCGCGGATCGCGCACCATGGCGCGAAACTGCTGGTAAGCGGCGTCGTCCGTGCAGTATTCATCGCCGTGGCTGAGCAGGATGCGGCCGTAGTCGGTTTCCAGCAGCGCCGGATCGGGCAGCAAACGGCCGCCCACGGCATCGGCCAGACCGGCCCCCATCAGGAAGTCGCGGTTGCCGCGCCCCAGCCAAACGGGGATGCGGGCGGCCGTGTGTTGCAAGGCGCGCAGCGCCTGGGCCAGCCATGGAGGAGCGGCCTGTATCGTGTCGTCGCCGATCCAGGCGTCGAAAATATCGCCCGGCAGGAGCAGGGCGGCCGCTTCATCCGCCGCGGATTCCAGAAACCCCACGAAGGCCTCGGCCGTGGCCGGCGTGGCCGGCCCCAGGTGCACATCGGAAGCCAGCCATATCGGGCCCCGCAATGCAACGTTATTCAACGACTTCGGCCTTTTCGATGATCACGTCTTCGGTGGGCACGTTCTGGTGAAAGCCGCTGTTGCCCGTCTTCACGCCCTTGATCTTGTCGACCACGTCCGTGCCTTCGGTGACCTTGCCGAATACGGCATAGCCCCAGCCGTTGGGCGTGGGCGCAGTGAAGTTCAGGAAGTCGTTGTCGGCGACGTTGATAAAGAACTGGGCCGTGGCCGAGTGCGGGTCGCTGGTGCGCGCCATGGCCAGCGTGTACTTTTCATTCTTCAAGCCGTTGTCGGCTTCGTTCTCGATGGGAGCCTGGGTGGGCTTTTGCTTCAGGCCCGACTCGAAACCGCCGCCCTGGATCATGAAGCCATCGATGACGCGATGGAACACCGTGCCGTTGTAGAAGCCGCTGTTGACGTAGCCGAGGAAGTTCTCGACAGTCTTGGGCGCCTTTTCTGCGTCCAGGGTAATGACGATTTCGCCCTGGTTCGTTTGCAGTTTGACGCGGGGAGTGGTGCTCATGGGTTTGGTGCCTTCTGAGGTGGTAGGGTTGGAAGAGGCGGCCGGCTGTGCGCCGGCGGGCGCCGGCATCATCGTGGCCAGCGCGAAGGTGCACGCCAGCAGGCGCAGCATACGTAGATGAGGGTAGCGCGAAATCATCGTTGTTGGCTTTCCTTCAGCAGGTTTTCGATTTCACGTGCCTTGGCATCCATGCCGGGCACGCCCTGTTTTGCGGCATTGCGATAAGTGCGCAAGGCCATCATCAGCTGGATGTCGCCCATGTTGGCGCGCGCATCGGGGTAGTCGGGGTTGGCGCGCAACGCCATCTGCAAGGCGTCGTGGGCCTGGTCGAGATCGCCTTGCTTGGCGTACAGCGCGGCAAGATTGTTCCAGGGCTCGGGCAGCTCGGGAAACCGCGCGGTCATCTCGGTGTACATGGCGATGGCCTCGTCGGTGCGGCCCAGCGCCGCCAGGGCGCGCGCATGCTGGAACATAAGCTGCACGTCGGTGCCGCGCTGGCCCGCGATCTCGGCCTCGCGCTTTTCGATCATCTGCAGCGCTTCTTCGTTGCGGCCCTGGTTGAGCAGGCGCTCGATATGGCTGGTGATTTGCGAAGGCGTGGGATCCAGCCGGGTGTCCACGTTCGGCTTGAGCGCCTCGAGCAGGTTGGCCAGCGCCTTCCAGCCGCGTTCGGGGGGCGGCGGATCGAGTTTGGTGAGCCCGGTGCCGCTCGCGTTGGGCAGCGCGTCTCCGCCGCCCATTGCCTGGCCCCATGCAGCGCCGCCCGAAAGGGCGGCAAGCGCCACGGCCAACAGGGTGTTGCGGTAAAGGTGATTGATGGTCACGAGGGCATCCGTTAAAAATCGGCCCGGCGCACCCGGCGCGCGTCGAGGCCGCTTGCTATACTTGACGACCGCCATTTTAGCCCCGGTTGCGTTCTGGCTTCACTAGAACCGAAGCGCCAGGGCACGGAGCGGCCTGGCTTGGTCCATGCCGCATTTAGCCGGCGCCAGGCGCGCCGGCGCGGACGCCCCATGGGGCACGCACCGCAACATCTCGAGGCCAGCCTAAGCGTCATGCTGCATATCTACAATACGTTGTCGCGTACTAAAGAACCATTCAAGCCGGCCCGGCCCGGCCAGGTGCGCATGTACGTTTGCGGCATGACCGTGTACGACTACTGTCACCTGGGGCATGCGCGCATGCTGGTGGCCTTCGACGTGGTGCAGCGCTGGCTGCGCGCCAGCGGACTGGCCGTCGACTATGTGCGCAACATCACCGACATCGACGACAAGATCATCCGGCGGGCCGTGGAAACCGGGCGCCGCATCGGCGAGGTTACCGAATACTATATCGCCGCCATGCATGCTGACGAGCGCGCCCTGGGTGTGCAGCCGCCCGACCGCGAACCGCGCGCCACCCAGTATGTCGGGCAGATGCTCGACATCATCCGCCGCCTGGAAGAAAAAGGTCTGGCCTATCGTGCCGACGACGGCGACGTCAACTATGCCGTGCGCGGCTTCGAAGGCTACGGCAAGCTCTCGGGCAAGGCGCTCGACGACCTGCGCGCCGGCGAGCGCGTGGCGGTGGCCTCGGCCAAGCGCGACCCGCTGGACTTCGTGCTCTGGAAGGCGGCCAAGCCCGACGAGCCCGAAGACACCAAATGGCAGTCGCCCTACGGGCTGGGACGCCCCGGCTGGCACATCGAGTGTTCGGCCATGAGCCACGCGCTGCTGGGCTTGCCCCTGGACATCCATGGGGGCGGCCCGGACCTGAAGTTTCCGCACCACGAAAACGAAATCGCCCAGACCGAAGGCGCGTTCGGAGGCATGCTGGCCAACATCTGGATGCACTGCGGCCCCCTGATGGTCGACGCCGACAAGATGTCCAAGTCGCTGGGCAATTTCCGCACCATCCGCCAGACCATCGCGCAGGGCGAGGCGCCCGACGGCCAGGCCGACTACACGGTCAACCCGCGCGAAGCCGAGATGCTGCGCTTTTTCATCGTGCGCAATCACTACCGCAGCCCGCAGAATTACACGCCCGACAACCTCGTCGACGCGCAGAACGCCATCGACCGCCTGTACCAGGCGCTGTCCAACGTGGCGCCCGATGACCAGGGCGTCGATTGGCACGAGCCTCACGCCCAGGCGTTCAAGGCGGCCATGGACGACGATTTCAATACGTCGGGGGCCATGGCGGCGCTCTTCGAGCTGGCTTCCGATGCCAACCGCACGGGCGGCGCGCGCAGCGCCGGCCAGCTCAAGGCATTGGGAGCGGTGCTGGGGTTGTTGCAGCAAGATCCCGCCCAGTACCTGCAAAGCCCCACGCGCTATTCGGCAGCCGGGCTGGCACAGGCCGAGGCGCCCGCGGCCCGGCTCGACAACGCCCAGATCGACGCCCTGGTCGCTGCGCGCGCCGCTGCCAAGCAGGCGCGCGACTACGCCGAGGCCGACCGCATCCGCGCCACCTTGCGCGAGGCGGGCATCGAACTCGACGACAAGCCCGGCGGCCACACGCAGTGGCGGCGCGCCTGAGGAAGACCGCCGACATGCCCGCCGCCGACATCGCCGCCAAGCCGCCGTATTGGGAAGAAGCGGTCGCCCATCTCATGCGCCGCGACCGCATCCTGAAAAAGCTGATCCCACAGCATGCCGAAGCCTGGCTGACTTCGCGGGGCACGCCGTTTATCACGCTGGCGCGCGCCATTGTGGGGCAGCAGATCTCCACCAAGGCAGCCGACGCGCTGTGGCAGCGTTTGCTCGACACCGTGGGCAAGCGTCCCACGCCCGCCGGCGTGCTGGGCCTGCAAACTGCGGATCTGCGGCAGGCTGGCCTGTCGCAGCGCAAGTCCGAGTACCTGCAAGATCTTGCCGTCCATTTCAGCGAACGCCGCGTGCATCCCGAAAAATGGGCGGCCATGGACGACGAGAGCGTCATCTCGGAACTGGTGTCCATTCGCGGCATCGGCCGCTGGACGGCCGAGATGTTCCTCATTTTCAATCTGCAGCGGCCGGACGTCCTGCCGCTGGACGATCTGGGATTGCTCAAGGCAATCTCGCTACACTACTTCAGCGGAGAACCTGTCTCGCGCTTCGAGGCCCGCGAGGTCTCGTCCGCGTGGCAGCCCTGGCGTACCGTGGCGACCTGGTATTTGTGGCGCAGTCTGGAAACCAAGCCGGTTGCCAACTGATACGCCGGGCGCCCAATAACGGAACCTTACTTCATGCGCAATACATTCCTTGAATTCGAACAACCGCTGGCCGAGCTTGAAAACAAGATCGAGCAGCTGCGCTATGTACAGGCTGATTCCGCGGTGGATATTTCCGACGAAATCGGCCGCCTGCAGCAGAAAAGCCAGACGTTGGCCAAGGAAATCTACGGCAAGCTGACACCCTGGCAAACCGCGCTGGTGGCACGCCATCCGCAGCGGCCCTATACGCTGGACTACGTGCGGGAAATCTTCACCGACTTCCACGAATTGCACGGCGACCGCATGTACGCCGACGACCAGTCCATCGTGGGCGGGCTGGCGCGGTTCAACGGCGCGGCTTGCATGGTGATCGGGCACCAGAAAGGGCGCGACACCAAAGAGCGGGCCGCGCGCAACTTCGGTATGCCGCGCCCCGAGGGCTATCGCAAAGCCCTGCGGCTGATGCGGCTGGCCGAAAAATTCAACCTGCCGGTGTTCACGTTCGTCGACACCCCCGGCGCCTACCCGGGCGTGGGCGCCGAAGAGCGCGGCCAGTCCGAGGCCATCGGCCACAACCTGTACGCCATGGCGGAACTCAAGGTGCCCATCATCGCCACCATCATCGGCGAAGGCGGCTCGGGCGGCGCGCTCGCCATCGCCGTGGGCAACGCCGTACTGATGTTGCAGTACGCCACGTATTCGGTCATTTCGCCAGAAGGCTGCGCGTCCATCCTGTGGCGCAGCGCCGACAAAGCCTCCGACGCGGCCGAGGCCCTGGCCATTACCGCGCCGCGCCTGAAAGACCTGGGCCTGATCGACCGCGTGGTCAACGAGCCGGTGGGCGGCGCGCATCGCGACCCGCGCGTCATGGCGCGCCTGCTGCGTCGCGCCCTGGGCGATGCGTTGCGCCAGTTCCGCGGCATGACGCCCGATCAGCTCATCGAGCAGCGTATGCAGCGCCTGCTGTCATACGGCAAGTTCCAGGAAGTCCGCGGATAACCCGGCGCCTGGGCCGGGCCCGCAGGGGTCGTTTCCATGATGAAACCCGGCGAACCGCCCGGCACGGCCGGCCCGACCGACACGCGGGCGGCTGCCCCCGTCTTTCCGTCAGTGCCGCTTGCCCGCGCGCTGGCCTCGGCCCTGCAACCCCTGCAGGGCAGTGAGGCAAGGGTGGCGGCGGCCGTCAGCGGCGGCGCCGATTCGGCCATGCTGGCCGCCCACGCCGCGCCGCTGGCCCTCGAGCGTGGCATTGCATTGCAGATCTTCCATGTGCACCACGGCCTGCAGGCCGCCGCGGATGAATGGACGGGCAGTGTCCGCGAACTGGGCCGTATCCTGCAGCTGCCGGTGCACGTGGCGCACGTGCAGGTAGATGGCAACAGCGGCCTGGGCATCGAGGCCGCCGCGCGCAATGCCCGGTACGCCGCGCTCGCCGGGTTGGCCCAGGCGCATGGCGTGACGCATATCCTGCTGGCTCACCACCAGCGCGACCAGGCAGAAACCGTATTGCTGCGCCTGCTGCGCGGCGCCGGCCTGCAAGGCATGGCGGCCATGGCGCCCGCCATACAGCGCGATGGCCAGACCTATCTGCGGCCCTGGCTGGACCAGGATCGCGCCGAGATCCTGCGTGCGGCCCAGGCCTTCGCCGGGCGGCATGGCTGGCACCCCGTGCACGACCCCACCAACGCCGACCCGCGCTATACCCGCGCCGCAGTCCGCGAACTGCTGGGCCCGGTGCTCGATGCGCGCTGGCCGGGGTGGCAGGCCCGGCTTGCCGAGCATGCGCGCCATATGGCCGAGGCGGCCGCCATTGTCGAAGACGTTGCGCGCGCCGATCTGGCCGCGCTGCAGCCATCGGCCGACAACACCAGCTTCGCGCTGGCGCCGTGGCGCCAGCTTCCGCTGGCCCGCCAGGCGCAGGCGCTTCGCTACTGGCTGGCATTGAACGGGGCCGCGATGCCTACCGGCGCGCGCCTGGCCGATATGCTGCGCCAGTTGCGGCAGTTGCACAGCCTGGGCCACGACCGGCAGATGCGCGTGGCCCATGCCGGGCATGTCGTCCGGTGCCACCGCGGCAGGGTGTGGATCGAGCCGCGGCACCAGGGGCATCCGTAGGCGTGCTCTGCGCAAAATCGCGCCCCTGTTAAAATCGTGATCTTTGCCTGCCCAGTTGGGGGCGGGTTTCCAGCCAGAGCACGAGATGTCCCTGATCGTTCAAAAATATGGCGGTACTTCGATGGGCTCGGTCGAGCGCATCCGCAATGTGGCCCGTCGCGTTGCCAAATGGCACGCCGCCGGCCACCAGGTGGTCGTGGTGCCCTCGGCCATGGCCGGCGAAACCAATCGCCTGCTGGGCCTGGCCCGCGAAATTTCCTCGCAACCCGACCCCCGCGAACTCGACATGATCGCCGCCACCGGCGAACAGGCCAGCAGCGGGCTGTTGTCGCTGGCGCTGCAGGCCGAAGGCGTGCCTGCCCGCAGCTACGCCGGCTGGCAGGTGCCGGTGCGCACCGATTCGTCGTACACCAAGGCACGCATCAATTCCATCGACGATGCCCGCATTCGCGCCGACCTGGATGCCGGCAAGGTCGTCATCGTCACGGGCTTCCAGGGCGTCGATCCCGACGGACACATCACTACGCTGGGGCGCGGCGGTTCCGATACCTCGGCCGTGGCGGTAGCCGCCGCGCTGAGCGCGCATGAGTGCCTCATCTTCACGGATGTCGATGGCGTCTACACCACAGACCCGCGCGTCGTGCCAGAGGCCCGGCGCATGAACGTGGTGTCGTTCGAAGAAATGCTCGAAATGGCGTCGCTGGGCTCCAAGGTGCTGCAGATCCGTTCGGTGGAATTCGCCGGCAAGTACCGCGTGCCCACGCGCGTGCTGTCGTCGCTGACCGACCCGCTCATTCCGCTCGAAATCGAAATGACTTCGGGCACGCTGATTACTTTTGAGGAAGACGAAAAAATGGAAACCGCCGTTGTCTCCGGCATCGCCTTCAGCCGCGACGAAGCAAAGATCACTTTGCTGGCCGTGCCCGACAAACCCGGTATTGCCTATTCCATCCTGGGTCCCGTGGCCGCCGCCAACATCGACGTCGACATGATCGTGCAGAACCAGTCCGTGGCCGGCACCACCGACTTCTCGTTCACGGTCAATCGCAATGAATTCCAGCGCACCATCGAGCTGCTCAAGCGCGAGGTCGTGCCCGCCGTGCAGGCTCGCGAACTCGTCACCGACGACAAGGTCGCGAAGGTCTCCATCGTAGGCATCGGCATGCGTTCGCACGTAGGCGTGGCCAGCCTGATGTTCCAGACCCTGTCTCAGGAAGGCATCAACATCCAGATGATCAGCACGAGCGAAATCAAGACCTCGGTGGTCATCGACGACAAGTACATGGAGCTTGCCGTGCGCGCCTTGCACAAGGCCTTTGGCCTGGACCAGGCGCCGGCAGAAAAAGCCTGATCGACGTCGTGGTTTGCGGCCCCCGCACTTGCTGAGGGCCGGCAAAAGCGTGCTAGAATCGCAAATTCTTCGGAGACGTGCCCGAGAGGCTGAAGGGGCTCCCCTGCTAAGGGAGTATGTGGCCAAAAACTGCATCGTGGGTTCGAATCCCACCGTCTCCGCCAGAAGCAAAAAAAAGCCCTTGAAAAATCAAGGGCTTTTTTGTTTGCCGAGAGCTCAACGGCAGGTCGCTTATAGGCGTCTCCAGTCGTCTCGACACCACTGCCGAGACCGCTGCAAATCATGGTTCGGCCATGGTGCCCAAGGGTGCTGTTTGATGAGTCGCCCAAACATTCGGTTCTGCTGAGTCAATCTAATGACAAGCTCGCTGAGCGTCGCCTATAAAAAAAATAGCTGAGAAAAAGGCCCGCACGGTGCGGGCCCCCAAGGGTACGGGCGCGCGTCAGGCGCGCGTCTTTGGCGGCTTTTGCCGGGCCTGGCGCGCAATACGCAGGGAATCCACGACTTTGGTCAGCGCTTCGACCGAATACGGTTTCTGCAATAGTTCAAAGTCGGTGGGGCCGAATTCGGCCAGGATGTGGCTGTATCCCGTGGCCAGCACGATGCGTATGCCGGGCCACTTGGTATTGATGCGTTGTGCCAGCTCGATGCCATTGATTTCCGGCATGACGATGTCGGTGATGACGAGGTCGAAGCCGCCGTTGCACGCTTCGCAGGCTTGCAGCGCCGCGGTGCCGTTGGCAACCGTGGTGACCTTCTGCCCCAGGTCTTGCAGCAGGCTGGTGACGATCTCGTTGACTTCGGCGTTGTCTTCGACCAGCAATACGCGGTAAGTGGGGCGCAGCAGGGCGTCCATCGAGTCCGAATTCGGGCTCAACAGATCTTCGTATCCCAGCGGTTGGGCCACGGGCAGGTACAGCGTGAAGGTCGTGCCTTGGCCCGGTGCGCTTTGCAGGTCGACCAGGCCGCCCGATTGCATCACGAAACCCAGCACCTGGCTCAGGCCAAGCCCCGTGCCGCGACCGGGTTCTTTGGTGGTGTAGAACGGCTCGAATACGCGGTCGACAAGTTCCGGCGGAATGCCCGTGCCCGTGTCGGTGATTGCAATGGCCACGTGCAGGCTGTTTACTTCGGCGTGGTGCCGCGTGCGGGGCACTGCTTGCACTTCTTGGGCTTGGATGGTCACCGACCCGCCGTCGGGCATGGCGTCGCGGGCGTTGATCAGGATGTTGAGGATGCAGGTTTCCAGCTGGTTGCGGTCTGCATGAACATAGCAGGGCTCGGACGACAGCTTGTAGTGCATGTCGACTGCCGAGCCTTTGGTGGCATGTATCAGTTCTTTCATGCTTTCGATGCAGCCGCATACGTCGAACGTGACGGGGCGCAACGGCTGCTTGCGCGCATAGGCCAGCAATTGCCGCGTCAGATGAGCGGCGCGGTCGGCGGTGGAAGCGATGGCGTCGATATAGCCCTGGCGCTTGCGCTCGGTAAGGCCGGGTTGGCGCAGCAACTCTGCCGAGCCGCGTATCACCATCAGCAGGTTGTTGAAGTCGTGGGCGACGCCGCCGGTAAGCAGGCCCAGCGCCTCGAGCTTCTGTGAGTGGTGCAGCGCCTCGCGCGCCGCCCGTAATTCTTGCTCGGATTTTTTGCGGTCGGTGATGTCGCGCGTGATTTTGGCAAAGCCCAGCAGCTTGCCGTGCTGGTTGCGGATGGGGTCGATGACGACGCTGGTCCAGAATTGCGATCCGTCCTTGCGCACGCGCCAACCTTCGGACTCGTAGCGCCCTTCCTGGATCGCCGTGGCCAGGGCATGGGCCGGAATGCCGGCGGCGCGGTCTTCGTCGGTGTAGAAGCACGAAAAGTGCTTGCCTATGACTTCGTGAGCCTGGTAGCCCTTGAAGCGCTCGGCCCCGGCGTTCCAACTGCTGACATAGCCATCGGGGTCGAGCAGGTAAATGGCATAGTCCATTACCGCTTCGACCAGGAGTTGGTAACGGTAGGCCTCGTCCAGCTCAGTCAAGCTGCTGAGGTGTGCGCCCGACGTGCTCAATTTCGTTTCTGGTGGCATGGACGCAATATCAAGAGGTGAAATGACTTGCTTATCTTTTTAGTGACAAGGTTTGTATTATTAGGCGACAAATCAAAAAATAAATGGCGCCTCGCCACGCACGGCCGCCGAGTCCTTCGCGCATGGCTCATCGACATTACGAAACACTTCAAAGGCGAGGGCGCGCGGCAGTGCGCGGTAACGGGCCAAGGGCCCACTATAGAGGCGCTCGCCCCTGGCGGCAAACGCTTGTTTGGGCCGAGCGCTCGGGTCAGGCACGCAATTTGCAGCGACGCCCGCCCGAAGAGCCCCTTTGGGGCGACCTGACGAGGTGCATCATGGCGACGAGAACCATCTGGAAAGGCGCGATTTCGTTCGGACTTGTACACATACCGGTGGGCCTGCATACGGCGACCACGGATTCGGGCGTGGATTTCGACTGGCTGGACAAGCGCACGATGGACCCCGTGGGCTACAAGCGCATCAACAAGCGCACAGGCAAAGAGATCGACCGCGAGAACATCGTCAAGGGGGTGGCCTATCAGGAGGGCGAGTATGTGGTGCTGTCGCCGGATGAAATTGCAGAAGCCTACCCGCGCACCACCCAGACCATCGAGATCCAGCGTTTTGTCGACGCGGCCGACGTGTCGTTTGTGTACCTGGAGCGTCCTTATTACGTAGAACCCATCAACCGCGGCCACAAGGTGTATGCGCTATTGCGCGATACGCTGGCCAAGACGGGCAAGATCGGCATTGCGAAGGTGGTGATACAGACCAAGCAGCACCTGGCCGCGCTCATCCCTTCCGGGGATGCGCTGGTGCTGAACCTGATGCGATGGGGCGAAGAGGTCAAGTCCATGAAGGGGCTGGACCTGCCGGCGGTCGGCGCCAAGAACATGTCGCCCAGCGCGAGCGAACTGAAGATGGCCAAGATGCTGGTGGAAGATATGTCCGGCCCGTGGGACCCTGAAGAGTTCCGCGATGAGTTCCGCGAGACCGTCATGCAGCTGGTAGAGGCCAAGGCCCGCGCGGGGAAGACGGAAACCGTGATCACGCCCCAGGAAGACAAGCCAGCCTATGCCGACAATGTCATCGACCTGACCGAGTTGCTGCAACGCAGCCTGAAGGGCGGAAAAAAGGCCACGGGCGGCGCGCGCAAGAAGGCCGCCAAGACCACGGCCAACTCCGCCGCCAAGTCCGCCGCCAAGACCGCCGCCAAGACGGCGAAGAAATCCGCGCCCGCCAAGCGCGCGGCCAAGAAATCGGGCGCCCGGTCCGGCAAGTCGGGCAGCGCCCGCAAGGCGGCGTAAGCCATGGCCGATACGCTCAAGCGGTATCGCGACAAACGCGATTTCAAGGTGACGCCGGAGCCCGCCGAAGGCGGCAGGGCCAACGAGCAGTCGCGCGCCTTTGTGATCCAGAAGCACTGGGCGAGCCGCCTGCACTACGATTTCCGACTGGAACTGGGCGGTGCGATGAAAAGTTGGGCCGTACCCAAGGGGCCCAGCTACGACCCGTCGGTCAAGCGCATGGCCGTGCAGGTGGAAGACCATCCCATTGCCTACAACCAGTTCGAGGGCGAAATTCCCAAGGGGCAGTATGGGGCGGGCAAGGTCATCATCTGGGACGAAGGGGTATGGGCGCCGGTGGGAGACCCGCGCAAGGGATGGCGTGATGGACACCTGAAGTTCGACCTGCACGGGCACAAAATGCAGGGGCGCTGGGCCTTGATACGCCTGAAGGGCAGGGAAACCGAAAAGCAGCCGCCCTGGTTGTTGATCAAAGACCGCGACGAGCATGCGCGCGCCGAAGACGAGTTTTCGGTGGTGGACGAAATGCCCGACAGCATTGTTCCGCTGCGCAAGCCGGCCAGGAAGGCTGCCGGCCGTGCCCGCAACAAGCCTGCCGCGCGGGCCGCGGCCAGCACGGCCAGGCAGCCGCCGGCGAACGGCGGGCAGGGCGATGACGCCATCCCGGGCAAACCGGCGGACCTGCCGGCCGAGCTCAAACCGCAACTTGCCACTCTGGTGGACAGGCCGCCCGCGGCGGGCGACTGGGTCTATGAACTCAAGTACGACGGCTATCGTATCCTGGCCCGCCTGGAAGAAGGCCAGGCGCGCCTGTACACTCGCAACGGCCATGACTGGACTGCCCGCCTGCCTCACCTGGCGCGTGCCCTGGCCGGTATCAAGGTGCCTTCGGCCTGGCTGGACGGCGAGATCGTGGTGCTGGCCGACAATGGCATGCCCAGCTTCCAGGCGCTGCAGAATGCCTTCGACAGCGACCGTACGGGGGATATCGTCTACTACCTGTTCGACATGCCTTATGTGGCCGGGCGCGACATACGCGCTGAACCGCTGCACGCGCGGCGGGCGTGGCTGGGCCAGTTGCTTGCGGCGAACGGCGCCGTCTTGAAAGAAGCCGTCAGGTTCAGCGAGACGCTGGACGCCGCGCCCGGCCAGCTCGTGGCGTCTGCCTGCAAGATGGGGCTGGAAGGCATTATCGGCAAGCGACGCGACGCCGCGTATGTATCCCGGCGCAGCGACAGCTGGGTCAAGCTGAAGTGCGCGCAGCGGCAGGAGTTCGTAATAGTGGGATATACGTCGCCGCAGGGCTCGCGCGCCGGTTTTGGCGCGCTATTGCTGGCGGTGCACGACAAGAATGGCGAACTGCGCTATGCCGGCAAAGTGGGCACGGGTTTCGATACGCGCGGGCTCGAATCGCTGGCGCGGCGGTTGAATGAACTGAAGACGGACAAGAGCGCGCTTGCGGCCGGCGCCAAGGCGGCGCGCGGCGCGCATTGGGTCAAGCCGGAGCTGATCGCCGAGGTGTCATTTGCCGAATGGACCGCCTCTGGCCACGTACGCCAGGCGACCTTCCGCGGTTTGCGCGCCGACAAGCCGGCCAAGTCCATCGAGCGCGAGCGGCCCGTTTCCGCGCGCGCCGTCGAATCCGCTGCGCGGTCGGAAACCGGGCGCCGCGGGGAAGGGGCGGCGGGTCGAAAGGGCCGGGCCGCCGTCGGCAGTGCGGACAAGCCCGCCGCCCGCAAAGACGCCGCGCGCCTGTCCAGGCTGACCCATCCCGAACGCGTCATCGACACAACGTCGGGCCTGACCAAGCTGGACCTTGCGCGGTATTACGGCCTGGTGGCGCCGCTGCTGCTGGACCACCTGCGCCACCGGCCCGTGTCGTTCGTGCGGGCACCCTCGGGCGTGCAAGGCGAATTGTTCTTCCAGAAGCATCCCGATTTCGACACCATGCCGGGCGTGAAGGCGCTGCCGCGCGAGCTTTACCCCAAGCATCCGCCGCTGGCCGAAGTGGCGACGCCCGAGGGCATCATGTCCAGCGCGCAGATGAATGTGGTGGAGTTCCATACCTGGAACGCCGTCAAGTCGGCCATCGACAGGCCGGACCGCATGCTGTTTGACCTGGACCCCGGCGAGGGCGTGAAGTGGGCCTCGGTGCGGCAAGCAGCCGAGCTGGTGCGGGTGCTGCTGGACGAACTGGGCCTGGAGTCATGGCTGAAGACCAGCGGCGGCAAGGGCCTGCACGTGGTCGTGCCCTTGCGCAAGCAGTACGGCTGGGACGTGGTGAAAGACTTTTCGCAGGCGGTGGTGCAGCACCTGGCCAAGACAGTGCCCCAGTTGTTCGTGGCCAAGAGCGGCCCCAAGAACCGCGTCGGCAAGATCTTTGCCGACTACCTGCGCAACGGCTTCGGCGCCACGACGGTGGCCGCGTGGTCGGCGCGCGCGCGGCCCGGCATGGGCATTTCTGTGCCGCTGGCCTGGGACGAGCTGCCAGGCCTGGACCGCAGCGACCACTGGACGGTTGACAATGTGCACCAACGCCTGGATGTGGGTAATGAGCCCTGGGCAGCGTACCGGCCCCAGGCCCTGGGCCGGGCCATGAAAGCCCTGGGGTTCGAGCCGCGCTAGCGGCGCGGCCGGGCCCTTAATTGTCAACGCCAAGCTTGCGGAACAACCAAAAAGGGTGTTATAGTCGCCGTCTTTACAGCGCCCGTAGCTCAGTTGGATAGAGTACTTGGCTACGAACCAAGGGGTCGTGGGTTCGAATCCTGCCGGGCGCGCCAATTCAAAAAGGGTCTCGATTGCGAGGCCCTTTTTCTTTGTGCCGGCCACTTTGTGCCGGCCGCGCCCGGGCGGCCTTCATGCGGCCATTTACTGTGGCTTGATGCCGGCCAGGGTCACCAGTTCGCGGTACTTGTCGAACTGGCCGGGCATGGCGGCTTTCATGCCTGCCGGGCCGACGATATCGATATCGATGCCGGCACTATTGCAGCGATGAACGTGCCGTACGCCGTGTCGATGGTGGCGCATGGCGTGCCCAGCGGCCCGGCCTGGCACGATGACGGCACCATGCGCAACGACACCCTGCTGGCGTTCATGCGCAAGGTGACGGTGCTGCCGCATACCGGGTTCGAAGCGGCCCTGGCCGTGGACCCGCAGGCGCGCATCGGCAAGGTCGAAGTGCGGGCGCGCGGACAGGTGCTCCAAGCGCAGCGGCATTACAGGCAGGGGTCGCCCGCCACCCCCGAAACGCGCATGACCGACGAACAGTTGCTTGCCAAGTTTCGTCACTGCGCCAGCCGGGTGCGGCCCGACACGGCCGGCCAGATCGGCTCGATGATTTTCCAGCTGGAGCGGCTGGACGACATCGGCGAGCTGGCACGACTCTGGTAGCGGGCGATGTGCGCAGCGTGCCTGAGCGGTCTGTTCGGGCTTCACGACCCCGACGCGGAAGAACCGAGCTACGAAATGTTCCATCGGTTCAAGGCCAGGCGGTCGGGCGGCCTGGGCGGGCGTGCCGCCGGCCAGAGCGACGCGCAGGCAGCCACGGCGCCGGCTCGTGCCGAACCGGCGAGGCCCCGACTGCGCTACGGCGGGCGGGGCTGGGCAGGCTACATCGACCAGGAAGGCTAGGGCGGGCGGCCCCTAGACGAAACCTATCCACCGGCCGGCCACGATGGCGGCCAGCCACAGGCCCAGCGATACGGCAGCCTGGGTGCGTACCGGCAATGTGACGGGGCCGCCCGCCAGCAGCCTGGCCCAATGGGTGCTGTGTCGCAGCCAGAGGGCGTTGGCGATGCCCGCGGCCACGATTGCCACCTTGACGAGAAACGCCGGGTTGGCCACATATTGTCGCGGCTGCACGGCGAACAACAGCAGGCCGGTGGCTACCGCCAGCAGCGCTCCCGCGGCGGCCAGCCGGGGCAGGGACGCCGCCGCATCCGCCTGCGACATCTGCCGCATGAGCCCCAGCAGGCGCAGGTCCAGCGCGGCGATGCTGCCGAACAGCAGGCCGATGGCCGCAATGTGCGCGGCGTTGACCAGCAGGTAGGCGGTATCCCAGCGACGCAGCATTGCGGCAGGCGGCAGGGCGGCCAGCCATTCCAGCATCTACTGTCCCGACGATTTGATGCGTTCGGGGTAGATGTCGTAGGTTTTGCCCTCTACCGTGATCTGTACGGCCTTCATGCGTTTTTCGTTGTGGTCTTGCGCACGGTTGCCGGTGGCGGAGACGGTGTCGCCGGGTTTGGCGGAACCTTCGACGAATCCGGCTCGGCGGGTCTGCGACGGATTGCCCAGTTCCACTCGCCATACCCCGTCGGCGGCTTTTACGTCCAGCCAGGGGTGGGGCGGCGCGATCTGCACCTGCTGGACGGTGCCTTGCAGTTGGATGGGCTCGGCATCGGCCCAGGACCAGCCGTGGTGCGCCCACGCCGAAGATGCGAGCGCCGCCGCGCACGCCAGCGCGGCCAGCGTCGGGACACAGGTTTTATTCGCCATGGATGACTCCATTGTGCAAACAGTCGGGGCTGCGCGCGCCGCCGGCAGGCGGCTGCGGGCCTGAATACTATAGCGTCGTGCCCGCGCCGCGCATAGCGCCTTGCGCGTTGCGGAATCCCGGTGTGGGTGGGGTTGCGGCATGTCGCGGATATAGTGGATTTAATCAACTAATTGCCGTATAGTTGCCGCATGCCTTTACGCAACCAGCAGGAGCCTGAATGAGTGCTGCCTATGAAACTGTGGCGCTGGACGTCGCCGGGCATGTGGCGACGTTGACGCTTAACCGCCCCGAGAACCGCAACGCATTGAGCCTGCGCATGTGCCGGGAACTCGTAGCCGCGTGTACCGCGCTGGCCGCTGACGAGCAGGTGCATGTGGTCGTGATACGCGGGGCGGGGCCGGTGTTCTGCGCCGGCGCCGACCTGAAAGAACGGCGCACCATGACGGATCAGGACATGACGGCGCGACGCGTGGCCGGCTTTGCGGCTTATGCGGCTATAGAACGCCTGCCCCAGCCGGCCATCGCGGTGGTGCATGGCGCGGCGTTCGGCTCGGGTTGCGAGATCGCCGGCGCCTGCGATTTCATCCTGGCGGCGCAGGGCACGCGGTTCTGCTATCCCGAGGTGGGGTGGGGAACAATAGGCGCGACGCAACGGCTGCCCCGGGCAGTGGGGGCGCGGATGGCCAAAGAGTTGCTGTTCACCGGGCGCAAGTTCGACGCCCGGGAAGCACGCGAGATCGGGCTGGTGAATCACGTATACCCGCCCGACGAACTGGCGGCCCAGGCCGCCGAAATGGCTGCGCACATCGCGCGCGCCACGCCGCTGACGGTACGGCTGACCAAGCGCAGCGTCGACCAGGGGCTGGCCACCACGCGCGAAGGCGCCATGGCGGTAGAGCTCCTGGCGATCGAAGAAAACCTGCGCGGCACCGACTGGAAGGGCGCGCTGGCGGGGTTTGGCGCAAAATCGGCGGGGGTGACCGATGCTGGTTGAGCCGACGACCTTGCCCGGGCAATTGGCCGAAACCGCCTTGCAGCGCGGGCAGGCCGAGGCTTTCGTGGCGCCCGACGGGCGTCAGACCTGGGCCGACATGGCGCGCGAGGCGCGCCGCGTTGCCGCAGCACTGCATGCCATGGGCGTGCGCCGTGGCGACCACGTGGGCATCTTGCTGGGCAACAGCGCGCTGTGGGTGCAGGTGTTCTATGGTTGCGCCAGCCTGGGGGCGGTGGCGGTGCCGGTCAATACGCGCTTTAAAAGCAGCGAGTTGAGTTTTTGCCTGAAGCAGGCGGATATCAGCCTGTTGATCACGGCCGATGAGTTCCTGGGCATTGATTTCCTGGAGCTGCTCCGGCAGGTGGAGCCTGCCATCGACACCGGCCTGCCGGGGCAGTCGCTGCCCGTGCTGCGCCAGCTCGTGGTCGTGGGATCGCAGCCTCCGGCCGGCGCCGTCGGCTACGCGGCGTTCATCGAGCAGGGGCAGGCTGTGCCACAGGCCGAACTGGATGCGGCGTGTGCGAGCGTGCAGCCCGACGATGTACTTCTTATTCAATTCACATCGGGCACGACGTCGTTCCCCAAGGGCGTGATGTTGACGCACGCCAACATGCTGACCAACGCGTGGGCGGCATCCAGGCGCATGGGGGTCACGCCCGAAGATCGCTACTTCAGCATACGGCCGTATTTCCACGTGGCGGGCACCACCTTGTCCATCCTGGTCAGCCTGGTCACGGGCTGCTGCCTGCTGACGCTGCCGCGCTTCGACGTGGGCCAGGCATTGCGCATGCTGGACGAGGAACGCTGTACGCTCACCTCGGGCAATGACACGATCTTCCTGATGCTGATGGGCCACCCGGACTTCGACGCCCGGCGCCTGCACCTGCGCGGCGGCTGGGCAGCGGCCGGGCCCGAGGTCATGCAGAAGATCCGCGACGTAATGGGCGTGCCGTCGATCTGCAATGCCTATGGCCAGTCGGAGGCCTCGCCCAATGTAACCATGTCTTCGTACGACGACGATTTCTCGCTGCGCGCCATGGGCTGGGCGTTTCCGCACCCCGGCATGGAGGTGCGCATTGTCGATCCAGCCACGCGAGCCCGCTTGCCCGCGGGACAACGCGGCGAGATCCAGGCCAGGGGATGGAGCGTCATGAAGGGCTACTACAACATGCCCGAAGCCACGGCGCGCGCGTTGAGCGCCGACGGCTGGCTCAGCACCGGAGACCTGGGCGAAATGGACAGCGAAGGACGGCTGCGCATGGTGGGCCGCCTGAAAGACATGTTCAGGGTGGGTGGCGAGAACGTGGCGCCCCTGGAGATCGAAGAAGTGCTGCACACGCACGCGGCCGTGCAGCTGGCGCAGGTCGTGGGGGTGCCCGATGCGCGTCTGGGCGAAGTGCCCGCCGCGTTTGTGCTGCTCAAGCCTGGCCGTGTGGCCACGCCCGACGAACTGGTCGACTGGTGCAAGGCGCGTTGCGCCAACTTCAAGGTGCCGCGCTATCTGGATGTGGTCGACAGCTTCGAGCATATCGGCATGACGGGTAGTTCCAAAGTGCAGAAAACCAAGCTGCGCGAATATGCCTTGCAGCGTTTCGGGCTGGAGCAGCCGGCATGACGCGCGACGTGATCCTTTGCGAATGCTATGCGCGCGATGGCCTGCAGCACGAGGCGCGCTTTATTGATACTTCCGTCAAGGCGGACCTGATCCAGCGGTTTGCAGCGCTGGGATTCGAGCGCATCGAGGCGACTTCGTACTCGAATCCCGCCGTCGTTCCGCAATTTGCCGACGCCAGCGAGTTGCTGGCCACGCTGCCCCGGCGCGAAGGCGTCTGGTACAAGGCCACTTGCGCCAATGTGCGGGCGGTCGAGCGTGCCCTGGCCGACCTTGACGCGGGGCACGGCGCCAACGAGATCAGCCTGCTGGTGTCGGCTAGCGAATCGCATTCACAACGCAATCTGAAGCGCACTCGCGAGGAACAATGGCGCAATGTTGCCGCCATGGCAGAGCGTGCTCACGGACGTTTTCGCATGGTGGGCACGATTTCGGTGGCGTTCGGCTGCCCCTTCGAAGGCCGGGTCGACGAAGCCACTGTGGTTGACGACGCGCGCCGCTTTGCCGAACTTGGCGTCGACGCGGTGACGCTGGGCGACACCACAGGCATGGCTGCGCCGCAGGCGGTGCAGGGCCTGTTCCGCGTGTTGCTGCGCGAATGCCCCCAACTGGCGCTGGTGGCGCATTTCCACGATACGCGCGGCACCGGCCTGGTGAATTACGTCGCGGCCCTGGAAGCCGGTGTGCGCTATTTCGACAGCGCTTTCGGCGGCGTCGGCGGCCATCCCGACAAAGTGAAATACGGCGGCGGGCATACCGGCAACGTGGCCACGGAAGACCTGGTGAGCCTGTTCGAGTCCATGGGCGTGCGCACCGGCCTGGACCTGCAGCAGTTGCTGGAAGTGTCCCGGCTCTGCCAGCAGGCGCTGGGGCGCGAGCTGCACAGCCGCGTGGCGGCCAGCGGGCTCAATCCATTGGCGCTGCGCCCATGATGACGGCCCGTCCGGCAGGGCTGCATCCTTTGTTTATGATGTGCGCGTTGGCACACGGCCGCCCGGCGTGTGCGCCCCAAGCCTGGAAACCTTCGACTATGGCCACTCGTACCGCCGCCAAGACCGTGGCGCCGCGCGCCGCCCCAAGCGGCCTGAAAGACCTGTTTTCGTATCGCCTGAACCGGCTGGCGTATGTGTCGAGCCGCATTGCCGCGGGGCTGAACCAGAGCCGCTATCAGGTGGGTCCGCGCGAATGGCGCATTGTGGCGTTGCTGGGCGCCGAGGCGCCCATGTCGTTGAATGCCCTGGCGCGCGAGTCGAATATCGACAAAAGCCAGGCCAGCCGCACAGTGTCGGAACTGATCGACAAGAAGCTGATCCGCCGCAGCGCCGATGCGCAGGACGGACGGGGCATCAGCCTGGACCTGACCGCTGCCGGCCGGCGCCTGTACCAGGAGATGTTTCCCGCGGCGGTGCAGCGTAACGAAGCCTTGCTCGAAGTGCTGAGCCCGGCCGAGCGCGAAGCGCTCGAGCGGGCGCTGGACAAGCTGACGGGACGGGCGCTCGAGATGTTTCATGAATTGAAAAGCGAGATCCCGGCCCGACGGGGTCGAAGCGCCGGACCCCGCTGAACTGACGCGCCCGCCTGCCCGGCGGCGCGTCCATATAGTTGATTTTTGCAATTAATTTGCCAATCGCAATGCCATGACGAGGATCGGATGACCGAACTGCAGATCGAGAACCAGGATGCCGTGCGCATTCTTTGCATGAATCGCCCGGATAAGCACAACGCGCTGAATACCGCGCTGACGCAGGCCTTGCTGGATGCCCTGCGCGCGGCCGACCGCGACAGCACTGTGCGCGCGGTGGTGCTGGCGGGCAATGGACGTTCATTCTGCGCCGGCGCCGACACCAGGGAGTTCGCAGGACTGACGGCGCAGCATGCCGATGCGGTATCGCGGCGCGCCGAGCTGACGACCGAGCTTCACCAGGTGTTTTCGCTGATGGGCAAACCGGTTGTTTCCGCGGTGCACGGCAATGCGCTTGGGGGCGGGGCAGGGCTGGCGCTGGCGTGCGACATGACCGTGGCGGCCGACGACATGCGTTTTGGTTATCCCGAACTGCGCCATGGCATTGTCGCCGCAGTGGTCATGGCGAACCTGGTTCGGCAGGTCGGCCGCAAGCAGGCGTTCGAACTGGTCGCCCTGGCCGAGCCTATCGACGGCGCGCGCGCGCTGGCGTTGGGCCTGGCCAACCGCGTGGTGCCGGCTGGCCAGGTGCGTGACACGGCGCTCGAACTGGCGCGCCGCATGGCGGCCTGGGACCCGGCCGCCATGAAGCTGACGAAGCGTTCGTTTCACCGGGCGGCGGACCTGGGGCTGGCCGAGGCGCTGGCGGTGGGCCGCGACGCGAACACCATCATGCGCAGCTTCGGGGGCGGAGGTGGCCAATGAAACCGCTGGACGGCGTCACCATCCTGGATCTTTCGCGCGTGCTCGCCTGCCCGTTCGCATCGATGATATTGGCCGAGCTGGGCGCCACGGTGATCAAGGTAGAGCAGCCGGGCGCGGGCGACGAAACGCGCAGTTTCGAGCCGCGCGTGCAGGGGCCCGGGGGCAGCGAATCGGCTTACTACCTGGCCTTCAACCGCAGCAAGCAGTCGATCACGGTGAACTTCCGCCACCCGGAGGGGCAGGCGCTGATTCGCAGACTGGCGGCGCAGGCGGACGTCGTCGTCGAGAACTTCCCGGTGGGCACATTGCAGAAGTATGGGCTGGACCGCGAACACATCGCACCCGATAACCCCGGCCTGATCTACTGTTCCTGCACGGGGTTCGGGCAGACCGGCCCGTATGCGCCGCGCAAGGGATATGACACCGTGTTCCAGGCAATGGGCGGCATCATGAGCCTGACGGGCGAACGAGGCGGCGGACCCGTCAAGCCCGGGCTGCCGGTGGCCGACCTGACGTCGGGCCTGTGGGTGGCCATCGGCATCCTGGCCACCCTGCTGGGGCGCGAACGTGGCGGCCCGGGATGTCATGTGGATTTCTCGATGCTCGATGGCCAGGTCGGCCTGCTGTCGCTCGCGGCGGCGCGCTTTTTCGCACTGGGAGAGGTGCCTGCGCGCATGGGCACCGAGCATCCGGGCCGGGTGCCGTCGGCAGCCTTTGAGTGCCGCGACGGGAAGTGGGTACAGATCACGGGCAGCGACCAGCATTGGAAGCCATTGTGTGAACTGCTGGGGCTGGTCGCATGGCGCGACGATCCGGAACTGGCTCGCAACGCCAACCGCGTGGCTCGGCGCGAGGAGGTCATGGCCGGGCTGGCCGAGGCCATCCGGAAAATCGACCGCGATGCGCTCTGCGCGCGCTGCGATGCCGCGGGCGTGCCGGCCGGGCCAATTCTGTCTGTAGACGAAATCTTCGCCAATGAGCATGTGCGGGCGCGCGGCATGGTCGCCGGGTACGAGCACCCCCAGCTGGGACGTTTCGGCGCGGTGCCCGTGCCCTTCAAGTTCGATGGTTACGAGCACCCCGAGACGGGCCGGCCCCCGCTGCTGGGCGAACACACCGACCACGTGCTCAGGCAACGCCTGGGTCTGGATGACTGTGACATAGCCGCCTTGCGCGAGCAAGGCGCCATATGAACGCTTGCGATACGCCGCAAGCCAGCCAATAACATCAACCAGGAGACATGAAATGCATGCACTAGGAAAATTCATTGCCGTTGCCGCGCTCACCGCCACATGCGGGACGGCCGTGGGCGCGGATGCTTACCCGTCCAAACCCATTACGCTGGTCAACCCCTACGCTGCCGGCGGGCCCGCGGATACGCTGGGGCGCGCGCTCGCGCGCGAACTGGAAACCCAGCTGGGCCAGCCCGTGGTGGTAGAGAACAAGGGCGGGGGCGGGGCATCAATAGGGTCGCAGATCGTGGCGCGCGCCCAGCCGGATGGCTACACACTGCTGTTGGGAACCGCGGCCGCGCATATCGTGACGCCGCTGATGCAGCGCACGCAATATGACGGCGTGAAAGACTTTCGTTTCATCGGCATTGTCGGCAATCAGCCGAACATGCTGGTCGTGCATCCCAAGCTGCAGGTCAAGTCCGTGCAGGAACTGATCGCATTGGCTCGCGAGAAGCCGGGGCAACTGAACTACGGCTCGGCCGGGCCGGGCAGCTCGCCGCACCTTGGCGCGGAACTGTTCCGCAAGCGGGCCGGCATCGACCTGGTGCATATCCCGTACAAGGGCGCCGCGCCGGCCATCAACGACCTGGTGGGCGGACAGGTGGACGCGGCGGTACTGAATCTGGCCGCCAGCCTGCCTTTCATTAAAGATAATCGCCTGATACCGCTGGCTTATGCGGCCCGCGAGCGCTCACCCCTGTTGCCCGACGTGCCGACCATGGCGCAAGCCGGCATCGAATCGGCCGAGTCGGCCTCGTGGTATAGCCTGGCCGCGCCTGCCGGCACGCCGGATGCGGTGATTCAGCGGTTGAATGATGCCGTCAATGCGGTGAACCAGAACGCGAAATATCGCGATCAGATGGCATCGCAAGGCGTCGAGCTGTGGAGCATGACGCCGGATGAAGCGACCGAGTTCGTACTGGAAGACCAGCGGGTGCTGACCGATCTGGTGCAGGGCGCAGGGCTGGTAAAGCAATAGCACCGCAGGCCTAGGCGCGGGCGGGTTCGACGACCCGCGCCAGCGCCTGCAACGCCTCGCTGGCCAGGTCGGCAACGACGTCGCCAGCCGGGCGCAGGGCATCGATGAGTCCTACGCTCTGGCCTGCTTCCACCTTGCCATGATCCACATCGCCGTCTTTGGCCGATTGCTTCAGGGATCGTGTGCCGAACAAGGCGTCCAGTTCGGCATCCGAGGCGCCGGCGCGCTCGAGCGCCGCATATTCCTGGGCGAACACGTTGCGCAACATGCGTACCGGCGATCGGCCGCGACCCACCAGGGTCGTGTCGGCGACGCCGGCCCAGAGTGCCGCCTGTTTGTACGCCGGATGCAGGTTGGACTCGTGAGTGAGCAGAAAGCGTGTGCCCAGCTGGGCGCCATCGGCCCCCAGGCACAGCGCGGCCGCCAGGCCGGCACCATCGGCAATGCCTCCCGCGACGGCGTATGGGATATCCACGGCGCGGGCCACGGCGCGGGCCAGCACCAGCGTGCCCACCTCGTCGGGGCCGGGATGCCCGCCCGCTTCCAGGCCCACGGCGATGACGGCATCCACGCCGGCTGCCTGCGCCTTCCGGGCATGTGCCGGGCTGGCCACGACCTGCAGCCACTTGATGCCGGCATCGTGCGCGCGCGACAGGTGCTTTTGCGGCCCCCCTTGCGAGCCGATGATTACCGGGACGCGTTCGGAGATGGCAATGTCCAGGTGTTCCTGCGCCCGCTTGTTGTACAGCGGGATGTTGACCGCGAATGGCGCGTCGGTGCCTGCGCGCACGGCGCGAATGGCAACGAGCAAGTCTTCAGGGTACATGGGGCCAGCCGCAATGGTGCCCAGGCCTCCGGCGCGCGATACCGCGAGCGGCAGCGCGGCGTTGGACGACGCCCAGCTCATGCCTCCCTGGATGATGGGGTAGCGCAGGCCGAGCAGGCGGGTCAGGCGGGTCTGGAGCATGGTGTGGGCAATCCTGTCGCGGGACATCGAGTTGCCCTATTCTTGCCGATATTGTTGATTTAATCAACTATATGGCGCGGCCATGTGCGCGCCGCTGGCTGTCGCGCAGATAGTCCTGGGGAGGCGCACCGAGGGCGCGCCGAAACATCGCCGTGAACGCGCTGGGGCTGCGGTAGCCGAGTTCGGCGGCGATGCGTGCCACGGAGTGGCCCAGCGACAGGCGGCGCAAGGCTTCGGCAAGCCGCACCTGCTGCACCCACTGGCGATAGTTCAGCCCGAGCTCGGCCTGGAACAGGCGTATCAACGTGCGGCCGCTGGCGCCCACTTCATCGCCCCAGTCATCAATGGTGCGCACGGTGCCCGGCTGCTCGAGAATGGCGCGGCAAACCGTCTGCAGGCGCCGGTCGCCGGGCCAGGGTATGCGCATCGGGATCACGGGCGCCCGGCGCAGTTCCGTCAGCAGCAAGGCGGCGATCTGCCCGCCGCGGCCATCCATGGCGTATTCCACCGGTTCGGCTGCCAGCGCCAGGATCAGTTCGCGCAGCAGGCCCGGGACTTCGATGACCTGGCAGCGGTCCCACAGTACGGCCGCGGCGTCGGCATGCACGTACAGTGTGCGCATCCGCACCGCGCCCACCATCTGGATTGCATGCGTCGCGCCGGGGGGCACCCACAGGGCCCTGAGAGGCGGCAAGGTCCAGAAGCCGTCGGGCGTGCTGACCCGCATCATGCCTTCAATCGCATACACGAGCTGGCCGCGCGGGTGGCTGTGCGGGCCGGTGTGCGCGCTGGGCAGGAAGTCCTTGGCCATGGCGGTAACCGGCCTGGGCCCGTGCTGGTAATCGTCGGCCCGGCGGCTGCGCAGAGCGTCGGCGGGCGCAGGAGAGTAACGGGGCATGAGAGGCGGGGCGACAGGAATGGCGCTTGTTATGTCATTTAAGCGACGAAGTTTGGCACTTCGGCGAGTCCAGGGCTTTATACACTGAAACAGCGCGCGCCAGGCATGCGTGCGTATTGCTGATTCCAGTGTAGTTTCCAGACCTGCGACACCATGACTGCCTCGTCCTCCACCGGCCCCGCGCCGGCTACCGCGCCGCCCGCCACAGCCTTCAAGGTACTGGGCGCCATCAGCGTGGCGCACATGATGAACGACATGATCCAGTCGATCCTGTTGGCCATCTATCCCATGCTGAAAGAGTCGTTCGATCTCAGCTTTGCCCAGATCGGCCTGATCACCTTGACCTACCAGCTGGCCGCTTCGCTGTTGCAACCCTGCGTCGGCCTTTATACCGATAAACGGCCGACGACGTACTCGCTGCCGGTGGGCATGGGTTTCACGCTGGTGGGCCTGTTGTTGCTCGCTTACGCGCCGTCGCTGCCTTACCTGCTGGTCGCCGCCGCGCTGGTGGGCACGGGCTCGTCGGTGTTCCACCCCGAATCTTCGCGCGTGGCGCGCATGGCATCGGGCGGCCGGCACGGGCTGGCGCAGTCGCTGTTCCAGGTCGGCGGCAATGTCGGGTCCGCCCTGGGGCCGTTGCTGGCGGCGCTGGTCATCATTCCCCACGGGCAGGCCAGCGTGGCCTGGTTTTCGCTGGCGGCGCTGTTCGGGATGATTGTGCTGATCGGCATCGGCCGCTGGTATGGCGCCAACCGTGCGCTGCTCAAGCCCAAGGCCCGCGCGGCCAGCGGCGCCGATGCGCCGGGTCGCCGCAAGGTCATGTTCGCGCTGGCCATACTGGGGGTGCTGATTTTCTCCAAGTATTTTTACCTGGCCAGCCTGAACAGCTATTTCACCTTTTACCTGATCGACAAATTCGATCTTTCGGTGCGCTCGGCGCAGCTGTATTTGTTCCTGTTCCTGGCCGCGGTGGCGTTCGGCACGGTGGCAGGGGGGCCGGTGGGCGACCGCATCGGCCGCAAAATCGTGATCTGGGTGTCCATACTGGGCGTTGCGCCATTCACGCTGATGCTGCCGCACGCCAATTTGTTCTGGACCGGCGTACTGGTGGTGATCATCGGCGTGGTGCTGGCCTCGGCATTTTCGGCCATTGTGGTGTATGCCCAGGAGCTGGTGCCGAACAACGTCGGCATGATCGCGGGCCTGTTCTTCGGCTTTGCGTTCGGCATGGGCGGACTGGGGGCGGCCGCGCTGGGCAAGCTGGCCGACATGACCGACATCGCGTTCGTCTACGAGGTGTGTGCGTACCTGCCCCTGCTGGGCCTGGTGGCCTTTCTGCTGCCCGATATCGAACGCAAGGCGCCCCGCGCCGTCCGTGTGCCGTTAGGGCCGCAATTAGGGCGCGCCGATACTCCGCTGGACAAATAAACTGATTCCGTTATAATTTCGCCTCTTTACCAGCGCCCGTAGCTCAGTTGGATAGAGTACTTGGCTACGAACCAAGGGGTCGTGGGTTCGAATCCTGCCGGGCGCGCCAATTCAAAAAGGGGTCTCCATTGCGAGGCCCTTTTTCTTTGCGCCAGCGGCGGTTGCGCCGTCAGTGTTGCAGCACCGTTTCAACAACGGTACGTACCGAGTTGGCAATGAAACATTGTTCGTGGGCCTGGTGGTGCAGCGCATGGTCGGTGGCGGCATCGGGCGCCGCGCCGCGATAAAGCACGCGCGGGCGCAGGGTGACGCGGCTGACGTACAGGCGGCCCTGCTCGTTTTTTTCCATGACGCCCGTGGCGCGGTCGTCGTAGCCGTCGATCACATAGCCTTGCCTGGCCGCTATGGCCAGGAACACCAGCATGTGGCAGCTCGACAGCGAGGCCACATAGGCTTCCTCCGGATCCACGAAGGCGGGTTCGGAATAGGGCAGCGGCACGATGTGCGGCGACGACGATGCCGCGACTTGCGCACCGCCGTCAAAGCGCCACGTGTGGGCGCGGCTGTACCGCTGGTCCGAGAACGCTTCGTGCGGCTGGCGTTTCCACGAAATAGTCGCTTCGATTTCCATCATGGGCCCTGTGGTGGGGTTCAGGCGCGGTTGCGCGTGTAGATTTCGGAGTAGCCCAGCTTGATGACTTCGGTGATCTGGTCCTGACGGCGTCCGATGTGCGATTCGAGCAGGTTGACCAGCGCCGCTTCGTCGCGCGCACGCAAGGCCTCGATGATGCCGACGTGCTCGGCCTGCGTATAGGGCCGCCTGCCGTTGCGCATGTCGATCCACCGCACATACTGGATGCGCGCGTTGATGTTGGCCAGCGCGCGCACGTACTCCTCGTTGTGCGTCAGGCGGGCCAGGCCCATGTGGAAGTCTTCGTCCAGCGCCAGCAGCTGGGCCGAATCGGCATCGTCGGGCATCGAGGTGTCGCGCTGTGTCGCGGCGGCCAGCGCCTCGATCTCGGCGTCGGTGGCGCGTCTGCAAGCCAGGCGCGCAATGGCGGTTTCGATGCCCAGTCGGTATTCGTACAGGTCGAACACTTGCTTGGCGTCCAGCGGGCGGCTGGTGAAGCCCTTGTTCGCGGTGCGCTCGAGGAAGCCTTCGACCATGAGCTGATTCAGTACTTCGCGCAAAGGGGTGCGGCTGACCTCGAGCTGCTTGGACAGCTCGATTTCGTTGATGCGCTCGCCCGGCTTGAACTCGTAGGTGGCTGCCATGTTCTTGATGCGCTCATAGATGGCAGAAGAGCTCAGCGACGTGCGTTTTCGCGGTGCCGCTGTCGCCTCGTCGGCGGAAGCGGTCAAGGCATGCTTGCCTGCCTGGGTCATTGTCTCGTCCGATAATGTGTATACCGGACTGTATTATATCCAGGCGGGCGTGCACGGCGCCAAACCGGGCGAAAGGGCAGGACGTCATCGGTTCAGCTTCCAGTTGCGCGTTTCGGGCAGCAGGAAGATGGTCACGGCGATGGATATCGCGGCGATGACGATGGGGTAATAGAGGCCAGCGTAGATATTGCCCGTGGTGGTAGAGATCAGCGTGGCAAAGTACAGGGCGAAGCCGCCGAAGTACCCGGTTCCGATATGGTATGCCATGGACATGCTGGAGTAGCGGACCTTGGTGGGAAAGAGCTCCACCAGATAAGCGCCGTTGGGGCCATAGACCACGCACCCTATGACCACCAGCAGCCAGATCAGCGCCACGACCATGGGGCGGTTGATTTCGTCGGCCTTGGCCTGGGCCGGATACCCGGCCTGTGACAGGGCGCGGGCCACTGCGGCGGTGTCGGCGCCATCCGCATTGATGCCTGCCACTCGCACCGTGGCGCCAGGCTGGTCGGACGGCGTCAGGGTATAGGGCACGCCGGCGCTGTTGAGCTGCTCGCGGGCCCGTTCGCAGGCGTTTTCGGGGCCCGAAAACAAGCGCAGCCGGCATTCCGAAGATTCCAGTGTTACCGGGGCCGTCGCGATGGCGCGTTCGAGCGCCGGATTGGCATAGTGGGTAAGGCCCTTGAATATGGGTATCACCGCCAGCACGCCGACGATAAAGCCGCACACAATCACCGGCTTGCGGCCCCAGCGATCCGCCATCCAGCCCGCCAGGACGAAGAAGGGCGTGCCGAGCAGCAATGCTACCGAAACCAGCATGTACGCTGTGGTGGGCTCGACCTTGAGCCATTTCATCAGGAAGATCAGCGCGAAAAACTGGCCCGTGTACCACAGCACGGTTACACCGGCGACGGTGCCGAACAGTGCGAGCAGCACGTACTTCAGGTTGGCCCAGTTCCCGAACGCGTCGCGTATGGGTTGTCGTGATGTCTTGCCTTCCGCCTTCATCTGCAAGAACACCGGCGACTCATTCAGCTTCGCGCGTATGTAGATGGATACGCCGAGCAGCACGACCGAAAACAGGAATGGTATGCGCCAGCCCCAGGCGTTGAATTGTTCGGCAGTGGTGGCGTAGCGCGTCAGCGTGACGACCAGCAGCGACAACAGAAAGCCCACGGTCGCGGTGGCCTGGATCCAGCTAGTGTGCTGGCCGCGCTTGCCGTCTTCGGCATGCTCGGCGACGTAAGTGGCCGCGCCGCCATACTCGCCGCCCAGGGCCAGCCCCTGGATGCAACGCAGCAGCACCAGCAGGGCTGGCGCCCAGGCTCCTGCAGTGGCATATGTGGGCAGCAGTCCCACGCCTATTGTGGCGATGCCCATCATCACGATCGTGATCAGGAAGGTGTACTTGCGCCCCACCAGGTCCCCCAGGCGGCCGAACACCAGCGATCCGAACGGCCGCAGCACCAGCCCGACCCCGAACGTGGCCAGACTGGCCAGGAAAGCGGCTGTCTGGCCCATGCTGGGCGGAAAGAACAGTGGCGCCAGCACGGCCGCCAACGCGCCATAGACAAAGAAGTCGTACCACTCGAAGGCGGTGCCTAGCGATGCGCCCCAGATCACCTTGCGCATTTCCCTGGAGCGCAAAGGCCTGGTGGTCGAGGTGTCGTTTAATGAGCCGGCCAGCGTTTCCATGATTTCCCCTGTTTATGGTGTTGGACGTGGCATCAGGCAGGCATCAGGCCGCGTGCATAGTCGGCCAGGCTGCTGTCGTCGATTTCCTGCAGCACGTAGGGCGCCGGATTCATGATGTAGGCGTTCTTGTGCTTGCGCGTGACCTTGCCGGTAGGCCGGTTGCCGTCGCGGCTGTAGGCAAAGTAAAGATTGCGGCGTCCTTGCTGCGAGCGGTTTTCTTTCGAGCTGTGTACAAGGTTGCCGCAGAACAGCACTACCGTGCCGGCCGGAAAGGTGCATTCGTACACGGGTATGTGCGAGAAATGCGTTTCCATGTATTCATCGGGGACAATGTGCAGGGGATAGCTGGTGGTCGTTGTGTCGTAGAAGGGATCGATGAGGCCGTGCTTGTGCGAACCGGGTATGAAACGCAGCGGGCCGTTGTCGGGCGTGGAATCGTCAAGCGTGATCAGCACCGTGAGCATGTCGCGATGCCCCCCGTATGGCAGGCCGTCATGCACCCAGCTTGCATAGTCCTGGTGCCACTGGAAGATGTCGCCTGTGCCGGCTGCCTTGTAGTTCAGCCGCGACTGGTGTAAATAGACCTGCCCCAGCAATTGCTTGATTGCGCCCAACACGCGGGGCAGGCGGTAGACGCGGGCGCACGCCTCTGAATCGAGCTCGACGGCCCAGGCGGCGCGTACGGTCGTGCCGTCTTTTTCGAGCACGTTCGCATCGGGGTGGCCGCGCTGGTCGCTGCGCAGCACGATGGCGTCTTCCTGCAGGGCGCGCAGTTCCAGCGGAGTGAGCAGGTCCCGCAGGACCAGGAACCCGTTCTCGTCGTAGGAATGGATTTGTTCGGGGGTCAGCATGGCTAGTGTCCTCATCAAGGTAAGAAAGGAAAGTCGGCGACTGCCGTACAGGCCAGGCGATTACAAGGCTCCAATCGTGATTTGCTTGGTTTCCAGGAATTCATCGATGCCGTGGTGCGCGCCCTCCCGCCCGATCCCCGACTGCTTTACGCCGCCGATGGGCACCGCTTCGGACGAGATCACGGCTTCGTTCACGCCCACCGCGCCCAGTTCCAGGCGCTCCGCCATGCGCAGGGCGCGCGCCAGGTCGCGTGTGTAGAAATATCCCGCAAGGCCGTAGCTGGAGTCGTTGGCCAGCGCCAGAGCTTCTTCTTCGGTATCGAAAGCCAGCAACGGCGCGACGGGCCCGAAGGTTTCTTCGTGGCAGATGCGCATGCGCGGCGTGACATCGAGCAATACCGTAGGCTGGAAGAACAGGCCTCCCCGTGCATCTGGCTTGCCGCCCAAGACGGCGCGGGCGCCGTGCGCAAGTGCGTCGGCCACATGCCGCTGCACTTTCTGCACCGCCTGGTGATTGATCAGCGGGCCCTGGGTGACGCCGGGCTCGGTACCCGGCCCGACCTTCAGGTTTCGCACCCGCTCTACCAGCTTGGCCGCGAAGGCCTCATAGACCGAACGCTGCACCAGGATGCGGTTGGCGCATGTGCAGGTCTGGCCCATGTTGCGGAACTTGCTGGCCAGCGCGCCGTCGGCGGCGCGGTCCAGGTCGGCATCGTCAAACACAATCAGCGGCGCATTGCCGCCGAGTTCCAGGCTGACCTTGAGCACGTTATCGGCGGCCAGGCGCATCAGGGTCTTGCCGGTCTGCGTAGAGCCGGTAAATGACAACTTGCGCACGCGGCTGTCTTCCAATAGCGCCCGGCCCACTTCGGCCACGTTGTCACGCGTGCACAGCACCAGGTTGATCACGCCGTCCGGAATGCCGGCGCGTTGCGCCAGAACGCACAGTGCGATGGCCGATAGGGGAGTTTCTTCGGAGGGTTTGAGCACGATGCTGCAGCCAGCCGCCAGTGCCGGCGCGCACTTGCGCGTGATCATGGCGCTTGGAAAGTTCCATGGCGTGATGGCCACGACGACTCCTACCGGCTGCCGCAATGTCAGCACCCGCCGGTCGGCACTGTAGGTTTGCAATACCTCGCCATGGACGCGCTTGGCTTCTTCGGCATACCACGCCACGAAGCTGGCCCCGAACATTACTTCGCCGCGCGCTTCCGCCAGGGGCTTGCCCTGTTCGCGCGTCATCAGCAAAGCCAGATCGTCCGCATGCGCAATTATCTGGGCATGCCAGGCCATCAGCAATGCCGCCCGTTCCCGGGCCGGCAACGCCGCCCAGCCAGCCTGGGCCGCGCTGGCGCCGCGAACCGCCTCGCGAGCATCGCCGACCGAGCTCGCGGCCAACGTGGCCAGCCGTTGCCCCGTGGCAGGGTCTGTGACGGGCAGGCAGGCGTGCGCCGCGGCCGATCCCCATTGGCCATTTATGAATCCACCCTGTTGCAGCAGGTAGGAATGCTGGAGTTGCCCGGCCAGCGGCGCATGGGCCGGATCGGCGGGGCAGGCGGTCAGGGTCGTCATTGGGTGCTCTCCCATTGCTACGGCAATTAAACTGCATCACGTGCTGAATAATATTCTGTGTACAGTTTGGGCGAATCCGGAGAAACCCGTATAACGCACCGGTGCGAGCCCCGGTTTTCAACGGGGGCGAGGGGTCAGAGACCGGGAATGGGGCGCGCGCGCCACCGTGGCGGCGACGTAAAAAAGGGCGCACGGTGTGCGCCCTGGGCAGATAGAGTGGCCGGCCCCGCCCAAAGGCGGGCGGGCCTGGAACTTCAGAATCGATACGCGGCGCTGAGCGTCACGGTGCGGCGCTGCCCGTAGAAGCAGTCGCCACGGCGCAGGCAAGTGACCTCGTAGGTACGGTCGGCGATGTTGTTGACGTTCAGCGCGTAGCGCCACGCGCCGCTGTCATAGGCCAGCATCGCATCAAACAGCGTCACCGAAGGTGTTTCGGGCGCGCCGCCGTCGGTGAATGCGCCCAGGTAGCGTACGCCCGCTCCGGCCGAGAAGCCCGACATGCCTGCCACGTTGAACCGGTACTTGCCCCAGAGAGACGCCATGTGCTTGGGCACTCCTTCCAGCGCCGGATCGATATCGGTATAGATGTAGTTGGCGATCACGTCCATCTGCTTGGTGACGCGGCCGCGCAGTTCAAGTTCGACGCCGCGCGTCTTGGTCTTGCCGGTCTGGACCTGGTTGTTCGGATTGGAAGGGTCGGGCACCTGGCGGTTTTTCTCGCGCAGGTCGTAGATGGCGGCGGTGGCTTCCAGATCGCGGTTGGGTGGCATGTATTTCAGCCCCAGTTCCCATTGCTTGCCGCGCATGGGCTTCCAGCGATTGCTGTTCACGTCCGTGCCGGCAATGGGCGTGAATGACTCGCTGTAGCTGATATAGGGCGACAGGCCGTTATCCGCGGCATAGAGCAGGCCGAACCGCTTGGTGGTGGCATTGTCGGTTTCGCGGTCGCTGCCTTCAAGATCGTTGCGGGCACGATCGTGGCGGACGCCCGCCAGGAATATCCAGTTCCGGTAGCGGATCTGGTCCTGCGCGTAGAAGCCCAGCTGCTCTTGCTTGTTCTTGGGCGTGTCGGTGGTCTGGTAGTCGGGAATGTTGCCGTAGACGGGATGGTAGACGTTCAACGGGCTGCCCACGCCGGATGCCGTTTCGCCAGTTTCGCGATAGCGGCTGTAGTCGGCGCCGAACAACAGCGTATGTTCCGTGGCGCCCCAGTTAAGCTTGCCTTCCAGGTTCTGGTCGGCCAGCATCGTGCGCATGCGCGGCTTGTTGACGTAGAAATAGCGATTGAGCACCTGCTGGCGCGGGTCGATGTACGGCGCTTCGGGGTTCGAATAAGCATCCGGATACATCGACTTGTAGTCGACCTTGCTGATGGTGTTGCGGAAGTTCTGGCGAAACGTCCAGCGATCGTTGAAATGGTGTTCGAACAGCCAGCCCAGGCTGAATTGCTCG
Organism: Bordetella genomosp. 7; assembly: GCF_002261265.1. Taxonomy (GTDB): domain Bacteria; phylum Pseudomonadota; class Gammaproteobacteria; order Burkholderiales; family Burkholderiaceae_B; genus Bordetella_A. The sequence goes on along the minus strand of NZ_NEVK01000006.1, from coordinate 293,973 downwards.
GTGTCATAGGCGTCGAAACCCGGCTCGCTGGTGAATCGGCGGGTGGGGATCTGGCCGTTCGGGTTGTAGCTGACCGTGCCGCTCCAGGGCAGGAACGATTGCGTAGTGCCGGCCTTGTCTTTCTGGAAATAGCCTTGCAGGGTCAGCGATGTGGCCGCGCTGGGTTGCCAGGTAAGCGAAGGGGCAAGCAGCAGGCGATCGTCGGGGGCGTGCTGCACCTGGGTGTCGCTGTTGCGGGCGACGGCCACCACGCGATACAGCCATTGCCCGTCTTCCGTCACCGGGCCGGTAAGGTCGGCATGGATTTCCTTGCGGTTATGGTTGCCCAGGACGACGCCTATCTCGCGTTGCGCTTCGGGCTGCGGGCGCTTGCTGACCAGGTTGAGCACCCCGCCCGTACTTCCCTGGCCATACAGCATCGAAGACGGCCCGCGCAGCACTTCGACGCGTTCCAACGCATAGACTTCAGTGCGCGGGTTGTTGTAGTTGAAGAACTGGCGCAGGCCGTCCATATACTGCACGGGCTCCACGCCCCGCACGCGGACATAGTCGGCGCGGTTGTCCACGCCGTAGGCGTTGGGCCGCACACCCGCCGCGTAATTGAGGGTGTCCTGTACGTTCTGCGCACCCTGGTCCACGATCTGGTCGCGCGGGATGACGGTAATGGCCTGCGGGGTTTCGCGCAAAGGCGTGTCCGTTTTCGTGCCGGTGGCGCTGCGCCGCACCACGTACCCGGCCACCGGACTCGTGGCGGTTTCCTGGGTGCCGGTCACCTGCACCGCCGGCAGCGTGGCCGTGGTGTCTGCGGCGGCGTTCTGGGCATGGGCTCCGGGGGCGGCCAGTCCCGCCACCATGGCAATGGCGCAGGCCCGTGCGAGGCGTGCGCTAGCGGCGCGCGATCGAGTCTTCAATATATTCCCCTGCGTAATGACGATAATGGTTGCAAGAATAAGAACTATTCTTGATAGCGGGGAATTATATAGAGGAGTCTGGCCGGGGTCACGCCCCCCAAAAGCGCATGGGCGGCGCCGGGACCTCCATGGATCGGGTCAGGGTGCGGGCGCGGCCGGCGGTGTTCTTAACGCCCGCCGCAGGATCTTGCCCACGGGCGTGCGCGGCAGGTCGTTGCAGAATTCGACGTGGCGCGGAACTTTGTAGCCGGTGAGGTGCTGGCGGCAGTGGGCGATAAGCTCGGCGGCCTCCAGCGTCGGGTCGCGCCGGATAACAAAGAGTTTGACGGCTTCGCCGGACTTCGCGTCGGGCACGCCGACGGCGGCCACTTCGCGTACGCCCGGGTGCAGGGCGGCGGCGTCCTCGACTTCGTTGGGATAGACATTGAAGCCTGAGACCAGGATCAGGTCTTTCTTTCGATCGACCAGGAACACGTAGCCGCGCTCGTCCATGTAGCCCAGGTCGCCGGTGCGCAGAAAGCCGTCGGGGTGGAGCACCTGCGCGGTTTCGTCGGGGCGGTTCCAGTAGCCGGCCATGACTTGGGGGCCGCGCACGCAAAGTTCGCCCGTTTCGCCCTGGGAAACTTCGCGGCCTTCATCGTCGCGCACAGACAGTTCGGTGGAGGGCACGGGCAGGCCGATCGAGCCGGTAAACGTTTCCACATCGAGCGGATTGAGCGTGACCGCCGGCGCGGTCTCGGTCAGGCCATAGGCCTGGGCCAGCGATACGCCGGTTACTTCGCGCCAGCGCTGTGCAACGGCTCGTTGTACGGCCATGCCGCCGCCCAGCGTCAGCCGCAGCCGCGAAAAATCCAGCCTGGCGAAATCCGGGTGGTTCAGCAGCGCGTTGAACAGTGTGTTGACACCCGTGATGGCGCTGAAAGGCGTGCCGCGCAACGCCCGGATGAAGGCCGGCATGTCGCGCGGATCGGCGATCAACAGGTTGCGCGCGCCCAACTTGAGAAAGGTGAGGCAGTTCGCCGTAAGCGCAAACACGTGATAGAGCGGCAATGCCGTGACGATGCATTCTTCGCCTTCGCGCACCAGGCCGTGGATCCAGGCATGAGCCTGGCTCAGGTTGGCCAGCATGTTGCCGTGCGTAAGCACCGCGCCCTTGGCCACGCCGGTGGTGCCGCCGGTGTACTGCAAAAAGGCAGGATCGGAAGGGGTGAGCGCCGGGGTGCGCAATGGCCTGCCGCGTCCCTGGCTGAGCGCCACGCGCAGGCGTGTCGCTTGCGGCAGTTGCCAGGCCGGCACCTTGCGCTTGACGTAGCGCACTGCGAAATCGACGGCGCGGCCCTTCAGGGGGCCCAGCAGCTCGCCCACCGAGGTAACGACGATATGCCGCAATGCCGTGTCGGGCAGGGCGCGCTGCAACGTGCGCGCGAAGTTTTCAGAGATGACGATGGCCTGGGCCCCGGCATCCGCGAGCTGGTGGGCCAGCTCGTGAGCGGTGTACAGGGGGTTGCAGTTGACGACCACGCAGCCTGCCCGCAGGGCGCCGAACAGGCATACGGGGTATTGCAGCAGGTTGGGCAGCATCAGTGCGACGCGGTCGCCGGCTTTCAGGCCCCGGTATTGCAGCCACGCGGCAAAGTCGCGCGACCACCGGTCGAGCTGTGCATAGGTGATGGTAACGCCCAGGCTGGTGTAGGCCGGGCGCCGGGCAAAGCGCGCGCAACTGTCGTGAAAGATGTCCAGCAGCGAGTCGTAGCGGGAAATGTCGATCTCGGCGGGCACGCCGGGCGGATAGCTCTTGAGCCAGATGCGTTCCATGTCGGTAATGCTCGCGGGTTCAGGCGTCGGCGCGGGCGCCGCGAACCTTGGTTTTATAGAACTGCTTGTCGGCGATATACACGGTGCGTTCCACCTCGGCATAGACCGCGCCGTGGCGATCTTTCAGTTCGACGATATATACGCGGGTCGTCTCGCGCCGCTCGGCGAGTTCGTGACGGATGGCGGCGATGTCGGCCGGATCGAGGCGAAAGTCGGCGTACAGCGTCGTGTATGCCGGCTTGCGGTAGCGTATGGTGGCCGCCTTGTCCCAGACAATGGCGTCGGCGCCCAATGCGGCCATGAGCAGGGTGGGGTGCGCGCCATCGGTAATGGCGAACAATGAGCCGCCATACATCGAACCGACGATATTGCGGGTGCGCCGAGCCAGCCGCAGGCGCACGCGCAGGTGCAGAAAGTCGGGCGACACGTGAGTGACGCGCCCGCCCGTGGCGCGGAACGCCGGGTGCAGATTGAAGCCTGCGCGCATCAGGCGGGCGCGCCATGCCGGCGGCAGGCGCTTTAGCCAATAGGGCTTCACGGCCGCAGGCGCTACAGCGCCTCGAAGATGCCGGCCGCGCCCATGCCGGTGCCCACGCACATCGTGACCATGCCGTATTTGCCGCCGGTGCGGCGCAGACCATGCACCAGCGTGGCGGTACGGATGGCGCCGGTGGCCCCCAACGGGTGGCCGAGTGCGATCGCGCCGCCCAGCGGGTTGATCCTGGCCGGGTCCAGATCCAGGTCGCGGATGACGGCCAGCGACTGGGCGGCAAAGGCTTCGTTCAGTTCGATCCAGTCGAGATCTTGCTGGCGGATGCCACTGGCGGCCAGGGCCCTGGGGATGGCCACTTTGGGCCCTATGCCCATGATCTGCGGCGGCACGCCGGCCACCGAGAAGCCCACGAAACGCGCCAGCGGCGAGAGGTTCAGTTCTTTCAGCACGCGCTCGGATACCAGCAGGACGGCGCCGGCGCCGTCGGACATCTGCGAGCTGTTGCCGGCAGTAACCGACCCGCGCGCGGCGAATACCGGCTTGAGCCGGGCCAGCGCCTCGGCGGTGGTGTCGGGGCGCGGGCCTTCGTCGTGTTCGCACAGGTTTTCCACTCGCCGCACCGCGCCGCCTTCGCCCGGTACATGGCTGATGGTGCGGTAAGGCGTGGTTTCGTCGCGAAAGTGCCCGGCCGCGATGGCTGCGCAGGCCTTCTGGTGCGAAGCCAGGGCAAACGCGTCCTGGTCTTCGCGCGAGATCTTCCATTGGGCGGCGACTTTCTCGCCGGTCAGGCCCATGCCGTAGGCCATTCCTATGTTATCGTCGCTGGCGAAAATGCGGGGGTTGAGCGCGACCTTGTTGCCCATGATCTGCGGCATGGCGCTCATGGATTCGGTGCCCGCGGCGATGACGACGTCGGCCGAGCCCAGCCGGATGCGGGCGGCGGCGTCGGCCACGGCCTGCAGGCCGGATGCGCAGAAGCGGTTCAGCGTGACGCCGGGCACGGTGTCGGGCAACCCGGCCAGCAGCAGGCTCATGCGCGCCACGTTCATGCCTTGTTCGGCCTCGGGCATGGCGCAGCCCGCGATCACGTCTTCGATGCGCGCCGGGTCGAGCGCGGGCGCCTGCGCCAGTACGGCACGCAGTGCGGCGGCCAGCATGTCGTCCGGACGCGTGGTTCTGTACATGCCGTTGCGCTTGCCAACCGGCAAACGGGTGGCGGCCACGATATAGGCGTCTTGGATCTGTCGGTTCATCGCGATTCCTTCAAGCTTGCGTAGACTAGTTGCGCAGCGGTTTGCCGGTTTCCAGGGTGTGGCGGATGCGCGCCTGGGTTTCGGCCGTGCGCAGCAGCGCCATGAATTCGCGCCGCTCCACGGCGAGCAGCCAGGCTTCGTCGACTTGCGTGCCGGCCTCGACCTCGCCGCCGCACAGCGCCGCAGCGGCGCCGCGCGCCACGCGATAGTCGTGCGCGCTGATCATGCCGCCTTCGCGCATATTGACGAGCACCATCTCGAAGTTGGCGATACCGGTGCGGCCGGCCACGGGCACGCGCTGCGGCCGCAAGGGGGCGACGTGGCCGATGTCGGCCGCCGCGCGCGCCTGCCGCAACGCCACCCAGAGCAGTTCGTCGGGATGGAATACCACCGTGTCGGCCGCTTGGGCGTACCCCATATCGATGGCGTGCAGCGCGCTCTTGGCGACCTGGGCGGTGGCGATGTTCTGGAACACCGGCTGCAGGAAGGGAAAGACTTCGGCGGGCGTGGCGGTGGCGGCCGCCAGCGCGGCGGCGCGTACCGCCAGCGCCTTGCTGCCGCCGCCAGCGGGCACCAGCCCTACGCCGGCCTCTACCAGGCCGATGTAGCTTTCCAGCGCCAGTACGCGATGGCTGCAATGCATCAGGAATTCGCAGCCGCCGCCAAGCGCCATGCCTTGCACGGCCGCCACGGTGGGCACGCGCGCATAATGCAGAGCCAGTGAGGCGCGCTGGAATTTCTCGACTATGGCCTCGAGCATGTCGAATTGCCCCGCCGCGCAGGCCTGCGCCACCTGCGCAAGGTTGGCGCCCACGGCGAACGGGGCATCGTGCCATAGGACCAGCGCGTCCAGCTCTTGTTCGCTGTACTGGACGGCATGCAGCACGCCGTCGAGCACTTCGCCGCCGATGGTGTGCATCTTGGAGGTGAACGACAGGATGCCGATGCGCGCATCGATATCCGGCAAGTGCCACAGGCGCACGCCATCGTTTTCCCAGAGCGTGGCGCCGCGATCGGCCGTAGGTTCGCCCGCCAGCCTTTCGGGCAACAGCTGCCGCTCGTAAACCGGCAGGGTCGAGCGCGGCTGTTGCCGCTGGCCGCGCGCCGAATACGACCCATGCGCATCATGCACGCCCTTGCGGGCGGGGTCGGCCGCCCACGCAGGCAATGGCGCTTGGCTCATCGCGCGGCCGGCGGCGATATCGTCGGCGATGGCGGCGGCAACGTTCTGCCAGCCCGCGGCCTGCCAGGTTTCGAAGGGCCCCATGGACCAGCCGAAGCCCCAGCGCATTGCCAGGTCGGCGTCGCGCGCGTTGTCGGCGATGTGTTCGAGCTGGAATGCGCTGTAGTGGAAAATGTCCCGAAACACGCTCCACAGGAACTGCGCTTGCGGATGCGCGCAGGCCCGCAGTTCAGCGAAGCGCAGGGCGGGGTCGCGCTGCTTCAGGATGGCGTCGACTTCGTCGGCGATGGCGCCGGCCGCCGGCCGATAGTCGAAGCTGGCCGTGTCCAGCACGCGGATTTCTTTGCCCACCTTCTGGTATACGCCCTTGCCGCTCTTCTGTCCGAGCGCGCCGCGCTCGATCAGGGTGTTGAGCCAGCCCGGCAACTGGAAATACGCGTGCCAGGGGTCATCGGGCAGCTTGTCGCGCATCGTGCCCACGACGTGCGCCAGCGTGTCGAGCCCCACGACATCGGCCGTGCGGTAGGTGGCGCTCTTGGGTCGGCCGATGCGCGGGCCGGTGAGCGCGTCGACCTCGTCGAATCCCAGGCCCAGCCGTTCGGTGTGGTGCAGCGCGGCCAGGATCGAGAAGACGCCGATGCGGTTCGCAATGAAGTTGGGCGTATCCAGCGCCCGGATGACGCCTTTGCCCAGCCGCGTGGTCAGCCAGCTTTCCAGGTGGTCGAGCACGCCCGGGTTCGTGTCGGGCGTGGCGATCAGTTCCACCAGGCGCATGTAGCGCGGCGGATTGAAGAAGTGCACGCCGCAGAAGCGGCCGCGCAAGGCCTGCGGCAAGGCGCCGGCCAGCTCGCTGATCGACAGCCCCGATGTATTCGAGGCCAGGATGGCGCCGTCGGCGACGTGCGGCGCAATGCGCTCGTACAGCGCCGCTTTCCAGTCCATGCGTTCGGCGATGGCTTCGATCACCAGGTCGCATTCGCGCAGGCGGTCCAGGTGGTCGTCGTAGTTGGCCGGCGTGATCAGGGCTGCCCGGGACGGGCTGGCCAGCGGCGCCGGTTCGAGCTTTTTCAGGCCGGCCAGCGCTTTCAGGGCGATGGCGTTGCGGTCGCCTTCTTTCGCGGTCAGGTCGTACAGGGTGACCGGTACGCCCGCATTGGCAAGGTGGGCGGCGATCTGGGCGCCCATGACGCCGGCGCCCAGTACGGCGGCGTGTTTGACGTTGAAGTTGCTGCTCAAGGCGATCTCCTGATGGGGCGGCGCCCACCGCCGGGTATGACGGTGTGCGCCGCGGCGGATGTCATGCGTGGTCAGAACCGGGTGGACACCTGGATACCAAAGATGTTGCCCTTGCTGCGATAGTCGCCGGCGACGCGGCCGCGCGTCAGCGGGTCGCCCGAGTCGGTGTCGATGTCGGTGTCGCGCAGGTACAGGTAGGTATAGCCTACGTCGATGCTCGTGTGTTTGCCCGCCTGATACTGTACTCCGGTAGAGAACCACCAGCGGTCGTTGTCGGGCAATGACGTGGGCCTGTCAGACGGGTTGTGCACCGGCGACTGGTCCCAGGCTACGCCGAAGCGCCATTTCCATTGCGGCGCGAACTGGTAGTTGGCCCCAAGGGCGACGCGCCACGAGTCACGGAAGTCCAGCGGCAGTGTGTCGGTGGGCCCGCCTTCGTTCTGGATCTTCAGTTGGGGAATGCTGCTCCAGCCCGTCCAGGAAATATCGGCCAGCAATTCCCAGCGCTCATTGAGCCGGTGCTGGGCGCTCAGGATGAGCGTGTCGGGCAGGTTTACTTTGGCCTTGGCGTCATAGGACAGCGACTGCCCGGGGGCAAAACCGTCGATCTTGGTGTCGCCCCGTGCCGTGTGTTTTATCTTGGAACGGTACGAAAGGCCGATGCGCGTGTCTTCGGTGGGCTGCAGCATGATGCCGGCGTTCCAGCCCCACGCGTCGCCATCCAGGTTCAGATCGGCGTCGCCCGGTAAGAACATTGCCGGGCCGGCCGGCACCACGACGCTTTTGGTGTACTGGGCATCGATGTGCTGCCAGTTCAGGCCCACCCCCATCGAGAATTGTTCGTTGACCTTGTATGCGATGGACGGGTTGATATTGATGGTCTTGATATCGAACTTGGTGGAATGGTACTGGCCCACCCAGCCATCGTCGTACTCCGTCATCAGCCCGAACGGGGCGCCCACGCCCACGCCGACAAACCACTTTTCGTTGAGCTGCCATGAAAAATAGGCATTGGGCACGATGCCCCAGCTGCCGGCGTCGCCTCCGTTGCCGCCCGTGGGGGAGCCGCCGCCCAGTGCAAGCGGGTTGGTGCTTTTGCCGTTGTCGCGGAACTTGAACGAAGGACGTATGGCGTTGACGCCGGCCGACAGGTTGAACCCGGGCAAGTAAGTCATGCCCGCCGGATTGAAGTAGATCGTGCTGGCGTTCTCCGCGACGGCGGCAGAACCGGCGTAGGCATTGCCCAGGCCGCTGGCGTTCTGTTCCAGTAGCTGGAACCCCGCGGCCTGTGCCGTTCCCGCAATGCCGGCCGCGATAGCGGCTGACAGAGTGCTCATTGCCCACGATGCCTTGTTCATGTGTCTCCTCCTTAGGCAGGCGAAAAATGCACTTGTCGTGCAGAAAGTGATGGTCAGGTATTTATGGACGTGCTGGATCTGGCTCGGTAAGGGGTGGATGGGAGGCGGCGCGCAGGTGCAGCGGGCCGCCCGTGAAGGGCGCGAAACCGGTTCCGAAAATCACGCCGGCATCGGCGAGGTCGGCGTCGGCCACCACGCCGCTGTCGACCTGTTGCCGGGTGCGGTCGATCAGCGGCTGCACCAGGCGCCGCGCCAGGCCGGGCGGTGCGGAATCCGTGGCGGTTTTGCGGGGCTTGCCGTCATGCCAGGCATAGAACCCCCGGCCCGTCTTGCGGCCGAGGTCGTTGCGGGCGATGCGTTCGGCCAGGCAGCGCGGCGGCTCGTCCTGGCCCGCAAGCTGGCGCCCGGCGGCCAGCGCAATATCCAGCCCGACGGTGTCGGCCAGTTCGAGCGGGCCCATGGGCATGCCGAAATCGGTCATGGCGCGGTCGATGACGGCAGGCTCGATGCCTTCGTCCACGCAGCGCATGGCCTCGAGCATGTACGGCGCCAGTACCGCGTTGACGAGGAACCCCGGTGCGTCGCGCACGGGCAGGGGCAGCTTGCCGAGCTGCCCCACGAAGGCGCAGGCGCGCGCCTGCGCCTGGCCATGGTCGGCGCCGGCCTGCACGACTTCCACCAGCGGCATGCTGGCCACCGGGTTGAAAAAATGGATGCCGATCAATTGGCCGGGGCGGTCGAGTCCCGCACGCAGGTCAGCCAGCGACAGGCTGGATGTATTGGTGGCCAGCAGCGCATCGGGTTTCATGCGCGGCTGCAGCGCGCGGTACAGCGCCCGCTTGGCGTCTGCCTGTTCGCTGATGGCTTCGATCACGATGTCTGCGCGCGCAACGCCGTTGCCCTGCGGATCGGGGACGAGCCGGTCGAATGCCGCACGCGCGGCGCGCGGATCTTTGAGCTTGCGCGCGTACAGGGCGGCGGCCCGGCCCAGCGCGGGCGCGATGCGTTCGGCGTCCTGATCTTGCAGCGTGACGGTCAGACCCTTGAACGCACACCACGCGGCAATATCGCCTCCCATGGTTCCGGCGCCCACCACGTGCACATGCTGCGCAGGTGGCGCGTTGCCCGGCTTGCCATATGCCTTCAGCCTTTCCTGGAGGCGGAACACGCGCAGCAGGTTGCGCGCCGTATCGGACGTGAGGATGTCGTGCACGATCTCGGGCGCGCGCAGCGCATTGCCGCCGTGGCGGGCCCAGAGCGTCACGATGGCCGGCGCGGCCGGGTAATGACGCTGCGGGTCTTTGGCGGCGATCTGGCGATGGGCGCGCCTGGCCGCCAGCAACTTGAGAGGCCAGCGGTTCAGCCATCCGGCGATGCCGCGCGCCCGGCGCGCGGGCCGGCCGCTTTGCACATGCTGACGCGCGGCGGCATCGGTCAGGCGCGGGGGCACGCGCGCGTCGACCAGCCCCAGCGCCGCGGCGCGGCGCGCGTCGGCGGGGCGGCCCGTCAGCATCATGTCCAGCGCGGCGGGCGCGCCGATCAGCGCGGGCAGCCGGCGCATGCCGCCCCAGCCGGGGAAGATGCCCAGCATGACCTCGGGCAGGGCCAGCGATGTGCCGGGCTGATCGATGGCAAGCCGGTAGCGGCAGGCCAATGCCAGCTCCAGGCCGCCGCCCAGGCAATGGCCGTGTATCAGCGCCAGGGTGGGATAGGACACGGCGGCCAGGCGGTCGAACAGGTTCCAGCCGCGTTCGACGAGTTGCCGAGCCTGCTCGGGCGTGGTGAGGTCGGCGAATTCCTCGACATCGGCGCCGGCTATGAAGCCGGCCGCCTTGCCCGAGCGGATGATCAGGCCCGCGGGCGGACGAGCCTGCAGCTCGTCGAGTACGGCGCCGAATTCGGACAGCACTTCGGCAGACAGGGCATTGACGGCCGCGTCGGCCCGGTCGATGGTGAGCCAGGCCAGGCCGTCGGCATGGCGTTCGAGCCGCCAATGGCGCCAGGAGGACGTCGTATCAGGGTTCATGGCGTGGTGTCCGTATCGACCAGCATGGCGCCGCCCTGGCCGCCGCCTATGCAAATGGCGGCCATGCCGCGGCGCAGGCCCCGTGCGTGCAGGGCCTGCAGCAAATGCAGGACGATGCGCGCGCCCGACGCGCCCACCGGGTGGCCGATGGCAATGGCGCCGCCATCGACGTTGAGGCGGCTTTGGTCCAGCGTGCCCCAGGCGCCGGTGCCCAGGTGCTCGCGGCAATAAGATTCATCGTTCCAGGCGGCCAGGCAGCCCAGCACCTGGGCGGCAAAAGCCTCGTTGATTTCCCACAGATCGGGATCGTTCAGGCCCATGCCGTGCCGCTGCAGCAGGGGCGTGGCGGCGTGCACCGGACCCAGGCCCATCTGGGCTGGGTCCAGCGCTGCCCACTGGGCGTCGACAATGCGCCCGAGCGGTTGCAGGTTCCAGCGCCGCACGGCGTCGGCAGAGGCCAGCAACAGCATTGCGGCGCCATCGGTCACTTGCGAACTGTTGCCGGCCGTGATGTTGCCCCATGGTTTGTCGAATACGGGGCGCAGGCGCGCAAGGCGTTCTGGCGTGGAGTCTTCTCGCACGCCATCATCGTGCGCATACAAGGTTCCGCGCGTATCGACCAGGGGCACGACTTCGTCCAGCCGGCCCTGCTCGCGCGCGGCCAGCACGCGCGCATGGCTGCGCGCGGCATAGGCATCCATGTCGGCGCGGCTGATGCCGAAACGAGTCGCCAGGTTTTCGGCGGTCTGGCCCATCGAAAGCCCCACCACGGGATCGGTAAGCCCCTTGAGCAAGCCGATGACGGGCGCCAGACCGCGCCACGGAAAGCCGCGCAGCGCCCTGATGCGCTCGCCCATGCCGCGCGCGGCATTCCACCCCGCGAGCCAGCGGGTCATGTCGTCGGACACCAGCAACGGCGCGCGCGACAGCGCATCCACGCCGCCCGCCAGCACCAGCGAGGCGCGCCCGGTGTGGATATTGGCGATGGCCGAATCCAGGGCCTGCATGCCGGACGCGCAATTTCGCATTACGGTCCAGCCGGGCACGCGGTGGCCGCAGCCCAGGCGCAGCGCGATCACGCGGCCGATGTTGGTTTCGTCGGCAGAAGGTGCGGCGCAGCCGACGATGACTTCATCCAGGTCGGCGGGCGCGAAGGGTTGCCGCATCAGCAGGGCGCGTCCCGCCTGTACGGCCAGGTCCGCCGCCGAGAATGGGCCAGGCGCGTTGCGGGCCTTGAGAAACGGCGTGCGCGCGCCGTCGATGACATAGATAGGATCGAATGCCATGGCGGCCCCTAGGCAGCTTCGCGCTGTGGACCTGCGTGCACAACGCCGGTCATGCCGAAGTCGAAAGGAAAGTCGTCGACGCGGATGACCTGGTCGCGCAGTGCGTCGCGGCGCCGGAGGAGTTCGTAATCGTGGGCATCGATGCCGCCCGCTGCGTGGGCCGCTTCGACCAGGTCGCGTACATTGGCCCGGGGGTTGCCCGCGAGGTCGCCGGTTTTTTCATAGGCGCGCAGGCGCGCGTCGGCGGCTTCGGCTGCGACCGTGGCAGCCAACGCCTGTTCGAGCGCGCCCACAGGCTCGTCGGCCGTTGCGGGCAAATGGCAACTGGAAGTAAGGCGTTCGCGTGTGTCGCCAGGTTCGGCAAGCAAGCGGGCGACTTGTTGGCCAAGCAGGTCAGCGGGTGCATGATGCGGCGGCCCCCAGGGAAACAGCAGACGGCGTAACACTGAGCCTACCCAACGTGACGGCAGATTGTCCAGCACACCTTTGAAAGAATCTTGTACACGTTGCATTGAATCTTGCAGTGCCCAGTGTGCAAGCGGCGCGTCGGCGGCTGGCCGGCCATCGTCTTCATAGCGCTTGAGCACGGCCGATGCCAGGTAGAGCTGCGAGTGGATGTCGCCCAGGCGCGCGGACAGGCGCTCTCGGCGCTTGAGGCTGCCGCCCAGTAACGCCATGCACGCATCGGCAAGCAGCGCGAACGCGCCGGCATAGCGCGTAAGCTGCCGGTAGTACGGCTGCATGTCGGGGGCGGCATGCGCGGGGGCGCGCGCCAGCCGCGCCCCGGTAAGGCCGTGGCCCAAGGCGCGCGCGGCATTGCCGAGCACGAATGCCACGTGGCGCCAGAACGCCTGGTCGAAGGCCCGTAACCCGCGTTGCGCATCGGGGTCGCCCGCGGCCTGCATTTCAGCCAGCACATACGGGTGGCAACGGATCGCGCCCTGACCGAAGATGATGAGACTGCGCGTAAGGATGTTGGCGCCTTCTACCGTTATGCCCACCGGCACCTGCTGGTACGCGCGGCCCAGGAAGTTGGAAGGCCCCAGGCAGATGCCCTTGCCGCCGATGATGTCCATGCCGTCGTTGACGACCTGTCGCGCGCGCTCGGTGACGTGATATTTGACGATGGCCGACACCACCGAAGGTTTTTCGCCGAGATCGATCGCGCCGGCGGTCATGACGCGCGCCGCGTCCATCAGGTAGGTGTGGCCGCCGATGCGCGCCAGCGCTTCTTCCACGCCTTCGAAACGGGCCACCGGCGTGCGGAACTGGCTGCGCACGCGCGCATAGGCGCCGACAGCGCGGGCCGTGAGCTGCGCCATGCCGGTATTGGATGCGGGCAGAGAAATCGACCTTCCCGCAGCCAGGCATTCCATCAGCATGCGCCAGCCCTGGCCCGCCATGGCGGGCCCACCGATGATGAAGTCCAGCGGCATGAACACATCGGCGCCGCGCGTGGGCCCATTCATGAACATGGCGTTCAAGGGGAAATGCCGCCGGCCTGTTTCCACGCCGGGGTGGTCGTGCGGCACCAGTGCGCATGTGATGCCCACGTCCACCGGGCCGCCGAGCAGTCCGTCGGGGTCGTACAGCCTGAACGCCAGGCCCAGCAGCGTGCATACGGGCGCAAGCGTGATGTAGCGCTTGTCCCAGCTGACCCGCATGCCCAGCACCTCTTCGCCTTGCCACATGCCTTTGCAGACAATGCCGCGGTCGGGAATGGACGCGGCATCCGAACCTGCCCAGGGGCTGGTCAGGGCGAAGGCCGGCACCTCATCGCCGCGCGCCAGGCGCGGCAGGTAATGGCTTTTCTGTGCTTCGGTGCCGTAGTGCAGCAGCAGTTCGGCGGGCCCCAGCGAATTCGGCACCATTACCGACACCGCAAGCGCAGACGAGCGCGTGGACAGCCGCGTGACGACCTGCGAATGCGCATAGGCAGAAAAGCCCAGGCCGCCGTATTCGCGCGGGATGATCATGCCCAGGAAGCCATGCCGCTTCAGGTAATCCCAGGTCTGGGGGGTCAGGTCGTAGCGCCTGTGGGTGATGTCCCAGTCGTCGACCATGCGGCACACTTCTTCGACCTGCTCTTGCAGGAAGCGCTGTTCGTCGGCGGTAAGGCGCGGCTTCGGCAGCGCCAGCAGCTTGTCCCAGTCGGGACGGCCGCGGAACAGCTCGCCGTCCCACCACACTGTGCCTGCCTGCAGGGCGTCGCGCTCGGTATCGGACATTTGCGGCAATACCTTGCGATAGGCATTGAACAAGGGCCGGGTCAGCAGTGCGCGCCGCAAGGGCCGTAGCGACAGCGTCGCCACGATCAGGGCCGCAACGGCGCACAGGACGAGCAGCAAGACATTCATGCAGATGGCCTCCGTCAAGAGATGGCCCGGCCGCGGCCGGAACTATTGCGCCGGATACTCGGGCAGCGGTGCCCGCAGGCCCCCAAGCAGGAAGCTCATCAGGCGGGGCAGCAGGCGTTCGGGGTCGTGGGTTTGATCGGCTTCGTCGTTCGGGTTCCAGCCCAGGCACAGGCGCAGTACTTCGGTGCCCACGATGGCGTAGGACGTGGCGCCGAGCATGAATTGAAACCGCCAGACTACTTCGTCCCGGGGCACGTCGGGCAGGGCGCGCAACAGCGCCGATTGATAACGGTCGACAACCTCGGCATATTCTTCGGCCACCAGCGCGCGGATGAAACCGGTGGGGTCGGTCATGGTGCGTTCGAGCAGGCGCAGGAAGTTCTTGTTGGCCGGGTCGGCGCTGGCGGCCAGCCGCAGCACTGTTCCGAAGAACGCGTCCACGATCTGCGACGGCTTCAGCGGCTGGCCGCCGGCGCGCGCTTCGAGTTCGTCGAGCAGGCGCAGGCGTTCGTGGTTCAGCACCGCCAGCCGGCGCTTCAGCACCGCCTGCACCAATGCCTCTTTGGAGCCGAAGTGGTAGTTCACCGCGGCCAGGTTCACACCGGCTTCGCTGGTGATCTGCCGCATCGACGTTCCGTCGTGACCCTGCCGGGCAAATAGCGCCTCGGCGCTGTCGAGAATGGCTTCGCGGGTGGAGCCGGAGCGGATTTCGTTCATGGCATCTTTCAAACGTTTGTTTGAAATGATTATAGGCATCCCCCCAGGCAGCCGCATGTAGCGTTTTCCCGTAGGCGCGGGCGGCCGCGGCGGCCGCTCAAAACCCCAATGCAAGCCGGGTCGAGCCAGCAAATTGCGGCGCGGGCGGGTTACAGTTCATGGATATTGCGCCGCAGCGCGAGCGGCGCTGCCAGATTGCAGAGGTTGTTAGATATGTTTGACTACATCGCCGCTGCCGCGGCCGGGAAGGTGCTGCCATGAACGATTCATCCCATTCGCCCGCGGCCCATTGGAACCTGGATGCCATTGTGTCGGGCCTGCGTTCGGCCCGCGTCGACTGGCGCGGCCCGCGCGGCCGCCTGCGCCACGATGCCGGCGACCGCGAATTCCCGTCGCAGGAAAGCCTGCGCGCGATCGTGCGGCAGCTGTGCGGAGCTTTGTTTCCCATGCGCCTGGGGCCCATCGACCTGCGCGAAGAGGTCGAGGATTTTTATGTAGGCCACACCATTGGCGCGGCGCTTGACGCATTGCTGCACCAGGTTTGCCTGGAACTGCACCACATGGGGCGCAATGGGTCCGAACCCGATTCCGATTCCAGCATACGGGCGCGTGCCGTGCAGATCGTGCGCCAGTTCGGCGCGGCGCTGCCGCAGGTGCGCCGCGCGCTCGACCTGGACGTGACCGCGGCTTATCAGGGCGACCCGGCGGCGCACAGCGTAGACGAAGTGCTGCTGTGCTATCCCGGCGTAAGCGCGATGATCCATCACCGCCTGGCCAGCGTGCTGTACAGGCTGGGCGTGCCCATGCTTGCGCGCATCGTGGCCGAGATCGCGCACGCGGACACGGGCATCGACATCCACCCGGGCGCCACCATCGGCAAGAGCTTCTTCATCGACCATGGCACCGGCGTGGTCATCGGCGAAACCGCCATCATCGGCGACCGCGTAAGGCTCTACCAGATGGTGACCTTGGGCGCCAAGCGTTTCCCGCCGGGCGAAAACGGCGAGCTGAAAAAAGGCCTGGCGCGCCACCCGATCATCGAGGACGACGTGGTGATTTACGCCGGGGCCACCATCCTGGGGCGCGTCACCATCGGTCAGGGCTCTACCATCGGCGGCAACGTGTGGCTGACGCGCAGCGTGCCCCCGGGCAGCAACGTCACGCAGGCCAGCCTGGTCAGCGATATGCCCGATTGCGGCCTTGGCGGCGCCTAGCAAAGCGCCGCGCATGGATATATCGGCAAAGTCATCGGCGGGCCCGGAGCCGGCCGCGCTCGCGCCCGACCTGCAGGCCCTTGGCGAGTTCATCGGGCGCCACCGGCGGCTGTTTGTGCTGACGGGGGCCGGTTGCAGTACCGGTTCGGGCATTCCGGCCTATCGCGATGCCGACGGGCAATGGACGCGCAGCCCACCCATCGAGTTTCCCGATTTCATGGGGCATGCGTTGATGCGCGCGCGATACTGGGCGCGCGCCACGGTGGGCTGGCGGCGATTCGGGCACACCCGTCCCAACGCGGCCCACCGGGCGCTGGCCAGGCTGGAAGCAGAAGGCCGCATCGTGCTGCTGCTGACGCAGAACGTCGACGGCCTGCACCAGGCGGCCGGCAGTCGCAATGTGGTGGACCTGCACGGGCGCCTGGACGAGGTGCGCTGCATGCGTTGCGACTGGCGGGCGCCGCGGCACGCGTGGCAGGCCGAGCTCGATGCCCGCAACCCCGAATGGGCGGCGCTGGACGCCGATGATGCGCCCGACGGCGATGCCGACCTGGAAGGCGTGGATTTTTCGCGTTTCGTGGTGCCCCCGTGTCCGCGCTGCGCCGGCATCGTCAAGCCGGACGTGGTGTTCTTCGGCGAGACCATACCCGCCGAGCGCGGCGCGCGGGCGCGTGCGGCGCTGGCGCAAGCCGACGCCATGCTGGTCGTGGGTTCGTCGCTGATGGTGCATTCCGGCTACCGCTACGTGCGCGCGGCCGCCGATGACCGCCTGCCCATTGCCGCCCTTAACCTGGGGCGTACCCGCGGCGATCACCTTTTCGCCCTGAAGGTGGTGCGCCCCTGCGCTGAGGCGTTGCAGGCCCTTTACGGGCCGTTTCCTGGCGAGGGCTGATCGCGATGCGCAAGTGCTTGGCGCAGCACGGTTTTTTCAGGATGGCCCCAGGCTTTCCATAGGGTTGTCCACAGAAACTGGGGATAACCCGCAGGCGCCGGGGAGTCAGGACGGCGGGTAGTCGTCGCCCATGAGCGCGCGCCGCACGGCGTGCCAGCTGCCGACGTCGGGCGCGTACAGCAAGCCGCCGCTGCGGTGCGTGGGCTTGTACGGACTGGCATCGAAATGTGCCGAGAAACCGCCCGCTTCGCGATGCAGCAGCCAACCCGCCGCGTGGTCCCAGGGTTCGAGCCTGTTGTACAGCACCACGTGGCAATGCCCGCTGGCCGCCATGCGGTATTCGTGCGCCGCGCAGCGCAGCGAAGCGGTCGAGGCCAGTGCCGCCAGGTTGCCATTGACAGTGCCGCGCAGCGGCTCGGGCAGGAAACCGGTGGCGACCAGGCCGTCCATTTCGTCGGGGGGCGCCGGCTGGGCGACTTTCAGCGTCGTCTGGGTGCCGTCAGCCGATTCGGACCATGCGCCTTCGCCGCGCACGGCCATGGCCCAGTCGTGGGCGACGGGGTCGTAGATGACGCCGGCCAGCACATCGCCGCGATGGCACACCGCGACCATCATGCCGAACAGCGGCAGCCCCGCCACGAAATTGCGCGTGCCGTCGATGGGGTCGATGAGAAACGCCAGATCGGCATCGACCAGCATGTTCAACAGGGCGGGGTTACGGGCCGATGCCTCTTCGCCGACCATGACCGCGCCGGGGTGCAACCGGGACAGGCGGGCGGCGATATAGCGTTCGGCGGCCTCGTCGGCATCGGTGACGAGATCGCGCGGAGAACTCTTGGCGTGGATGGCGTCGGCCGCAAGCCGGCGAAAGCGCGGCATGACTTCCGCCTGGGCGGCTTCTGCCAGGATCGCGGCAATGCGGCGGGTGTCTTCGCGGGAGAATGTTTTGGTCATGCCGGACTCATGGATAAGAGTCGAAAATCTAGCATGTTTGCATGACAGGGCGTTTGTCCTGGCGTGACCGTTGCGGCAGCCGCCGGGGCGGCTGCCGCATGGCGCGCGTCAGGCGCCCAGGTCTACGCAAAGGTACTTCAGTTCGAGGTATTCCTCGATGCCGTACTTGGAGCCTTCGCGGCCCAGGCCCGATTGCTTGACGCCGCCGAACGGACCGACTTCGTTGGAGATGATGCCGGTGTTGATGCCGACGATGCCGTACTCCAGCGCCTCGGATACGCGCCATACGCGCGCGTAGTCGCGGGTGTAGAAATACGCGGCCAGGCCGAAGATGGTGTTGTTGGCCTGCTGCAGCACTTCTTCTTCGGTGTCGAACTTGAACAGCGGCGCAACGGGGCCGAAGGTTTCTTCAATGGCGAAACGCATGGACGGCGTGACATCGCGCACAATGGTCGGCTCGAAGAACGTGCCGCCCAGCGCGTGCGCCTTGCCGCCGGTGACGACCTTGGCGCCTTGCTCGACGGCATCGGCGATGTGTTCCTTCACCTTGTCCACGGCGTTACTGTCGATCAGCGGACCCTGGGTCACGCCTTCGTCGAAACCGTCGCCGACCTTCATGGCCTCGACCTTGGCGGCCAGGCGCTTGACGATTTCTTCGTAGACGCCCGACTGGACGTAGATGCGGTTGGCGCAGACGCAAGTCTGGCCGGCGTTGCGGTACTTGGACGCCAGGATGCCGTCCACGGCGCGGTCGAGATCGGCGTCGTCGAACACGATGAACGGCGCGTTGCCGCCGAGTTCGAGCGACAGTTTCTTGATGGTGGGCGAGCACTGCTCCATCAGGGTGCGGCCCACTTCGGTCGATCCGGTGAAGCTCAGCTTGCGCACGTCATCGCTTTCGCAAAGCGCGGCGCCGATTTCACGCGAGCTTCCCGTCACGACATGGAACACGCCGGGGGGCACGCCGGCTTCTTCGGCCAGCACGGCCAGCGCCAGCGCGGTGAGCGGCGTCTGCTGCGCCGGCTTGACCACCATGGTGCAGCCGGCGGCCAGGGCAGGGCCGACTTTGCGGGTGATCATGGCGGCGGGGAAGTTCCAGGGCGTGATGGCGGCGGTGACGCCGATGGGCTGCTTGAGCACCATCAGGCGCTGGCCGGCCTTGGGGCTTTGCAGTACGTCGCCGTCGATGCGCTTGGCTTCTTCAGAAAACCATTCCAGGAACGACGCGGCATAGGCAATTTCGCCGGCGGCTTCGGTTACCGGCTTGCCTTGCTCGGAGGTCATGATGGTGGCCAGGTCTTGCTGGTTGGCCAGCATCAGCTGCGCCCACTTCAGCAGGATGGCGGCGCGCTCTTTGCCGGTTCTGGCGGCCCAGGCGGGCAGCGCGGCGGCCGCGCTGGCAATGGCCTGCTCGGTCTCTTTGCGCCCCAGCTTGGGCACCGAGACGATTGTCTTGCCGGTGGACGGGTTGGTGACGGCAATGGTGGCGCCGTCGCCAGCCGCCACCCATTTGCCATCGATGTAGCAGGCATCGCGCAGCAATTCCGCGCGCTTGAGGGATTGAGGCAATTGCGACATGTGGACTCCTTGATGGAAGAATGCGCTAAATGGCAACCGGCCACGTACGCTCCGCAACGGGCGTACGCGGCCGGAGAATTCGCTGCAACAGCAGGCTAGGCGGTCAGGACGTCGGCAAGGATATCGAGGGCCTGGCCGAACTGGGCGTCCGGGATGGTCAGCGGATACAGGAAGCGCAGAACGTTTCCGTATACACCGCAGCTTAGCAAAATCAGGCCGCGCTTGAGCGCCTCGTCCTGCACCCGCTTGACGGTGGCCGCATCCGGCTCGCCGGTGGCGGGATCGCGCAATTCAAGGGCGACCATCGAGCCCAGGCCGCGCACATCGGCGATGGCCGGGCAGCGTGCCCGCAGTCCGTTCAGGTGGTCTTGCAGGCGCTTGCCCAACTGGTCGGCGCGTGCGCACAGTTGTTCTTCTTCGATGACGTCCAGGACGGCGTGCGCGGCGGCGACGGCCAGCGGGTTACCGGCGTAGGTGCCGCCCAGGCCGCCGGGCGCGGGGCCGTCCATGACTTCGGCGCGGCCCACCACGCCCGATATCGGGAAGCCGCCGCCCAGGCTCTTGGCCATGGTGATGAGGTCGGCCTGCACCGAATGATGCTGCATGGCGAACAGCTTGCCGGTGCGGGCAAAGCCGGTTTGCACTTCGTCGGCGATCAGCATGATGCCATGCTCGTCGCAGACCTTGCGCAGCGCCGTCATCAGTTCGGGCGGCGTAATGTTGAAGCCGCCTTCGCCTTGCACCGGCTCGATGATGATGGCGGCCACGCGGCGCGGGTCGATGTCAGACTTGAACAGCAGGTCGAGCGCCTTGAGCGAATCGGCCACGCTGATGGACTGCGTCTGGTTGGGGAACGGCACGTGGTAGATGTCGCCCGGCATGGGGCCGAACGCCAGCTTGTAGGGTGCAACCTTGCCGGTGAGCGCCATGCCCAGCATGGTGCGGCCATGAAACGAGCCGGTGAAGGCGATCACGCCCGAGCGGCCGGTGTAGGCGCGCGCGATTTTCACGGCGTTTTCCACTGCTTCGACGCCGGTGGTGAAGAAGGCGGTCTTCTTCACGCCGTCGATGGGGGCCAGCGCGTTGATGCGCTCGGCCAGCGCGACGTAGCTTTCGTACGGCACAATCTGGTATGCGGTGTGGGTGAACGCTTCGAGCTGTTCGGCCACCGCTGCCTTGACCTTCGGATGGCGGTGACCCGTGTTGAGCACGGCGATGCCGCCCGCGAAGTCGATATATTCTTTGCCGGTGCTGTCCCACAGCGTGGCGTTTTCGGCGCGCACGGCGTACATGTCGCACATGACGCCGACGCCACGGGGCGTGGCCAGCGAACGACGGGTGTTGAGATCTCGGTTTTGCATTTCAGCCTCGATGGCAAAAAGACACGGGCGCCGTGGTGGCGGCGATAAGCGCGGCGCCGTGACGCGGCGCCTGCCAGTGTTCTATTTAATGCTAAGATGGCCCTATTAAAAAGAACCACTTTTGCAAAACGAGTAGAACCAATTGCGCACACTTGCCGGCGACCTGCTGCAGCTGCGGCTTGGCGATCCATCCGATGGGCCGATGAACAAGCGGCTGTACCGTGGCATCCGCGAGGCCATCCTCGACGGCAGCATCCCCGCCGGCACGCGCCTGCCCGCCACGCGCGATCTTGCCGCCGAGCTGGGCATCGCTCGCAACACCGTCGTGCACGTGTATGGCCAGCTGCTGGCCGAAGGCTACACCTATAGCCGGCAGGGCAACGGCACGTTCGTCACCGATTCGGTGCCGGACGCCTATCTGGCCAGCGGGCGGGGCAGGCGCCACGAGCCCGCCGCGCAACCGCGCGCGTCGCTGTCGGTGCGCGGCGCGCAGATCGTCGACGAAGCGTCCGCCTCGCCGCACCAGTGGGGCGCCTTCATGCCGGGCGTGCCCGACGTCACCGAGTTTCCGCACCAGAAGTTCAGCCGCATCCTCAGTGCGCTATGGCGCGACCCGACGCCCACCATGCTCAGCTATTCGTACGGCGGCGGCCTGCCTGCGCTGCGCGAGGCGCTGGCGCAGCATCTGGCCGTGACGCGGTCTATCGATTGCGAGCCCGACCAGATCATCATCGTCGAAGGCTCGCACCAGGCCATCGACCTGGCGACTCGCATCCTGGGCGACACGGGAGACGTGGCGTGGGTCGAGAACCCGGGCTACTGGGGCGCGCGCACCGTGTTGATGGCCAACGGCATACGCATCGTGCACCAGCCCGTGGACGCCGAAGGCATGCTGCTGCCCGCGCAGCACGACGGCCCGCCGCCGCGCTTTGTATTCGTGACCCCTTCGCACCAGTACCCCTTGGGCTCGGTCATGTCGCTGGCGCGCCGCCGGCAGTTGCTTGCCATGGCGCGCAACTGGGGCAGCTGGATCATCGAAGACGACTACGACAGCGAGTTCCGCTTTTCCGGGCGGCCCATTGCCTCGCTGCAGGGGCTGGAACCGGATGCGCCGGTTATTTACCTGGGCACGTTCAGCAAGACTCTGTACCCGGGCCTGCGCGTGGGGTACCTGGTGCTGCCCAAATCATTGACACAGGCCTTCCAGGCCGCGCATGCCGAGCTGTATCGCGAAGGGCACCTGATGACGCACGCGGCGCTGGCCACCTTTATTGCCGAGGGGCACTATGCGGCGCACATACGCCGCATGCGCATGCTGTACGGGCGGCGCAGGGCCATCCTGGTCAACCTGATAGAACGTCGCCTGGGCGCGCAGTGGCTCGATCGGCATTCCAGCGATGCCGGCTTGCATGTGGTGGTGAACCTGCCCGACGGCATCGACGACACGCAGGTCGTCCAAGAGGCGCGCACGCGCGGCGTGCTGACGCGGCCGCTGTCGCGCTATTTCGCGGCCGGCACGCCAGGCCGTCCGGGCCTGCTGCTGGGGTATGCGTGCGTGCCCGAGCGCGACATCGCGCGCAAGTTCGAACTGGTGCTGGATAGTGTGGCCGCCGTGGCGCGGCGCAGCCAGCCAGCGGCGCAGGCCTAGGCGCTGCGGTCAGCGCACCGCGGCCAGCGCGGCGGCCAGGCCCGCGGCGTTGCGCATTCCCTGGTCCTGGTAGTTGGTGTTCAACACGGCGTGCGCGGTGCGCACGCTTTCGGCGATGCGCGTGAACCGCAGGGCGAGCTCGGCCAGTTCCGCCGGCGTGTATTCGTACTGGAAGCGGCCCGACGACGCGCCCGACCGGTGGTTCCAGGCGGCGGCATTGCGCCCGTGCAGCCGCAGCAGTGCAAGTTCGGGGTGCGTGGCGGCCCAGACAGCGGGAACCGTGTTGTCAAAGCCTTGCGGCGCGTCGACGATGGTGTGGACGACGCCCAGGTCGCGCTGTAGATCCAGCGTGGCCGCGCTGCGCGCCGGCGTCGCGAACCAGCTGCGGTGGCGGAATTCGGCCGACATCAGGTGTTCATGCATGCGCCGGGCGCAGTCGCCGAGCAGGGCGTGGCCGCGCCTGTCGGCGTGCACCCATGGCGCAAATTGAAAATGCACGGCGCCCAGCTTGCCCGTCATGCGCAGCGGTTCAAGGGCGAGCAGGAAGCGGCGCCAGAGTTCGTCGTAAAGATCGGCGGGCAGCTGGTTGGCGAACACCGGGATCCCGGGCCCGTGGGCGCCAGGCACGCCCGGCGCGTCATGGTCCGGCAGCTCCGGCAGTTCGCGCCGGATATCGGCCGGCAGGGCGCGCAGCGGCGCCGGGTGGCCTGTGAACAGGCGAAACGCCTTTACGTTGAACACGAAGTCGGGCGGCGTGCGCATGGCCCACAAATGCGTGGTGCGTGCATCGGGCATGCCGTAATACGACGAGTCGGCCTCGACCAGCCTGAACTGCCCGGCGTAATGCCGCAGGCGTGCCTCGGCCGTGCGCACGTGCGCGGGATAAAAGCGCCCGCAGGCGAGCAGGGTGGGGTCGGTCCAGGAGGCGGTGCCGGTCAGGATGGACATGGGGCTGGCGGCGGGACAGCGGCCCGGCAGTTCCGTTATAGTCTGTATGAATATACAGTATTGTCCTGGTTGTCTCCCATGTCCGCCGCTACCCCTGAAACTCCCGCCGACGACTACCTTTCCGACCTGAACCCCGCCCAGCGGGCGGCTGCCGAGTTCGGCGCGGGCCAGGCCGACGCGCCGGCCCTGCTCGTCATCGCGGGCGCGGGTTCGGGCAAGACCAGCACCCTGGCGCACCGGGTGGCGCACCTGGTTGTCAACGGCGCCGATCCCCAGCGCATCCTGTTGCTGACGTTTTCGCGCCGCGCCGCCCTGGAAATGGACCGCCGCGTCGGCATGGTGCTGCGGCGCGTGATGAAGCTGCACCCTTCCCAGCAGGCGCCGTCGTTGCCATGGGCGGGCACCTTCCACAGCATCGGTGCGCGCCTGTTGCGCGATTGCGCCACGCGTATCGGGCTGTCCGAAAGCTTTACCATCCACGATCGCGGCGATGCCGAAGACCTGATGGGCATGGTGCGGCACGAAGCCGGCCTGTCGTCTACCACCGAACGGTTTCCGCTCAAGGGCACGTGCCTGGCCATTTACTCGCGCGTCATCAACAGCCAGGCGCCGGTGGCCGACGTGCTCAAGCAGGCCTTTCCATGGTGCGCCCAATGGGAAGACGCCCTGAAGCGGCTGTTTGCCGCCTACGTGCAGGCCAAGCAGGCGCAGCAGGTGCTCGACTACGACGACCTGCTGCTGTATTGGTCCGAAATGATGCAGGATCCGGTGCTGGCGCACGACGTGGGCAGCCGGTTCGACCACGTGCTGGTCGACGAATACCAGGACACCAACCGGCTGCAGTCTTCCATCCTGCTGGCCATGAAGCCGGACGGGCACGGCCTTACCGTGGTGGGCGACGATGCCCAATCCATCTATTCGTTCCGTGCCGCCACGGTGCGCAACATACTGGACTTCCCGCAGCACTTCGCCCGGCCCGCGCACGTGATCACGCTCGAGCGCAACTACCGGTCCACCCAACCCATCCTGGACGCGTCCAATGCCGTCATTGCTCAGGCTGCCGAGCGGTACAGCAAAAGCCTCTGGACCGATCGCGCCTCGTCGGCCCGGCCCGCCCTGGTCACGGTCAGCGACGAGGCGGGCCAGGCCCGCTGGGTGGCCGACCAGGTGCTGGCGCAGCGCGAGGCCGGCGCCACGCTGAAGTCTCAGGCCGCGCTGTTCCGGTCGTCGAACCATAGCGCGGCGCTCGAGCTCGAGCTCACCCGCCGCAATATTCCGTTCGTGAAGTTCGGGGGGCTGCGCTTTCTCGAGGCCGCGCACATCAAGGACGTAATGTCGGTGCTGCGCTGGGCCGAGAACCCGCAGGGGCGGCTGGCCGGCTTTCGCGTGGCGCAGCTGTTGCCGGGCATCGGCCCAGCCATTGCCGGGCGCCTGATGGACGCGCTGGCCGGCGCCGCGGACCCAATGCAGGTACTGCGCGAATTCAAGCCGGGCTCGGCAGCCAGGGCCGACTGGGATGCCTTTGTGCAAACCTACGCAGCCCTGCGCGGCGGCGCGCAGTGGCCGGCCGATCTGGACCTGGTCCTGCGCTGGTATGCGCCGCAGCTGGAACGGCTGTATGAAGATGCGCGCGTGCGCAAGGCCGACCTGGACCAGCTGCAGCGTATCGCGGCAGGGTATGCCAGCCGGGAACGCTTTCTTACCGAGCTCACGCTGGATCCGCCGGACGCCACCAGCGCCGAATCCGGCCCGCCGCTGCGCGATGAAGACTACATGATCCTGTCCACCATCCATTCGGCCAAGGGCCAGGAATGGAAGGCGGTGTATGTGCTCAATGTGGTCGACGGCTGCATTCCTTCGGACATGAGCACGGGCACCGCCGAAGAAATCGAAGAAGAACGGCGCCTGTTGTATGTGGCGATGACCCGTGCCAAAGAATATCTGCACCTGATCGTGCCGCAGCGTTTTTATGTGCACCAGCAGATCGGCATGGGCGATCGCCATGTGTATGGATCACGCACGCGGTTCATTCCCGACGCGATGCTGCCTATGTTCGAGATGCTGCCCAAGCCGCCCGAGCTGCCATTCGGCCGGGGGCAAGCGCGCCCTGAAGCGCAGCCGCGCATCGACGTGGCGCAGCGGGTCCGCAAGCTGTTTTCCTGAGCTATCATCCGTGGGTCGTGCCCATGCGGGCGCTATTTCGCAAGAGATGTCATGTCGCAGCATGAAGACGGCACGCATTGGCAGAGCGAAGTGATCGCGTCGGCGGCGTATGTGCGGGGCGAACGTTCTCACGATGTGCCGATCGAAGACATCAAGTCGCATGTCTGCCAGGATGAGTCGCTATTGTGGATAGGCCTGCGCAATCCCGCCGACGACCTGCTGCGGCGCGTGGCCGACGACCTGGGCATACAGCCCAAGGCGCGCGACGAAATGCTGGAGCCGCATCGCCGTCCCAAGATCATTGATTTCGGGCATTGCGTGCTGGTCGTGGCGGTTACGGTCGAGATCGGCAGCAACCGGCCCATGTTCGGCGAAACGCAGATCGTGATCGGCCGCGGGTTCCTGCTTACCGTGCGGCGCGGCGCCACATCCGATTACCGCGCGCTGCGGGCCCGGCTGGAATCCGCGCCCGACCTGCTGCGCCGGGGCAGCGACTACATTGCTTCCGAATTGCTCGACTTGCTGGTAGACCATTACGTCGCGGCGGCCGGGCAGCTCGAGGGCGTGGTCGAGTCGGCCGAGCAGAAGCTGCTGATCCGCGGCGCCAAGGATGCCGACATCCGCAAGCTGTACCGGCAGCGCCGCGACCTGCTGCGTATCCACAAGGTCATCGCGCCGCTGGCCGAGATATGCCGGCGGCTGGCCAGCATGGATATGGCCGTGATCGACCGCGAGGCCCGTCCGTACTTCGCCGTGGTGGCCGACCGGGTGCTGCGCGTGGACGAACTCGTGAGCGGCCTGCGCGAAGCCCTGGCATTCGCCTTCGAGGCCAGCATGATGATCGCGCAGACGCAGCAGAACGACATCACCCGCCGCCTCGCGGCCTGGGCCGCGATCCTGGCCGTGCCCACGGCGGTGGCGGGCATATACGGCATGAACTTCGAATTCATGCCCGAACTCAAGGCCCGTTGGGGATATCCGGCGACGCTGGCGGGCATCGCCGCGGCTTGCGGCGTGCTGTATTGGCGGTTCCGCAAGGCGGGGTGGCTGTAGCGGCGGGCTGGGCGGCAACGCGCCGGGCGGGCTGTTCCTGTCGCCTCGCCCTGTGGCACACTGCGAGCCATTCTTCAGATCTGGAAGGCTCATCTTGCGTAGGCAGTTTTCATCCGGGCGCCTTGGCCGCAGGCTGGGCGGGCTATTGGCGGTAGCCCTGGCCGCGGCGGTCGCACATTGGTTTCCCGAACTCGGCAATCGGCCGTCCGAACCCGCGCATCGCGCCGAGGCCCCTGACCCGGCCCGGCCCGCGGCGCGAGACGGGTCGGCCCACTCGGGCGCTGCCGTGCCGGTGCCGCCGGGGCGTTATGCGCTGGCCGGCAAGGTTGTCTCGGTGCCCGATGGCGATACCGTGGCCCTGCAGGTTGGCGGCCGGCGGCACCGCGTGCGCCTGGACAGCATCGACTCGCCCGAGGCCGGGCACGGCGCCGAGCAGCCTGGCCAACCCTATGCCGATGCCGCAAGGCGTCACCTGGAACAGCTGGTGGGCGGCATGACGCTGACTGCGCAGTGCTATGAAGAAGACCAGTTTGAACGCGATGTGTGTGCGCTGATACTGCCGGACGGTAGCTCCGCCAACCGGGCGCAGGTGGCGGCCGGCTTTGCCTGGGCCTACACCGCGCGTCGCGGCGAATATCTGCGCGATGACGCTATGCCGGGCCTGCAGCGGCAGGCCCGCGATGCCCGCCGGGGCCTGTGGCAGCAGGGCGGGGCGGTCGAGCCCTGGAAGTGGCGTTACGAGTGCTGGCGGAACCGGCGCTGCTAGCAGCTTGTCCAACGCGCATGCCCGGCACCACCCGGACGGGCATGGGCGGGCGGCGCGCGGCCATTTGCTATGCTTGGCGCCGACCCGATGCAGAATAACGATACGGAAGCGGCTTTATGGGTGTACGGCTCTGGCAGTTCTGGATGGCGATGCTGGTGTGCGCGCTGGCGCTGGCCGGCTGCACGCGGGATCCCATCAACAGCCCGTACCAGTCCGGCGACCTGGCGGAAAACGCGCTATACACTGCCTTCGTCAAGCGCTCGCCCAAATACCTGGACCCTGCGCGCTCGTATTCCACCGACGAAACGCCATACACCTACAACATCTATGAACCGCTGTACGGCTACCAGTACCTGAAGCGCCCGTACGAGCTGATTCCGCGCGCGGCGGCTGCGGTCGTGCCTGCGCGCTACCTTGATGCACAGGGCAATGAGCTGCCCGCTGATGCGCCGGGCGAGCAGGTGGCCGAAAGCGTCTACGACATACCCATCCGGCCCGGCATACTGTTCCAGCCGCATCCCGCGTTCGCCCGCCAGGCCGACGGCCGCTACAGCTACTTTCCACTGCAGCCGGGCGAGCTCGACGGCAAATACTATATTCCCGACTTCCCCGAGACCGGCACCCGCGAGCTTACCGCGCACGACTATGTGTATGGCTTTCGCCGCCTGGCCAGCCCGCGGGTGGCGTCGCCCATCTACTCGCTGATGGCCGATTATGTCGTGGGCATGGCCGAGTACGGCGAGCGCCTGCGCGAACGCGATGCCGAGTTGCGGCGCGACCTGCCGGCGGGCGAGCGCGACCTGCCCTGGCTCGACCTGCGGCCGGACGATGGCTTTGACGGCGTGCAGGCGGTGGACGCGCATACCCTGCGCATACGCATCAAGGGAAAATACCCGCAGTTCAAGTATTGGCTGGCCATGACTTTCACGGCCCCCATCCCCTGGGAAGCCGATCGCTTCTACAGCCAGCCCGGCATGGCCGCGCACGACCTGTCGCTGAACACGTGGCCCGTCGGAACCGGCCCGTTCATGCTGGCCGAATCCTATCCGAACCGGCGCCATGTATTGGCCCGCAATCCCAATTTCCGGGGCGAGCCTTATCCTTGCGAGGGCGAGCCGGCCGATCGCGCCGCGGGCCTGCTCGAAGATTGCGGCAAGCCCACGCCATTTCTCGACCGCGTGGTGTTCAGCGTCGAAAAAGAAGCGGTGCCGCTGACCGGCAAGTTCATGCAGGGCTATTACGACATGCCTCAGGTCGAGCGCGGCGAGTACGGCGTAGCCATGCTCGTGGCGGCCGGCGACTCGCCCGAGAAAGCCCGGCGCTATCGCGACCACGGCATCCAGTTGCCCACCGCCATCGAAACGTCCAGCTGGTATATGGGCTTCAACTGGCTGGATCCCGTCGTGGGCAAGGGCGATACGCCGGAGCAACAGGAAAAGAACCGCAAGCTGCGCCAGGCCATCAGTATTGCGTTCAATTGGGAAGAGTACGTGGCTGTCTTCGAGAACAGCCAGGCCATGGTGGCCTATGGGCCGGTGCCGCCCGGCGTGCTCGGCTACCAAGAGCTGCCCGAGGGCATCAACCCCGTGGTGTACGACCTGGTCGATGGCAAGCCGCAGCGCAAATCGCTGGACGTTGCGCGGCAGCTGCTTGCCGAAGCCGGATATCCCAATGGCCGCAATGCCGAAACGGGCGCCCCCCTGGTGCTGTATTTCGATGCCATGACGGGCGGGGGCGGCAATCCGCAATTCGACTGGATGCGCCGGCAACTGGCCGAGATCGGCATCCAGATGGATGTGCGGTCCACCGACTACAGCCGTTTCCAGGACAAGATGCGGCGCGGCACGGCGCAGATGTTCCTGTGGGGCTGGGTAGCCGATTACCCCGATGCCGAGAATTTCCTGTTCCTGCTGTATGGCCCCAACGGCAAGGCCCGCCACGGTGGCGAGAATGCGGCCAACTACGTCAACAGCGAATACGACAGGCTTTTCGAGCAGATGAAATTCCTGGATGACGGCCCCGAAAAAGAGGCCGTCATCGCCCGCATGGTAGACATCGTGCAGCGAGATGCCCCGTGGATGTTCGGCTTTTTCCCGATGTCGGGGGGCGCCTACCAGCAATGGGTAGGCAACGCCAAGCCCACGCAGATGGTGCGCAACACGCTGCAGTACGTGAAGGTCGACCCCGCCCTGCGGGTAAGCAAGGTCCAGGAATGGAATACGCCGGTGTGGTGGCCGCTGGGCCTGCTGGCGCTGGTGCTGGGCCTGGCGATCTGGCCATCGTACGTGGCGCTCAAGCGGCGCGAGCGCCAGACCGCCTTTGGCGCCGCACCTGGCGCCGTGCCGCCCGCGCCGTCCCGGGAGCCCCTGCCATGACAGCCTACATCGTCCGCCGCCTGCTGTATGGGGTGTTGATCCTGCTGGGCGTCAATCTTTTTACGTTCATTCTTTTTTTCGCGGTCAATACGCCCGACGACATGGCGCGCCTGGCCATCGGCGGGCAGCGGGTCAGCCAGGAGGCCATCGAGCGCTGGAAGGCCGAGCATGGCTACGACAAGCCGCTGTTCGTCAATCGCGATGCGCAAGGAGTCGGGCAACTGACCGAGACGGTTTTCTACCAGCGGTCGGTGCCCCTGCTGGCCTTCGAGTTCGGGTCGTCTGATGCCGGCAACGACATCGGCCGCGAGATCCGCATGCGCATGGGGCCCAGCCTGGCGCTGGCGCTGCCCACGTTCTTCCTGGGGCTGTTCGCCAGCGTGGTGTTCTCGTTGATGCTGGTGTATTTCCGGGCCACGCGGCTGGACTTCTGGGGCGTGGTGCTGTGCGTGATCCTGTTGTCGATATCCAGCCTGTTCTACATCATCGCCGGCCAGTGGCTGTTTGCAAAAGTGCTGCGGCTGGTGCCGTATTCCGGCTTTGCCGGCGGGTTGGATGCCATCAAGTTCCTGGCGCTGCCGGTGCTGGTGGCCATCGTTTCCCGCCTGGGGCCGGAAGCGCGTTTTTACCGGACACTGTTCCTGGAAGAGATCGGCAAGGATTACGTCCGCACTGCGCGCGCCAAGGGCTTGGCCGAACGGGTCGTGCTGTTTCGCCACGTGCTGCGCAATGCCATGCTGCCCATACTTACCGGCACCGTGTCGGCGCTGCCGCTGCTGTTCATGGGCAGCCTGATCGCCGAGTCGTTCTTCGGCATTCCGGGCCTGGGCAGCTACACCATCGACGCCATCAATTCGCAGGATTTTTCCATTGTGCGCGCCATGGTGTTCCTGGGTTCGGCGCTGTATATCGTGGGCCTGATACTGGCCGATATCTCATACACGCTGGCTGATCCCCGCGTGCGTTTCGAGTAACCGCCATGCCCAAGTTCGTGTTCCTGTGGACGGATATCGCCCTGTTCCTGATGCTGGCGGGTGTGCTGGCCTATTTCTGGCGCGTGCGGCGCAGCCGTACGCTGCGCGCGACATGGGCCTGCGTGGGCCGCGATGCGCCCGCCATGTGCTCGGCCGTGGTGCTGTGCGCGTTTGCGGTGGTGGGCTTGCTGGATTCCATCCATTTCCGTCCGCAACTGCCGCCGGTGCCCGCAGCCGCCCCCGACGCGCCGCCGATCTACGCGCCGGCTGTGCAATCCGCGCTGGACAGCCTGCTGGCGGGCTCGGTGCTGGCGCAGCCCGAGAAAACCTATTCGGCTCCCCTGGCGACCCGTCAGTTCACCAAGGAAACCGAACTGATCGAAGGGCATCCCCTGCGCCATTTTCCACGCTTGCGCAGCGGCGGCGCGCACCTTGATGACCCTGACGCGCAATGGGCGGGCGACGTGGCGCGCCGGCTGGCCGCGGGCCTGGCGGGCGGACTTGCTTTCGCGCTGGCCGGCGGCATGCTGCTGGCGGCCGGATTGGCCCGCAGGCATGGCGGCTGGCGGCAAGCCGTGGCCGACATCGCGGCTGACCGCAGCGACGTTCCCTGGCGGGCCATATGGCTGACCTACGCCGCACTGTGCGTTGTCGTGGGCGCCGTAGCGGGCCTTGCGACGGGGTATCACGTCTTCGGCACCGACCGCACCGGCAACGACGTGCTCTGGCAGGCCCTGAAAAGCGTGCGCACCGCGCTGGTCATCGGCAGCCTGACCACCCTGGCCATGCTGCCGCCCGCCATCGGCTTCGGCATCGCGGCGGGCTACTTCAAGGGCAAGGTCGACGACGCCATCCAGTACCTGTACACGACGCTGACTTCAATTCCCGGTGTATTGCTGGTGGCGGCCTGCGCGCTGATGATGCAGGTGTACATCGACACACACCCGGATCTCTTCGACACCTCGGCCGCGCGTGCCGACTTGCGGCTCTTCCTGCTGTGCATGATCCTGGGGCTGACGGGCTGGTCGGGGCTGTGCCGGCTGCTGCGAGCCGAAACCCTCAAATTGCGCGAGCTCGAATATGTGCAGGCCGCGCGCGCCTTTGGCGTGTCGCACTGGCACATCATGCGCAGGCACCTGCTGCCCAATGTGATGCATATCGTGCTGATTACCGCCGTGCTTGAATTTTCCGGCCTGGTGCTCTACGAGGCCGTGCTGTCGTATCTGGGCATAGGCGTGGACCCCAGCATGAACTCGTTCGGTTCAATGATCGACCGGGCGCGGGTCGAAATGTCGCGCGATCCCATGGTGTGGTGGAACCTGCTCACGGCGTTCATTTTCCTGCTGGCGCTGGTGCTGGCCGCGAACCTGTTTGCCGACGCCGTGCGCGATGCGTTCGATCCGCGCGCACGCCGCTTCCGGCCTGGCCGCCAGGCCAGCGCTGCCGGCGCAACCACGCAGGTGCAGCCATGAGCCCGGCCCAACCTTTGCTGGCCGTCGACGGCCTGGACGTCGCCATCGCGGGCGATGCCGGCCTGACGCATGCGGTCAAGCGACTGCAGCTGGCCATCCGGCGCGGCGAGACCTTCGCGCTGGTGGGCGAGTCGGGCTGCGGCAAGAGCATGACAGCGCTGGCGATGCTGCGCCTGCTGCCTGACGCCGGCCGCATCGTGGGCGGGCAAGTCGCGCTTGACGGGCAAGACCTGAACCAGTTGACCGAAAGCGCCATGCGCGGGGTGCGCGGCGGACGCATCGGCATCATCTTCCAGGAGCCCTCCACCAGCCTGAACCCGGTCATGCGTGTGGGCGACCAGATACTGGAAACGCTCGCGGCGCATACATCGCTTCGGGGCTCGGCCGCGCGCGCGCGGGCGATCGACTGGCTGCGGCGCGTGGGCATTCCCGATCCCGAACGTCGCATCGACGACTACCCGTTCCAGTTTTCCGGCGGGCAGAAGCAGCGCATCATGATTGCCATTGCGCTGGCGGCCGAGCCGGCGCTGCTGATTGCCGATGAACCGACCACGGCGCTGGACGTTACCGTGCAGGCGCAGGTGCTG
This sequence comes from Bordetella genomosp. 7, assembly GCF_002261265.1. Lineage (GTDB taxonomy): Bacteria > Pseudomonadota > Gammaproteobacteria > Burkholderiales > Burkholderiaceae_B > Bordetella_A. The sequence goes on along the minus strand of NZ_NEVK01000006.1, from coordinate 261,353 downwards.
GAACTGCTTGCCGATATCCAGCGTGATATCGGCATGGCCATTCTTCTGATTACGCACGACCTGGCGGTGGTGCGCAATGTGGCCCAGCACGTGGCGCTGATGCGCGGCGGCGAAATTGTTGAAAGCGCGCCGGCAGACGTTTTTTTCGAGGCGCCGCGACACCCCTATGCCCGTCAGTTGTTCGACGCGATTCCCAGCTATGAAAAGCGCGGCCGGCCGCTGGCAGGCGGCCAGTCGGCCGCGCCGGCGGCGTCCGGCGCTTGCGCGTCGCGTCCGGCTGCCGGCGATGTTGTGCTCGACGTGCAGAACCTGCTGGTGCACTATCCGGTGCGCAAGGGCCTGCTGCGCCGCATCGATTCGTGGGTGCAGGCTGTCAATGGCGTGACCTTCACCCTCAGGGCGGGTGAAACCCTGGCCCTGCTCGGCGAGTCGGGTTGCGGCAAGACCACCACCGGCAAGGCCTTGCTGCGGCTGGTTGAAGGCGCCAAGGTAAGCGGCAGCGCGCTGCTGGACGGGCAAGACCTGCTGCATGCCGGCCGCCGCGAATTGCGCAGGCTTCGCCAGGACATCCAGATCGTATTCCAGGATCCTTACGCGTCATTGAACCCGCGCATGCGGGTGGGCGATATCCTTGACGAGGGCATCGCCACGCTGAAGCCGCACATGCCCGAGGCGCAGCGGCGCGAGCGCGTGCAGGATCTCTTGCGGCGCGTCGGTCTGCCGGCCGATACCTCGGCCCGTTACCCGCACGAATTTTCCGGCGGGCAGCGCCAGCGCATCGCCATCGCGCGCGCATTGGCGGTGGAGCCCCGGGTCTTGATATGCGACGAGCCCACGTCCGCGCTCGATGTGTCAGTGCAGGCGCAGATCCTGGACCTGCTGCGCGAGCTGCAGGCCGAGTTGGGTATTGCCTATCTGTTCATTACCCACAACTTCGGCGTCGTGGAATATCTGGCGGATCGCATCGCCATCATGCATGGCGGTCAGATCGTGGAAGAGGGCAGTGCCGATGCGGTGTTGCATGCGCCGCGGCACGAAATGACCCGCCGCCTGCTGGCGGCGGTTCCACGGCTGGCATTCGGGCAAGCGCGCTAGCGAGCCAGCGCGCTTGCCCCGGCCCGTTCAGCCGTCAAGCCCGCGCATGTGGCGGGTTTCCAGCCATACGCGCGTGTCGTGCCGCAAGGCCTTCAGGCATTGCGACAAGAAGCTCTGGATGGTTTCCAGTTGCGCGGTATCGAAGTTGCGCGCCAATAGCGTCACTTCGCGGGCGATTGCCTGGCGTTCGGCCAGCAGCGCCTGGCACTGCTCCTGCACCGGCCGGATCACGATGATCCGGCGGTCCAGCGGGTGGCGGCCGCGCTCGACATATCCGGCCTCTTCCAACCGGTTGATGAGTGCGGTGGCGCCGCCGGGGCTGATGCCCAGCAATTGCGCCAGCTGGCCGGTCGGCAGGGACTCGAATTCCAGCACGAGGTCCAACGCCTTCAGGTCCGCCAGCGCAATGCCCATCTTTTCCGACAACGATGCCTGGCACGCTGCCGTGTAGGCGGCGAACTGCCGCCCCAGCATCACTGCAATTTCGTCGATCATGCCAGGCCGATTCTCGTCACTTTCAGAAACCGAGGCGAAAGGGCGGCCAAGGTACGGGGTCGAAGCCAGCTGCAGCATGGTTCACTCTCCTTTGTCCGCCGATCCGGTTAATTGGCGCCGCCGCCCAGGCCGCCGAGCACGCCGCCCAGCAGTCCGCCCAGCAGGCCGCCGCTGGCATTGCCGCCAGCGCCGCCCGTGCCGCCGCCCGTTCCACCCGTCAGGCCGCCGGTCAGGCCACCCACCAGGCCGGTGACGGGAGCCAGCAGGCCGCCATTGGCGCCGCCGTTACCGCCACCCAGGCCGCCGGTCAAGCCGCCGACCAGGCCGGTGACGGGAGCCAGCAGGCCGCCGTTGGAGCCGCCGTTGCCGCCGCCCAGGCCGCCGGTCAAGCCGCCGACCAGTCCGGTGACGGGGGCCAGCAGGCCGCCATTGGCGCCGCCCGTGCCGCCACCCAGGCCGCCGGTCAGGCCGCCGACCAGGCCGGTGACAGGAGCCAGCAGGCCGCCGTTGGCGCCGCCGTTACCGCCACCCAGGCCACCCAGCAGGCCGGTAACCGGAGCGAGCAGCCCGCCTTCGCCGCCGCCCGTCACGCCGCCCAGGCTGCCGGTCAACGAAGCCACCGCGCCGGTCACGCCGCCCAGCGTGCCGCCCAGCGGGTTGGGGTTCTGCGGAGTGGCGTGCAGCACTCCGCCCAGGCTGGCAACCGCATTGCCCAGGTTGCTCAGTACGCCGTCGAGCGGGGTGCCGTCGGGCAGCGCGCCGTTGGCGCCGGCCAGGGTGCCGCCGATCTGCGTCAGCAGCCCGGCCACCGGAGCGCCCAGGCCGGTCGCGCCGCCGACTTGCTGCGTCAGGCTGACGACCTGGCCGGCCACGGGGCTGACTACGCCGTCGAGGCTTTTACCCACGCCGCCCAGGGCCGGGTTCAGGCCCAGCGGCAGGATGTTGTCGACGGCCGTGCCGGTGTTGCCCAGCGTCGGCTCCAGAATAGGCAACGTGTTGCCGTCTCCCAGGCCGGCGGTCAATCCGCCCACCAGGCCCGTGACCGGGTTGAGCAGGCCGCCTTCGCCAGCCAGGCCGCCGGTCAGCGCGCCCACTGCATTGGTGGCGTTGCCCAGCACGGTGGTCAGGGGTTGAGGATTGTCGGGGTCGGCATTGAGCAGGCCGCCCACGCTGGCGACGGTGTCGCCCAGGCCGCTGACCAGGCCGCCCACGCCGGTGTCCAGGCCGCCGGGCAGGCCGGTGCCGGATACGGTATCTCCCAGATTGCTGACGACGCCGCCGACTTGGGTCAGCACGCCGTCGACCGGCGCGCCCAAGCCAGTGGCCGCGCCAACTTGCTGGGTCAGCCCGGTAACCGTGTCAACCACCGGCGCCAGGGTCGGGTCCAGCGACTTGCCGACGCCGCCCAGCGCATCGCCCAGTTGCAGCGGCAGGGCATTGTCGACCGCGTCGCCGGTATTGCCCAGCGTCGTTTCCAGCAATCCGGCCGGCAGGCCCGCCGGCGGGTTGCCACCGCCGCCGCCCCCGCCGCCGCCGGGCAGCCCGGCCGACTTCTTGCCGCCGCCGCTGCCACCGCCGCAGGCGGCAAGAGCGGCGGCCAGAGCCACTACCATGGCCGACTTGGCCAACACGCGTGAGACGCGACGTACGTCGGAAGAATTCGCAGACATGATTGCACTCCTGTTGTGGACGAGACGGCGCGGTTATGCACCGGTTACACCCACTTCAAAGCACAATCCGTGCCAACTTTTGATTCAACTGGAAAATCGCAGAAATACGAGATGTGATAGCGCAGGAAAATCTCTTTTTAATCAACGACTAACCGGCTAATCAAAGAAGTTTTCTTAAAAGCGAAATTGGCAAATTAGCGACGTTCCGGTCGCTGCGAATGTTACGGTTTCAGGGGTACATGACGTTACGTTTCCTGTGATGTTACGTAACGCGCGGGCCCGCAACGCCGGGCGGGCCCTACGCCAGGACGGCGTCGAAAGGATCAGAAGGCGTCGTAGAACAACGAGTAGTTGGCGTTGAAGCGCAAGCCGCGGTCGTCGTCGTCCGCCGTGCGCGCGCCCACCGGCTTGGCGACGTTGAAGTCGAACAGGTAATGCTTGTCGTCGGTGAAGCGCAGGCCAAGGCCAACAGACGACAGGTGGCCGGGGTTGTTTTTCTGGATCGTGCTGTTGTTGTACCAGGTGCGGGCGTAGTCCACCATGGCATAGGGTTGCACGCTGTTCAGGTAGGTCCAGCCCACATTGAAGCGGCGGTTGATTTCGGCGGACACGCCCACGCCTTTGTCGCCGCTCTTTTCGCCTTGCGGATAGCCCATGGCGTATCGCCAGCTGCCATACGACACTTGTTCCGAACTGGGCAGTATGTCGTCGCTGTACTGGCCAGCGCCGCTCAGCACCAGCCCGAACTGCGCGGGCAGGCTGAACGTTTGCCGCACATCCAGGTTGTACCGCGTGAAATTCAGGCTTACGTCGGGTACGCCGGTGTAGCCATAGTTGGTCTTCACGGTCTTGCTGGCGCCCGCCGCATTGAAGCCCTGCGACACGCCCAGCCCGATTTCGGTGGACCGCGTGGGCAGCACGTCGCGGTAACGCAATTCCGCGGTCGCCGCGCGCACGTCCACGTCCTGCTGCAGCCAGTTGTCGTTTGCGCGCGCCTCGTAGCGATCTTTCGCATCCACGGCGTACACGCCTGCCGTCGCGGTCAGCGACCGCCGGTTGTTCAGCAGCAGGGGGTAGCTCAACGCAACGGCCAGACGGTTGTTGGTGACTTCGCGGTCGTACCCCAGCCGCTCCACCGCATCATCCTGCGGGTGGGAATTGTAGTGATGGGCATCCACATGCAGCGCCAGCCCGTCGGCGCCCAGCGGCACGGTGATGGCGGCGGCCACATAGCGTACATCGTCACTGTTGAGCGGTACGCTGGCAGTAAGCCGCACCTGCTCGCCCAGCGGCGTCAGGCTGTTGGTGCCCACGTTGACCAGCGGCTGCATGCCGGTGCCCAGGTCGGCCACGCCGCCATCGGCCGTGACGGGGCGGCGGGTGGCGTTCAGCACCAGTTCAGTGGCGCCGTCGGCCCGCCGCGGCAAGTCCAGCGCCGGCTCGAAACGCACGCCCGGTACGGTGCGCATCAAATTCAGCACACGCTCCAGCGTTGCCTGTGTCAGGGGCCGTTCTTCCATCAACGGCGCCGCAAGGTCTTCCAGGCGATCGCGCGCATTGCCGATGTCGCCGTCGATGCGCACCTGCCCGATATAGCCTTCCACCACCGTAACAACCACCAGTCCGTTGGCGAAGCTCTGGTTCTGCAGCAGCGCGAACGACAGCGGATAGCCTCGTTCGCGATACAGCGCCGTGATCTTGTCGACTTCTGCCACCAGGGCGCCGATCGTGGTCTGCTTGCCCGCTAGCGGTGTCAGTATGGCTGCCACCTCGTCAAAGGGCAGCGCACGTACGCCGGACACATCGAAATTGCTCGGCACGATGCGTTGCGCCAGCAGCGCCTGCACGGCCTGTTGTTCGGGGGTGGGCGCTTGCAACGCGGGCTGCGCCTGCGGAGCCCCCGTATTGGCGGGCGTTTGTATGCGCGGCATCGCGTCTACCGGGTTGCCGCGCAAGGGGCCGTCCGCATAGGCGGGGCCGCAGACCAGGATTGCGAGGGTGGAGGTGGCAAGGATGCCGGTACGCACAGAAGCAGGATTGGGCCGCATAGCAACAAAGGCGGCGGTCCGCTACGTGGTGCGCCCGCTCGCAACAGAAACAATACTAAGAATTTCGAATGTTGCCATAACGCAAAAGCTACCGACACCTTGACGTTAAAAAACCATACATATTTCTCTTATCTGTATGGTTTCCAGGCTTGAAAATTAGCAATATGTAACGTATATGCTGCATTTTGTTGTCGGTTTCAATCATTATCTAGACATATTGCCCGGATAGGATAGGATAGTCGGAAATAAATAAACAATTTACGTAATAACCGTAGCGAAACGACTAGAAATAAGCCTGTTCCAGTTGTGCCGATGTGTAGCGCCCGCGCTCTTGTTCCTGATCAGGGCTCGCGGCAGACGGACGCTCGCCACGGCCGCAGTGAGCAGCCCAGACAGCCGCGCAACGTACACGTTCACTCATGATTCCCGGCGAAACCGTTCCCCTGTCATTCGCACCCGGCGTAGTGATGCTGTCGTTCCTGTTGGCCGGGTTCGGGGCCTACGTCGCCTTGACCGCCGCAGCCCATGTTCGCGCCGCCGTCGCCGATGGCCAGCCCTGGTTGCCGTATGTGGGGATCGCAGCGGTGGCAATGGGCGGCATCGGCATCTGGAGTATGCATTTCGTCGGGATGCAGGCGCAGGCCATGCCGTTTTCCGCCGGCTACGACGTGGCGCTTACCGCGCTGAGTTTCTTGCTGGCGGTGCTGTGCTCGGGTGCCGCGCTCTGGTACGTGGCCCGTGCGCGCTTTGCCGTATGGCGATGCGTGGCTGGCGGGGTGTTGGCCGGCCTGGGCGTCGCGGCGATGCATTACGTAGGAATCGCAGCCATGCGCATACCCGCGGTGTTCCAGTGGAGCTTGCCGTTGGTCGTGCTGTCGGTGGTGGTGGCTGTGGTGGCGGCCGTCGCCGCATTGTGGCTGGCGTTCAACGTGCACACGGCACGGCAGCGCGCGATGGCCGCAGCGGTCATGGCTTTTGCCGTGTGCGGCATGCACTACAGCGCCGCCGCGGCGGGCGTGATGGTGTGCACGGCGCCGCGCGAGTTCGCAGGCTGGCTCGTCGGCGGGTCGTCGCTGCCTTATGTGGTGTTTGCGTTGTCGATCGTTACGCTGGCGCTGCTGCGCTGGCAGTTACACCGCGCGTCCTTGCGGTTTCGCCAGAAGATGGCGCAGCGTGTGGACGTGCTGATTGGATCTGGTGCTCCCGGAGGCGCAGGCAATGGCCTGGCGCAGCCGCTGGGGCGCGGATAAGCCCCGGTTTTTCGCCGGGGCCAGGGGGCCGGCCGCCAGATCATGGTGGCGGCCAAAACCGTAAGTCATGCATACGCATGGGAGAGAGAAAATGAAGCAGCAATTCTTGCAGTTCTGGAACGATGAAGAGGGCGTGACCACGCTCGAATACGCGATTCTCGCGGCCTTGCTGGTGGCGGGGTTGGCTGTCGTGATTACGGCGCTGACCGATGGGCTCGAAGATTTCTTCGGTACGATTTCCGCAAAACTGACAACCCTCAGCGGCGGCACCACGACGCCGTAATACCCACAGTCGACGCGGGATTGCCGTCGCACTGCTGAAGCGAACGACATGCGGGAAAACGCCCGCATGTCGTGTTGACGTCGGCTGCGTGGCGCCTGCGTTCAATCCGACAGATCAGACACAAGGGTGTTCGGTTGTACCTTGGGGAATCGTTGTGGTGGCTATTGTTCGTACTCTGGAACGTACTGCTGATGGCAGCCGACTGGCGCCATCGCAGGGTTCCGAACGTGCTGGTGGTGGCCGCCGTCTGCTTTCAGGTGCTGTGGTCGATAGCCGCCAGCGTGGCGCCCGGCTGGGCGTATCCGCCATTGTGGCCGGGCTGGGGCTGGGCCATCGCCGGGTTCCTGGCCGCCCTTGCATTCCTGCCGCTATGGACGCGCCGCATCATGGGCGCGGGGGATGTGAAAGTCATCGCCGCCTATGGGCTGGTGTTCGGCCTGAAGTACCTGTGCTGGGTGCTCGCCGCGGGCACCCTGCTGGCCGGCCTGCATGCGGCGATATACCTGGCGGTTTCGCGTTGGCGGGCGCTGCCGCAACGTCTGCGCCAGGTGCCGTACGCCACATACCTGGCATTGGGCGCGCTCAGCGTGGCGCCTATGCTGTGGAGTTCGCGCTGATCTTCCTGGCGTTTTTCCTGGTGCTCTACGGCATCATGATGTACGGAATGATATTCACGGCCCAGCAGTCGTTGAACCTGGCCGCGCAGGATGCGGCGCGCAAGGCCCTGCAATGGCAGCCCGGCGCCACGCACATGCAGTTGCGCGCCGACGCGGCGCGCAATGTCGCGCTGGAGCGCGCCGACTGGATCACCACGATCTCCGGAGAGCCGCTGTCGGTCGCGGTCTGCAGCGGCAACGGGCGTTTGAGCCACGCCAACGGCGGCAACTGCAGCGGCCTGATACCGGCGGACGACCCCGAATGGATAGAGGTGGTGGTCAGCTATGCCTATGGCGCCCAACCATTGATTCCGAATCTTCCGCTCATTCAGCGGGCCATCGTGCCTGCGCAATTGCACGCGCGCGCCGCCGTGCGGCTGGGCAGCCTGGCCGCCGCTCCGGGGAGCTGACATGCGGGCAAGGCAAGTTCCCCTGCGCGCATCCCGGCAACGCCAACGCGGCGTGGCAGCGATCGAGTTCGCCATGGTGCTCACCCTGATGCTGCTGATCTTGCTGAGCATCGTGGGCTATGGCGCAATTTTCTGGGCCCAGCAACAGCTGTCGGGCGCAGCGGGCGAGGGCGCGCGCGCCGGCCTGCAGGCGCAATACGCGGGCCAGCCCGATGTGCAGGCAATCGCCTGCGATGCGGCGGTGAACGTATTCGGCCCGGGCAGCAAGGTGGAGTGCAACCGCACAGCCGCGCCGTTTGCCTGCGCCTGGACCGCCGCCGACGGGTCGGCGGTGGGTTGCATGTCCGTCGTGCTGCGTTATGACGTGACGCAGTGGCCGCTGCTGAGATCGTTCCAGAGCTTATTGGACCTTGCCTCCCGCGGTGGCCAGGCTTCGCTTATTCCGCAAACGTTATCCGCTCGTGCGACCATTCAAATTACACAGGAGCCGCTATGACCGGCGTTAGTAAGATTCTCGCCGCCGTTCTGCTGGCAGCAGGTATTGTGCTCGCGGCATTGGCCTACTACGTGGCCAGCCGCCCCGTCGCCGCGCCGCCGGCCCCTGCGCCCGCCGCGCCCGCCATCGCCGAAGCCAAAGTGCCCCAGGCCACGTATCCGGTGGTGCTGGCCGCCAAGCCGCTGGTCGCGGGCACGCGCCTGGAAGCCGACATGCTCGAGGTCGTGCAATGGCCCGTGGCGCTGAGCCACGGATACGTCCGGCCCGAAGATCTGGCCGGTGAGGTCGTGCGCCTGGACATCGCCCCCGGCGAGCCCGTGACCCGGCAGATGCTTGCCCAGGGTTTGGCGCGCCAGCTGCACGAGGGCGAGCGCGCGGTAGCCGTGCCGGTGGACGAAATCGTCGGCGCGGGCAACCGCATCATGCCGGGCGATCTGGTCGATGTTTTCTTCATGCTCAAGAAAGACCAGGAAGTGCAGGGCAGCCAGGTGCGCCTGCTGCAGTCGCGCGTGCGTGTGCTGGCATACGGGCCTGAGTCTATCGACGGCCCTCCCGTCGAAGGCGATAAACCCGCGGTGCAGCGTCCGGCGACCCAGCCTCCCGCCCGCACCGCCTTGTTGGCCGTGCCCATCGAAAACGTCAACGAGCTGCTGCTCGCCAGCCGTGCCGGCCAGATTCAATTGGCGCTGCGCGCGCCCGACGATGAAACGCTGCCGGACCGCGAGCTGTTCGCGGTTCGCCAGGCAGTGTTGCCCGAGCGTAGCGGCCTGACGCCGGAGCAGCGCGAAGCCCTGAAGGCTGGTCCGAACCGGGCTTATGCCGGCGACAGCCTGGCGCAGCTCGACGGCCCGGCGCCGCAGCCGGTCAAACGGACGGGATCCGCGCGCGCCGGTTCGGGCGGCGGGCGCAGTATCGAAATCCTGCGTGGCGATTCCACGCAACGAGTGCCTTATTGATGGCCGCCAGCCTACACAGTCGCGAGCTTTTCATACCTATGTCGAATCGGATCACATCCCGTATGCGCGCTTCTCTTCTTTGCTCCGCGCTGGCGGTCGCCGGCCTTGTCTATGCAGGCGGCGTGGCCGCCCAGGCGCGCGCCAACGACGCCGCCCCGGCGCCGGCTGCCGCCCAGGAGCTGGCGCTGCCGGTCAAGGGCCAGCATCTGCTTCCCTTGCCCGGCACGCCGACCCGTATCGCCGTGGCCGACCCGGACGTCGCCGATGTCAAGGTGCTGCCCGCCGCCGCGGGCCGTCCCGCGGCGGTGATGCTGATCGGCAAGAAGGCAGGGTCGACCGAGGTGCAGGTATGGGCGCGCGGCAGCCGTACCCCCATGGTGTGGACGGTGCGCGTCAGCGGCGCCGTGCAGTCGGAACTGGCGCGCCGCGGACAGGCCGGGGGCGCCAACGTGGACGTAGCGGGCGCTCATGCAGTGGTGTCGGGCCAGGCGCCATCGCCGCTGTCGCATCAGAATTCCGTGGCCGCGGCCGCGGCGGCGGTGGGCGAGGACAAGGTGGTGGATGTCGCGACGGCGGGCACCAATGGCGTCGTCCAGGTCGAAGTCAAGGTAGTCGAAGTGTCCCGCTCGGTGCTCAAGCAAGTGGGATTGTCCATGACCGGCAGCGCGGGCAGCTGGGGGTTCGGCGCCCGCACCTCGCCGGGCAGTCTTTCCGTTCCGGGCGCGCTGCCCGGCCGCGGCCTGCTTGGCGACGGCTTCAGCGTGCTGTTCGATTCGAACAACTTCGGCGCCACATTGCGCATGCTGCAGACCAATGGCATGGCGCGGGTGCTGGCCGAGCCCACGCTGGTGGCGCTGAGCGGGCAGAGCGCCAGCTTCCTGGCGGGCGGCGAGATCCCCATTCCCGAGTCGGGCGGGCTGGGTACGCAGAACGTCGTCTTCAAGCCGTTCGGCATAGGCCTGACCGTTACGCCTACGGTGCTGTCGCGCGAGCGCATTGCGCTGAAGGTGGCGCCTGAAGCAAGCGAGCTGGACTATGTCAACGGCATCCCGATCCTCAACGGTGAAACAGCCACGTTGATTCCCGCGCTGCGCACGCGCCGCGCCGATACCACCATTGAGTTGGGCGATGGCGAGAGCTTCATCATCAGCGGGCTGGTGTCCAGGCAGACCAAGGCGTCGGTCAACAAGGTGCCGTTCCTGGGCGAGCTGCCCATCATCGGCGCGTTCTTCCGGGGGATCGAGTATTCGCAGGAAGAGCACGAACTCGTCATCGTGGTGACGCCGCGCCTGGTGCGGCCCATCGCGCGTGGCGTGGCATTGCCGCTGCCTGGCGAGCGGCAAGAGCGAACCGATTCCATGACCAACGCATGGGGCTATTACCTGATGGGCCCCGCCGGCGGTCAACAAGCACCAGGTTTTTCGCGGTGAACCATATGAAGGCGCATTCTTCAGAACTGCCCGGGCTGCAAAGCGGAGTCCGGTTCTTGTTATGTTCCCAGGGCGATGCCGTGGCCGCGCAGCTGGTCGAGGCGCTGGGCCCCATAGGCGTGCTGACGCAAGAGCAGCCCTCTGTCGAACAGTTGGGAAGGCGCCTGTCGGACATTGATCCCAAGATCATCTTCCTGGATTTCACCGCCAGCAATGCCGACCCGGGCAAGCTGCTGCGCTCGGCCGACCTGGCCCGCACGCTGGCGCGCGTGGCGCCCGGCATACCGCGAGTGGCGGTGGGGCTGCTGGGCCAGCCCGAGGGCGCGGTCGCGGCGTTGCGCGCGGGCGTCACGGACTTTGTCGACCCCACGGTCGCGCCGCACGAGGTGCGCGAGGTGGTGCAGCGCCTGCTCGACATGCCCCCCTCGGGCGGTGCCGAAGGCGGCTCGCGGCGCGATGTGCTGTTGATCGGCGCGCGTGCGGGGGTGGGCACCAGCACACTGGCCGCGCATCTGGCCGGCATCACGCAAGACCGCTTTGCCCAGGCCCGCGCAGAACAAGGCGGCGCGCGCAAAGACGCCGGCGCGGATACCGGGCTGCCGTTGTCGTCGCGCGTGGCCCTGCTTGACCTGGGCTGGCCGATCGGCGACGCGCAGTTGTATGTGAACGTGGCCAGCGATTTCGACTTTGCCGAAGCGACCCGCAATCTGCAACGCCTGGACGCGACCCTGCTGGCTTCCGCCATGGCGCATACCCGCGATGGCCTGAGCGTGATGGCGCTGCCGCGCGACCCGTCCCAGATGAACCACGTATCGCCGTCGGATTCGCTGCTGGTGTTCGAGCGCTTGCGCCAGTACTTCGGCCTGGTCGTCACCGACACGGGCGGGTTCTCGAATATCGAATTCATTTCCAGGCTGGCGCGCAATTCCGCGGCGAGCTGGATCGTCACGGACCAGAGCGTCAGTTCCCTGGTTGCGCTGGCAGGCTTGCTGCAGGACCTGCAGCGCCAGCAGGTCGAGCGCAGTTCGCTGGGGCTGGTGGTCAATCGCTACGACGAACGCTACGGCATGACCGCCCAGCAGATCGCCGACCGGTTCGAACTCGAACTCATCGGCACGCTCCCGGACCGCCCGCTTGCCCTGATGGTGTGCACCAACCAGGGACGGCTGCTGCACCAGGACGCGGAGCGCGATGTATACGTGCGTGGCGTGCAGGCGCTGGCGGAAAGGCTGTGCAGCGAAACCGCGCGGCCCTCGGGGCGCAGCAGCTGGCTGGCCACTTGGCTGCCGGGCGTGCACCGGCGCATGGTGGTGGCCCGCTAACGGCACAGACAGGCAACAGGACGCAACATGATCATGACAGCCACGATCCAGTTCGGCCCCGACGGCGACAAGAGCTTTGTGGGCTCGGAGCGCTACCAGGAAGTCAAGACGGCGGCATACGAACACCTGCTATCGCGCATCGAAGAGCTGGGCGCGGAATTCGGCCGCTGGGCGCGCGAAGCGATCCAGGATTTCGTCGACATCGAAGTCGCCAGTTTTGCGCGCACCAGGCGTGTGGCCATCAACGAAAGCGAGATGCGTCATATCGCCGAGGCCCTGACCAAGGAACTGGCCGGCCTGGGGCCGCTGGAAGACCTGCTGGCCGACCCCGCCGTGGAAGACATCCTCATCAACGGCTACGACAATGTGTTTGTCTCGCGCGGCGGCGTGCTGGCGCGCGAACAACTGGGCTTTACCGACAACCAGCACGTGCTGCGCATCGTGCGCCGCATCCTGGCGCCCATCGGCCGCCGCCTGGATGAGTCCTGCCCCATGGTGGATGCGCGCCTGCCGGACGGCGGCCGCCTGAACGTGGTGATCGAGCCCCTGGCCGTCGACGGGCCGATGGTATCCATCCGGAAGTTCCGCAAAGACCCGCTCAAGCCGGCAGACCTGCTGACACTGGGCACATTCAACGAAGAAATCCACCGGCTGCTGAGCATGGCGGTGGCCAACCGCTGCAACGTCCTGGTGTCGGGCGGCACCAGCTCGGGCAAGACATCGCTGCTCAATGCGCTGGCGTTTTTCATCCCGGGTACCGAGCGCGTGGTCACGGTCGAAGACACGGCCGAACTGTCGCTGAACCATCCGCACGTGGTGCGCCTGGAATCTCGCCAGGGCGGCTTTGACGGCGACGGCCTGGTCACCATCCGGGACCTGATCCGCAACAGCCTGCGCATGCGGCCCGACCGCGTCGTGGTGGGCGAAGTGCGCGGCGCCGAGGTCATGGACATGCTGCAGGCCATGAACACCGGGCATGAAGGTTCCATGGCCACGATCCACGCCAATTCGCCGCGCGAATGCCTGTACCGCATCGAAATGCTGGCGGGTTTCGCCGGTTTCCAGGGCAGCGAAGACAGCCTGCGCCGCCAGATCGCCAGCGCGCTGGACTTCATCATCCAGATCGGGCGGTTGCCCAACGGCAAGCGCCGCGTACTGTCGGTGACCGAAGTCACGGGCATGGGCGACAACGTGATCGCCACGCAGGAACTGTATCGCCACGAACTGTTCGTCACCCCCGAAGGCGAAGAAAAAGATGCCTGGCATTGGCTGGGCGTGCATCCGCATACGCCCAAGCTCGCCAAGCTGCGCGACGAACTGCGCGCCACGGCGGCGGCGCAGGAAGACCAGTCGGGCGGCGGCTTCTGGGGCCGGAGGCGCTGATGACAGCCGCGATCATCCTCGCGCTGGCGGCGCTGGTGTTCGTGGCCGGGGCGGCGCTGCTGTGGCGCCAGGCCGGCCAGGGCCAGCGGCGTAAAGCAACCTCTGTGTTCCTCGAGCGCCAGCTCAGCCAGGCAAGCCAGACGGGTGAATCGGCCGACAGGGACACCGACCGCAGCCCCATGGCGGTGGTGCGCAGCGGCATCGAGCAATGGGACGTACTGCTGCGCTGCGCGGGCATCCGCCAGACGCCGGGCTTCTATATCGCCATTGCCGGGTTGCTGGCCGCCGCAGTCCTGCTGGCGGCCCTGTTCGCGGGCGCCGTGTCCGCCATCGTGGCCGCGGTGGTCGTGCTGGTGGGGGTGTACTTCAGCATATGGCTGCGCGCCGACAAGCGGCGCCAGCGCATGTTCGACCAGTTGCCCGAGATGCTGGAAGCGATGGTCCGGCTGATCACCATCGGCAACAGCATGGCGGCGGCGTTCCAGGCCGCGTCGGCCAATACCAACGAACCCTTGCGCGAAGTCGTCGAGAAAGCCGCGCAATTGAGCCGATCCACGCAAGAACTGGACGTGGCGCTGTCGAATGTGGCGCGCCAGTACGATTTTGAAGAACTGCAGCTGCTCGCCGCGGTGGTGCGCGTGGCGCAGAAGTACGGCGGCCGCAGCGACGTGGTCCTGGAGCGCATCGCGGCCTTCATGCGCGACGTGGCCCAGGCGCGCGGCGAACTGGTGGCCGCGTCGGCCGAGATCCGTCTGTCGGCCTGGGTGCTGGCGCTGATGCCGCTGGGCATCGCCTGCTACATCATGTTCACCAACAACGCCATGTTCATGGACATGTGGGACGACCCGCTGGGGTTCAAGATGCTGATCGCCGCGCTGGTCCTGCAGGCCGGCGGCTCGTACTGGCTTTATCGCATGACCAAGTCGATCTAGGCGGGCGCATGAATACCATGGCCTTTCCTTCCTATTCAATTCTGCTGGCGGCTGGCCTGCTGATGATAGCCCTGGCGCTGTTCATCGCCGGCGCGGCGCTGGTGCTGCGGTGGCGCGGGCAGGCGCGCAGCATGCGGGTGGTCGAGCAGGCGCTGGCCGAGCGCGCGGCTCCTGGCGGCGCCGTGGCCGCGCCGCCAGCCGAGCCGCCCGGTCGCCTGGCCGCTCTTGCGCAATCCACCGATGCCCTGGGCAAGCGGTTGGGGCAGGGGCGTCTGGCCGAGTCGCTGCTGCCCGAAGAAGACAACAAGCTGATCGAGCTGGCTGGCTATGCGGACGTGGCCGCCGCGCGGGCGCGCTACGCCGTATTCCGGTTCGGGCTGGCGCTGGCCCTGCCCGCGGCGCTTTTGCTGGTGCGCGGCGTCTGGTGGCGGCCCGGGTCGCTGATGGCCATGGTGTTCACACTGTTCATTGGCTTTGCGGTAGGGTACATGCTGCCCAAGTGGCTGCTCGCACGGCGTGTGAAGGCGCGCAAGAAGCAGGCAGGCAAGGAACTGCCCCTGCTGGTCGATCTGCTGCGCCTGCTGCAGGGCGTGGGCCTTTCCGTGGACCAGAGCCTCAGCGTGATCGTCAACGACTTCAAGGTGGTGCTGCCTGTGCTGGGCCACGAGCTCAGCTCGGCCACCGCCCTGTATGCGCGAGGCCGCTCGCGCGAGCAATCGCTGGCACGCCTGTCGCAGGGGTTCGACAATGACGACCTCGCCGCGATCTGCCGCCTGCTGGTGCAGGTGGACCGCCACGGGGGCGCGGTGCAAGAGCCCCTGAACCGCTTCTCGCAGCGCATCCGCGACAAGCGCAGGTTCGAGCTCAAAGAGAAGATCGGCCGTCTTACTGTGAAGATGACCGGCGTCATGATACTTACCCTGCTGCCCGCGCTGCTTATCGTGACGGGCGGCATGGGCATCTTGTCTGTGCTGCGCGGACTGTCGCGCATCGCGGGAGGAATGTGATGAGACGTTTTCCCACCATGGCGGCCCGGCTGGCGCTCTGCGCGGGCGTCGCGCTGCTGGCCGGTTGCCAGTCGAACAAGATGCAGTCGGCTTGGGAATTGATCCAGCAGCAGCAACAAGAGCAGGCGCTGATGCGGCAGTCCGAAGACGACTACGCGACCGACCGCCAACCCACCGAGCCGCAGCTGATGCTGACGCTGATCCGCGAAAGCCAGGCGCAGGGGCGTTACTTCGCTTCGCTGGCCTATATCGACGCCTATCGCCAACGTTTCGGCGAAACCGACGAACTGGCGGCCCTGCAGGCCGAGGCGCTGCGGCGCACCGGCCAGCAAGAGCACAGCGTGGCGGTCTACCGCAAGTTGCTCAACGGCCCGCAGGCGGCGCAGGGCTGGCACGGGCTGGGCCTGCTGGCCGGCGCGCAGGGCGATTACGCGCTGGCTGCGCAGAATATCGATCGCGCGGTGCAGCTGGCGCCGACCAACGCCCAGATGCTGGGCGACCTGGGCTATGCGCGGCTGCGCGCGGGCGACATCGCCGGCGCGCGCGTGCCCCTGGGCAAGGCTGCCGAGCTGGACCCGGCCAATACCAAGGTGCTGGCCAATATGGCATTGCTGCTCATGATGGAAGGCAACGCCGTGCAGGCGCAGCGTCTGATGGACCAGGCCGGCCTGGGCCAGGAGGCGCGCAGCCAGATATACCAGCTGGCCAATGAAATGCAGTTGCGGGCGCACGCCGCGCCACCCGCGAGCGCCGGCGCCGGCGCCGCGCCCGTGGTGCGCGACATGGAACGCCCGGCCCCCGAGCGGCAAATCACCCAGGTTTCCAGCGGGCGCGACGTCGTGATGCCCATGCTGCAGCCGGTGATGGACCGCATGATCAACCCGCCGATGGTGCAGTAGCGACGGCCGCACGCCTGCTACGGCATCACGAACCAGAAAGAGACGACCATGTCCCGTTATGTTTATCAGCTTCCGATCGTGCTGGCCGCCTTGCTGCCCGGGGTGGCGGGCGCGCAAATGAATGCGCCGCTGACCGGCGGGGCCGCCGCCCAGCCCGCGGCGTCGGCAACGCCCGTGGCGCCAGCGTCGCCCCAGGCCATGCCGGCGCGCCCCGTGGTGCGCCAGGTGCAGACGCCCATGCCGGCGGCCGCTCCCACGGCGGCCGCATCCACGGCGGCCGCATCCACGGCGGCCGCATCCACGGCGGCCGCTTCCACGGCGCCGGCGTCGGCACAACGGGACGAGGCAGTCGGCGATGTCACCCGTGCATTGATGGCGGCGCAGGCCGACGGCCGTCGCGCCGGCGGGGCGCTGCCCATCCTGGGGCCGGTGTCCAGCGCGTCATGGCAACGGTATCTCGACAGTTTCCGTCAGCCCATCCCTCAATGGTTCGGCGAAAAGGTAGAGACGGACAGCAACTAGCTGGATCGTCGCGCACATCACTATGAACAGGCCTTTGCGTTTCTCGACTCCACGTACCCGCCAGCGGGGATCCGTCGCGGTGTCGGTGGCGTTCGCCGTGCTGATCGGCATGGTCATCCTGCTGTCGGTGCAAGTCGGCTACCTGTTCTACATGAAGCGCGAGCTGCAGAAGGCCGCGGACCTGGCCGCCTTGTCGGCCGTGCAGGTGCTGGCGCCCAGCGGCGCAGTCGCCGGCTGCCAGCCCGGGCAGCCCGTGGCCGTGGCAGCCCGTCGCAGCGCGGTGGACAACGTGCCGGGGTTTGTCGACCCGCTGGCCGCCGGCGATGTGTCGGTGCAATGCCTGTACTGGGATCCCACCCGCCCGGATCCGTCCGGCAAGCACGTATTCACGCCCAATGCGGCCGCGGGCGAGCGCGCCAACGCCGTACGCGTGCACATCTCCACGACGCTGAGTTCGCTGATTCCCAGCGTGCTGGATGGCTGGACGGGCGGCACCCGGGTGCAGGTAGAGGCCGTGGCCTCGAATACGGCGCCCACCGCTGCGTTCTCGGTCGAATCCAGGCTGCTGCGGCTGGCTTCCGATGGTCTGCTCGGCAAGCTGCTGGCATCGTTGGGCGCGACGCCGGCGCAACTGGACGTGCTGGATTCGGCCGGACTGGTCAATCTCAACATCACGCCGTCCGGCCTGCTGCAGGAGCTGGGCATTCCGGTGTCCGTGCTGGCCGGGGTGGGCACTCCCGAACAATTGGCCGCGCTGCCGGCGATCACGCTGGGCGAGCTGCTCAATGCGTCGCTCGCCGTGGCCCAGCGCACCAGCGGCACGGCCCAGGCGCAGATCGGGCTGTTGGCCGACATCGTGAACGTGATGCTCGATGTGGCTCCGCTGGACATTCCCATCAAGCCGTTCGGCGAGGGCGGCTTGCTGGACATCGGCGTGGCAACCGACGCGCAGGCTGCCTTGCAGGCAGACATCAAGGTCACCGATCTGCTGCAGACCGGCCTGATGATCGCCAATGGCGACAACCTCATCGACCTGGGCCTGAACGTGCCGATCCTGGGTGTGCAGAGCCGCGTGCGCGTGGTCGAACCTCCGTCCATCGCCGTGGGGGGCGTGGGCACGCGCGCCAGCACGGCCGGCGTGCGCGTGTACCTGCGGCTGAACACCTCCAGCATCCCCGTGGTCGGGCCGGTGCTCAACACACTGGGCACCAAGGTCGATCTGCCGCTCATCGTCGAAGTGGGTCAATCCGACGCCACCCTGACCGGCATATGCGAGGCGCCTCTGGCCCCAGATCAGGCCAGGTTCGACGTGCGTTCGTCGGTGGCGAATGTGTGCGTGGGCCAGTTTCCGAGCATGGGCCCGGGAGACGAATTCTTCTCGACCACCAATGCCTGCATCGAAGACGAATTCACGTCGGTGCAGCGCTATCCGATTCTGAATGTGCTGGGCCTGCTGCCCGTGTCCAGCAGGGTGACGCTGCCGGTTTTCCGCGCGGGCGACCCCGTACCGGTGACCCTGACAGAGCCCGATTCCCCCGACTCGACCAAGACGGTCAACGCCACCGATCTGGATCTTGCCGAGCTGGTCCGCAACGTTGCCGACACCGTCATCCTGGGCCTGCTGGCCGACCTTACCGAGCAGAATGCCAAGATCCCGGCGGGCCAGGCCAAGCAGTTTGCCGAGCGCCTGGTGGGCAGCCAGGGGGCCGGCGAATCGGTATCGGCGGTGGTCAACCGCCTGAACTGGTCGGCGGAACAGATCCAGAACCTGAACAACCGGGTGATCAATGGCGGCCTGCTGGGCCTGCTGGGCGGCACGGTGACGGTGGTGGGCAATCTGCTGGATACCGTAGCCGCCGTGGTTGCCGATACGGTATGCGTGCTGCACCTGACGCCCAACGCGATACGCAGTTGCCGCATCGACTCGGTAGCCGCCCTTGCGCTGACCGGCACGAGCGCCTTGAGCGGCCTGATCAACGTCGTGATTGCGCTGCTGCAGCCCCTGCTGGATCCGATATCCGAGCTGCTCAGGCAGGTGCTGATGCTGCTGGGCCTGAACCTGGGCGAGACCGATGTGTCGCTGCTGTCGGTAGATTGCGGCAAGCCCAGGCTGGTTTATTAAGCTCTCGAGGAGACGCCCGCGGGCCGATCATATTGCCTATGTCCAGTAAACCCATCCACGACGATTTCGACCTTTACGTCTGGGAAGGCGTGTCCGATATCGCGGCGCGCGCCGAGCGTTGCCTGGCCGGCATGGACGTCACCGTGGTGCGGGCCGATGCGGGGACATCCTTTCCGCCCCAGCGCGACATGACGCGCACCGCCGTCGCGCTGGTGTCTGTGTCGGTCATGGGCGACAAGCGGCTCAGCGGCCATGACTGGCTGGCCTCGCAAGGCATGCCGGTCATCTGGGTGGCAGCCGAGGCGCGCGGCAACGACCCGCGCTTCTATCCGCCCGAGTATTCGCACACCTTGCCCTTGATGTTTACCTCGGCCGAGCTGCGCAAACAGCTCTTTGACCTGCTGGGGTCGCTTGAGCGCGCCGACCGGCGGCGCGTGCGCCAGGAGCAGCCGTTCGTGGCGGTGTCGGAGCCGATGCGCGAATTGCTGGCCGAAGCGCAGATGTTCGCCGACTGCCGCAGCAACGTGCTCATCCACGGCGAGACCGGGGTGGGCAAAGAGCGGGTGGCGCGCCTGTTGCATGACCGCGCGGCATGGTCTGAAGGCCCCTTCGTGGCCGTGAACTGCGGGGCGATTCCCGAAGGCTTGTTCGAGGCGCACTTCTTCGGCCATGCCAAGGGCGCGTTCACGGGCGCAGTGGGCGTGCACAAGGGGTATTTCGAGCAGGCCGACGGCGGCACATTGTTCCTGGACGAGATCGGCGACCTGCCGCTGTACCAGCAAGTGAAGCTGCTGCGCGTGCTGGAGCAGAACGCCGTGACGCGGCTGGGCGCCACGGTAGCGGTGCCCGTGGATTTCCGGCTCGTGGCCGCCACCAACAAAGACCTGCGCGAACTCTGCGCGCAAGGGGAGTTCCGCGCGGACCTGTATTACCGTCTGGCCGTCATCGAACTATATATTCCCAATCTCGAAGAGCGCGGCCCGGAGGAAAAAATCGCCATCTTCCGCGCCTTGCTGGAACGGCATCACGCCGACCCCGGCGATCCGCCGCCCGCGTGGCTGCTCGAACGCGTCGCCAACACGGCGTTTGGGGGCAACGTACGAGAGCTGTCTAACGTGGTCGAGCGCGTGGCGATCGTACGCCGCCAGTTCCAGCAATGGGACCGGCCCCGCATCGACCAGATTTTCGCCAGGCTGGCGGGCATGCCGGCCAGGGCCGCGCGGCCCGCGGCGCCCGCCGAAGAGGCGTTCACCGACGCCGAGCGCGCCGAACGCGCCCGCATCCTGGCCGCCCTCGAATCCAATGGATGGCGGCGCCAGGACACCGCGCACCACCTGGGCATCAGCCGCAAGGTACTGTGGGAAAAGATGCGCAAGCTGCGGCTGGGCGGCCAACAAGGCGAAGTCGCCGAAGGCGTGGCCGAGTCTCTCTAGCGCGGGTGGGGAGCTGCACTGGGAAAAACCAGTGTCCAGTAACGCATAATTACTTGGTATAGTTCTGCAACGTTTTTTTGGGGAAGGCATGCAAGTCCTGAAACTTCATACCGTGGCGCGGCTGGCCGTGCTGGGCATGGCAATGTCCGGTCTGGCCGCCTGCGCCAGCGCGCAATCCGAAGCCAGCCGCCCGCCGGTGCAGCAGGTCCAGAACGATGTGCCGGGCGACACGCCGGTCACGCCGCCTGCCGCCGCTCCCAAAGCCAATACTACGGTCGCCGAGCTGCAGTCGCTGATCCAGAACCGGCAGGTATCTGAACTGCGCACGACATACAACGGCACGTATGGCGCCAGCCTGTTGTTCAAGCCCGACGATCTCACCTATTACGTGGCGCTGTTCCAGCAGAAGGACTTTTGGCGCGTGGTGCAGACCAAGTCCGACAAGCAGGCCGAGTCCACCTATCGCGCATTCGCGCAGCAGTCGGCCGATCTGGCGGAAGTCGACATCAAGCGCATCAAGCTGCAGGCCGAGTACGCGCATTCCGAGCGCCTGCTTGCCGAGCGCAGCAGCGAACTGGCCACGCTGCGCGCCGACCAGAGCCTGCGCGAGCAGCAAGAGCAGCAAGTGGCCGCGCGCCAGGCACAGGCGCGCCAGCAGGCGGCGGCGCTTGCGCAGCAGCAGCAGCAACTGCGCAAAGAACTCAGCGCGATGCAGCGCCAGATCGATTCGTTGCAGGCCCAGCAGGCCGAAATCCAGCGCGAGCAGGCGGCGGCGGCCAAGAAAGGGCGCAAATAGCGCAGCGCCCCGGCCTTACGTAAATTGAGCCCCCATGGGGCTCAATTTTTTTGTCGGTCGCGCCGGCTGGCCTATTGCAGGCGGTCGTCGTCAAGAAAATCGGGCAGGGCCAGGACGTCGATGCCTTCTTCGCTCAGGGCCACGCGCTCTTCGGGCGTGGCCGTGCCGCGTATGGGGCGTTCATCGGCCTCGCCTTCATGTATGCGCCGGGCTTCTTCCGCAAAGCGGGGGCCCACGTTTTCGGTTTTGCGTATCAGTTCGCGCATCTGCTGCAGCACGGCGGCCTGCAGGCGGGCCATGGCGGCGGCATCGCCCGGGCCCGGCGGTTGCGCGGGCCGCGCAGGCGGCTGCGGCTGCGCATGCAGGTGCGATACATTCAGCCGCGGCGCGGACATGCGCTTGGTAATGGTGGCCGACGAGCACATCGGGCACGTGACCAGGCCTTGCGCCTGTTGCGTGTCGTAGTCTTCATGCGAGCCGAACCAGCCTTCGAACACGTGGCCTTGCTCGCACTGCAAATCGAATACCTTGAGTGCCATGACGGGAAATATGGGGCGGGCGCCCACGAATACAAGAGTCTTGCATGCGCCGGACACTGCCAGTGTAGCAACGCAGCAAAAACGGCGCCCGTTGGCGCCGTTTTTTTGCTGGCTGTGCCGGCCTGCGGGCCGGACGCCGATCAGTTTACGCGGCTGCGGTATTCGTGCGTGCGCGTGTCGATCTCGATCTTGTCGCCAATGGCGCAGAACAGCGGCACGTTCAGCTCGAAGCCGGTGTTGATCTTGGCGGGCTTGAGCACCTTGCCCGAGGTGTCGCCGCGCACGGCCGGTTCGGTATAGGTGATCTCGCGGACCAGGATCGTGGGCAGTTCCACCGAAATGGCGCGGCCGTCGTAGAAGACCACTTCCACCGGCATGGCTTCTTCCAGGTAGTTCAGCGCATCGCCCATGCTTTCGGCTTCGATTTCGTACTGGTTGTACTCTTCGTCCATGAACACGTACATGGGGTCGGCGAAGTACGAGTAGGTGCATTCTTTGCGGTCGAGCACGACGACATCGAACTTTTCATCGGCCTTGTACACCGATTCGCTGCCCGAACCCGTGAGCAGGTTCTTGAACTTGAGCTTGACGACAGCGGCGTTGCGGCCGGACTTGTTGTATTCGGCTTTCTGGACCACCAGCGGGTCCTTGCCGACCATGACTACGTTGCCGACTCGCAATTCTTGAGCGGTTTTCATCTAAATAAAACTCCGGGTAGTAAAGCGCGCTCACCGTGCTTGCGCGCGGGTGCCAGCGTGGCGCCCACGTGCCCCGGGAGGCAGTCAGTCGAGGCTTGGCTCGACGCAACATGCGCGGGCGAAGGAACTCGGAAAACTCTCTATTCTAGCGTTTCTTGGCCAATTCTGCGCAGAAATCGGCCAAGTTGTCAGCCAGATCGGCTCGCGCGGCCTGTGCTTCGTCCCAGGCGCGCGCCATTTCCTGCCATGCCGCCCAGGCGGGCGCCGCCAGGGCGGCGGGCAGGGCGGCGGCCACCCTGGCGCTTGCGCCGGCAGATGCATTCCATCCGCGGATCAGGGCTTGCGCCTGGTCCGGCGCCGGGTAGCGCGCCAGCCATGCCTGCAGTTTTACCTGGTGCGCGTCGTCCTGCTGCGGGTAGATGTGCCAGATGAACGGGCGTGCCGCCCATGCGGCTCGCACGAAAGAGTCTTCGCCGCGCACGATGTTCAGGTCCGCGCACCAGAGCAGGCGGTCGAAGTCTGGCTGGGCCACGAACGGCACCCGCGCCACCTGCAGGGCGTCGTTGGCCAGCGGTTCCAGGCCGGGCGCCACGCCTTCGGGCGCCATCAGCAGCGTGGGCTGGCGGTCTTGCGACAATACCTGCGCCAGCGCGTCCAGCGGCGCATGGGGATAGCAGAACAGCGTGACCAGGCGCGCCCCGTGCCGCAGGCCGTCCAAGTGGGCCTTGCCCAGGCCCAGGCCTTGCAGAAAGGCTTCCCGCGCCGGGCCGGATGCCTGGAATTCGTCGCGTTCGGCGCTCAGGCCGGGTTCGCGCAGCAGGCCGCCGGTGGCGGGGGTGAACCCGGGAAAGAAGAAGTGCTTGACCAGGCCGTCCGGCCGCCGGGACGGCATGCCGTGGCAGCCTTCGACCCAGGGTTCGGCGCTGAGGTATTCCAGGTTGATCCATGCCGGGGGGCTGGCCTGCATGGCTCGCACAAAGGCGGGCGGCGGGTCGCAGGCGAAAGCCTCGATGACCACGTCGCCTGGCGCCAGCGTCGGCGGCTCTGCAGACCAATGCACAATGTCGATGCCGGCGTAGCGCTGCAGCGCCACATCGGCCGCGATGCCGGGCTGGATGCGGGCGAAGGCCGGCAACTGGTCGACCCATAGCCGCACTTGCCAGCCGCGGCCGTGGGCCAGCCGCCTGGCCAGTCGCCAGCACACGCCGATATCACCGAAGTTGTCGATGACCCGACAGAAGATGTCGGCCCGCATCATGCGGCGTACTCAGTGAAATTGCGCCGGAGCCGTGTTGGCGTCTTCGGGCAGTTCGGCGTGCACCAGTTCGCCCAGCGGGTTGGGAAACAGCGGCGCGTCGCAGTCTTCGCAGTATTCGGGCGGCAACACACCGGGAATGCGGCGCAGGTCGTGCACGCCATATTCTTTAAGCAGCGCGGCGATTTCGTCCACCGTGTCGGGCTGGTCTTCGCCCGGGGTTTCTTCGTCGCGGCCATACAGCGGCCATACGCAACCGTAATACACGTCGTTGCTGTTGCGCGCCGTAAAGCCGACCCGATATTCTTCGATGCGCACGTCGCCGCACCCGGCCACCACCGCGCGCAGCTCGCCGGGCGCCAGGTTGACGGCGCCTTCCAGCCAGCTTACCGCCGCACGCAGCGACAACGGCCTGACGCGGCGGTCGCCCTCGCGGTTGCTGACGTAGTACGCATCGGGCAGCAGGCATTCGATGCCGCAGCCGGGCAGCATGGCGGCCAGCGTCGGCTGGGCCTGCGCGACCCAATTGGCCAGGGCGGTGTCGCGGCTGCTTGCGTGTTCGCCGGGTTGTTCCTGCCAGCGGAACATCGGCGCTCCTTCGGGAACGGCCACCGCCGCCACCACATAGCGGGTGTCGGCCAGCATATTGGCGGCTTCGGAGTCGTTGCGCAGTTCGGGCATTCCGGCGTCGCCGCCCAGGGCTTGGTCGCCCAGGCGCTGCATCCATTGCCAGGTCTCGGAGAACGTGCGCGGCATCTGTTCGATGCTGGCCAGCCAGGGCAACAGCGCCACGCTTGCGCCTTCGGCCAGCACATGGCCGTGCAGTTGCGCCAGCAACGCCTGCTGGGCGGATTCGGCGATAGGGCCGGTAGGGATCGAATAACGCGTCCATGCCACCACGGGCGCGACGATCAGCAACACGTCGTGGCGTTGACCGTTCTTGTCGATGTGCATGGATTCGGACAAGGTTTCGGCTTGTTCGATCAATACTTCGTAGGCGCCCGGATCGCGCTGCGCCAGATGGTCCAGCGCGGCCTCGAGGTGGCCGTCCTGGGCGCTGCGCATCAGCTTGCGTATGGCATCGGCCAGCAGGTTTTCCCAGTAGCGGTCTTCGACCCGGCTGCCAGAGCGGTTCAATGACTGGGCAAGCGCCGCCAGCCGCGATGCGTCGCGGCTCAGGCGGGGGGACGAGGTACTTCGGGCTCGGGCCATTGTGTGTTGCGGGTGTCCAAGGTCAGGAGGAGGAAACCCACTAGTTTAACGCCGGCGGGCTGCGCCCGCCCCCGGCCCGGCCGGGGGCGTTCAGTCTGCGTCAAGCCGCCAGCAGTTGCCGCAGCACGAAAGGCAGGATGCCGCCATGCACGTAGTACTCGACTTCGATCGGGGTGTCGATGCGCAACAGCACCTGCACGTCCTGGCGCGAGCCATCCGCGCGGCGGATCGACAGGGTGACGTCCTGCATGGGCCGGATGCCGTTTTCCAGGCCGGAAATGTCGTAGACCTCTTGGCCGGTGATGCCCAGCGATTCGGCGCTGTCGTCGCCCTTGAACTGCAGCGGCAGCACGCCCATGCCCACCAGGTTGCTGCGGTGGATGCGCTCGAAACTGCGCGCCACCACGGCTTTGACGCCCAGCAGTTGCGTACCCTTGGCGGCCCAGTCGCGCGACGAGCCGGTGCCATATTCTTCGCCGCCGAACACCACGGTGGGCGTGCCCTGGGCCTGGTATTTCATGGCCGCGTCGTAGATGGACATCTGCTCGCCGGTAGGCTGGAACAGCGTGTCGCCGCCTTCGTAGCGGCTGCCGTCGGGCAGCGGCGGAATCATCAGGTTCTTGATGCGCACGTTGGCGAAAGTGCCGCGCATCATGATCTCGTGGTTGCCGCGGCGCGAGCCATAGCTGTTGAAGTCTGCCTTCATCACGCCATGTTCTTTCAGCCACTTGCCGGCGGGGGAGGTTTCCTTGATGGCGCCGGCCGGCGAGATGTGGTCGGTGGTGACCGAGTCGCCGAAAATGCCCAGTGCCCGCGCTCCGTTGATGGGAGGCATGGGTTTGGGTTCCATGCCGAAGTCTTCGAAGAACGGCGGCTCGGCGATGTAGGTGGATTCGGGCCAGTTGTAGGTATCGCCCGTGACGCCCTTGATGTTTTCCCACAGCTTGCCGGGGTTGGTCTTGACCTGGCCGTAGTTTTCCTGGAAGGCCTTGGGGTCGAGCGCGTGCTTGATCAGGGCCTGCACTTCTTCGGTGCTGGGCCAGATGTCTCCGAGCCACACGTCGCCGTTCTTGCCGCGGCCCACGGGTTCGGTCATCAGGTCGCGCAGCATGGTGCCGGCCAGCGCGTAGGCCACCACCAGCGGCGGCGAGGCCAGGAAGTTGGCCTTGATGTTGGGATGGATGCGCGCCTCGAAGTTGCGGTTGCCCGACAGCACGGCGGCGCAGACCAGGTCGTGGTCGACAATGGCCTCGTTCAGGTCGGCGGTGAGGTCGCCGGCGTTGCCGATGCAGGTGGTGCAGCCGTAGGCGGCCACGTCGAAGCCCAGCTTTTCCAGATAGGGCAGCAGGCCCGTCTTGCTCAGGTATTCGGTCACCACGCGCGATCCGGGCGCAAGCGAGGTCTTGATATGCTTGGGCACCTTCAGGCCGGCTTCGACGGCCTTCTTGGCCAACAGGCCCGCGGCCAGCAGCACGCTGGGGTTGGACGTGTTGGTGCACGACGTGATGGCCGCGATCAGGATGTCGCCGTTCTTGATCTGCGTGCCGGCGCTGGTGGTGTATGCCTGGTCGAGTTTCTCGGCCGGCTGGTTGAAGCCGTTCTCGGAAGTGGGCTTGGAAAACAGGTCGACGAACGTGTTCTTGACATGGCCGATCTCGATGCGGTCCTGCGGGCGCTTGGGGCCGGCCAGCGAAGGCGCAACCGTGGAAAGGTCGAGCGTCAGCACTTTGGTGTAGTTGATGTCGCCGGCATTCGGAACGCCGAACATCTGCTGCGCCTTGAAGTAGGCTTCGAACGCCGCGATTTCGTCACGGGTGCGGCCGGTGCCCTTGAAGTATTCGATGGTGCGCGCGTCTACCGGGAAAAAGCCCATGGTGGCGCCATACTCGGGGGCCATATTGCCGATGGTGGCGCGTTCGGCCACCGACAGGCTGGCGGTGCCTTCGCCGCAGAATTCCACGAACTTGCCCACCACCTTTTCACGGCGCAGCATTTCGGTGATGGTCAGCACCAGGTCGGTGGCGGTGACGCCGCCGCGCAGCTGGCCCTTGAGTTCCACGCCCACGACGTCGGGGGTCAGGAAATAGACGGGCTGGCCCAGCATGCCGGCTTCGGCCTCGATGCCGCCCACCCCCCAGCCCACCACGCCGATGCCGTTGATCATGGTGGTGTGGCTGTCGGTGCCGACCAGGGAGTCCGGATAGTAGATGTTGTCTTTCTGGTGCACGCCGCGCGCCAGGTATTCAAGGTTGACCTGGTGCACGATGCCGAAGCCCGGGGGCACCACGCCAAAGGTGTCGAATGCCTGCATGCCCCATTTCATGAACTGGTAGCGCTCCTGGTTGCGCTTGAACTCCAGTTTCATGTTCAGGTCCAGGGCGTTCTTCGTGCCGAAATAGTCGATCATGACCGAGTGGTCGACCACCAGGTCCACGGGCACCAGGGGTTCGATGCGCTTGGGGTCCTGGCCCATCTTGGCCGCCACCGAACGCATGGCCGCGATGTCGGCCAACAGCGGTACTCCGGTGAAGTCCTGCAGCACCACGCGCGCCACCACGAAGGGGATTTCGTCTTCGCGCCGGGCATTGGCCTGCCAGCCGGCCAATTGCCGGATGTGGTCTTCCGTGACTTTCTGGCCGTCGCAATTTCGCAGCACCGACTCCAGCACGACGCGTATCGAAACGGGCAATCGCTGCACGTCTATTCCCAGCGCCTTGCCCAGCGCAGGCAGCGAATAGAACTGACAGGATTTATTGCCGATCTTGAATTTCTGGAGGGTATTGAACGTGTTGTGCGGCATGATCAGACTCCGTGGGTGTGGGACCGCGTAAAGCTGCCATTTTGTGGCGTTTTGGCGCGCTTGTCATTGTATGTGAGACAAACGTGCCTGCGAACGCGTGTCTTATGTCTTATATCTTATATAAGACTTGGATGTTGCGTCAAAGTTCCCGCCCATCTTCCCGCGCCCGGGCCCGGAAAAAAAGCGGGCCGGCCCGGGCACGCGCCGGGGCGGGCGCCCGACCCTGGCGCAGCAAGACCCGCGCCTGGTCAGCCGCCGTGCCGCGCGGCCGACAGCTGCCGGTTTACCAGATGGGCGTATACGCCCCCGCTGCGCAGCAAATCATCATGCGTGCCCCATTCGACGACGCGGCCTGCATCCACTACGGCAATCATGTCGGCCTGGCGGATCGTGGACAGGCGGTGGGCGATGATCAGCGTGGTGCGGTGGCGCATCAGTTCCACCAGCGCCTGGTGTACCCGCGCTTCGCTGAGCGCATCCAGGTGCGAAGTGGCCTCGTCCAGTATCAGGATGGGCGCATCCCGAAGGAAGGCGCGCGCAATGGCGATACGCTGGCGCTGGCCGCCCGACAGCGCCACGCCGCGCTCGCCCACCGGAGTGCGCAGGCCGTCAGGCAGGCCCGCCACGAATTCGCCCAGCGCGGCGCGCTCGATGGCCTGCCGCAGCGCCGCCTCGTTGGCGTCGGGCCGCGCCAGGCGGATGTTGTCCTCCAGCGAGCCGTTCAGCAGCCAGGTGTCCTGCGCCACCAGCGCGATGCGTTCGTACAGGGCATCGAGCGTCAGGTCGGGCAGGCGGGTGCCGCCGATGCGCACGCAGCCTTGCTGGGGGTCCCAGAAGCGCAACAACAGGCTGGCGACAGTGCTCTTGCCTGCACCCGAAGGGCCTACCAGGGCGACGGTGGCGCCGGCCGGCAACTGGAGCGTCAGATCGCGCAGCGCGGGCGCCTGCCGGCCCGGGTAGGTGAACGTGACATGCTCGAAGGCCACCCGCAGGCCGGTCTCGTGCAGCGGCGGCGCCAATGTGCCGCCGGCGATGGGCACCGGCTCGTCTTCGATGGCGCGCAGGCGCCGGGTGGACGCGAGCGTGTCGGCCAGCTGGCGGCTCACCTGGGCGATTTCGGATACCGGCAGGAACGCGGCGACCGAAAGCAGCATCAAAAGGGGAAGGATGCCGGGCGCCAGATGGCCCTGCGCGACCCACCATGCGCCGGTGGCGGCGACTGCCAGGCCGCCCAGGCCCGTGGCGATTTCGAGCAGCGCCGCCTGCCGGGACAGATCGGCCATCAGCGCCAGCCGCACGCGCTGGTAATCGCGCACGATGTCCAGAAACGCCGCGCGACGCCGGCCCGTGGCCGAGAACGCCACCAGGTCCGCCAGCCCCTGAATGGTTTCGGATAAGTGCGCGCCCAGCAGGCCCAGCGCATGGCGCGCGCGGCTGCCCTGCGCGTCGACCCGCGCACGCGTCAGCCAGGGCGACGCCCCGGCCCACAGCAGAAAGGGCAGCAATGCCAGCGTCAACGGCCATGCGGTCGCGCCCAGCACCGCCAGCACGGCTGCCGGCACCAGCACCGCCACCACGGCGGGCGCCACGGTATGGGCGAAGAAGTACTCGATCGTTTCGACGTCCTGCGTGGCCAGCCCCACCAGGTCGCCCGACCGTCTGCGCAGGAGGTAGGCGGGCGCCAGCGCTTCGAGCTTGCGGTACAGCGCGATGCGCAGCTCCGCCAGCAACTGGTAGGCGATGGAATGCGCCAGCCAGGATTCGAGCCAATGCAGGGATGCCGCGGCCGCCGCCGTCACGAACAGGGCGGCAAGCAGCCCGTCGAACGGTTCGCCGTTCTTCAGTCGCGCAATGACCAGCGCGCCCAGCACGGACACGCCGATGAACGCCGCGACGCGCCCGATGCCGCTGGCCACGGTGATCGCGAACTGGCGCTTCCAGGGGCGTATCACCCGCAACAGCGTCTGCAGTACCTGCCGGTTGCCGATGTGGCGGGCCTCGGCGTCCAGTGCCGCAGGCGCCGGCCTTGGATCGCCGGCGTCGGGCGCAGGGGCGGCATTGCTTCTGGTTTCGGAAGACGGCGCCAGCCGGGTGTCCTGCTGCCCGCCCATCAGGCGCCGGTACAGCGTATCGCCCGCCATCAGGCTGGCATGCGTGCCGCTTTCGACAATACGGCCTTCGTCCAGCACCAGGATGCGATCGGCATTGACCACGCTGGACAGGCGGTGCGCCAGTACCAGTGTGGTGCGTCCGCGGCTCAGGCGGTCGAGCGCCTGCTGGATTTCGGCTTCGTTCTCGGCGTCCACCGACGACAGCGCTTCGTCCAGGATCAGAATGGGGGTGTCGCGCAGCAGGGCGCGCGCGATGGCCAGGCGCTGGCGTTGCCCGCCCGACAGCTGCAGCCCGCGTTCGCCCAGCACGGTCTGATAGCCCTGGGGCAGGGCCATGATGAATGCATGCGCGTTGGCAGCTTCGGTGGCGGCGCGGATCTGCTGCGGGGTGGCGTCGGGACGCGCCATCAGCAGGTTTTCCTCTACCGTGCCATGGAACAATGTGCTGTCCTGCGCCACCAGCGAAATGCGCGCGCGCACCGCTTCGGGGTCGAGCGAGCGCAAGTCCTGCCCGCCGATGCGGATGGCGCCGGACTGCGGATCGTGCAGGCGCAACAGCAGCCGCACCAGGGTGGACTTGCCGGAACCGCTGGGCCCCACGATGCCGACCCGTTCGCCGGGCCGTATATCGAAGCGGATGCCATGGTGGGTGGTGCGCCGCCCGCCGGGATACGAGAACATCACGTCGTCAAAGCTGATGCCCAGACCGCCGGCGGCAGCTTCGGGCGCGCCGCGGCTCAAGCCTTGCGGCGCGGTGCTCTCCGCCTCGAGCAAGGCTCGGATGCTGGCGGCGGCGGATTGGCCCATCAGGCCGTGGTGCAGCACCGCGCGCAGGTCGCGCAGCGGCCGGAATATTTCGGTGCCTGCCATCAGCACCACCAGCAGCGCGGCCAGTGTCATGTCGCCCTGTGACACGCGGTAGGCGCCCAGCGCCAGCGCCGCGGCCGCGCCAAGGGTGATGCCTATGTCCGTGGCAAACCGCGCCGACACCTCGCGGCCCAGCACTCTGAAGCTGTTGTCGGACAACGCGCGCGCTCGTTCGGCTAGCCGGTCGCCCCAGGCGCGGCTCTGCCCGAACGCCTTCAGGGTGGGCAGCCCCTGCATGGCGTCCAGGAATTCTTCGCCGAACGCCTTGAAAGCCTGAGCACGCCGACGCGACGCGTCCCGGTGGCTGCGGTGCGCCGCCAGCGGCAGTATCAACGTCAGCAGCGCGGCGCCCGTCAACACCAGTGCCACCGGCCAGTCCCACCAGGCAATGAAGGCAAAGATCACGGCGGGGGCGCAGGCCGCAACGAACAATTGCGGCAGGTAGCGGCCGAAGAAGCTCTGCAGCTGCTCTACGCCGTCTATGACCGCCAGCATGACGCCGCCGGTGCGCTGCCCGCCGAACCAGGCGGGGCCCAGCTCGACGATCTTGTCGTACAGCTGCGCGCGCAGATTGTTCTGGATGCGCGCGGCGTTGCGGTTGGCCAGCAGGTTCAAGGCATGCTCGAATCCGCCGCGCAGCAAGATGGCGATGGCGGCTGCGGCCAGCGGCGCCCACAGCGCGACGCCGCTGGCGCCGGCGAACAGCCGGGCCAGGAATTGCCCCAGCAGCGCGAACCGCGCGATACCGGCCGCCAGGGCAAGCAGCCCCAGCAGGGCGCACGCCAGCATGCGCCAGCGTACGCCGCGTGTCATGGACCAGAGAATCTTGTCGAAATACATGCTGACTCTTGTTGTTGCCTACATGATGCCCGGGCGCAGGTTGCGCCGCCGGGCCGCTTGCCGTGCACGGATAAGCACTAGAAGAGCCCGAACCAGCCACCCCGGTTGAGCTCGGTTTCGCACGAACGGTACTGCGCGCCGAAGCGTTCGGCGCGGGCCTGCACTTGCTGCGCCACGCGCACGAGCCATGCCTTGCGCGCGTAGCTGCGGTTGCGGTAGCCCGTCCAGCCTTCGTGATAGTTCAGGTACTGGCCATAGGCGTCCCACTTCGATACGCCATTGATGCGCTGCGTTTTGCTCATATACCAACCCATGAAGTCCAGCGCGTCGGCAAGGTTGTCGCGGCTGGCCGTCCAGCTTCCCGCTTCGCGCTTGTAGTCGGCCCACGTCTCGTCTTTGGCTTGTGCGTAGCCATACGCGGAGCTGACGCGGCCCCACGGAATAAAGCCCAGGAAGTAGTAGCGGGGCGGCAGCGCGTCGTGCTTGAAGCTGGACTCCTGGTACATCATGGCAAACGGTACCTGCACGGGTACGCCCCATTTGTCGCGCACGTCCAGCGCCGCGTCATGCCAGTCCGGCTTTTCCCGGAAGATCTCGCATATGTTGTCCGGATTGGAGGGGGGAGCCGTGGCGCATCCGGCCAATGCCATGAGCATGAGCAGGGTCGACAGTAGCGGCCAGAACCTCATCGCCTTATCCTTATCGGGAGATGCGGCATTCTAGGCCGTCCTGCAGGCGCCTGCAGCAGCGCCGCACGCGGGCACGCGGCGTGCTTGCACATCGATTCGCAGCCGCGCGCCCTGCGCCGGCCCAGGTAAGGGGGGGCTTTCATGCGCATTGAGATCCTTGTAGACGTCAAGACCACCCTGGGCGAAAGCCCGCTCTGGGACGTGGACGAGCAGCGCCTGTACTGGATCGACGGAACCGAAGGCCGCGTATTCCGCTGCACCGAGGGCGGCGCCGAGGTCCGCGCCTGGCAGGCGCCGCAACCCATAGGTTCGATGGCATTGCGGGAGCGGGGCGGGGCGCTGCTGGCCCTGGCCGGGGGGTTTTACTTCATGGATCTTGCCTGCGGCGAGATCGATCTGGTCGCAGATCCCGAACCAGGCGCCGAATCGAATCGGCTCAATGACGGCAAGGTCGACCGGCAGGGGCGGTTCCTGGCGGGCAGCATGGATATCGGCGAAACGCAGCCGACCGGCGCGCTATACCGCCTGGACCCCGATCTTTCCGTGCACCGACTGGACAGCGGCATGGTGGTATCCAATGGCCCATGCTGGAGCCCCGATGGCGCGACGTTGTACTTCAATGACAGCGCGCGCGGCGAGATCCGCGCCTACGATTACGATCCCGCCAGCGGCGCGGTTTCGAACCGGCGCATCCATGTGCGGGTCGATCCGTCCGTGGGCGGCGCGCCGGACGGCTCCACGGTCGATGCAGAAGGGTGCCTGTGGAGCGCGCGGGTCTGCCAGGGCAAGGTCGTGCGCCATTGCCCCGACGGGTCGGTCGACCGGGTGATCGATATGCCCGTGAAGAACGTCACCAGCGTGATGTTCGGAGGGCCGTCGCTGGATGTGTTGTACGTGACGTCGATGGGCCGTCCCGCGCAGCCCCATATGCCGCGCGACGGCGCGGCCAGGGGCAGCGTGTTCGCCATATACGGCCTGGGCGTGCAAGGGTTGCCCGAACGGCGCTTCGCCGGCTAGGCGGCGGTCAGAAATCCACCGACATCGACAATTTGTAGACGCGCCCCATGCCTTGCGTGATTTGTCCGAAATCGTTGCCCACCGTCGCCCAGTAATCTTTGTCCGCGACGTTGTCCACGCCCAGCCGCCACACTACATTGCGTCCGTCGATCTTGGTGGCATAGCGGGCGCCCAGGTCGATGCGGGTCCATGCCGGGATCTTTCCGGTGTTGTCGATATTCACGTACTGTGACCCGCGCCGCTGCGCATAGGCCTGCAGGGTCAGCCCCGCCAGGCCGGGCACGTCCCACTCGGCGCCCAGCACCGCCTGGTAGCGTGGTACGCCGATGGCGTCGTTGCCGTCCTGCAGGCCGCCCCGCGTGCCGCGCAGTTCGGGGTCCATGAAAGTGATGCCGCCCAGTATGCGGATGCCTTTCCATGGTTCGCCATGCACGCTCATTTCCAGGCCGCGGTTGCGCTGCGACCCGGCCAGTTCGAACACGTTGTCCGAATTGGTATAGGCCTCGGGTTTTTCGATCTGGAACACGCCGATGTGCCCGCCGATATCGCCGAAGTCCAGCTTGACGCCGGCTTCGGTCTGTTTGGTGCGGTAGGGCGCCAGGGTTTCACCGAAGTTGCTGGCCGTCATGGGCGCGGTATCGCCCCTGCTCAGGCCCTCGATGTGGTTCACATAGAACGACACCTGCTCCCAGGGGCGCACCACCAGGCCGAAGGCGGGCGTCCACACCGACTTGTCATAGGTGCTGTCCGGCGCGCCGTCGGTGGTGTAGAGCTTGTCCTTAATGGTCTGGTAGCGCACGCCCGCCGTGAACAGCACGCGATCATCCAGGAACGACAACTGGTCCGACAATGCGAAACTGGTCAGGTGCGTGCGGCTGCTGACATGCGGGTCGTCGAGGTCGCCGCCGGTAAAGACGGTATCCGGTCGCGGGAAATAATCCGGGTCGTAGATGTCGATGTCTGTCGGCCCGCTCATTTCCCACGCCTGGCGCACACGCGTCTGCAGCCGGGATACGCCCGCATTGACCAGGTGGCCCACCGTGCCGGTCTGGAAGCGGGCGCGCACGCCGATCTCGCCGCTTACGCTGTCGCGCGTATACGGCACGGTCAGCCGGCTGACCGTGCCGGTGCCATCGCCGTTGACGCTGGGCTGCCCGTAGTCGCCGTTTTCGCGGTCGTGGCTGGTGCCGATTGCCGCGTACCCCATCAGGTTGCTCGAAAAATCGTACTCGGCGCGAAGTACGCCAAACGTGCTTTCCAGTTCGCTGTAGGTCCACGGTTGCCCATAATTCACCGTATTGGACGGCGGTGACGGCACCTGGTCGCTCAGCAATGAAATCGTGGGGCGCGGCTGCGAGTAGTGATACTTCTGGTAGCCGGCATCCAGCGACAGGCGCAGTTGCTCGCCCAGGTAGTCCAGCCCGATGGTGCCCACTGTCATGCGCTGCCCCGCGTCGTCTACGCGGGTGTCGCCCTCGCGGTGCGCGGCGTTCACGCGCACGCCGTACTGCTGGCTGTCGCCCCACCGCCTGGCGATGTCCACCCCCGCGCCCACCTGGGAGTCGCTCGTATAGTCCAGCGTGGCGCGCGTCAGCGGGTCGGCGCCGGCGCGCTTGGGTTGAATATTGATCGAGCCGCCCAGGCCCGAGCCGCCCGGCGCGGCGCCATTCAGGAAGGCGTTGGCGCCCTTCAGGATCTCGACGCGCTCGATCATCTGCGTGGGCAGCACCTGGCGCGGCAGGATGCCGTACAGGCCATTGAACGACAGGTCGTCATTATTCAGCGCGAAGCCGCGTATGGAAAATGTCTCGGCCGAATTGCCAAAGCCATTGCCCACCAGCACCGACGCATCGTTCTTGACCACATCGCCCAGGGTGCGCGCCTGCTGGTCTTCAATAAGCTTGGATGTGTAGCTGGACACCACAAACGGCGCGTCCATGTTGTCGATATTGCCCAGCAGACCCAGTTGCCCGCCGCGCCCGACCTGGCCGCCTGCATACTCAATGGGAGTAGGGTTGGACACGCCCAGCTCGCCCGTCACCGTGGTGGCCTCCAGGGTCGTCACAGAGCCTTGCACGGTTTGCGCCAGCGCGGGGCTGCCGGCCAGCAGCCCCGCCGCCCAGGCAATGTGCAGCGCGCGGGACAGCGGGCGCAGCGGAATGCGGGAGGCGTGCCGGAATATACGAAGAGTGGCGGGCATGATGGTATTAGGAATAAGAATGTTTCGTATTATCCCGATACAGCCCGCCGCGCGCAACATTTCCCGCACGCCCGCCTTGGGCCGGACGCGGCCCGCGCCGCCGCCCCTTTTGCACGAGGCCTGAATGCGACACGGCCCCGGGCATGCACCCGGGGCCGTGTTGCATGGCGGCGGGCGAGCGACCCGCCGCACTGCCTGCGCCTTATACCTCGATCACATCGGCGACGTCTTTGTAGTCGGCGATCTTGTCGAAGTTCAGGTACTGGTAGATCTGGTCGCCGCTCTGGTTGATGACGCCCATGTCGGCCAGGTATTCCTCTTTGGTAGGAATACGGCCCAGGCGCGAGCAGATGGCAGCCAGCTCGGCCGACCCCAGATACACGTTCGTGTTCTTGCCAAGGCGGTTGGGGAAGTTGCGCGTGCTGGTCGACATGACGGTGGCGCCTTCGCGCACCTGCGCCTGGTTGCCCATGCACAGCGAGCAGCCCGGCATTTCCGTGCGCGCGCCAGCCGTACCGAACACGCCGTAGTGGCCTTCTTCCGTAAGCTGCTGGGCGTCCATCTTGGTGGGGGGCGCCACCCACAGTTTGACGGGAATGTCGCGCTTGCCTTCCAGCAGCTTCGATGCCGCGCGGAAGTGGCCGATGTTGGTCATGCAGCTGCCGATGAACACTTCGTCGATCTTGGCGCCGGCCACGTCGGACAGCGTCTTTACGTCATCCGGGTCGTTCGGGCAGGCCACGATGGGCTCATGAATGTCGGCCAGGTCGATCTCGATGACCGCTGCGTAGTCGGCATCGGCGTCCGGCTCCAGCAGCTTGGGGTCGGCCAGCCAGGCTTCCATGGCCTTGATGCGGCGGCCCAGCGAGCGCTCGTCTTCATAGCCGTTGGCGATCATCCACTTCAACATCACGATGTTGCTGTTGATGTACTCGATGATCGGCTCTTTGTTCAGGCGCACCGTGCAGCCCGCGGCGGAACGTTCGGCCGACGCGTCCGACAGTTCGAATGCCTGTTCCACCTTCAGGTCGGGCAGGCCTTCGATTTCCAGGATGCGGCCCGAGAAAACGTTCTTCTTGCCCTGTTTGGCCACGGTAAGCAGGCCCTGCTTGATGGCGTAGAGCGGAATGGCGTTGACCAGGTCGCGCAAGGTAACGCCAGGCTGCATCTTGCCCTTGAAACGCACCAGCACCGATTCCGGCATATCCAGGGGCATGACGCCGGTAGCCGCGGCAAAGGCCACCAGGCCCGAGCCGGCCGGGAACGAGATGCCGATGGGGAATCGCGTGTGCGAGTCGCCGCCCGTGCCGACGGTGTCGGGCAGCAGCATGCGATTGAGCCAGGAGTGGATCACGCCGTCGCCAGGGCGCAGCGAGATGCCGCCGCGCGTGCTGATGAATTGCGGCAGGGTGTGATGCGTCTTGACGTCTACGGGCTTGGGGTAGGCCGCGGTGTGGCAGAACGACTGCATGACCAGGTCGGCCGAAAAGCCCAGGCACGCCAGGTCTTTCAGTTCGTCGCGCGTCATGGGGCCGGTGGTGTCCTGGCTGCCGACGGAGGTCATGCGCGGCTCGCAGTACGTGCCCGGGCGCACCCCCTGGCCTTCGGGCAGGCCGCAGGCCCGGCCCACCATCTTCTGCGCCAGCGTAAAGCCGCGGCCCGTGTCGGCCGGGTTGCTGGGCAGGCGGAACAGTGTCGAAGGCGGCAGGCCCAGCGCTTCGCGCGCCTTGGCCGTGAGGCCGCGCCCGATGATCAGCGGAATGCGGCCGCCGGCGCGCACTTCGTCGAACAGGACTTCGGACTTCACTTTGAATTCGGCGATGACTTCGCCGTTCTTCAGCGCCTTGCCTTCGTAGGGGCGCAGTTCGATGACGTCGCCCATTTCCATCTTGGAGACGTCCAGTTCAATCGGCAGGGCGCCGGCATCTTCCATGGTGTTGTAGAAGATGGGGGCGATCTTGCCGCCCAGGCACACGCCGCCGAAGCGCTTGTTCGGCACGAAGGGGATGTCTTCGCCCGTGAACCACAGTACCGAGTTGGTGGCCGACTTGCGCGACGATCCGGTGCCCACCACGTCGCCCACGTAGGCGACCAGATGGCCTTTTTCTTTCAGCGACTCGATGAACTTCACGGGGCCGCGCTTGCCGTCTTCTTCGGGCTGGAACGCCGCGCCTTCGCGCTTGTTCTTCAACATGGCCAGCGCGTGCAGCGGAATATCGGGGCGCGTGGTCGCGTCCGGCGCGGGCGACAGGTCGTCGGTGTTGGTTTCGCCAGGAACCTTGAACACGGTAATGGTCATGCTCTGGGGCAGTTCGGGGCGGCTGGTGAACCACTCGGCATCGGCCCAGCTTTGCAACACGCTGCGCGCATTGGCATTGCCTTGCTCGGCCTTTTCTTTCACGTCGTGGAAGGCGTCGAACATCAGCAGGGTTTTCTTCAGGGCGTCGGCGGCGATGGTGCCGACTTCGGCGTCATCGAGCAGCTGGATCAGCGGGCCGATGTTGTAGCCGCCCAGCATGGTGCCAAGCAATTCGGTGGCCTTGGCGCGGCTGATCAGCGCACACGATTCCTTGCCCAGCGCGACGGCCGCCAGGTACGAAGCCTTTACCTTGGCCGCATCGTCAACGCCGGCGGGCACGCGGTGGGTAAGCAGGCCCAGCAGGTATTCGGCTTCGCCCGCAGGCGGGTTCTTCAGCAGTTCGATCAGGTCGGCGGTTTGTTGAGCCGTAAGGGGCAGCGGGGGGATACCCAGCGCGGCGCGCTCGGCGACGTGTTGGCGATACGATTCCAGCATGGGAAGGCCTGCGTAAAGTCGGGTTGCAAGGAGGGTTATGGCGGCGATTGTAGAGGCTAGAGGGCCGGCGGGGCAAGTGTCTTATATCTTATATAAGACTTGCGGGCGCCGTTGCGGCCAGCCGGTTCAGCCTCGTGGCGCAGCGTCGAGCAGCGCGCGGTAGTCTTCCCGCCATGCCAGGCCGGCGCGGGTGTCGCCGCGCGGCAGGTATTCGCAGCCGATCCAGCCTTCATAGCCACTGGCGGCCAGCGTGCGCAGCGCGCGGCTGACTTCGGGGTCGGCGGGGTCGGGTTCGTGGCGGCCGTGCGGATGGGCGATCTGCACGTGATGCACCGACGGCAGGCTGCGGCGCAAGGCGTGGTCGAGGTCCAGGGACTCGCGCTGGCAATGGTAGAAATCGAATTGCAGTCGTACTGCGGGATGGGCTACCTGCCCGACGATGCGGGCCGCCTGGTCGGGCAGGTAATAGAAATACCCGGGCATGTCGTGCCGGTTCAGGGCTTCCAGCGTCAGCGTGACGCCCAGTGGTTGCGCCTGCGACGCAGCCCGCCGCAGGTTCGCCACGAGCGTCTGCTCGCAATCCGCATGAGCAGCCCCTGCGGGCGGATGCCCGGCCATGACGTGCACGCTGCGGCAATCGGTGGCCAGGCACACATCCAGCGCACGCGCCAGCGCGGCATCGAAGTCCGCTTCCCGGCCCGGGATGCAGGCAAGGCCTTTCTCGCCGCCAGGGCCGGGCGGCGTGTTGACCAGTGCCAGCGACAGGCCGTTGGCCCGCAGCATGGCGGCGAGTTCCGCCGCAGGCTGGTCATAGGGAAACAGGATTTCGATGCCGGCAAAGCCGTCGCGCGCAGCCACTTGCATGCGCCGCGCCAGGGGCAGGCCGGGGTACAGCAAGGATAAATTCGCAGCCAGCTTCATGAGCGCCTCTTGGAAAATGGCAAGGGCCGCCTCAGAGCACCTTGGTTTCGTGATGTACCTGGGGCGGCTGGGCGAAGTGCGGCCCCACGAGCTTGCGCCATTCCTGGAAGTCGGCCGACTCCCGGAAGTCCACCATATGGTTTTCTACGGTTTCCCAGTCGACCACCAGCGTGTACTGGCTGGGATTCTCGATCGAACGGTGCAGGGCCACGCCATGGCAGCCGCGGGCCCGCATGAACAGCGGCCGGGCCTGGGCCACGCCGGCCTCGAAGTCGGCTTCGTGACCGGCGGCCACGAGAATGCTGGCGATTTCCTGGATCATCGGGGTTTCCTTGTTGGGATGATTGCAATGGCTAGTATGATCGGGCGGTCATTATTCCGCGTAGGAGCCGTCATGCATTATCTGATGTTCTATGACTTGGTGCCCGATTATCTGCAACGCCGGGGGGAGTTCCGCGACGCCCACCTGGCGCTTGCGCGCGAGGCCGTCGCGCGGGGTGAACTGGTGCTGGGCGGCGCGCTGGCCGATCCGGCCGACCAGGCCGTGCTGTTGTTCCAGGGCGAATCGCCACAGGCGGCCGAAGCGTTTGCGCGGGCCGACCCTTATGTGCAGAACGGCCTGGTGCGGCAGTGGCGCGTACGGCCCTGGACCACCGTCGTGGGCGAACAGGCTTCCCATCCGGTGGCGCCCGGCGCGGCCTGAAGCCCGTCCGGGGCGTGGGGGGCGGCAAGGCGGGGCGGCGCCTGGCGGGGTATGATGCCGCCTTGCCCCTGCCCATGTCCTGATACATGCCGCTGTCCCATTCGTTGTTGGCGCTTGCCGCAGTCTTCATCTGGGGCACGAATTTCGTCGTCATCAAATGGGGGCTCGCCGAGTTCCCCGCCTTTCTGTTCGCTACCCTGCGGTTCCTGCTGTCTGCCTTGCCCTGGATACTGGTGTTTCGCCGGCCGGCAGTGCCATGGCGCGTGCTTGCGTGTGCCGGCCTGTTGCTGGGAGTGGGCCAGTTCGGCCTGCTTTACTGGGCCATGCGGCAAGACATCTCGCCCGGCCTGGCCTCGCTTGTCATCCAGTCGCAAGTCTTCTTCACCATATTGATATCGGTGGTCTTGCATGGCGAACGTGTGCGGCCCCTGCAACTGGTGGCAGCCGTGCTGGCCGTGGGCGGGTATGGGCTCGTGGCCTGGCGCAGCATCACCGATTCGTCGGCCGCCGTCACCCTGACGGGCCTGGGCATCGTGCTGACCGCAGGCGTGGCCTGGGCCTGCACCAACATGGTCATGCGCGGCGCCGGTCGCATCAATATGCTGGCCTTCACTGCCTGGAGCAGCCTGTTTGCCATTGTTCCGCTTGCGCTGATCAGCATTGTGCTGGACGGCCCGTCGCAGATCGTGCACGCCCTGGGGCAGGCCAGCGGCTGGGCAT
This sequence comes from Bordetella genomosp. 7, assembly GCF_002261265.1. Classification (GTDB taxonomy): domain Bacteria; phylum Pseudomonadota; class Gammaproteobacteria; order Burkholderiales; family Burkholderiaceae_B; genus Bordetella_A. The sequence goes on along the minus strand of NZ_NEVK01000006.1, from coordinate 220,782 downwards.
GGCTGGCGGCCTTGTGGCAGGCGGTGGGCAATACCGTTTTCGCCTTCGGCGCGTGGGGATGGCTGCTGGCCCGCCATCCCGCGGCCACCGTTACCCCGATGGCGCTGCTGGTGCCGGTTTTCGGCATTCTTGCCTCGGTGGCGCTGCTCGATGAGCCGCTGCCGGGTTGGAAAATCATGGCGGCGGGTCTGGTCCTGGCCGGGCTGTCCTTGAACATGTATGCGAGTCGCGCGGGAGGCAGGCGGTAGCAGTGCGTTGCGCGTCTTTCGCGCCGTGGCGGTTGTCGTAGTGGCAGTATGAGTTGGGTTGAACATCTGTTGTTTCTGGCCTGCGTGGCATTGGCGACATACGCGCAGACCATGACCGGGTTTGCCTTCGGCCTGGTCTTGCTGGGGCTGGCGGGGCTGTTCTCCCTGGCTCCGCTGCCCGAGGTTTCCAACGTGGTCAGCATGCTGACACTGGTCAATGCAATCGTGGCGCTGGGCCAGGCGCGCTCGCACCTGAGCTGGCGCTTCATCCGGCTGCCCATGGCCGCCAGCCTGGCGGGGGTCGGCGTGGGCGTGGCCGCGCTGGAATGGATCAGCGGCAATACCGCCTTGCTGCTGCGATGGCTGCTGGGGCTCACCATCCTGGCGTGCGCCCTGATGCTGATTCTGCGCACCCGCCCGTTGCCGCGGGTTTCTTCGCGTCTGTCCTTCCTCTGGTTTGGCGCACTATCCGGCGTGCTGGGCGGGCTGTTCTCCAGCGCGGGGCCTCCCATGGTGTACCACCTGTACCGGCAGCCTCTGCCCCTGGCGCTGGTGCGCAACAGCCTGCTTGTGCTGTTCGCGTCGAACGCGGTGCTGCGCCTGACGCTCGTGGCCGGGCACGGCAGTCTGGGCGCAACGGCGCTATGGCTGAGTCTGGAGGCCTTGCCGGTGGTCGTGGGTCTGACCTGGATCGTTCGCCGCTATGCGTCGTCGAGCTCGGTGCATATCGTCAAGCGCCTGGTGTTCGTGCTGTTGCTGCTTGCCGGCCTGGGCCTGCTCATTCCCGCCACCCGCGCGCTGCTGGCATAGGGCCTGCGCAGGCACATCCCGCGCGTTCACCCGCGATTGCGCAGCCGTGCGAGTTCCGCCTCCGCCACGTCCACCCGCACGGCGCCTTGCGCCACCATGGCCTGAGCGACCTGTTCGATCTCGTCGCCCGCTGCGCCTGCCATCATGGCGATGTTCTGCGCGTGCAGCGACATATGGCCCTTCTGTATGCCGGTCGTCGCCAACGCCTTCAGGGCCGAGAAATTCTGCGCCAGTCCCACCGCGGCAATCACGCGGGCCAGACGCTCGGCCGTTGTCGCGCCGATTATCTTCAAGCAGGCGCGCGCGGTCGGGTGCAGCTTGGTTGCCCCGCCTACCAGCCCCACCGCCATGGGCATTTCCAGGGTGCCGGCCAGGTGCCCGTCAGGCGTCACTTCCCAGTCGGTCAGGCTGGAATACCACCCCTTGCGGGCCGCGTAGGCATGCGCTCCGGCCTCTACCGCGCGGGTGTCGTTGCCGGTTGCCAGCACCACCGCCGAGACCCCGTTCATGATGCCCTTGTTGTGCGTTGCCGCCCGGTACGGATCTGCCGCGGCAAATCGGTAGGCGCTGATAATGCCGTCGCGCACGTGCTCGCCGCCGATCGCTTCGCACGTCCACACCGCGCGTGCCCGTGCCAGGCGGCGGTCGGCCAGGTTCGACAAGATCCGCAAGTACACACGGCCGCCTGCCCACGCCTCGATATGGGGCGCCAGCTTCTCGGCCATGCTGTTGACGGCATTGGCGCCCATGGCGTCGCGCGTATCCACGATCAGGTGCGTGATCACCATCGGTCCGCCGGCAGTTTCGATATGGCGCACCTCCACGTCCTGCAGTCCGCCGCCCAGCTTGACCAGCATGGGGTCGCATTCATCGCACAGGGTCTTGATCTCGGCCTTGCGCTCCAGAATCCGCATGCGTGCATGCATCGGGTCCGGCACCCCCACGAGCTGCACCTGCGCGATCATCAGCGAGCCTGACAAAGACGTCGTAAACCCGCCGTGCTCATAACACTGCCGGGCCGCGTTGCACACCGCGGCCACAACCGAAGATTCCTCGGTCGCCATGGGAATCAGCACGTCCTCGCCGTCCACCTTCATGTTCGTGGCGATGCCGATCGGAATATTCATCGTGGCCACCACGTTCTCGATCAGGCGGTCGGCCAACTGCGGGTCCAGGTTGCCCATGTCGGCGAGATGGCTCACCGTCGCCGCGTCGAGATCGGCAAATGCGGCCACCCGGGCCAGGCGCGTCGCGATATCGTCTTTGTGCAATCCGGGGATGCGGGAATTCTTGGCTGGTGTATTCACGGTCATGTGTCCACGTATCAAGTCAAAGGAGATCAGTGCGTCATCAGGCGCGGCAGCCAGGTGACCAGGCCGGGGAAGGCGGCGCAGATCAAAAGCGCCAGCATCTGCAGCAGCATGAAGGGCGTCACGCCGCGGTATACCGTGCCCATGCCCAGGTGGGGCGGCAGCGGCCCCTTGATGTAGAACAGCGTGTAGCCAAAGGGCGGGCTGATGTAGCCGGTTTGTATCGTGATGGCGTACAGCACGCCGAACCAGATTTCGTCAAAACCCAGCATGCGCACGATGGGCAGGAACACCGGCACGGTCAGCAGGATGATGCCGATCTCGTCCAGCGCCGTGCCCAGGAAAATCAGGATCAGCATCATTGCCGCCAGGATGGCGTAGGGCGGCACATCCAGGTGCTGGATGAATTCCATCAGCGTATTGGCGCCGCCCAGCCCGGTGAATATCGCCACATATGCCTTCGCGCCGATGGTGATCCATAGAATCATTGCGGTAGCCTTCAGCGTTTCCACGGCGGCCGAGCCGAGGCCGTTCACGGTCAGCCGGCCGCGCACCACGCTGGCCAGGATGGCGCCCAGCACACCGACCGCGGCCGCTTCGGTAGGGGTGGCGATGCCGAAGAAAATCGAGCCCAATATCATCACGATCAGCAGCATCGGCAGGATCACCGCTCGCAGGCTGCGCAATTTTGCGGGCCAGGGCACCGGGTCGCCGGACGGCGGCGGCACCTGTCCGGGGCGGAAGTACGCGACGTAAAGGATGTACAGGATATACAGCACCGCCAGGATCAGCCCCGGCATCATGCCCGCAATCAGCATCTTGCCGATGGATACCTGTGCGGTCACCGCGTACACGATCGTCAGCACCGATGGCGGGATCAGGATGCCCAGCGTGCCGGATGCGCAGATGGTGCCGGTGACCAGCTTCGGGTCATAGCCCCGGCGCAGCATTTCGGGCATGGCCAGCAGCGCCATCGCCGTCACCGCGGCGCCCACTACGCCGGTCATGGCGGCCATGATGACGCAGATCACCACGGTACCGATCGCCAGACCGCCGCGCAGCCTGCCAAACCACAATTCCATGGCGCGGTACAGATCCTCGATCACACCCGAGCGTTGCAGAATGCCGGCCATCAGGATGTACAACGGGATGCCCAGCAGCGCCTCGGACTTCATGGTGTCGAAGATCTGCAGCACCATCAGCACTACCGCATCGGCGTTCCACAGCGTCACGGTCAAAAGCAGCGACAGTCCGCCCAGCACGAACGCAATGGGAAGGCCTGTCAGCATCAGCAGGGTCAATCCGCCGAACATGATGGCCAGCACGGTGTTGGGACTGAGCGTCATGGCGTGGCCTCCATGGCGCCGGGGTCGCGCACCCACAAGCGCAGGAACTCAGCCAGGCTTTGCGCGCCCAGCAGGATCACCGACACGGGCACGGCGAATTTCAGCGGCCACACGGGCGGGTTCCATGCAGAAAAGGATGTTTCCCTGAACTCCATGGCCTGCATGGCCAGCGGCAGCGAATACGTGGCCAGAATGGCGCAGAACGCCATGATGATCAGGTGGTTGAACAGGTCCAGCTGGCGGATGCGCTCGGCCGGCAGCCGCCTGCGCACCAGGTCCAGGTTCACATGGCCCCGCAAATGCAACAGATAGGGGCCGCCCAGCAGGAAGTAAGGGCCGAACAGCATCGTCGCCAGTTCCATGCCCCACACGGTGGGCGCGTTGAACAGATAGCGCGACCCCACTTCGTACAGCATGACGGGCACGATAACCAGCATCAGACCGGTAACGGCCAGGAACAACGCGCGGTTGATCCCCGTCACCAGCGTGACATACCAGCGTATGGCAACAGGCATGTAATTCTCGGTGATTGAATGCGGGCCGCAAGCCCGCTGCAAAAGGGCGGGCCGTGTGCGCCCCGCCCCTCGGGCGCCGCTCAGGCCAGCAGGCCCAGCTGTTTCATGAAGGCCGTCTGGCTTTCCAGGATCTTCACCGCGTTCGGATTGTTGCCGGCCGCCTTTTGCCAGGTCTGCATGACCTGTGCGCGCGCCTGCGCGAGCTCGGCCGGATCGAGCGCCGTCACGGCGACACCCTGCGCCTTGAAGGCTGCCAGCGCCTTGCCATCTGCCACCAGGATATGCTGGCGCAGGGCCGCCGATGTTTCGCGCGCCGCGGCCGCCAGGGCAGCCTTATAGGCCGCTGGCAGGCGCTCGTAGGCCGCGCGGTTGGCCACGTAGCTCGTCGCTGTAGTAGGTTGGTGCGGACCGGGCATGACGATGTACTTGGCCACTTCGCCCAGCCCTGCTTCCAGGTTGGCCGTCAGGTCGCCGCGATCGGCCAGGTCGATCACGCCTTTGTCCAGCGCCGAATACACCTCGCCGGTAGGCAGCGGCGTCACCGACACGCCGAGCGCGCCCATCACCGTCGAGGCCAGGCCCACAAAGCGGCCTTTCTTGCCGCGCAGGTCGTCCAGCGTGTTGATGGGTACCTTCGAATGGATCGGCTCCGGGCCGTAGACGGTGGGCGCGATATAGAAGAGGCCGGCCGGCGCATAGGCTTCGCGCGCCAGGTCCAGGCCGCCCAGCTCATAGAACCACGCCTCGTATTGATCGGCCTCCGGAAAGCCGAAAGGCACCGTGCTGGTAAATGCCAGTCCGGGAATCTTGCCGGCCTCATAGCCGTCGAATGTCTTCATCATCTGGAAGGCCCCGCCGCGCACGGCGTCGAAGGCCTGGTTGGCGGGCACCAGCTGGCCCGCCGAAAACAGTTCGATCTTGAACTTTCCGTCGGTCAGTTCCGCCACCCGCGCGACAAAACGTTCCTCGAACTTCTGCGGCGTCGTGCCGCCATCCCAGAGCGCCTGCATGCGCCAGGTCACCGTTTCCTGCGCATGCGCGGGCAACGCGGCCGATATGCCGGCCGCGCCCAGCGTGCCCAGCCCCAGGGTCTTGATAGCCGAACGGCGATCGATGGTCTTCATGTCTTCTCCTTGATGTTCTAGTCTGGCGCGGCATGGTCCGTGGCATGCGCTCTCGGTTCAACACGCACCCGGCACGTATGGCATTTGCCGGAGCAGATGGGATAATCCGCGTTAACCCGGGACAAAACAAGGTACAGTTTGGGAATTGGCCTGAAAACTGTACCAGACACAAAACCGGTACAGTTCGCTTCTGGAGATATGCATGAGCCGTGTCGGCTCCATCGTCGATCAAATTGCGGGGCTTATCGCCAGCGGCGCGCTTCGTCCCGGGCAGCGCCTGCCCTCGGTGCGGGCGGGCGCCGTCGAGCACGGCGTTTCCAAAAACACGATGGCCGACGCCTACGATCGCCTGGTCGCCATGGGACAGTTGCAGGCGCGGCCGGGGTCGGGCTATTACGTGTCGGCCAGCCGCCCGCTGTCGTCGGCGCAGCGTTCGCGGCATGTCGCCCAAGCCATCGACACGGTGTCTCTGTTGCGCGAGCAATTGGTGCAGCACTATGAAGTGCGGGTCGGCGACGGGCGTCCTCCACCCTCATGGATGGAGCGTTTCGACCTGGGGCGCCCCGCAGGCGGCGCCCGCAACGCTCGCAACACCGAGATAGGGCATGGGTATGGCAACCCCTGGGGGTACAAGCCGCTGCGCGAGCGCATCGCACTGACGCTGGCCGAACGCGGCATCCAGGCCGGCGTCGAGCAAGTGCTGCTGACACATGGAGCCAACCACGCGCTGGACCTGGTTGCACGGCAGCTGCTCGAGCCCGGAGACGTCGCCTTGGTGGACAGTCCCGGGTACTACCCCTTGTTCGGCAAGTTGAGGTTTTCGAATGTGAAACTGGTGGGCGTGCGGCGGCGCGCCGATGGTCCCGATCTCGACGATCTCGCCCGCAAGGCGGCCGCGTTCAAGCCCAAGGTGTTCTTCACACAGTCGCTGGCGCACAACCCCACCGGCAGTTCGATGACCCTGCCTGTCGGCCACCGGGTGTTGCAGGCCGCCACGCAGTACGGTTTTTATATTGTCGAAGACGATCCGTTCGCCGATATCCTGCCGCATGCCAGCCCGCGCCTGGCCACGCTCGACCAGCTCGAGCGCGTCATCTATGTGGGCACGTTTTCGAAAACGCTGTCAGCCAGCCTGCGGGTGGGCTACCTGGCGGCCAACGGCGCCCTGGCGGGCGCCCTATGCGACCTGAAGATGCTGACGGTAGTCAGCACGTCCGATTACGTCGAACGCGTCGTGTTCGACCTGATCGCAAGCGGCCAGTATCTCAAGCACCAGCGTCGCCTCAAGGCCCACGTCGAACGCGCCACGCGCGATGCGGTAACCGCGTTGAAGGCCGCGGGCCTGTCGCTGCCCCATGCGCCGGGCGGCGGCTATTACTTGTGGGCCAAGCTCATGCCGGGGCAGGACGAACTGGCCCTCGCCAGCGCCGCGTCCGACGCCAGCATCTTCCTGGCGCCGGGCGCCATCTTCATGCCGGATCGCGGCCAGTTGACGTCGGCGCTGCGCGTGAACATCGCATACGCCACCGATCCGCGGTTCCTGGATTTCATCAAGCGCCATGTGGGGCGCTAGGCTCATCGTCGGGGGCGGCGCCGCCATGCGATGGCCTGCGCGCCAGCACCAGCGTCGATGGCGATGCCAGGGCCAGGCCTTGCGCCTTCATGCGCGCCAATATGTCGTAAAGCAGCGCGCTGCGCACCCCGTACGTATTGCGCGGCGAACTCACGTAGCCGCGCGCGTTGAACAGCAGGTGCCCGTTCTCGACGCCTTCCAGGAAAACCTCCGCGCCCGGCGATTCAAGAATGCCCTCGTGCGCCTTGAATGCCTCGAGCATCAGCTCGGTGGCGCGCCGCGCATCCGTGTCCAGCGGCATGGGCAGCCTGACCTGCACCACGCCCAGCGGGTTGGCGTGGGTCACATTGCGTACGGTCTTGGTCACGAATTCCGAGTTCGGCACGATCACCGTGGACCGGTCCGACATCTGGATTTCCGTCGCTCGCACATTGATGCGGCGAATGTCGCCTTCTACTCCGCCCAGCGATACCCAGTCGCCGACTTTCACCGGTCGTTCGGCAAGCAGGATGAGCCCGGACACGAAGTTCTGCACGACGGCTTGCAGGCCGAAGCCGATACCCACGGATAGCGCGCTTGCTATCCACGCTACGCGTTCCAGCCCGATGCCCAGCGCGGACAGCGCAAGCGCCACCGCCACCACGATGCCCGTGTATCCGAACAGCGTGGCAGCAGACAGCTGCATGCCCGGATCGAGCTCGGTGGTGGGCAGGTAACGGTTGGCCAGCCAGCGCTTGAGCAGCCGCACGCCCAACAGGCACAGCGCCAGCACCAGCAGGGCCTGCATCAGGGCGGCCGGGCGCAGGTGCACCTCGCCGATCTGCAGGCCGCTGTGCAATTGGTTGACCCGGTGCAGCAGGTCGCTCGGGCCTTCGCCGAACGGAGCCAGCAGCAGGGTGGCGGCAAGCAGTGTCACCGCTACGCGTCCTATGCCTGAAAGCAGCACAGCCGCCTGGCCGCGCACGCGGTTGCGCGCGTCGGCGTCATCGCCAGGCGAGGGGGCCAGCAAGGTGCTGAAGCCATCCTCGATCAACACCGACAACAAGTAAGTCGAGCACAGGATTGCCAGGGTCCACAGCAGCTGCTTTACCAGAAAGCTGCCGAAGGCAACGTACCCGGCCAGCACGCTGGCGACACTCACGGCCAGCACAGTCCAGGCCGCCGCGGCCAGCGCAGACAGCCAGAACGGCCGGGGCGAGGGGTGTCCGTCTTCGTCGGCCTCGCGCGCCTGCTGCTGCAGGCGGGTGGCGCGGTGCAGCCCGCATGCCAGCACCATCGCCAGGGCCAGGGTTGCCAGGGTGGTGACGGCAATGGTCGTGGTCAACGTTGCGTTCAGCAGCACCGGCAACTGGTCGCTCAGCCAGATGGCCACTACCAGTATGCCCAGCACCAGGGGCAGGCGACGCAATCCCTGCGCCACCGCGTCCGATATCGCGGGCAGGCGCCAGCTGGTGCGATCCGGCTGCAACAGGGCATGCCCCAGCCCGGCCACATAGCCGCCGAAACACACCACGGCCACCAGTTCGCCGAGCAGGTTGTCCGTGTCGTCGGTCAGGCTGGCGTCCCAGGTCAGGCCCACATTCAATAGTGCGGCGATCAACCCCGGCGTGGCAACGGACAGCGCCACGATGCACATCGCCAGGAACGAGCGCCGCAATCGCCCGGGCGGCACGCGCGTCGCGGTCAGCTTCAGCAGCAGGCGGCCGCAGGCGGCCCGCAGTGCCAGGATCACGCCGGCGGCCAGCGCCAGCGCGGCCCATGCTCCGCCCGGTGTCGCGCCGGCTGCCTCGCGCAGTTCGCCGCCCAGGCGCGCCAAACGCTGCAAGTCGCGCGGCAGGTCGCCGCGCAACTCCAGCCAGAACGGCGTGCCCAGCACCGAATCGCGACGCTCGCCCAGGCTGGCCTGGAATTGATTGCGGCGCAGCGCGGAAATCTGCTCCGCCGTCTGCGAGGCCTCGACTGCCAGCAGGCGCGCCAGCTTGATCTGCGAATCCAGCGCACGGCTGTCTTTCTGCAATTGGGCGCGTTGCGCCGCCACATCCGGCGCTTCGCGCGTGCCCGCGGGCGGCTCGCCCAATTCGCCCAGGCGTGCGCTGACGCTGGCCAACTGGGGCGCCAGGGCCTCGGCCAGTGCATCGGCCTTCGATTGCAAGTCCAGCACTTCATTGCGCCAGCGCATCAGCTGGGCGTCTTCACCGCCGTCTTCCAGGTGTTCCCGTATCTGGTCGATTTGCTTGCGGGCGTCGACCAGCACAGTTTCTGCCTGTGCGGCATCGGGGGGGCGTTCCGGCTGGGTGGCGCCCTGCGCCGCAGCGCCGAGCACCAGGCAAAGCCACAGGCCGGCCAGCAGGCGCGGCCAGGCAGCGCGTCGTGCGCGCATCAACAGCATCATGACAACAGAACCTCTCGGCTCCTCTTTCCGAGAGGCAGCATAGCAAGGGCCGCTACGGCCGTATGCAACAAAACCTATGAGATCCCCGCCACGGACATACGCGATTACTTGCTCAACGTTTGGATTCAGTTTCCCGGGTTCGGGCGGGCGGGTCTGCGGGGGGCCGCGTCCGACGAAGTGAGGGTTGCGCGCGAACGTTCCAGTTCGTCGCGGATCCAGGTGCGCAGGGCCTGCAGCGGCGGCCAGTCGCGCAGTCCGGGCGGGTATACCAGGTGATAAGTATCGGCGGGCTCAAGCTCCACGCTCACTGAGGACACTTTTACCAGCCGTCCCGCGCACAATGCATCGGCCGCCAGCAACTCGCGCCCCAGCCCCAGTCCCAGCCCCTGTTCTACCGCCTGCAGCATCAGGCCGGCATCGTTGAAACTTGCCACCGGCGTCACGTTGGCGGTCATTCCCGCGGCCGCAAACCACTGCCGCCACATTTCCTTGTCGCCAAGCAGGGGCTGGCGCGCCAGTGTCTGCGGCTCGCTGTCCGGCAGCAGCCGGGCCGTGTCCGGCGAAGCCAGCACGATCATCGGCATGGGCATGTCGAACAGCGGCTCGGACACCACACCGGGCCAGGGGCCCACGCCCGAGCGCAGCGCGGCCTGCAACCCCTCGCGCTGCAGATCGGCTACCTGATGCGAAGTTTCTATCTCCAGCACCAGGTCGGGATGGCGCTCGCGCCAGCGCGTCATGCGCGGCAGCAGCCAGCGTTGCGCAAATGAAGGCAATGCCGACACTCGCAAACGCTGGCTCGCGCCGCGGGACACCAGAGCCGCGGCCTGTACGCCCTCGTCGAGCTGCTCCAGGGCGCATTGCACGCTGCGCAACAAGGCTTCGCCGGCGCCATTGAGCACCAGCCGGCGTCCGACGCGGTCAAAAAGCGCAAAGCCCAGCTGATCTTCCAGCCCGCGAATCTGCTGGCTGATCGCGCTGTGTGTCAGGTGCAGCCGCTGCGCGGCGGACCGCAGGTTCTGCAGCTCCGCCACGGCGCGGAAGGCGGGCAGGGTGTTCAAGGGCAGTCTACTCATGCTGGTTAGCATAACTGACCAATATGTATAGCACAATGCGATTTTCGCCGGATTGTTGTGCATGTAGGCTTACCAATAAGCCCACTTGATGCGGAGACTCGTCATGCAATCGCAATCTCTTACCTGCCAACAAGGCTTTGTGGCCGCCTGTAAAGCAAGCCTGTCGCGCGCAACCGCGTCGGCAACCGCGTCGGTATGGCCGGCTGTGGTCGCCTGGTGGCACGCGGTCGCCGCCCGCCACGCGTGCAACCGCACTGCCACCGAGTTGTCTCATTTCGACGACCACCTGCTGCAGGACATCGGCGTGCCCCCGTGCATACGGCGCGCCGTGGAAATCGCCCAGGAAACCCGGCGGCTTCAGCACCAACACTGGTTGCGCGTGTAGGCGCGCCGATGTACCTGCCAACAGGGCCGGCAACTGTTGCGGCACACACTCCGGTTTTGGTGTATAGTCTCGCTCCTTCGTTGCCTGGGTGTGTTTTTCCAGGTGGCGGGGCCGGTGTCTTGGTTGCGTCGGGCGGCACAATGTGAATACGCGTTGTTGCACAGCCTGAAAAAATCGTGCTAAGATGTCGGGCTTGGCAGTTAGCGAGTTATTCAGGGTTAACCCTGATAACGAAGCGGCAGTCGAGCGGCGGGGCAAGTCGGAAGCGCGAAGCGATCGATTTGACAGCCTTCAAAAAAGGCTTCATAATCTCGTTTCTGTGCTGATCGAACAGCACCGCAGTGGCAGTACCTGTTCTTTAACAACGAAACAACCGATAAGTGTGGGCGCTTGATGATGCGGGCCACGGGGTTCTGATCGGGTATGTGGGTATCGGGCGCAAGCTCGGTGCGGCATGCCGGGTTGGGGCTCTTTAAGCCACAGAGATATATCAGGCGCTCACCAGAAGTGAAGTACCAAGAATGTCAGGCGGCCGTGCCTTGTGCATGGCCAACACATTTAAGGAACCTCATTTTCTTTGAGCGAAGTGCTGCGAGTCCTGTCATGGGGCAAGCGGTGCGACAACTACAGAGATTGAACTGAAGAGTTTGATCCTGGCTCAGATTGAACGCTAGCGGGATGCTTTACACATGCAAGTCGAACGGCAGCGCGGACTTCGGTCTGGCGGCGAGTGGCGAACGGGTGAGTAATGTATCGGAACGTGCCCAGTAGCGGGGGATAACTACGCGAAAGCGTGGCTAATACCGCATACGCCCTACGGGGGAAAGCGGGGGACCTTCGGGCCTCGCACTATTGGAGCGGCCGATATCGGATTAGCTAGTTGGTGGGGTAAAGGCCTACCAAGGCAACGATCCGTAGCTGGTTTGAGAGGACGACCAGCCACACTGGGACTGAGACACGGCCCAGACTCCTACGGGAGGCAGCAGTGGGGAATTTTGGACAATGGGGGCAACCCTGATCCAGCCATCCCGCGTGTGCGATGAAGGCCTTCGGGTTGTAAAGCACTTTTGGCAGGAAAGAAACGGCTCTGGCTAATATCTGGAGCAACTGACGGTACCTGCAGAATAAGCACCGGCTAACTACGTGCCAGCAGCCGCGGTAATACGTAGGGTGCAAGCGTTAATCGGAATTACTGGGCGTAAAGCGTGCGCAGGCGGTTCGGAAAGAAAGATGTGAAATCCCAGGGCTTAACCTTGGAACTGCATTTTTAACTACCGGGCTAGAGTGTGTCAGAGGGAGGTGGAATTCCGCGTGTAGCAGTGAAATGCGTAGATATGCGGAGGAACACCGATGGCGAAGGCAGCCTCCTGGGATAACACTGACGCTCATGCACGAAAGCGTGGGGAGCAAACAGGATTAGATACCCTGGTAGTCCACGCCCTAAACGATGTCAACTAGCTGTTGGGGACTTCGGTCCTTGGTAGCGCAGCTAACGCGTGAAGTTGACCGCCTGGGGAGTACGGTCGCAAGATTAAAACTCAAAGGAATTGACGGGGACCCGCACAAGCGGTGGATGATGTGGATTAATTCGATGCAACGCGAAAAACCTTACCTACCCTTGACATGTCTGGAATGCCGAAGAGATTTGGCAGTGCTCGCAAGAGAACCGGAACACAGGTGCTGCATGGCTGTCGTCAGCTCGTGTCGTGAGATGTTGGGTTAAGTCCCGCAACGAGCGCAACCCTTGTCATTAGTTGCTACGAAAGGGCACTCTAATGAGACTGCCGGTGACAAACCGGAGGAAGGTGGGGATGACGTCAAGTCCTCATGGCCCTTATGGGTAGGGCTTCACACGTCATACAATGGTCGGGACAGAGGGCTGCCAACCCGCAAGGGGGAGCCAATCCCAGAAACCCGATCGTAGTCCGGATCGCAGTCTGCAACTCGACTGCGTGAAGTCGGAATCGCTAGTAATCGCGGATCAGCATGTCGCGGTGAATACGTTCCCGGGTCTTGTACACACCGCCCGTCACACCATGGGAGTGGGTTTTACCAGAAGTAGTTAGCCTAACCGCAAGGGGGGCGATTACCACGGTAGGATTCATGACTGGGGTGAAGTCGTAACAAGGTAGCCGTATCGGAAGGTGCGGCTGGATCACCTCCTTTAAGAGCGAGTGAGTCCGTGTTGTCAGAGCGTCCACGCTTATCGGTTGTTTGTATGTGTAGCTGGGATCGGTTGTGGGCGTAGGTAGAGGGGGACACCTCCCTGTGCCGCAATCCTGACTGCTGATCCGAAGAGGTTTTTGGGTCTGTAGCTCAGTCGGTTAGAGCACCGTCTTGATAAGGCGGGGGTCGTTGGTTCGAATCCAACCAGACCCACCAGGTTGCCGGGGTTGGCCAGCGTTACGGGTGTTTGCATGGTGGGTTTGTGCAAGGGCGCGTGGTGCGGTCGGTTTCGTGTGATTGGGGGTGTAGCTCAGCTGGGAGAGCGCCTGCTTTGCAAGCAGGATGTCATCGGTTCGATCCCGTTCACCTCCACCATTGATTTGTAGAAGTCAGTGCATAGGGTTGGTAGCCAGTCTTATGCATTGGGTTTTACCCAATGAAGCTATACATTGTTCTTTAACAATTAGGAAGAAGCACAACGAAATTGTGCACATGAAGTAGTTGGCCGCCAGGCTGATGAACATGTGCACGGGTTGTGATTGCATTAGATTGTTCCAAGTTCTCAAGGTTTTGGTTGCAAGACCAGAACGGCTTTGAAACTTATGAACGGCACAAACGCGAAACATATCAGCGTCCTATAAGACGGTAGTGTTATAGGATCAAGCGACTAAGTGCATATGGTGGATGCCTTGGCGATCACAGGCGAAGAAGGACGTGGTAGCCTGCGAAAAGCTGCGGGGAGCTGGCAAACAAGCTTTGATCCGCAGATGTCCGAATGGGGAAACCCACTGCAGCGATGCAGTATCCCTGGCTGAATACATAGGCCAGTGGAGGCGAACCGGGTGAACTGAAACATCTCAGTAGCTCGAGGAAAAGACATCAACCGAGATTCCGAGAGTAGTGGCGAGCGAAATCGGAAGAGCCTTTACGATTTAGCAGATCAGGTAGTCGAACGGAATGGAAAGTCCGGCCGTAGCAGGTGATAGCCCTGTAGACGAAATCTGGTTTGTGGAACTAGGCGTAAGAGAAGTAGGGCGGGACACGTGAAATCCTGTCTGAAGATGGGGGGACCATCCTCCAAGGCTAAATACTCGTGATCGACCGATAGTGAACCAGTACCGTGAGGGAAAGGCGAAAAGAACCCCGGAAGGGGAGTGAAATAGATCCTGAAACCGTATGCATACAAACAGTCGGAGCCTCTTTATGGGGTGACGGCGTACCTTTTGTATAATGGGTCAGCGACTTACATTCAGTGGCGAGCTTAACCGGATAGGGAAGGCGTAGCGAAAGCGAGTCCGAATAGGGCGATTCAGTCGCTGGGTGTAGACCCGAAACCAGATGATCTACCCATGGCCAGGTTGAAGGCACGGTAACACGTGCTGGAGGACCGAACCCACTAGTGTTGAAAAACTAGGGGATGAGCTGTGGATAGGGGTGAAAGGCTAAACAAATCTGGAAATAGCTGGTTCTCTCCGAAAACTATTTAGGTAGTGCCTCAAGTATGACTGCGGGGGGTAGAGCACTGTTATGGCTAGGGGGTCATGGCGACTTACCAAACCATGGCAAACTCCGAATACCCGCAAGTCCAGCTTGGGAGACAGAGCACCGGGTGCTAACGTCCGGACTCAAGAGGGAAACAACCCAGACCGCCAGCTAAGGTCCCAAATTATCGCTAAGTGGGAAACGAAGTGGGAAGGCATAGACAGTCAGGAGGTTGGCTTAGAAGCAGCCATCCTTTAAAGAAAGCGTAATAGCTCACTGATCGAGTCGTCCTGCGCGGAAGATGTAACGGGGCTCAAGCGATAAACCGAAGCTGCGGGTGTGCACTTTAGAGTGCACGCGGTAGGAGAGCGTTCTGTAAGCCTGCGAAGGTGGCTTGTAAAGGCTGCTGGAGGTATCAGAAGTGCGAATGCTGACATGAGTAGCGATAAAGGGGGTGAAAAGCCCCCTCGCCGTAAGTCCAAGGTTTCCTGCGCAACGTTCATCGGCGCAGGGTGAGTCGGCCCCTAAGGCGAGGCAGAGATGCGTAGCTGATGGGAAGCGGGTTAATATTCCCGCACCGTCGTACAGTGCGATGGGGGGACGGATCGCGGAATGTCATCAGGGTGTTGGATGTCCCTGTTGCTGCATTGGAGAAGGCGCTTAGGCAAATCCGGGCGCGTAATTCAAGGGTGTGGCACGAGGTCCCAAGTGGACCGAAGTGATTGGAAGTGGTTCCAAGAAAAGCCTCTAAGCTTCAGCTGTACGAGACCGTACCGCAAACCGACACAGGTGGACGGGATGAATATTCCAAGGCGCTTGAGAGAACTCAGGAGAAGGAACTCGGCAAATTGATACCGTAACTTCGGGAGAAGGTATGCCCCGTTAGGGTGATGCGCTTGCGCGCAGAGCTTGAAGGGGCCGCAGAGAATCGGTGGCTGCGACTGTTTATTAAAAACACAGCACTCTGCCAAGACGAAAGTCGACGTATAGGGTGTGACGCCTGCCCGGTGCCGGAAGGTTAAGTGATGGGGTGCAAGCTCTTGATCGAAGCCCCGGTAAACGGCGGCCGTAACTATAACGGTCCTAAGGTAGCGAAATTCCTTGTCGGGTAAGTTCCGACCTGCACGAATGGCGTAACGATGGCCACACTGTCTCCTCCTGAGACTCAGCGAAGTTGAAATGTTTGTGATGATGCAATCTACCCGCGGCTAGACGGAAAGACCCCATGAACCTTTACTGTAGCTTTGCATTGGACTGTGAACCGGCCTGTGTAGGATAGGTGGGAGGCGCAGAAACCGAGTCGCCAGATTCGGTGGAGCCGTCCTTGAAATACCACCCTGGTTTGTTTGCGGTTCTAACCTTGGTCCGTTATCCGGATTGGGGACAGTGCATGGTAGGCAGTTTGACTGGGGCGGTCTCCTCCCAAAGCGTAACGGAGGAGTTCGAAGGTACGCTAGGTACGGTCGGAAATCGTGCTGATAGTGCAATGGCATAAGCGTGCTTGACTGTGAGACTGACAAGTCGAACAGGTGCGAAAGCAGGACATAGTGATCCGGTGGTTCTGAATGGAAGGGCCATCGCTCAACGGATAAAAGGTACTCTGGGGATAACAGGCTGATACCGCCCAAGAGTTCATATCGACGGCGGTGTTTGGCACCTCGATGTCGGCTCATCTCATCCTGGGGCTGTAGCCGGTCCCAAGGGTATGGCTGTTCGCCATTTAAAGAGGTACGTGAGCTGGGTTTAAAACGTCGTGAGACAGTTTGGTCCCTATCTGCCGTGGGCGTTGGATACTTGACGGAGCCTGCTCCTAGTACGAGAGGACCGGAGTGGACGTACCTCTGGTGTACCGGTTGTCATGCCAATGGCATTGCCGGGTAGCTAAGTACGGAAGAGATAACCGCTGAAGGCATCTAAGCGGGAAACTCGTCTGAAGATTAGGTATCCCGGGGACTTGATCCCCCTGAAGGGTCGTTCGAGACCAGAACGTTGATAGGTCGGGTGTGGAAGCGCAGCAATGCGTTGAGCTAACCGATACTAATTGCCCGTGCGGCTTGATCCTATAACTCTGCGGGTTTTATAGACCTGATATGACACATAGCGAACAAGTGCCGTTCAATCAATAAATACCTTCACAATCGCTGGCCAGGCCGAAACGCCTGTCGCCCAGCTCGATGTGCTTCTTCCCAATTGCGGTGCCCGAGACCCTAAACCTCGTGCACCCTAGCGCTTACGCTTGACGACCATAGCAAGGTGGACCCACTCCTTCCCATCCCGAACAGGACAGTGAAACGCCTTCGCGCCGATGATAGTGGACTTCCCGTCTGTGAAAGTAGGTCATCGTCAGGCTCTTATCCCTCAAAACCCCAGCACATACAACGTGCTGGGGTTTTGTCTTTGAAACACGCAAAATTACAATGCATACGCCGCAGCCGGCTGGAGCAAAGCCCGCCCGGCTTCAGGAATGCTTGCCGTCGACGTAGAGCCAACGGCCGTCCTGACGTATGAATCGGCTGGTTTCGTGCAGGCGTGTTGCCCGGCCCGCCTGGCGGCATCGGGCAACGAACTCGACCGTGGCGTGATGATCGTCCTGCTGTCGGTGCTGCCTGACCTGCAGGCCCAGCCATTTCAGGCCGGGTGGATTGGGTTCGAGCTGGGCCGGACGCGTATCGGGATGCCAGGTATCGAGCAGGTACTGCAGCTCGTCGAGCACAAAGGCGCTATAGCGCGACCGCATCAAGGCTTCAGCGGTGGGCGCCATCAGGCGGCGCGGCCCCTGGTGCCAGAGCTGGCAGCATTGCTGGTAGCTGGAGCCACTGCCGCACGGGCAGGGTTGTAGGGCGGGTGGATGGGCTTTGTGCATGGCCCCGGCCCCGCCTTAGCGGTATATCAACAGCATGACCCAGACGGCGATCATGGCCACCAGGCCCACCCAGCACGACGCCCAGAAAACGACAACCGGCGCCTTTACGCTGAAGGGTGTGCGTTTGGGATCGACATGGCTGAGCAGCGCGTTGGCGCGGCCGAACAAGCCGAAATTCAACCCGGGAAACGCCAGGCGGAAAAAATAGTCTTGCAGGATTGCTGTCTTGACCGCGAAAGGAAAGCGTCGGAATGGCCCGTGCTTGAGCAGCGGGTGCTGCAGCGTATTGTTGATGTGATCGGCGCGCACAAAGAACACCAGCACGGCGCATATTGTGCAGACCAGGAAGCAGAGAGTGACCAGGCTGAAGGCGTAGGCAAGAACTTGCGTGGGCATGGAAATGATACGTTTGGTACGTGACTGGGCCGGATAATGCCGGTTATCCGCGGGTCTGGCCTTGGCCGCTGAGTACCCATTTCAGGGTGGTGAGGCCTTCGAGCCCCACCGGACCCCGGGCATGCAGGCGATTGGTGGAGATGCCGATTTCGGCGCCGAGGCCATATTCGAACCCGTCGGCAAAGCAAGTGGGCAGGTTGACGTAAACGGAACTGGAGTCGACCTCGCGCTGGAAGCGCTGGGCTGCCGAGAGATCTTCGGTGACGATCGCATCCGTGTGCCCCGAACCCCAGCGCGCGATATGTTCGATGGCTTCGTCCAGGGAATCGACGATGCGCACGGCCAGGATGGGAGCCAGGTATTCGGTGGCCCAGTCTTCGTCGGTGGCCGGCTTGGCTGCCGGGACGATGTCGCGAGTGCGGGGGCACCCGCGCAATTCGACGCCATGGGCGGCGAAGGCCGCGGCAATGCGCGGCAGGATGGACACGGCGACGCTGGCATCGACCAGCAGCGTTTCCATGGCGCCGCAGATGCCGTAGCGGTAAGTCTTGGCGTTGAGTGCGATGGCAAGCGCTTTTTCGGGGTCGGCGGCCGCGTCGATGTACACGTGGCAGTTGCCGTCGAGGTGCTTGATGAGCGGCACGCGGGCTTCGTTGGCCAGGCGCGCGATCAGGCCTTTTCCGCCGCGCGGCACGATGACGTCGATGTGTTCCGTCATGGTGATGAGCTTGCCTACCGCGGCGCGGTCGGTGGTGTTGACGACCTGTACGGCCTCGGCCGGCAAGGCCGCCGCGCGCAGGCCTGCCTGAACCACGTCGCCCAGCGCGATATTGGAATGCACGGCTTCGCTGCCGCCGCGCAAAATGGCGGCGTTGCCGGATTTGAGGCAAAGCGCGGCGGCATCGATGGTGACGTTGGGCCGCGATTCATAAATGATGCCGATAACGCCGAGCGGGACACGCATCTGCGCCACCCGCATGCCGTTGGGCCGCAGGGTGCTTGCCGTGATCGTGCCGACAGGATCCGGCAGCGCGGCTATCTGGCGCAGGCCGCTTATCATGAGGTCGAGGCTTTTGTCGGACAGCGTCAGGCGGTCGAGCAGGGCGGGTTCGAGTCCGGCCGCGCGCGCGGCGTCGACGTCCTGTGCGTTGGCTGCCTTGAGCTCGGCCCGGCTGTCGCCCAGAGCGTCGGCCATGGCGTGCAGCGCCTGGTTTTTGGCGGCGCCGCTGGCGCGCATCATGGCGCGCGAAGCGCGGCGGGCGTTTTCGCCCAGGGTCAGCATGGCGGTGTCGATGTCAGTAGTAGGCATCACGTATCTTGCATGGTTGGTGTCGGCGGCGCGGCGTGCCGTCGGCGTAGAGTTCGAGTGTAGCGTGTTGCGTCGGGGCTCAGGCCCGGCCGGCCGCCGCCACACGCAGCGCCAGGCGCGTCATTTCTTCCCAGGGATCGGCAAGCCGGCCGGGGACGTGCAGGCCCTTGATCAGACGGTCGACCTCGTGGGCATGTTGCACCGCCGAGGGCCAGGCTCGCGCGGGCACGCGGCCCAGGGCCTGCAGGGCCAGCCGTTCGTGGGGGCCGAATATGCGCAGCCGTCGCATCATGGCGCCGGTGTCCTGCCCCGCGGCACGCGCCTCGGCGACACGCGCCAGCAGGCGGATTTCGTCGCCCACGGCCCATAGCACCAGCGGGAGCGCTTCGCCTTCGTCGCGCAGGCCGGCGATCATGCGCACAGTGCGCGGGACATCGCCCGCCAGCATGGCATCGCGCAGGCCGAAAACGTCGTAGCGGGCCACGTTGAGCACCGCGCGTTCGACGTCTTCGGCGGCCAGCTGGCCTTCGGGATAGAGCAGCGCCAGCTTCTGGATTTCCTGGTGGGCGGCAAGCAGGTTGCCTTCGACCTTGTCGGCCATCCATTGCAGTGTGGCGTTGTCGGTGCGCTGCTGCTGGCGCGCCAGCCGTGCGGCGATCCAGGCGGGCAGGCGGCTGCGTTCGATGGATGGCAGTTCGACCATGATGCCGGAGGCCGCCAGCGCCTGCGCCCATTTGGTGTCGCGCGTGGCTTTGTCCAGGCGGGGCAAGGCGACCAACAGCAGTGTGTCCGGGTCGGGCTGGCGCGCGGCCTGCTCGGCCAGGCGAGTCAGTGTGTCGCCGCCGGTCTTGCCGGGTTTGCCGGTGGGCAGCTTGATTTCGAGTATGCGTCGGTCGCCGAACAGCGACACGCTCTGGGTGGCGGCCGCGACGGCGCTCCAGTCGCTGCGGGCATCCATGACCATCGTGGTGCGGTCGGTGTAGCCGGCCGCTCGCCCTGCGGCACGCAAGGCGTCGATGGCCTCGGTGACCAGCAGCGGTTCGTCGCCCGACACCGTGTAGAGGGGCGCAAGCTGCCCGCCCGCGCGCTGCAGGTGGTCGGCCAGCCGGTCGCCATCGAGCGCCTGCGCCATGGCTTACCAGGCGCCGGTGCCGGGCGAGGCCGGCGTCTGCCAGGTTTCCGGGTTGGCGTCCGACGGCATGGCGTTGGGGTCGTAGACCGGCAGGTCGGGATCGGCATCGCCGCGGGCGGCGGCTTCGGCCGCCTCGCGCACATCGGGCGCCGTGAGGCGGCGTATCAGGCGGCTGACCAGGGATTGCTGCATGGACTGGTAAAGGCTTTCGATCTGGCCCTGCTTGGCCTGCACGACCTGGTCGTCGTAGGGCATCTCGCGGTACACCGACAGCGTGGTGTCGGGCAGTAGCGCCACCCCCTTGTTGGTGATGAGCCGGAAGGTGAAGTCGATGCCGAGTTCGTATTCCTCGACGCGGCCTTGCGCATTGAGCGAGACTTCGCGCAGCGTGCGCCGGTTGCGCACCGACTGCAGGATGGCCTGGGCGTCGCCCGGCTCGTCTACAAGTGTGGTGTTGGGCGACGCGGCACGCAGCGCGCGCCGGATGTCGGCGCCGAACCGGGTGTTGTCGGGAATGCCGACATACATGGTGTCGAAGGGCAGCGGCGTGGTGCCGCGCAATGCAAACCCGCACGCCGCAAGCAGCATGACGGCCGCCAGGCCGGCCGCGCGCAGCAGCCAGCGGGATGGAAAGCGTTGCGGACGATGCGGTGCGGGATGCATGCGATACCTCTTCAGCCTACGACATTGACCAGCTTGCCCGGCACGACGATGACGCGCTTGGGCGGCCGGCCCTCGAGGAAACGGGCCACTTCGTCCTGGGCCGCGGCGATTTGCTCGATATCGGCCTTGGACGCCTGCGCGGACACCCGGATGGCGCCGCGCAGCTTGCCGTTGACCTGCAGCACCAGCTCGATTTCGTCGGCGACCAGGGCGGCTTCGTCGACCTGGGGCCAGGGCGCGTCGAGCAGGTCGCCCAGGCTGCGAGCGTACCCGAGTTCGCGCCACAACAGCCAGGTGACATGGGGCACGACGGGGTACAGCACCCGCAGCAGCACACCCAGTGTTTCGGCGCGCGCGGCGTCGGCGTGCGTGCCTTCGGGCAGCTTGGCGTCGTCCATGGCGTTGAGCATTTTCATGCAGGCCGACACCACGGTGTTGTACTGGATGCGCTGGTAATCGTAATCGGCTTGCTTGAGCAGGCCATGGATTTCGCGGCGCAGGTCTTTGACGGCAGCGGGCGCCTGGGACCAGTCGGCACCGCCGTCCAGGCCGCGCGCGACGGCATCGCGGTGGGCATGGCAGTGCGCCCACAGGCGGCGCAGGAAGCGGTTGGCGCCTTCGACCCCCGAGTCGGACCATTCGAGCGTCTGCTCCGGCGGGCTGGCGAACATGACGAACAGGCGCGCCGTGTCGGCGCCGAGCGTGTCGATCAATGCCTGGGGATCGACGCCGTTGTTCTTGGACTTGGACATCGTGCCCACGCCGCCGTAGTTCACCTCGGAACCATCGGCCTTGTGGCGCGCACTGGTGATGGCGCCTTTGGCGTCATAGACGTTTTCGACTTCGTCGGGCCAGAAGTACTCGATGCCGCCCTGCGGGTTCTTGCGCGAGTAGATGTGGTTGAGCACCATGCCCTGGCAGAGCAGGCGAGTGAAGGGCTCGTCGAATTTCAGCAGGCCCAGGTCGCGCATGACGCGCGTCCAGAAACGCGCATACAGCAGGTGCAGCACGGCGTGTTCGATGCCCCCGATGTACTGGTCCATGGGCATCCAGTAGTCGTTGCGGGCATCTACCATGGCCTGGTCGTTGTCGGGCGAGGTATAGCGCATGAAGTACCACGACGAATCGACGAAGGTGTCCATGGTGTCGGTCTCGCGGCGCGCGGGCTTGCCGCAACGGGGGCACGAGCACGACAGGAAGGCTTCGTTCTTGGCGAGCGGGTTGCCGGTGCCGTCGGGAATGAGGTCGTCGGGCAGCACGACGGGCAGGTCCTGCTCGGGCACCGGCACGGGGCCGCAGTCGGCGCAGTGGATGATGGGGATGGGGGTGCCCCAGTACCGCTGGCGCGAGATGCTCCAGTCGCGCAGGCGCCAGGTGGTCTGCTTTTCGCCCAGGCCTTGCGCGGCGAGATCCGCGGCGATGGCGTCGACCGCCTGGCTGTACGACAGGCCGTCATATTTGCCCGAGTTGACCGTGCGGCCAATCTGCTTGTCGGCATACCAGTCTTGCCAGGCGTCGGTGGAGTACGTCTTTCCTTCGACGCCGATGACTTGCCGGATGGGCAGCTGGTACTTGCGGGCAAAGGCGAAATCGCGTTCGTCGTGCGCCGGCACACCCATGACGGCGCCGTCGCCGTAGCTCATGAGCACGTAGTTGCCCACCCAGACATCGACGGGCTCGCCCGTGATGGGATGCGTGACGGCAAGGCCCGTGGGCATGCCGGCTTTCTCGCGCGTGGAAACTTCGGCTTCGGTGGTGCCGCCGATCTTGCATTGCTCGATGAATTCTGCAAGCGCGGCGTTGTCGCGGGCGGCATGCGTGGCCAGCGGATGCTCGGGCGCCACGGCGCAGAACGTGACACCCATGATCGTGTCCGCGCGGGTGGTGAATACGTAGAGCTTGCCATCCTGGATGAGCTTTCCGTCGGCGCCGGCGATGGTGTGCGGGAACGCAAAGCGCACGCCCTCGGATTTGCCTATCCAGTTTTCCTGCATGATGCGCACGCGTTCGGGCCAGCCCGGCAGCCCCGATTGGACCTGGTCGAGCAGTTCGTCGGCGTAATCGGTGATGCGCAGGTAGTAGCCGGGGATTTCACGCTTTTCGACCGGGGCGCCCGAGCGCCAGCCGCGGCCGTCGATGACCTGCTCGTTGGCAAGGACGGTCTGGTCGACCGGGTCCCAGTTGACCACCTGGGTCTTGCGGTAGGCGATGCCTTTTTCGAGCATCTTCAGGAACAGCCATTGGTTCCATTTGTAGTACTTGGGGTCGCACGCGGCGATTTCACGCGACCAGTCGATGGCCAGCCCCATCGCCTTCATTTGCTTTTTCATGTAGGCGATGTTGTCGTAGGTCCATTTGGCTGGCGGCACCCTGGACTTGATGGCGGCGTTCTCGGCCGGCATGCCGAAGGCGTCCCAGCCCATGGGCATGAGCACGTTGTAGCCGCGCATGCGCAGCTGGCGCGCCATCATGTCGTTGATCGTGTAGTTGCGGACGTGGCCCATGTGCAGCTTGCCGCTGGGGTAGGGCAGCATCGAGCACGCATAGAATTTGGGCTTTTCGGAGCCGTCGGCGGCGCGGGCGTGCTCGGTGACACGATAGACGTCGCGGGCCTGCCAGTCTTGTTGGGCGGCCGCTTCGACGGCGGTGGGGCTGTAGCGTTCCTGCATGGACCTGTGCGCGATTCTAGTAGAGAGGAAAGGCCGCAGCGCGCCAGGCGCCGGCGGTTAAACCATTGATTATAGAAGTACCTAGCCTTGGGCAGGCGGTGACGGGTTTTCGGGCAGGCGTGCGGCGCGGGCGCGCCATGCGTAGGCCAGGGCGGCCGCGCTGACCGCCGCGCCGCCCGCGACCACCCCGGGCCAGCCCGTATGGGCATAAAGCGCGGCGGATGCCAGCGAGCCGGCGGCGCCGCCCACGAAGTAGCACGTCATGTATCCGGCGGTAAGGCGGCTGCGCGCATCGGGGCGCAGCCGGTACAGGGCGCTCTGGTTGGTGACGTGCACCCCCTGGATCGCCATGTCGAGCAAGAGGATGCCGCACAGCAGGGCGGCCAGGGAGTATTGCGCCATGCCCAGCAAGGCCCAGGAGCCAAGCAGCACCGCCAGGCCCGCGCGCGTGGCCAGGTTGCCGCGCCCGCGGTCGCTGAGGCTGCCGTAGCGATTGGCGGCAACGGCGCCGGCAGCGCCGGCCAGGCCGAACAGGCCGATGGTGGCGTCGCCGTACGAGTAGGGCGGATTGGCCAGGAGGAATGTCAGCGGGGTCCAGAGCATGCTGAACGCCGCGAAGATCAGCGCGCCGATCAGCGAGCGGGCGCGCAGCAGCGGCTCGCTTGCATAGAGGTGGAAGATCGACGCCAGCAGGCCCGGGTAATTGTGGGTGTTGGGCGTGCGATAGCGGGGCAGCACGCGCCACAGGGCGCCGGCCATGGCCAGTACCAGCAGCGCCGCCACCCAGTACACGGTGCGCCAACTGCCCAGTTCGGCCAGCATACCGGCGAAGGTTCTTGCGAGCAGTATGCCCAGCAGCAGCCCGCTCATGATGGTGCCGACCGCCTTGCCACGCTGGCTGGGCGAAGCCAGCGTGGCGGCAAAGGGTACGAGCACCTGGGCCACGACCGACAAGAAGCCCGTGATGGCCGTGCCGGCCAGCAGCATTGAAATGCTGGTGGCGCAAGCCGAAAGTAGCAGGCCGACCGCGCCGAGCGCCGTCATGAGCACGATGAGAACCCGCCGCTCGACCATGTCGCCCAGGGGCACGAGCAGCAGCAGGCCGGCGGCGTACGATAGCTGCGCGGTCGTGACGATACTGCCCGCCGCGGTTTCGGACAGGGCGAATTGCTGCCCGATGGTGTGCAGCAGCGGTTGAGCGTAGTAGTTGCTGGCGACGACCAGGCCGGTGGCCGCGGCCATCAGCAGGGTGACGGGCGTCGTCAGTGCCGGTGTGACGCTATCGTGGTGCGGGGACGGACGGGACATCGGAAACGAAAAAAGGCGTGAAGGCCGGACGATACGGCGGCGCGGCAGGCCCGAAAACGGCAAGGCCCGCCTCTGGCGAGACGGGCCTTGCCGGTGAGGCTGCCGGACGGGGCGCTTATTGCGCGGCGTCTTTCAGCTTCTTGAGCGGACGGACCTTGACCTTGACCGAAGCGGGCTTGGCCGGGAACCAGCGCTCTTCGCCGGTGAACGGGTCTTTGCCGAAGCGCTTGGGCTTGGCAGGCACCTTCTGGACCGACACCTTGAACAGGCCGGGCAGGCTGAATTCGCCTGCGCCCTTCTTGTCCACGGAACCGAGCACGGCGCCTTCCAGGCCAGCCAGCACGGCCTTGACCGACTTGGCTTCCACGCCGGTCTGTTCAACCAGGTGAGCGATCAGTTGCGATTTGTTCAGGGCTTGCTTGATGGCGCGGGGAGCGGCCGCTTTCTTCGCGGCGGGCTTGGCGGCGGTTGCCTTCTTGGCCGGAGCCTTGGCGGCGGTCTTGCTGACTTTCTTGGCGGGAGCTTTTGCTTTGGTAGCCATGGTCGAAATCCGTATGTTGAGGACACGAGATAGCGCGGCACCGAAGATCGGCACTTGGCACCTCGCGCCCGATAATAGCGGAACTTCCCAATTGCGCGCGTATTTCGGCACGCGGTATTTGCAAAACCTGTTGTTTTCCGGCCAAAAACGCGTGTTTTCAGCTTTTCGGCCCCCCTGTGCGGATCCATGGCTGCACAGCGTTTGCGGCAAGCTCGCGGCGCGCTGCCGAAGGTGGGCCGCAGACGATGTATGTACCGCGTTCAGGCGCTATGCTTGCCGGAAGCCTTGGCGAGCGCGCGATGGCGGTTCGCGCTCCTGCGAAACGCGCGCGAGGCGCTTTATCCGAACGGCAATCCAGAAAGGCAGAATCATGGCTATGCATATTCCCGGATTTTCGACGCCGGCGGCGGGACCGGACCAGCCCCTGGCGCTGCTGGCGGCCTGCCACGAGCGCATGGAGCGCCAGTGCGCGACCCTGCGCCGGCTGGCCGCGCATGTGGCCGCGCACGGCGCCGACGACATGGCGCGCACGGCCGCGGCCAGCGTGCTGCGATACTTCGACACGGCGGCCGTGCATCACCACCAGGACGAGGAAGAAGACCTGTTTCCGGCGCTGATCGAGTCGATGGCGGGGTCCGATGCGCGCTGCCTGCATGCGCTGGTGGATGGCCTGACGCAGGAGCATCGGCAGCTTGAAGCGGCCTGGAGCGGGCTGCAGGCCGTGCTGCAGGCGTGGAGCGACGGCCGGCCTGCCGAGTTGGATCCCGCGCGCGTGGAGGCGTTCTGTTCTTTGTATGCGGAGCATATCCGGCGCGAGGACGAAGAGCTGCTGCCCATGGCGCAACGGCTGATCGACGATCACGCCCTGGCCGACATGAGCCGGGCCATGCGCGCGCGACGCGGCGGAGGCGCCGCCTGACTGCGGTGCGAACGTTGCATTGCACGAGGCTGTGGAAGGGTTTACGCTAGACGCCCGCCGTGCCGGGCCTTGCGGCCTGCCGGCACGGATTCGATAACGACAACGGGGAGATGGCGGCGCGTGGGCAAGCTGGCTAGCAGGTTATTCGGTGCCTGGGTGTACGAGGTCGATCGTCACACGCTGCGCGCGGATGCGCTCGCCGGGCTGCTGGGCGCGCTGCTGGTGTTGCCGCAAGGCGTTGCATTCGCCACGCTGGCCGGACTGCCGCCCGAATACGGCCTGTATTCGGCCATTGTGCCTTGTGTGGTGGCGGCGCTGTTCGGCTCGAGCCGCCATGTGGTGTCCGGCCCCACGAACGCCAATTCGCTGGCGCTGTATGCGGTGCTGGCGCCGCTGGCGATAGCCGGCAGCGAGGCCTATATCCAGCTGGCGTTGGCAGTGACCATCCTGGTCGGCATACTGCAATGGCTGGTGGGAACCTTGCGCCTGGGCTCGCTGGCCAACTTCATTTCTCCGTCCGCCCTGTTCGGCTTCACCAGCGGAGCGGCCCTGCTGATCTGCGTGCATGCGCTGAAGGACGCGCTGGGTCTGGCGCCCGTCCAGGGACATGGCGCCGGCGCCGTCCTGGCGGCGGTGGCGCGGGGGATAGGCCAGTTGCACTGGGGCGCCTTGCTGGTTGCGGTGGCCACCATCGCGGCGTCACTGGCCGTGCGCCGCGCAAGCCGCCGCAAGCCGCACATGCTGATCGGGCTGGCGGTGGGCACCGCATTGGCCGCCGCGTTGAATGCGTGGGTGTTCGAGCCCGCCGGGCGGCCGATTTCCGTGTTGGGCAGCCTGGCGCAGCCCTGGCCGCCTTTTCACGTTCCCGATATCGACTGGGGCAAGCTGCCCGACCTGCTGGGCCTGGCTTTCGCGCTGTCTATCGTGGCGCTGGCGCAATCCATTTCCATTGCCAAGGCCGTGGCAATGCGTTCGGGCCAGCCTATCGACGCGAACCGTGAATTCGTGGGCCAGGGCCTTTCGAATATTGTGGGCGGCTTTTTCTCGTCGTACCTGTCATGCGGGTCGCTGAACCGGTCGATTCCAAACTATGAGGCGGGCGCGCGCACGCCCATGGCGGCAGTCTTCGCCGCGCTCTTGCTGATTGTGCTAGTGACTGCCAGCGCATCATTGCTGGCCCTGATTCCCCATGCCGCGATCGCGGGGCTGCTGATCCTGGTGGGCTGGAACCTGCTCGACCTGCCGCGCTGGCGCGCGACCGCGCGCGTGCAGCGCAGCGAGTGCATGATCGCGCTGGCCACCATGGTGGCCACGGTGACTATCCGCATGGAAATCGCCATTTTGCTGGGCACGTTGTTGTCGCTGATGGTCTACCTGCACCGTACATCGCATCCGGCCATGCGTACCATGGGTTTCGACGCTCGCGATCCAGATCGCCATTTTGCAGTGCTGGATGGGCTGCCCGATGCGTTGCCCGAATGCCCGCAACTGAAACTGCTGCGCATGGAGGGCTCGGTGTATTTCGGCGCGGTGGCGCATGTGGCCGACAGGCTTCAGGCCATGCGCACGGCGCCTGCCGCGCCCCGCCACTTGCTGATCATGGCCAAGAGCATGAACTTCATCGATCATGCGGGCGCCATATTGTGGGAAGACGAGCTGCGCAAGCGGCGAGCGGCCGGCGGCGATCTGTACTTCCATCGGCCCCGGCCGGCCGTGCTGCAGATGTGGCGTCAGACCGGCTTTATCGACCGCCTGGGCGCGGACCACGTGTTCCCGGACAAACGCACCGCCATTGCAGACATCTACATGCGCCTGGACCCCGATATCTGCGCAAGTTGCAGCGCACGTATTTTCCACGAGTGCGGGCCGATGGGGTATGCGGGGCAGCGCGCGGCCTGTGCCGGGGGCCGGGCGGGGGATGCCGATGGCGCCGCGGGCGCGCCGGCGCCGCAGGCCGGCGCCTGACATGCCGGTCAGTTCAACGGATCGAGCGGATCGGTGCCCAGGTAGGCCGCCTTGACGCGCGGATCGGCGGCGATGGCCGCGGGCTGGCCTTCTGCAAGCACCTGGCCACGCACCAGCACGACGATGCGGTCGGCATGCTGAAACACCACGTCGAGACTGTGCTCGGTGAACAGCACGGCGATGCGGCGGGTGTCGGCAAGATTACGGGTGAGTTGCATCAAGGCGTGCCGTTCGCTGGTAGCCATGCCCGCCGTGGGTTCGTCCATGAGCAACAGGCGCGGCTCGTGCGCCAGCGCCATGGCCAGCTCGACGCGCTTGACGTCGCCATAAGCCAGTTCGCCGCAGGGCCGGTGCGCCTGGGCGGCCATGCCGACCTGGTCGAGCAGGGCCAGGGCGGCGTCCGCGCCGTGGCGATCGGCGCGCCGCCAGCTTGCGTACAGCTTGCCGTCGCGGGCAAGCAACGCTGTCTGCACATTTTCCTGGGCGCTCATCGAGCGGAACGTGGCGGCGGTCTGGAAGGTGCGGCCGACGCCGTGACGCCAGATCTGCTGGGGACGCAGGCCGACGAGTTCGCGCCCATCGAGCAGTACCGAACCCGAATCCGGACGCATCTGCCCGCTCAGCGCGTTGAAGCACGTGGACTTGCCCGCGCCGTTGGGGCCGATGAGCGCCAGCATATGGCCGGCAGCCAGCGAGAACGACACGTCGTCCAGCGCATGGATGCCGCCGAACGACTTGCGCAGGCCGCGCACCTGCAGCAGCGGCGTCGTCATGATGTGGCGCTCCTGCGCACAAGCCCGGCCAGGCCATCGGGGCGTGCAACGACCAGCGCAAGCACGGCCAGGCCCAGCACGGCGTGCCAATATTCGGTAAGGCGGGCCGCCGTGTCCTGCAGCCAGGTATAGGCGAATGCACCGGCCAACGGCCCGACGAGCGACTGTACCCCGCCCAGCAGGACCATCACCAGGCCGTCTACTGAGCGGCTGACGCTGAGCACGTCGGGCGCGATGCTGCCTTTGGAATACGCATAGAGCGAGCCGGCCAGGCCGGCTGCCAGCGCGGCCGCAGTGAACCCGGCCCACTGCACCCGTTGCACGTCGATGCCGATAGCCTGTGCACGCAGCGTCGAGTCACGTGCGCCGCGCAGGGCGTAGCCCAGGCCGGAGAACACCAGCCGGCGCAGCCAGGCGATACCCGCCACGCTCAGCAACAGCGTGGCGTAGTAGTAAGCCGTGCCGCTGGACAGCCAGTCGGAGGGCCACAGGCCGATCAATCCGTTGCTGCCGCCTATGGCGTCCCATTGGTAAGCCAGCGCCCACAGGATCTGCGCGCAGGCCAGCGTGAGCATGGCCAGGTATACGCCCGACAGGCGCACGCAGAACCAGCCGAAGAACAGCGCGCCCATGGCGGCAACCAGCGGCCCGGCGAGCAGCGCGGCTTCCATGGGCAGCGCCGCCAGCTTCATGAGCAATGCGGCTCCGTAGGCGCCCAGGCCGAACCAGGCGGCGTGTCCGAACGAGGTCATGCCGGCGGGGCCGATAAGGAAATGCAGGCTGGCCGCGAAAAGTGCGGCGATCAGGATTTCGGTGAACAGTACGGTGAGATAGGGCCAGGCGGCGGCGACCCACGGCAGGGCCACCAGCCCTGCCAGCACGACGCCGTAGGCCAGCCGCGCGCGGTGCGATGCGCGAGCCACCGGGCGGCTTGCGGTCTCGGCCGCGCCGGCGGGTTCGGGCGGCTTGCCCAGCAGCCCCCAGGGGCGCAGCACGAGCACCACGGCCATGATGGCGAACTCGGCGACCAGGGTGAGTTTGGACAGGTTGAACGTCCAGGGCCCTATCTGCGTCTGGCCCATGTATACGAACACGGCCTTGGCCAGGCAGATCAGCAGCGCGGCGAGGAACGCGCCAGGCACGGAGCCCAGGCCGCCCACTACGACCACGACGAAGGCGCTGGCGATGATTTCGAGATCGAGCCCGAGCGTGGCCGGCATGCGCGGCGCGGCCATGGCGCCGCCCAGCCCGGCCAGCAGGGCGCCCAGCGCGTATGCCGAGGTGAACAGCCATGCCTGGTTGACGCCCAGCGCGGCGAGCATCGTGCGGTTTTCCGCCGCGGCGCGCAGCAGCCGGCCCCAACGGGTGCGCATCAGCAGCAGCCACAGCAGGCCCAGCACCAGCGGCCCCAGCAGGATGAGCAGCAAGTCGTACTGGGGAAAGCGGCGGCCCAGGATCTCGACGGCGCCATCCAGGCCAGGCGCGCGCGCGGCGAACAGATCCGTGGGCCCCCATATTGCCAGCGCGGCATCGCCGATGATGAGCACCAGCGCAAACGTCGCCAGCAACTGGAAGAGTTCGGGGGCCTGGTAAATGCGCCGCAGCACCAGGATTTCGATGAGCGCGCCCAGCACGCCCACGGCCAGGGCGGCCAGGGGCAGGGCGATCCAGTAGCCCCATGCGCTGCCGCCCAGCCATGAAGTGAGCGTGAACGCCAGGTATACGCCCAGCATGTAGAACGACCCGTGCGCGAAATTCACGATACGGGTAACGCCGAAGATCAGCGACAGCCCGGCGGCCACCAGGAACAGCGCGCTGGCGTCAGCCAGGCCGTTGAGCAGCTGCAGCAGCAGGCCGGAGGCGTTCATCAGGGCGCGGGGCGCAGCTGCCGCACGTATTCATCGGGGGGCTGCAGGCGGCTGCCGTCCAGGTAGGAAAAATCTTTCATGATGCCCTGGCCGTCCTGGACAGCCGTCACGCCTACATAGACGCCCATGGTGGATTGATGATCGATCGGGCGGTAAGTGATGGGCCCGAAGGGCGATTCGAGCTGCAGGCCCGAGAACGCCTCGACCAGCTTTTCGGTATCGGTGCTGCCCGCGCGCTTGATGCCCGCCGCAATGGACATCAGCGACGCATAGCCCACCACCGAGCCGACTTTGGGCGTTTCGTTGAAACGCTTGCGATAGGCGTCGGCGAAAGCCTTGTGCTGCGGCGTGTCGATGGCATACCAGGGGTAGCCGGTGACGATCCAGCCTTCGGGCGTGTCCGCGCCCAACGGCTCGAGGTATTCGGGTTCGCCCGTCAGCACCGACACCACGGCGCGATTCTCGAACAGCCCTCGCGTGTTGCCTTCGCGCACAAAGCGGGTGAGGTCTGCGGCAAACAGCACGTTGAAGATGGCGTCGGGCCTGGCATCGGCCAATGCCTGCACCACGGCGCCCGCGTCGATCTTGCCCAGCGGCACGGCCTGCTCGGCAACGAACTCGATGTCGGGCTGGAATGAGGTCATCATGGCCTTGAACGTGGCGATCGCCGACTGGCCATATTCGTAATTGGGATAGACCAGGGCCCAGCGTTGCTTGCGCAGCGCCAGGGCTTTGGGCGCCAGGGCCGCCACGTGCATCCAGGTCGATGGGCGCAGCCGGTAGGTGTAGCGGTTGCCGTCCTGCCAGGTGATCTTGTCGGTAAGGGGCTCGGCGGCCAGGAAGAACACCTTGCGCTGCTTGGCGAAATCGGTCAGTGCCAGGCCGGTGTGCGACAGGAAGCCGCCGAACAGCAGTTCGACCTTTTCGCGGCTGATGAGCTCTTGGGCGGCGCGCACCGAATCGCCCGGATTGCCGTTGTCGTCGCGCCAGATTACCTGCAGCGGCCGGCCCAGCACGCCGCCCTGCGCGTTGATTTGTTCTTGCGCCAGCTGCCAGCCCATTTTATAGGGCGCCAGGAACGCCGGTATGGCCTTGTAGCTGTTGATTTCGCCGATGCGGATCGGGGCGGCATCGTTTTTGGCGTGGGCCGTGGGCGCTATGGCGAGCGCCGCGGCGATCGCGGCGGCATGCAACAGGGTCGGGATTCGGAACATGGCGGTCTGCGAGGCGCGTGGAAGGTGGGTGAACCGGGCGGCAACGCCGCGCAAAAAAACGGCCCCGCAGGGCAGGGCCGTATAACTATACCTAAACCAGCCGGATTACTTCAGCTTGGTTTCTTTGTAATCAACGTGCTTGCGAGCGACGGGATCGAACTTCTTGATCAGCATCTTCTCGGGCATGTTGCGCTTGTTCTTGGTGGTGGTGTAGAAGTGGCCCGTGCCAGCAGTGGACTCGAGCTTGATCTTTTCGCGGATGCCTTTGGCCATGTCGTGCTCCTAGATGTAGATGAGGGAGGGCCGGGTCAGGCCACTTCGCCGCGGGCGCGCAGATCGGCCAGTACGGCGTCGATGCCGACCTTGTCGATGATGCGGATGGCCTTGGCGGAAACACGCAGGCGGACCCAGCGGTTTTCGCTTTCAACCCAGAACCGGCGCGTTTGCAGGTTGGGCAAGAAGCGACGCTTGGTCTTGTTGTTGGCGTGTGAAACGTTGTTGCCCGTCATCGGGGCTTTGCCAGTTACTTGGCATACGCGTGCCATGTTTTTTACCTCTGTTCTGGCCGCGATGGGGAAGGAAAGACAGGTGGATGGGCTTGCGCCCGTGCTTATACCCGCTGCCTGCCGCCCAATACACGGGTGGTGGTCAAAAAGTGGCGGCCGCAAAGCATAGCGACTGCACACGGGAAAACTTAACGTGAAGCTCGCCATTCTAGCCTGAAAAACCCAATTAAATCAAGCGACGGGGCGGTGTTCCGCTGGGGCGGCGTGGCCCGATAGCCACGACAGGCAGGCGCAGCCGGCCAGAACCGCTGCCAGGGGCAATGGGCCGGCGCCCTGCCAGGCGCTGACCACGAAGCCCGCCAAGGCCCCGCACGACAATTGCAGCGTGCCGAGCAGGGCGGATGCGGCGCCCAGCCGGGAGCCTTGCTCGGACAGGGCCAGCGCGGCGGAGTTCGGATTGACGAAGCCCTGGCTGAACATGTATCCGATCAGGCAGGCCATGAGCAGCGGCAGGGTCATCAGGCCCGCAAGCGCCAGCGCCAGCGCCGCGAGGCTGGACGCGGCCAGCGCGGCCAGCGCCCGGCGTTGCAGCTGCCTTGGCGTATGCGAGCGCAGCAGCCGGGCGCTGACCTGCGAGCCGGCGATCAGGCTGGCGGCATTGGCGCCGAACAGGAACCCGTAGTGCTGGGGATCGACGCCGTACAGCTCGATGAATACGTGGGGCGAACTGACGATATAGGCGAACATGCCGGCCTGTCCGAAGCCGCCGGCCAGGCTGTGCGAGACGAACCCGCGATGCCGCATCAGCGCGGCGTAGTTGCGTGCGATGGGCGCCGCGCCCAGTGGCTGCACGCGCGACGGGTCCAGGGATTCGCGCATGATCAGCGCCGTGGCCACGAGCAGGGCCAGTGCGCCGGCCGCCATCAGCCAGAACAGGCTGCGCCAGCCCGACACTATCAACAGCTGGCCTCCCGCGATGGGCGCCAGAATCGGCGCGAGCCCCATGATGAGCATCAGCAGTGACATGGCCCTTGCCGCGTCCTGTGTTTCGTAGTGGTCGCGGATGACGGCCCGGGGAATCACCACGCCCGCGGCGCCGCCCAGCGCCTGCAGCACCCGGAAGACGGTCAGGGCCTGCACACTGCCCGACAGCGCGCAGCCGACTGATGCGGCAACATAAAGCACCATGCCGGCCAGCATGGGCTTCTTGCGGCCGTAGCGGTCGGCCAGCGGCCCGTACACCACCTGCGCCAGCGCCATGCCCACCAGGTAGGCGGCCAGCGTGCGCTCGATTGCGCCGCGCGGCACTTGCAGATCGCTGGCGATGGCCGGGAAGGCCGGCAGGTACATGTCGATGGAAAACGGCCCGATAGCCGTCAGGGCGCCCATGAGGATGAGCCAGCCTGGCAGGTAGCGGGTGAGAGAGCGGGGCAGCATGCGGCGGGAAGCGTCTGTGCCGCCCCGGTACGTGGGAGGCGGGCGGCAAGCCGACGACTGTATCATGAGCGCCAGCCTCTTACGGGCTGCAATGGTTTCCGATAAAGTTGCCAAGTTCTTTCATATCGGGGAGAAGCTGTGAATCCTTTGCTGTCTGTTGTAGAACGCAAATTGCAGTCCCTGCCGGTTACCGTGCAATTGGAACTGCCCGATGGAACCACGGTCGGCCAGGCCGACCCACAAGTACGCTTCGTGGCGCGAGACAAGTCTGCGCTTGCTCACCTGGCAGAGGGGGCGGTGGGCGTGCTGGGCCAGGATTACGTCGAGGGCCGCGTCGATATCCAGGGCAATATGCGTCACGTCATGCAGGCTGCCGCGGCGCTGTTGCCCGGATCGCCGGTCGAGGCGGCCCGCGGAGGCTGGTTGACCGAACTGGTACGCAAGGTGATTTCGGTATGGCGGCATTCGATCGAGCGGGACGCCAGGCAGATCGAATTCCACTACGACCTGTCGGATGACTTCTACGCCTTGTGGCTGGACCCGCGCAGGGTTTATTCCTGCGCTTATTACCGCACCCCCGACCTGAACCTTGCCCAGGCCCAGGAGGCGAAACTGGATCACATCTGCCGCAAGTTGCGCCTGCAGGCAGGAGAGCGCTTCCTGGACGTGGGCGCCGGCTGGGGAGGCCTGCTGCTCTGGGCAGCCGAGAATTACGGCGTCGACGCCACCGGCATTACGCTTTCGCGCAATCAGCACGCCTATGTAAACAAGCTGATCCAGGAAAAGGGCCTGTCCGGGCGGGTTCGCATGGAACTGCTCGACTACCGCAAGCTGGACGAAACGCGGCCGTACGACAAGCTCGCGTCGGTGGGCATGTTCGAGCATGTGGGCCGCGCGCAGCTGCCGGGATATTTCGCCAAGCTGCATCGCCTGGTCAAGCCCGGCGGGCTGATCATGAACCATGGCATCACGGCGGCCGGCCTGTACAACAGCGAACTGGGCAGCGGCATGGGCGAATTCATCGAGAAATACATCTTCCCCGGCGGCGAACTGACCCACGTGAGCAGCGTGCTGGAAGCGGTGACCAACGGCGGCCTTGAGACGGTGGATGTCGAAAACCTGCGCCCGCATTACGCCCGTACGCTGTGGGCCTGGAGCGACGCGCTGGAGGAAAGGCTCGCGGACGCCGCACAGGTGTTGCAAGGCGAGCAGGGCGCGCGGTCGCTGCGTGCGTATCGCCTGTACCTAGCGGGTTGCGCCATGGCCTTCCAGCACGGCTGGATCGCCTTGCACCAGATTCTTGCGGTCAATCCGCCTGCTGCCGCCCGGCCCGATGAGCTCGACAACCCGGCTGACCTGGCGTATCCGTGGCGCCGGGACTACATGTACAGCAAGGCGTAAAGTGGACGGCGACTGGGGCGCGATGGCTTTGCCGGACGAAGCCGCGCCCCGGCTCGTTTCCGGCGGTCACGGAAACGAAGTTTTATCCAACAGAAATTAAATGAAACTAAAAGTTTCCGGCTGAAAGTGGCCCACGCGCCCCGGAGAAATGGGCGCTTCGTCCCGGTGGCACCGGTCGCGTTCCCGCCAGGATCGGTGCAAATATGTCTGAATGTTACGGCGGTGATCTTGGTCGTGAGAGCAAGATCGGCTAAGATGCCGGCTTCTTCATTCAGTTTCGCTCAATTTTCTGTCAGGTCGCCAGCTGCCCGTGCGGCGGTCGTCCGGCCTGCTGTCTGAATAGTCGCCGCCGCCTTGGCCGCGATTCGTTGCTAGTGTCGGTTTGTATTGGCGGTTCTGCCCGTCTTCCGCACACCCCCTTAGCTCCACGGCATAGCGCAGCGCAGTTTGCTGACGTTGTGTCCCTGAACCTATGGAGGCAAAAGCCATGCGTTTTATCCCCGTCAGATCCCTGGCCGTCGCGGCGGCGTTTCTTGCATTCGCCGGTTCCGCACAGGCCGCCGATGCTCCCAAGTGCGAACTGGACCGCCCGGTGCGGTTCGGCGGCATGAACTGGGAGTCGAACCTGGTGCTGGTGGATGTCCAGCGCTTCATCATGGAAAAGGGTTACGGCTGCAAGACCGAAACCCTGCCCACCGAGACGCTGCCCGCTCTGGCCGCCCTGGAACGGGGCGATCTGGACATCAACTCCGAGGTCTGGCTCAACAGCGTGGCCGAACCCTGGAACCAGGCCGAGAAAACCGGCAAGGTCAAGCGTATCGGCGACGTTTACATGGGAGGGGAGGCCTGGTTTATTCCCCGTTATACGGCCGAACGCCTGCCGGAGCTGAAAGCGGCTGCCGACCTGCCCAAGTTCAAGGATGAGTTCAAAGACCCCGAAGAGCCCAGCAAAGGCCGCTTCTATGGCTGCCCGGCCGGATGGGGTTGCGAAGTTGTCAGCACCAACCTGTTCCATGCGCTGAAGCTGGGCGACACCTACACCCTGTATTCGCCGGGCACGGGCGCGGCGCAGAAAGCGGCGCTGATGTCGGCGTACAAGCGCAAGCAGAACGTGGTTTTCTACTACTGGTATCCCACCCCCCTGGTGGGCGCGCTGGATCTGGTCAAACTGGAACTGCCGCCGTACGATGCAGAAAAGCACAAGTGCCTGACGGCGCCCAAATGCGCCGACCCGCAACCCAGCGCCTACCCCGAAAACCCGGTGTTCACCGCAGTCAATACCGAGTTCGCGCAGCAGGCTCCGCAACTGACCGAGTTCCTGTCGAAGGTGTCCATCCCGCTGCCCCAGGTCGATGAAACCCTGGCCCACATGGAAGAATCCGGCGACGATTCCGCCGCGGTTGCCCAATGGTTCCTGAAGAACAAGTCCGATGTCTGGACCAAATGGGTGCCGGCCGAGGTGGCCACCCGCGTGCAGGGCGCGCTGTAAACCAGCGCACGCCGCGCGTGGCGGGCGGCGTGCGCCGCCCGCGCGAGCGCATCGCCCGGGGCCTTGCCGATGAACGGGCGGCCCGGGCACGCAAGGAGTTGCTATGTTTCCTGAAATTATTCCGCCGCGCGCTGTGCGCGGCGCTATCGACACCTTTGTCGATCATCTGGTCACGCGCTACGCCGATACGCTCGAAGCGATGTCGCAGCCGTTCTTGCATGTGCTGGTCTGGCTCGAGCAAGTGCTGCGCAGCACGCCATGGTGGATTGTCGTGGCCGTCACGATTGCGATTGCGTGGGCGGTGAGCCGCCGCATCGGGCTGAGCGTCGCCATGGGGGCGCTGTTGTGCGTGATCGGGGTGCTGGGCCTGTGGGATGCGGGCATGCAGACCCTGGCCCTGATGATCATGGCCGCCAGCCTGTCTGTGCTGATCGGCATCCCGGTGGGCATCCTCATGGCGCGGGCCAACTGGCTGCGCTCCATCATGCTGCCCATCCTGGACATCATGCAGACGATGCCCAGCTTCGTCTACCTGATTCCGGTCGTGATGCTGTTCGGGCTGGGCAAGATTCCCGCCATTATCGCGACGGTGATCTATGCCGTGCCTCCGTTGATCCGCCTGACTGACCTGGGCATACGGCTGGTTGACCGAGAGGTCCTGGAAGCGTCGCGCGCGTTCGGCGCGACGGCCCGGCAACAGCTGTTCGGCGTGCAGCTGCCGCTGGCGCTGCCCAACATCATGGCCGGCATCAACCAGACCACGATGATGGCCTTGTCGATGGTGGTGATTGCCTCGATGATCGGCGCGCGCGGCCTGGGCTACGAGGTGCTGCTGGGCATCAACCGCCTGGAAGTCGGGCGCGGGCTGCTGGCCGGGCTGGGCATTGTGGTGCTTGCCGTCCTTTTCGACCGCATCACGCAATCTTACGGACAGCGCGTGCGCAAGGGAGGCCAGCGATGAGCAAGATCGAAGTCAAGAACATCTACAAGGTCTTTGGCCCCCATCCGGCCAAGTGGCTGCAGGCCGCACAGCAAGGCATGAGCAAGGAAGAGTTGCTGGCCAAGAGCGGCCATACGCTGGGCCTGCGCGATATCAGCCTGTCGATCGAAGAAGGCAGCATCTATGTGATCATGGGGCTGTCCGGTTCCGGGAAGTCGACGCTGATCCGCCATTTCAACCGGTTGATCGAACCCAGCGCCGGCCACATCCTGGTCGATGGCGTGGATGTGGTCAGCCTGGGCCGGCGCGAACTCGAGGCCTTCCGGCAAAAGAAGATGAGCATGGTCTTCCAGCGCTTCGGCCTGTTTCCGCACCGTACGGTGCTCGAAAACGCGGCCTACGGCCTGACCGTGCAGGGCGTCGCGCGCGCCGAGCGCGAGCAGCGGGCGCGACACTGGCTCGACCAGGTGGGCCTGACAGGTTTCGAGGCGCAGTATCCGCACCAGCTGTCGGGCGGCATGCAGCAGCGCGTGGGCCTGGCCCGCGCGCTGGCCACCGATGCCGAGATCCTGCTGATGGACGAGGCGTTCTCGGCGCTGGACCCGCTGATACGCCGCGAGATGCAAGACCATCTGCTGCAGCTGCAAGCACGGCTGAACAAGACCATCGTGTTCATTACGCACGACCTGGACGAGGCGCTGCGCCTGGGTAACCGCATTGCCATCCTGAAGGACGGCGAGCTGGTGCAGGAAGGGACGCCGGAAGACATCTTGCTGAATCCTGCCACCGACTATGTGCAGGCGTTCCTGCAGGACGTCAACCGAACCAAGGTGCTCAACGCCGCGCATGCCGTGAACCCGCCGCGCCTGACGCTTACCATGCGTTCGCGGCCCAGCCACGCACTGGAACGCATGCGGGCGCTGAGCTTTGAGTATGCGCCCGTGCTCGACGGCAAGCGCCTGGCGGGCGTCCTGACAGCGGAAATGGCCCGGCGCGCCGTCGATACGGGCGCGCGCGACGTGTCGCCCTATGTGGAAGACCTGGCCTCGGTGCCCGCCACGGCTGGCCTGGACGAGGTGCTGGCCCGCCTGGTACACAGCGACCAGCCTGTAGCCGTAACCGGCGAGGACGACGAGTTCATCGGGATGCTGTCGCGCAAAAAAGTGGTGGACCTGGTGACGCCGGCGCTGACCGAACACGTAGGCGACGCCGAGCCGGCGAATTCGGATACGCCCTCGGCCGCCTAGGGCGAAAAGCGCGGCCTAGCGTCCCGCGGCCTGCGCGGTGATCCCGCCTGCCACGCCCATGTCGGTCTTGGGCACATCGGCGAGGATTACCCGCACGTCGTCCTGCGAGATGTTCACGCTGGCGTGGACGGCGCTGCTCAGGGCCGCGATCAGCGCGGCCTTTTGAGCGTCGGTGCGGCCTGCTATCAGGCGTACCACCACCAGGGCCATGGCCTTGCCGATTTCGCCCGCCACGATGACATGCTCGGGGGCGACCTCTTCGAGCACGATGCGTATCGAGGGCAGAGGCGCGCCGATGCTGTCCACCACGGCGGTGGAACAGTTCTTCAGCAGGGCTGCCTTCTGCCGGGCGTCGTGGCCCTGCATGATCTGTATGTTGAGGATGGGCATCGCGGCTCCTTGGTGGGATGGCGGGCCCGGGGCCCGCGCATGGCTGGGATGCGCGCATCATAGCAATCCGCACGGCCCGCCCCGCCGGGTGGCGGCGCGCACGTTATCATCGTTTTTATCGACGTCAGCCGGCATGGTGCCGGCAATTGCCTGGGAGATCACCATGAACGAAGTCGTTGTCGTTGCCGCCGCCCGTACCGCCATTGGTGATTTCGGCGGCGCGCTGAAAGACGTGCCGCCTGCCGACCTGGGGGCGACCGTCATTAAAGAGGCATTGTCGCGCGCGGGCGTGCCAGGCGCCGAAGTGGGCCATGTTGCCGTGGGCCATGTCATCAACACCGAGCCGCGCGATATGTATTTGTCGCGGGTGGCGGCCATGAATGCCGGCATCGGCAAGGAAACGCCGGCGTTCAACGTGAACCGGCTGTGCGGGTCGGGCCTGCAGGCCATTGTGTCGGCCGCGCAGACCATCATGCTGGGCGATGCCGACATTGCAGTGGGCGCGGGCGCCGAAAGCATGAGCCGCGCGCCGTATATCGCCCCGGCGCAACGCTGGGGCGCGCGCATGGGCGATGCGGCGCTGGTCGACATGATGACCGGCGCGCTGTCGGACCCCTTCGGCCGCATGCACATGGGCGTAACGGCCGAAAACGTGGCCGCCCGGTTCGGTATCAGCCGCGCCGACCAGGACGCGCTGGCGGCCGAGTCGCATCGCCGCGCTGCCGCGGCGATAGATGCGGGGCATTTCCGGGAACAGATCGTGCCCGTCGTCATCAAGACGCGCAAGGGCGAGGTCACGTTCGATACCGACGAACACGTGCGCCGCGATGTCACCGCCGAGAGCCTGGCCGGCCTGAAGCCGGTGTTCAAGAAAGAAAACGGCACGGTGACCGCCGGCAACGCCTCGGGTCTTAACGACGGCGCGGGCGCGGTGGTATTGATGAGCATGGCGGCGGCCGAGCGGCGCGGCGCCAAGCCGCTGGCGCGCCTGGTGGCCTACGCGCACGCTGGCGTGGATCCCGAAATCATGGGCATCGGGCCGGTGCCGGCCACGCAGGCGGCGCTCAAGCGGGCGGGTCTGACGGTAGACCAGCTGGACGTGATCGAGGCCAATGAAGCCTTCGCGGCACAGGCTTGCGCGGTGGCGCGCGAACTGGGCCTGGACCCCGCCAAGGTCAATGCCAACGGCAGCGGCATCAGCCTGGGGCATCCCATCGGTGCCACCGGCGCCATCATCACCGTCAAGGCGCTGTATGAGTTGCAGCGGGTAAAGGGCCGCTATGCGCTGGTGACCATGTGCATAGGCGGCGGGCAGGGCATCGCCGCGATATTCGAGCGGGTCTGAATAAAGGCGGCGCCCGGCGCCGCTTTTATTATTGGGCGGCGCACGGAAACCCCTGCGCCGCCCATGATGGGGCCGGCTTACCCCTGCATGCCGTGTTGCCGCGCCCAGGCCTGGCATTCGCGTGTGAGCAACTGCCCCATTTCGATGCAACGCGCGCTGTCCAGGCGGCTGCTGATGGCGCCGAAACTGAAGGCCACCCAGGTCAGCGCCGACACCGGGAATGCCGCGCCCACGCCCGCCACGCCCGGCGTAATGCTGTCTATCGTGGTGGAATAGCCCGCCTGCCGTGTCTGCCGCACCATTTTCATCAACGCCGCGCGGCTGAGTCCCGCCTGTGCATATGACCCGGCGTGCCGCTGGTAGAGCGACGCGATCTCGTCATCGGGCAGCGCGGCCAGCAGCGCCAGCCCCCCGGCGCCCACACCCAGCAGACGCCGTTCTCCCTGGTCGATGGTGAATACCTTGACGGGGAAGCTGCCCGCCTCGCGCAGCAGGCAAAACGCGTAATCCCCTTGCCGTATCACCAGGAACACTGTGTCGCCCGACAGGCGCGCCAGCCGTTGCGCGAACGGGCGCAGGGCGTCCAGCAGCGGCGTATGGCGCAGCGACGCAAACCCCAGTTGCATGGCGTCTATCCCCAACCGGTAATGGCGGGTGGCCGGGTCGCGTTCGGCGAAGCGTTCTTCCAGAAGGCCGCTCAGCAAGCGGTGCGCGGTGGAGCGTTCCAGCCCGGTAAGGGCCATGACGTCCTGGAGCCCGATGCCGGTTTCCTGGTGCTGGGCCAGGACTCTCAGCAGCCCGAGCGCGCGCCGCATGCTTTGCGCGCCGGCTGTGTGCTTGTTGTTCATATTGTGGGAAATTAATGTCGATTATTTTGTATTTTAGGAATCATGGGTCTTAAATTCAATGCTCGAGGCAGCTGCATTGAGGAGACACCATGAACTATCAGACCCTGACTGTCGAACAGCACGGCGCGGTTCGCCGCATCAGCCTGGCGCGCCCGCAAGCCCGCAATGCGCAAAGCCAGCAGATGCTGGATGAACTGGACGACGCCCTGGCGGCGGCCGAGGCTGACGCCCAGACCAGGGTGGTGGTGCTGGCGGGGCAGGGCGCCCATTTTTCCGCCGGCCACGACCTGAAAGAGGCGCAGGCCAAGCGCGC
Source organism: Bordetella genomosp. 7 (assembly GCF_002261265.1). Lineage (GTDB taxonomy): Bacteria > Pseudomonadota > Gammaproteobacteria > Burkholderiales > Burkholderiaceae_B > Bordetella_A. Next base: position 178,819 of record NZ_NEVK01000006.1, on the reverse strand, counting down.
CGACTTTACGGTTGAAGAGCGGTGGGAGTATGAATCGCGCCGCTATTACGGCTATTGCCTGCGCATCTGGGATTTTTCGAAACCCACCATCGCGCAGGTGCAGGGTGCATGCGTGGCCGGCGGATTCATGGTGGCCAACATGTGCGACCTGGTGATCTGCGCCGACGATGCCTATTTTTCCGATCCGGTGGGGCATACGCTGGCCGCGGCTGCAACCGAAGTGCTGATCCACCCATGGGTGATGGGGCTGCGCAAGGCCAAGGAGATGCTCTATACCGGCGAGAAGATCGAAGCGCAGGAAGCATTGCGTATCGGCATGGTCAACCGCGTGGTGCCCGCCGCCGAACTGGACCAAGCCGCCCTGGCGCTTGCGCAGCGCATCGCGCAGGCGCCGCCGTTCGGCCTGAAGCTGTTGAAGCGTTCGCTGAACCGCGCGGCCGATGCGCAAGGCTTTCGCACGTCGCTGGCGGCGCATTTCGACACGCACCAGCTGTCGCACCTGACCGAAGAATATCGCGCCGTGCGCGAGCGCGGCCTGGCGCAGGCGATCCAGCGCAACAAATCGGGCGGCTCGGCATGACGCATCGTCTGGAACCTTTGCTCAACCCCGCATCGATTGCGCTGATAGGCGCGAGCGACAACGCCGGCCGCATTGGCGGCCTGCCGCTGGATCTGCTGACGCGCTTCGGCTATGCGGGCCACGTGTACCCGGTAAACCCGAAGTACCAGGAAGTCTTCGGGTTGCGCTGCTGGCCCGATATCGAGTCGGTGCCGCAATCGGTCGACCTGGCCGTGCTGGCCATTGGCGCCGGCGAAGTGACGCCGATGCTCAGGCGCTGCCACGCGCATGGCGTGCGCGCGGCGATTGTGTACGCAGCCGGCTTCGCAGAAGCAGGAGAAGAAGGTACACGCCTGCAGCGCGAACTCGAGGAATTTTCGGCCGCATCCGGCATGCTGGTGGCCGGGCCGAATTGCATGGGCTTTGCCAACCTGAATACGCAGGCCCACACGGCCTTTGCATCGGTATTCAAGACCGCCCCCATGCAGCAGGAGCCGGGCATTGTGAGCCTGCTGACACAAAGCGGCAACGTCTGCGCGGCGGTGTATGCGCTGGCGCGGCGCCAGGGGCTGCCGTTTTCGCAGTTCATCAATACCGGCAATGAGGCGTGCATCGATTTTTCCGAGTATCTGGAATACCTGGCACGCGACGAGCATACCGAGATCGTGCTGGGTTACATCGAGCAGCTGCGCGATGGCGGCCGCTTCGTGCAGGCCTGCCGCGAGCTGCAGCGGCGCGGCAAATTGCTGATCGCCCTGAAGGCGGGGGCAACGGACAAGGGCGCCCAGGCAGTGCGCTCGCATACCTCGGCCCTGGCGGGTGACCGGCGCGTCTACGGCGCCGCGTTCCGGCAGTTGGACGTGATCGAAGCGCATGACTTTGCGCAGATGGCGCAGCTGGCGTATCTGGCTACGTTGCGTCATCGCAGCGCCGGGCGGCGCGTCGCGGTATTGACGATGTCGGGTGCGCTGGGCGCTATCCTGGCCGACCGGTGCATTGTGGCCGGCCTGGAACTGCCCGAGCTGCCCGCCGAGCTTCAACAGGTGTTGCGAGGCGGCATTCCCGATTACGGCATGGTGGGCAACCCGGTGGACGTGACGGGCAACGTAGTAAACGATCCGGGCTTCGTGCGCGCGGCGCTGGGCGCGCTGGCGACATCTGAGGCGGTGGATGCCGTGGTGGTGTATGCCCCGGGCTACATGCTGGACCGTATGGCGGATGCGCTGGCCGAGGTGGCGCGCGCGCATCCGCGCCTGTTCGCCGCGATCGACACCGGTGCGGCGCAGTGCCGGCAAGCCTTGCGCGACGCGGGCGTGGCCGTGTTCGATGATATCGGGCTCGCGGTGTCGGCGCTCGCGCCCTTTTTGCTTTGGTGCGACGCTCGCCGGCAACGCAACGGTAAAGAGCCCGCCGCTCTGGTCGAGGCCGACGCGCAGGCCGCGATCGCGCTGCCTTGCCACGAAGCGGCAGCGCGCGCTCACTTGCAGCATTTCGGGTTGGCGGATACGTCCCGGCATGCCCGGGATGCCGATCAGGCGGTGGCGCAGGCCGACGCCCTGGGCTACCCCGTGGCGCTGAAGATTGTCAGCGCGGATCTTCCCCACAAGACCGAGGCGGGCGGTGTGGCCTTGCAGCTTGGTGATGCCGACGCCGTGCGCAATGCCTACGATCGCGTTGTCGCTGCGGCCGCGCGCCATGCACCGCGGGCGCGCCTGGACGGCGTGCTTGTACAGCGAATGGAGCGGGGCGTGGCCGAACTGATCGTGGGCGCCACGCGTGATCCGGTGTTCGGCCCGGTGCTGACAGTGGGGCTGGGGGGCGTACTGACCGAGCTGTATCAGGACACGGCCCATCGGCTGCTGCCCATCGATGCCGCCGAGGCCGAAGCCATGCTGCGGGAGCTGAAAGTTTTCCCGCTGCTTGACGGCTACCGTGGCAAGCCCAAGGCGGACCTGGCCGCCGCATGCCGGGCAATGGTGGCCGTGGGGCAGGCTTTACTGGCCACGCCGCAGGCGGCGGAAATCGAAGTCAATCCGCTGCTGGTCAAGGAGGCCGGGCAGGGTGTCGCCGTGCTGGATGCCCTGATCCTGCCGATATCGCAGTCGTTCATCGATCCATAAACAGGAGGAGACATCATGCTGAAGAAAATGCTGGCCGGCATCGCACTGGCCACGACAACCATCAGTGCCGCAGCCTGGGCGCAAGGCGCCTATCCGTCGCAGCCAGTGCGCATCATCGTGCCGTTCTCGCCGGGCGGCGCCACCGACATCATGACGCGCCTGATCGCCGACCAGTTGAGCGGAGAACTGGGCCAGCCCGTCATCGTCGAGAACAAGCCTGGCGGCGGCACGATGATCGCGTCGGACTATGTGGCTCGCGCCCAGCCCGATGGCTACACGCTGCTGATGGCGGCGTCGTCGCTGGGAATCGCTCCCGCCATCTACACCAAGGTGAATTACGACCCGGTCAAGGACTTTGCGCCCGTGAGCCAGGTGGCGTCGGTGGTGCATATCCTGGAAGTGCATCCGTCTGTGCCGGTAAAGACGGTGGGCGAGCTGGTCGCATACCTGAAGGCCAATCCGGGCAAGGTCAGCTATGGGTCGGTGGGCACGGGCAGCTCTACGCACCTGGAGGCCGAGCTCTTCAAGCACATGGCCGGCGTAGAGATGGAACATATTCCCTACAAGGGCAGCGCGCCCGCGCTGACGGACCTGGTGGCGGGCCGGCTGCAGGTGATGTTCGACGCCTGGGCGTCGTCCGGCCCGTTCGTCAAAGAAGGCAAGCTGCGGGCGCTGGCGGTCACCACGTCGCAGCCGTCGGCCTCGGTGCCTGAGTTGCCCACGGTAGCGGCGTCGGGCCTGCCGGGCTATTCGGCCATGCCCTGGCTGGGCCTGGTGGCGCCTGCCGGCACGCCGCCCGCCGCCATCGACGTCATCTACGGGGCGCTGGACAGGATCTTGAAGCGCGACGAGGTCAAGCGCAAATTCGCCGACCTGGGGCTGGACATTATCGGCAGCGATCCGCAGACCTTCGCGGCGTTCATCAAGCAGGACATCGGCACGTGGGCCAAGGTGGCGCGCGACTCGGACATCCGCCTGCAATGAGCGCCGCAGAACTTGATCCGCTCGCCCTGGACGGGCAGGCCGACGATGCCGGGTTCCGCGCTGCGCTGCGCGCCTGGCTTGCCAGCCGCTATGCGCGCTTTATTGCCGCCTGGCAGGGCGAGCCCGACCCTGCCAGCCTGGATTTCCGGCAAGCCTGGGAAGACACGTTGTGCGCAGAGGGATGGTCTGGCATGGGTTGGCCGCGTGCGTACGGCGGGCGCGAACTGTCGTTGCAGCGGCAGGCCATCTTCCATGAAGAGCATGCGCGCTGCGGCGCCCCGCTGGGGGTCAACCTGATCGGTCATGGCATCCTGGCGCCGACGTTGCTGCACTTTGGCTCCGAGGCGCAAAGGCAACGGTTCCTGCCCGGCATTCTTTCCAATCGCGATGTGTGGTGCCAGGGGTATTCCGAGCCGGGGGCGGGTTCGGACCTGGCTGCCGTGCGTACGCGCGCCCAGGCCGCGCCGGGCGGCTATCTGTTGAACGGGCACAAGATATGGACCTCGTTCGCCGATCGCGCAGCATGGTGCTTTGTGCTGGCGCGTACGGATGCGCAGTCGCAGCGGCATCGCGGCCTGAGTTTTCTGCTGGTGGATCTGCGCCAGCCCGGCGTGCGGGTCGAGCCCATCCGGCAGTTGACCGGAGAGGCGGAATTTTGCGAGGTCTTTTTCGAGAATGTGCACGTGCCGGCCGATTGCCTGCTCGGCGACGAAGGCCAGGGATGGAAAATTGCGATGGCGGCCGCCAGCTTCGAGCGCGGCACCTATTTCATCCCGCGACTGGTGCGCTTTGCGCAAGAGCTCGACCAGGTTCGCGCCCTGGCGCTGCGGGCGGACGCGTCGGGGCAGGCCCGCGCGGACGACGCCGCCGTGCGGCACCGGTGGGCCAGGCTTGCCGCCGATAGCCACGTGCTGGCCCTGAAATCGCGGCGCGCCTTGCAGGCCGCCCAGCGCGGCGACCCGCCCGGGCCCGAGGGGTCGTCCACCAAGGTTCACTGGAGCGAGGCGCATCAGCGGCTGCTCGAGCTGGGCCTGGACCTGCTGGGGCCGGACGCCTGCCTGGCGGGCGGCTCGGCGGGTCGCGAAGAACAAGGCCTGATGCGCGCCTACCTGTGGTCGCGTGCCGAAACCATACTGGCCGGCACGTCCGAAATCCAGCGCAACATCATCGGGGAACAGATACTTGGCCTGCCCAAGGGCTGATCGCATGGGATACGCCGAATTGAACGATATCGACAGCATGATGGAAGCGTCCGCGCGGCGCTTTCTCGATGAACGGCATCCGGCAACGGTTGCATGCCGCATGGCGGGCGACCCCGCGGAGCAGTCGGACCTGTGGGCCACGGTCGCACAACTGGGATGGCCGGCGCTGTTGCTGCCCGAGCCCGCCGGCGGCATGGGGCAGGGGCTGGGCGCCGCCTGGCCCCTGGCAGTGCAGGCGGGCCGACATTTGCTGACCGCGCCGCTCGTGGCCAACATGACTCTTCTGCAGCGGTTGCCGGCCGAGTCGCATGACGGCGGCAAGCTGGCGGCCTGGCTGGAACCCGTGCTGACGGGCAGTGCCGCGTACGCGCCCGCGCAACGTCGCCCCGACGGCAGTTTGCTGGTGGAATACGCCTTGGCGCAGAGGCAGGCGTTGGCATGGCGGTACAGCCAGGCCGGCATTCGGCTCGAATTGCACGGGCCGTGCGCCGGCCCCGCAGGCGTCGGCATCGACCCGACCGCCGGTTCACTGCGGCTCGCGGCAGGGCGGCCGGCCGATATCCTGGACGTGTCCATGAGCGATGGGCAGCGTGCCGCATGGCTGCAGGGCTATCGCCTGCTGCGCGCGGCGGAAATGCTGGGGGCGGCCTGGGCAGCGCTGGACGCGGCTGCCGCACACGCGCGGCAACGGCAGCAGTTCGGACGCGCAATCGGCGCAAACCAGGCCGTCAAACATCGGCTGGCCAACGACTGGATGGCGCTGGACGATGCCGCCTTGGCCGGCAAGGAAGCGGCGCGGCTGCTTGACGACGCCGCGGACGAGCCCGCCGCGCGCGCCTGCGCCGTGTTCGAGTTGCTGGCGCTGGAAAGCGCGCCGCGCGCCGCACAGCACGCAATCCAGCTGCATGGCGCGCTGGGCATCGCCTGGGAAAGCGGCATGCATTTGTACCTGAAGCGCGTGCTGCACATTGCCGCCATGCTGGGCGGCGGCCGGCGCCGAAGCGAACTGCTCGACATCCTGTGGAACGACGGCGGCCAGGCCGCTGCGGCATGACGCCCGTCAGCCGCGCGGCGGCTCCGGCGCCACGTCACCCCATGGCGCCATGATTTCGGTGCAGCCTTGGTTCTCGCCGCCATCACGCAGCACGGCCGACGGGCAGGCATACGCGTAGGGGTAGAAGGTGCGCGGCGCCTGTGCATGCGGGTATGCGGCGGCCACGGCCTGGTAGGCCTGAACGGGCAGGCCGGGATCCAGCGTCACGATGTCGGTGCTGGCGTCCAGCCGGGCATGGTGGAAGGCGTCTTCCAGGCTCATCCGGTAATCCACCAGGAACGACACCAGCTGCATGACGGCAGGCAGGATCTTGCGCCCGCCCGAGGCGCCCAGCGCAAAGCGGCGGCCGTCCGCCTCGCCGATCACGGGGCAGATATTCATCAGGCACCGCCGCGCTGGCGCCAGGGAATTCGCCTTGCCGGGTTCGGGATCGAACCACATGATGCCGTTGTTCAGCAGCATGCCGGTCGATGGCGAGACCACATGCGACCCGAAAGCCGACAGCAGCGTCTGCGTGACGGCGCACTGGTTGCCATGGCGGTCTACGACGCTGAAATGCGTGGTGCAGGCGGGCGTGCGCGGGTCTTCGTTGTCGCCCATGTTCGACAGCCGCCACCGGTATTCTTCGCGCAATACGTCGGCATAGGCGAGGAATGCACCGGCATCGGGCGCCTGCCCGGGTTGCAGCCGGGTCTGAAGGCGCTGCAGACAGCGGGCCAGGCTGGGGCCTGCCGTCATTTCGGGCGTGGCGTAGACCCGTCCGCCGCGATATGGAATAGACAGCGGCTCCTGGATCGACGCCCGATAGTCGCGCAGGTCTTGCGGGGTCAGGCATCCGCCCTTGTCCCGCACGTCGCGCGCCAGTTGCGCGCCGATGTCGCCTTCGTAGAATGCGCGTGGCCCGTCCTCGGCCAGGCAAGCCAGCGTGTCGGCGGCGCGGGCCATCATGATGCGCTGGCCCGCGGCGGTGGCCCACCCGCCGGTTTTGGGCCAGATGCCGTCGTCCAGGAACATCTGCGCGGCATCGGCGTCGCGCGCGAGCCAGCGCGCCGAGCCCGCGATCATCAAGGTCGTGTACCAGTCGACCGGCAGGCCTTCGCGCGCCAGCGCAATTGCCGGCTGCAGCAACTCGCGCCAGGGCAGGCGCCCGTGCGTGGCATGGGCCAGCTCCATGCCCGCCACCGTGCCCGGCACCGCCACGGCGGTCGCGCCGCGCGCATTGCGGTCGTCTACCACCGCCGGCCATGGGAACAGGTCGGTCGACACGGCGCCCGAGCCCGCCAGCGGATAGTGGGCGGGGTCGAGTCCCGCCGGCGACCGCATGCCGAAATACACCACCTGGGCGCGGTTTTGGTCTGCCCGGTACAGGGTCATGGCGCCGCCGCCCATCGGGCCGCTCATCCAGGGCTCGGCCACGCCGGCGGCAAACGACACCGCCACTGCGGCATCGACGGCGTCGCCGCCCGCAGCCAGCACCTGCGCGCCCGCTTCGGCCGCCCTGCGGTGTTGTGAGGCCACCAGTCCGCCCGCGGTGCGAATGACGGTTTTACGTACGACTTGCGTGCTCGAGAGCGCGTTGGACATCGACATGGCTCCATCAACAGGGACAAGCCACAGGGTACCGCGCTGGCTACAATCGCGCGATGCCTGTCCGACCCGCTCCCCATACTCTCGACCAGCCCACGCTTTCTGAAGCCGACGGCATCCGCTATTTGCATTTCGGCACCGAATGGATCCAAGGCGCCATGCGCATCAAGACGCCCGCCGCCCTGGTGCTGGAATACACCGCGCAGATGATGGCGTGGCTGCTGTTTCTCGAGCCGCCCAAAGAACAATCCATCGGCCTGTTGGGGCTGGGGGCCGGTTCGTTGGCCCGCTTCTGCCTGAAACACACCCGCAGTCCGGTGGTTGCCGTGGAATGGAACCCGCAAGTCACGGCCGTATGCCAGATGTTCTTCCGCCTGCCGGCGGCAGAGCGCCTTTCGGTCGAGCACGACGACGCCGCCGCCTGGGTGGCGGACCCGCGCCACGCGGGTCTTTGCCCGGTGCTGATGGTCGACCTCTACGACGCTTCGGCGCGCGGGCCGGTGCGTGATTCCGTGGCCTTTTACAGTGGCTGCCGGCGCGTGCTGGGCGAAGTAGGGGTTCTGTCGGTGAACCTGTTCGGCCAGCACGAAAGTTTCGGCCGCAATATCGAGAACCTGCGCAAGGCGTTCGACGACCGCATCCTGTTGTTGCCCGAAATCGACGCCGGCAACCAGATCGTGCTGGCCTTCACCGGGCCGCCCCTGGCGGTCACACCCGCGCAATTGCTCGCCCGCGCCGAAGACGTAGAGGGGCAATACGGCCTGCCGGCGCGGCGCTGGGCGCGCGCCCTGATGCGCCACGCCGTGGACGGCATGCTGCATTTCTAGCCGCCAGCCACCGGCGGTATCGGGATAGTACCTATGGCGCGGGGGCTTCCCCCGCCGGGGGGAGGTCGGTATGATGGCTGTTCATAATTATGAATTACGACATCCCGCCTCATGACTGCTCCCATCGTCCGGCAAGCGCTGTACCTCGAGGTTGCCGACCGCCTGCGCGCCATGATCCATTCGCACGCCCTGGCCAGCGGCGAATGGATAGACGAAACGCGGCTGACGGGACTGCTCGGCATTTCGCGCACCCCCTTGCGCGAGGCGCTCAAAGTCTTGGCCACTGAAGGCCTCGTACGGCTGGAGCCGCGGCGCGGCTGCTTCGTCAACGAACTGTCGCTGCAAGACCTCGAAGACATCTTTCCCCTGATGGCCATGCTGGAAGGGCGGTGCGCCCACGAGGCCGCCATCAAGGCTTCGGACGCCGACCTGGCGGCGCTTGAACCGCTGCACCGTGCGCTGGCCGAACATGCCGCGGCCGGCCGCATCGACGCGTATTACGACACCAACGCCCTCATCCACGAAGCCGTGCAGGCGCTGGCCAGGAATCACTGGCTGTCGGACATGGTGGGCAACCTGCGCAAGGTGCTCAGCCTGTTTCGCCACAAGAGCCTGGTATTGCCCGGGCGCATGGCCGACTCGTGCGCCGAGCACCTGGCGATCTTCGCGGCCCTGAAGGCCCGCGACCCCGAAGCGGCCGAAGCGCTGGCGCGCAAGCACCTGCTGCGCCAGCTCGACGCATTGCGCGTATTGGCCAGCCAGGCCGAGGCGGCGACCGAATCTTCCCCCACTTACACGCAGGAGCCCGCTCATGACCGCCCTAGACTCCAGTCCGTACGCACGCGGCACCCGGCAGCCTGAGCCGGACGTCGCCGTCGACGACAGCGCCGCGGCAGAAAGCGCCGGCCTGATGGCTCGCCTGGGGCGTTGGTGGGATCGCGGGCGCCTGCCGGGCGCCGCCGAGCTCCTGCCCCTGTTCCAGGCGCGCCTGACCGATGTCGCGGCCAACAAGCTGGCGCGCGGCTGGTGCAGCGGCTATACCGCAGCCGACAGCAAGCGGCGGCGCGAGCTGCTGGCCGGACTGGCCGGCGTCAGCGGCGGGCTGGAACCGCGCGGCGACCAGGGCCTGAGGCTTTTCAGGCGTTTCAACGCCTTGCCCGACGGCTTGCGTTTCCTGGTGGCGCTGCGCGCCGACATGCTGCGCTGGCGCAAGCAGGTGGCCGGGTTGCAGGCGCTGGAAAAAGACCTGGAATCGCTGCTGTCGGCATGGTTCGACGTCGGCCTGCTCGAACTGCGTCCGCTTACCTGGGATTCGCCCGCTTCACTGCTTGAAAAGCTCATCCTGTACGAGGCCGTGCACGAAATCCGGTCATGGGATGACCTGCGCCACCGGGTGGCGGCGCCCGATCGGCGTTGCTACGCATACTTCCATCCGCAGATGCCGGACGTGCCGCTGATCTTCGTCGAGGTCGCATTCGCGGCGCAGATCGCCGACAACGTGCAGACGCTGCTTGACGCCAATGCGCCGTCGCACGACCTGGACAAGGCGCGCTGGGCAATCTTCTATTCCATCTCGAACACCCAGCCGGGCCTGCGCGGCATCAGTTTCGGCAACTTCCTGCTCAAGCGGGTAATCGAACGCCTGCTTGAAGAAGTGCCCAAGGTACGTTCGTTCGCCACTTTGTCGCCGATACCGGGGCTGGTCGACTGGCTGTCGCGCCTGACGGCGCAAGAGGTTGAAGACATTGTGCGCGATAAGGGTCGTACGCGCTCGGGCGCACCCGATGGCGCGCGGTGGGCGGCCCGCCTGTCCAAGGCGGCCACCGGCAAGCCGTCGGAAATCGTGCAGCGCACGGGCTTGAAGCTGGCTGCGCATTACCTGATGGCGATGAAAAACGGCCAGCCGCTGGATCCGGTGGCGCGCTTTCACCTGGGCAACGGCGCGCGCATAGAACGCCTGAACTGGGCGGCCGACACGTCGGCCAAGGGGCTGGCCCAGTCGTGCGGCATGATGGTGAATTACCTGTACGACCTGGATGACCTGGACGCGAACCTGGCCGAGCTGGGCGAGGGCAGGCCGCGCGTCAGCCGCGGCATCGCACGCATCGGGTAGGGCGGCATGCAAGAGAACCCGACATCAGGGCAGGTATTGCTGGAACGCGAAGGCGAGCTGGCATGGGTCACCCTGTCGAACCCCGGCCGCCTGAACGCCATCAGCGTGGCCATGTGGGAACAGTTGCGCCACGTCTTTGCCAGCCTGGCCGCGGATGCCTCGGTGCGCTGCGTGGTCGTGCGCGGGGCGGAAGGTAACTTTGCCGCCGGCGCCGACATCCGCGAATTTCCTCAGGTGCGCGGCGACGCGCAGCAGGTGCGCCATTATCACCAGCATGTGCTCGCGCCGGCGCTGGCCGCCGTCGCGCAATGCCCTCATCCCGTGGTCGCGCAGATCGAAGGGGTATGCGTGGGCGGCGGCCTGGAAATCGCCTGCCAATGCGACCTGCGCATCGCCGGCGCATCGTCGCGTTTCGGGGTGCCGATCAATCGCCTGGGTTTTCCCATGGCGCCCGACGAAATGCGCGGCCTGCTGGCGTTGGCCGGCCGGGCGGCCACGATGGCTATCCTGCTCGAGGGGCAGGTGTTCGACGCGGCCCAGGCGCAGGCGCTGGGGTTGCTGACCCGGGTGGTGCCCGACGCCGACGTGGCCTCACAGGCGCGTGCCAGCGCCGAACGCATTGCGCGCGGCGCGCCGCTGGCCGCCCGCATCAACAAACGCCAGGCGCAAAGGCTGCTGCAAGGTACGCCGCTGTCCGAAGCCGACTATCAAGATTTCTTTTCTTATGCCGAAAGCCGTGACCATCGCGAGGGCGTCAGCGCCTTCCTGGCGGGGCGGCCGCCCGTATTTACTGGAGACTGAACAAGGTGAGCAACGCCAATCTGTATAGCGTGCTGGCCGGCGGTTTTCCGGCCGACCGCAGCAAGGTCGCGCTGGAGACGCCCGACCAGCAGTACACGTGGGACGATCTGGACCACGCCAGCGCCCGCATGGCCAATCTGCTGGCCTCGCTGGGCTTGCCCGAAGGCGCCCGGGTGGCCGTGCAAGTGGACAAGTCGCCCGAGGCGTTGCTGCTGTACCTGGCCACGCTGCGCGCGGGGTACGTATACCTGCCGCTGAACACGGCTTATCGCGAAAGCGAAGTGGCGTACTTCCTGGGCGACGCCGAGCCATCCGTGGTGGTGTGTCCCAGCAAGAACGCCGAATGGATGCGCAAGCTCGCCGAGCAGGCCGGCACGCAGCATGTGTACACGCTGGACGATGACCGCAGCGGTTCGCTGCTCGAGGCCAGCGCCGGCCTGGGCACGAGCTTCCAGGCGGCCGTGCGCGGCACGGACGACCTGGCCGCCATCCTGTATACGTCGGGCACCACCGGCCGCAGCAAGGGGGCGATGCTCACGCACGGAAACCTTGCCTCCAATGCGCAGGTGCTGCACCGCTATTGGGGCTGGCGTTCCGACGATGTGCTCTTGCATATGCTGCCTATCTTCCATGTGCACGGCCTGTTCGTCGCGTCGCACGGCGCACTGCTGGCCGGCGCGCGCATGATCTGGCTGCCCAGGCTCGACGTAGACCAGGCGTTGCAGTACCTGCCGCGCTGCACGGTGATGATGGGCGTGCCCACCTACTACGTGCGCTTGCTGGCCGACGCGCGCTTTACCCGTGACGTCTGCGCGCGCATGCGCCTGTTCATCTCGGGTTCGGCGCCGCTGCTGATGGAAACCTTCAGCGAATTCCGCGAGCGCACCGGCCATACGATTCTGGAACGCTATGGCATGAGCGAAACCGTCATGCTGACGTCCAACCCCTATGATCCGGCCGACGGCGAGCGGCTGGGCGGCACGGTAGGCAAGCCGCTGCCCGGTGTGCAGGTGCGCGTGGTGGACGATGGCGGCGCGGAACTGGGCGAAGACCAGATCGGCAATGTGCAGGTGCGCGGGCCCAACGTATTCAAGGGATACTGGCGCATGCCCGAGAAGACTCGCGAAGAATTCACCGCCGATGGCTGGTTCCGCACGGGCGATGTAGGCCGGTGGGGCGGCGAATCGGGCGGGCGCAAGGTGCCCGGCGATTACCTGTCTATCGTGGGCCGCAGCAAAGACCTGATCATCTCGGGCGGCTACAACGTTTATCCCAAAGAGATCGAACTGATCATCGACGAGATGCCCGGCGTGCTCGAGTCTGCCGTGATCGGCGTGCCCCATCCCGATTTCGGCGAGGCGGTGGTGGCCGTGGTGGTGCCGCGTGCCGGCGCGACGGTGGACACGCTGGCCATGCAGGCCGAGCTGAAGTCGCGCATCGCCAATTTCAAGGTGCCCAAGCAGATCCACGTGGTCGAGCAGCTGCCCCGCAACACCATGGGCAAGGTGCAGAAGAACGTGCTGCGCGACACATACAAGGCTGCCTAGCAGAACCACGGGGAACCGCCGCGGGGCCGTTCCTTTTCCAACCTCGACAGAGGAGAAGATCCACCACACGAACCAGCCGACACAGCGTCCCGTAGCACCGTATAACAAAACTACATGCAAGCAGCCTCGCGAGCTGTTTTAACTGAGGAGATGAAATGAACCGCAACGCAATTCACGCGCTGGCCGTGGCGGCCGCGCTGAGCGTCAACCTGGCCCTGGCGCCCAGCGCCGCCGCCGCAGACTGGCCCGACCGCCCCATCACCCTGATCGTGCCGTTTCCCGCCGGCGGAGGCACGGACACCTTTGCCCGCCCGCTTGCCCAGCAGCTCAGCATGCAGCTGGGGCAGACCATGGTTGTGGACAACAAGGGCGGCGCGGGCGGCACTGTAGGCGCCGGCGTAGCTGCCAAGGCGAAACCGGATGGCTACACGTTCTTCATGGGCGGGGCGCATCACGCCGTGGCGCCGTCGCTGTACAAGAACCTGAGCTACGACATCCAGAAAGATTTCGTGCCGGTCGCGCTGCTTGCCCAGCCGCCGCAAGTCGTGGTGGTCAACGCGTCGAAGCTGCCGGTCAATAGCCTGCAGGAGTTCATCGAGTATGCGCGCAAGCGGCCGGGCGAGATCAACTTCGGCACGGCAGGCAAGGGCAGCACGCACCACCTTGCCGGCGAGCTGTTCGCCCTGCAGACCGATATCAAGCTGGTGGACGTGCCCTACCAGGGGGCGGGCCCCATGCTGTCGGCGCTGATCGGCGGCCAGGTGGACCTGGCCTTCGATGGCCTGGGTTCGTCGGCCGGCCATATCCGCGCCGGCAGCATCAAGCCGCTGGCCGTCGCCGCGGCGCAACGCTCGCCGTCGTTCCCGGACGTTCCCACGGTTGCCGAGGCGGGGCTGCCTGGCTACGAAGTATCGACCTGGTACGCGATGTGGGCGCCGGCGGGCACGCCCCAGCCCGTGGTGGACAAGATGATCGCCGAAGTGACCAAGGCGCTGAACACGCCCAAGATCAAGGAAATCTGGGCGGGCAACGGATCCACCATCCCCAGCGTCACGGGCGCGCAATTCGGCAGTTTTGTCGACAGCGAGATCGAGCGCTGGGCCAACGTGGTCAAGCAATCGGGCGTTACGCTGGACTGATCGTGCCGCTTGGCCCGGGCCTGCCGCGTCGGTGCGGCGGGGCCGGGCCCGGGGCGCGTGCACCATTTCAGGGATTTCCCGCGCCACAAAGCCGGCGCCAACACGTTAGACTACGCGGTTTCACCGGCTCGAGCGCCGACGGGAAGCCGTCGCGGGGCCGTGACAACAACGATACCTACACGGTGCAAGGAGTATCCCTATGCTGATCGGAAAAAAACATTTTCTGACGCTGGGCGCAGTGGCGGCGGCGCTGGCTATCCACGCTGTTCCTGCTGCGGCGCAACAAAAATCGGTGGCGGTGACCGCCATCGTCGAGCATCCGGCCCTTGACGCCGTACGCGACGGCGTGCAGGACGCCTTGAAGCAGGCCGGCTACGAGTCCGGCAAGAACCTCAAGTGGCAGTACCAGAGCGCGCAGGGCAATACCGGCACCGCCGCACAGATCGCGCGCAAGTTCGTGGGCGACCGTCCCGATGCCATTGTGGCCATCGCCACGCCCTCGGCCCAGTCGGTGGTGGCTGCCACCAAAGACATTCCGGTCGTATATTCGGCCGTAACCGACCCGGTCGCCGCACAGCTGGTGCCCTCCATGGATGCGTCCGGCACCAACGTCACCGGCGTTTCCGACCTGCTCGCGCTCGACAAGCAGATCGAGCTGATCAAAAAGGTGGTGCCCGACGCCAAGCGCGTGGGCATGGTGTACAACCCGGGCGAAGCCAACTCCGTGGTCGTGGTCAAGCAGCTGCAGGAACTGCTGTCGAAGTCCGGCATGTCGCTGGTAGAGGCCGCCGCGCCGCGCACCGTGGACGTCGCTTCGGCCGCGCGCAGCCTGATCGGCAAGGTCGATGTCATCTACACCAATACCGACAACAACGTGGTGTCGGCATACGAGTCGCTGGTCAAGGTCGGCAATGATGCCAAGATCCCCCTGGTGGCCTCGGACACCGACAGCGTCAAGCGCGGCGCCATCGCGGCGCTGGGCATCGACTACCATGACCTGGGCGTGCAGACCGGCAAGATCGTGGTGCGCATTCTCAAGGGCGAAAAGCCGGGCGCCATCGCATCGGAAACCAGCTCCAATCTGCGCTTGTTCGTCAACCCGGGCGCTGCTGAAAAGCAGGGCGTCACGCTGTCGGACGAGTTGCTCAAGTCGGCCGCCGAGGTCGTCAAGTAACAATGTGGCACGGCGGCCGGCGGGCCGCCGCGCTTTTTCACTGAACATACCCAAGGCTGCGCCCGCCGCGTTCACGAGACACGCCGGGCCCGACTCTCCATGTCCTTGTTTTCCTTGCTCGGCGCCCTGGAAATCGGTTTGATTTTCAGCCTGGTCGCGTTGGGCGTCCTGATTTCCTTCCGCCTGCTGCGGTTTCCCGACCTGACCGTGGACGGCAGCTTCCCGCTGGGCGGCGCCGTGGCCGCCACGCTGATTTCGGGCGGCATGGACCCGTTCCTGGCGACGATTGCCGCCACCGTGGCAGGGGCCGCCGCCGGGCTGGTGACGGGTTGGCTCAATGTGCGGCTGCGCATCATGGATTTGCTGGCCAGCATCCTGATGATGATCGCCCTGTATTCGATCAACCTGCGCGTCATGGGCCGGCCCAACGTGCCGCTCATCACCGAGCCGACCGTGTTCACGATTCTGCAGCCCGAGTGGATCAGCGACTACGTGGCCCGGCCGCTGATTCTGGTGGTGGCGGTGATAATCGTGAAGCTGCTGCTCGATTGGTTCCTGGCCACGCAGACCGGCCTGGCCATGCGCGCCACGGGGTCCAATGGCCGCATGGCGCGCGCCCAGGGCGTCAACACGGGCGGGATGGTCCTGGCCGGCATGGCGCTGTCCAATGCGCTGGTCGGCCTGGCGGGCGCCTTGTTCGCCCAGACCCAGGGCGGCGCAGATATATCGATGGGCGTGGGCACTATCGTCATCGGACTGGCCGCGGTCATCGTGGGCGAAAGCATCCTGCCGTCTCGCAAGCTGGTGCTGGCCACGCTGGCGGTCATTCTGGGCGCCATCGTATACCGGTTCTTCATCGCGCTGGCGCTCAATAGCGACTTCATCGGCCTGAAGGCGCAAGACCTCAACCTGGTTACCGCAGTGCTGGTCACCATCGCCCTGGTCATTCCCATGATGAAGCGCCGGCTGCTCGGCAAGAAAGGAGCCTGACCATGCTGCGCGCAGAAGACCTCAAAATTACCTTCAATGCCGGTACGCCCATCGAAACCCGCGCGTTGCGCGGCCTGTCGCTGGAGATTCCGAGCGGCCAGTTCGTCACCGTCATCGGTTCCAATGGCGCCGGCAAGTCCACGTTTCTGAATGCCGTCTCGGGCGACCTGCCCATTGATTCCGGCCGCATCGAGATCGAGGGCGCCGATGTCACGCGCGAGCCGGTCTGGCAGCGCGCCCGCCGCGTGGCGCGGGTATTCCAGGACCCCATGGCCGGCACCTGCGAAGACCTGACCATCGAAGAAAACATGGCGCTCGCGCAGCTGCGGGGCGCGCGCCGCGGCTTCGGCCGCGCGGTAAAGGCCTCGATGCGCGAGGGCTTTCGCGAACGGCTGGCCACGCTCGGGCTGGGGCTGGAAAACCGCCTCACCGACCGTATCGGGCTGCTGTCCGGGGGGCAGCGCCAGGCAGTCAGCCTGCTGATGGCGGCGTTGCAGCCTTCCCGCATCCTGTTGCTCGACGAGCACACGGCGGCGCTTGACCCGCGCACGGCCGATTTCGTGCTGCAGCTCACTGCCCGCATCGTGGCGGAAAGCAGGCTTACCACCATGATGGTCACCCACAGCATGCGGCAGGCGCTGGACGTGGGCGATCGCACGGTCATGCTGCACCAGGGCCAGGTGGTGCTCGACGTGTCGGGCGACCAGCGCAAGGGCCTGGACGTGCCCGACCTGCTGGCCATGTTCGAGCGGGTACGCGGCGAGAAGCTGGCCGACGACGCGCTATTGCTGGGCTAGGGGAAAAGGCCGCGCCGCGCAGGCCGCGCCGCGCAGGCCGCGCCGCACGGGCCAGTTGCGGCACGGCCCGCAACCGGCCGGTTCAGGCAACGACCCCCAATATGACGCTGGACGCGTTGAATGCCGCCAGCGCCGGCAGGCCAGGCGCCAGTTCCAGGGCGCGCGCGCTGTCCTGGGTGATCACCGCGGCGACCGTTCCGCCGCCGTCCAGGTCCAGGATCACTTCGCAATTCACTGCGCCTTCGCGCACCTGCGCGACGATGCCGGGCAGTTGATTGCTGGCCGATATCCGCAGGCCGCCAGGCAGGGCGATCAGCACCGACGGCGCCTTGATGAGCGCAATCGCCTCGCTGCCCACGGCCAGGCCCAGTTCCGCCGTGCTTTCTTGCGTGATCGTGGCCACGACGTCGTGGCCGCCGCCGATGCGCAGCACGATTTCGTCATTCACCGCGCCGGGGCGTATTTCAGTGACCACGCCCAGCAGCTTGTTGCGGGCACTGGTTTTCAACATGATGCGCCTCATCAGGTTCAGGTTGCCGGCGTCGTCCAGGCCTGCCTGCGCCAGGTGCGCCATGATGCGCTGATGCTCGGCCTGCAGAGCCCTGAAGGTGGCCACCAGCTGGCGGGCGCGCGGCGTCAGTCGCGCGCCGCCTCCGCCTTTGCCGCCGGTGGCGCGCAAGACCAGCGGTTCGCCGGCCAGGTTGTTCATGGTGTCGATGGCGTCCCAGGCGCCCTTGTAGCTCATGCCCACGGCGCGCGCCGCGGCGCTGATCGAGCCGGTATCGTCGATCTGGGCAAGCAGGTCGATGCGGCTGCTGCCGCCCCAGGTCTGGGCGCCGGCGCGCAGCCAGATCGAGCCGTCGAGTTCAAGTGGGGCAGGGGACATGGCGGTCAGGAAAAAGCGTCGCGCATAGTTTAGCGGCGCGGCCCGTGCAGGGGTTGCCGATGGGTCCGGTGCGCCGCCCCGCCTGCCCACGCCGTGCCGCGTCCGCAGGACCTGCACAATGAGAATGAGATTGCATTGCAAGTTTGCCCGCTTCGCGGCATGATGCGCACGGTACTCACATACGGAGACCTTGATGAAATGCCATGCGTTCCTGCCCGCCCTGGCGGTCGCCAGCCTGTTGTCGGCCTGCGCCTCCGGCCCCACCATCCGTAGCGACTACGACCACAACGCCGATTTCGCTCAATATCGCAGCTTCGGCTTCATGTCTGCGCTGGGCACGGACAAGTCGGGCTACAGCACGCTGCTCACCGAACGCCTGAAGACCGCGACGCGCAGCCAGATGGAAATGCGTGGCTACACCTATAACGAGCAGTCGCCCGACCTGCTGGTCAACTTCAACGCCAAGCTGCAGCAGAAAACCGAGGTCACCCCCGGCATGCCGATGCCCGTGCCGTACTACGGCTATCGCGCGGGCTTTTACGGCGGCTGGCCGGGCTACGGCTGGGGCAGCGATGTATACCAGTACAACGAGGGCACGCTCAATATCGACCTGGTCGACGCCCGCCGCAAGCAACTGGTCTGGGAAGGCGTCAGCGTCGGCGTCGTAGACAACGTCGCCCAGGCCAATTCGGCTTCCAGCGTCGAAGCCAACGTCGCCCAGATATTCAGCCGCTATCCGTTCCGGGCCGGCAGCGGCGTGGCGCAAGTGCCCGCGCCCAAGTAATGGTGCGGCGGAATCCGCGACGCGGGGCGCGCAAGCCGGGCCAGGCCGCCTACGATACGGTGGCGCTGGTCCTGCAGGGCGGGGGGGGCGCTGGGCTCGTACCAGGCCGGTGTCTACGAAGGCCTGCACGAGGCCGGCGTGCGCCCCGACTGGCTGGCCGGCATCTCGATCGGCGCCATCAATGCGGCCATCATCGCCGGCTCGCCACCCGATGAACGGGTCGAGCGCCTGCGCGGGTTCTGGGAAAGCATATGCCGGCCCACCGGATTTTCGGCGCTGCCGTGGGGCGACACGATGGCGCGCATGTTCCAGGGCGTGCCGTTCGGCTACGGTTCGCCCGCCATGAATGCGCAGCTCGCCGCGTTCCAGGCCCTGACAGTGGGCCAGCCGGGATTCTTCCGGCCGCGCTACCCGCCGCCGTACTGGCTGCGCGGCGGGCCCGCAGCCACCAGCTTCTATGACACCGAGCCGCTGAAGACCACCCTTGGCCAGTATGTGGATTTCGACCTGCTCAATCGCGGCGATGTGCGCGTCAGCCTGGGCGCGGTCAATGTGCGCACCGGCAATTTTTCCTATTTCGACAATACGCGTGTGCAGCTGCGACCCGAGCACATCATGGCTTCGGGCGCCTTGCCGCCGGGCTTTCCTGCCGTGGAAATCGACGGCGAACACTATTGGGACGGCGGTGTGGTGTCGAACACGCCGCTGGCGCACATTTTGTCGGCGCACCCGATGCCCGATACGCTGGCCTTCCAGGTCGACCTCTGGCCTGCGCGCGGCCCCTTGCCCACCAGCCTGGAAGAAGTCGCCGAACGTCAGAAAGACATCCAGTATTCCAGCCGCACCCGCGCTGTCACCGACATGTACAGGCGCGTGCTCAGGCTGCGGCGTTCGCTGCAGCGCCTGCTCGAACGCCTGCCCGAGCACGAGCGCAACAGCGCCGCGCTGGCCGACATCCGCGAGCAGGCCTGCACGCCGGCGGTCAATGTCATCAACCTGATCTACGAAGCAAAACACTACGAGCGCCAGTCCAAAGACTACGAATTCGGCTCCGAGGCCATGCGTGACCACTGGCAGAGCGGCTTGGCCGACATCCGCCGCACGCTGGCGGATCCGGCGGTGCTCGAGCCTCCTTCGGCCGACGAGAGCTTCATCACTCACGATGTGCATCGGCGCCCCGACTGACCGGCGCGCAGGGCTTTGGTATCTGTAGTGGGTAAGTTGGTCTGATTTCTGCAGGGGCGTGCCCGGGCGTCGCGCGACGCCCTGTACAACTCCAGTAGCCTTTCGGGCACACGGGCAACTCCATGTGATGTTGCGCCGCGCTTATTTCAACTCGTCGCCCTCTCAGCATTCCGAATTCCGCATGTCCACGCTTGCATTCGCTTCCCCTGTACCCGCCTTTCACCCGCCTGCGCATGCCGCGCAGGCCGTGGGCAGCGGCGCCGACGGCTGGTGGGGCCTGCTGTACCAGGGCTGGATACTCAGCACACCCGATGGCCAGCGCCTGCACCTTACAGCCGTCGAACGCGCATGCTTTCTGTGCCTGCTGGCCAGCCCGCAGCGCGAACTCACGCGAGACGCGCTCGCGCAGCGCGTTCCCCATGCCAGCATACGCACCATCAATGTCGCCATCAGCAGGCTGCGCAAGAAAGTGGCGGCGCTGGGCGCCGCATTGCCGTTGCACACGGTGCATGGCATGGGCTATGTATTCCTGGGCCACCTGATCGCCGAAGGCATGCCCTCATAGCCGGCATACAGGCCGCAATACAGCGCCATTGCGCGAAAAACTGCCGTTTTGCCGCAAAAATACGGTACAGTAACGGGCTTCTCGGACGCGTCTCCTGGTGTCCGATCCCGTGTGCACCGGCTGGCGTGCCCACGGTTCTACTCCGTGAGGAATCCATGCGTTTTTCGCCTCATCGTGTCTCGGGAATCGGGGCTGCCGCGCTTGTGGCGCTGGCTCTGGCAGGCTGCAAAGAACAGCCGCAAATGAACCCGGGCATGCCGCAGGTCAGCGTTATTACCGTTCAGCCCAAGCCCGCTTCCATCGTGTCCGACCTGCCCGGCCGGGTTGACGCCGTGCGCGACGCGCAGATCCGTGCGCGCGTGACGGGTATCGTCCAGCGTATCGAGTTCGAACAGGGCGGCGATGTCAAGGAAGGGCAGTTGCTCTTCAAGATCGATCCCGCGCCATACCGCGCAACGCGCGACCAGGCGGCCGCCCAGCTCAAGCAGGCGCAGGCCGATTTGTTCAGCGCCAAGGCCCTGGCCAATCGCTATGCGCCGCTGGTCAAGGCCAACGCCGTCAGCAAGCAAGAATACGACAACGCCGTGGCAAACAGCCGGCAGGCCGAAGCGGCAGTGGCTGCGGCCAAGGCCAATCTCGACGCCGCCGAGATCAACCTGGGCTACACCGATGTCACCTCGCCCATTGATGGCCGCATCGGCAAGCCGCTGGTTACCGAGGGCGCGCTGGTGGAAGGCACCTCGGCCACCCAGATGGCCGTGGTGCAGCAGCTCGACCCCATCTACATCGACTTCACGCAAAGCACGGTAGACCTGGCCAAGCTGCGCAAGGCTTTTGCCAGCGGACAGATGCAGCGGGTGGGCGATAACGCCGCCCGCGTCGAAGTCGTGCTCGAAGACGGTTCCGTCTACGAGCACGCCGGCAAATTGTTGTTCACCGGCATTACGGTCGATCCCACCACGGGGCAGGTCAACCTGCGCGCCGAGGTGCCCAACCCCGACAGCATTCTTCTTCCCGGCATGTACGTGCGCGTGCGCGTGAACGAAGGCATCGACCAGAATGCGCTGCTGGTGCCCCAGCAGGCGTTGCAGCGCACGGCCGATGGCCTGCAGAGCCTGATGCTGGTCAAGGACAACAAGGTCGAGCAAGTGCCGGTGACCACCGGTCCGGTCATCGACAACCAATGGCTCATCACCAGCGGCCTGAAGGGCGGCGAAGTGGTCGTGGTGGAAGGCTTCCAGAAGATCCGTGCGGGCGCGCCTGTGCAGGCCTCGCCGTGGCAGCCCGGGGCCAAGCCGGCTCAACCGGGGGCGGCGCAACCGGGCGCACAACCCGGCAAGCCGGCCGATGGCCAGGCCCAGCCCGCGGGCGACGGGGAAAAGTCCGCAAAACCGGCCGCGGGGCAGCCGTCCTGAACGGCACGCGGCCTTGCGCCGCATGCCGCTTTTCGTGAGCACTTCCTGAGTCAGCCCACATGCCGCAATTTTTTATCGATCGTCCAATCTTCGCCTGGGTAGTCGCCCTGTTCATCCTGCTGGCCGGGCTGTTGGCGATTCCCAACATGCCGGTCGCGCAGTATCCCGACGTGGCGCCGCCCGCAATCACGATTACGGCGACGTACCCGGGCGCCTCGGCCAAAGAAGTGGCCGAGTCGGTGACCAGTATCATCGAAGACCAGCTCAACGGCGCCAAGGGCCTGCTGTATTACGAATCCGTCAGCGACTCGTACGGCCAATCCACCATTACCGCCACCTTCGCGCCGGGCACCGACCCGGACATGGCGCAGGTCGATGTGCAGAACCGCGTGTCCAACGTGTCTGCGCAGCTGCCTGTCGCCGTGAACCAGCAGGGCATCACCTAC
This sequence comes from Bordetella genomosp. 7, assembly GCF_002261265.1. Classification (GTDB taxonomy): domain Bacteria; phylum Pseudomonadota; class Gammaproteobacteria; order Burkholderiales; family Burkholderiaceae_B; genus Bordetella_A. The sequence goes on along the minus strand of NZ_NEVK01000006.1, from coordinate 156,644 downwards.
GAGCAGACCAGCGCCGGGTTCCTGATGATCGTCACGCTGTCGTCCACCGATGGCTCGCTGGACCAGACCGCCCTGGCCGACTACATCGCCCGCAATGTCCAGAACCCGGTTTCGCGGGTGCCCGGCGTGGGCCAGTTCCAGCTGTTCGCGGCGCCGCGCGCCATGCGCGTCTGGATCGACCCTGACAAACTGGTGGGGTTCAATCTCAGCCCCGCCGAAGTCAACGCCGCCATCAGTCGCCAGAACGTGCTGGTATCGGCGGGCAGCATGGGCGCGCCGCCCAATCCGGCCAGCCAGCGTTCCACCGCCACTGTCATCGTCAACGGCCAGCTTTCCACGGTCGAGGCCTTCGGCAATATCGTGCTGCGCGCCAACACCGACGGTTCCACGGTGCGCCTGCGCGATGTGGCGCGCATCGAGGTCGGCGCCGACAACTATCAGTTCGGCGCCCGCCTGAACGGCAAGCCCACCGCCGCGTTCGCCATCGTGCTGTCGCCCGACGCCAATGCGTTGGCCACCGCCGAGGGCGTGCGCGCGCAGATGGAGACCCTGTCTCAGTATTTCCCCGGCAATATCAAGTACGACATCCCGTACGACACCGCGCCGTACGTCAAGATTTCGATCGAGCAGGTGCTGCACACATTGGCCGAAGCCATGGTGCTGGTGTTCCTGGTCATGTATCTGTTCCTGCAGAACGTGCGCTACACGCTGATCCCGGCCCTGGTGGTGCCGGTGGCCATGCTGGGCGCCTTCGCGGTGATGCTGGCGCTGGGTTTCTCCATCAACGTGCTGACCATGTTCGCCATGGTGCTGGCGATCGGGATCCTCGTCGACGACGCCATCGTGGTGGTCGAGAACGTCGAGCGCATCATGACCACCGAAGGCCTGCCCCCCAAAGAGGCCACCAAGAGAGCCATGCCGCAGATCAGCGGCGCCATCGTCGGGATCACGCTCGTGCTGGTCACGGTGTTCCTGCCGCTGGCTTTCATGAGCGGGTCCGTGGGCGTCATCTACCGCCAGTTCTCGGTGGCGATGGCCGTGTCCATTTTCTTCTCGGCCTTCCTGGCGCTGACCTTCACGCCCGCGTTGTGCGCCACCATTCTCAAGCCGGTGCCCAAGGGTCATCACGAATCCAAGAAGGGCTTCTTCGGCTGGTTCAACCGCAAGTTCGACGCCACCACCCACCGCTACCAGAACTGGGTCGCGCGCATTCTGCACAAGGGCGGCCGCATGATGCTGTTCTTCCTGCTGCTGGTGGTATTGCTGGGCTGGCTCTACCTGCGCCTGCCCTCGTCGTTCCTGCCCGAGGAAGACCAGGGCTACGTCGTCAGCAACATCGAACTGCCCACCGGCGCCAGCGCCAACCGCACGGTCGATGTGATCGAACAGGTCGAGCAGTACTTCATGGCGCAGCCCGCGGTCGAGAACATCATCACGGTGCAGGGCTACAGCTTCAACGGCAACGGCCTGAACGCCGCGATTGCGTTCTCTACCCTGAAAGACTTCTCCGAGCGCAAAGACCGCGCCGACTCCGCCGGGGCGATCGCATTCAAGGCGATCGAGAAACTCTTGATGGGCGTCCATGACGCGCAGGTATTCACCCTGGTGCCGCCCGCCATTTCGTCGCTGGGCAACGCCACCGGGTTCGACTTCCGCCTGCAGGATCGCGCCAACGCGGGTTCGGCGGCGCTGGCGCAAGCCACCGGCCAGCTGATGGGCATGGCCATGCAAAGTCCGGTGCTGTCGCAGGTGCGCATTACCGGCCTGGGCGAGGGCCCGCAGCTGAACCTCACTGTCGATCGCGACAAGGCCGCGGCGCTGGGCGTCGATTTCGATGCAGTTGCCACGCTGTTGTCCACGGCGCTGGGGTCGGCCTACATCGACAAGTTCCCCAACATGGGGCGCATGCAGAACATCTGGGTGCAGGCCGAGGCGCGTCATCGCATGCAGGTCGAAGACATCCTGCGCATGAACGTCAACAACAACCAGGGCGGCATGGTGCCTCTGTCCAGCTTCGTCACCGCGAAATGGACGCAGGGGCCGGTGCAGGTGGTCCGCTATAACAGCTACGAGTCGATGCGCATCAGCGGCGACGCGGCGCCGGGCTACACCAGCGGCGAAGCCATGGCCGAAATGGAGCGCCTGGTGGGGCAGCTGCCGGCCGGGTTCGGCTACGAATGGAACGGCCTGTCGTACCAGGAACGCCAGGCGGGTGCGCAGGCGCCTATCCTGCTGGGCCTGTCGCTGCTGATTGTGTTCCTGGTGCTGGCCGCGCTGTACGAAAGCTGGGCGATCCCGCTGTCGGTCATGTTGGTGGTGCCGCTGGGCATGCTTGGCGCGGTCGCCCTCGTGTCGGCCATGGGCATGTCCAACGACGTCTATTTCCAGGTGGGGATGGTCACCGTGATCGGCCTGGCGGCCAAGAACGCCATCCTGATCGTGGAATTCGCCAAAGACCAGTACGCGCGCGGCATGGGTCTCTACGAGGCCACAGTCGAGGCGGCGCGGTTGCGTTTCCGCCCCATTCTCATGACCTCGCTCGCGTTCATCCTGGGGGTGGTCCCGCTGGCGATCGCCACGGGCGCCGGCGCCGCCAGCCAGCGCGCGGTGGGCATCGGCGTGCTGGGCGGCATGCTTGCGGCCACGCCGTTCGCCGTCATTTTCGTGCCCACTTTCTTCGTGGTGGTGCTTAGCCTGTTCAAGACCAAGCCCCGCCTGCTGGGCAATGAACTCAAGGAATTCGAAGCCGAGCAGGCCGCCAAGCGCGCCCGCGAGGCGCAGTCCGAACAATCCGGCCATGGGCCCGACGCGGCGCCCGGCCAGGAGGGCAAGCAATGACAGCCCTGATCCATAAACGAACCGCCCTGTCGGCGTGCCTGGTCGCGATACTGGCCGGATGCTCGCTGGCCCCCGATTACCACCGCCCCGCGTCGCCGGTGCCCGGCGACTGGCCGGCGCAGCCCAAGGTGCAGTACGGCGGCTATGACCGGCCCACGTCCCTGTCGGAGCAGTCCGCGCAGGCCGTGGCGCCGCCCGGCGCCGTGCCCGCCGCCGATATAGGCTGGCGCGAGTTCTTCCGCGATCCGCGCCTGCAGGCCCTCATCGAGCTCTCGCTGGTCAACAACCGCGACCTTCGTATCGCCGTCGAGCGCGTGGAAGAGGCCAGGGCCCAGTACGGCGTGCAGCGCGGGTCCCAGTGGCCCAGCATCGGGCTGGGCGGCGAAGGCACGCGCCAGCGCGTGCCGGCCAACCTGAGCCCGCAGGGCCGCGACACCGTGGGCAACACCTTCCAGGCAGGCATCGGCCTGACCTCGTTCGAGATCGATCTGTTCGGGCGCCTGCGCAATCTGTCCGAGGCGGCCTACCAGCAGTACCTGGCCACCGAACAGGCCCAGCGCAGCGTGCATATCACCCTGGTCAGCGCGGTGGCGCAGGCGTATTTCACGCTGCGCGCGGCCGAAGTGCAGCTCGACCTTACCCGCAAGACGCTTGCGTCGCGCCAGGAATCCTACGACCTGGTCAAGCGCCGTTACGACGGCGGCGTGGCGTCCGAGCTGGAGCTCAATCAGTCCAAAGGCCTGCTCGATTCGGCCTCGGCCGACCTGGCGCAACTGGCGCGGGTGCGTGCGCAGTCCGTCAACGCGCTGACGGTGCTGGTGGGCACGCCATTGCCCGATAACCTGCCTGCCCCCGCCGAATTCGGCCGCGACCAGCTGCTGGCAACAGTGCCGGCCGGCCTGCCGTCTGACCTGCTGGTGCGCCGGCCCGACATCATCGGCGCCGAGAACCAGCTCAGGGCTGCCAACGCCAATATCGGCGCGGCGCGCGCCGCGTTCTTCCCCACCATATCCCTGACCGGCATGCTGGGTTTCGCCAGCACGTCGATGGGGTCGCTCTTCGAAGGCGGGCAGCGCGCCTGGAACTTCACACCGTCGATCACCACGCCCATCTTTGCGGGCGGCAGTATCCGGGAAGGTCTGAACCTGGCCACGGCGCGCAACAACATTGCGGTGGCGCAGTACGAGCAGACCATCCAGCAGGCGTTTCGCGAAGTTTCCGACGCCCTGGCGGGCGAGGCCACCTATGCGGCGCAGCTCGACGCGCTGCGCTCGTTGCAGGAATCCACCTCGCGCACCCTCGAACTGTCGAACCTGCGCTATACCAATGGCATCGACAGCTACCTGCAGGTCCAGACTGCGCAGGTCGACTTTTTCAGTGCGCAGCTGGGGCTCGTCCAGGCCGGTCTCGAAGCGTTGAACAACCGCGTGGAGCTGTACAAGGCGCTGGGCGGCGGCTGGACCGAAGCCACTCAGGTTTCTTCTGCAAAAACACCATGATTGAACTAGGCGTCAATATCGATCACGTGGCCACGCTGCGCCAGCAGCGCCACACTGCGTATCCCGACCCGGTGGCGGCCGCGCTGCGCGCCGAAGACGCCGGCGCCGATCTGATTACGCTGCACTTGCGCGAAGACCGCCGCCATATCCAGGATGCCGACGTCCATGCCATCCGGCCGGTATTGCGCACCCGTATGAATCTCGAATGCGCGATCACCGACGAAATGCTGCAGATCGCCTGCGCCGTGCGTCCGCAGGATGTCTGCCTGGTGCCGGAAAAGCGCACCGAGCTCACCACCGAAGGCGGCCTCGATGTGCTGGGTGCGCAGGGCACGGTGCGCGACGCGGTGTCGCGCCTGCACGATGCCGGTATCCGGGTGTCGCTGTTCATCGACCCTGATATCGCCCAGATCCAGGCTGCGGCGCAGGCGGGCGCGACGGTCATCGAACTGCACACCGGCGCCTACGCCGAAGCTGGCCAGGGCCAGGCCGAAGCCGAATTGCAGCGCCTGCGCGCGGCCGTGGCCGAAGGCCTGCGCCACGGCATGCGGGTCAACGCCGGCCACGGGCTGCACTACGGCAACGTCGGGCCCATTGCCGCGCTCGATGGCGTTGCCGAGCTCAATATCGGCCACGCCATCGTTGCCCAGGCCGTGTTCGACGGCTGGGAAAAGGCCGTGCGCGACATGAAAGCCCTGATGGTGCAGGCGCGCCTGCAGGCGCAGCGGGGCCGCTAGGGCTGTCCGGCGGCGCGGCGGGGTCGCGTATGATCCCGGATATGGGGCGATAGGCGCCCCGCATCCGCGTGCGACCCGTATTCCATGTCTGATACGCCCACCCCATCGCCATCCATGCCTGCCGGCGCCATCGCCGGCATCGGCATGGATCTGATCCGCATCGAGCGCATCCAGGCGGCTCTTGCGCGGCACGGCGACCGCTTTGCGCAGAAAATCCTCGGCGAGCAGGAACTGCAAAAATTCCACGCGCGCCGGGCCCGCGATGCTGCGCGCGGCGTGCGTTTCCTGGCCACGCGCTTTGCCGCCAAAGAAGCTTTCTCGAAAGCCATCGGCCTGGGCATGCGCATGCCCATGACCTGGACCCGCGTGCAGACGCTCAACGCACCGGGCGGCAGGCCGGTGCTGGTGCTCGCGCCCGACCTGTCCGAATGGTACGAACAGCGTTTTGGCTCCGCCCACGTGTCCATCACCGATGAATCCGACCTCGCCGCCGCCTACGTGGTGGTCGAGCGCAAGCCCTGAGGCGGCTCGCGAAACACGCATAACCCAAGGACAAGCCAATATGGCAAAGAAACGCAAAACTGCGCTGCCCCCCGGCCCCGTCATGGTCGATATCGCCGGCGCCACCCTGACCAAAGAAGAAAAGCGGCGCCTGCGGCATCCGCTGGTGGGCGGCGTCATCTTGTTCGCCCGCAACTTCGAAAGCCGCGAACAGTTGCGCGCGCTGACCCGCAAGATCCATCGTGCGCGCCAGGAGCCCTTGCTCATTGCCGTCGACCACGAGGGCGGCCGGGTGCAGCGGTTCCGCACCGACGGGTTTACGCCGCTGCCGCCCATGCAGGCGTTGGGCAAAGTGTGGGACGCCGATCCGCTGGCCGCGATGCGCATGGCCACCGAGGCTGGCTATGTGCTGGCCGCCGAACTGCGAGCCTGCGGGGTAGACCTGAGCTTCACGCCGGTGCTCGACCTCGATTACGGCGTCAGCCAGGTCATCGGCAACCGGGCATTTCACCGGGACGCGCGGGTCGTCACCATGCTGGCGCGCGCGCTCGCGCAAGGCCTGGCGCTGGCCGGCATGGCAGCCTGCGGCAAGCATTTTCCGGGGCACGGTTTCGTGGGCGCTGACTCGCACCACGAAATTCCCGTCGACCCACGCACGCTCGAGCGCATCCTGAAAGACGACGCCGCGCCCTATGCGTGGCTGGGCGACGCGGTGTTGCCTGCCGTCATGCCGGCGCACGTCATCTACCCCAAGGTCGACAAGCATCCCGCAGGCTTTTCGCGCCGCTGGGTGCAAGACATCCTGCGCGGCCAGCTGGGCTACGACGGGGTGGTGTTCTCAGACGATCTCACCATGGAAGGCGCCTCGGTCGCGGGCGACATTCTGGCCCGGGCGCAGGCCGCGCTGCAGGCAGGGTGCGATATGGTACTGGTGTGCAACCGTCCCGACCTGGCCGATGAGCTGCTCGAACGCCTGGATGTCGCCCATCCGCCGGAATCGGTCGAGCGCATCCGGCGCCTGATGCCGCGCTTTGCCGCCCCCGACTGGGACACTTTGCAGGCCGAAACCCGCTATCAGAATGCCCGACGAATTCAATCTCAAATCGTTCCTGGCTGATCTTCCGCACCTGCCCGGCGTCTATCGCCATATAGACGCCGACGGTGTGGTCATGTACGTAGGCAAGGCGCGCGACCTGAAAAAGCGCGTGTCGTCGTATTTTCAGAAAAACCTGGCCAGCCCCAGGATCGCCCAGATGGTGGCGAAGGTGGCGCGCGTCGAAGTCACGGTGACGCGCTCCGAGGCCGAGGCGTTGCTGCTCGAGAACAACCTCATCAAGAGCCTGCGCCCGCGCTACAACATCCTGTTCCGCGACGACAAGTCATACCCGTATCTGTGGATCACCGGCCACGAGTGGCCGCGCATCGCCTATTACCGCGGCGCCACCAATAAGCGCGGCCAGTTTTTCGGGCCGTTTCCCAATGCGTGGGCCGTGCGCGAAACCATACAGATCCTGCAGAAAGTATTCCGCTTGCGCACCTGTGAAGACACGGTGTTCGCCAACCGGTCGCGCCCCTGTCTGTTGCACCAGATCGGCCGCTGTTCGGCTCCCTGCGTGGGCGCCGTGCAGGCCGACGAGTACGCGCGCGACGTCGAGCGCGCAGCGCGCTTTCTCAATGGCGAAGCGCGCGAAGTCATGGGCGAGATCGAGCAGCGCATGCTGCAGGCTTCGAGCGAATTGCGCTTCGAGGAAGCCGCCGCGGCGCGCGACCAGATGGGTTCGCTCGCGCGCGTCCTGCACCAGCAAACCATGGAAGACACCGCCGGCGAAGACACCGACATCATCGCCGTGGCCTCGGCCGGGGGCAAGACCTGCGTCAACCTTGCTATGGTGCGCGCGGGCCGCCACCTGGGCGACAAGCCGTTCTTTCCCGTGCATGTGGATGGGCAGGACGCGCCCCAGGTGCTGGAGGCGTTCATTGCGCAACACTACACCGACAATCCCTTGCCGCCCGTGCTCGTGTGTACGCACACCTTGCCCGATCCCGCGCTGATGACCCTGCTCGCCGAGCAGGCGGGCGCGCGTCCCGCGCGCGTGCTGACGCGTCCGCAGGGCGTGCGCCGGTCTTGGCTGGAGCAGGCGGCCAAGAATGCCGAGATGGCGCTTGCGCGCGCATTGACCGAGTCGGGCGCGCGCGCCGCCCGCACCCTGGCCCTGGCCGAGGTGCTCGACCTGGATACCGATGAAACGGCGCTGGACAGCCTGCACATCGAGTGCTTCGACATCAGCCACACGGCTGGCGAGGCCACTCAGGCGTCGTGCGTGGTGTACCGGCATCACGACATGCAGCCATCGCTTTACCGCCGCTACAACATCGCCGGCATCACGCCGGGCGACGATTACGCGGCCATGCGTCAGGTATTGACGCGCCGCTTCGGCAAGGTGGCCGACGGCGAGGCGCCGATGCCGGGCCTGGTGCTCATCGATGGCGGCAAGGGGCAGGTCGAGGTCGCGCGCCAGGTATTCGCCGAACTGGGCCTGGATATCCAGACGCTGGTGGGCGTGGCAAAGGGCGAAGGGCGCAAGGTGGGCCTGGAAACGCTGGTGTTCGCCGATGGCAGGCCCCCCGTGGCGCTGGGCCCGGGGTCCGCCGCGCTGATGCTCATCGCCCAGGTGCGCGACGAGGCCCACCGGTTTGCCATCACCGGAATGCGGGCTCGCCGCGCCAAGTCGCGCAACGTGTCGCGCCTGGAGGAAATCGAAGGCATCGGGGCGCGCCGCCGGCAACGCCTGCTGGTGCGGTTCGGAGGGTTCGCCGGGGTGGCCGCAGCCAGCGTGGAAGACCTGGCATCGGTCGAGGGCATTTCCCATGAACTGGCCGAACGCATTTACGAAGCCCTGCGCGGGTGAGCCCCGGCCTTGCCGCGCCGCACGGGGCAGGGCGCCGGGCAACGCGGCCCGGGCTCTTTTCCCGCCGGTGATGTAGCATACGTTCATTATGCCTATCAACGTGCCTATTATCCTCACGTGGCTGCGCATCGCCATGATCCCGCTGGTGGTGGGGCTGTTCTATATCCCGCCCGGCTGGATGGCCGAGCCCACCCGCGACACGCTGGCTGCCTGCGCTTTCATCATCGCGGCCCTGACCGACTGGTTCGACGGCTGGCTGGCCCGCCGCTGGAACCAGACTTCGGCATTCGGCGCGTTTCTCGACCCCGTGGCCGATAAGCTCATGGTATGTGCGGCGCTGATCGTGCTGCTGGATCTGGGGCGCGTCGACGCGTTCATCTCGCTCATCATCATCGGCCGCGAGATCACCATTTCGGCGTTGCGCGAATGGATGGCCAAGATAGGCGCCAGCGCCAGCGTGGCGGTGCATCGCCTGGGCAAGTTCAAGACGGCCGCACAGATGGTGGCCATCCCGTGCCTGCTGTACAACCAGCCGCTGTACGGCGTGCCGAGCCGCCTGGTCGGCGACGTGCTGATCGTCATCGCGGCGGTGCTTACCGTCTGGTCCATGCTGTATTACCTGCAGCGCGCCTGGCCCGCCATCCGCGAAAAGTCCCAGTAACCAGCGCGCCGGCGCGCTGGCGCCGCGCTTGTTTTTCCCGGCCCCTGGCCGCCTTTTGCCATGTCTTCAGGTTCAGATAGCAGCTTCCTGGATGCCCCGGACATACGCCGCCGCGACTGGTTCACCATTCTGCTGATCGGTATCGCCCACGGTTCGTCGCATTTCTTCCAGTTGGTGCTGCCGTCGTTGTATGTGTCGCTGGGCGCCGCGTTCGACCTGGACTTTGCGCGACTGGGCCTGCTGGTGTCCACGTTTTTCGTGGTGTCCGGCATCGGGCAGGCGTCCTCGGGGTTCGTCGTCGATCGCATCGGCGCGCGTCCCGTGCTGTGGTTCGGGCTGTCGTGCTTCGTGCTGTCGGGCATCATGATCGGCTCGGCCAACGGGTACGCGATGTTGCTGATGGCCGCCGCCATTGGCGGAGTGGGCAATTCGGTGTTCCATCCGGTTGACTACTCCATCATGAACCACCGTGTCAGCGCGCCGCGCCTGGGGCATGCGTTCAGCACGCACGGCCTGACCGGCACCCTGGGTTGGGCCCTGACCCCCGTCTTCATCACGACCATCACCCTGCTGGCCAACTGGCGCGTGGCCGCGTTCAGCGCGGCCGGCCTGGTGGCCGCGATACTGCTGCTGACGGTACTGGGACGCGACCTGCTGGCCAGCCCGGGGTCGCGCGCCCGGCCGGCCGCAGCGGCGGGCAAGGGCGATGCGCCGGCCCAGGACGGCGTGCTTCCCACCCTGCTGGCGCTCCTGGCCAAGCCTGCGCTCTGGGGGGCCTTCCTGTTCTTTGCCTGCACGTCCATCGCGCTTTCGTCGGTGCAGAACTACACCATCCCCTTGCTGGACCAGCTCTACGATTTGTCCGGGGTCGTCGCCAGTTCCGCATTGTCCGGCTACATGCTCGCATCGGCCGTGGGTATGGCGGCGGGCGGGTTCCTGGTGTCCGATTCGTCGCGCACCGAACGCACCGTCACCGTCTCGCTCATCCTCGCGGGGCTGACCCTGGTCGTGCTCGCCGCAGGCTGGGTGCCCGCCGCCCTGGCCGCGCCCGTGGTCGGCCTGGCGGGATTCTGCTCGGGCGTCGCGGCTCCCTCGCGCGACATGCTGATCCGCCGTGTCACGCCCAAGGGCACCGTGGGGTCGGTGTACGGCCTTGTGTATTCGGGCATGGACGTGGGTTCGGCGCTGGGGCCCCTGGCTTTCGGCCTGCTGCTCGATGCGGGCCTGAGCCGCGGCCCCTGGATCGGCGCTGGCCTGGCCTTCGCCATGGCCGCCCTGCTGGCCCAATGGGTGGCGCTGCAGGCGCGCCGTTCGCCGCCGGTGGCGACCACGCCCGCCACCTGACTCTGCGGCGGCATGCCGCCGCGCTGCGGGCGGCCGGGCTTGACGCCCCGCAAGGTGCTTCCTGCAGGATATTGCTGTAATAACCCTACCGCCGATAAGGCTATCGTAGGGAAAGCACAGCATGATCATTACCCGCCTGTTCCAGGCTGCCGCGTTGTCGACCATCGTCGCCACGGCAGCATATGCACAGCAACAAGAACCCATTCAACCCATTGAACCTGCCGTCATCAAAGACCCGGCGCAGGTCGAGCTGGGCAAGAAGCTCTTCTTCGAGCCGCGTTTGTCGAAATCCGGATTCATCTCCTGCAATTCGTGTCATAACCTCAGCCGCGGCGGGTCAGACAACCTGAAGGCTTCCATCGGGCACAACTGGCAGCAAGGCGGCATCAACTCGCCTACGGTGCTGAACTCCAGCCTCAACTTCGTGCAGTTCTGGGACGGGCGCGCCAAAGACCTGCGCGAACAGGCCGGCGGCCCCATCGCCAATCCCGTCGAAATGGCCTCGTCGCACGAACTGGCCATCCAGGTGCTCAGTTCCATACCGGGCTATCGCGCCGAATTCAAGCAAGTGTTCGGCACCGACAACATCACGATCGACGAAGTCACCCGTGCGCTGGCAGCATTCGAAGAAACGCTGGTCACCCCCGATTCGCGCTTCGATCAATGGCTGCGCGGCGACCAGGGGGCGCTCACCGTACAGGAACTGGCAGGCTACAACCTGTTCAAGAACAGCGGCTGCGTGGCTTGCCACAATGGGCCCGCCGCCGGCGGCAATTCATTCCAGAAAATGGGTGTGGTCGTGCCGTATGCCACCGACAACGCCGCCGAGGGGCGGGCGGCCGTCACCGGCGCCGATGCCGACCGCTTCATGTTCAAGGTGCCCACGCTGCGCAACGTGGAACTCACCTATCCGTACTTCCATGATGGCGCGGCCGACACGCTGGCGCAGGCGGTGGACATCATGGGGCGCCTGCAATTGGGCCGCACCTTCACGCCAGAAGAAAGCGCCCAGATTGTCGCCTTTCTTAAAACCCTCACCGGCAAGCAGCCCCGCCTGCAGCTGCCTGTCCTGCCTGCGTCGGCCGACGATACGCCCAGGCCCGTGCCATTTGCAAACTAGGGCGGGTTGGCGCGGCTATTGCCGCGCCGTGCGTGCCTGGGCCGGTGGCGCAGCGGCAGCGTTGCTGCGCCACGGGTTGATGTCCAGGCCGCCGCGGCGGGTATAGCGGGCATATACCGTCAGCTGCTCGGGCCGGCAAGCCGTCATGATGTCCGTAAAAATGCGCTCCACGCAGTGCTCGTGGAACTCGGCATGGTTGCGGAACGACACCAGGTAGCGCAGCAGGGCCGCGCGGTCCAGGGCGCGGCCCTGGTAACGGATCTGCACGCTTGCCCAGTCGGGTTGCCCCGTGACCGGGCAGTTCGACTTCAACAGGCGCGAGCTCAGCGTTTCCTGGACGACTTCGTTGCCCGCACAGGCCAGCAGTCCGGCGTCGGGGGAATAAGCGTCTATCTCGATATCCTGTTCATCAAGGCTGTCGCCGTCCAGTTCGGCCATCGGCGCCAACGCAAACCGGTCCGGCAATATCAGGTCTACCTGCACAGGGGCGCCGGCGGCTGCCGACAGGTCGGCGACAAGTCGCTGCCGCATGGTGGCGGCGTCGCGCACGCGATCCTGGTTGTACGAATTCAAGTACAGCTTGAACGATTTGGATTCGATGATGTTGGGGCTTTCCGCCGGCACGGTGAACGTCGCCATGGCCACCTGGGGCTTGCCCTTGGGATTCAGCCACGACAGTTCGTACGCATTCCAGATGTCGGCTCCCGTGAAGGGCAGGGTGTCCGACACATTCAGGCTTGCCCGGTTATGGGCGCGCGGAATCGGAAAGAGCAGGCCGGGATCGTACTGCGCCGGGTAGGAAACAGATTGGCCCAACGGGGCGTTCGACAAAGACATGGACAGGGCGGCACGGGCACTAAAAGACGCATTGTAGGCCGTCGCCCGCCGCTTCGTTCCCGTATCGTGAAATGGGCATCGCGCATTATGAAAGGCAGTGCTGCGCAGCAGCGTCGCGGCATTTCACGGCAGGGAATTTCATTCCACGATATAAAAATAACCAAGTAAATACCTGTTTTTTAACAATAAAATTTTTGGTCTTATATAAGACATAAGTTCACATTGCTCTGCAGCACAGGCATAGACTTTTATCCAACGCGGGCGCTGCCGCGGCCGCCACAGGTTTCTGTCTTCTCTCTAACTGGAGCACATCATGAGCAATCGCGAAACCGAAATCCGCAACCTGCAGAAAGACTGGGCCGAGAGCCCGCGCTGGCAAGGCATCAAGCGCGCCTACAGCGCCGAAGAGGTGGTGCGCCTGCGCGGCTCGGTGGCGGTCCAACACACGCTGGCGCATCGAGGCGCCAGCCGCCTGTGGGACCTGCTGCACAGCGAGCCGTTCGTCAATTCGCTGGGCGCGCTCACCGGCAACCAGGCCATGCAGCAGGTCAAGGCGGGCCTGAAGGCTATCTACCTGTCGGGCTGGCAAGTGGCGGGCGACGCGAACCTGGCCGGCGAGATGTATCCCGACCAGTCGCTGTACCCGGCCAATTCGGTTCCGCAGGTCGTGCGTCGCATCAACAACGCCCTGGCGCGCTGCGACCAGATCCAGTGGATGGAAGGCAAGAATCCGGGCGACGCCGGCTACATCGACTACTACGCGCCCATCGTGGCCGATGCCGAGGCCGGCTTCGGCGGCGTACTCAACGCCTTCGAACTGATGAAGGCCATGATCGAGGCCGGCGCGGCCGGCGTGCACTTCGAAGACCAGCTCGCCTCGGTGAAGAAATGCGGCCATATGGGCGGCAAGGTGCTGGTGCCCACCCGCGAGGCAGTGTCCAAACTGGTCTCGGCCCGCCTGGCAGCCGACGTGATGGGCACGCCCACCGTGCTGCTGGCCCGTACCGATGCCGATGCGGCCGACCTGGTCACCAGCGACGTCGACGAGAACGACCGTCCTTTCATTACCGGCGAGCGTACTGTCGAAGGTTTCTTCCGCACCCGGGCGGGCATCGAACAGGCCATCTCGCGCGGCCTGGCCTACGCGCCGTACGCCGACCTGATCTGGTGCGAAACGTCCACGCCCAACCTGGAATACGCGCGCAAGTTCGCCGAAGCCATCCATCGCCAGTTCCCGGGCAAACTGCTGGCCTATAACTGCTCGCCTTCGTTCAACTGGAAGAAAAACCTGGACGACGCCACGGTGGCCAAGTTCCAGCGCGAACTGGGTGCCATGGGATACAAGTTCCAGTTCATCACGCTGGCCGGATTCCATGCGCTGAACTACGGCATGTTCGAACTGGCGCATGGCTACGCGCGTCGCCAGATGAGCGCCTTTGTGGAACTGCAGCAGAAGGAATTCGCCGCGGCGGAGCTGGGCTTTACGGCGGTCAAGCACCAGCGCGAAGTGGGCACAGGCTACTTCGACGCCGTAACGCAGGTGATAGAAGGCGGCCAGTCGTCCACCACCGCGCTGACGGGCTCTACCGAAGAGGCCCAGTTCGAACATGGCGATCCGGCCGCCGTACGAGCCGCGTGATGCTTGGGCGTCCGGCTCTGGCCGGGCGCCGTTGTGTGCTTAGCTGTAGCAGGGTGGTTGGGGTGCCTTCGGGCACCCTTTTTTTGCTGGCCGTTCTCGCGCCGTGCTCGGGATGAATCCGGTATTGGCTGTTTCTTGACATATATCAAGCGTAAGGCCGCGCCTACTCGCTACGATCGGGCGCATGCGCGCTAAATCCATCTTCGCGGTTCCCCCCGGCCTGCCGGCCCACCTGAAACAAGAGCGGCGCCATGCCTTGCTGCGCCTGGGCTGGGCCTGGCTGGCCATGATGCAGGTCATGATGTTCGCCTGGCCGGGTTACGTGCGCCACGAGGGCATTGCGCCCGACGCCCTGGCCACGCTCGACTGGGCCATCGTGCTCATGAACTGGGCCAGCCTGGCGCTCACGGTGCCGGTCGTGCTGTATTCGGCCTGGCCCATCTGGCAGGGGGCGGCCCGCAGCCTGCGCCGGCGCCAGGCGGGCATGGACGTGCCCGTGGCGCTGGGTATCGTGGCCGCCTTCGTGCCCAGCGTGTACACCACGCTTACCGGGCGCGGCGAAGTCTATTTCGACTCCGTCACCATGTTCGTGGCCTTCCTGCTCACGGCCCGCTACCTGGCCCTGTGCGCGCGCCAGTCCGTGGCGCCGTGCGCCGGCGCGGCGCCCGGGCGTTCCTATGTCCGGCTCGAAAGGCGCCAGCGCGCGCTGGGGTCGGCCGCCGACCGCCTGGCGGCGCGGTTCACCGCGGCACAGGTGGCGCTGGCGCTGGCGGCCGGCGCGGCATGGTGGTGGCTCGACCCCAGCCATGCGGTGCCCGTCATGGTGGCGCTGCTCGTCATCAGTTGCCCCTGTGCCATGGCCATGGCAGTGCCCACCGCGCTGGCCGCGGCACACGGGGCCGCCCAGCGCGGCATGGACGCCGCGCGCCTGCGGGCCTTGCTGGCGGCCACCACGCGCGTGGCGCGACTGAGCCTGTATGGGTCGCTTGCCTGGCACCTGCTCATGACGCCGCTGGCCCTGGCGGGCTGGGTTGCGCCCTGGCTGGCCGCGCTCACCATGCTGCTGTCGTCGCTGGCGGTGGCCGGTCACGCCTGGCATCTGTTCCGCCGCTACGCGGCGCCGCAGCATCCCGGCGGTCACCTGGCTGGCGAAGCCGCCGCTGCCCCATGACAATCCTCTATCTATTACTGCCCCTGTCGCTCGTCTTTGTGCTGGCCATCGGCGCCGCGCTGGGCTGGGCCATCTTCAACGGCCAGTTCGACGACGCCGAAGAGGCCGGCAGTTCCATTTTGCGCGATCCCGATTTGTAGGAATTGTCCTACGCTTGATCGAAATCAAGACGGGCGTTTTCGAGTCGGCGGATCATTCAATCTCCGTATCAACTGGGGGACAGACCATGATTGATAGCAGTAATACTGCCGATCGACTCCAAGCGTTCAACTACAAGGTCGTCAGGCAGTTTGCTGTCATGACGGTCGTCTGGGGCATAGTGGGCATGGCCGTCGGCGTGCTGATCGCCGCGCAGCTCGTATGGCCGCAGCTCAACTTCGATATTCCCTGGCTCAGCTACGGGCGCCTGCGTCCGTTGCATACCAATGCAGTGATCTTCGCCTTTGGCGGCAGCGCGCTGTTCGCGACGTCTTATTACGTGGTGCAGCGCACCTGTCAGGCACGCCTGTTCAGCGACAAGCTGGCCGCCTTCACCTTCTGGGGCTGGCAGGTCGTCATCGTGGCGGCGGCCATCACCCTGCCGCTGGGCTACACAAGCAGCAAGGAATACGCCGAGCTCGAATGGCCCATCGACATCCTCATCACGCTGGTGTGGGTGGCCTACGCGGTGGTGTTCTTCGGCACGATTGTGCGGCGGCGGGTGCGGCATATCTATGTCGCCAACTGGTTCTTCGGCTCCTACATCCTTACCATTGCCATCCTGCACATCTTCAACAACATCGAAATGCCGGTGTCGTTGTGGAAATCGTACTCGGCGTACGCCGGCGTGCAGGACGCCATGGTGCAGTGGTGGTACGGGCACAATGCGGTCGGCTTTTTCCTGACCACCAGCTTCCTGGGCATGATGTATTACTTCGTGCCCAAGCAGGCGGGGCGTCCCATTTATTCGTACCGCCTGTCCATCGTGCACTTCTGGGCGCTGGCCTTCACCTACATGTGGGCCGGGCCGCACCACCTGCTGTACACCTCGCTGCCCGACTGGACCCAGTCGCTCGGCATGACCTTCTCGCTGATTCTGCTGGCGCCTTCCTGGGGCGGCATGATCAACGGCATCATGACCCTGCAGGGGGCGTGGCACCGCCTGCGCACCGACCCTATCCTCAAGTTCATGGTCACTGCGCTGTCGTTCTACGGCATGTCCACGTTCGAAGGCTCGATGATGTCCATCCGCACGGTCAACGCGCTGTCGCACTACACCGACTGGACAGTCGGCCACGTGCACTCCGGCGCGCTGGGCTGGGTGGCGATGATCACGTTCGGGTCGCTGTACTACCTGATTCCGCGCCTGTATGGCCGCACCGCCATGCACAGCACCAAGGCCGTCGAACTCCACTTCTGGGTGGCCACCATCGGCGTGGTGCTGTACATCGCCTCCATGTGGATCGCCGGGGTGCAGCAAGGCCTGATGTGGCGCGATACCGCCGCCGACGGCACGCTGGTCTACAGCTTTGTCGAAGAGCTCAAGACCCGGGTGCCGTACTACCTGATCCGGCTTGCCGGCGGCGCCCTGTATCTGTCGGGCATGGTCATCATGGCCTGGAACGTCTGGATGACGCTGCGCGGCCAGCGCGCCGTCAATCCGGCCATCCCGGCCGACCGCCCGCAACAGCCGGCCGGCCCTGCAGCCGCCACTCCCGCCATCGCCTGACGAGATTTCCATGGCCAACAAGCAACACGGTTTTTTTTCGCATCAGACGCTCGAGAAGAACATCGGCCTGATGATCATCGCCAGCATCCTGGTGGTGTCGTTCGCGGGCCTGGTGCAGATCATCCCGCTGTTTTTCCAGCATTCCACCACGCAGGCTGCGCCCGGCATCGAGCCATACAGCGCCCTGCGCCTGATGGGCCGCGATGTCTATATCCGCGAAGGCTGCGTGGGTTGCCACTCGCAGCAGGTGCGCATGCTGCAAGCCGAAGTGCAGCGCTATGGGTCTTATTCCGAAGCGGCCGAGTCCGTGTACGACTACCCCTTCCTGTGGGGCTCCAAGCGCACCGGCCCCGACCTCGCGCGCGTGGGCGGGCGCTATTCCGATGAATGGCATCGCATTCACCTGCGCGATCCGCGCCTGGTGGTGCCCGAGTCGAACATGCCCTCGTACCCTTGGTTGCAGCACGCCAGCCTCGATGGCCAGAACGTGCAAGACCGCATGCGAGCACTGCGCAAGCTGGGCGTGCCCTACACCGACACCGAGATCGACGCCGCGCCCGGCGACATCGCGGGCAAGACCGAAGAAGACGCCCTGGTCGCCTACCTGCAGGGCCTGGGCGTGGGCTTGCGCCAGGCGCGGCAGGCCGAAGCCGAGCAGGCCCGGCAGGCGGCCGGGCAGGGCGCCGGCGCACAAGGAAACTGATCCATGCTGATCATCACAGGAATCATGACGGCCATTTCCATGGCCACCTTTCTGGGCATAGTCTGGTGGGCGTACTCGCGCGGCCGCCAGCGCGCCAACCAAGAATCGGCGCTGTTGCCGTTCGCGCTGCCCGATGAAACCGGACCCGCAAAAGGAGCAACGCGGCCATGAGCGATTTCAGCCACGCATTCTTTGGCTACTTCATCGCCTTCATTGCATTGGGCGGCATTGCCTGGTGTATCTGGCTGCTTTACACGCAGCGGCGCTGGCTGGGCAGCCAGCCCACGGCAGGCGCGGTGGAAGACACCGGCCACGTATGGGATGAAGACCTTACCGAACTCAACAACCCGGTGCCGCGCTGGTGGACCTGGATGTACCTGCTCTTGTGCGTGTTTGCGCTGGGTTACCTGGTGCTGATGCCCGGCCTGGGAATGTTCCAGGGGGTGCTGGGCTATACCACGGCGGACGAGGTGCGGCGCCACCAGGAGCAACTGGCCGAGCAGGTGCGGCCCGTGTATGAACGCTATGCCACCATGCCGGTGGCCGACATCGCGGCCGACGCGTCCGCGCGCCAGATCGGCGAACGCCTGTTCCTGAACACGTGCGCGCAGTGTCATGGCTCGGACGCGCGCGGCTCGCGCAGCTTTCCCAACCTGACCGACGGCGATTGGCTGTATGGCGGCACGCCCGAAGCCATACAGCAAACCATCGCCCAGGGCCGGCACGGCATCATGCCCCCCTGGAAGGGCACCATCGACCCGGCCTCGGCCAGCGACGCGGCGCATTATGTGCGTTCGCTGTCCAAGCTGGCGGCCGACCCGCTGAAGGTACTGCGCGGCCAGCGTGTCTACGCCAACTACTGTGTGGCCTGCCACGGCGTGGACGGCAAGGGCAACCAGGCCCTGGGCGCGCCCAACCTGACGGACGGCACCTGGCTGTACGGCAGCTCCGAGGCCACGATCGTGCAGACCATCCTGGAAGGGCGCGACAACATCATGCCGGCACACGATACGGTGCTGACGCCCGAGCAGATCCGCATCCTGACCGCCTGGGTGTGGGGCCTGTCGAACGCTGCGACGGTTGCACAGGCCGGCGCGCCGCAAACGACGGAGCAGTAATGTCCGTAACCGATGCCTCGGGAGCCCCCGGCTCTTCATCGTCGCAGCAGGGCGCCGACGGCGGCGCGCCGCCCTGGCGGCCCTACCTGCGTGCCGATGACCGGGGCAACGGCGCCAACGCGGTCGAGGTCGCGCTCAACGAGGTGCGCGGCAAGATCTACCCGCGCTCGGTCAGCGGCGTTTTTGCGCGCTGGCGCGTCGTGTTCGTGCTTCTGACGCAATTGGTGTTCTACGGGTTGCCCTGGTTGCAATGGGAAGGCCGGCAGGCCGTGCTGTTCGACCTGGGCGCGCGCAAGTTCTACCTTTTCGGGCTGGTGCTGTGGCCGCAAGACGTCGTGTACCTGGCCGTGCTGCTGGTGATATCCGCGCTGGCCCTGTTCCTGTTCACCGCCGTGGCGGGGCGCCTGTTCTGCGGATACGCCTGCCCGCAAACGGTCTATACCGAAATTTTCATGTGGATCGAGCGCAAGGTCGAAGGCGACCGCCTGGCTCGCATCCGCCTGGACGAATCTCCCTGGACGGCGCGCAAGCTGCGCCTGAAGCTCACCAAGCACGCGCTCTGGATACTGGTGGCATGGTGGACGGGCTCTACCTTCATCGGCTACTTCGCGCCCATCCGCGGCCTGGGCCACGATCTGCTTACCCTGCAACTGGGGCCGTGGCAATGGTTCTGGATGCTGTTCTACGGCTTTGCCACGTGGGGCAATGCCGGGTTCATGCGCGAATCGGTGTGCAAGTACATGTGCCCGTACGCGCGTTTCCAGAGCGTCATGGTCGACCCCGACACCTTCGTGGTGACCTACGACAAGGGGCGCGGCGAACCGCGCGGCGGACGGTCGCGCAAGCTCGACTACAAGTCCGCCGGCATGGGCGACTGCGTCGACTGCAGCCTGTGCGTGCAGGTGTGCCCCACCGGCATTGATATCCGCAACGGATTGCAGTACCTGTGCATCGGATGCGGCGCCTGTATCGACGCCTGCGACCAGGTCATGGACAAGATGAAGTATCCGCAGGGGCTGATCCGCTATGCCTCGCAGCGCGCCGTGGAGCAGGGCTGGTCGCCGCGCCAGGCCAGGGCGCGCCTGCTGCGCCCGCGCGTGCTGGTGTATGCGGCGATCATCACGGCGTTGGCGGTGGCGTTCGTGGCCGCCCTGGCGTTGCGCAACCCCTTGCGGGTCGATGTCATACGCGACCGCGGCGTGCTGGCGCGCGAAGCGCCAGGCGGCATCATCGAGAACGTGTACCGCATCCAGTTGATCAATACGTCCGAATCCAGCCTGGTGCTGCAGCTGCAGGCCAGCGGGTTGCCGGGCCTGGACGTGCACGTCGAGCGCCAGGCCGCGCAAGCCATCGAACTCGAGCCCTATGCCAACAAGCTGGTTCCCGTGGTCATCCGCGCGCCGGCGCAGGCGGCGGCGCCCGGCGCGCATCCCATCATGGTGCGGGCAAGCGGACGCGACCGAGCCGGCAACACGGTACAGCGCGACGAGAACGCCAGCTTCTATATGCCCGAATGAACCAATCCCGGAGCCTTGCATGACAACTTCTTCATCGCCCAAGCCCTGGTATCGCGAGCCCTGGCCGTGGTTCCTGATGGCGGGCCCGCTGCTGGCCATGGTGGGCTGCATCATCACCATCTATCTGGCAGTAACGCGCTTTGACGGACAGGCCATTGTCGAAGGCGCCGTCAAGCGCGGGCTGGTGGTAGAGCGCGCCGTGCCCGCCGCGGCCGACGGCTCCAGGCCGGCGGCGCAACCATGATCATGCTCGCCCGGCGCTGGCGCGTCACCATGCGCATTCTGTGGCCGTCGTTCCTGGCCGCGGGGGTCGGCAGCGGCGTGATCTTTGCCCTGATCGACCCGCTGGACGTGCTGGTGCTGGGACGCTGGCAGCCCGCGCGCATGGAGTTCTACACCGTGTCGTTCTTCGTACTGTGGTTGATGGCCGGCCTGGCCAGCGGCCTGACCGCCTGGCTGACGCCGCGCGACGCCGAAGAAGACGACGACTTCTAGCCCCTTTTGCGGGGCGGGTGCGCCAGCCCCGGGCATGACAGCCAGGCGGCGGCGCCGGACGGTGGCCGCAGTCCATCACCCAGTACCTGACGCCGCCCTGACGCACGGGGGGCGGCGGAACAGTGTAGTGCCGCCAGCGGAATGATCCGCGCACAACGACCCAGTAGAATGTGACGTCCAACGTCAAGCAGAGATCCGTGTGCAGCCCGTCATTTCCGTGCAGGGCCTGTCCAAGACGTACGCGTCGGGACACCAGGCCCTGAAAAACGTCAACCTCGATATACACCGCGGCGAAATATTCGCGCTGCTGGGCCCCAACGGCGCGGGCAAGACGACGCTTATCAGCATCATCTGCGGCATCGTCAACCCCGGCCAGGGCACGGTCTACGCCGACGGGCACGATATCGTGTCCGAATACCGCGCGGCGCGCTCGCGCATCGGCCTGGTGCCCCAGGAAATCTCGACGGACGCGTTCGAAAGTGTGTGGAACACCGTGACGTTCAGCCGCGGGCTGTTCGGCAAGCCGGCCAACCCGGCCTATATCGAGAAGGTGTTGCGGGACTTGTCTCTCTGGGACAAGAAAGATTCCCGCATCATGGCCCTGTCGGGCGGGATGAAGCGCCGGGTGATGATCGCCAAGGCGCTGTCGCACGAACCGCAGATTCTGTTCCTGGACGAGCCCACCGCCGGGGTGGATGTGGAATTGCGCCGCGGCATGTGGGATATGGTGCGGCAACTGCGCGATAACGGCGTCACCATCATCCTGACCACCCACTACATTGAAGAAGCCCAGGAAATGGCCGACCGCATCGGCGTGATACGCAAGGGCGAGATCATCCTGGTGGAAGAAAAGCACGCGTTGATGAAGAAGCTCGGCAAGCGCCAGCTGACGCTGGCCCTGAAAGAGCCGCTGGCCGCCGTGCCGGCGGGGCTGGCGGGCTATGGGCTGGAGCTGTCCGACGATGGGCACGCGCTGGTATACACGTACGACAACCAGCAGGGGGGCGGCGAGATCGCGCGGCTGCTGCGGCAACTGGACGAGGCAGGCATCGAGTTCAACGACCTGAGTTCGTCGGAAAGTTCCCTGGAGGAAATCTTTGTCAGCCTGGTGAGCGCCAAATCATGAATTTCTACGCTATTCGCGCCATCTATATGTTCGAAATGGCCCGCGCATGGCGCACGCTGATGCAGAGCGTGGCTTCGCCGGTGATTTCCACTGCGCTGTATTTCGTGGTGTTCGGCTCTGCCATCGGGTCGCACATGGTGCAGATCGACGGCATCAGCTACGGGGCGTTCATCGTGCCCGGCATGATCATGCTGTCGCTGCTGACGCAAAGCGTGGCCAATGCGTCGTTCGGCATCTACATGCCGCGGTTTTCGGGCACCATCTACGAGATCCATTCGGCGCCGATTTCTTACATCGAGATCGTCACCGGCTATGTGGGGGCCGCTGCCAGCAAGTCGGTGATCCTGGGCTTGATCATGCTGGCCACCGCGCGGCTGTTCGTCGATTTCCATATCGAGCATCCGGTCTGGATGCTGGGCTTCCTGGTGCTGACTGCGCTGACGTTCAGCCTGTTCGGGTTCATCATCGGCGTGTGGGCCGATGGCTTCGAGAAACTGCAGATCATCCCCCTGATGATCATTACGCCCCTGACCTTCCTGGGCGGCACGTTCTACTCCATCAACATGCTGCCCCCCGTGTGGCAGACGGTGACGTTATTCAACCCGGTGGTGTACCTGGTCAGCGGCTTTCGCTGGAGCTTTTATGGGGTGTCTGACGTCAACGTGGCGATCAGCCTGGGCATGACGCTGGGCTTCCTGGCAGTATGCCTGGTGACCATACGGTGGATTTTCAAGACGGGGTATCGCCTCAAGACCTAGGAGACGGCCATGGCATGGCATGCAGTGCAGGCGCTGGTATTCGATGTGTTCGGCACAGTGGTCGATTGGCGCAACGGCGTGGCTCGCGAGGCCGCGCCATTTCTTGAGCGGCATGCGCCTGGCAGGGTGGATGCCCATGACTTTGCCGACAGATGGCGCAGCCATTATGTGCCGTCGATGCAGGCCGTGAGCAGCGGCCGGCGCCCTTTCGTCAGGCTGGACGTACTGCATCGCGAGAATCTCGAAGCCGCCCTGCGCGACGTGGGCGTCGACCCGGCCGGCGTGCCTGCCAGCGAACTCGATGCGCTGAACCTGGCCTGGCACCGCCTGGACCCCTGGCCCGATTCGGTGGGCGGGCTGGCGCGCCTGAAAACGCGCTACATCATCGCACCGCTGTCCAACGGCAACATACGGCTCATGCTGGACATGGCCAAGCGTGCCGGGCTGCCCTGGGACGCCATCCTGGGAGCCGAGGTCGCGCAGGCGTACAAACCCACGCCGCAGGCTTACCTGCGCACGGCGGAAGTGCTGGGCTTGCAGCCCGCGCAGATCTGCATGGTGGCCGCGCACAATGGCGACCTGGCGGCTGCCCGGCAATGCGGGTTGCGCACCGCCTTCGTCCGGCGGCCTGCCGAGCACGGCCCTGGGCAGACCACCGACCTGCACCCGCAACAAGACTGGGACGCCGTGGTCGGCAGCCTGGATGAGCTCGCCGACCTGCTGGTGGAATAACAGCGCCACGCCGGCCGCGCGAGGCCTTGGCGGCGGTGGCGATTACGGCGCCGGGTTGGGGTTTTGCCGGTGGATGGCATCGACGGCGTCGAGCACGTCCTGCGATAGCGTGACGTCGACACTGTCGATGTTTTGCTTGAGCTGCTCGAGCGTGGTGGCCCCGATCAGATTGCTGGCGACCGAAGGCTGCTGGTTGACCCAGGCCAGGGCCAGGTGCACCGGCGACAGTCCGTGCTGGCGCGCCAGCTGCACGTATTGCTGCGTCGCGGCCTCGGCGCGTTCATTGCTGTAGCGTGTAAACCGCGTGAACAGCGTCAGGCGTGCGTTGTCGGGCCGTGCGCCGCCCAGATACTTGCCCGACAGCACACCCATGGCCAGGGGAGAATACGCCAGCAGACTGACCTGTTCGCGGTGGCTGAACTCCGACAGTCCGCTTTCATACGTGCGGTTGAGCAGGCTGTACGGGTTCTGGATGCTCTCGATGCGCGGCAGGCCCAGGGCCTCGGCATGCTTGAGAAACTGCGCCACGCCCCAGGGAGTTTCATTGGATACGCCGATGTGGCGCACTTTGCCGGCGCGCACGAAATCCTGAAGGACTTCCAGCGTTTCCTGTACCGGCACCGTGTAGTCATCGTCGACCCAGGGGTAATCCCGGCCGAACGTGGCGGTGGTGCGATCGGGCCAATGCAGCTGGTAGATATCCAGGTAGTCGGTCTGCAGGCGCCTGAGGCTGGCGTCGAGCGCTTCGGTAAGGTTCTTGCGATCCAGGAAGGTTTTGCCGTCGCGGATATGGCCGGGGCGCTTGGCGTCGCGCACGGGGCCCGCGGCCTTGCTCGCCAGCACGATGTCCTGCCGGCGGCCGGTCCTGGCCAGCCAGGTACCGATGTAGGTTTCGGTGCGGCCCTGGGTTTCGGGCTTGGGCGGCACCGGATACATTTCTGCGGTATCCACCAAATTGATGCCGCGCGACAATGCGTAATCAAGCTGCTGGTGCGCTTCGGCTTCGGTGTTTTGTTCGCCCCAGGTCATGGTGCCCAGGCCGATCAGGCTGACGTCAAGATCGGTACGGCCGAGTTTGCGGTATTTCAATGCGTGCTCCCCGGTAAAGTGGTGGGTCGGGTGATGTTACTACCGTAGCATGGCCAGCAATGCGCGTCCGGCGGCTATGGCACCGGCATTCATGTCCGCATAACGGAATCATCGTATGAAACCTCGCATCAGCTTGATCACCCTGGGCGTCGACGACCTGGAGCGCGCCGTGCGTTTCTACCGCGACGGGCTGGGCCTGCCCTCGCAAGGCATCGTCGGCACGGAATTCGAACATGGCGCCGTGGCGTTCTTCGATCTGCAGCCCGGCCTGAAGCTTGCGCTGTGGCCGCGCGCGAGCCTG
Organism: Bordetella genomosp. 7; assembly: GCF_002261265.1. Lineage (GTDB taxonomy): Bacteria > Pseudomonadota > Gammaproteobacteria > Burkholderiales > Burkholderiaceae_B > Bordetella_A. The sequence goes on along the minus strand of NZ_NEVK01000006.1, from coordinate 131,841 downwards.
GCGCACGATACCGGGCTGCCGGTAGGGGCGCGCAGTCCGGCCGAGTTATCGCTGGCGCACAATGTGTCCGATCGGGCCGAGGTGGACCAGGTGATGAAGCAGGCCCGCGAAGCCGGCGCCAGCATCCTCAAGCCCGCGGCAAGTACGTTCTGGGGAGGCTATGCGGGCTACTTCCAGGATCCGGACGGCCATGTGTGGGAAGTGGCCTGGAACCCGCAGATGCTGCCGCAGGACTGAGCCCCGCGGCATGTGCGCGCTATGGGGCGGCGCCGGTTGCGCCCGCGACGTACCGGGCCAGCCGTTGCACGTCGTCATCGCTGAGCGTTTCGAAGGCGGGCATGACGCCCACGCCATTGCGTATCGCCTGGGCCACGCGCGCGGCGTCTGGCTTGAGCTCGTCCAGGTTCGGCCCTATGGTGCCGGTGGCGCCCGCATCGGCCAGGGTGTGGCATACCGCGCAGGCCGGTGTGGTGTCTTTGGTGAACAGCGCGCGGCCGGCGTCGGCGTCAGCGGGTTCGGCGGCGATGGCGCCTGCGGCACTGCACGCCAGGGCCGCCGCCCCGGCCAACATGCGCCAAGGCCTGGCGCGGTGGGCCGGCCCGCCCCGCCGCACCGCATGCATCGGTTGCGTCATGCCTGAGACACCGTGACCTTCAGGGCGTGGTCTCGCCAACTGGAGTTCATGTATCCGCGCACGTTCTCGACGCGTTCTTCGACCTGCACGTTGCCTTCGGTATCTTCGACGCGGCTGGCCAGCAGGTGTTCTCCGGCGGGCAGCTCCATGGCCAACGCAAACTGGCGCCACGCATACTTGCCCAGGTCGGGCCCGACCAGCGCAGCCTGTTTCCAGGTCTTGCCGCCATCGATGGACACGTCGACACGCTTGACGGCGTGGATGCCGCCCAATGCCACGCCGCGCACCAGCTGCCGGCCCGCCTTGACGGCGGCGCCGTCCGCGCCCGGTGCGGTAATCCACGACTTGGGCGTCATGGCCCACGCCGACGGATACTCGGGCCCGGGCTTGGCATCCAGCGGCGCAAGACGGTAGCTGGTCTGCTGGATCTTGGCGGGACTTTGGTCGGCGGTGAACGCCAGGCGCTTGATGTACTTGATGTTGTTGACGCCGTTATACCCCGGCACGATCAGGCGCAGCGGCCCGCCGTGGGCCAGGGAAAGCGGCTCGTTGTTCATGTCCCAGGTCAGCATGGCGTCTTGCAGGGTGTCGCGCGGCACCGAGCGCTCGACGACGACGGTGTTGGGATCGAGCCCGTCGGGCAGTTTCTCGCCGCCCGTGCCTGTCAGGTAGGCCGGGTCGCCTTCCAGGCCGCCGAGGTGCTCGACCAGCGCGCGCACCGGCAGGCCGGTCCATAGCACGCAGCCGGCCGCGCCTACCTGCCAGGGCGTGCCGCTGGGTTTGTGCGGAAAGTAGCCCCGGCCGTTGCCCGAGCATTGCAGCACGGTGGCCATGGTTTCCACGCCCAGCGTCTTGAGTTCGCCCAGTGTGAGGGTGCGGGGCTGCTTGACTCCCTGGATTTCGATGGCCCAGGCGTCGCGGTCGTCGAGTACGGATTCGTCCGGGGGCGGCAGGTTGTTGCGCACGTAGAGCTCGCGCGACGGCGTGATGACGCCATCGCCGAACGCGCTGCGCCGGGTCTCGATGGTGTTGGCGCTATGGACGATGACGCTGTCGGGGTCTTTCCAGGCGGCGTAGGGCGGCAGCGGCTTGGCAGCGGGGGCGGCGGATGGGGCCGCCGGCGTTGCCGAACTGCCCCGTGCGAGGCCCGTGGCGCCCATGCCGGCGGCAGCCAGCGCGCCGGCGCTGCCGGCCAGCAGCCGGCGGCGTGCAAGGTTGGTAAGCGGTTTTTGCATTGCGGCTCTCCGGTTGCCGCGCGCTGCCGGGGCAGGCGCGGTTTCTTTATGATGGATACCAGCCTGGCCGCATGCAAAGCCGCCGCCTGCGCGCCCCTTCGGTGCAGCACGCCCAAGGGCAGCCGTGCACCCGCCGCCGCATGCCATTATGCTGGCGGCTGTGTGTCATCATCGGCAAAGCCGGCCCATATGTCAATCGGTCGCAGGCGGGCCGATTCCTACGAAAAAATAGTTATATATCGTTCTTACTCTGCAGGAGCCGCCCATGTGCCGCTGGCTGGCCTATACCGGAAACGCGATGCAGCTCGAAACCGTGCTCTTCAAGGCGAAGCATTCGCTGATCGACCAGAGCCTGCATTCGCGGTTGGGCGCCACCACCACCAACGGCGACGGCTTTGGCGTGGGCTGGTACAGCCACGACCCCGCCGAGCCGCCGTTTCGCTATCGCAGCGTGCACCCGGCCTGGAACGACCGCAACCTGCGCGAGGCGGCGCGCGCCATCCACGCGCCGCTGTTCGTCGCGCATATCCGCGCGGCGACCGATACGCCGGCCCAGGAAACGAATTGCCACCCGTTTCGCCACGGCCGATGGCTGTTCGTGCATAACGGGTTGATCCGCAACTACCCCGTGCTGCGGCGCGAACTGATGATGCAGATCGCGCCGCGCTACTTTGCTTCGCTGGAAGGATCGACGGATTCGGAAGTGATGTTTCTGCTGGCGCTTACCCTGGGGCTGGAGTCCGAGCCGGTGACGGCGCTGCAGCGCATGGCCGCGGTGGTGGAAGAAGCGGGGTACCGGCACGGGGTCGAGCATCCGCTGAACATGACGGTATGCGCGCTGGATGGCAAGCATCTGGTGGCGGTGCGCTATTCGAGCGAGCGCAACTCGCGTTCGCTCTTTCACAGCACGGATGTGCGTCACCTGAAGCACCTGTATCCCGACGAGCCGCGCATCGCGGCCCTGGATGACGACGCTTACCTGTTGTTGTCGGAGCCGCTGGTCGAGCTGCCGGGGGCATGGGAAGAAGTGCCCGAATCGACGGCCATTGTGGCCGGCGGCGGCCAGGTGCGGCGTTACCCGTTTGCGCCGGACCGTGGCTGACGGGCCGTCAGGCGGCCGGGGGCACCGCGTACCACAATGCGGCAAGAAAATGGCACGCCGTGCCCGCCAGCACGAACAGGTGCCACACAAAATGGGCGTAGCGCCAACGCGAATCGAACACAAAAAACACGACCCCGCCGGTATAGGCCAGCCCGCCCGCCAGCAGCAGCCATAATCCGCCGGGCGGCACGTGCCGCAACACGGGATCGACGGCGATCGCCACCAGCCAGCCCATGGCCAGGTACAGCCCGATGGAAAGGGCGGGGCGGTCCAGGCGGCGGCTGGCCTTGAGCGCCACGCCCATGGCCGCCAGCCCCCACACCAGGCCCAGCAGGGTCCAGCCCCACGGGCCGCGCAGCGGCCCCAGCGCAAAGGGGGTATAGGTGCCGGCGATCAGCAGGTAGATGGCCGAATGGTCCAGCACGTTGAAGAGCCGCTTGGCGCGGCCGCGCGGCAGCGCGTGGTACAGCGTGGAAGCCAGGTACAGCAGGCACATGCTGGCCGCGAAGATGGCGGCCGCGGCCACCAGGGCGGCATCGCCGCGGCGTGCCGCCACGACAATGAGCAGGGGAGCGGCCAGCATGGCGCCGAGCGCGCCCATGCCGTGACTGACACTGTTGGCGATTTCTTCGCCCCGGGTCTGGGGGCGGTCGGCTGCAAGCATGGGCGGGGTGTCCGGCGGATGGATGATCAAACACCTTAGGTGCGGAAGACCGGGGGTGCAAGATATGGGCGACGCAGGGGTTGACGTCGAACAAGGGCCGGCCCCGAGCGCCGGCTCTTGCATCGGTGCGGCCGGGGCGCGGGGGCGGCCGCCGCCGGCCAAGCCTAGGGTGCGTCGGGTTTGCAGCCGTGGCCGCCTTCCTGGGCGAACGCGGCCTGCATGTTTTGCTGCACCTGTTCAGGCGTGAGGTCCTGCTTGTGCGTGGCGATCGACCACTTGTGCCCCAACGGGTCGGTCAGCTGGCCATAGCGGTCGCCCCAGAACATGTCGGCCGCGGGCATGGTGATGGTGGCGCCGGCCGCCTGTGCCTGGGCCATTGCCGCGTCCACGTCTTCGACATACAAGTGGAGGTAGACGGGCGAGCCCTGCAGCGCCTTGGGGCCCGCGCCCCCGCATTCGGGAAAGGCGTCGGCCAGCATGAGCGTCGAATCGCCGATGCGCAGGCAGGCATGCATGATGCGGCCGTCCGGGCCGGGCAGGCGGGCGAGCTCCACCGCGTTGAATGCGCGCACATAGAAGTCGATGGCCTGCGCCGCGCCTTCGCACATCAGGTGGGGAGTCAGCGAATGCATGCCGTCGGGAATGGGCTTTACTTGGGTCATGTTGAGCTCCGGTAGAGTGGGCCGGGATGGTGGCCCGTTGAACCTACGACGATTGGCGCGGGCCCGGATCGACAGGCCCAGGCCGGTTATTTTGATGCCATCGGGAAACAGCCGCCTTTCAGGCAGCGCGCCGGTCGAACTCGGTGCGCGCCCGTTCGATCGTGTCCAGGTTTTGCTGGGCCCATTCCCAGACGCCGCAGAACGCGTCGCCCAGGCTGAGGCCGAGGTCCGTCAGGTGGTATTCGACCTTCGGCGGGATCACCGGATATGCCGTGCGGATGACCAGGCCTTCGCGCTCCATTTCGCGCAGCGTCTGGGTCAGCATTTTCTGGCTGATGCCGCCCACGAGCCGGGACAGCTGGGTAAAGCGCAGCGCGCCGTGCTCGGCGAGCACGTCGAGGATGATCATCGTCCATTTGTCTGCCACCCGTGCGATGACCTCGTTGACCAGCGCCTGCACGCGCGGATCGGGTTTTTTTTCGCGTTGCAGCTTGCGCTGGACTTCTTTGTGCCTGGCGACGTCGATGGACATGCTTGCTCTCTTGCGGGGCGGTATTAACGGGGCGGTATGGCCTGGATGCGGCGGCGTCTGTGCATGCTGTGCCCGGATGCGGGTTTGGTCAAGCGCGGCCGTACCCGGTGCTGCCGCAATAGTTTCTTCCAGGTAACTACGGCACTTTTCGGTGCCTACTTCCCAAAAGTATGTGACCTACTTATTCTGCACGACATCACCTTCCTGGATGCAATCTCATGCCTGTTTCGTCCAGCCCGCCGAGACCCGGCGCCATGGCAAGACTGTTCAATGTAGAACAGCGGGAAGTGCCCGCCGTGGTGGCCGGGCTGCTGATGTTCTTTTTGCTGTTCACGTCTTATTTCATGCTGCGGCCGGTGCGCGAGACCATGGGCGTGGCAGGCGGCGTTCGCAATCTGCAGTGGCTGTTTACCGCCACCTTCGTCGCCACGCTGGTCGTGCTGCCGGTGTCCGGGTGGCTGGCTTCGAGATTGCCGCGCCGCACCCTGCTGCCCTGGCTGTATGGCGGCTGCGCGCTGGTGCTTGGAGGGTTCGCCGCCGGCCTGCAGGCCGCGCCGCAGGACATCTGGATCGCGCGCGCTTTCTACATCTGGCTGTCGGTGTTCAATCTGTTTGCGATTTCGCTGGCGTGGAGTGTGCTGGCCGACGTGCTCGTGCCCGGCCAGGCGCGACGCACCTTTGCGCTGATCGCCAGCGGCGCCAGCATAGGCGGGCTGGCCGGGCCCATATTGGGCGCGGTACTGGTAGGCCCCCTGGGCCACGCGGGGCTGCTGGCGATGTCGGCCGCGCTGTTGCTGGGCAGCGCGGCGGCCGCGGCGTGGCTGCACCGCTGGCGCGATGCGCACCCGGCCATGGCCGCCGGGCAAGACGAGGCGGCGCGGCGCAAGCCGCTGGGGGGCAACCCCTTTGCGGGCGCGACCGAGACGCTGCGCTCGCCGTATCTGTTGGGCATTACGGCGTTTGTGCTGCTGCTGGCAAGCATCAACACGTTCCTGTACTTCGAGCAGGCGCGCCTGGTGGCCGAGTATTTTCCGGACCGCACGACGCAGACCCAGGTTTTCGGGGCGATTGACGCGGCCGTGCAGGCCTTGTCGCTGTTCATTCAGGCGTTCATCACGGGGCGGCTGGCCAGGCGCCTGGGCGTGGGCGTGCTGCTGGTATCGGTGCCGGTTGCCATGGCCGTGGGATTTATCGCCCTGGCCATCGCCCCGCTGTTCGCGGTGTTTGTCGTCGTGATGGTCATCCGCCGGGTAGGCGAATACGCGCTCGTGCGCCCGGGCCGCGAGATGCTGTACGCGGTGGTGCCGGCCGAGCAGAAATACAAGGCGAAGAACTTTATCGACACAGTGGTTTACCGCGGCGGGGATGCCGTCAGCGGCTGGATCAAGCGCGCCATTGATGTGGTGAGCGACAGCCCCGCGGCGGCCATGATTTTCGGCGCCGTGCTGGCGGTGTGCTGGGGGCTGTGCGGTTTTTTTCTCGGGCGCCGGGAGCAGGCGCTCGAGGAGCGGCCGCCGGCCGCCTGAGCCAGGACGCCGGCCCCCACGTCGTGACCGACGTGCAACCCTGACAGGAGCTCTGTGATGCCAACTGAAACGCTGTCTTTTTCGAGCGGGATATCTCGATGGCTGCGCCGCACGTTGTTTGCGGCCACGGCGATGTGCGCCGTCGCACTGCCCGAGGCCGGCTATGCAGTCGAAAAAGCCCGCGCCACTGCGCGCGCGGGCCAGCCGACCATGCATGCGAGCGGCAACACCATACTGATCACCGGTGGCGGGTCCGGCATAGGACGCGAGCTTGCCTTGCGCTTCAATGACCTGGGCAACACCGTCATCGTGGCCGGACGCCGGCTGCAGCCGCTGCAAGAAGTGATCTCGGGGCGCCAGAACATGTACGCGGCCGAGCTGGACGTCACCGACCCCCAGGCAATCGATGCGTTTGCACGGCAGGTGGTGCGCGAGCATCCGCAATTGAACATCCTGGTCAATAACGCGGGCATCATGCGCTTCGATAATCCGGGGGCGGCGGGCGACCTGGCCGATGCCCAGGCGCAGGTTGCCACCAATCTGCTGGGCCCGATCCGCCTGACCAATGCGCTGATCGAACATCTGAAGGCGCGGCCGAATCCGGCGGTGGTGAATGTATCGTCGGGGCTTGGTTTTGTACCGCGTCCGGATGCGGCCGTATACAGCGCCACCAAAGCGGCCGTCCATTCTTACAGTGTGTCGCTGCGCGAGCAGTTGAAAGGCCGGGTAAAGGTGGTGGAACTGATTCCGCCCGCGGTGCAGACGGAGCTGACGCCTGGGCAGTCGGTGCGCGAAGGCTATATGCCGCTGGATCTGTTCATTGACGAAGTCATGGCGCTGTTCGGCCAGCAGCCCACCCCCGACGAGATCGTGGTGGAACGCGCCCGCGTGTTGCGCTGGGCCGAGCGAGACGGCCGCTTCCGGCAGGTGCTGGACCGCCTGGCGGACGCGGCGGCCCAGCAGCGCTGACGCGGCATGCATCGGGCGCGCCTCAGGCGTGCACCAGCGTGCGGAAACCGCCCCATGCCATGCGTTGGGTATCGAACACGCCTTCGCAACATTGCAGGCGCGGGTCGGCCATGACTGCAGCGTTGATGCGGTCGCGGTCGGCCCGGGACGGATACAGGATCCAGGCAAAGATCACGACTTCATCGTCGTTGGCGCGGGCGGCCTGCGTGAACGATGCAAACTGCGGGTCGGTGTTCAGGTCGTCGGCGACGCATTCGCGGTAGTCGAGCGCGCCGTGTTCCTTCCACACGGCGCCTGCCGTCGTGGCCATGGCGCGGTACGCGTCCAGCTTGTCTTGGGGAACGGCAAGCAGGAAGCCGTCTACGTATTGTTCGCTCATGGCAATGCTCCTTGGTTGGGATGTCGGCGCGCGAGGCCGAAGCGCCACTGTAGCGATAATTTTGCCCGCTGCGCATGGGGAATTGCGACAATCTAGCGGGTGGATTGCGACAGCGGCCGGGGGTATGCTGCACACATGAAAAACATTGCTTTCCTGCTGCCGCTGGGGGCCAACATCGCGTCGCTGGAGAACGCGCGCCAGGGCTTCCTGGTGGCCAACCAGTATCTGCAGTCGCAGGGCCGCGCGCCGCGCTTTGCGGTGCGCATCCTGGCCGCGACGCCCCAGGTGCAGCTGGACCAGGGCCGTATCCACGTCCAGGCCGACGCGCTGCTGGATGACGCCGGGCCCGTGGACATCTGCATCGTGCCGCCGCTGCAGGGGCCGGCGCCCGACGCGGTGGCCCGCAACGGCCCGCTTATCGACTGGCTGGCGCAGTACTACAAGAATGGCGGCGAGCTGGCATGCCTGTGCCTGGGCGCCGCGCTTGCGGCGGCGGCCGGCCTGCTCGACGGCCGGCAGGCGGTGGTGCACTGGGCCGCGCAGGCATCGTATGCGCAATGGTTTCCGGCGGTGCGCTGGGTGTGCGACCGTGTCGTCATCGCCGAGCGCGGCCTGTATACGAGCGGCGGCGCTTTTTCGGCGGCGCACCTGGTGCTGCACCTGGTCGAGAAATACACCGACCGCGATACGGCGATCTGGTGCGCCAAGTTCTTCCAGCTTGACTGGAGCCGGCAAAGCCAGCTGCCGTTCGCGGTGTTTGTGGGGCAGAAGGAGCATGCCGACGACACCGTACGGGCCGTGCAGCAGCATATCGAGTCGCGCTATGCCGAACGGCTTACCGTGGAGGGCCTGGCGCGACGCCATGCACTGGGCCGCCGCACCCTGGAGCGCCGCTTCCGGCAGGCCACCGGCAACAGCATCGTGGAATACCTGCAGCGCATCCGCGTCGAAGCGGCCAAGAAGCAACTCGAAAGCTCGCGCAAGACCGTGGCCGAAGTGATGTACGACGTGGGCTACGGCGACAGCAAGGCGTTCCGGGAGATCTTCAGCAAATATTGCGGCATGTCGCCGGTGGAATACCGCGCCCGCTACGTCTAGCAGGGCCGGGCGCGTGGGGCGGCAAAACGGCTAACTGCCCGCCTGGTGCGCAGCCAACAGATCGCGCAGGCTGCGCAACGCCGGGGATTCCTGCCCTTCGTGCCAGAGCAGATGCGTACGGCTGTGTGCCAGATGTTCAGGCAATGCGTGCGCGCGCACCGATGCGGCCGACTTCAGGCCGGCAAGGACAGAGCGCGGCACGATTGCCACCCCCGTGCCGGCCGCGACGCAGGCCACGATGGCGGGATAGGACGTGAACTCCAGTACACCAGGGGTGATGATTCCACGTTCGCCTTGCCATTGTTCGAATATCCGGCGGTATGAGCACCCTCTGGCAAATGCAATGAGGGTGACGCGCTTCGTGTCGCCGATGCCGTTCAATGAACGGATGTGCCGCGCGGTGATCAGCACCAGCTCTTCTTCAAATACCGGTTGAGAGAGCAGGCCCGGCGCATGGAAAGGCTCGGAGACAAAGGCGGCCTCGACATCGTGGCGCGTAAGCCGGCCGATCAACGCGCCGGTGGTTCCTGTGACGAGCTCGATGCGCACGGCCGGGTTTTCGTGGTTGTAGCGCGTCAGGAGATGGGGCAGGCGAGTGCCCGCCGTGCTTTCGAGCGAGCCCAGTCGCAATGTGCCCAGGAGCCGGCCTTCTACCAGCGCCGATTCTGCTTCATGCGCCAGCCGAAGCAGCCGGTCGGCATAGCTGGTCAACAGGCGGCCTTCTTCTGTCGGCACCAGGTTGCGCCCGCGTCGCGCGAACAGGTGGACGTCCAGGCGCGCTTCAAGCTGCTTGATGCGAGTGGTGACGTTGGAAGGCACGCGGTGCAGCGCCTTGGCGGCGCGCGTGACACCGCCGTGCGTGACGACGGCGCGCACGATGGCCAGATCTTCCAGGTCGAACTTTCTCATTTCAAGAACCGTAATTCTTAAATATTCAATATACAAGAATATTATGCGGAGCAAGAATGACGCATGGCCACGTCACCGGCAACCCCATCCAGCAAACAGGGCATCGCCCTGCGCGGACTCGTCGCGCTGGCCGTTGCAATGGGCATCGGCCGGTTCGCGTTTACCCCGCAGCTGCCTGTCATGCAGGCGGACTTGGGGCTGTCGCTGCATGCCGCGGGGTGGCTGGCGGGCGCCAACTATCTTGGCTATCTCGTCGGCGCCGTACTGGCGGGCCGCAGTGGGGCGTGCGCCGCGCGCTTGATGCGATGGGGGCTGGCGCTGGTCGTTGCCGGCACGGCGGCGATGGCGGTTTCCGGCCCATTGGTGTGGTGGCTGGCAATGCGCTTTATCGCGGGGGCCGCCAGCGCCTGGGTGCTCGTGGGAACGGCGTCCGTGGTGCTTGCCCGGCTGGCGGAGTTTGACGGCGCCCGGCTGGATGGCGTCGTGTTTGCGGGCGTGGGGGCTGGCATCGCCCTGGCGGGCCTGGTGTGTCACGCCGGTCTTCTGGCGGGAATGCGCTCGGCGGGTCTCTGGATGGCGCTGGCCGTGCTCGCGCTGGCAGGCGTGTCGTTCGTGTGGTCGGGCGGTCAGCCCGCGGTGGCCACCGAAGCGGGCGCGGCCCCGCATGCTCATCCCGCCAGCGGAAATGCAAGGGGCGCGTGGCGGCTGGTGCTGTGCTATGGCCTGTTCGGCTTTGGCTACATTTTGCCGGCTACCTACTTGCCCTCGCAGGCGCGCGCGCTGTTGGACGACCCGGCGCTGTTCGGCTGGGTCTGGCCCATATTCGGCCTGGCGGCGGCGCTGTCGACGCTGGCCGTCACCGTGCTTGCGCGCTGGCCGCGCAAGCACGCATGGGCTGCCGCCCAACTGATCATGGCCGCGGGGGTATTGCTGCCCATACTGGTTCCCGGCCTGTTCGGGCTTGCACTGGCTGCGCTGTGCGTGGGCGGCACCTTCATGCTGATCACCTTACTTGGCCTGCAGGAAGTGCGTCACAGGCTTGGACCCACGGCGCGTGAATGGCTGGCAGCCATGACCGCCGCGTTTGCCGTCGGGCAACTCGCCGGGCCGCTCATTGCGAATGCGTTGATGGGCGCGGGATGGCCGTTCAACGCTGCACTATGGCTTGCCGCCGCCGCCTTGGTGGTCAGTAGCGGCCTGCTTGTTTTCACCCACCACGAAGACCGCATCATCAGGAGAAAGGAATGAATGCCGCTATACATCAGGGGTTCGGCCCGGACACTACCGAGCGTTTGCCTTTGCCGCCCCAGGACAGCATGAACGATACACAGCGCGCCGCTGCGCAAGCGCTGATTGCCGGGCCCAGGAAAGGCGTGAAGGGGCCTTTTATTCCGTTGATGCGCAGCCCGGTTCTGCTTGAGCGCCTGGCCAGTGTCGGAGAGTACTTGCGTTTTGAGTCGACACTGCCGGGCAACGTCAACGAGTTTGTCATGTGTATTGTTGCGCGCGAGCTGGGCAACCAGTTCGAATGGGCGACCCACTATCCGCTGGCGATCAAGGCGGGCGTATCGGAAGCAACACTGAAGGCCCTGGCGCAGGGCGCGCGGCCGCGCTCCATGACGGACGAAGAAGCGCAAGCCTGGGCATTCACCGTTGAGCTGTTGCACCGGCACGGCGTCAGCGACTTGACGTATGACGCGGCGCTCGAGCGCTGGGGCGAGCAGGGCGTGATAGAGATCGGGGCGCTCATCGGCTATTTCGCCTGCATCTGCTGGATCATGAACATCGCCCGCACGCCCGCGCCGGGCGGTGTCACCGCTTTGGCGGGGTTCCCGGCTTGAGATCGCCGGGCGCGCCCGCCAGCAGGGGCGATCAATCGACCGTGGCGCCGGATTTTTCAACCACTTCGGCCCACCGCGGAATTTCGCTGGCCATCAGGTCGCGCAAGGCCTCGGGCGTACTGCCGACCAGCTCCATGCCCATGGTCTTGCCCAGTTTTTCCTGCACGTCGGGTTCTTTGAGAATGGCCGAGATTTCCTGAGACAGCCGGTCGACCACGGCTTTGGGCGTGCCCTTGGGCGCATAGACGGCCTGCCACGACGCCATCTGGAAGCCGGGCACCCCGGCTTCTTCCATAGTGGGCGTATCGGGCGCCAGCGCAATGCGCCTGGGCGTGGTGACCGCCAGCAGCTTGAGCCTGCCGTTTTGCAGCAGGGGCAGCGCGGCCGTCATCTGGTCGAACATGAAGGTAACCGCGCCCGACGATACATCGACCATGGCGGGCGGCGTGCCCTTGTAGGGCACGTGCGTAAGAGGCACGCCTATCGTGTCGGCGAACAGTTCGCCGGCCAGGTGTGTGGACGTGCCCGGGCCGGACGACGCAAAGGTGCGTTTGGCCGGCTCGCGCTTTAACAGGTCGATGAGCTCGGCCACGGAATTGACGCCGAGGTTGGGATCGACCAGCAGCACATTGGGCAAGGTCGCCACCAGCGATACGGGCTCGAAATCCTTTACCGGGTCGTAGCGCAGGTTCTTGTACAGGCTGGCATTGATGGCGTGCGTGCTGATGGTGCCGCCGAACAGGGTGTAGCCGTCGGCCGGCGCCTTGGCGACATACGTTGCGCCGATGGCGCCCGCCGCGCCGGGCTTGTTCTCGACGACGACGCTCTGCTGCAGGCGATCGCCCAGCTTCTGCGCCAGCAGCCGGCCCACTACGTCGGTGGAGCCGCCCACGGTAAAGGGCACGACATACGAAATGGGTTTGGCGGCCGGCCATTCGGCCGCGTGAGCGGCAAGCCCGCACGAGGCCAGCGTGGCGGCGGCCACGATCAGTGCCGTGCCGCGTCGTCGGATTGGGTTCATGAGTTGTCTCCGTAGTTGTTGGTGAAAGCGTTTGGGCCGGGGGCGGCGCGGTCAGCGCCCGTGTTGCGCGCGCCAGGCCGCGTAGCGCTCGCGAGTTGCCGGGTCGGTGGGCGGGTATAGGCCGACGATGCTGCGGCCCGCCTGGACTTCCGCGGTAACGAAATCTTCGAAAGCCGTCATCTCTTCGGCTTCGCGCGCGATGTCGTCGGCCAGGTGCGCGGGGATCACCACCACGCCTTCGGCATCGCCCACGATGATGTCGCCCGGAAACACGGCCACGTCGCCGCAGCCGATAGGCACGTTCGGGTCCATGGCCTGGTGCAGGGTAAGGTTGGTGGGCGCTGACGGACGCTGGTGGTAGGCCGGAATGCCCAGCCGCGCGATTTCAGGCGAGTCGCGGAAACCGCCATCGGTAACCACGCCGGCCACGCCGCGCTTCATCAGCCGCGTCACCAGGATGGACCCCGCCGATGCGGCGCGGGCGTCCTTGCGGCTGTCCATGACCAGCACGGCGCCGGCGGGGCAGGCCTCGATGGCGACGCGCTGCGGATGCCGGGGGTCTTCGAATACCTGGATGGGGTTCAGGTCTTCGCGCGCCGGGATGTAGCGCAAAGTGTAGGCAGGCCCCACCATGTTGGGCAGGCCAGAGGCCAGCGGATGTACGTCCTGGATGAACTGGTTGCGCAGGCCGCGCTTGAACAGCGCCGTGCACAGGGTCGCGGTGCTTACGGCCGACAGGCGGGCGCGGGTTTCTTCGGACAGGGCAGTCATGGCAATCGTGGGTCTCGTGTCGGTCGGGCCAGGCAGGCCCGGTCAGAAAATGTCGGGTTCGGCCACGGGGGCGCCGAAGCCGGTTTCAAGGAAATCGAAGTCGCATCCGTCGTTGGCCTGCAGGATGTGCTGCGAGTACATCCAGCCATAGCCGCGCTCGTAGCGCCTGGGGGGCGGTGTCCAGGCCGCGCGGCGCGCCTGCAGTTCCGCGTCGCTGATATTCAGGTGGATGCGGCGCGCGGGCACGTCTACGGTGATGAGGTCGCCGGTGCGCACCAGCGCCAGCGGGCCGCCTATATAGGCCTCGGGCGCCGCATGCAGGATGCATGCGCCGTAGCTGGTGCCGCTCATGCGCGCGTCGGACAGGCGCAGCATGTCGCGCACGCCCTGCTTTACCAGCTTGGCCGGGATCGGCAGCATGCCCCATTCGGGCATGCCGGGGCCGCCTTGCGGGCCGGCATTGCGCAGCACCAGGATATGGTCGGCCGTGACGTCCAGGTTCTCGTCGTCTACCGCGGCTTTCATGCTGGGGTAGTCATCGAACACCAGGGCGGGGCCGGTATGCTGCAAGTACTGCGGCGCACATGCGCTGGGCTTGATGACGCAGCCGTCCGGCGCCAGGTTGCCCTTGAGCACGGCCAGCGCGCCTTCCTGGTAGATGGCGTTGTCCAGCGTGCGGATGACGTCATCGTTGTACACCGCCGCGCCCGCGATGTTCTCGCCCAGCGTGCGGCCTGTGACGGTGCGGGCCGACAGGTCCAGGTGGCCGTCGGCCAGGCGCGACATCAGGCCGGGCAGGCCGCCGGCGTAGTAGAAGTCTTCCATCAGGTAGGTGTCGCCGCTGGGCCGGATGTTGGCGATGACGGGCACCTTGCGGCTGGCGGCATCGAAGTCGTCCAGCCCCACGGCGCAGCCGGCACGGCGCGACATGGCGACCAGGTGCACGATGGCGTTGGTCGAGCAGCCCATGGCCATGGCCACATTGATCGCGTTCTTGAAGGACGCATGGGTCAGGATCTTCTGCGGCGTGAGGTCTTCCCACACCATGTCGACCACGCGTCGGCCGCATTCGGCCGACATGCGCATATGGTTGACGTCGGCGGCCGGGATGGATGATGCGCCGGGCAGCGTCATGCCGATGGCTTCGGCGATGGCCGTCATGGTGCTGGCCGTGCCCATGGTCATGCAGGTGCCGTAGCTGCGCGCGATGCCGCCTTCGACTTCCGTCCATTCCTGCCTGGTGATGTTGCCGGCGCGGCGTTCGTCCCACAGTTTCCAGGCATCGGAACCGGAACCCAGGACCTTGCCTTTCCAGTTGCCGCGCAGCATGGGGCCGGCGGGCAGATAGATGCAGGGCAGGTTGGCGCTGGCCGCGCCCATGAGCAGGCCGGGTGTGGTCTTGTCGCATCCGCCCATCAGCACCGCGCCATCTACCGGATGGCTGCGCAGCAGCTCTTCGGTTTCCATGGCCAGGAAGTTGCGGTACAGCATGGTGGTGGGCTTGACGAAGGATTCCGAAACCGAAATGGCGGGCAGTTCGACGGGAAAGCCGCCCGCCTGGAATACGCCGCGCTTGACGTCATCGACGCGCTGCCTGAAATGGCTGTGGCAGGGGTTCAGGTCGGACCAGGTGTTGATGATGGCAATGACCGGGCGGCCGGCCCAGTCTTCGGGCGCGTAGCCCATTTGCATCATGCGCGAGCGATGGCCGAAAGAGCGCAGGTCGTCATGTGCCATCCAGCGGGCGCTGCGCAGGGATTCGTAGGAACGGGGCATGGAAAGGTGTCCGCCAAAAGGTGTGGCAAATTAAAACACTAATATATTAGTACGTCAATGAGCTAGCGGCGGTTACAATCCCGGTCTCATCTTTGTCTCTGCCTATGCCTACATTGAGCTTGCCTGTCGACTTGCGCCTGGACCGTTCGCGCCACGCGGCCCCGCAGGTGTTCGAGAAACTGCGCGAATTGATTGTGTCGCTGGAATTGAAGCCTGGCGCGCCCCTGGCGCGGGCCGAGCTGGCGGAGGCGTTCGGCCTGAGCCAGACGCCGATACGTGATGCGTTGATCCAGTTGCGCGACGAGGGGCTGGTGGACATTTTCCCGCAGCACACGACGGTGGTGAGCCGCATCGATATCGCGGCGGCGCGCCAGGCGCATTTTCTGCGGCGCTCGCTGGAACTGGAAATAGTGCGCATGCTGGCCGAGCGCGACGACCCGGCCTTGGTCGAGCGGCTGCGCGCGCATATCGATATGCAGCGGGCCAACCGCGGGGCGGACCGATACCAGGCGTTCCTGGACGCCGACCGGGCGTTTCATCGCGAGATGCACCAGGCCGCGGGCGTGGCGGGGCTATGGGAATTGGAGCAGCGCTATAGCGGGCATGTGGATCGGCTGCGCAGGCTGCACTTGCCCGAGGAGGGCAAGGCCGAGCGCATTCTGCGTGACCATCAGCGGATCGTGGACGCTGTGGCGCGCCATGATGCGGCGGGCGCGCAGGAGGCGCTGCGGGAGCATTTGTCGGGCACCCTCAGCCAGGTGGACGAGATTTGCGAGCGGTATCCGGAGTTTGTGCGGCGGTAATGGTGGCCGACACCCGTGATTAGTGCATCGGGTGTGTGGTGTCTGACACCCGAGGGTGTCAGACACCGGGGCAACGGCGGTGATGGTGGCTGACACCCATGATTAGTGCATCGGGTGTGTGGTGTCTGACACCCGAGGGCGTCAGACACCGGGGCAACGGCGGTGATGGTGGCCGACACCCGTGATTCGTGCATCGGGTGTATGGTGTCTGACACCCAAGGGTGTCAGACACCGGGCAAGGCCGAGCGCCTTTTTCCGTGTCCGGGTGTCTGACTCCGGAGGTGTCAGACACCGTCCGTGGCCTTGAACGCGCCAGGTGTCACGGCATCTGCCGATGCCTGCCATTGCCGCGTGCCGGATACGTCGGAGTCTGCGGCCGTGTTATCTGCCTACTGCATAGGCCTGCATCAGCCGCGGGGTTGCGGCGGCGTGCAGCAGGCCGTCGGGGTCGCGGGCGGCGGCGGTGAGGCGGCCGGTGGACCATTCCGGTTCTTCTTCGACGAGATGGCCGCGCCGGCGCAGGTCGGCGATGACGTCCGGGCCGAATGAGGCTTCGACGGCCAGATGGCCCGGCTTGCGGTCGCGCGGATAAAAGGACGACGGAAAATGCTGCGTGTGCGACATGGGCTGGTCGATGGCTTCCTGCAGGTTCAGGCCATGGTGCACGTGGCGCAGGAACAGCAGCAATTGCCATTGCTCCTGCTGGTCGCCGCCGGGCGTGCCAAACACCATGTAGGGTTGTCCGTCGCGCAGGGCCAGTGAAGGGGTGAGCGTGGTGCGTGGCCGCTTGCCCGGCGCCAGCGTGCCGGGCAGGCCCGGTTCCAGCCAGAACATCTGGGCGCGCGTGTTCAGCGGAAAGCCCAGATCGGGAATGACGGGCGAGGACTGCAGCCAGCCGCCGGACGGCGTGCCCGACACCATGTTGCCCCAGCGATCGATGACGTCCACGTGGGTGGTGTCGCCGCGCCTGGCCGAAGCACGCATGTCGGCCGGCGCGGGTTTGCCGCCCGTCTTGCCCGGCTGCGCAACTCGCGACAGGCGCGACAGCACGTCCATGACGCGCTCGACCTGCGCTTCGTGGCCGGGCACGCTTCCGGGCCGCAGCTCGTGCGAGGCGTGTTCGCCGATCAGGGCGCGCCGCGCCTGGTTGTACGGATCGGACAGCAGGTGATCCAGCGGCACACGCACGAATGCCGGATCGCCGTAATAGACTTCGCGATCCGCGAACGCCAGTTTCATGGCCTCGGTGACACGGTGCACGAATTCGGCGTCGTTGGGCCCGGCCGATTGCAGGTCCAGGCCCTTGAGCAGCGCCAGCGTCTGCAGGAACACGGGCCCCTGGCTCCAGGCGCCCGCCTTGGCGACGGTATGGCCGTGGTAGTCGTACGTGACGGGCGCGTCGTAGCTGGCGGACCAGCCCGCCATGTCGTGCGCGGTGATGACGCCTCGTTGGGGGCGGCCGCTTTCGTCCATGACCTCGTGGCTGCGCACATAGCGGTCGATGGATTCTGCCACGAACCCGCGATAGAACGCGTGGCGCGCGGCTTCGATCTGGCGCTCGCGATCGGCGCCTGCCGCTTCGGCTTCACGCAGCACGCGCCGCCAGGTGGCCGCCAGCCATGGGTTGCGAAACAGCTTGCGCGCCTGTGGCGGCGCGCCGCCGGGCAGATAGACTTGGGCCGTGGTGGGCCAATGCGTGGTGAAGAAATCTTTCAGGCCCGCGATCGTGTTGGCGATGCGGGGCATCAGCGCATGGCCGTGGTCGGCGTAGTAGATGGCCGGCTCCAGCACGTCGCGCACCGTAAGCGTGCCATGGTCGCGCAGCAGCAGCATCCACGCGTCGAAGGCGCCCGGGATGACGGCCGGCAGCAGCCCGTTGCCAGGTATCAGGTCCAGGCCGAGCGACCGATAGTGCGCCAGCGTGGCGCCGGCCGGCGTGGGGCCTTGCCCGCACAGGACTTCGGTGCGCCCCGTGCGTACCGAATGGAACACCACGGGCACTTCGCCGGCGGGGCCCACCAGATGCGGTTCGACCACTTGCAGCACAAAGCCCGCGGCCACGGCTGCGTCAAAGGCGTTGCCGCCATGTTCGAGCAACGACATGCCGGCGCTGCTGGCCAGCCAGTGCGTCGAGGTCACCACGCCGAAGGTGCCCAGGATTTCCGGGCGCGTGGTGAACATGCGGTATCCGGAATCGATGCTCATTGCCGGGCCACCGTGACGCCTTTCAGACGGATCAGGCCGTCGGGGTAGGGCACGAAACCCTGCACCTTGGCCTGGGTGCCGAAAATCCAGGGCAGGTAGAACAGATAGATGCGGGGGTCGTCTTCCTGCATGATCTGCATGGCCTGCGCGTACAGTTGCCTGCGTTGGTCTTCGTCCGCGATGCTGCGCGCCTCGTTCATGAGCCTGTCCATTTCGGCATTGCAGTATTTGCCGTCGTTCAGGCTGCCCTTGCAGGTGATGTACTGGTAGATGTTGCCGCTGGGATCGACCCGCCCGGACCATCCCGTCTGGCCGACCTCGAAGTCGCCGCGCGGCAGGGCGGATTGCAGGGCGGCGAATTCCATGGGGCGCAATGAAATATCGAAACCCGCCTCGGCGCCCATGGCCTGCACCAGCTCGAATACCTGCTGCATGGTGGTGTTGTTGCCGAAGGTCAGTTCGAACTTCACGCGGTCGTGGCCCGCCTGCCTGAGCAGTGCCTGTGCCTTCTTGGGGTCGCGGCCAGGACGCTCGACGCTTTGGTCGTAGGCGAAACTGGCGGGCGGAAACGGCTGGTGCGCGGGCTGGAACATGCCTTCGCCCACCACCTGATTGATGATGTCGCGGTCGATGGCCAGGTCCAGCGCCTGCCTGACCCGCTTGTCTTTGGCCAGCGGATTGTCGGCGCGCGCGCCGTTGGCGATGTTGACCGATATGGCCTGGTAGCCCAGCCCGGTGACGGGCGCCAGGCGCAGCTTGGGGTCGTCCTTGACGGTCTTGACGTCGCTGGGCGCGACGCGCTCGATGATGTCGAGCCCGCCCGAACGCAGGTTGTTCAGGCGTACCGTGGTGTCGGGCATGGGCGTGAAGACCACCTGGTCGAAGTGGTAGTTGGCCTGGTCCCAGTGTTTGTCGAATTTCTCGAGCACGATGCGGTCGTTCTGCACGCGCTCCTTGAATTTATAGGGCCCCGAGCATACCGGCGCGCGGCCCGGGTCCTGGTCGAACGTCGCGGGCGACAGCATCATGCCGGCCCGGTCGGATAGCTGCGACAGCAACGAGGCATCCGGTGTTTTCAGCCGCAGCACTACGGTGCGGGCGTCGGGCGCCTGTACGCTGGCCACTGACGCCAGTTCGCTTTTGCGGTTGCTGTCGGGCAGCGTCATGGCGCGGTCCAGGTTGGCCTTGACCGAGGCGGCATCGATGGGAGTGCCGTCGTGATACACCGCCGCGTCCCTGAGCGTCAGCGTCAGCGTCAGGCCGTCATCGCTGGTTTGCCACGACTCGGCCAGCTGGGGCACGATCTTCAGGTCGGGCGAAATATCCACAAGCTTGTCGCACAGCGATGCAAATACGATGCGGCCTACAAAGGTGCGGGCGCGCGCCGGGTCGAGCACGTCGGGGTCGTCTTGCAAGCCGATGCGCATGGTGGATTGCGCGGTGGCGGCGGCGCTGGCAAGCAGGCCGGCGGCGGCCAGGGCTAGGCAAAGGCTACGCATGGGTATTCCTTTCAGACAGTTGAACTCCAGGGCAATTCCGACGGCGTTGCGCCGCTGGCGTCAATCTATCAAATTGGCGGCGGTTTGGCGCGGGTTTATGCGGACGGGCAGGCGGGCAGCATCAGCACGGGCACTGTCTGCCACACGATCGCGATGGCCGACAACAGGCCCAGCGTTGCGGCCACCCAGGGGAAGAAGCCCTTGTCATCGGTGGCCGGCCAGCGGCGCCGGTAGCGCCAGTTGACCAGACCGATGACGGCCAGCGCCAGCGCGGCCGCGATGCCCATGAATGCTGTGGCCAGGCCGCCCATCCACAACCCGTGCAACGCCGGGCGGGCGCAGAAAATGCCGTTGGCCGCGTAGATCAGCGTGAAGTGCACTGCCCATGCCAGGGGCCCCGTCAGCAGGGGCAGCAGCAGGGCTATGGATCGTGTTTGCATGCCGGTTTCTCCTTCCGGGACGTCGCACGGACCATCTACCCGGTCCATTGCGCAAACCCATGCAGCACCCAGGTTGCGATCAGGCCTTGCACGACGGTGTAGTGCCACAGCACCGAGGTGTTGTCGTAGCAGGCGCGCCGCGCAGGTCCCAACCGGCCTGCCCATGAACGGGCGGTTGTGAACAGCGCCATCGAAGCCGCTGCCAAGGTCAGCACCCCCTGCAGGCCGATGATGGCGTAAACGGCAGCCGCGTAGGCGCTGTCTTGCGGACGCAGGCCCATGTGCCAGTGCGCAAGCATTTCGCGCGCGACCACTGCCGCCAGCAGCGCGCAGCCCGCCGGCAGGCCGACGCGCAGCCACGACTGCCGGCCGCGACGCAGCGCCCGCGAGCCTGCCCATATGCAGGCGCTGCCGGCTATCAGCAATGCCGAACTGCCCAGCGGCCGCGACCAGGCGCCGAACGGGCCGGCATCCGGCCACGCCTCTGGCGAGACGGTCCACAGGAAGAAGTAGGCAAACAGCAGCGAAGCGAAAATGCTTGCGCACACCATGATCAGCATGACCATGGCCCACCAGGAATGCGAGCTGCTGCCGGTGCACGACATCGGCAAGCGCAACCCGCCGCCCACGTCCACGGCTGCCTGGTCCGGCGCCGGGTCGGCGTCCCATAGCCAACGAAGAATCATCGCCAGGGCCAGCGCGCCGAACAGCGCGGCCGGCACCATCAGCTTGACCGTCAGCAGCAGGAAAAAGCCCGCCGTGCCCAGCGCCGCGAGCACGGGCGGCCAGCCCGGGCCGGGCAGGCGCAGCACATACTGGGGCCGGGCCTCGATGGCGCTGGTGACGAGGGTGCTGCGCCAGCCTCCCGGGGCGCCCGGCAGGTAGTAGCGCCCCGCGTCCACGTCTGCGGCCAGGCCGGGCTGGTCCCACAGGGGTTCGCGGCTTTGCACGATGGGCACGCTGCGCGGGCCCGCCGAACCGCCGGGCAGCCATTCCAGCGTGCCGGCCTGCCACACGTTGCCGGCATTGCTTGCCACCGACGGCCGGCAGTTGCGCGCCAGGTCTATCAAGAACACCAGGACGCCGGCCGCGATGACATACGCTCCTATCGTGGACACCATGTTCAGCATTCCCCAGCCATAGCTGTCGGCATAGGTGTAGACGCGGCGCGGCATGCCCGCCAGGCCGGTCAGGTGCATGGGAAAGAAGCTGACATTGAAGCCCACGAACATCAGCCAGAACGCCCAGCGGCCGAGCCGCTCGGACAGGGGGCGGCGGCTGACGAAGGGCATCCAGTAGTAGAAGGCTGCGAAGAGCGGAAACACCATGCCGCCCACCAGCACATAATGCAGGTGCGCCACGATGAAGTAGGTGTCATGGGCCTGCCAGTCGAACGGAATCACCGCCACCATGACGCCGGTCAGGCCGCCCAGCACGAAGATGAAGAAAAAACCCAGGATGAACAGCATGGGCGTCTTCAGCGGCCGCACCTTGGGCGCGGCCGCGATCGTGGCGATCCAGGCGAAGATCTGAATGCCGGTGGGGATCGACACGGCCATGCTGGCTGCCGACGCAAAACTCAACGACAGCTGGGGAATGCCCGTGGCGTACATGTGGTGCACCCACAGGCCGAAACTGATGAAGCTGGTGGCGACCACCGCCATCACCACGGCCCGATAGCCCACCAGCGGACGTCCCGTCATGGCCGGAACGATCATGGACACCATGCCTGCGGCGGGCAGGAAAATGATGTAGACCTCGGGATGGCCGAACAGCCAGAACAGGTGCTGCCACAGCAGCGGGTCGCCGCCCTTGTCGGCAATGAAGAATGGCAGGCCGAAGGCCCGTTCGAGTTCAAGCAGCGCGGTGGCCACGATGACCGCGGGAAACGCGATGATGACCATGCCCGAGAACGCCAGCATGATCCAGGCGAAGATCGGCAGCTTGTCCAGCGTCATGCCCGGGGCCCGCGTGCGCAGGATGCCCACCGCCAGCTCGATCGCGCCGGCGATGGCCGAGATCTCGATAAAGCCTATGCCCAGCAGCCACAGGTCGGCATTGACGGCGGGAGAATACGCGCTGCTGGTCAGCGGCGGATACATGAACCAGCCGCCGTCCGGCGCCAGGCCGGCGAAGATGCTGCAGAAAAAAACCAGGCCGCCGATGGCGTACGCCCAGTACGCATAAGACGACAGGCGGGGAAAGGGCAGGTCGCGCGCGCCCAGCATGTTGGGCAGCAGCAGCACCGCCATGGCTTCGACCGCCGGCACGGCGAACAGGAACATCATCACGGTGCCGTGCATGGTGAACAGCTGGTTGTACAGCGTATGGCTGATCAGGTCGTTATCGGGCACCGCCAGCTGCGTGCGCATCAACAGCGCCAGAATGCCGGCCAGCAGAAAGAACAGCAGCGCCGTACCGATATACAGCAGGCCGACGTAGTTGTTGTTGACCACCGTGATGGCTCGCCAGCCGGTGGGCCGCCGCCAGATGCGTTCGAGTTCTTCCCGTTCGCCCTCTGGGCGGGGCAACGGATTGGGCAGCGTATCCGTCATTGCAGGCTTTCCAGGTAATGGGCGACGGCGCGCAACTGCTCGCCGGACAGGTTCCGGAATGAAGGCATGGCATTGCCCGGCTTGATGTGCTGGCTGCCGGCGATCCAGCCGGCCAGGGTGCCGACGTTGTTGGGCAGCATGCCCGAGGCCAGCGAAGTGCGGCTGCCTATGTGGGTAAGGTCGGGCCCGCTGGCGCCGGCGGCCGAGGTGCCGCGCACCGTATGGCATTGCGCGCAGGCCTGGGCGAACACCTGGCTGCCCGCGCGCAGCCGCGCGTCGGCGGGGTTCGCGGTTGCGGGCTGGCGTTGCGCATGCAGCCACGCCTGGTAGGCATCCGCCTGCAGTACGTGCACATCGAACATCATGTTGGCGTGCTGCGCGCCACAGTATTCGGCGCACTGGCCGCGCCAGGCGCCGGTCTCGCGCGCCTGCAGGCGCAGGCGGTTGACATGCCCCGGCACCATGTCGACTTTGCCCGACAGATTGGGCACCCAGAAGCTGTGGATGACGTTGCGTGAACTCAGCAGCAGCTCTACCGGCTGGCCCACGGGAATGCGCATTTCGTTAGCCGTCTCGAACAACACCTGCCCCTGCTCGTCCAGGTATCGCACGCGCCACCACCACATCTCGCCGATGATCTCGATGCGGGCCGCGGCCGGCTCAACGTGGCGCAGCATGTTTGCCGCCAGCCCCACGCTGTACACCAGCAGCGCCGTCAGCACCACGACGGGAAACACCGCGCCGGCGGCCACCAGCCATCGCCGCCCGGCCAGGACGCGGCGCCAGGCGGGCGGCCCGTACATGGCCAGGGCCAGGATCATCATCACCAGCAGGAAGATCGCAGCGCCGGCCGTGAACATGACCGCGCCGATCTCGGCGCTGGCCGCGGCCTGGTCAGCCCTGGGATGCAGGGCAGATTGGCGGTCGGCCCATAATGAAGCAAGCGGGACGGCCAAGGCCGCAAAGGCGCTGGTATCGGGCATAGATGACGGTGGCCAAAGGGTCCCGGGCGATCCGGGGTGCGCGCCAGCAACGCACGCGACGTGCCCGCGCACAGAGGAAAGCCGGCAGGGTTTGACGGCGCCGCAATCGGAAAAATTTACCGACGCGCTGACGTTTCGATGCAAGCGGCGTGCCCGCGCGCAATCACACGCGCAGGCACGGCAAGGAAATTGCTGTGGGGGGCGAAAAGGAGACTTATGCCGCTCGTCCAGTTCCCCAGTACGCGCGAACGCTGCCCGCGGGCAGCCCGCCAGCCCCGGTGGCGCGCCGCCGGCCGGTCGTGCGCCGGTGCGTGCCTGGTGGCGCTGGCGTTGGCCGCGTGCGGCGATCCGGCGCCGCCGCTGGCTGCGGCGCCTGCGCCGCAAGACCTGCCCGAGGCCGACATCGGCCGCGGCAAGGCGCTGGTGGTCCGCTACGCCTGTGCCAGCTGCCACGAAATACCGGGCGTGCGCGGCGCGAGCGCTCGCGTCGGGCCCACCTTGCGCAATCTTGGCGAACGGGCCTACCTGGGAGGTGTACTGGCCAACACACCCGCCAATCTGGTGAGCTGGCTGCGCGATCCGCCTGCCCATGCGCCCGGCACGGCCATGCCCGACGTCGGACTCACCGCCGACCAGGCGCGCGATATCGCCGCCTACCTGCTCACGCTGCGCTGAACGGAGGCCACCCATGAGACCCTGGATGCGCGTTGCGGCCCTTACCCTGGCGGCAGCTGCCGTGGTCGGACTGGCGGTGATTCTGGCGGTGGTCTACAGCGGCTGGTATGACAGCCGCGCCACCCGCCCGCACACCGCGCCGATCAACGCCTTGCTGGAAGTCGCGCTGGAACAATCAATCAAGACAAGCGCCGCCGATGTGCAGGCGCCGAAGCTGGACGACCCTGCGCGGGTGCGCAGCGGATTCGAGGTGTTTCGCGCACATTGTGTGCAATGCCATGGCGCGCCCGGCGTGGCGCCCGAGCCTTTCGCGATGGGCTTGATGCCGGCGCCAGCCTCACTGGTGACCACGGCGCGGCACTGGTCTGCCGCCGAGATCTACTGGGTGGTGCGCTATGGGATAAAGATGACGGGCATGCCTGCCTGGCAATATCGCATCAGCGATGCAGCCATATGGGACGTGGTGGCGTTCATGCGAGTATTGCCGACGCTGTCGCCCACCGATTATCGCGCCTGGAACGAGCGTGCGGCGGCGCCGGCGAGCGTGGCGTCCGCGGACGCTGCGGCAGACTCCGGGCGCGGGCGGGAACTGAGCCTGGGCGACGCACAGGCAGGCCGGGATGCATTGCAACAGTACCTGTGCGTGACGTGCCACGCCATCCCTGGCGTGGTGGGAGCGAATTTTCACGTGGGGCCGCCATTGCAGGGCATAGCCGGGCAACAGTACATTGCCGGCATCTTGCCCAACACGCCCGAAAACATGGTGCGATGGCTGCTCGATCCGCATGCCTTCGACCCGACCTCGGCCATGCCGGGCCTGAGCCTGAGCGTGCGCGACGCGCGCGATATCGCGGCATACCTGTATACGCTCGATTAGCGGTCTGCCGGCCCGGTTTGCGCTGCACTACAGCGCGGGCGGGGTGGCTGCCGCCGCGCGCGCGGCAAGCAGCGCGCTGAGCACCGCGGCCAGGTCGTCCAGCAGATAGGGCTTGGGCAACAGGGGAATGCCGGACTCCTTGGCGCGCCGCGCCTCCTCGCCGGGATAGCCGGTGGTCAGCACCACCGGCAGCCCGGGCCTGCGTTCGCGCAACGCCTGAGCCAGGTGTACGCCGCTCATGCCGCCCGGCATCATGATGTCGGACAGCACCGCGTCGATTGCCCCGGCCGCATCCAGCGTGTCGAGCGCCGCGCCCGCGCTGCCTACGCAGGTCACTTCGTAGCCCAGCTGCACCAGCATATCGGTGGTCAGCGCCGCGACTTCGTTGTCGTCTTCTACCAGCAGCACATGCAATGGCGATGGGTGTGCGTGCGCGGCCGGCGCGATCGGCTGGGGTTCGTCCAGGGCCATGGCCGACCTGGGCAGCACCAGCCGCACGGTAGTGCCGCGCCCGACTTCGCTGTGGATCTGCAGGGTGCCGCCCGATTGGGTCGCGAACCCGTAGGCCTGGGGCAGGCCCAGGCCCGAGCCTTTGCCCACGTCCTTGGTGGTGAAAAACGGCTCCAGAATGCGTGCCTGCACGTCGGGCGGTATACCCATGCCGTTGTCGATGATCGAAAGGCCGACATGGTCGCCCTGCAATTCGCCGTGCGGCGAGCCGGGTATGTTGGCGGTGCGTATGGTTATCGTGCCGCCGCGCGGCATGGCGTCGCGCGCGTTCAGCGCAAGGTTGATGATGACCAGTTCCAGCTCGCCCGGGTCGGCCTCGACCACCCAGAGGTCATCGGCCAGCTGCAGTTCGACGTTGATGTCTCCGCGCAGGCTGCGCTGCAGCATCTCGAGCATGCTGCGCACCTGCTGGCTCAGGTCCAGCGCGCGCGGCTGCAAAGTCTGGCGCCGTGCAAAGCTCAGAAGCTGGCGTGTCAGCCCGGCGCCACGGTCTACGGCGCGCTGCATCGCCTGCATGGTGCGCTGCCGGCGTTCGGCGTCGACCGGCCGCTCCAGGATCTGCAGCCCGCCGGACACCACCATCAAGAGATTATTGAAATCGTGCGCCACCCCCCCGGTGAGCTGGCCCAGCGCTTCGAGTTTCTGGGCCTGGCGCAATGAGTTTTCGATGCGTTCGCGTTCGGCAATCTGGCGCTGCAGCTCGGCATTGGCGGCCTCGAGCTGGCGGGTGCGGTGGATGACGATGTCCTCGAGCTCCGCCGCGGCTTCTTCCCGCGCGCGCAGCAGCGCCCGTATCTGATATTGCCGCTGGCGCGAACGGGCCGCGGTCCGCACCATGGTGGTCAGCGCCAGGCTTTCCATCGGCCGTTCGAGCAGGGATACGTTGCCCAGCGCGTCTACCATTTTTTCGCGCCACGCCGCGACCGCGACCTGGCGCACGCGGCTGGTCAGCACCACGAAGGGCGGGTCCGACCACGCAGGCTCGGTGGCCAGCCATGTACGCACCGCCTGCAGGTTCTTGCCGAACAGCGCTTCTTCGGTAACGCAGATGACCAGAACGCCCGCATGGGCCTGTTGCACCAGGCTGTCGATATCGGCGCATACGTGGGCGTCGAGCCCATCGCGCTGCAACAGCCGCGCACAGGCCGCACCGTCGCGGCCGATGGGCGCATAGACCAATACGCGCCCCTCGGGGCCTTCAGGCCAATTCATTGTCGGCCTTGGGCAGCAGGCGCAGATCGTCGCCCGTGTAATGCGGTGTGCCCGTAAGGATGCCGCTGAAGGAAGTCAGCGGCTGGCCGAGCATCAGGCCCCGCGACGACAGCGTGAATTCGCGGATAGATTGCTCGTGGGCGCCACTGCGTTTTTTCACCACCGAAAGCGCGCGCCTGACCTGGCCGGCATGTTCGAAATACCGCAGCATGATGACCGAGTCGCTCAGGTAGCTGATGTCCAGCGGCGTCTGCATCGGCCCCATTATGCCCTGCTGGGCCAGCACCATGATGGTGGTCACGCCTTGCTGGCCCAGGTAGGTCAGCAGTTCGTGCAATTGCAGAACCAGGAAGCGTCCGTCCGGCATGGCGTTCAGATAGCCGTTCAGGCTGTCGATGACGATGACGCGCGTATCGGATTGCTCGACGCTATGGCGCACGAGCGAGGCGAACTCGCCCGGCGACAGTTCTGCCGGATCGATCTGTTGCAGGTGCAGTAAACCCTTGTCCAGCGCGGGCTCCAGGGGCATGCCCAGGTTGCGAGCGCGCAGCTGCAGCGTGATGCGGCCTTCGTCGAAGGCGAAAATGGCGGCATGCTCGCCGCGCTGCGTGGCGGCCAGCGCATAAGTGATGGCAAGTGACGACTTGCCCACGCCAGCGGCCCCGATCAGCAGGGCGTTGGTGCCGCGTTCGAGTCCGCCGCCAAGAAGCTGGTCGAGCTCGGCGTTGCCGCTGGGGGTGGGTATGGGGTCGAATGTTTTATGGTGTTCGGCGGCCACCAGGCGAGGATATACGACCAGGCCGCCTTTCCTGATGGTGAAGTCGTGATAGCCGCCGCGATATTCCACCCCGCGCATCTTCAGCACACGCAGCCGGCGGCGCTGTGCGCCGTAGTCGATGGCCAGTTGTTCCAGCGCGATCACGCCGTGGGAAATGGAGTGCAGCTGCAGGTCGTCGTCGCGGCCGCCGCGATCGTCCAGCAGAAGCACCGTGCATTGCCGGCTGGCGAAAAAATGCTTCAGGGCCAGGATCTGCCGCCGGTAGCGGAGCGACCCCTGGGCCAGCAGCCGCAATTCGGAAAGGCTGTCCAGCACCACGCGCGTCGGATTGGCGGATTCGACCTTGTCGAGAATAAGCCGCGTCGTTTCGCTCAGTTCCATCTCGGCCGGGTGCAGCACCGTCAACTCGTGCTCCGGATCCAGGATGTCTTCCGAGACCATCTCGAAAATCTCGATGCCGTCCAGTTTCCAGCCATGGCGCTTGGCCACCAGGCGCAGTTCGCGGGTGCTTTCGGACAGCGCGATGTACAGCACGCTTTCGCCGTTCTTCACGCCTTCGAGCAGGAACTGCATGCCCAGGGTGGTTTTTCCTGTGCCCGGATGCCCTTCGCACAAGTACATCCGGTTCGCGTCCAGGCCGCCCGACAGGATGTCGTCGATGCCGGAGTTGCCTGTCGATATGCGCGGGGGGTCGTCATCTGAAGAAAAGTGATCGCCGTTAATCACCTTGCCCATGGATGTTGGTCCTTTTACTTGAATGGGTCGACAAACCTTCACGGTGCACTCACTGGCGGCGCGTGAACTGGCATGGCCTGCGTTGCGGGCAAGGCCGGCCCGACACGCACGCGTCTGTGCTCCGGGCACTATATAGCAGGTTGCGCGCGCGCACATCAGGGCGGCGGAAGGTCCTGTAACCAAGTCATTACAACCGGGCGCGCAGGGTTGAAGCCCGCGCAGCGCGACGATAAATTGATCATGCGATATGCGGCTCGGCCGCGCCGGGCCCGCGACACTCGATGGAGGACGCATGGAGATCTTCGACACTATCGCCACGCACAGCGCCGCGCAGCAACTGCCGCTGTATGCCGTCACCGCTACTGCCATCCAGAAGTCCGATACGCCGATCGTTGTGATGCTTCACTGGCATGGTTTTACCCGGGAGCAGGAAAACACCGTACGGCGCTCGGTGGCGGGTTCGGCGGTGCAGATCAACGCGCGCTGGAACGAGCCTGCCGACATCGACCGGGCAGTGCTGGACGCAGGCTGGAAGCTGGGAGCCTGGGACGTCGAGCGTGTGGCCAGGCCGGCATGGATGCGCCTTAACGCGCCGGTATCCGAGGCCGTGGCGTGCCACCGCGCCTTTGGCGATTATTCCGATCTGCCGGATGGCAGCCGCGCCGTCATTGTCGATGCGCCTGACCAGCAGGAACTGCTGGCCCTGGCGGCGCGCCGGGGCTATCTGCGCTGGCTATTCCGCCCTCGCAAGGGCGGTGTGTGGAGCCAGCTGGACGGCGACGATTGCACGCTTGACGCCGATGGCGGCCGTTCTTCGCCGTGCCCGGTGGCGCTGCAGCCGGAAGGGCGCAAGCTTCGCGGCCTGGTGCGGTATCGCCTGGGTCGTGGAAGAAGCATATTGATACAATAAGTTTCGTTTTGAATATCAAGCTGCCTCTTGAAATGGGGGCGGCCAACCCTACCTTCATGCCGCGCCCCGTTCTGGGGACGCACGGCGCCCGCCATGCCAGTGCCTGGCCGCCAAAGCGCCGGACTTCACTTTCTGATGATCAAGACTAAGGAGATTGAGTCATGAAGATCCGTCCCCTTTACGACCGGATTATCGTGAAGCGAATCGAACAGGAACGTACCACCGCGTCGGGCATCGTGATCCCGGATTCGGCGGCCGAAAAGCCCGAGCAGGGCGAGGTGCTGGCGGTGGGCAGCGGCAAAGTGCACAGCGATGGATCCGTGCGCGCGCTGGAACTACAGGTGGGCGACCGCGTGCTCTTTGGCAAGTACGCGGGCCAGACTGTCAAGGTCGACGGCGAAGAACTGCTCGTGATGCGCGAAGACGACGTATTCGCCGTCCTGACGCGCGCCGAAGACAGCCTGAAGAAGGCTGCCTGATCCACCATTCCAGATCGTTGCAGGAGCTAGACATGAGCGCCAAAGACGTTAAGTTCCATGACAATGCCCGCAGCCGTGTGGTCAAGGGCGTCAACATCCTGGCCGAAGCCGTGAAGGTAACCCTGGGCCCCAAGGGCCGCAACGTGCTCATCGAGCGCAGCTTCGGCGCGCCGGTCATCACGAAGGACGGCGTGTCGGTCGCCAAGGAAATCGAGCTGAAAGACAAGTTCGAGAACATGGGCGCGCAGATCGTCAAGCAGGTCGCGTCCAAGACCGCCGACGTGGCGGGCGACGGCACCACCACCGCCACCGTGCTGGCCCAGTCCATCGTGCAGGAAGGAATGAAATACGTGGCTTCCGGCATGAACCCGATGGATCTCAAGCGCGGCATCGACCAGGCCGTGTCGGCCGTGGTGGACGAATTGCACAAAATGGCCAAGCCGATTTCCACCAGCAAGGAAACGGCCCAGGTCGCCGCACTGTCGGCCAATTCCGACCAGGACATCGGCAAGATCATTGCCGATGCCATGGAAAAAGTGGGCCGCGAAGGCGTGATCACGGTCGAAGACGGCAAGTCGCTGGACAATGAACTGGACGTCGTGGAAGGCATGCAGTTCGATCGCGGCTACATCAGCCCGTATTTCATGACCGACCCCGAAAAGCAGGTGGCCCAGCTCGAAGACCCGCTGGTCTTGCTGTACGACAAGAAGATATCCAACGTGCGCGAACTGCTGCCTGTTCTCGAGGCCACCGCCAAGGCAGGCAAGCCGTTGCTGATCGTGGCCGAGGATGTCGAAGGCGAAGCGCTGGCCACCCTGGTGGTGAACGCGATGCGTGGCGTGCTGAAGGTGGCTGCCGTGAAGGCGCCCGGTTTCGGCGACCGCCGCAAGGCCATGCTGGAAGATATCGCGATATTGACCGGCGGCACCGTCATTTCTGAAGAAACCGGCAAGCAGCTCGAAAAGGCCACGCTGCAGGACCTGGGCAGCGCCAAGCGCGTCGAGGTGCGCAAGGAAACCACCACGATTATCGATGGCGCCGGCGGCAAGGACGCCATCGAAGCCCGCGTGAAGTCGATCCGCAAGCAGATCGACGATGCAACCAGCGACTACGACCGCGAGAAGCTGCAGGAGCGCGTGGCCAAGCTGTCGGGCGGCGTGGCGGTGATCCGGGTGGGCGCGGCCACCGAAGTCGAGATGAAAGAAAAGAAAGACCGTGTCGACGACGCGCTGCACGCCACGCGGGCCGCGGTCGAGGAAGGCATTGTGCCCGGGGGCGGGGTGGCGCTGTTGCGCGCCCGGGCCGCCATCCAGTCGATAAATGGCGCCAATGCCGACCAGGATGCCGGTATCCGCATCGTCCAGCGCGCGCTCGAGGCGCCCTTGCGCGCCATCGTGGCCAATGCGGGCGAAGAACCGTCGGTGGTGGTGGCCAAGGTGCTGGAATCCAAGGGCAACCATGGCTATAACGCTGCCACCGGCGAGTATGGCGACCTGGTCGAACTCGGCGTGGTCGATCCGGCCAAGGTGACGCGTACCGCGTTGCAGAATGCCGCGTCTATCGCCGGCCTGATCCTCACCACTGACGCCACCGTGGCGCAGCTGCCGGAAGATACCAAGACGCCGGCCGCGCCGGCCGAGGCGATGGACTTCTGATGTCCTGACGTCGCGCGCGTGCGCATATGGGCATCGCGTTCCGCAAGGGGCGCGATGCCTTTTTTATTGGGCGCGCCGCGGCGGATCTTCCGGGGCGGGCGGGTCGCGCAGCAACTGCGCGTGCGCAGGCCCGCCGATCGGCGCGGCAAAGCGCCCAAGGGCGCCGGCCTCGTAAATGCCCTGAGCTTGCAGGCGGCCCTGAAGTGCTTTCGCCTGGGCGGCGATGCGGTCCAGGCCGGGCAGGGCGTCGCGGCCTGCCACGATGACGCGGTTGCCTTCGCGCAGATTGAAGAACGGCCCGAACACGGCGGCGTACGTCGCCGATTCGCTGGCATACAGGCGGCTGTTGGTAAACGTGTTGGCAACCACGATGCCGCCGGGCGCAAGTATTGCCCGGACGTGCCGCAGGAACTCCAGCGTCATCAGGTGGCGCGGAATGTAGTCCACGTCGAACGCGTCCAGCATGACCATGTCGTACTGCCGGCCTTCGCGGTGCGCCTGTTCGATATACGCGCGTCCATCGGCGATGTGCACGCGTTGCCGGGGGCCCGTGCGGTAGCCGAAATAGGCCTGCGCCACTTTGGCCACCGCGGGATCGATCTCCACCGTGTCGATGGTGGCCTCGGGCAGCAGGCGCAGCAGCGTGTTCTGCAGCGTGGCGCCCCCCAGCCCCACCACCAGGATGGTTTTCGGATCCGGTCGCACATACAGCGCGCTGAGCATCATGCGTGTGTAGCTGAACACCAGCGCATGGGGGTCGTCCAGGCTCATGCAGGTCTGGCGCCCGAAGTCCACCATTGTGTTGAAGTTCATGCAGCGTTCGCCATGTTCTTCAAATACCAGCACCTTGCCGAACTGCGACGGCTCGCTGTGCAGCAAGCGCGGTTCGGCATGCGCCAGCGGGCTCAGCAGGGCGCAGGCCAGCACGGCCGCGAAAACGGCGGGTAGTCGGGGCATCGCAATCATCCAGTGGGAATGCCGCCCATCATATCCGCTGCGGAATGCGTCGGCAGGCCGGGCCGCACGCTGGCCTGCGGGCGCGCTCGTCCGCTACATTAGGCGCCACATCCTTCCGTCTGCCCTGAGAGCCTGCCATGCCGCGCCGACTTCCTCCCTTGCCCGCCTTGCGCTTGTTCGAGGCCGCGGGGCGACTATGCAGCTTCAAGCTGGCGGCGGCCGAACTGAGCCTGACACCCAGCGCGGTCAGCCACGGCATCGTCAGCCTGGAGCGGGCGCTGGGGGTGGATCTGTTCGTGCGCGGCCCGCGCGGCCTGGACCTGACGCCGGAAGGCGCCGACTACCTGCTTTATGTGTCCGAAGCCTTGTCGCTGATCGCCGCGGGCACGCAACGCCTGCCCGCCGGCAGGGGCGCGCGCGGCGTCTATATCAGTTGCGCGCCTACGCTGGCGGCGCGGTGGCTGCTGCCGCGCCTGGCGGCGTTTCGCGCCCGATGGCCCGACGTAGCCATCACCCTGGACACGTCGCCGCGGCAGGTGGGGTTTCCGGCGGATGGCTTCGACTTCGCAATACGCATGAGCCGCAGCGATGTGTCGGCCGGCAACTGGATGCGGCTGTTCGGCGAACAGCTGATACCGGTATGCAGCCCGACGTACCTGGACGGGCTGGCGCGCGCGCAGGACGGCGCCGTGGATCTGGCCGCGGCAGCCCTCATCCATGTCGACCCCGCAGGCGAAGACTGGCAGGCCTGGTTCGACCGCACGAAGCAGCCCGCGCCGGACGGCGGCGCAATGGCGGGCGGCCTGCATGTGGACACGATAGAGCTGGCGTTCCAGGCCGCCGCCCAAGGCCTGGGCGTGGCGCTGGGGCGCCGGCCGCTGGTCGATCCCGACCTGGACGCGGGCGCGCTGATCGCGCTGGACCTGCCGCCTCTTCAGGCGCAGACCGCGTACTGGCTCGTGAGTTCGGATGCGGTGCAGCGGCGCACCGAGCTGCTGGCGTTTCGCGACTGGCTGCTGGGGCAGGCGGGGGCCGCCGCGCCGTAGCCTCGGGCGCGTCTGGCCGCCGTGCATGAATTGCCTTCATCCGCGGCCGAAATCTTTTCCTTTGCCGGCCCGCACGGGCGCGTGCCACCATCACCGCAAAGGAGATCGCACCGTCATGCATAGCGCAAATCCCTCGCGGCCCTTGTCGGGTCATCCGGTTGTCTGGGTGGTGGTGGCCGCGGCGCTGTTACTCAGCGCCGCCATGGGCGTCCGGCAGACCTTTGGACTGTTCATCAATCCATTTTCGTTCGATCGCGGCCTGCCGGTGACGCAGATCGCATTCGCCATCGCCCTGCACAATCTGGTGTGGGGCGTGGCGCAGCCGTTTGCGGGAGCGGCGGCCGACCGCTACGGGTCGGCACCGGTGGTGGGGTTTGGCGCCGCGGCGTTCGCGGCCGGGCTGGCGCTGGCGACGGCGGCCGATTCCCCCGTACTGCTGGTGCTGGGCATGGGGGTGCTGGTGGGCATAGGCGTGAGCTGCACCAGTTTCGGTGTGGTGCTGGCCGCGGTGGGGCGCGCGGCGTCGCCGCAGCGGCGCAGCATGGCGCTGGGCATCGCCAGCGCCGGCGGGTCGCTCGGCCAGGTGGTGCTGGTGCCGTTTGCCGAGGTCTTGCGCGACAGCGGCGGCGTGTCGATGTCGCTGTGGGGGCTGGCCATCCTGATGCTGCTGGTCGCGCCATTGGGGTTGTTGCTCGACCGCCCCGCGCAGGGCGGAGGGGCGGCCACGCAGGAGCCCGTCATGTCGCTGCGCGAGGCGGTGTCGCAGGCTTGCCGGCATCGCGGCTATTGCCTGCTGACGCTGGGGTTCTTTACCTGCGGTTTCCAGCTCGCCTTCATCGCCACGCACCTTCCGGGCTACCTGGTGCTTTGCCACATGCCGGCGGGCCTGGGGGCCACCGCGCTGGCCCTGATCGGCCTGTTCAATATGGCCGGCAGCTGGGCGTGCGGCTGGCTGGGCGGCCGGTACCGGCAGCAGATCGTGCTGGGCTGGCTGTACTTGATACGCGGGGCGGCGATCGCGGCGTTTTTCCTGCTGCCCAAGAGCACGCTGTCGGTGGTGCTGTTTGCGGCCGTCATGGGGCTGACCTGGCTGGGCACGGTGCCGCTGACCAGCGGGCTGGTGGCCAAGGTGTTCGGCACCCGGTACCTGGGCACCTTGTTTGGCGTGTGCTTCCTGAGCCACCAGGTGGGGTCGTTCCTGGGCGCCTGGCTGGGCGGCCTGGTATATGACCTGACCGGGTCGTACACGCCGATCTGGGCCGCCACCGCGGTGGCCGGGCTGGTGGCGGCGCTGCTGCATTTTCCCATCGACGACCGCAGCGCGGCGGCTGGCGCGCCGGCGCCGGCCATGGCCCAACAATGAATCGAATGTTGATATAGTGACTGCTTCTGCCCGCAGGGCGAGCCGCCGTATTGACATCGATGTCCCAGGTCTGGTCAGAACCCCCGCCCGCCGCCGCGTCCGCTCAAGCGCCCGCCATCGCGGATGCCGTACGCATACTCGAAGAAGACATCGTGCTGGGCATCCTGCATCCGCGCGAACGCCTGATCGAAGACGACCTGATTCGCCGCTTCGGCTTCAAGCGCCACGCGGCCCGCGAAGTCCTGGCCGAGCTGGCCCGGCTTGGGCTGGTGGACCGCCGCAAGAACGTGGGTTGCGAGGTGCGGGCGTTCACGCCCCGGGAAGTGGCCGAGCTCTACCAATTGCGCGAATTGCTCGAAGGCGAGGCGGCCCGCATTCTGCCTTGCCCGCTGCCGGCGGCGGCCTTGCGCGAACTGACCGACATCCAGCGCGAGCATGACCGCGCGGTGGCCGACGGCGACCCGCGCGCGGTGTTTCATACCAACCAGCGGTTTCACCAGGCATTGTTCGGCTTCTGTGAAAACGGCGTGCTGCAGAAAGCCATCCAGGAATATGCGCGCCAGACGCATGCCATACGCTTCAGCTCGCTGGTCGACGCGTCGTACCGCGAGCGCGCGCGCCAGGAACACTGGGCCATGATCGATGCGCTGCGTGCCGGGCAGCGCGACGAACTGGCGCGGCTGTGCCGCGAACACCTGGCGCCGTCGCGCGATGCCTACCTGGCCGTGAACCGCCACCGCTATCCGGCGCGCGCGGCGGCCCGGCCCGCGCACGCCTAGCTCAGGTCGCTCAGCGTCGACAGCTCGCGGCCGCGTGTTTCCGGCAGCAGCAGGGTGGCAAGCAGCACCACCGCGTAGGCGCCGCCGGCAAAGATGCCGATGGCCATGGCCAGGCCGAGGCTGTTGCTCAGGTACCCCACCAGTGTCGGGAACAGCGCGCCCACGCCGCGCCCGAAGTTGTACGCAAAGCCCTGCCCGTTGGCCCGTATTTCAGTAGGGAACAGCTCGGTCAGGTAGGCGCCCAGCCCCCCGAATATGCCCGAGGCCGCAAAGCCCAGCGGAAAACCCAGGAACAGCATCTGGCTGTCTGTCAGCGGCACCTGCGTGTAGAAATACACGCACACCCCCGACAGTACTGAAAAGATCACGAAGTTCAGGCGGCGTCCCAGGCGGTCGGCCATGTGCGCGCCGGCGATATACCCGCAGAATGACCCCACGATGATCACCAGCAGGTAGCCGCCGGTATTCAGCACCGACAATTGCCGCTCGACTTTCAGATAAGTGGGCAGCCACGTGGTGACGGCGTAATAGCCGCCCTGGATGCCGGTGCACAGCAGCGCCGACAGCAGCGTCGTCTTGAGCAGCGCCGGAGAAAAAATCAGCCACGGCGATACCTTGGGATGGTCCGCGCTTTTTGTGCCGCGCACCCGCCCGGCGATTTCGGGCTCGGGCACGTGCTTGCGGATATACAGCACGAGCAGCGCCGGCAGCACGCCCACCCAGAACAGGCTGCGCCACGCCCATTGTTCCGGCAATACCGAAAAGGCGATGGTGTAGAGCAGCGCCGCTAGGCCCCAGCCCACGGCCCAGCCGCTCTGCACCGTGCCAACGGCGCGGGCGCGATGCCTAGACTTGATGATTTCCCCCATCAGTACCGAGCCTACGGCCCATTCGCCGCCGAAGCCCAGCCCCTGCAATGCGCGCAGAATGAAGATCTGTTCGAAGTTCTGCGTAAAGCCGATGGCCACGGTGCACGCCGAAAACCACAGGATGGTGATCTGCAGGATGCGCACGCGCCCGTAGCGGTCGGCCAGTATGCCCGCGCCCCATCCGCCGATGGCGGAGAACAGCAGCGTCACGGTGCCCAGCATGCCGGCCTGCCCGCGGTCTATGCCCCACAAGGTGACCAGCGTCGAGATGACGAAGGTGAACACCATGTAGTCCAGGGCGTCTATCGTCCAGCCCAGAAAAGACGCGTAGAAAGTGCGCTTGCCGGTGGGCGGCAGTTCGCTGAACCAGCTCATTTCCTTGTCTCCGGTTGGTTTTCAGGGCGCGGCATGCCCTGGCACAGGGGGAAAGTCGTAGAGTGTCTGGGGGTTGTCTACCAGTATGCGGCGGCGCAGCGCGTCGGATGGCGCCCATTTGGCCAGCAGGTTGCGCAGCACGCCGGTATCTGGCATGCGAGGGATGGCCACGTGCGGCCAGTCGCTGCCCCATACCATGCGGTCGGGCGCCGCCTCGATCAACGCCTGCGCCCAGGGCGTGACGTCGTCGTAGTGGTCGAACTGGTCGCTCAGCCGGTAGGCGCCGGACAGCTTGGCCCACCATCCATATTCCCTGACGCCATGCAGCAACGCCTGGAAGCCTGGGTGTTGCATTCCTTCGGCTACCGGCATGTGGCCCATGTGATCAAAGACGCAGGGCACGGGCAGCGCAGCCAGGCGCGGCATGGCCTCGGGCAGGTGGCGCACGTCCATCAGGAACTGCGCATGCCAGCCCAGCGCTGCCATGCGTGGCGCCAGGCGGTCAAGCGCATCCAGGCCCACGCCGCCGCCGAACAACACGTTAAAGCGCAGGCCGCGTACGCCGGCCGCGTGCAGGGTTTCCAGTTCCCGGTCGCCGACATCGGGGCCGACGACGGCCACGCCGCGCAAGGTGTCGCGATGGCGGCGCAGCACTTCCAGCATGTAGCGGTTGTCGGTGCCGTGCACGCTGACCTGAACCAGCACGCCGCGCGTCATGCCGCAGCCGCCCAGCATCGCCAGGTAGCGCGCCTCGGGCGCGGGCGGCGGCGTGTAGCTTCGGTTCTCTACATACGGGTAGCGCACGCCATCGCCGATAACGTGCGCGTGCGTATCGCACGCGCCGAGAGGAACGGGGAAGACGGCTGGCGCGATGTCGGGCAGGGGGGCCAGGCACAGCGTGTGGTCGACGGGCGGAGCGCTCATATCGTGTCTGCTCGCAGGCGATGCGGTGAGGGGACGTTACACCCGTGCCGCTTTGATGGTCAATAACATTATTGATAATGCTGGATACAGGCTGCCCTTGAAGCGCCCCTTCACGGGGCGCCCCGCTACCGCTATGGTGCGCTGCGCAGCACCAGTGCCAGGCCGGCCAGGATGAGAGCCATCGCGGCCATGGCCAGGGGCGCCAGCGGGTTGCCCAGCAGCAGGTAGTCCAGCAGTGCGGTCCCGCCTGGCACCAGGTAGAACAGGCTGGTCACATTGACCAGGTTGCCGGCCTGGATCAGGCGGTACAGCAGCAGGGTGGCGCCTACCGAAATGACCAGGCCCAGCCACAGCAATGTCGCCAGCAGGCCGGCGCCGAGCGTGGCTTGCCACGGCTGCCATGGCGCGAGCGCCACGCACAGCATCAACCCGGCCAGGTATTGCAGCGGCAGGGCGCGCAATGGCGGCTGGCGCAGGCTTTTCTGCAGGATGGCGCCCCCCGTCATGCATAACAGCGCGCCTGCCGCATAAAGCATGCCGATGATGGAAAAGCGCGCGGCCTCGATGCCGTCCCACATGACCAGCACCAGTCCGGTCAACGCCAGCATCAGCCCTGCCATGCGGCGCCAGCCGAAGCGCCGCTCCACCAGCGCCAGGGTCAGCAAGGGTTGCGCGCCCAGCGCGGTGGCCAGCACGCCGGGTGTCAGGCCGCTATCCAGGGCCAGGAAATAGCACGCCGAATAGCCGCCCATCATGGCCAGGCCGGCCGCCACACTGCGCGTGCGCGCGCCGCGCTCGGGCAGCCACGGATGGCCGGCCGCGCGGGCCAGCGCCAGCAGGGCAAGCAGTGCGAGAGAAAAACGCAATATCAGGAAGGCGAAGGGAGAGGCATAAGCCAGCCCCCATTTAGAGACAATCGCGCCGCTGCTCCACAGCAGCACGAAAAGCGCCGTGGCGCCATGAGCGGCGAACGCCGTTTTTTCGTTTGTCATGAGTGTGTCACCCGTCAGTCAATGCACAGGCTCCGGCGCGCGCGTCCGGCACGGCAGTGCGACGGACGTACGAAGGAATCGGGATGCTGGAGCCGCCAGGAAAACGCTGGCAGCCGGGCTGCGGGCAGCCGGCTGCGTTCAGCCCTTGCGGGCCGCGGGCGGCGGTGGCGCCGCGCGACCGGCCGGCTGGCCGGCGGGCGGTGCGACGACGGTGACGATGAGATGAGCCGCGCCCCGTTGGCGGCCAGCGGCCGCGCAATGAACGAAATGGGTGGATGGGGCGCGCGCAGTCATGATGATGCAAACCTACACGCCGGGCACGGCAGTGTCAACACGCGCGCGGCGCTGCACCAGCAAATCGGCCAGCAGCATGATCACCAGAGAGGCTCCCACCAGCGGAAACACGATGCCCCCCGCGATCATCACCGCCATGACGCCTTGCAAGGCCCGGCGATTGTGCGGCAGCGGTGGTATGCCCAGGCCGCCCGAGGGCCGGCGTTTCCACCACATGACGGCGCCCGACACGCTCAGCAGCACCATGCCCAGGCAGGCGGCCAGCAGCACCAGCTGGTTCGCACGGCCGAACTCCTGGCCCATGTGCACGTTGATGCCCCACTCCAGGGCCTTGCCCAACGGCCCGTAGTCGGCGTAGCTCATATCCAGCAAGGGCCTGCCCGTGTACTGGTCCAGGTGCACGACGCGCTGCCGGGCGAGATCATCCGGATACACCGAAGCCGTATACACGCCCGTCGCGTCGCGCGGCATGACCACGGCATATCCGGGCGCCAGGCCAAGCCGGTCGAAGGCGGCGACGGCCTGGTCCAACCCGATGGCTTGCGCGGCATGCGCGTGCGCCGACCGGGGCACGCGGGCCTGCTCGAGCGACCAGGTGGTCGGGCCCTGGTGGGCCAGGTGTTCATCGGACATGGGCACGGCCACACGCACGCCCGCCGGGTAGCCGAAGTTGTTGCCGTTGGCCCATTGGTTGACCTTGCCGCCCCACACAATGGACCACGGCATGCCGGTGACCGCCAGGAACAGAATGAACAGCGCGACCATGGCGCCGGTCACGGCATGGGTGTCGCGCCAGAACACGCGCTGCCGCGGCTTGCCGCGCACACTGATGACGCCTTGCTTGCGCCCGCGCGGCCACCACAGGTACGCGCCGGTCAGCACCAGCAAGATCGACCAGCCGGCCGCGATTTCAATGGCGCCGTTGGCCACCGGCCCGAAATAGTCCAGGCTGTGCAGCCGCCTTATCGTCCACATCAGCGTGTCGCGCTCGGCATGCGCGCCCAGCACCTGGCCGTTGTACGGATTGACGTAGACGCTCATGTTGGCGCCGTCGGCGGGCTTGACCACCACCTGGGCGCTTGCGTCGGGCGCGGCGGGCGGCAGGTACTTGGCCAGCGTACCCGGATGGGCGCGCAGCGCCGCGTCGGCCAGCGCCGATGGCGCCAGTGCGGGGCTGTCGGCCGGCCGGACTTCGCGCAGGTCGCGGTACCAGGCGTCTTCGATCTCGTGGTGAAACAGGTACAGGGCGCCGGTAATCGCCAGCAGGATCAGGAAAGGCAGGACCAGCAGCCCGGCGTAGAAATGCCACCGCCATACGGCCCTGTACACATGTGCGCGGCGCACGGCGTCGGTGTCGGCGACGGAGTCGATCGTCTTGGTGTCAGTGTTCATGGTGTCAGGGGGTCAGAATCGATAATGGGCCGACAGCTCCACGCGGCGCTCCGCGCCCAGCAGCCATTGCGTCTGGTTGTAGTAAGCGGTCTCGGCGTACTGCTTGTCGAAGACGTTGTAGGCGCGCAGGGCAAGAGTGAGGTCGCGCCGGGCATCCCATTGAAGGGCAAGGTTGGTGGTGGTATAGGCCGCCATTTCCAGCTGGTTGGCGCTGTCCGCGAACCGCTTGCCCACATAGCGCAGGCCGGCGCTGGCGGTCCATTGGGGCGCAAAGCGCCAGCTCAGCCACAGGTTGGCCAGGCGCTCGGGCACATCGGGCGGCACGTTGCCGCGCCGGGATACCGCGGCGCCTCCGGATGTATCGGTGTAGTCATCGTAACGGGCGTCCAGCATGGCGCCATTGAAGTCCAGGCGCCAGTGGCGGCCCAGGTCCAGGCCCAGCGTCAATTCCAGGCCACGGCTGGATTGGCTGCCGACCTGCACGCGCAGCGATGGGTCGTCCGGGTCGCGCGTGACGAGGTCTTTTTTGCGGATGTGATAGGCGGCCAGCGTCCATTCGCCGGCGTTGTCCCAGAACGTCTGCTTGATGCCGACTTCGATCTGGCGGGCCTGCGACAGTTCGAAGTCTTTGTTGGCCGGCGACATCAACAGCAGGCTGCCCACCGGGTCGGCGGCCCGGGAATACTGGCCATAAAGCGCCAGCGTCGGCAGCACGTTGTATACGGCGCCCACCCGCCAGCCCACATTGGTATAGGTGCGGCGGTAGGCCGTGGCGCCGGCCGCCAGGTCTTCGCGATGCAGGTCGAT
The DNA here is from genome assembly GCF_002261265.1 of Bordetella genomosp. 7. Classification (GTDB taxonomy): domain Bacteria; phylum Pseudomonadota; class Gammaproteobacteria; order Burkholderiales; family Burkholderiaceae_B; genus Bordetella_A. Next base: position 90,608 of record NZ_NEVK01000006.1, on the reverse strand, counting down.
ATGGTCGTAGCGCACGCCGCCCAGCAGCGACCATTGTTCATTCAACACCAGCCGGTCTTCGGCAAAAAGGGCGTACTGGGTGGCGGTATTGCGGTAGCGCGGGAATGTACCCGCTTCGTTGATGAATTCGCCATGGTCGACATCGCGCGGGTCCACCAGCGAGGTTCCGCCATACGGCGAATTATTGGTATGCGTGAGCCGGCTGCGGTTGATTTCGGCGCCTATTGCCACCTGGTTGAGCAGGCCCGCCAGCTCGAGCGTGTGCACGGCATCGGCCCGCGCGCCAACCTGCGACTGGTCGTGCTGGATGGCAGTGTAGGCGCTGCGCTCGATCAGGCCGCTGCCGGGTTGCCAGGTGTAGTTCTCGACATTGCGGTAGTCGCGGTCGCTGCCCAGGTAGTACACGCGCCCGCGTACGGTCGTGGCGGCGGCAGGGGACCATTCGGCCTGCAGTTCGGTGCGGCTATCGCGGTAGATGATCTTGCTGTCGGCCACGTTGTAGTTCTCGTGGCGCAGCGAATAATCGATTTCCCCGTCGATGAGCGGCGTGCCGAAGTAGCGGGCGGGTTCTTGCCAGGCATGGGCGTGCGTCAGCGTGAAGTTCAGGGCGGGCGATACGTCCAGCCGCAGCGCGGCCGTTATCGCGGCGTTTTGCGCATCGCCCAGGCTCATGCCGGCATTGCTGTGGTTGCCGCTGGCGTCCACGCGATACGACCAGCGCTCGTCCAGCGCGCCGCCGCTGCCGAAGGCCAGGCGCTGCGTATCGTGCGTGCCCACGGCCGCCTGCACTTCGTTCTGGATGGGGCCGCGGCCGGGCTTCTTGGGAATGATATTGACCACGCCGCCGATGGCGCCTTCGCCGACCAGCACCGAGGCCGGGCCGCGCAAGACTTCAATGCGGTCGACCGACCAGGGGTCGTATACGAAGGTCTGCCCCAGTCCGCCATACTGCCGTATGCCGTCGTACAGAATGGCGACCGAATTCGAGTCGGTGAATCCGCGCGACGACAGCGACGATCCGCCATTGCCGGGGTGGCGAAATGCACTGATGCCGGGCGCCTGGGTGATGGCGTCCATGACCGAGACATCGCCGCGTTCACTCAATTGCTCGTTGGTGATGATGTCCAGGCTGGCGGGTGTCTGCAGGGGCGTCAGCGACAGGAACGAGCCTGTCGCGGCGGGCTGATCCAGCGTGGGTTCGCTGGCGGATACGGAAATGGCGGGCAGGGTGGCCACGGGCGCGTCGGCGGCGTCCTGCGCACGTGCGCACAGGGGCGCAAGCAACGCGAGGCCCGCGGCAATAGCCGTGCGCCGCTGCAGGACGGATGTCCTGGCGGAATGACAAAGCATGGGATTTCCCGGTTAGAAACGACGAGGCCATCGCACGGCGATGGGCCGGAATCTGTTAACCGAGACGCAGAGGAGGAGCACGCGCGCCCAGAGGCGCGCAAGGTGGGACGCCGCAAGCGTGCGCGGGCGGCGCGCGCGCGGCAATGCGCATGGGCGTGGCGTCGAACACCGGGGCCACGCCCGCGGGGGCCGACATCAGCGGCAATGCGGCCAGCGCAACGCCCACCGGACACATTGCCGATTGTTCGGCATGCTGGGCGTCGGGCCGGTGATCGGCCTTGTGCGGCCCTTCGACCCAGATCGGGCCGGCCGCCGAGCACAACTGGATAAGCGTGGCGCCCGGGTCGGTGCCCGGCATGAAGCCCTGCGGCACCAGCGCCTTCAGCACGAATACGCACAAGGCCAGCCAGATGGCGGCGCGATGGCGTAGTCGTGTCGGGGCAGTCAGGCGCAACATGGTGCGGCAATTCTAAACGCTAAGCGACCGGGCTGCAGGCTCAGCCGCCGTGCGCGCTTGCCGCGGTCACGCCGCAAGCGCCACGTCGCGCCGTCCGCTGCGCACCCACCAGCCCGTCATCAGGGCCGCGAGCGCCACGATGGGCAGCATGGCCACGTTGATGGCCTGCCAGCCATACAGATCCAGCGCCGGGCCCGCGGCCAGCGTGGCCAGGGCGGTGGCGCCATAGCGCAGCAGTTCGGCGGCGCCCTGGGCGCGGCCGCGCTCGGCGGGCCGGTACGACTGCGCCAGCAGCGTGGTTCCGCCGACAAACATGAAGTTCCAGCCCACGCCCAGCAGGAACAGCGCGGCATAGAAGGCGGGCAGGCTGGTCGAGGCAACCGCCACGAACGCCGACACCACATTCAGCAGCATGCCCAGCCCCAGTATGGCGGGCAGGCCCCAGCGCTTGATGAGCGCGCCCGCGAAGAAGGCCGGTGCGTACATGCCCACCAGGTGCCATTGCATGATGTGCGCGCCGTCGTCGATGCTGTGATGGCACGCCACCGCCGCAAGGGGAGCGGCCGTCATGACGAACATCATCGTCACGGAACCCACGACGTTGTTGGCCAGCGCCGCCACGAAGATGGGCTGGCGGACCACGACACGCAGCGGTCGCGCGGGCGCGTCGTCCATCTGCGGATCCGGCTGGCCGGCCACGTCGGGCAGGTCGCGGTAGGCCGCCAGCAGCAGCGCTACCGTGGCCGCACCCAGCAACGCCACCATCAGGTAGGCGCCGGCGAAGGCCGCCAGCGGGAAGAGGTCGCGGCTCCAGGCCGCCAGCATCGGCCCTGCCAGCGCGGCGATCACCCCGCCGGCCATGACGACGGCGATCGCGCGCGCCTTGGCCGCGGCCGGCACGGCGTCGGCCGCAGCAAGCCGGTAATACTGCGCAAACGCCTGGAACACGCCCACCAGCGCGGTGCCCGCGCAGAACAGCCAGAAATCGGCGCGAAATACCGCCCATACCGATAACAGCCCGCCGGCCATGCCCGCCAGCCCGCCCAGTGCGAAGCCGGCGCGCCGGCCGATGCGCTGCATCAACACGGACGCGAACCAGGTCACCGCCGCCCCGGCCACGGTTATCAGGGCGAATGGCAGCGTGGCCAGCGCCTTGTCGGGCGCCAGCATGTGGCCGGTCAGCGCGGTGAGTGTCAGGTCGATAGAGATGGCCGCGATGTACAGCGCCTGGCATACGGCGAGTATGTGCGCATTGCGACGGCCGGCACGCGGGGTGGCGGAGGAGGGCATGGGTGTTGTGCTGTAAGGATTGACAGCGCCCACTGTAGCGATGGATGCTATGGCGTGAATGACGCATTTCCCACTAAAAATGCCATGCCGATCCACGTCGCGTTCCTGATGCTGCCCGGTTTTCAGTTGCTGGATATGGCCGGCCCGCTGTCGGTTTTTCAGACGGCGGGCGAGGCGGCTGGCGGCAGGGGCTCGCCCGCCTACGTGCTGAACCTGGTGTCGGCGCGCGGCGGCCGGGTGGCCAGTTCGGCCGGAATAGAAGTCGCCACGCGGCCATGGCGCCAGGCGCGGGCCGATCTGGTGCTGGTGCCGGGCGGCGAAGGGCCGCGCACCTGGGCCATAACGGCCGGCGCTCGCGCCGTATTGCAGGCCGCCATCGAACGGCGTGCCCGGGTGGCCAGCGTGTGCACCGGCGCCTTCGTGCTGGCAGCGGCGGGGCTGCTCGACGGCCGCCGCGCCACGACCCACTGGCGCCATGCGGCCGAGCTGCAGCGCCGGTATCCCGCCGTCAGGGTCGACAGCGACAAGATCTATTTGCGCGACGGTGGCGTCTGGACCTCGGCGGGCATCACCGCCGGTATCGACCTGGCACTGGCGATGGTCGAAGAAGACCTGGGCGTGGACATTGCCCGCCAGGCCGCGCGCGACATGGTGGTGTATCACCGCCGCGCGGGCGGGCAGTCACAATTCTCGGCCTTGCAGGACCTGGATCCGCGCAGCGAGCGGATGCGGCGAGTGCTGGGCTACATCGGGCAGCACCTGACCGCGCCGCTCAGCGTCGAAGAACTGGCCGCGGTGGCCTGCCTGAGCCCGCGCCAGTTCATCCGCAGCTTCAAGGCCGAAACCGGGCAGACGCCGGCCAAGGCGGTCGAGCGCGTCCGCGCCGAGACCGCGCGCGCGCATATCGAGGCGGGCCTGATGTCCATCGACGCGGTGGCCCGTGTCACGGGGTTTGTCGATGCCGAACGCATGCGCCGCGCTTTTGTCCGCCGATATGGGCAGCCGCCCCAGGCCTTGCGCCGGGCTGCCCGCGCCTAGGCCGGCGGCTATGCGTCGGCGTCGGGTTGCGCGGTAAAGGCGCGCACCAGGCGGGCAATCTGGTCCAGTTCGTCCTGCGCTCCGGCCGCCCAGGGCGGCGCGTCGAACGGGCTGTCGGATGGCTCGTGCGCTGCGCTTTGCTTCATGTCGGCCAGGATGTCCAGCGCCAGTTCCGTGGCCTGGGGATTGCTGCGGGTAGACAATGCCAACGCCAGCGCCACGGTTTGGCGCAGCGCCAGCAGTCGCCCGTCGAGTTCGGTTTCCATGCGGTTCCTGCCGTCAAGCGGTTGAAAAGAGAACCGCCTATTCTACGGACTGCGCCGCCCACTGCGGCTTCGTGCGCGATTGCACTGCCTGCACCTTGTATCGGCGCGCGGCGGGCGGTACTTTGTGCATAGTGCCATTGACCCCTGACCTTCTTTAAAGGAACGCACCATGTCTCTCGAAAAAGTTGCCTATCGTGCTCATGCCAAGGCCACCGGTGGCCGCGACGGCCGCGCCGTGTCGTCCGACCAGGTGCTCGACGTCAAGTTGACCACGCCGCGCGAACTCGGCGGCGCGGGCGGCGAAGGCACCAACCCCGAACAGCTTTTTGCCGCCGGCTATTCGGCGTGCTTCCTGGGCGCCATGAAATTCGTCGCCAACCGCGACAAAATCGCCATTCCGGCGGATGTTTCCGTCGACGGCTCGGTGGGCATTGGTCCCATTCCGAACGGGTTCGGCATCGAGGTTGAGCTGAAGATCTCGCTGCCCGGCATGCCGCGCGAGCAGGCCGAAGACCTGGTGCAGCGCGCCCATATCGTCTGCCCGTATTCGAACGCAACGCGCAACAATATCGACGTGACGCTCACGGTGGTGTAAGCCCCCCGGGGGGCGTGCCGGCGCGAAGCCGGTCGCTCCCGCTGCGCACGGGGCCGCCCGGCTCCCAGGGGGCTTGACGCGCCCGCCCCGGGTGGTAGGATGCAGGGCGTCATGACACGGTCTGTCCCAGCGCCCTTTGCGCTACTCGGTATTTTTGCGTTCCTGCGTCCCACGCCCGTGGGCTCGCACGACGTTGCCGTGCGCTCCGCCTACGCACGCGCCAAACCCGGCTAATCGGCCCGGCCTCAAGCCGCTCGCGCCGCGATCCCCTTACTGATTCTTTCAGGCCCGCATGCCGTGTGCATGCGGGCCTGCTTCACTGCCACCGGCGCCGCGCACGCCGGGGGCAATCGCTTTTCATCATTGCGTAGTGCCATGCAACTCACCAAGAACTTCGTCAAAGCCAAGAATCCGTGCGCCAGCGGTTACAAATGGTTTTTACGCGACCACAATGGGCACGGCGATTACCAGGCCGTGCTGGACGCCCTGGTGGCCGACGGGCGTATCGACGACGCTTGCTGGCTGCTTGACCAGTTCGGCCCCACCGACCACGTGCTCGAGGTCGATGTCATCGACGCCACGGCAATTGTCTATGCGGGCACGATCGTGGCCCGGCAGGGCATTTCGGTCGATTCGCTGGTGCGCGCAGGCGGGCGCATTGTCAGCGGCGCGGGCGTGCGCGCGGGGACGTCCATCGTGGCAGGGGGCGACATCGAGGCGCAGGGCAGCATCATCAGCGAAGGCGCCATCCGAGCGGGCGGCGACATCCAGGCGGGCTGGGGCATCAGCGCCGGCGCCAAGCTGGAGTGCGGGGGCGCGTTGCGCGCCGCTTGGGACATCCGTAGCGGCGACGATCTGTCGGCCGCCGGCATGGTGATCGCAGCCCAGGGCCTGGAAATCGGCGGCTCGCTGCGTTGCGAACAAGGCATCAAGTCGGGTGACGCCCTGCGCGTACAGGGCGACATCTGCGCCGCGCGCGGCATTCAGGTTGCAGGCGACCTTCTCTGCGGCGACCATCTGGAAGCCGGCTGGGGCATCAAGGCGGATGGCCACGTCATGGCAGACGGCGCGATCCGGGTGGGCGAAGGCATCGAGGCAGGCGGGCGGATCGAAGCGGGGCCGGGCCATGGCGTATACGCCGGGCTGCGCGTGCGCATGGATGCCTGGGACGTCTCGGCACGCGTCATCGCCTGCGCGCCGCCCGCCGGCCTGGTCAGCGGCTTCTGGGCCGGCGCCGACCCCTATGCAGTCAGCGGCGACGCCGGCAGCCATGCCACGGCGGGCGCGTCCGCCCACCGCTCGTTGGCGGCGCTATAGCGCGCCTGCGGCCGGGCACGTCCGATACGGCCGGGCCACAGCGCGATAATGTTGCCTATGGCCAAGACCCGAGCATCCAAGTCAGCCCGCGACCCCGCGCCCGACCCGCGCCCACAGCCGCCGCAGGCTCCCGAGCCGGGCGACTGCTGCCAGAGCGGCTGCATTCCGTGCGTGTACGACCTCTATGACGAAGCCATGGAACGCTATCGCGAAGCGCTGCGAGCCTGGCAGGAGCGCCAGGCCGGCACGCGCTAGGGCAGCAGCTTCAGTTCGTAGTGCGGCGCCAGCGGCCCGCTGGGACGCGTGCCATCCTGGTAGAGCTGGATCAGTCTGCCTTCGGCCACGAAGAACGATTGTTCGTCGCCCGCCTGATCCAGCCGTATCGTGCTGCCGTCGGGCTGCCATTCGAAGTTGCCGCGCTGCACCGTGGGGGCCTGCTGCCGGTCCAGGTAGCGGGTCTGCAGCTCGTATTGGCCTTGCGGCGTGAGCTCCAGCCGCGTGCGGATGCCGGGGCAATCGGCGCAGGGCAGGGTGCCTTCGTAGGTTCCGGCCCAGTCCAGCGAATTGCGCGCATTGTGTTCGCTGGCCAGGGTGGGCCGGGCCTTGACGGGGTCTTTCGCGGGCTGCCCATCCTGGGCGCAGCCGGCCAGCAGCGCGCCCGCCAGCATGCAGGGCAGCATATAACGCAGCGTCGAAGTGTTCATTGGTCGTCCTTGCCGTGTTGCACGTGCGTTCAACCATAGCGCGTTACCCGCGCCGCAAGTGTTACGGTGCGTTGTCGGCATCGACGGGCAGATCCGCCCACCGGTGCGCCAGGCTGCGGTATGCCGCCACGGCGGCGAGCACGGTTTCCATCTGCACGGTGTGGGCCTGGCGGAACTCGGCGCCATACACCGTCTCGTCGGGATATTCCGCTATCAGCGATAAGGGCGCCATTTCCTGCACGCTTTCGACGACGACGCAGGCGATGCCGTGTCGCGTCGCGAAGGCCTTTTCAAGTGCATGGGCTTCACACAGGGCCGCCTGGCGCGCGTTGAATGCCGCCAGGCCCGGCACCTGCGCCAGGCGCCCGCACAGCGCGTCCATCAACGTGCCGGCCGCCTCGGCCCAGCCAGGGTGATGACGCAACAGCAGGAAAAAGCCCTTGGGCAAGGTCCACGACTCGAACTGGCGCGGCAAGTAGCCCGACAGGGGGCGGGTCCACTCGTGCGCCGGATAGCCATGCAGGTTGATGTGCAGGCGTGCGCCGCTGGCGCGCAGGGCGGCGCGCCGCGCCTCTTGCTCGAAGAACGGCGCATGAGTGCGGTACGCCACGTCGTCGCCCAGGGCGCTGTAGCGCGCCGCATGATGCATATGGCGGGGGTGCTGCAGGCATAGTTCGCGATGCAGCGCGTAGCCATCGGGGTTTTCGGCCGCCACCAGCGCGAAGTGAGCCTCGCCCTCGTCCAGCAGGGCATGCGCCGCGCGCAATGCGCCCACCACGCCCGAGGTCTCGTTGGCATGCTGTCCGCCGGAAATGAACACGGCTGGTCCCGGGCCGGCGATATAGGCGCCAAGTACCGGACGTCCCTGGCGCGACCGGGCCTGTATGGGCATGCCGCCCAGCGCCGCCATGTGCGCGGCGATCTGCGCGGGCTCCAGCGGCGCCTGGATGGCCTCCAGCGGCGTGGGCGCCGCCTGCACAAGGGCCGCCGGCGGGTCGAACGCGCGCGTCGACACGTGCACACGCGCCGGCCCCGTGGTATGCCGCACATCCGGAACGATCTGCCCCGGCCGCAGGCGCCGGTCGCCCGGCGGCAGGCCGGCATGGCGCTGGAAGAACTCGATCAGGGTGAAGTACACGTCTTCGTGCAGGGCTTCATAGGTGCTGACCAGGCCGCCATCGCCGCCGGCGTCGAATTCCATGCCCGGCACATCGATGCGTATGTCGAGCCGCTCGAAATGGGGCGCCTGGCCGGGCCATTCGTGGGCCCGAACCGCATCAACCGCGGCGCTGAAGGCCAGTTCGAATTCTGTGGCGTGGGCAGCGTCGGTCACGGCGTTGCCAGCCGCGTCGCGCACGCGCAACCATCCGGCGGGCGACAGCAGCGGCGTTGCGTCGTCCGCGCTGACGATGCGATTGGGCGCGTAGACAGAATGATCGCTGCGCCGGCCATCCCGATAGTGCAGCTCGATCCGGTAGTGCAGATCGTCCGTGCCCGGCACGAACTGCAATGTGGCCGTCCCCAGCAGGCCTGCCAGCGGGTAGGCCTCGAGCGTGAAGCGGTTCGGGCGCGCCAGGGGATGTACCGGGTAATGCGCAATGACGGCGGCCAGGTCTGTCGTGTCGGCCTCTTCCAGGAAGAAGTGCAGCAGGGGCTTGTAGGCGCTGCGCAGTGTCGCGCGCACGCCCATTTCGGCCAGGCGCGCTTGTGCGGCCCGGCGGGCTTGCAAGCCTTCGAATACCCAGCCTTCCAGCGTGGCGCCTGCCCAGGCGCGGTCGCCATACTGGCGTAGCCAGGCGTCGAGTGTGCGTTCAATACGGGTGTCCAGCAGGATCATGGGGATTCGGAACGGCGAGGTCGGTTAGGCTTTGTTGCGGTTTGGAACCCGCGCGGCGCGCCGCGCGGTCGCGCCGACGTTACGATAACCCTTTGCGGCGCCGGCCTGGCGCCCACGGATCATTTTGTTCAAAGGACGCATGCAAATGAAAAAGACCCTGATCGGCGGCATTGCGGCAATGGCCTGCCTGTTCGGCGCCGCAGGCAGCGGCTGGGCGCAGCAGCCCCAGCAGCTCAGCTTTCCCTCGCAAGACGGCAAATCGCCGCCGTCCACCCTGCGCATCACCGAACAGCCCGGCGCCCCGGCGGCGCCCGCCGTGCGCGACACGCCCGAAAGCGTGGCCGAATACCAGCGCTGCCGCGCGCAGGTGGATCGCGAAGCCATAGGCAACGCCCAGCTGCGGGGCGGCGTGGCGGCCTGCCTGAAAGAACTCGAGCAACGGCGCGGCAGGTAGGCCGGGGGCAGGCTGGTGGTAAGCTGCCTGGCTGTCGAATGAATCAGCCAGCCGCTCACCATGAACGCTCCCGATGCCCACCTGACCGAAACCCTGATCGACAGCCAGCCGCTGTGCGACGGCAGTTTCCTGAAAGCGCGCCGCGATACGGTGCGGCTGCCGGACGGGCGCCAGGCCACGCGCGAATACATCGTGCATCCGGGGGCGGTGGTCATCATCCCCCTGCTCGACGACGGGCGCGTGCTGCTCGAACGGCAGTTCCGCTATCCCGTGGGGCGGGTGATGACCGAGTTTCCGGCGGGCAAACTCGATCCGGGCGAAGAGCCGCTGGCGTGTGCTCGCCGCGAACTGCTCGAAGAAACCGGGTACGCGGCGCGCGAATGGGCGTATGCGGGCGCCATGCATCTGGCCATCGCCTATTCCACCGAAATCATCCATATTTTCTTTGCCCGGGGGCTGGTGGCGGGCGCCGCGCGCCTGGACCATGACGAGTTTCTCGAAGTGTGCAGCGCCGCGCCCCATGAACTGTACGCCGCCTGCCGCGACGGCGCGGTCACCGACGCCAAGACGATGACCTGCACGCTGTGGCTGCAGAATGTGCTGGCAGGCCAATGGCCGCTCGATTGGCGCAACGTCGATGAACCCGCAAGACCTTGAGCGGCTCGTTACCCGCGAAATGCCCTACGGCAAGTACCAGGGACGGCTGATTGCGGATCTGCCCGGCCCGTACTTGGCATGGTTCGCCCGCAAGGGCTTTCCGCCCGGAGAAATCGGCCGCCTGCTGGCCCTGATGCACGAACTCGACCACAACGGTTTGTCGGGCCTGTTGCAGCCATTGCGCGGCGCGGCCGGGCCCCGCGGCAAGCGCTAGCCCGGCCTGCCGGACAGGCTGTGCGGGCCCGGGGCCGGGTCAGGGATCGACAGGCCGGCACGTTGCGGCCTGCGGGCCGACGCGAGCGGCGTCGCCCAGCAACGCGCGCGTGCCGCACAGCGACCCGAACATCGCACCCGCGTCGTGCCCCACGCCCGCGACCTGCTGGTGCTCGTGGCGCAGCACCTGTTGCCTGGCGCCGCGGCTGGCCAGCAGGCGGTCGTAGCGCAAATAGCCCTGGCCGCGCGACAGGCGGGTGGACCCCTGCGCCTCGGCGCCGCAGCGTTGGTCCAGGCCGTGGGCTTCCGGATTGGTATCGGCGCTGCCCAACAGGTATACGACGTCGCGCCGCGCATAGCGCACAAACAGGCTGGCGGGGTCGGCGCCCGCCGCATACGGGGGCAGGTTCTGCGGGCCGTATGGGTACTGGTTGTACGTCGGGCAGATACCCCGCTCGTAGGGTTCGAAGCCGGCGCCGCGGCGGCGCGGCCGTTCGTTGCCCAGATACAGGTATGACGGCGCGTTGGCAATGACGTAGCGTATCTCCAGCCCCGCCTGCCGCAGCGGGCCGTCGGCGTTGTTGAGGATGGCGTAGCGCTGCAGCAGCTGCGCGCCGCCGGAGTGTCCGGCCAGCACCACCTGCGCCAGCATGGGCAGGCGCTGGCGGTCGGCAAGCCAGCCCAGCAGGTCGTCGAGCACCTGGAAGGCGCCGACCGGGCCGGGGCGGCCCGACGCGCGCACGCTCAGCCCGCCGTTCTGCCAGGCGGCCTTGCGCCACGCCGGGCGGCCGGCGTGGCCCGTGTCGACGACGCCGGGGAACTCCAGCGCCAGGACCAGTGTATCGGCGCGGCGCTCGGCATCGCGCTGCAAAAGGGTGTCGATGTGCTGGTAATGGCGGTCTGCATCGCCACGGTCGTCGGGCAGCATCACCACCACGCGGCGCACATCGTCGAGCGGGCCCGCCAGCTTGCGGTTCGCATATACCGGCATGCGGTATGTCTGCTTGCCGGCGCCCAGCCGCATATCCTGCGGGGCGGGTGCGGGACGCGGCGCCGCGGGCAGGGGTTCGTCGTAGTTGTACGGAGGCGGCAGGGGCGTCTGCGCATCGGCCTGCGCCATCAGCGCGAGGGATATCGCCATGGCCGAGACGGCACGAAGAATGCGCGTGCGCATGTCTGCGCGAGGGGTCAGCAGGCGTCCTGGCCCAGCATCTGCTTCAGGGTGGGCACGTCGAGCAAACGAACTTCGCGTTGATTGATTTTTATCAAACCTTCGCGTGCGAAACGCGAAAACAGACGGCTGGCCGTTTCCAGCGTCAGACCCAGGTAATTGCCGATTTCTTCGCGGCTCATGCGCAGCACGAATTCGGTGGACGAATACCCCAATGCGGCATAGCGCTGCGAGAGATTCAGCAGGAACGCCGCCAGCCGTTGTTCGGAACGCATGCCGCCCAGCGATGCCAGCATCTGGTACGACCGGCCGAGTTCGCGGCTCATCAGCCGGCGCATCTGGTGTTGCAGCGACGGCAGGTGGCTGGCGACGTGGTCGATTTGCGACAGACGTATGACGCAGACCTCGGAGTCTTCCATGGCCAGCGCCGTCGACACGTGTCGGCCCTCGAGCATGCCGTCCAGGCCCACGACCTCGCCGGGCAGGTGAAACCCGGTGATCTGCACGTGGCCCGCGGCATCTTCTATCTGGGTTTTCATGCTGCCGTAGCGTACGCTGTAGACAGCATCCAGCGGGTCCTGCAGGGTATAGAGCGCCTTGCCTTTCTCGATGCGGGCCCGTTCTTGCACGAGCTCGTCCAGCTGTTCGACATCGCCGGCGGCCATGCCCACCGGAATGCAGACATGCCCGAGCATGCAGGTGGAGCAGTTCACGGAATCTGGCGGCAGGGGGACACGTTTTTGCATGATTTACCTTGATGTCGATCAAGCCTATACGCGAACCGGCGCCTGACGACAATTAATGATGAACCCCTATTGTATTGCTTGCTGGATGTATGGTGGTTTTTGTGTTTGTTTCAGAACCGGCCGGTTTGTGGTAGGCAATGGGGGGCCCGGCAACAGATGCCGCGGAGCCGCGCGCGATGCGCACGGCGGCAGCCGTTCTGTTGCGCTCCGGCAACGGTGGGCCAGGGCCCGGCTATGTCTTGAAATTGCCCGGCGCGCCCGCACATGTATGTCATCGAGCCCGCCGCGAATCCTGTCGGTCAGGCTCCCCATTCAAGCCTAAGACACCTATGCGATTCGACAAACTCACCACCAAGTTCCAGCAAGCGCTGGCCGATGCCCAGAGCCTGGCCGGCCGCAATGACCATCCCTATATCGAACCGGTGCACGTGCTGGCCGCCCTGCTGGGCGACCCGGACAGCGGGGCCGCCAGCCTGCTGGCGCGCGCCGGCGTGGCCGTCAACCGCGTCAACGCGGCGCTCGATTCGGCGCTGAATGCGCTGCCGCAGGTGCAGGGCAACGACACTGTGCAGGTCGGGCGCGAACTGCAGGCGGTGCTCACCCGCACCGACAAAGAAGCGGCGCGCCGGGGCGACACCTACATCGCCAGCGAGCTGTTCCTGTTGGCGCTGGCCGACGACAAGGGCCAGGCCGGCACCATCCTGCGCGACGCAGGGCTGCAGAAAAAGGCGCTGGAAGCCGCCATCGACGCGGTGCGCGGCGGCGAGAATGTGTCCGGCGCCGACGGCGAATCGCACCGCGAGGCGCTGGCCAAGTACACGCTCGATCTCACCGAGCGTGCGCGCGAGGGCAAGCTTGACCCGGTGATCGGCCGCGACGACGAGATCCGCCGCACCATCCAGATACTGCAGCGCCGCACCAAGAACAACCCGGTGCTTATCGGCGAGCCGGGCGTGGGCAAGACGGCCATCGCCGAAGGGCTGGCCCAGCGCATCGTCAATGGCGAAGTCCCCGAGACGCTGCGCGGCAAGCGCGTGCTGTCGCTGGACCTGGCCGCGCTGCTGGCCGGCGCCAAGTTCCGCGGCGAATTCGAAGAACGCCTGAAAGCCGTGCTCAAGGAATTGGCGCAGGACGACGGACAGAACATCGTGTTCATCGATGAATTGCACACCATGGTGGGCGCCGGCAAGGCCGAAGGCGCCATGGACGCCGGCAACATGCTCAAGCCTGCGCTTGCGCGCGGCGAACTGCATTGCATTGGCGCGACCACGCTGGACGAATATCGCAAGTACATCGAAAAAGACGCGGCGCTCGAACGGCGCTTCCAGAAGGTGCTGGTCAACGAACCCGACGTGGAATCGACCATCGCGATCCTGCGCGGCCTGCAGGAGCGCTACGAAATCCACCACGGCGTCGAGATCACCGACCCGGCCATCGTGGCTGCGGCCGAGCTCTCGCACCGGTATATCACCGACCGCTTCCTGCCCGACAAGGCCATCGACCTGATCGACGAGGCGGCCGCGCGCATCCGCATGGAAATCGATTCCAAGCCCGAAGTCATGGACCGGCTCGATCGCCGCATCATCCAGCTCAAGATCGAGCGCGAGGCCGTGCGCAAAGAATCCGACGAAGGGTCCAAGCGCCGCCTGGCCGCCATTGAAGAAGAGCTCGAGAACCTGCAGCGCGAGTACAACGACTACGAAGAAATCTGGAAGGCCGAAAAGGCGGCCGTGCAAGGCACCCAGGCCATCAAGGAAGAAATCGACCGCGTGCGCGCCGAAATGGCCGAGCTGCAGCGCAAGGGGCAATTCGACAAGCTGGCCGAGCTTCAGTATGGCAAGCTGCCGGGGCTGGAAGCGCGCCTGCAGGCGGCCGACCGCGCCGAAAAGCAGGGCGACCCGCAAGACGGCAAGCCCCGGCTGCTGCGCACCCAGGTCGGCGCCGAAGAAATCGCCGAAGTGGTGTCGCGCGCTACCGGTATTCCGGTAGCCAAGATGATGCAGGGCGAACGCGAGAAGCTGCTGCAAATGGAAGACCACCTGCACAAGCGCGTGGTCGGCCAGGACGAGGCCGTGCGGCTGGTGTCCGATGCCATCCGCCGCTCGCGCGCCGGGCTGGCCGACCCGTCGCGGCCTTATGGGTCGTTCCTGTTCCTGGGGCCCACGGGCGTGGGCAAGACCGAACTCACGCGGGCGCTGGCCGACTTCCTGTTCGATTCCGACGAGCACATGATACGCATCGACATGAGCGAGTTCATGGAAAAGCACTCGGTGGCCCGCCTGATCGGCGCGCCGCCCGGATACGTGGGCTACGAAGAAGGCGGCTACCTGACCGAAGCCGTGCGCCGCAAGCCGTACAGCGTGGTGCTGCTCGACGAAGTCGAGAAAGCCCACCCCGACGTCTTCAACGTGCTGCTGCAGGTGCTGGACGACGGCCGGCTTACCGATGGCCAGGGCCGCACGGTCGACTTCCGCAACACCGTCATCGTGATGACGTCCAACCTGGGTTCGCAGCATATCCAGAGCATGGCCGGGCAGCCCTACGATGTGATCAAGGCCGTGGTGTGGGACGAACTCAAACAGTCGTTCCGCCCCGAGTTCCTGAACCGCATCGATGAGATCGTGGTGTTCCACGGGCTCGAGGCCCAGCACATCGAGTCGATTGCCCGCATCCAGCTCAAGCGGCTGGCCGACCGGCTCGAGCAGCAGGACATGCGCCTGGAGGTTTCGGACGCCGCGCTGGCCGAGCTGGCGCGAGCCGGCTTCGACCCGGTGTTTGGCGCACGGCCGCTCAAGCGCGCCATCCAGCAGCAGATCGAGAACCCGGTCGCCAGGCTGATCCTGGAAGGCGAGTTCGGCCCGCGCGACGTGGTGCCCGTGGATTGGCGCGACGGCCAGTTCGTGTTCACGCGCACGCTTCAGTAGGGCCAGGCTGCGCGCGCGGCGCCCGCAATGCACGGCAGCCGCGCGGCAGCTCTATGCGCGCCACATGCTCGCGCAATACCTGCATCAACTCCAGCGCCGCCGGCGCCAGCGCGTGGTCGCGGCGCCGGATCAGGCACAGGGTGCGCACCAGCGTGGGGCGGCTCAGCAGCGAAAACCTCAACCCGGGCTCTTGCACGCGCTGCGCGGCCAACGCGGGCAACAGCGCCACGCCCATGCCGGCTTTTACCAAGGCGGCTTGCGATGTGGTGCTGGATGCCTCATAGAATGGGGCGGCGGCGGCAATGGGCAGGTCGGCGCGGCCCCGCAACAGGGCCATGATGCCCGTCTCGTCCACTACCCCCACCAGCTTGTGGCCCGCCAGCGACGCCCATCGCACGTAGCCGGCGCGGTCCGGCCGCACCGCGTCGTCATCGGCGTGGTACAGCACGCCAAAGCGGTCTTCGAGCAACGGCTCGAAGTGCAGGCTGGGCGCGTCGGCCCAGTGGCTGGTCAGGCCGAAGTCCACGTCCTGCGCCGCGACCAGCCGCTGGATGCGCCCCGAGTTGTCGTCGCGCAGGTACAGGCGTATGCCAGGCCTGCGCTGCACGTATCCCGCAGCCGCCGGCGCGATGATCTCGGTGATCGCCGATGGCGCCGCGGCCACTGCCACGCGGCCGCGTTCAAGCGTGCCATAGCGCACCACATCTTCAATCGCGCCATCGAAGTCGGCCAGCAATCGCATGACGCGCGGCAGGAATTCCTGCCCTATCTGGGTCAGCGCCACCTTGCGGCTGGTGCGGGCGAACAGCTGCGTTCCCAATGCGTCTTCAAGCTGGCGCACCAGCCCCGTAATGGACGACTGGGTCTGGAACATGCGCCGCGCCGCCAGCGTAAAACTGGCTTCCTGCGCAACGGCGACAAAAGCGTTCAAGTGCTTGAGGGTGACGTGCTTGGGCAGCCGATTCATCATGATTCAGAATAGATACATAAACTAAAACGATTTTTCCAGATTAATGCCGGGAGCGATACTCGGCGTTTTCCCACGATATGCGCACTGCGGCAGCAGTCCGCGCCCCGGCACACCGATGCAAGATACAGAAGTACTGGATGTCAAGATCACCGGCGGATGGCTGATAGACGGCGGGGGCGCGCCGCGCCGCCGCGCCGACCTGGGCATTGTCGGCGACCGCATTGCCGCGATGGGCGATCTGTCGGGCCGCGCCGCGCATCGCGAAATCGACGCCGGCGGCCGGATCGTGGCGCCCGGCTTTATTGATGTGCATGGCCACGATGACTTGATGTTCGTCGAGCGGCCCGATCTGCCCTGGAAGGTGACGCAGGGCATCACGACGGTGGTGGTGGGCAACTGCGGGGTCAGCGGGGCGCCCGCGCCCCTGCCCGGCAATACCGCCGCCGCGCTGGCGCTGCTGGGCCAGACGCCGCTGTTTGCCGACATGGCGGCCTACTTTGACACGCTGCGCACGCAACAGCCCCTGATCAACGTAGCCGCGCTGGTGGGGCATGCCAACCTGCGGCTGGCCGCCATGGCCCAGCCGGCGGGCACGCCGACCGCCGCCGAGCAGGCGGCCATGGAGGCCATGCTCGAACAGTCGCTGCAGGCGGGCGCGGTGGGGTTCAGCACCGGCCTGGCCTACGATCCCGGCGCGGCAGCCCGGCCCTCCGAACTCGAGGGCCTGGCCCGGGTGGCGGCCCGGCTGGGCGCCTTGCACACCAGCCATATCCGCAATGAAGGCGATGCGGTCGAAGAGGCCGTGCAAGAGGTGCTGCAGGTGGCGCGCGCCACCGGTTGCGCCACGGTGCTCTCACACCACAAGTGCATGCTGCCGCGCAACTGGGGCCGCAGCGCAGCCACGCTGGCCAACATCGACCTCGCCCGTGAACAGGGAGTGGAGGTGGCGCTGGACATCTACCCATATCCGGGCAGTTCCACCATCCTGATTCCCGAGCGCGCCGATGCAATCGACGACATCCGCATCACGTGGTCGACGCCTCATCCCGAATGCAGCGGGCAATACCTGCGGGATATCGCCGCAAACTGGAATTGCAGCCCTACCGAGGCCGCCCGGCGCCTGTCGCCCGCCGGCGCAATCTACTTCGCCATGGACGAAGCGGAGGTCCGGCGCATCTTCCGCCATGAATGCTGCATGGTGGGCTCGGACGGCCTGCCCAACGACAGCCACCCTCATCCCCGTTTGTGGGGCACGTTTCCCCGGATACTGGGGCGCTACGTGCGCGAGGCCAACATCATGACGCTGGAACAGGCGGTGGCCAAGATGACGGCGCTGCCCGCGCGCGTGTTCGGCCTGCAGGACCGGGGCGTGCTGCGCGTGGGCGCATGGGCCGACGTGGTGGTGTTCGATGCCGACACGGTGATCGACAACGCCACCTGGGACACGCCGGAGCGGCCATCGGCAGGCATCGAGGCCGTACTGGTCAACGGAATCCAGATTTATCCCACCCCGCGCGAGAAGCGTCGTCCGGGCCGCATCCTGCGGCGCGGCGCACAGGCGCCCCAAGCGCAAGACACTGCACCCAAGGAGTAACCATGAACATCCGCAAGACGCTGCTCTTGCTGGCCATGCTGGCGACGCTGCCTGCGGCCCGCGCCGAGTTTCCAGACCGGCCCATTACCCTCATCATCCCGTTCTCGGCGGGCGGCCCCACCGACGTAGTGGGCCGGGTGGCCGCGGCCAAGGCCGGTGAAATCCTGGGCCAGCAGATCGTGGTCGAGAACCGTACCGGCGCATCCGGCACGATCGGCATGACCGCCACCGCGCGCGCCAAGCCCGACGGCTACACCATCGGGCTGGCTACCGTCAGCACGCATGGCACCGCGCCGCACCTGTTTCCCAAGCTGCCGTACGACCCGATCAAGGATTTCACTCCGGTCAGCAACCTGGTCACCAGCCCCAACATCCTAAGTGTGCATCCGTCATATCCAGCGCGCACGCTGGCCGAGTTCGTGGAATACGTGCGCGCCCGTCCGGGCGTGGAAGGCTACGCCAACGCCGGGGCAGGGGGCGTCAATGACCTGGGCATGACGTGGTTCCTGCAGATCACCGGCGCCAAGATGAACAGCATCGCCTATCGTGGTTCGGCGCCCGCGCTGACCGATGCGGTGGGCGGCATCGTGCCGGTGATTTTCGATAACTTCCCTTCATCGCAGTCGTACGTCAAAAGCGGCCACCTGCGCGCGCTTGCCATCACCGGCACGCAACGCAATCCGCAGCTGCCCGACGTGCCGACCTTCGCCGAGCAGGGCTATACCAACTACGACGTGACGGCGTGGTATGGCGTCGTGGCGCCGGCAGGGCTGCCGGCCGACATACGCGACAAGCTGGCCGATGCGTTCGCGCGCGCCGTGCGCGATCCCGCCACCGCCGCGAAGCTGGCGGATACGGGCGCTTTCCCGTTGGGCAACACGCCCGCCGAATTCGGCGAGCAGATCCAGACCGAAAAGGATCGCTGGGGCGAGGTCATCGCGAAGGCCGGCATCAAGCTGCAGTAGGCGCCCGCGCGGCGGCAGGCCCGGCGCGTCAGTACACGTCGCGCCGGTAGCGGTTGGCCCGGCGCAAGCCCGCCAGGCCTTCTTCGCCCAGTATCGCGGCCAGCGCCTCGTCCACGCCTTGCGCCATGCCCTGCAGGCTGCCGCATACGTAGATATCGGCGCCGGCCCGGACCCACGCGGCCACGTCGGCCGCGGCATCGGCAAGCGCATGCTGCACGTAGCGTCGTGTCGGCGCATCGCGCGAGAACACGGCGTCCAGGCGTTGCAGCCGGCCTTGCGCGAGCCATCGCTGGATCTCGGCGCGGTAGAACCAGTCATGCTCGGCCTGGCGCTCGCCGAACACGAGCCAGTTGCGGTCATGGCCGGCCGCGATGCGCGCCTTGAGCAGGGCGCGCAGGCCGGCAAGGCCGGTGCCGTTGCCGATCAAAAGCAATGGCCGTCCGTCGGCGGGCGGGTGGAAGTTCGCGTTCGAGCGCAGGCGCAGGTCTATCGTGTCGCCTGGCTGCGCCAGTTCGGTCAGCCAGCCGCTGCCTGGGCCCAATCGGCCCTGTGCGTCGCGCACTTGCCGCACCAGCAGGTGGAGCGCGCCGTCCGCTGGCACCGATGCAACGGAATAGGCGCGGTATGGCAGCAATGCGCCGCCGCGGCCGTCGCGCGGGGCGATTTCCGCGATGTCGCCCGCCGTCCAGGCCGATGGCTCGCCCAGTGGCTCGAGTTCCAGATGGAAGCAGGGCCCGCCCTGGCTACCCGGGTTCAGCAGGCTGCGCCGTGCCAGGCGCCAGGGTTGATAAGCTGGCGCTTCCCAATCGGGCAGGCCGGCGCACCCGGTCAGTTGGCCAAGGTGGCGCTGCCAGTGGCGCAGGGCTGCCGGGTCGGCCTTGTCGGCCTCGACGCGGTCGAACAGCGGCCTTGCGCCGTGCTCGCGCAGCCAGGCGTCAACCTGCCGGCCAAATCCACAGAAATGGCGATAGCTGCTGTCGCCCAGCGCCAGCACGGCATAACGCAAGTGAGCCAGCGCCAGCGTGCCCGCCTGTTGCGCGGCCATCACCTTCTCGACGAACAAGGCGGCGTTATCGGGCGGGTCGCCCTCGCCATAGGTGCTGGCCACCACCAGCAGCCGCCTGTAGCGGCTCATTGACGCGGGATCCAGCTGGCCCAGCGCCGCGACGCGGGCGGGCAGCCCGCCGCGCCGCAAGGTTTCGGCCGTCTGCGCGGCCAGCGCTTCGGCTTGTCCTGTCTGGCTGGCGTGCGCCACCAGCACCGCGGTCTCGTCGGCCGGCGCACGCAGGTCGCGCCCGGCCTGGGCCAGCCGCGCCGCCCGCCGGCGTGACTGGCGCCACGCCCACAGGCACAGCAGCAACCATAAGCCGATGGCGCAGCAGGCGCCGAGCAGGCGCGGCGTCATGGCGCTGTCCGGCCGGCTAGCGAAGAGAACGCGTCACTGGCCTGCAGCCGCAATTGGTCGCCGTCGCGCAGCACGAACAGCGCCGCGACCTGATGGCGGCGCGCATAGGCCAGGCCGTCGCGCGCGCCCAGTACGCTTAGCGCCGTGGCCAGCGCGTCGGCCTGCATGCAACTGCCGTGCACGACAGTAACCGATGCCACGCCGCCGTCCAGCGGGCGTCCGGTGCGCGGGTCGATGGTGTGGGCGTATCGGAGGCCGGCGGCCTTGCGATAGCGGCGGTAGTCGCCCGACGTGGCGATGCTGCGGTTGAACAAGGGCAGGGTAAGCACGTGGTCTTCGCTGCCATCCGGCACCTCGACCGCTATCCGCCAGGGCAGGCCATCGGGCCTGCTGCCGCGGGCGCGCAGTTCTCCGCCCACTTCGATCAAATAGTGGGAAATGCCCAGGCCGTCGAGCGCGGCGGCCGCGTGATCGACGCCGTAACCCTTGGCGATGCCGCACAGGTCCAGGCAGGCGCCGCCGGGCTGCCACGCGCGGCCGCCGCGCTCGTCCAGCGTGATGCGTTGCCAGCCCACACGCTGCATCAACGTGCGCAACATGTCGGCCGAGGGCGGCTCGCTGGCGTACGGCGGTGGGCCGAAGCCCCAGGCATTGACCAGCGGGCCTATGGTGGGGTCATAGGCGCCATCGGTGCGGCACGCCAGTTCCAGTGCGTGCCGCAGCACATACAGGCATTGCGCGGGCAGGGGCTGCCAGCCTGCCGCGGCGCGGTTGAAGCGTGACAGGTCGGAGCCATCGTCCCAGGTGCTCATCTGCCTGACGACGGTATCCAGCGCGTTCTGGATGGCCGCTTTCGCCATGGCGGGCGTGATTCCCGGCGGCACGGCAAGACGGGCCGACCAGGTGGTGCCCATGGTGGCGCCCGCCAGGACGGCGGGCGAGGCGAGGCCGAACGCTGGCATGGCGCCGTAGCCGGCAGGCGCCGCGGCGGGCGCATGGGGCAACGACGCCGGGCCGGCGCCGGCTGGCGCGTAGGACGGCACGGCGGCGATCAGGGCTGCAGAACTTCCAGCGTGGCGGCGTACGACAGGCGACGCTTGGTGGCCTGGGGCACGGTGGTCTGCTCGTCCTGTGCGCGGGCTTCCACCCAGTACAGGCCGGGTTGCGGCCATTGCACCTTGAACGTGCCGTCCTGGGCGGTCTGCACGTCGATCTCGTCGACCTTGTCGCGATAGCGGCTGCCGCCCGGCACAATGGTGACTTCCAGGCCGGCGGCGGGCTTGCCGTCGATCAGCATCCTGAACGTGGCCGTCTCGCCGCTGTACAGGTCGTTCGGGTGCGTCACGGGCGCCAGCTCCAGGCCCTTGCCCACTTGCTGCAATTCGGTGGGCTTGCCGGCGGTGGCAAAGGTCTCGATGCGCCCGACGTTCTGCGACACCTCTAGATCCTGCGCCTGTGCGGGCACCGCACCCGCCAGGCCTTCGGGTTTGCCGAAATAGCGCTTGGGCTGGCCGTCCTGCGTCCAGCGCGCCAACACGCCGTCATTGACCACGGCGATGCGATACGTGCCCGGCTGATTCAGCTGCAGGTCGAACGTGCTGCGCAGCTTGCCGCGGGCCAGGTTCTGGGCCTGGGCCGGCTTGCCGTCGGGCGCGGCGATCTGCAGGTTGTCCAGCCGCAGGGGCGCGTGGTTGAAATAGAACTTGTCATTGCTTACCGCCGCGTCCACCGTGATCCAGCTGTCCGTGCCGGACAGCACGGTGGAAGACGGCAGCATCCACAGGTCGTGGGCAAGGGCGGCAGCGGGCAGGGCCAGCGCCAGGGCGGCAGCAATTCGGATACGGGTTTTCATCGGAGTCCAGTCCAAAAGTAGGGATCAGGGTTTCAGGCTGACGACAATGGCGCCAAGTTCGTGTTCGCCGCTGGCCGACATGCTTGCCGCCTGGCTGGGCGGCCAGTCGAACGGCACGCGCACCAGTTCGCGCCCGCCGACTTCGCGGGCGGCCTCGACCACAACCGCGTAGCGGCCCGGCGCCAGATCCGCCAGGGGCTTGGCGGCGCCGGAGAAGGCCAGGTCATGGCGGCCGGCCGGCCGCGTGGCGCCGCTGACGCCATCCACCGGGAATTGCTGGTTGCGGCCGCTGCGACGCCACCACTGCCGCATGTCCTTGAGCCATTCGGTGCCTTCGTTGTTTTTCATGGCGACGTCGTACCAGACGGCCAGGTCCGACACCACGCCCTGGTCGGCATTCTCGAGCCAGATTGCAACGTAGGGCCGATGGTATTCGGCCACGTTCAGGCGGGGGATCTCGACGTTGACGCCCAGGTCGGCGCCGTGCGCCGTCCGGGCAACCAGCCCGGCCAGCAGTGCCGACATCAGTAGCTTGCGCATGACTTCTCCAGACTTTTGCTTTTCAATGATTCAGTGGATATAGAGCAGAGCCAGCAGCAGCGGAACCAGCGCGCCCAGCCCCACCATCGGCCAGGTTGCAGCCCGCTGGCCCGCATGGAGTTGCAGCAATACCAGCCCCGTCAGCGAAAACACCAGACAGGCCACGGCAAAAATGTCCAGGAACCAACTCCAGGCAGTGCCGGTATTGCGGCCCTTGTGCAGGTCATTCAGAAACGCCACCCAGCCGCGATCGGTGCGTTCATACTCCACGGCGCCGTCGCCCAGGTCGATGGACAGCCAGGCGTCGCCACCGGCGCGCGGCATGGAAACATACAGCTCGTGGGCAGACCATTCGGCCGGGCGGCTGCCGACCTGCGCGTCCAGCTCCCGGGCCAGCCAACGGGCAGCGCCGGCGGGCACGGCCGCGGGCGATTCGGCCGCGGCTGCCTTCAGTTCGGACAGCACGGCCGGCGGCAGTTGCCCCTGCCGGGTGGTGACGTGCGGGGTCGCTTCGATCAGGCCGGCGTTATTCAGCGTCAGCCCGGTCAGGGCAAACAGCAGCATGCCCACCAGGCATAATGCGGCGCTGATCCAATGCCATTGATGCAGAGTCTTGAGCCAATAGGCTCGCCGGCGCGAAGAAGGGTGACCGTCCATGGCGTATCAGGGATGAAGGCTGCGGATTCTATCATTAAATGAGAATGAGTCTCAAAAATATGACACAGGCATTTATTCCCTTGCATATCCTGGCGGTGGCCGCGGGCGCCGCCCTGGGCGCCCTGGCGCGCTGGATGATGGCCGTGTGGCTGAACGGGCCTGTGTGGCCCTGGGGCACCCTGGCGGTGAATGCAGTCGGCGGCTATCTTGCAGGCGTGGCGCTGGCGGTACTGGCCATGCACCCCGAATGGCCGCAATGGATCCGCTTGGCGGCGGTAACGGGCTTTCTCGGCGGGCTCACCACGTTTTCAACCTTTTCGGCAGAAGCGATCGCCATGCTCCAGCGCGGCGCGCTGGGCAGCGCACTGGGGTATGTGGCCGCCAGCCTGGCCGGCTCCCTGGCGTTGACTGCGCTGGGCGTGGCCAGCGTGCACGCGCTGCGCTGACGCGGGCGCGCCCTTAATGCCGGCGCGCCTGCAGTATCACTTGCGCGGCCTGCAGGCCGCTGCGCACTGCGCCTTCCAGCACCCCGGGATACCCGGTGTCGGTCCAGTCGCCTGCCAGGGTAAGCGTCGGCCAGGGTGTGGTGTTCAGGGGCCGGGCCAGGCCGGGCACGGCCGCGAAGGTGGCGCGTTTTTCGATGAACAGTTCGGCCGCGTCCGCGGCGGGCATCGGCGGCAGCCGTGCGGGATGGCGGGCGGCCTGCTCGGCGATCTGTGCGGTCAGGGCGGCGATGGCCGTGGCGCGGTCTGCTTCAACCAGGCTGCGCGCGGCGCTGGTCACCACGGCCAGCTCGCTGCAGGGGCCGCGCCCCGTCAGCCGCGAGCGATCGAACAACCATTGGCCCACGTGGCCGCGGGGGCGGTCTTCGCGCAGCAGCATCATGGGCTCGGGCAATGACCAGGGCCCGGCCAGGCGCAAGTTCAGCGTGGCGATGGGCAGATAGTCAAAGGCCTGCAAGGCCTTGAGCAGCCCCGTAGAGCCCATTGCGCGCAATGCATCGCCCAGCAGCCGCGCCACGACCGACGGAGGCACCGCAAGCACGGCGGCGTCGAAACGCTCGCGGTTGACGTCCACGCCTTCGGGCAGTGGCACCAGGTGGCGCACCGTGGCGCCATAACGCATGTTGGCGCGCAGGGCCACGGCGTCGGGCCAC
This sequence comes from Bordetella genomosp. 7, assembly GCF_002261265.1. Classification (GTDB taxonomy): domain Bacteria; phylum Pseudomonadota; class Gammaproteobacteria; order Burkholderiales; family Burkholderiaceae_B; genus Bordetella_A. The sequence goes on along the minus strand of NZ_NEVK01000006.1, from coordinate 66,450 downwards.
AGGGCGGACAGGTCCACGCAGGGCAGCAGCAGGTCGCTGTCGCGGCGGCTGCCGGCAAGGCTGTCACGCAAGGTGCGCGAATAAAGCACGGCGCTGGCCTCGGCCGGCGGCGTATTCAGCGCCGCCAGGCACAGCGGTTCCCACATCAGGCTCACCAGGCGGGCGGGCTGGCGAAAATGCTCGAGCAACTGCGACACGGTCCAGTCGCGCGGCGGCAGCCAGTCCATGGCGCGCAGCCCCTGCATCATGCGCACCGCGTCCAGGCGTTCGCGCCAGGCCAGGCCCCGCGAAGTCAGCAGCGCGGCAAGTGCATGCCAGGGCGCCGGCAAGGTCGGCGCCGACAGCCGGAAGCTGCCGTCCAGGCTCGCCAGCCGCAACGACCGGCGCATCAGAAGCGCGTCGGGGTTGCGGCCCACGCGGCGCATCAGGGCCAGAGTCTGGTCATACGCGCCAAGCAGGATGTGCTGGCCATTGTCGATCTGCGCGCCAAAGGCGGGATGCGCGACACGCCGGGCCCGCCCGCCCGGTGTGCGCCCCGCTTCAAATACCGTGACCTGCGCATCGGCTTCGCGCAGCGCGGCGCAGGCGGCCAGGCCGGCCCAGCCGGCGCCGATGATCGCGACCTTCATTTCGACAGGCGGCGCACCAGGCCGCGGCCTCCGCCGACCCAGGTTTTCCAGGCCAGCCACAGCTTGCGCAAGGGGGTCAGCGAAATGCGCTGATGCAGCACCTGCCAGTTGTCGCGCTCGATCTCGTCGAGCAGCGCGTGGTAGATCGCGGCCATCATCAGCCCTGGCCTTTGCGCGCGCCGGTCTGCTTCGGGCAGGCTAGTCATGGCTTCGCGGTACAGTTCGCGGGCGCGGCGGGCCTGGAACTGCATCAGCGCCGAGAAGCGGTCCGAGTACGTGCCGTTGAGAATTTCGGCCGCCTTGACATCGAACTGCTGCAGCTCGTCGATCGGCAGATAGATGCGGCCGCGCCGCGCATCGTCGCCGACGTCGCGGATGATATTGGTGAGCTGGAACGCCAGGCCCAGCTTGGTGGCGTATTCGAGCGTGCGCGGGTCGGAATAGCCGAACACCCCCGCAGACAATTCGCCGACCACGCCGGCGGCGTGCCAACAGTATTTGCGCAACGCCGGCCAATCCAGATAGCGCGTCTGGTCCAGGTCCATTTCCATGCCGGCGATAACGGCCTGCATGCGGTCGCGTTCAATGGCGCAACTGGCCAGGTGCGGCACAAGTGCGCGCATCACGGGGTGTTCGGCCTGGCCCGCGAACAGGTTGTCGACCTGCGTGCGCCACCATGCCAGCTTTATGCGCGCCACCGACGGGTCGGAACATTCGTCCACTACGTCGTCGACCTCGCGGCAGAACGCATAGAGCGCGGTAATGGCGCGCCGGCGTTCGGGCGGCAGGAACAGGAACGAATAATAAAAACTCGAACCGCTCTTGGCGGCCTTTTCCTGGCAGTACTCGTCAGGCGTCATAAATTGGCGGGTATCCCATCAAATCGCTACCGTATCGGGCGCGCCGCGGCGCGGATCATATCGACCGCCACAACATGATGGCCCAGTCGCGCGCGCGCAGTTGCGGGCGGTTCATGAACACGTCGTAGCCGCAATGCTCGATGCGTTCAAGAATTCGCAGCCCGCCGTTGACCACCATGCGCAATTCCAGCCCGATGCGTCCGGGCAGCCGGCGCGCCAGCGGAGCGCCAGAGTGTAGCAGTGCGCGTGTGCGCTCGACCTGGAATGCCATCAACGCCCGCCAGGCGGGCGTAAGCCGGCAGGCTGCCAGGTCGTCTTCGGTAACGCCGTGGCGCGTCATGTCGGCGCGCGGCAGGTACACGCGCCGCTTGCGCCAGTCGATGCGCACATCTTGCCAAAAGTTCACCAGTTGCAGGCCGGTGCAGACCGCGTCCGACTGTTCGATGTTCTCGGGCGTGGCGGCCTGGAACAGGTGCAGCATCAGCCGGCCCACGGGGTTGGCGGACCTGGCGCAGTAGTCCAGCAGCTGCGGGTAGTCGTCGTAGCGGTGCACGGTGACGTCCTGCTCGAATGCCGACAGCAGGTCGAAAAACGGCGTGATGGGCAGCTGATGCCGGGCGATGGTGCGCGCCAACGGCGCGAAAATGCGCTCCAGCTCCGGCCTGGCTTCGGGCACGGTGCCGGGTTCCGCGCCGATGCGGTGCAATTCGGCGCGGAACTCGGCCAGGCGCGCAAGACGTTCGGCGTCGCTCGCATCGCCTTCGTCGGCGATGTCGTCGGCCGCCCGCGCGTACCGGTAAATGTCGGCAACGGGGCCGCGCAGCCGCGCGGGCAGCAGCAGCGACGCCACCGGGAAATTCTCGTAGTGATCGACAGCCATACAGGAAACAAGCAGCGGCCCCATGGCCGCCGTACGGGTATTTTAGGGTGCTTTATCGGACGCGCCCGCGCATGGCCGGCGCCCAGCCAGATCAGTTAGACTAGGCGCCATTGGATTGTTCCCATGCCTCGTCCCATACAAGCATTCATTTCGCAGTCGGCCCTGGCCCATAACCTGGACGTGGTGCGCCGCTCGCTCGACCACGCAGCGCAGGCCGCGGGGGGCAGTGCGCCCTCCATCTGGGCGGTAATCAAGGCCAATGCCTATGGCCACGGCATCGAAGCCGCGGTCGCCGGGTTCTCGGCCGCGCAAGGCCTGGCCATGCTCGACCTCTCCGAGGCCGTGCGGTGCCGCGAAGCCGGGTGGGGCGGTCCCATCCTGTTGCTCGAAGGTTTTTTCGAACCGGCCGACCTCGACATCGTCGATCGCTACCATCTTGCCGTCACGGTCCATACCCGTGAACAGTTCGACATGCTGGCGCGCGCCCGGCTGTCGCGCCGCATCGACATCATGCTCAAGCTCAATACAGGCATGAACCGCCTGGGTTTCAGCCCGGCTGCTTATGCCAGCGCGCACGCGCGCGCCCGGCAACTGCATGACCAGGGCGTGCTGGGCAGCATCGGCAAAATGACCCACTTCGCCTGCGCCGACGGTGCGCAGGGTGTGGCCGAGCAATTGCAGGCATTCAACGACGCCACGCGGGCGTTGCCCGGTCCGGTCAGCGTGTGCAATTCCGCGGCTACCCTGCGCTATCCCGAAATCGCGGTGGCCCGCGACCACCAGCCGCACTGGGTGCGGCCGGGTATCTGCCTTTATGGCGCATCGCCCTTCGCCGATGTTCCCGCCGGCAGCCTGGGCCTGCGGCCCGCCATGTCGCTGCGTTCCCAGCTCATCGGCGTGCAGCATCTGGCCGCCGGCGCCGAGGTCGGCTACGGCGCCATCTTCCGTGCCGACCGCCCCATGCGGGTCGGCGTGGTGGCCTGCGGATATGCCGACGGTTATCCGCGTCATGCGCCCACCGGCACGCCCGTGGTGGTGGGCGGCGTGCGCACTCGGCTGGTGGGGCGCGTGTCCATGGATATGCTCATGGTCGACCTGGATCCGGTTCCGGCGGCAGAGGTCGGCACGCCGGTGTCGCTATGGGGCCAGGACGGCCCTGCGGTCGATGAAGTCGCCGCGGCCGCCGGCACCATCGGATACGAACTGCTGTGCGCGTTGGCCCCGCGGGTGCCCGTTACCCACGGCCCGTGATCACTTCCAAGCGAGGAATCCCATGAAAGACAAATGCGTGCTGATTACCGGCGCCACCAAAGGCATCGGCTGGGCGCTTACCCAGCGATTGGCCGACCTCGGCTGTCATGTCGTGGGCATTGCGCGCAATACCGACCACGTCGATTTTCCCGGCTATCTGTATGGTTGCGACCTTGCCGACGCGGGCCGCACCGAAGAAGTGCTGCGCGAAATCCGCGAAAAATTCCCGGTCGATGCCGTGGTGAACAATGTGGGCATCGTGCGGCCCCAACCGTTGGGCGAAATCGACCTGGCTTCGCTCTATCACGTCATGGACCTGAACGTGCGCGTGGCCGTGCAGGTCACGCAGGCCTTCGTCGAATCCATGAAAGTGCGGCGCACCGGCCGCATCGTCAATGTGTCCAGCCGCGTCATCCACGGCGGCCACGAGCGCACCAGCTACGCCGCCGCCAAAAGCGCCCTGATAGGCTGCACGCGCACCTGGGCGCTCGAACTCGCGGAATATGGCGTCACCGTCAACGCCGTGGCCCCGGGGCCCATCGAAACCGAACTGTTCCGCGTGGCGCAACCGGCCGGCAGCGACGCCGAAAAACGCGCGGTGGCGTCCATTCCCATGAAACGCCTGGGCACCCCCGCCGAGGTCGCGGCGGCCATTGCCTTTCTGTTGTCCGACGACGCAGGCTTCATCACCGGCCAGGTGCTGGGCATAGACGGGGGCGGCAGCCTGGCAGGCCGCTAGAAAAGCCCGGGCGGCTTATTGCTCGGCTTGCCCAAGCAGCGGCTGCAGGTCGGCGGGTAGCGCCAGCGCGGGGTGCGCGTCGTGCAACGCCCGGGCGGCGCGCGTGGCGGCCTCCTTTTCCCCGCTTTTCAGCAAGGCCCGTATGTGTTCGATGCGTGCCTCGATCTGGGCCTGCGCACTGGCCGCATCCGGGCTTGCCGTATCCGCGCTGCGCGCCTGCATGCTGGGTTCGCGATCCGCGCGCTCGATCGACGGCCGCGCCTCGGCGGGCCGGGGCGCCTGCGCATACCCTTGCGCTGCCGGCGGTGCAAGCTGACGCATCCTTGCCGGCGCGGCCGGTGCGGGTGCGGCGGACGGCGGCGGCGCATCGGCCACCTGGGCATCGTGCATCACGGCAGGGTCGCGGTCGTCCGGATCCACCAGCAGGAACAGGCTGGCGGTCAGCACGATGGACGCCGCCACTCCCCAGCCCGGATGCCAGAGCCGGCGTTGGCGCTGCGCCCGGCGGTCGGCCGCCAGCGCCCCCGCGGCTTGCTCGCGCACGGCCGCATCCACTTCGCGTGCGGGCTCGGTGCGCGGCAGACTGCGATACAGGGCCCGCAGGTCCAGGTCGTCATCTTCGTCGTGCGGGGGGCGGGAATGGGCCGTCATGGGCTCAGGGCCTTGCGGATGTGCTGCGTGGCATAGCGCAGGCGCGATTTGACTGTCTCGCGCGGGGCGCCGGTCACGTTGGCGATTTCGTCCAGACTCAGGTCATGCTCCAGGCGCAGCAGTATGGCGTGGCGCTGTTCATCGGGCAGTTGTTCGATGGCCAGCTGCAGCCGCCGGCGCATCTGGAAATCCGACAGTTGCTGTTCCGGCTGTTCGTGCTCGGCGACGGCCAGCGCGGCCAGCGCCGTTTCGGTTTCCTGGGGGCTGGCGTGCGCCGGCTGCCGCCGATGGGCGTCGATAAGCAGATTATGCGCGATCTGCAGCAGCCAGGTGGTAAATCGGGCGCGCGGTTCCCAACGGGATCGGGCGTGGATCACGCGGCTCCAGGTTTCCTGGAAAATATCGTCCGCCTGCTGCGGATTGCGGGTGCTGCGCAGAATATAGCGGTACAGCCCCGCCCGGTGGCGGGCATACAGCGTGTCGAACGCGGCCATGTTGCCGGCGCCATAGGCCTGCATCAGGGTTTCGTCGTCGGCGCCGGGGATGTCCATGGCGGCCGAGTGTATCCGTTCGGCCGCGTGGCTGCATCCACGCGGCCGTATCCACGGGGGCCGTATCCACGCGGCCGTATCCACGGGGGCCGTATCCACGGCGGCCGTATCCACGGCGGCCGTATCCACGGGGGCCGCCGCCGGCATCGCCATTGGGGTTCCCCGTGCGTGCACACTGCCGCCGGTTTCACGGCACGGCCGGCGCGCCCAGGCCCGCGGCCAGATCCACCAAGGCGGCCAGCTCGGTATTGATGCCGTGCGCATCGTCGCCGCGCGCGCGCCGCGCCAGCGCTTCGATCTGCCCCGGGGTATAGCCATCCAGGTATTTGCCGCCGCGCAGCCACTGTGCAAAAGCCGCCGCCGCGGCGGCGCGCTGCATGGCTGCCGAGCCGGCTTGCCGCGCTTGCGAGGCCGCGACGGCGTGCTCCAGTAGTTGGCTGTCGGCGGAACCAGGCAACTTGTAGCGCAGGCGCACAAAGGCCAGCTCGTCATGCCCCTGTGTGCCGATGTGTGGCGCCTGGCCATAGCGCAACGGGTCGAGCCGCGCACCCGGCGCGCCGACAGGCGTAATTTCGTACAGCGCGGTCACCGACGCTCCGGCGCCGACGTCGCCCGCATCCACGCGGTCATTGTTGAAGTCCTCGCGCGCCAGGGCGCGTTTTTCGTAACCGATCAGGCGGTACTCGGCCACCAGGGCCGGGTTGAATTCAACCTGGATCTTCACGTCGCGCGCAATCGTCAACAAGGTCGACGTCACTTCCCTGGCGAGCACGCGCTGCGCTTCGCGCAGGCTATCCAGGTAATGGTAGCTGCCGTCGCCCACGTCGGCCAGTTGCATGGCCAGCGCGTCGTTGAAGTTGCCGCCCCCGACGCCCAGCGTGGTCAGCGCGATGCCATTCTGCCGGTGCCGGGCAATGCGTTCCTTCAGGGTTTCGAGGTCCGTCGTGCCCACGTTGAAGTCGCCATCGCTGGCCAGCAGGATGCGGTTGACGCCTTCGGGCACATAGGCTTTGGCCGCCTGCGCATAGGCAAGGTCCAGTCCGGCCGCGCCGTTGGTGCCTCCCGCTGCCCGCAGACTGTCGATGGCGGCCAGGATGCGGGCCTGCTGGTCCCCCGGCGTCGATTCCAGGGTCGTCGATGCCTGGCCGGCGTAGGTCACGATGGCCACCCGGTCCTGGGGGCGCAGCTGCTTGACCAGTTGCCTCAGCGCGGCCTTGAGCAGCGGCAGCTTGTCGCGGTCGGCCATGGAGCCCGAGGTGTCGATCAGGAACACCAGGTTGGCCGCCGGAATGTCGCGCGGCGCTACCTCGTAGCCCTGAACGCCGATCTGCAGCAGTTGGCGCTGGGGGTTCCAGGGCGCGGCAGCCAGTTCGGTATGGATGTGAAACGGCCGCTGCGGCGAATCCGGTACGGCGTATCCATAGTCGAAATAGTTGATGAATTCTTCGGCGCGCACAGCGTGCGCGGGCGGCAGCCGGCCTTCGTTGAGGATGCGCCGCACGTTGGTGTACGAGCCGGTGTCCACATCCACGCCAAACGTCGAGACGGGCTGTTCCCGGGCGATCACTACGGGGTTGTCGCGATAGCGCTGGTAGTTTTCCCTGTCTACTGCGGGGGGGAGCGCCATGTCGGCAATGCTCGTGCGGCGCAGGCCATCGAGCGGGGCCGGTTCGGCGTGCGCCCGTGGGGCATACTGGTGTGCGGGCGCGGCCAACGTGGCCTGCGGCGCAGGCGCGGCAGGCGCGCGCGCGCTGTCGGCCGCCAACCGCGCCGTTTCCCGGGCGCGATCGGTGGGCGCGGACGTTGCCGGTTGCGTCGCGCGATCAGTGGGCGGGGGCGAGCATGCCGCCAGCAGAGCGGCGGACACGGCGGTGCACAGCAGGCGGGCAGGGGCGGTTCGGCTTTTCATGCGGGTTCCTGTTCAAGTGGGCCTGTACGGTTAAACGCCGCAGCCGAGCATTCGGGGTCAAGGCCCGGCGCCAATGTTGCAAGCAAAGGTATCCGCGCGCGGGCAGCGCACATTTGCAGCAGGCGTGCCGCCATGCCGGTAAACTTGCGCACATGGCCAAGCCTCGTACCGTTTATGTCTGTGCCGAATGCGGCGGCACCAGCCCCAAGTGGCAGGGAAAATGCCCGCATTGCTCCGCCTGGAACACGCTGCAGGAAACCGTCGAGGCCAGCGGCCCCGCCGCCGCCTCGCACCGATACGCCCCATTGGCCAGTTCCAGCCCGGTGCGCAGCCTGGCCGACATCGAAGCCCGCGAAACCCCGCGGCAGCCCACCGGGCTGGATGAGTTCGACCGCGTCCTGGGCGGCGGCCTGGTTGCCGGCGCCGTGGTGCTGATCGGCGGCGACCCCGGCATCGGCAAATCCACCTTGCTGTTGCAGGCCTTGGCAACCATGTCCGCCCACAGCAACGTGCTGTACGTCACCGGCGAAGAATCCGCCGAACAGGTTGCGCTGCGCGCACGCCGGCTGGGCCTGCAAACCGGCAACGTCAACCTGCTGGCAGAAATCCGTCTCGAAGCCATCCAGGCCGCAGTCTCCGAACAGAAGCCGGTGGTCGCCGTCATCGACTCGATCCAGACCCTGTACAGCGGCGAGCTTACCGCCGCGCCGGGCTCGGTGTCGCAGGTGCGCGAATGCGCCGCGCAATTGACCCGCCTGGCCAAGCAGACGGGCATCGCCATCGTCATGATCGGCCACGTCACCAAAGACGGCGCGCTGGCAGGCCCCCGCGTGCTCGAACACATTGTCGACACCGTCCTGTACTTCGAAGGCGACACTCATTCGTCGTTTCGGCTGGTCCGCGCCTTCAAGAACCGCTTCGGGGCCGTCAACGAACTGGGCGTCTTCGCCATGACCGACCGCGGGTTGCGCGGCGTGGCCAATCCCTCCGCGCTGTTCTTGTCGCAGCACGAGCAGCAGGTGGCGGGCTCCTGCGTCATGGCCACCCAGGAAGGCACGCGGCCGCTGCTGGTCGAGATCCAGGCGCTGGTCGACAGTTCCCATGCGCCCAATCCCAAGCGTCTCACCGTGGGCCTGGAGGGCAACCGGCTGGCGATGCTGCTGGCCGTGCTGCACCGGCACGCCGGCGTGTCCACCTACGATCAGGATGTGTTCGTCAATGCCGTCGGCGGGGTGCGCATCACGGAGCCGGCCGCCGATCTGCCGGTCCTGCTGGCCATCATGTCGTCATTGCGCGACAAGCCGCTGCCGCGTGGATTGATCGCCTTCGGCGAAGTGGGTCTGGCCGGCGAGATCCGCCCGGCGCCGCGCGGCCAGGAACGGCTGCGCGAAGCCGCCAAGCTGGGGTTCAACGTTGCGCTGATACCCAAGGCCAACGCTCCCCGGCAAGGCATCGAAGGGCTCGAAATCTGGGCCGTCGACCGTCTCGATGCCGCCCTGGAAAAGCTGCGCTCCGTCTAGCCGCCGATGCTGTCCTGACCGCGCCGTACCATGACCAATTCAAAAAAGGACCCGGCATGAGCCTGTGGATCATCGCGGGCATCTGCCTGGCCTGCGGGGCGTTGATCGGATTTCTGGGCGGCGTGCTGGGCATCGGCGGCGGCATGATCGCCATTCCCGCACTGGCGCTGCTGCTCGATATGCCCCAGCAACTGGCGCAAGGCACGGCCATGATCATGGTGTTGCCCACGATCATGATGGCCGTGCGCAAGTACAACCAGCAATCCCGCATCGACCGGCCCGTCGCACTGGCGGGCGCCCTGGGCGCGGTCTTGTCCACCTGGGTGGGCGCGCGGCTGGCGCTGGGCATACCCTCGGGCACATTGCGTCTGGGCTTTGCGGTATTTCTGTTCTTCGTGGCCGTGTTCTACGTCTACCGGCTCGTGCGCCGCCAGGGCCCGGCCGCGCAGCGCAGGGCCGGGCAGGGCCACGCCCCCGCGTTCACGCGCACCCGCGCTGCGCTGCTGGGCGCTGCCAGCGGGATACTGGGGGGCTTCTTCGGCGTGGGCGGCGCCGTGATGGCGGTACCCATCCTGACGACGGTATTCCGGCAGTCCCAGACCACGGCGCAGGCGCTGGCGCTTACCATGGTGATACCGGGTTCCATGGTTGCGCTGACCACCTACAGCGTGGCCGGCCAGGCCGACTGGCGCATCGGCTTGCCCCTGGCCGTAGGCAGCCTGCTGTTTGTGCCCATGGGCGTGCGCATCGCCTATCGGCTGCCCGAACGCCGGCTGCGCGCCTGCTTCGCCGCGATGCTGTTTGTCACGGTGCTGCTCTTGATACTCGAATCCTGACCCTGGCGCCCCGCCGGCCAGCGAATATTGACGATCCGTTAGCGCACGCAAAACTTTCCTGCGCGCCGCGAACCGGCCGCTTCATTTGCGCTCCAATACTGCCGGGCAATCCGCCCGGTTGTTTCAGGAGGCACTCATGACTACACCCGCTCGTATCGCCGCGTTCTTGTCCACATCGGCGCTATGCCTGGGGCTGGCCGGTGGCCCAGCCTATGGCAGTGAGCGTGGCGCCGATGCCGATCGCGAATCCCGCACACTGTCGCGCGACCGCGACGCTTCCGCGCGCGGCGCCGCGTCCGGCGTCCTTGCCGATTCCCGGTCCGATCGCCCAACGGCCGGGGCAGGGGGCGGGCAAAACCTGTCCGCGCCGGATCAGCGGGCCCGCGAACGATAGTCGCGCACGATCTTCCAGTACCAGGCGTGCAGCAGAATGGTGGAAAGGCCCAGGCCGATCATGGCCATCAGCCACATCGTGCCCGCACCCAGCGGCGAATCCGGAATCACGATGCGCCGCAGCCAGTCCAGCCCGCCGCGGCCCGGCCCGAAACCCAGCCACCAGCCGCCCAGCAAGCCCACGCCGGCCAGCGCCACGATCTGCAGCAGCAATGGCACCACCGCAACCTTGTACGCGCGCAGCACATACGAATTGATGCACTGCATCGAGTCGCACAAGTGGAACAGCGGAATCATCACCAGCAACGACCCGGCCACGGCGGCCACCTTGGCGTCGTCGGTATAGGCGGCCAGGATCAGTTCGCGCCCGGCCAGTAGCCCGGCCGCGGTAAGCAGCGCGCCCAGCAGGCCCAGCGCCATGCCCGCCATGCCGGTTCGTTGCGCCGCGACAGGCTGCCCGGCGCCGATGGCCTGCGCGGTAAGCGATGCCGTCGCCACGCCCAGGGCCATGGGCATCATGTAGCACAGGGCGGCCAGGTTCGACATGATCTGGTGGCCGCCGCTGACATAGGTGCCTTCGCGTGCCACCAGCAAGGCCATGAACGTGAAGGCCGACACTTCCACCAGGTACGATCCGCCCATCGGGACGCCCAGTCGCAGCAGCTCTTTCTGCGCGGGCCAGGCTGGCCGTCCCAGCGTCAGTCCGAAACGGCGGAAGTAGCGGTTGTGCGTCACGAACCACAGGCCCACGCCCAGGCTCATCCACGACACGATGGCCGTTGACAGGCCGGCGCCGGTCGCGCCCAGCGCCGGCAGCCCCAGGTTGCCGTAGATCAGCACCCAATTGAAAAACGCCTTCAAGCCCACGCCGGCCAGGTTGATGGTCATCACCACCTTGGGACGCGATACCGCCGTTCCCAGCGCGTATATCGTGCGAAAGACCAGAGCGGCCGGCAGGGCCAGCGCCAATGCCCGCAGGTAGCCCGTCACGCGCTCGCGCACTTCGGGCGCCACATCGCCCGACAGCGACAGCCAGCCATCGGGAAACATCATCAGCACGGCGCCGGCCAATGCCAGGCCCAGCGCCATCCACACTCCCTGGCCCCAGGTGCGGCCTACATCGGCCAGACGGCCCGCGCCAAAGTGCTGCGCCAGAATGGGAATCAGCGCATGCACCACGCCCATCAGCCCCACGAAAATGGTGATGTAGACGGACATCGATAATGACATCGCGGCCAGGTCGGCCGCGCTGGCATGCCCTGTCATGGCCGTGTCGAGCACGCCAAAGGCAATGCCGGCCCATTGGCTGATCAGCACGGGCCAGGCCTGCCTGACGATGCCTCGCATCGTGGCGCCGAACCCGCCTTCAGTAGCGGGAGAAGACGTCATTGCGAAGGTGCGATACGCAGCAGGCGGAAGATTTCGTGCCGGTCGGCGCGGCGGCCGCCGCGCCACAGTTCTTGCGCGCCTTCGCTATAGGCTGCATTGCCGTCGCGCAGCCGTTCGCGCGAGGTCTGTTGCAGCACCAGCGGGCACTTCGAGTCGTAGCTCAGCGTCAGGTTATCGAAAATCAGCAGCGACGCACGCTGGCCGCTGCCCACGCTCAGGCCGCGCACGCACTCGCCGGGTTTGCGGTATTGGGCCAGCGCCGCGGCCAGCTCGCCCGACACCGTGCGATAGCTGCGGGCATAGTCCACGGCGGGCTGCCACAGCAACACCAGCAGGATCCATGTCGCCGTCAGGCCGCTGGCCGACAGTACCGTGCCGCGCCACAGCGCCACCGGCTGCGAACGCAGCCGCCACACCACCACGACCACCCACGCGGCCGTCACCACCAGCGCCAGGGCGAAGGCCATCCATGAAATTGTCGGCTCGTATCCGGTTGTCTGGCGCGCGATGTTGCGGGCGATCTGGGCGGGCCAGCCAAAATGCAGGGCCACCCAGCCCAGCCATGCGGTGGCTACGGTAAGCGAAAAACACATCACCGCGAACCAGTCCAGCGTATTGACGACGCCGCGCCGCAAGGTGGGCAGTGAAAAGGCCGCCAGAACCGAGCCGGGCACAGCCAGCAGAATGAACTCCGCGTCGGTCGGTTCTTCCAGGAAGAACAGCATCACCGCCGCAAACACGGCCAGTGACAGCGGCAGCCAGATATGCGGCGCGAACAGCCAGTCGCGCCACCGCCACAGGGCCAACACCGCCAGCGGCCAGGTGGGCCACAAATACCAGGGAAGATCGCGCAGGGTGCGGCCGGTATCGGCCAGGCTCGGCCAGGAGAACGATGCCAGGTTCCAGGTTTTCCAGTTGCTGATCCAGTATTCGCTATGTTGCGTGGCGGGTATCCACCAAGCCAGGATCAGCGCTGCCGCCACTCCGGCGGCCAGCGGCAGCCAGCGGCGCCTTTGCCACAGCACGCTGCGCGGCACGAACGCCAGGGCGGTGCCCAGCATGATGGGCAGGGCGCCTACCCAACCCCGCGTCAGGAAACTTGCGGCAAGGGCCACGCCCAATGTCACCGCGCCGGATGCGGGGCGGTCCACCGTGCGCGCCAGCGAATAAAAAGCCAGCGCCTGCCACGCCATGATGGCGGGCACCACAGAGGTCTCGTGGGTGCGTTGCAAAATGCCGACCGTGGCGATCAGCAGCAGCAGGGCGGCGTCCGCCAGCATGCGCCCGTAGTCGCGTGGCGGCGGCTCGCCGCCAAACGGCAGCGCCAGCGGCTGGGCCTCGGCGCGGCGCCCCAGCAGATAGGTGCCGTACCATACGCTGACGGTGGCGATGCCGAACCACAGCAGATTCGGCAGACGCCCGGCCGGTATATCGCCGATCAGCGGCCCGAACAGCCACATGCACAGGGCGCCTGCCCAGGTGATCAGCGGCCCTTCTTCGGCGAAGGCCAGTTCCCCTACCTGCGGCAGCAGCCAGGTAGTGCCGCCTTCGCGTATCGCCGTGATCATGGTGGCCAGGCCGACGGCGTCGTCGGTCTTCCACGGATCGCGCATGAAGAGGCCGGCCAGGATATAGGCGAGCGATAGCCCCAGCAGCACCAGACGGGGCAACTTGGCGGTGGCTGAACTGGTCAGTCGGGCCGGGGTTGAGCGCGTTATGGGAGACACGTGGCTAATGTAACCGAGCAGGCTCGGGCCGGTGGCCCGCAAACGGGGAAGGATCGAGTTCGCGTGGAAAAAAAAGCAGCCCTAGGGCTGCTTTTTCCTGCGCCTCGGCGAGGAGCAGTTTACGACGCGGATTTGATTGCGCCGGCGGTGCGAGCGAACCTGGCGCGGAATTTCTCGACGCGGCCGGTTTCGACGATGCGGGTCTGCGCCCCGGTGTAGAAGGGGTGCGATTCCGACGTAACGTCGCACTTGAACAACGGGTAGGTCTTGCCGTCGAGTTCGATGGTTTCGCGCGTGTTGATGGTGGAGCGCGTCACGAACTTGTTGCCCGTTTGCACGTCCATGAACACCACTTCGCGGTATTCGGGGTGAATGCCTTCTTTCATGATGAATTCCGGTTCTTCCGGTCTGGCCGGAGGTTTGCGGGTCGCCAGCCGAACGGATCGCCTTGTCATAAGGTCGCCCGACAGCCACGTATCCAGGAAGTAACCCCGCATTCTAGCACGATTTCCCGTGCTGACCAGCGGGCGGACGCGCTACAAATCCGTGCGCAGCGCCCAGATTTCCGGAAACAGCACGATGTCGAGCATCTTGCGCAAGTATGCGACCCCCGATGTGCCGCCGGTGCCGCGTTTGAATCCGATAATGCGTTCCACCGTGGTGACGTGGCGGAAACGCCACAGCCGGAAAGCGTCTTCCAGGTCGGTGAGTTTTTCCCCCAGTTGGTACAGGTCCCAGTAGCGGTCAGGCTGGCGGTACACCGTGAGCCAGGCCGCCTCGACGGCGGCGTCGGCCTGGTACGGCCGGGACCAGTCGCGCTGCAGGTGGCTGGCCGGCACGGGCAGGCCATGGCGCGCCAGTAGTCGCAATGATTCGTCGTACAGCGAGGGCGCCTCGTAGGCCGCGCGCACCGCGGCCAGCAAGTCGGGCCGGTGCTCGTGGGGCTTGAGCATGGCGGCGTTCTTGTTGCCCAGCAGGAACTCGATCTGGCGGTACTGGTAGCTCTGGAACCCGCTGGATCTTGCCAGGTATGGGCGCAGGGCCGAGTATTCGGGCGGCGTCATGGTGGCCAGCACGTCCCAGGCGTGCACCAGTTGCTCCATGATCTTGCTGACGCGCGCGAGCATCTTGAAGGCCGGCGGCAGGCGGTCCTGGGTAACGTGCTCGATGGCGGCGCGCAGTTCATGCAGCATCAGCTTCATCCAGAGTTCGCTGGTCTGGTGCTGCACGATGAACAGCAATTCGTTGTGCTCGGGCGACAGCGGATGTTGCGCGCCCAGCAGCTCATCCAGGTGCAGATAGTCGCCATAGGTCATGTCCTGGGCGTAGTCGAGCTGGGCCTGTTCGTCGCGGACGATGTCTTCGGGGCGTTGTGGCGTATTCATCAAAGGCCTGCCTGATCGGGAACGCCGCCGTGGTGCGGCGGCATTTCCCTGGTGATGGTTCATGGTAACGGGCGAATCAGCCCAGTTCGCGCAGCACCGCGCGCACCGGACTGGCATCGGCCTGGGCCAGCGCCAGCGGAAGGGCGATGAGTTCGTAGTCGCCTTCGGCAACGTCATCGAGCAGCAGGTTTTCCAGCACGCGCATATCGCGCCGCAAGATGACGTGGTGGCTGTCCAGGGTCTTGCTGGACGCGGGGTCGATGCTGGGCGTGTCCAGCCCGATCAGCATCACGCCGCGTTCGGCCAGCCAGTCGATGGTGTGTGGCGCGTAGGCCGCGAAATCATCTGTCCACCAGTGAACCGCCGCATGTTCGGCGGTGCGCACCAGTACGCGCGGCGGCAGGTCGGCGGCCGCATGTTCCAGGTGTTCGGGCCGGATCAGCGGGCCGCAGTCCAGGGCATGGATGACCCGGCAGGGCCCCAGGTAGGGCTCCAGCGGCACGGCCCCGATAGCCGCGGCCCCGTTGCGGTAGTGCAAGGGGGCATCGGCGTGCGCGCCGATATGCGGCGACATCCGGATTTCGCTGACATTGACCGGACAGTCGCCGCCCAGCGACCATGTCCAGCGTTGCTGGTAAGCGGTATCGCCCGGAAAAACCGGAGAGTCGGGCGATACCGGAGGAGAAATGTCCCACAGGCGCTTCATCGATTCTCGTCCGGGCGTGCTCTGGATCGTTGGAACTTGCAGTCTAACGAAATTGCCGGCGCGCCGCTGCACCGGCGCCGACGGATTGGTTCGCGGCCTGCCATGCCGCTAAAGCAGGCCCGCTTCAGCCATGGACACCGTCGTGTCGCCGGCCACGATCAGGTGGTCCACCAGGCGGATGTCCACCAGCGCCAGCGCCTGTTTCAGGCGCTGGCTGAATTCACGGTCGGCCTGGCTGGGTCGCGCCGCGCCGGATGGATGGTTGTGCGCCAGTATCAGGGCCGCGGCATGGTGCCGCAAGGCTTCCCGCACCACTTCCCGCGGATACACCGAAGCCTGCGCCAGGGTGCCCCGGGCGAGCTCGCCGCTGGCGATCAGGTTGAGCTGGCTATCAAGATACAGCGCCATGCAGTGCTCCACGTCGCGATGCGAGAGCGCCGTGCGGAAATAGCGCTTGACCTGCCCCGGGTCGGACATATTGTGCTGGCGCATCAATTGTTCTTCGGTGGCCCGCCGCGCAAGTTCCAGGATGGCCGCCAGCACGCCGGCCTTGGCAGCCCCCAGGCCCCGCTGCGACATCAATTCCTGGGGCGTGGCGCCGAACAGGCCGCGCAGCCCGCCATAGTGTTGCAAGAGCAGGTCGCCCATGTCGACCGCGGTGCGGCCCCGCGTGCCGGTACGCAGGGCCAGCGCCAGCAGTTCGGCGTCGCGCAGCGCCTGGGGCCCCAGGCGCAGCAGGCGTTCGCGGGGGCGCTCGTGCGGGGCAAGGTCGCGGGGCAGGGGCATGGGGGCACGCAAAGGAATCGGGGCCCGTCACTATGCCGCGCTCCCGGGGCGCAGGGTGCGCGTATGTCCATTTTGGTCCACGCGTAGTTCTACGCTGGCTCCGCCAAGGCCGGCGCTGGGCCGACATTTGCCAAGACGTTCTAAAATCAGGGTTTACGCCACTTTTTCCACGGTGACCACCTTGAGCAGTACCCCCGCCGCCGATCAGGCCGTACCCACAGTTCGGGCCGATTCCTACCTTACCTTGCACTATCGCATCGTGCTGGCGTCCGGCCCTGCCCAGGACACCGTATTCGCCGATACCTTCGATGGCCGGCCCGGCACCCTGCAAATGGGGCAGGGGCAATGGGCGCCGGGTCTCGAAACCGCGCTGCTCGGCCGCTCCGAAGGCGAGCGCTTCAGCGTCACGCTGTCGCCCGCCCAGGCCTATGGCGAACGCAATCCCGACCTCATCCAGAAGGTCACCCGCGCCATGCTGGCCGAACACGCCGGCGCCGACGCCACGTTCGAACCCGGCGATCTCGTCGAGTTCACCGCGCCCAACGGCGCGCGCTATTCGGGCGTGCTAAAGCAGCTCGATCCCGATTGGGCATTGTTCGATTTCAACCATCCACTGGCGGGCACGGCGCTGCGCGTCGATGTCCACATCCTGGGGGTCTTGTAATGAACCGACCGGTCACCGCGGCCGACGCCGAAGTCGTCCTGGCGCAGCCGCGCGGCTTCTGTGCCGGCGTCGACCGCGCCATCGACATCGTCGAGCGCGCGCTCGAACTGCATGGGGCGCCCATCTATGTGCGCCACGAAATCGTCCACAACCGCTATGTGGTCGAAGACCTGCGCGCCAAGGGCGCCATCTTCATCGACGAGCTCGATCAGGCGCCTGCGGGCGCCATCGTGGTGTTCTCTGCGCACGGCGTGTCCAAGGCGGTGCGCCAGGAAGCCGATTCGCGCGGGCTGCAGGTGTTCGACGCCACGTGCCCGCTGGTCACCAAAGTGCACATCGAAGTCGCCCGCATGCGCGCCGCCGGGCGTGAAATCATCATGATCGGTCACAAGGGGCATCCCGAAGTCGAAGGCACGCTGGGGCAGGCGCAGGGCGGCATGTACCTGGTCGAAACCGTCGAAGACGTGGCGGGGCTGCAGGTGTCCGACCCCGGCAACCTGGCTTTCGTCACGCAGACCACGCTGTCGGTCGACGACGCCGCTGCGGTGTCGGCCGCGCTGCGCGCGCGCTTTCCGGGCATTGTCGAACCCAAGAAAAGCGATATCTGCTACGCCACGCAAAACCGCCAGGACGCTGTCAAGGTGCTGGCGCCCCAATGCGATCTCGTGCTGGTCGTGGGCAGCCCCAATAGCTCCAACTCCAACCGCTTGCGCGAAGTCGCCGAACGCATAGGTACCGATGCCTTCCTGGTCGATGGCGCCGATGCCATCGATCCCGCGTGGCTCGTCGGTCGCCAGCGCATCGGCATCACCGCGGGCGCGTCGGCGCCCGAAGTGCTCGTAGAGCAAGTCGTGCAGCGCCTGAAAGAGCTGGGCGCCGTGTCGGTGCGCACCATGCCGGGCCTGGAAGAAAACGTGGCGTTCCCCTTGCCCAAGGGGCTGTCGCGCAAGGCAGCGCCAGACGCCGCCGAACCACGCTAGCGCCCGCCGCCACCACAAGAGGACGACATGATGCAGTTATATAGCTACTTTCGTAGTTCGGCCGCCTACCGCGTTCGAATCGCCCTCAACATCAAGGGTATCGCGTACGAATACCTGGGCGTGCACCTGCTGAAAGACGGGGGGCAGCAGCTGTCCGACGGTTACCGCGCGCTCAACCCTTCCGCATTGGTTCCAACCCTGGTCGACGCAGACGTCACCCTGGGCCAGTCGCTGGCCATCATCGAATACCTGGACGAAACCCACCCGCAACCGCCGTTGCTGCCAGCCGACGCCGCCGGCCGCGCCCGGGTGCGGGCCATTGCCCAGGCCATCGCTTGCGACACCCACCCGCTTAACAACCTGCGCGTGCTCAAGTACCTCAAGCGCAATCTGCAGGTCAGCGACGACGCCAAGAACGAGTGGTACCGACACTGGGTGGGACTGGGGCTGGCCGCGGTGGAATCCATGCTGGCCGATTCTTCAAGCACTGGCCGTTATTGTCATGGCGATACCCCCGGCCTGGCCGACGCGTGCCTGGTCCCGCAGGTATACAACGCACGTCGCTTCGATTGCGATCTGTCGGCGTTTCCCACGGTTGTGCGCATCGACGAAGCCTGCCGCGAATTGCCGGCGTTCGACCTCGCCCAACCCGAAAAGCAGCCCGACTTCGAATAGTCGGCGCCTTTCACGGGCGCATAGTGCCGCGGCCCGCCGTTGCAGCTCGCCCGGCTGCTGTGCCATCAGACATTGCGCATCGGCAACGTCCATTCCGCCCGGGCTCAGGCAACAAAAAAGGGCAGCCCTGGGCTGCCCTTTCAAATAATTCTGGTGCCGGCAAGAGGAGTCGAACCCCCGACCTTCGCATTACGAATGCGCTGCTCTACCAACTGAGCTATGCCGGCTTGCTTCGTGCGCGATGCGCCTTCCGCCCAACGCCACGCACCGTGTGCGCCGCGTCGAAAGACCGAGATCATATCAGAGAATTTCTTGGCGCGCATGTTCGGGGTAACGAAAACAATCCCGGAACGCGTGGCGCGCTCTGTTCTGCGTTCACTTGCATTGCCCAAAAATTTCCTTCATAATCTCACTTCTTTAGCGCAGTTGCAGTTCCCCGATAGCTCAGTCGGTAGAGCGACGGACTGTTAATCCGCAGGTCGCAGGTTCGAGCCCTGCTCGGGGAGCCAAAAACCGCTAAAGAAAACAGTCAAACCGCCCCTGAGGCGGTTTTTCTTTTTGTGCGTCGTGCTGTGGCCAAAACGTGACCGCGTTGGCGTGGCTCGCGAGATGGTCCGGCGGTCATGAAAGTGGAAGTCCTGGATCCCTACCACGGTGCACACCCTGCCGAGTACTCGCCGGTCAGCCTACTGTATGGGGATGGCCTCTCGATCGGGCGCCGATGACCGAGTGAAAACCAGGGTCGGGTGTAGTCCGCGGCGATGACGCAGCACTTCCATTGCATCAGCATTGACCGGCATCGCGCGGCCTTTTTCGATTTCGCGTCAGGGGCGGTGACGTAGGCGTGCTGCTTGGTCATGTCGACTTGTGCCCACGTCAGCGATGTGATTTCGCTCTGCCGTTAGCGTTGTGGATGTGCCGCGCCAAGCCATGAGACCGTATTCCAGTTCCTGGAAGGTGTCAGCATGAGCTCTCACGGTCCCAATGGCTTCCGCCGGCGCACAGGCCGCCTGGCCAGCGATAAGCGCAATGGCAACAACGGCGCCTTCATTCTCCGGCTTTCGCTGGCGGCGCGACGCTGCTGACAGATATCCAGCGCGCCGCGCCGTTTTATTGCCTGCAACAAAACTGCTTCAGCGGGAAAATCGAAGGACAGAGGTTTGGCACGGCCACCACCGCGCCGCCGGGCTGCGTCAAGCGCTACGACCGCGCACACATTTTTTTTACCTGGACCTGCCATATTGGGGCACGGCCGGGTATGGAGTCGAATTCGCGCTACTCGAATACGAAGCGCTTGCCGACGCCATGCGCGGCAAGGCGCTGTTGAGCCTCAATGACCACCCAAAGATGCGAGAGGTGTTCGCAGGCTTTCCGGTGCACTCCCTGAGTATCCGCCACATCGTGAGCGGGGGCGCTGGCGTGCCGCGGCGTGAGATGCTGGTGCAGAGTTGGCAGGCACCGTGACGCCGCCATTGTGCTACGCCATGGAAACTTCCAGCCGCCGGCCCAGCCGCTGTACGGCGGCCTCTACAGCCTCGATCTTCGAGGCGTGGGCCAAGTCCAGCAGCCGGTCCACCTGCGGCATGTGAACGCCCAGGCGGCGCGCCAGTTCGGCTTTCCTGATGCCTTGGTTGACCATCTCGTTCGATAGCAGAACCTTCGCGGTAACAAGGGCTCCGAGCGTGACGCTCCCATCGCCCACGGCAGCGGGCATAGGAATAGGGCGGCGTGCGTCGACATACATTTGTAGGGCAGCTTCCAGGCCCTCGAACGCCTCGCGTGCCGCGTCTTGGTCGCGCTCTGTCACGGCCGCTGCTTCCGGTACGTCCGGGAATGAAATCAGCAGCGTGCCGTTATCGTCGGGCGCCAGGGTGTAGCAGTAGGTCAACATGCCGTTTCCTCATTGTGTGCGGGGCGGTAGAGATACAGCGGAAGGAGGCGGCCCTTTTGGGCCACCTCGTCTCACTTCAGGCCCAGGTCTTTCTCGATCTTGCTCACCAGTCCAGTACCGATTTCTTTGCTGCCGTGGTCTGGGAAAACTGTCATTCGATCACCTAGGGTTGCTTTGTAGTGGCTGCTTCCTGATTTGTGGGGGTAGCGTCACCCCTGCTTCAGCAACCACCGCCTGAACTCGCTGTATTTCATTGCCTCCCCTGCGTGGTTTCGATAAGTAGCTATACAACAATAAAGTTTGTAAACACAACAAAAATGTTTTGATCTTGGGCAACGCCAGTTTCCATCGGGCGCGACAAGAACGGATGCGCTGACAGGATTTACCGGCATATCGTTGCTGGCGCTGGTGTGTTGCGTGACTGCGGTGTCGGCTTATCTGCCGCTGGTCGGAGCATGGGCCAGAATCGCTCATACGCTGGGCGTCCTCAGCTATCCGGTGTACCTGCTGCATCCGGTCGTCTGGCACGTGGTGGGAAAGCGTGACGCTTTTGGCATGGTCACGGCCGGTGTGGCCACGTTCGCGCTCAGCTGGCTGTCCTGGCGGCTGTTGGAACAGCCCGCAATCCGATTGGGCAAACGCCTGAATCTCAGGCTGTCCGCGCCTATGCGCAGCGAGCCGGTGTAGGCGGCTGGGCGCGTCGTGCGGGCGGCAAGCCGGCAAACCGCCCCGATCAGCTCCGGTCCAGGAACAGCGTCACGAGTACCGAACAATCCTCAAGCGCGACAACGCTGTGCTCCACGCCCGGCGCCAGGTATACCAGCGTATCCGGTTCCATGCGCCGCGCCGTGCCGTGCGCGCGCAGTTCCAGCGCTCCCTCCAGGCATTGCACGGTGATGGCGCTGTGCTCGATATCGTGCGGAGGCAGCGATTCGCCGGCCGGCAGGTTCAGGCGCAGCACTTCCAGCTGGTCAGCGCGCACCAAAGCCTGCGAGGGGGTATTCTTGATGGCTGCGCCCAATGGGCGGATATCGATGAGTTCGCCCGAGCGGGCATGATGCAATGCCATGTGTACCCTCCTAGGTTTTTGTGTAATGGATAAAGCCGACGCCGCCAACGCGGCACGGCTGCCGTCTGCAAATTCCATTCCGCAGCCATATTACGCCGGCCTATCGGCCGCCGGGCATGTGATCGCGCTGCCTTGCGAGGCGCACCTCCGTGTCTGAACAGCCCGCCGCTCCACGTATCGATCGCCGCATCGGGGTCACTGTGCTCACCGGTTTTCTAGGTAGCGGCAAGACCACGTTGTTGAATCGCCTGGTCAAGGATCCCGCATACGCCGACACGGCGGTCATCATCAACGAATTCGGAACGATCGGCGTCGACCACCATCTGGTGCGGCATGCCGATGCGCGTATCGTGGCGCTGGAGGGCGGCTGCATCTGTTGTACCGTCAATGGCGATCTGGTCCATGCCTTGCGCGACCTCTTCATGATGGCGCTGCGGCGGCAGATAAAACCGTTACGCCGCGTGTTGATCGAAACGACGGGCCTGGCTTCTCCCGCGCCGATTCTGTTCACTTTGCGGCACGAGCCGTTTCTTGCGGAACGATACGTCCACGCCGGCACGCTTGCGGTGGTGGATGCCAGCCATATCGCGCGCCAGCTTCTGGATCAGCCGGAAGCCGCCCAACAGGTCGCGTTGGCGGACCTGGTCGTTTGCGCCAAGCCGGATCTGGTTGACCAGGATGCGCTGTCCCATGCGCTGGACGCCGTCGCGCAGGTGCATCCCGGCGTGGCCATGTGCGTGCAGTGGCCCGATGCCGCGCTGGATCGCCGGCTGGCGCCTGGCGAACCGCTGCCCTTGCGCGTGGCAGGGGGCTCGTGGAGCGTCGGACTGGCGGGCCTGGCCGGGTTGAGCGGCGGGTCCCGTCATCCCCGGGTCAGCCAGGTCGTAATCGATTTGCCGCACGCCCTCAGCCGCGCCGCCTTCCTGACCGGCATGGCGCAAGTCCAGCAGGCGCATCACCAGGGGTTGCTGCGCATCAAGGGCGTGATCGGCTTCGCGGGCGAGTCTGTGCCTTGCGCGGTGCACGGCGTGCATCGCGACCTGTATCCGCCCGAGCCGCTTGCAGGCTGGCCTGCGGGCCTGGCGCAATCGCGTCTGGTGTGCATCGTGCGCGACCTCGATCCCGGCGTCTTGCAGGCTTCGCTGCGGCAGGCGTTGCGCCAGCCGCCTGGCGCCAGCGCACATTAAGACAACAAAGTTAAGTCGGCGCGCAACCCGAAATACGGTATAAAGCCTGCACCGCCGCCAGAAAAGAGACAATCATGGACCGCCTGAAAGCCATGCAGGTGTTCGTCGAGGTCGTCGATCGCGGCAGTCTGTCCGCCGCGGCGCAGCATCTCGATATGTCACGGGCCATGGTGTCCCGCTACCTGGCCGAGCTCGAAGAATGGGTGGGGGCCCGGCTGCTGCACCGTACCACTCGCCGGCTCAGCCTTACCCCCGCGGGTTCCGATGCCTTGCCTCGCTGTCGCAGCATGCTCGACCTTGCAGGAGAAATCCGCCATGCCGCGACCTCTCCGGACACCGAGCCGCGCGGCGAGCTGCGCATCACCGCCAGCCTATCGTTCGGCGTGGTGCAGCTCAGCAGTGCAATGGCGGACTTCGTTGCCCGGTACCCGGGCGCCTCGGTTCACCTGCAGCTGATCGATCGCATCGTCAATCTGGTCGAAGAGCGAGTCGATCTGGCGGTGCGCATCACCAATGAACTCGATCCCAATCTCATCGCGCGCAAGCTGGCGCCTTGCCGGTCGGTGGTGTGCGCCGCGCCCTCGTACTTGAGCGCGCATGGCGCGCCGGCGCGGCCGGAAGACCTGGCCAGGCACAATTGCCTTACCCATTCGCACTATGGCAAGAGTCTGTGGCGGTTCCAGCGCGATGGGTCGTGGATCGATGTGCCGGTCAGTGGAAACATCACCGCCAACGACGTCATATTGCTGGCGCGCACGGCAGTGCAGGGCAGTGGTATCGCGCTGCTGCCTACGTACCTGGTGGGCGACGATATAGCCTCCGGGCGGCTGGTGCCGCTGCTTGCCCAGACTCCCCCCGAGGAACTCGGCATCTATGGCGTATATGCGTCGCGCCGGCAGATGCCGCTGGTGCTGCGGGCCATGCTCGACTTCCTGGCCGAGCGCTTCGGGCCCACGCCCTGGGACGCGCCGGCGTAGGCGCAGCGCGCGGGCAAGGCATCGCAATGCTTTGTCGCCACCGGCATTGTAGGTATAATCAACTGACTGTCTTCATGAAGACCAACGTCGTCCCATCCGGCGCTGCCTACAGGCAGCCATGGCGCCAGGGCATTCAATGCCACGCCAGCACGACGGGGCGCGCGCAACACCGCAGCGGCTGGCGCCGTCGCGGATCTTCCGGCCAGCGGTTCCGCCCAGGCGGTTTCAAGGTTTGCCGAAGTTGTTGTGGTGCGGGTTGGCAGGCCGCCTATGCGCCGGCCGTTCATGGGGGCGGCATGGTCGTCCCATACGTCTAAGAATTGTCGGCTCAGCGTTGCCGCAAGCCAGCCTGCTTATTTCAGGCTGGGCGCGGTTATTGTTCGGGGCAAGGGGTTTTCCGCATCTTCGTCCTCTGCCCTGGCGCCAGGCGGTTCAGGTTCATTTTTTATAAGCATTGGCCGCATCGGCGGCGCTGCGCACTGATAAGCGCGGCATCGTACGGGTTCAGGTTGCCAGCCAGCTGGCGCCGCCCTCGTGCCGTTCTGGCAGGAACACTGTGAACATTAAGCAAGTCCGCATTTCGGCATGCTCCGCTTCCATCATTGGGTTGGGCGGTCGGTGGTGCGCGGGCGGGCGTGGCATTCGCGGTGGCTGCCAGGCGCGACGCCCAGCAAAAAGGCCCGGCGTTGAGCCGGGCCTTCGGAAAGCTTGGTTGCGGGGGCAGGATTTGAACCTACGACCTTCGGGTTATGAGCCCGACGAGCTGCCAGACTGCTCCACCCCGCGTCTGAAGAGAAAGATTTTATCTTTTTTGAATCCGTGACGCAAATTCGCCCATTAATAACCGACTGATAATCAATGAACGATAGCGAGGCAATATGCGTGCTGGAAGTTGCGCTGCTATGCGCGAGCCAGCCGATGCAACTGGCCGAAATGCGCAAGCTGTTCGGCGATGACCCGGAATTCGACAATGACCGGCTGCGGGCATTGTTGCAGGCGCTGCAGCAGCAATGGGCCGAGCGCGGCATGGATTTGGTGCAGCTGGCCTCGGGGTGGCGCTTCCAGAGCCGGCCGCACATGCAGCGTTATCTGGAACGCCTCAATCCCGAAAAGCCGCCAAAGTATTCTCGTGCCGTCATGGAAACGCTGGCCATCGTGGCCTGGCGCCAACCCGTCACTCGCGGCGATATCGAAGACATCCGGGGCGTGACAGTGTCGTCCCAGATCGTCAAGACCCTCGAAGATCGCGGCTGGATAGAAGTGATCGGCCATCGCGACGCGCCGGGCCGGCCCGCGTTGTTCGGCACCACGCGCCAGTTTCTCGACGATCTGGGTTTGCGTGCGCTCGACGAGCTGCCGCCGCTGGACACCGCGCAGGCGGCCGCAGCCCTCGAAGGCCTGGATCTGGGAGGGTCGGAAGTCACGCTTTCGCCTTCTGCCCAGACGCCGGACGGTCAGTCCCAGGACGGCCAGGCGCTGGCGGATGGCCCTGACGCAGGCAGCACGGTGGCGGCTGCCCCGACCGCGGACGGCCCCGCGGCGGGCGATCCTGCGGCGGGCGTCTCGTCCGCCGAGGTGCCAGACATCCCGCCGCCCATGTCGGACCAGGTGCCTCAACCCGGCAAACACCCTGAAGTGCCGCAGCCTGACAATCAACCCGAGATCGCGCCGGCAACCAGCCAGCCCGAAATCACGCCGGTGGACCCCCAGCCCGAGATCGAGCCTCCCGCGCCGGGGCCCGACGTACATCCCCCGGCGCCCGAGCCCGAAGTCGAACCCCCGGCGCCCGAACCCGAGGTCGACCCTCAAGATCCCGAACCCGAGGTCCCGCCTCGGGAACCGGGGCCCGACGTGCCGCCGTCCGCTCCCCAGCCGCTGGCGCCTGAGGCCCCCTCAACACCTGATGAAGACCGGTCTGCCCAGGGCGGGCTGGTGCAAGCTTGAAATCTGGAGCTGTCTCTGTGACAACGAATACAACGATGCAAGAAGATGACTTTCCTGTTCCCGGCGTGACTGCGCAGGCTGCTCCTGCGGCGCCGGCCGTTTCCGACGCAGGGCCGGACGGGGCCGAGTCCGCCGCCGCCGGCGAAGCCGCTGAAAACGGCAATGCCCGCGGGCGCGGCCGCAAGCTGCGCACGCCGTTTCGCCGCCGGCGCGCGGACGCTGCCGGCGCGGCGGCCGGCGCCCCTGAGCCGGGCGGCAATGACGCGCCGGCCGAGGCGCGCGCGGCCGGCCCCCAGGGCGATAACCGCGGGTCCGAGCACGAGGCCGAACAGGCTTTGTCTTTTCTCGATCAGGCCGCGCGCATCGAGCAACGTCTGGGCAAATATCTGAACAGCGATGCGGCCATGCCCAAGCTGCACAAGGTCCTGGCCGATGCCGGCATGGGCTCGCGCCGCGAAATGGAAGAACTGATCACTGCCGGGCGCGTATCGGTCAATGGCGAGCCGGCCCACATAGGCCAGCGGGTGGGGCCGTCGGATGTGGTTCGTGTCAATGGCAAGCCCATCGTGCGTCCCAACACCCGCAAGCCGCCTCGTGTCATCCTGTATCACAAACCTGCGGGCGAAATCGTCAGCCACGACGACCCTGCCGGCAGGGCCAGCGTCTTTGCCCGGCTGCCCAAATTGCGCACCGGCAAATGGCTCTCTGTCGGGCGCCTGGATCTCAACACCGAAGGCCTGCTCATTTTCACCACCTCGGGCGACATGGCCAACCGCATCATGCATCCGCGCTATGGCACCGAACGCGAATACGCGGTGCGGGTGCTCGGCGAAATGGACGACGCGACGCGCAAGTCCCTGGTCGAAGGCATTCAGCTCGAAGACGGCATGGCCGCGTTCGGCACGCTTGACTACCTGGGCGGCGACGGCAGCAACCGCTGGTATCGCGTCACTCTCCAGGAAGGCCGCAACCGCGAAGTCCGTCGCATGTTCGAAGCCGTGGGCGTCACCGTCAGCCGATTGATCCGTACCCGTTTCGGCGATCTGGTGCTGCCGCGTACATTGCGCCGTGGCCGCTGGGAAGAGCTCGACTCCAAGCTGGTCACCGCCCTGATGGTGCAGCTTGGCCTGTTGCGCGACGACGACGACGCCGACGGCGGACGGGTGCGCCAGCCGCGCTCTCACGACAGTGCGCTGCCGCCGGGCTTTGGCACGCTGGAACGCAATGGCATGAACGGCGCGCGCATCGGCCGGCGCGGCAAGCTGCAGGGCGGCCGCGCGGGCAGTCCGGGCGCTGTGGCGTCTTCGCCGTCCGATCCGTTCGGCACCGGCCTGATGATCACGGGCGGCTACGCCAATGGCCATCCGCTGGGCAAGGACGCCGGGCGCGGCAAGGGCGGCAAGGGCGGCAAGCCGGGCAAGAGCGGCGCAGCCAAGGCGGGTGGCGCCCGGCCCGCAGGGCCCAAGACGCCCAAGAATGGCAAGCCGCGGCGGCCGGGCAAGGCGGCCGGCCCGGACGCAGCCGCAGCCGCGGTCGTGGCGGGAACGGCGCCTGCCGCAGCCGCGCCGCGCAAGAGCGGCCCCGGCAAACCCGGCAAGCCTGCCGGGCCCGGGGGGCGCAACGGTCAGCCGGGGGCAGGGCGCGGCAGCGCCAAGGCCCAGGGCGGCAAGGCGCGCGCCAAGCGCAGCTCGGCCAAGGGCGACGATTGGCAGCCCAAGAGCGCCTCGGCGCACGAGTCCCGCCTGGGATTTCTGGGCGGTTCGCGCGGGCGCGGCGGCCGTTAAGCCGCGCGGCCTGGCCTTGCAGGCGCGCGGGCCCGCAGAATCTGGCTGTAAACCCGTGAGCTAGCAGGCAATTTTCCCGGTAATCTGGTAAAATTGCTGGTTTTCATGGCGTGGGGCCATCGCACGGGCGTGCCCGTGTGGCGTCCGGTGCGGGTGGCGGCGTGTAAAAGCGGCGCATGCCTGGCGTGCGACGTGGCTTGATGTGGTGGCTTTGCGGTTTGCCAGGTTCGCGGCCAGGTCGCCCCGGGCGGCTGCTACGGCCCGCGCGCAGGAACAAAAGGTCGCAATATTTGGGCTCGGGCCCGGTGGTGGGGTTTTCCGGCGGGTCGTCCCGCAGAAGGCCCTGCCCGGGTGCCGGGCAATACGGTGGGCTGGGTTTGCAGCCCATTTTTTTTGAGTGTATGGCTGATTTATACGCATTGACCCAAGAGGCGCTAGCCGGAATGGACGTCGAACTGGTCGACGTCGAACGTGCCGCGCTCGGCTTGTTGCGCGTCACCATCGACAAGGCCGGCGGGGTGCGCATCGAAGACTGCGAACAAGTGTCGCGGCAGTTGTCGCGCGTCTACGAAGTCGAAAACATCGACTACAAGCGTCTCGAGGTCGGCTCGCCGGGCGTCGATCGCCCGTTGCGCACCGAGGCCGAGTTCCGCCGATTCGCGGGCGAGCGTATCGAAATCAAGCTGCGTCAGCCGCTGGACGGCCGCAAGGTGTTCACCGGCATCCTGTCCGTGCCCGAGGCCGACAGCGGCGCGGGCGCCGACACGCAGGCCGTATTCGGTCTCGAATTCGAGGCAAAAAAAGACGACATCCAGGTCTTGAACTTCACGCTCGCCGATGTCGAGCGTGCCAAGCTGGATCCCGTTCTGGATTTCAAGGGCAAAAAGCGATGAGTCGCGAAATTCTTCTGTTGGTCGATGCCTTGGCGCGTGAAAAAAACGTCACGCGCGAAGTAGTTTTCGGGGCGCTTGAAAGCGCGCTGGCTTCGGCCATGAAAAAACGCTTCAAGGAAGACGCCGATATCCGCGTCGCCATCGACCGTGAAACCGGCAGCCACGAGGGCTTTCGCCGGTGGCTGGTGGTGCCCGACGAGGCCGGCCTGCAGGAACCCGACAGGCAGGAATTGCTGTCCGATGCATGCGAGCTGGTGCCCAATATCCAGGTCGGCGAATACATCGAGGAACCCCTCGAGCCCATCGAGTTCGGCCGTATCGGTGCGCAGGCCGCCAAGCAGGCCATCCTGCAGAAAATCCGCGATGCTGAGCGCGAGCAGGTGCTCAACGACTTCCTTGACCGTGGCGAGACCATCATCTCCGGCACGATCAAGCGCATGGACAAGGGCGACATCATTGTTGAAACCGGCAAGATCGAAGCCCGCCTGCCGCGTTCCGAAATGATCCCCAAGGAAAACTTCCGGGTCGGCGACCGCCTGCGCGCCTACGTGCTGCGCGTGGACCACGCCGCCCGGGGGCAGCAGGTCATTCTCTCGCGCACGTCGCCCGAATTCATCCGCCAATTGTTCGAAAACGAAGTGCCGGAAATCGAACAGGGGCTGCTCGAGATCAAGGCCGCCGCGCGTGATCCCGGCGTACGGGCCAAGATCGCCGTCGTTGCCTATGACAAGCGCATCGATCCCATCGGCACCTGCGTAGGCATGCGGGGTTCGCGTGTTACCGCGGTGCGCAACGAGCTCGGCGGCGAACAGGTCGACATCGTGCTGTGGTCCGAAGACCCTGCCCAGTTCGTCATCGGCGCGCTGGCGCCGGCCAATGTCGAATCGATCGTGGTCGACGAAGACAAGCACGCCATGGACGTGGTGGTCGACGAAGAAAACCTGCCCAAGGCCATTGGCGCCAAGGGCCAGAACGTGCGCCTGGCGTCCGAGCTCACCGGCTGGCAGATCAACATCATGACGCCGGAAGAAAGCCTCAGCCGCCAGGAGGCCGAGCGCGCCGACCTGCGCGCCACGTTCATGAACAAGCTCGACGTCGACGAAGAAGTCGCCGACATTCTCATCGACGAGGGCTTCACCGGTATCGAGGAAATCGCCTACGTTCCCATGCAGGAACTGCTGGAAATCGAGGCGTTCGACGAAGACACCATCAACGAGCTGCGCTCTCGCGCCCGCAATGCGTTACTTACCGAGGCCATCGCCCAGGAAGAGCGCCTTGAAACGGCACAAGACCTGCTCGAACTCGAAGGCATGACGCCGGAACTGGCTTCCAAGCTGGCGGAACGGCAAGTGCTGACGCGCGATGACCTGGCCGAGCTGGCCGCCGACGAGCTTGCCGAAATTTCCGGCCTCGACGAGCAGCAGTCCAGCGAGCTGATCATGCGCGCCCGGGCCCACTGGTTCGATGAAGAATAACCAGGCGGGTGCCGAACCAGGTGCAAGGGCGGCAACGCCGCCCGCGTACCGTTGTTGTAATCGCTGCATATAGAGGGAAGATAGCCTAATGTCGAGTAATACTGTCGCCCAGTTCGCTACCGAGCTGAAAATGCCTGCCAACGTGCTGCTGGAGCAGCTGCGTGCGGCTGGCGTTGACCTCAACTCGGTAGACGACGCGGTTACCGACAGCGACAAGGCGAAGTTGCTCGACTCGCTGCGCCGCGCCCATGGCGCGACCGAGGGCAAGAAGATCACCTTGACGCGTCGCCAGACCTCCGAAATCCGCCAGGCCGATGCCACCGGCCGTTCGCGTACCATTCAGGTCGAAGTCCGCAAGAAGCGCGTGTTCGTCAAGCGCGATCCTTCCGAGCTCGCCCTCGAACAGGCGCGTGCCGAGGCGGCGCCGGCTGTGCCCGAGGCCCCGGCCGCGCCCGTCGAGCCGGCCGTCCCCGCGCCCGCCGCAGTGCAGCCAGCGCCCGAACCCGCCGCGCCGGCCCCGTCCGCGCCTGCGGCACAAGACCAGGAACCGGCCGCCGAGCCTGCTCCTGCCCCCGCGGCCCAGGCCCAGCCTGAGCCCCAACCCGAACCGGCGGCCCAGCCGGCAGAAGCTCCGGCCGAACCCGCGCCGCCCGCTGAAGCCGAGCCCGTCGCCGAGCGCGAGGCCGAGCCGGCCTCGCCGCAACCTGCTGTGCAAGCCGAAATCGATACCGCTACTGAATCCCCTGCGCAAGCCGCCCCGGTCAAGTCCGAGCCGGCCGCAGCAAAATCCGAATCCCCGGCAGCGACGCCCGCGCCGAGCCGCCCTGCAGGTGGCCGTCCAGAGGGCCGTCCTGCAGCAGGCCGCCCCACGGAAGGCCGCCCCACGGCTGGCCGTCCTGCCGCCACGCCGGCGGCCGCGGCGCCTGCGCCCGATACCGCCGCCCGCGAGCAGGCTCGCCGCGCGGCCGAAGCCGAAGCCGCCGCGTTGCGCGAAATGCTGAACCGTCCGCGCAAGGTCCTGCGTGCGCCCGAACCCGAGGCGCCTGCCGCGGCCCTGTCCGGCACGCTGCACAAGCCGGCCGGCAAGGCAGCCACGCCGGGCGCCAAGAAAGACGCCAAGCCGGGTGCGGTCGGATCCAAGAAAACCATCAAGACCGCCGAAGTCGCCTCCACCTGGAGCGATGATGCTTCCCGCAAGAAGCCGGCCGACACCAAGTCGGGCGCTCCTTCCCGCGACGGCTGGCGCGCCGGCGGCAAGGGCGGCAAGGGTGGCCGCAACAGCCGCAACCAGCAGGCCGACCGCCGTCACGAGGCCGCGCCGCAGGAATTCATCGCGCGCGAAGTACACGTGCCCGAAACCATCAGCGTGGCCGACCTGGCGCACAAGATGTCCGTCAAGGCCGCCGAGGTCATCAAGCAGTTGATGAAGCTGGGTCAGATGGTAACCATCAACCAGGTGCTCGACCAGGAAACCGCGATGATCGTGGTCGAAGAGCTCGGGCACGTGGCTATTGCGGCCAAGCTCGACGACCCCGAAGCCTTCCTCGACGAAACGCCGGGCGTTGCCGAAGCCGAATCCCTGCCGCGCGCGCCCGTGGTTACCGTCATGGGCCACGTCGACCACGGCAAGACCTCGCTGCTCGACTTCATCCGCCGCTCCAAGGTGGCCTCGGGCGAGGCCGGCGGCATCACGCAGCACATCGGCGCGTACCACGTCGAAACCGAGCGTGGCGTTGTCACCTTCCTCGACACCCCGGGTCACGAAGCGTTTACCGCCATGCGCGCGCGCGGCGCCAAGGCAACCGACATCGTCATCCTGGTGGTGGCCGCCGATGATGGCGTCATGCCGCAAACCCGCGAAGCCATTCACCATGCCAAGGCCGGCGGCGTGCCGCTGGTCGTGGCAATCAACAAGATCGACAAGCCCGAAGCCAACCCCGACCGCGTCAAGCAGGAACTGGTGGCCGAAGAAGTCGTGCCCGAAGAATACGGCGGCGACGTGCCGTTCGTGCCGGTTTCCGCTAAGACGGGCACCGGTATCGACGACCTGCTCGAAAACGTGCTGCTGCAGGCCGAAATCCTCGAGCTCAAGGCGCCGATCGACGCGCCGGCCAAGGGGCTGGTTATCGAAGCCAGGCTCGACAAGGGGCGCGGCCCCGTGGCCACCATCCTGGTGCAAAGCGGCACGCTCAAGCGCGGCGATGTCGTGCTGGCAGGCGCCAGCTTTGGCCGCGTGCGCGCCATGCTCGACGAGACGGGCAAGCAGGTCCAGGAAGCCGGGCCGTCGATCCCCGTCGAGATCCAGGGCCTGACCGAAGTGCCGGCTGCCGGCGACGAGCTCATCGCCCTGGCTGACGAGCGCAAGGCCCGCGAAATCGCGCTGTTCCGCCAAGGCAAGTTCCGCGACGTCAAGCTGGCCCGTCAGCAGGCTGCCAAGCTCGAGTCCATGTTCGACAACCTGGGCGAGGGCATGCAAACCCTGCCGCTCATCGTCAAGACCGACGTTCAGGGCTCGCAGGAAGCGCTGGTGGCTTCGCTTACCAAACTGTCCACCGACGAAGTGCGCGTGCAAGTGGTGCATGCGGCCGTGGGCGGCATTTCCGAAAGCGACGTCAACCTTGCCATCGCCTCCAATGCCGTGGTCATCGGCTTTAACGTCCGCGCCGAGCAAAGCGCCAAGAAGCTGGCCGAATCCAATGGCATCGACCTGCGCTACTACAACATCATCTACGACGCCGTGGATGAAGTGAAGGCGGCCATGTCGGGCATGCTGGCGCCCGAGAAAAAAGAAGAGGTCATCGGCCTGGTCGAAGTGCGCGAGGTCTACTCCATTTCGCGTATCGGCAACGTTGCGGGCTGCATGGTGCTCGACGGCTTGGTTCGCCGCGATTCGCAAGTCCGCCTGCTGCGCAACAACGTCGTGCACTGGACCGGCCACCTCGATTCGCTGCGCCGCTTCAAGGACGACGTCAAAGAGGTCAAGTCCGGCTTCGATTGCGGCCTGACTCTGCGTGGCAGCAATGACATCCAGGTGGGCGACCAGCTGGAAATCTTTGAAATCAAGGAGATCGCCCGCTCCCTGTAAGGGGCGGCGTTTCCGGGTCGTTCATGAGTCGTCACAAGTCCAAATCCATCCCCGGCCGCAACCTGCGGCTGGCCGACCAGATCCAGAAAGACCTGGCCGGCCTCATCCAGCGCGAGCTGGATGTATCGCGGGCCGGCCTGATCACGTTGTCCGGCGTCGAGTTGTCTGCCGACTACGCGCACGCCAAAGTTTATTTCACGGTGTTGGGCGCCGAGCCCGACACCGCCGCCGCGCTGCTCAACGAAAAGGCCGGCTGGCTGCATTCGCAGCTCTACAAGTTGCTGCATATCCACACGGTGCCCACCCTGCGCTTTGTACACGACGCGCAGGTCGCCCGCGGCATCGAAATGTCGGCGCTCATCGACCGGGCCAATCGCTCCGGCCCGGTCCCGCACGAGCCCGACGAACCTGAAGACCAGCGCTGACCGGCTGTCGTCGCTGCTTTTTTTTTCCGGATTCGACGATGGCTAAACGACGCGGGCTTGCGCTCGACGGTGTCCTGTTGCTCGACAAGCCTGTGGGTTTGTCGAGCAATCACGCCCTGCAGCGCGCCCGGCGCACTGTCGACGCGGCGAAAGCGGGGCATACCGGCACGCTGGACCCTTTCGCCACCGGGCTGCTGGTGTGCTGCTTCGGTCGCGCCACGAAAATCTCCGGCGCGATGCTCGACGCCGACAAGGCCTACCGTGCCACTTTGCAGTTTGGCGAGGAAACCGATTCCGGCGATCTCACCGGCCATGTGGTGGCGCGGGCCGCGGAGGGTTACAGTGTTACCGAAGCCGCGCTGCGCGAGGTATTGTCACGTTTCCAGGGCGCCATCGAGCAGGTGCCGCCGATGTATTCGGCGCTCAAGCGCGATGGCAAGCCGCTGTACGAGTACGCCCGGCAAGGCATTGAACTCGAACGCCCGCCGCGCCAGGTCACCTTGTATCG
Source organism: Bordetella genomosp. 7 (assembly GCF_002261265.1). Taxonomy (GTDB): domain Bacteria; phylum Pseudomonadota; class Gammaproteobacteria; order Burkholderiales; family Burkholderiaceae_B; genus Bordetella_A. The sequence continues at coordinate 32,681 of NZ_NEVK01000006.1, read as the reverse complement.
TATCGAACTGGTGCAGTTGTGCGGCAATAGCGCCGAGATCGATGTCGCCTGCAGCAAGGGCACCTATATACGCACGCTGGCCCAGGACATCGGGCGAGCGCTGGGCTGCTATGCCCACCTGTCGGCGCTGCGGCGCACGCTCGTCGGGCCGTTTTCGCTGGATCGCGCCGTCACGATCGAGGCCTTGCAGGCCATGACCGACCCTGCGCAGGCGTTGCTTGCGTTGACCGAATTGCCGGAGGGCTTGCTGCCCCCCAAACAGACCTTAAAGGACCCGCTATGACTCGCGCCCTGCGCAACGTCGCCATCATCGCCCACGTCGACCACGGCAAGACCACCCTGGTTGACCAGCTGCTGCGCCAATCCGGCACTTTCCGCGAAAACCAGGCCGTTACCGAACGGGTGATGGACTCGAACGATCTCGAAAAAGAGCGCGGCATCACCATCCTGGCCAAGAACTGCGCCGTGGAATATCAGGGCACCCATATCAACATCATCGATACGCCGGGGCACGCCGACTTCGGCGGCGAGGTCGAGCGCGTGCTTTCCATGGTCGACGGCGTGCTGTTGCTGGTCGATGCCGTCGAAGGCCCCATGCCGCAGACCATCTTCGTCACACGCAAGGCGCTGGGCCTGGGGCTCAAGCCTATTGTGGTGGTCAACAAGATCGACCGGCCAGGCGCGCGGCCCGACTACGTCATCAACGCGACGTTCGACCTGTTCGACAAGCTCGGGGCCACGGAAGAACAGCTGGACTTTCCCGTGGTGTACGCATCGGGCCTGTCCGGCTACGCCGGCCCGACGCCGGATGTGCGCGAAGGCGACATGCGGCATTTGTTCGAGGCGATTCTCGAACATGTGCCGCAACGCGAAGACGACCCGGACGGCCCTCTGCAAATGCAGATCATCTCGCTGGACTACAACAGCTACGTCGGCAAGATCGGCGTGGGCCGCATCAACCGCGGGCGCATCCGCCCCGGAATGGACGTGGCGTTCCAGTTTGGCCCCGAAGGCGATGCCGGCAAGGGCCGCATCAACCAGGTGCTGAAGTTCAAGGGGCTCGAGCGCGAAGTCGTGTCTGAGGCGGAAGCCGGCGACATTGTGCTCATCAACGGCATCGAAGACATCGGCATCGGGTGCACCGTGATGGACCCGGCCAAGCCCGAGCCATTTCCCATGCTGCGCATCGACGAGCCGACGCTCACGATGAACTTCATGGTGAACACGTCGCCGCTGGCGGGCCGTGAAGGCAAATTCGTCACCAGCCGTCAGCTGCGCGATCGTCTCGAGCGCGAGCTGAAGTCCAATGTGGCCCTGCGGGTGCGCGACACCGGCGACGATACGGTGTTCGAGGTCTCCGGCCGCGGCGAACTGCACCTGACCATCCTGCTCGAAACCATGCGCCGCGAAGGCTATGAATTGGCCGTTTCGCGGCCCCGGGTGGTGTTCAAGGACATCGACGGCGTCAAGTGCGAGCCTTTCGAAGCCCTTACCGTTGACGTAGAAGACGCCCATCAGGGCGGGGTGATGGAAGAGCTCGGGCGCCGCAAGGGCGACCTGCAGGATATGCAGCCCGACGGCCGTGGCCGCACCCGGCTCGAATACCTGATTCCGGCGCGCGGCCTGATCGGGTTCCAGAATGAGTTCCTGACGCTGACTCGCGGCACCGGCCTCATGAGCCACATATTCCACGAGTACGCGCCGGTGCGCGAAGGGTCGATCGGCGAGCGCCGTAATGGCGTGCTGATCAGCCAGGACAATGGCGAAGCCGTGGCCTATGCGCTCTGGAAGCTCCAGGACCGCGGCCGCATGTTTGTCAGCCCCGGCGAAGCGCTGTACGAAGGCATGATCATCGGCATACACAGCCGCGATAACGACCTGGTGGTCAACCCCATCAAGGGCAAGCAGCTCACCAACATCCGTGCGTCCGGCACCGACGAGGCGGTGCGCCTGGTTCCGCCCATCCAGCTCACGCTGGAGTACGCAGTCGAGTTCATCGACGACGATGAACTGGTCGAGATCACGCCCAAATCGATCCGCCTGCGCAAGCGTCACTTGCAGGAGCACGAGCGTCGCCGCGCCGCGCGCGAGAACGCCTGACCGTCGGTAGCGGAGCGGGTCAGCAGGCGGCGCCACGGCGCCGCCTTTTTTACACCCCCGCGCGCTGGTGCCGGTATTCCTGGGTGGCGCCACCGTACCCATAGGCGGTGGCCCGCGCATCGATCACATGCACATACGAGCACTCATGCAGCCTGCCCAGCAGCTGCCCGAAGGCTGTATGAATGGCCGCGATGTAGCGGGCCTTCTCCTGCTTGGTGTTTGTCTCGTCCGTGACGCTGATGTCCAGGTGAAACGCGTGCTGCCCCGTTTCCGACAGGGGTTTTCCGGCGATGAACCAGTCATCCTGCGCGATGTACTGCAGCGTAATGGCGGTGACTTCCGGGGCCTTGCCCAGCACCGCGTGAGTAAGTTCCATGACCTTGTCGACCACTTGCCGGCTGGTCGTGGGGTCGGGCTGTCCCGACAGATGGATGACGATGTGCGGCATGCTGGCTCCCTGGACGGTTAGAAGCGGTCTCGATCGACCGTGCCGCCAGTCTAGTGGCGCCTTTGACATCTGAAAAACGGGAATTTACGATAGTATCCAACGAAAAAACCGTTGGATAGATCGTGCAGGGATTCGACCTCGACCAATTGCGCACGTTCGTCGTAGTGCTGGACGCGGGCAGTTTTACGGCCGCGGCGCCGCTGGTGCACCTGTCGCAATCCGCCGTCAGCGAACAAATACGCAAGCTGGAACAGCGTGCCGGCCAGCCGCTGCTGGCGCGCGGCAAGACGGGTGTGCGCGCCACCCCCGCGGGCTTGCGCCTGCAGGCCCACGCGGCGCGCATCCTGGCCATGGCGGACGAGGCCCTGCGCGACCTGCGAGGCGTGCCGCTCGATGGTGAACTGCGCCTGGCGCTCACCGATTACTTCCGCCCCCGCGATGTCGCCGGGCTGCTGCGGCGCCTGAACCAGCGCTATCCCCAGGTGCGCCTGCATGTGGCGATCATGAAAAGCGGCGAGGTCGAGGCGGCTTGCGCCCAAGGCGAGTACGACCTTGGCCTGACGATGCAGGTGTGCGTCCCGGGCGCCAGGCGAACGCCGGGCATCGTGTTGCGGCGCGAGCCGCTGTGTTGGATGGGCGCGCCGGGGACGCAAGTGGCGCGCGGTGCGCCGCTGCCGCTGGTGGCCCTGCCCGAATCGTGCGCCCTGCGCCAGTTCGCCGAACGCCTGCTGGTACGCCGAGGCCGCATGTACACGGTGGCGCACGTCGCCTCCGGCGTGGCCGGCGTGCAACTGGCGCTGGCCGCCGGACTGGGCGTGGCCTGCCTGAACGAGTCGGCGCTGGCTCCCGGGGTCGAACGGCTGTCAGGCGCGAGCCTGCCCGCGCTGCCCCAGGTTCAGTTTGCATTGCTGCCCGCGCGCGCCGACGAAAGCGAGTTTGTGGCGCGTGCGCGGCAGGCGTTGGCAGAAGCGCTGGCTTAGCAGGTCAGCCGGGCAGGGTGGGCGGATAATTCGGCGTGCGCCGTTGGCTATGAAAGTCCACGACGCATTGCACGACCTTGTCCGGATCGTCTTCTATCGTAAACAGCTCCAGGTCGTGTGCCGCAATCATGCCGTTGGGCAGCATCTGTTCGCCCAGCCATTGCACCAGGCCCTGCCAGTACTCGCTGCCCACCAGGATGATGGGCGCGGGCGGCACCTTGCCTGTCTGGATCAGGGTCAGGGCTTCGAACAACTCATCCATCGTGCCAAAGCCGCCGGGCAGCGCCACATAGGCAAAGCTGTGCATGAAAAAAGTGGCCTTGCGCGAATAAAAATACTCGAACGACAGGCTGATGGTCTGGTATTCATTATTGTGCGCTTCATGCGGCAGGCTGATGTTCAGGCCCACGCTGACGCCGCCAGCCTCGAAGGCGCCTTTATTGGCGGCTTCCATGATGCCGGGGCCGCCGCCCGCAATAACCGCAAAGCCGGCCTGGGCCAGCGCCGTGGAAATGGCGACGCACCTCTGGTAATGCGGCGAATCGCGGCTGATGCGGGCGCTTCCGAATACGCTGACGGCGGGGCCGATGTCGGCCAATTGTTCTGCCGCCTCTTGTATCTCTGACATAATCACCGGTATTTGCTTACCGGCGGGCGTTTCTAGTTCTGCTTTTGTAACCATGAATAAAACCTTATTGCTGGTCGACGGTTCCAGCTACCTGTACCGCGCTTTTCACGCTATGCCCGATCTGCGCAATGCGCAAGGTGAGCCAACGGGCGCGCTCTACGGCGTCGTAAATATGCTGCGCAAGCTGGTGTCGGATCATAAAGCAGACTACGCAGCGTGCGTTTTCGATGCGCGCGGCAAAACATTCCGCGACGATCTGTTCCCCGACTATAAGTCTCATCGTCCTCCCATGCCCGACGACCTGGCCGCGCAGATCGAGCCCATTCACCAGGCCGTGAAGGCCCTGGGGTGGCCGGTGCTGGCCATCGAAGGCGTCGAAGCCGACGACATCATCGGCACCCTGGCCCATCATGCCGCGCGGCAAGGCGTACACACCATTGTCTCTACCGGCGATAAAGACCTCGCCCAGTTGGTTACTCCCCAAGTCACGCTGGTCAATACCATGAGCGGCGAAGTGCTCGACGTCGCCGGCGTAGAGCGCAAGTTCGGCGTGCCGCCCCAGCGCATCGTCGATTATCTGATGCTCGTGGGCGACACGGTCGACAACGTGCCCGGCGTTACCAAGGTAGGGCCCAAGACGGCCGCGAAATGGCTGGCCGAGCATGGCTCTATCGACGCTCTGGTGGCTCAGGCCGACACCATCAAGGGCGTAGCAGGTAGCAATCTGCGTGCCGCCATCGACCAGTTCCCCCTGACGCGCCAGTTGCTTACGGTAAAGTGCGATTGCGATCTTACCGGCCACGTGGCATCCATCGACGATCTGGCGCCCAGCCAGCCCGATGTCGAGACCCTGCAGGCGCTGTACGAGCGCTATGGGTTCCGCACCTGGCTGCGCGAACTTACCGGCGATGCCCAGCGAGTGCCCGCGGGCGACGCCCGCGTCATCGCCGAAGCGCCGGCTGCGCCGGCCGAACTGCGATACCAGATCATCTCGACCTGGCCGGCCTTTGATGAATGGATGGCGCAGGTGGCCGACGCCCCGCTGGTCGCCGTCGATACCGAAACCACCTCGCTCGACGAAATGCAGGCCAGCCTGGTGGGCATTTCCATGGCCGTGGCGCCCGGCGTGGCTTGCTATATTCCCGTGGCCCATCGCGGGCCCGATAGCGCCGAGCAATTGCCCAAGCAGGCGGTGCTCGAGCGCCTGCGCGATTGGCTACAAGATCCGGCGCGTGCCAAGCTGCTGCACCACGCCAAGTACGACGCTCACGTGTTTGCCAACGAGGGCATCGCCCTGGCGGGCATCGTCGACGACACGATGTTGCAGGCCTACGTGCTGGAATCCCACCGCGGCGTGGGCCTGAATGATCTGGCGCAGCGTTATCTGGGGCGGGGCGGCATCACGTACGAGGAACTCTGCGGCAAGGGCGCCAAGCAGATCTGTTTCGACGAAGTGGCGGTCGATCGTGCCGGCCACTACGCGTGCGAAGACGCCGATTTCACGCTGCAGCTGCACCATGCCCTGCGCCCCAGGGTGGCCGCCGACCCCGGCCTCGAGCGCATCTACGAGCTCGAAATCCAGGTGTCTCGCGTGCTGACCATTATCGAGCGCAATGGCGTCAGGGTCGACGCTGCGGAACTGGCCCGCCAGAGTCACAAGCTGGGGCAGGAAATGCTCGTGCTGGAACAGCGCGCCTATGAACTGGCCGGTCAGCCGTTCAACCTGAATTCGCCCAAGCAATTGGGCGAGATCCTCTTTGGCCGCATGCAATTGCCGGTGGTGCGCAAGACGGCCAGCGGGGCACCGTCCACGGACGAAGAAGTGCTGTCCAAGCTGGCCCGTGACTATCCCTTGCCGCAGGTACTGCTCGAATACCGGGGCCTGTCCAAGCTGAAATCCACCTATACCGACAAGCTGCCGCGCATGATCAATGCGCGCACGGGCCGCGTGCATACACATTACTCGCAGGCCGCCGTCATCACGGGGCGGCTGGCGTCGTCCGAGCCCAACCTGCAGAACATTCCGGTACGTACCGAAGCGGGCAGAAGGGTGCGCGAGGCCTTCATCGCCGAACAGGGCGTGCTGGTCTCGGCCGATTATTCGCAGATCGAGCTGCGCATCATGGCGCACGTGTCCGATGACGCCAATCTGCAGCAGGCGTTCGCTGCGGGCGAAGACATCCACCGCGCCACGGCGTCCGAAATCTTTGGCGTGCCGCTGGCCGAGGTCGGCGCAGAGCAGCGCCGCGCCGCCAAGGCCATCAACTTCGGCCTGATCTACGGCATGGGCGTATTTGGCCTGGCTTCCAACCTGGGCATCACCCGCGACGCCGCGCAGGCCTACATCGACCGGTATTTCGCGCGCTACCCCGGCGTGGCCCAGTATATGGAGCACACCCGGCAACTGGCGCGCCAGCAAGGCTATGTCGAGACCGTATTCGGCCGTCGCCTGCAATTGCCCGACATCCGCGCCGCGTCCGGCCCGCGACGGCAGGGCGCCGAGCGCGCGGCCATCAATGCGCCCATGCAGGGCACGGCGGCCGACCTGATCAAGATGGCCATGGTCGCCGTGCAGGACTGGCTCGCCGCCGAACGCATGGCGTCGCGCATGATCATGCAGGTACACGACGAACTGGTGCTCGAAGTGCCCGATGACGAACTCGCCACGGTGCGCGCCCATTTGCCGGAGCTCATGTGCGGGGTGGCGCAGCTGCGGGTGCCGCTGGTGGCCGAGGTAGGCGCTGGCCCCAATTGGGAGCAGGCGCACTAGCGGCAGAGGGACGCCGGGGGTAGCTGCATGAAATGATATAATATATCTTCTTCTACCCTCCGCTAAGTCACCCATGCTGCTCTTCTGGATCTTGCTGGCCACCATGTCCGGCGGCCTTCTTGCCGTAGCGGCCGCCAGCTGGCTCGCCTATCGCGTTTTCAGCAAGTATCTGCACCACATGGTTAGCCTGTCGGTAGGCGTGCTGTTGTCGGTGGCCTTGCTGCATCTGCTGCCCGAGGCCTTCGAAAGCGCCACCGCCGACGCCCATACCTTGTTCGCCCTGATGCTGGCCGGCCTGCTCGGTTTTTTCGTGCTCGAGAAAATTGCCCTGCTGCGCCACAGCCATCACCACGAGGGCGACGGCCATCATCACCACAAGGGGCACGACCGCCACGAGGCCGGGCGCGGCGGCGTGCTCATCCTGGTGGGCAGTTCATTGCACAACCTGTGCGACGGTGTGCTGGTGGCAGCCGCCTTTCTGGCCGATCCCGTGCTGGGCGTGCTGACCGCGGCGTCCATCATCGTGCACGAGGTGCCGCACAAGCTCGGTGACTTCGTCGTGCTGATCAACGCGGGCCTGGCGCGCCGGCGGGCCTTTGTGCTGATTCTGTGTTCCGGCCTGTGCACCGCGCTGGGCGGGGTGATCGGTTTTTTCGCCTTGCAGGACGCGCAGCAGTGGGTGCCATACGTGCTGGTCGTCGCCGCCAGCAGCTTTCTATATATTTCGGTGGCCGACCTGATCCCGCAGATGCATGAGCGCGGCTCGCTGCGCGAAGCGGTACCGCAGTTGCTGCTGGTGAGCGCAGGCGTTATCGTCATCTATGGCGTCACGTCGTTGCTGCATCATGGGCCGGCGCACGGGCACGAGCATGCCCACGGCGCGGCGCATGGCCACACGCACGAAACGGCGCGGCCCGCCGGCCATCAGGCCACCCACGAGCACTAGGGCCCGTTTCGGGGCCCGCCAGTACAGGAGTCCCACATGAGCTTTGCCCCCGCTGCCGGCAATCCTGCAGATACCACCATCCATACTGACGCCGACGGCCTCGCGCACGGTGTATTCGACCTGCCCGTGCACGACGGCTCGATTTCCGCCTATTACGCGGCGCCGCAGGGCCGCACTGGCCTGCCCGTGGTGCTGGTGGTGCAGGAAATATTCGGCGTGCACGAGCACATCAAGGATATCTGCAGGCGTCTGGCCAAGGCCGGCTACCTGGCCGTGGCTCCCGAGCTGTACCAGCGCCAGGGCGATGCGGCGGCCTATACCGACGTGCCCAAGCTGATCCAGGAAATTGTCGCCAAGGTTCCCGACGAACAGGTCTACGCCGACCTCGATGCCAGCCTGGCATGGGCCGAGCAAAATGGCGGCGATACCCGGCGCGCGGGCATCACCGGTTTCTGCTGGGGCGGGCGCCTTACCTGGATGTATGCCGCCCGCAACCCCGCCATCAAGGCTGGCGTGGCGTGGTATGGCAAGCTCAGCACCGGCCACGGCCCGCTGATCAAGCAGGTCGTGCTCGACGTGGCGGCCGACCTGCAAGGCCCCGTGCTGGGCCTTTACGGCGGCAAGGATGCCAGCATTCCGCTGGAAGACGTCGATGCGCTGAAGGCAACGTTGGCGCAGGGCAATGCCGCCGCGCGCGCTTCAGAAGTGGTGGTGTATCCCGACGCCGGCCACGGTTTCCTGGCCGATTACCGGCCGATGTACCGCGCCGCCGACGCTCGCGACGGCTGGCAGCGGATGTTGGATTGGTTCCAGCGCCACCTGGCCTGACCGGACGGCCTGCCGCGGCGCCCGGGCTGTCGCGGCAGGCTCAGTCTTCCGTTGGGCGCAGGCGGCTCGGAAGAAGTTCGCCGCGGCGCGCCAGCAGCGGATACGCCGACGCGCCCACGACGTGCGAGTTGATGCCTTTCATGTCCCGCACGATATCCATGTACAAGGCGCCGACCTCGGCTGCATCCACTTCGCCGGACTTGATTTTCTGCAGGTGCAGCTCGGCCTCGCGCGTCTCCAGCTCACGGAAGCGCGCCTTCTCGCGCGCCAGCTCCCGGGCCTGTCGCACGTCGTCGTTGACAAACAGGGCCGCCGCCTGACGCTGGTTCGCGATCAGGCGACCCAGCGTTTCGTCCAGCCGCTGGCGCTGCTCGGGCAGCAGCGCCCAGCCGTGCTTGCGCAGGCGGCCCACGTGATTCAGCAGGCCATGGTATGCGATGTCGCCGGCGTGGCCGATATTGCTGGCAAAGGCCAGGATGTCGTCGAGCCGCTTCACATCGTCGCCGGTCATGTTCTCGCGGTCGAGCAGAGCCAGATAAGTGATGATGGCCGTCTCGATCTTGTCGAGCGCATTATCGAGCTGGCGCGCCTGCACCATGCGGTGGCGGTTGTCGCGCTTGAAGCCCGCCCGCGCATACATCAGCAAGGTCTGCAGCATGTCGGCCATGCGCAGCGCCTCGCGCGCTGCGTTGCCCAGCGCCACCGCCGGCACGTCGTGCGCCGCCTCGTCCAGGTATTGCGGTCGCGCCGGGTCGTTGGGATCGGTGCGCTTGGGCAGCCAGCGGATCAGCAGCGCCGCATACGGGCCCAGCAAGGGCAGAAAGACCAGGGCCACGGCGGTATTGAACACCGTGTGGAAGTTCGCCACTTCGCGCGCGCTGTCTCCACCCAGCATGGCTATCCAGCCTGGCAGCCAGGGCAGCAATATCAGGCCGGCAAGCACGCCGGCCACGCGGGTCAGCAAGTTGCCCAGCGGCAGCCGGCGGGCGGCCGGATCGTCGCCGCTGACGCCTTCGATCATGGGGTTGACGGCCGTGCCCAGGTTGGCGCCCAGCACCAGGGCGATAGCCAGTTCGGGCGCCACCAGGTGATGGTCGGCAAGCGACATGACCAGCACGACCACGGCCACGCTCGAGTGTGCAGCCCAGGTCAGGGCCGCGGCCAGCAGTACGGCAGCCACCGGCTGCGTGGCCAGCGCGTCTAGGATAAGCGCCAGCAGCGGGGCGTTTTGCAGGGGGGCGAACAGCGACACCAGCTGATGCAGGGCAAGCAGCAGCAGGCCCAGGCCGATGAACACCCGGCCCAGGTCGCGGGTGCGTCCGGGCGGATAGCGGCGAAACATCCATACGCCGGCCAGGATCAGCGCCGGCGCCAGCGAGGTCAGGTCGAACGACAGCACCTGCACGATGAGGGTGGTGCCCACATTGGCTCCCAGCATCGCCGCCAGCGCCGGCCCCAGCCCCACGAGCCCCCCCGCGGCAAAGCCGGTGATCATCAGCCCGGTGGCCGTGCTGCTCTGCAGCGCGGCGGTAATGCCCAGGCCGGTTCCGAACGCGCGCAGGCGCGTGCCCAGGGCGCGCCCCAAAGCGGCGCCCAGCGCCGCGCCGTAGGCGCGTTGTACACCGGTCTGCACCATGTGCACACCCCACAGCAGCAGGGCGACATACCCTGCGAAATCCAGCAAAGGCAGAATCCCAGACATTTATCGTTGGCCGCTCCAGATTCGCCGGCCTTGCCGGCATCAGTAAAATGACATGTCAGACGGCAATCATCGCATGGCCGCGCTCCGGTGCGAAATCCGCTCCCGCAACGCGTTTGCGGCCGTCCGTTAAGCTTGCTGCCGTTGTCTTTGCCGGGAGTCTGCAGTGGCGGTATCTGCCTTTGACCTGTTCAAGATTGGTATCGGGCCATCCAGCTCGCATACGGTTGGCCCCATGCGCGCGGCATTGCTGTTTGCGCAAGGGTTGCAGCGCGACGGGCTCCTGCCGCAGGTTGCCAGCCTGCGCGTCGAGCTCTACGGTTCCCTGGGGGCCACCGGCAAGGGGCACGGCACCGACAAGGGCGTGATGCTGGGCCTCATGGGCCACGCGCCCGACACCGTCGATCCGGCAGCCATTGCCGGCCTGCTGGACCAGGTTCGCGCCCGCAAAGTCTTGCCGTTGCTGGGGCACTTCGATGTGCCCTTCATCGAAAGGGAACACATCCTGTTCTACCGCCGCATCGCGCTGGCAGAGCACCCCAACGGCATGAAATTCCACGCCTGCGACAGCAACGGCGATGTCCTGCGCGAGTCCCGGTATCTGTCGGTGGGCGGCGGGTTCGTCGTCACGGCCGGCGCGCCCAACTCGCAGGTTATTGCCGCGCACGACCAGTTGCCCTTTGCCTTTCGTACCGGCCGCGACCTGCTGTCGATGTGCCGTGAAAACGGCCTGACGGTGGCGCAGCTCATGATGCGCAACGAACTCACCTGGCGCGCGCAGGAGCAGGTCGAGGCCGAGCTCGACCGCATCTGGCAGGTGATGCAGGACTGCGTCAGCCGGGGGTGCGGCATTGACCACCCGCAGGCCGATGGGGAACTGCCCGGTCCGCTGAAGGTGCGCCGGCGCGCGCCCGAACTCTACCGAAGCCTGACAGTGCGTGCCGAGCGCACGCTTTCCGATCCGCTGTCTGTGATGGATTGGGTCAACCTGTACGCCATGGCGGTCAATGAAGAAAACGCCGCCGGCGGGCGGGTGGTGACAGCGCCCACCAATGGGGCGGCGGGCATCATTCCGGCGGTGCTGCATTATTACGACCGCTTTGTGCCGGGCGCCAGCTGCGCCGGGGTGCGCGACTTTCTGCTTACCGCCGCCGCGATCGGGCTGCTCTACAAGTACAACGCCTCATTATCCGGGGCCGAGGTGGGTTGCCAGGGCGAGGTGGGCGTCGCCTGTTCCATGGCGGCCGGCGCGCTGGCGGCCGTGCTGGGCGGTACGGTAGAGCAGGTCGAAAACGCCGCGGAAATCGGCATGGAACACAATCTGGGCCTGACGTGCGACCCGGTGGGCGGCCTGGTGCAGATTCCGTGTATCGAGCGCAATGCAATGGCCTCGGTCAAGGCGGTCAACGCCGCACGCATGGCCTTGCGCGGAGACGGCCACCATTATGTGTCGCTGGATTCGGTCATCAAGACCATGCGCGAGACGGGCGCCGACATGAAAACCAAATATAAAGAGACCGCCCGTGGTGGCCTGGCCGTGAACATTGTGGAATGCTGAGGCGCCGCCGGCGCCCGCGCGGCGGTGCGACTATCGCGTGATGGAACCCGGTGTCAGGCTCCGAAGGTGCCCGATACCTCGCATTAGGCGGCAGGGCCTATGCCTACCACGCCAGAAACGCCACCACCGCCAGCACGATCAAGCCCCACTTGGTAGCCTTGTACGCCGTACGGTTCCAGGCCTTGAACTGCTTGCGCTTCTGGTCGATGACCCAATGCGCATGGGTCAGCTTGTTGATCGCGCCGGTCTGGTCGCCGCTGTCGTTGGGCGAACTGGCCGCCGACATCACCACGCGGCCGAACCAGCGGTTGAAGGACTCGGCCCAGCCCCACTTCAGCGGGCGTTCGACGTCGCAAAACAGGATGATGCGATTGGCCTCGGTCTTGTTGTGCGCCTCGTGCACGTAGGTCTCGTCGAACACCACGCTTTCGCCGTCGCGCCAGCTATAGGTTTCGCCATCGACGATGATGTGGCAGGCGTCATCGTTGGGCGTGACCAACCCCAGGTGATACCGCAGCGAGCCGGCGAACGGGTCGCGGTGGCGGTTGAGCTTGCCGCCGGGCGGCAGCTCGGCGAACATGGCGGCCTTTACCTTGGGCAGCCCTTTCAGTATGGCCACCGTGCGCGGGCACAACTCTTCGGCCGACGGGTGGCGGGCGTCATACCATTTCAGGTAAAAGCGCTTCCAGCCATACTTGAAAAACGAATTGAACCCGATGTCGTCATGGCGCTCGGCGGCCTTGATGCGCCGCAGCTCGGCCATTTTCAGGGCTTCTTCGCGTATGACTTCCCAGTTGTCGTCCAGCACCTGCAGCTCGGGAATCTCGCGGGTGGGCAGGTACGGCGTGGTGGGTACCCGCGAGCACAGCACCATGAACGCGTTGACCGGCGCCAGCAGTACAGACTGGTCCAGCAGCTGGCGTGTCAGCCGCAGTCGCACACGGCCTCGGAAGTGGGCAAACAATATGGAGGCCAGCCATATGCCCGCAATGAGCCATTTCATGGATACGCATGCTTCCGCTGCAAGGCGGATTCTGGGTAAAACCATATTGTTACATAGCTGGGCGACCCTGGCGCAAGCCGGGCAATAACTGCGTTGCCGGGCCGGCCGACTGGGTACAATTCCGGCCATGTCCGAAGCCGTCACTTCCTCGCCTGCCTTTGTCCACCTGCGCGTCCATTCCGAATTTTCGGTGGTGGACGGCATTGTCCGCATTCCCGACCTGATCAAGCGCGTGGCCAAGCTGGGCCAGCCTGCGGTCGCGCTGACCGACCTGTCCAATCTGTTTGGCCTGATCAAGTTCTACAAGGGCGCGCGGGGGGCGGGCATCAAGCCCATCGCCGGCTGCGATGTCTGGCTCACCAATGACGACGATCCCGACAAGCCCTATCGCCTGCTGTTGCTGGTGCGCAACCACGCGGGCTACCTGAGCCTGTGCGAATTGCTGACGCGCTCGTTCCTGGAAAACCAGGGCAGGGGCCGCCCCGAGATCCGCCGTGAATGGCTGCAGGGGCAGCAGGGGCTTATCGCGCTTTCGGGCGGCCGCGCCGGCGATATCGGCCATGCGCTTGAGGCCGGCAATGCGGTCACTGCGCTGTCGCTTGCCCGGCAATGGGGCCAGTTGTTTCCGGGCGCGTTCTATATCGAGTTGCAGCGCACCGGCGCCGATGGCGACGAGGCCTACACCCAGGCCGCCATGCGCCTGGCCGCCGAGGCCCGGCTGCCGGTGGTGGCCACGCATCCGGTGCAGTTCCTCGACGAATCCGAATTCCAGGCGCACGAGGCGCGAGTGTGTATCGCCCAGGGCGAGATCCTTGCCGATCCTCGACGGGTGCGCCGTTTCACGAAAGAGCAGTACCTGCTCAGCTCCGAAGAAATGGCGCGCCGCTTTGCCGACGTGCCTTCGGCCCTGGCCAATACGGTCGAGATCGCCAAGCGCTGCAACCTGACCTTGGTGCTGGGCAAGCCCCGCCTGCCCAACTTCCCGACGCCCGACGGCGTTTCGCTGGACGACTATCTCGTGCAGCTTTCTGAACAGGGGCTCGAAAAGCGGCTGAGCTTCCTCTTTCCGGACGATGCCGAGCGCGACGCCAAGCGTGCCCAGTACTACGAACGCCTGCGCTGGGAATGCAAAACCATCATCCAGATGGGTTTTCCGGGCTACTTCCTGATCGTTCAGGACTTCATCAACTGGGGAAAGCAGAACGGCGTTCCCGTCGGTCCGGGCCGCGGTTCCGGCGCGGGTTCGCTCGTGGCCTATGCGCTGGGGATCACGGATCTGGACCCCATCCGCTATGACTTGCTGTTCGAGCGATTCCTGAACCCCGAACGGGTGTCGATGCCCGACTTCGATATTGACTTCTGCCAGGACAACCGCGAGCGGGTCATCGACTACGTCAAGATGAAATACGGCCGCGAGGCCGTCAGCCAGATCGCCACGTTCGGCACCCTGGGCGCCAAGGCGGTGGTGCGCGACGCGGGGCGTGTGCTCGACATGCCGTATCTGTTCTGCGACGGCCTGTCCAAGCTGATCCCGTTCAACCCGGCCGATCCCTGGTCGCTCGACCGCACGCTCAAAGACGAGCCCGCATTCAAAGAGCGCTACGATCAAGAAGAAGAGGTCCGCGCCCTGGTCGACCTGGCGCGCCCCCTCGAAGGCCTGACCCGCAATATCGGCATGCACGCGGGCGGAGTGCTGATCGCGCCGGGCAAGCTGACGGATTTCTGCCCGCTGTACTGCCAGCCGGGGCAGGAAAACAGCGCGGTCTCCCAGTTCGATAAAGACGACGTCGAAGCGGCGGGCCTGGTCAAGTTCGACTTCCTGGGGCTGCGCAACCTTACGATTCTTGACTGGGCCGTGCGCTACGTGCGCCAGTTCAACGAAAGCAAGCGCGATTTCGACATCATGGCGCTGTCGCTGGATGACCCGGCAGCCTACAAGGTGCTGTGCGATGCGAACACCACCGCGGTGTTCCAGCTCGAATCGCGCGGCATGAAAGAACTGCTCAAGAAACTGCGCCCCAACACTTTCGAAGACATCATCGCCATGCTGGCGCTGTACCGTCCCGGCCCGCTCGAGTCCGGCATGGTCGACGACTTCGTCAATCGCAAGCATGGCCGCGCCGCCGTCGATTACTTCCATCCCGACCTGGAGCCGACCCTCAAGAGCACGTACGGGGTCATCGTGTACCAAGAGCAGGTGATGTTGATCTCGCAGATCATCGGCGGCTATTCGCTGGGCGGCGCCGACCTGCTGCGTCGTGCCATGGGCAAGAAAAAGCCCGAAGAAATGGCCAAGCATCGCGAGCTCTTTCAGCAGGGCGCCAAAGAAAAGGGCCATGATCCGGATCTGGCGGTCAAGCTCTTTGACCTGATGGAGAAATTCGCGGGCTACGGCTTTAACAAATCGCACTCGGCAGCATACGCGCTCATCGCATACCAGACCGCCTGGCTGAAGGCGTACCATCCCGCCGAGTTCCTCGCCGCCACGATCTCGTCCGATATGGACGACACCGACAAGGTCCAGGTGTTCTGCCGCGACGCGCAGGACAACGGCGTGGTGGTGCTGCCCCCGGACGTCAATACGTCGGGGTACCGCTTCGAGCCGGTGGCCGACGAATACACCCGACAAGGCAAGCCGCCGCGCACCATGCGCTATGGCCTGGGTGCGGTCAAGGGCACAGGGCAGGGCGCCGTCGAAGAAATACTGCGTGCCCGCGAAGCGGGCGGCCCGTTTGCCAACCTGTTCGACTTCTGCCGCAGGGTCAACAAGCATGCAGTGAACCGCCGTACGATCGAGGCCCTGATCAAGGCGGGCGCGTTCGACAGCATCGAGCCCAACCGCGCGGCCATGCTGGCTTCGGTGGGCACGGCGATGGAAGCGGCGGAGCAGGCCGCACGCAGCGCCAACCAGGTGTCCTTGTTCGGCGACGACAGCGGCGACGTGGTGGCCGGCGAACTCAGCAAAGTGGCCCCCTGGAACCTGCACGCCAAGCTCACCGAAGAAAAGACGGCGCTGGGATTCTATTTCAGCGGGCATTTGTTCGACCACTGGCGAGATGAAGTCCGGCGCATCGTTCCCACTCAGCTCGCGCGCATTGAACCGCAGCGCGACCTGCAGTGGATGTGCGGCGTGCTGGCCGGCGTGCGCACCATGATGACCAGGCGCGGCAAAATGGTTTTCGCTGTGCTCGATGACGGCACCGCCCAGCTCGAGATCTCCGTCTTCAACGAGTTGTACGAAAAGCATCGCTCTCGCCTGCGCGAAGACCAATTGATCATTGTGCAGGGCAAGGTCAGCAACGACGAATACTCTGGCGGCATGCGCATCGTCGCAGAGCAGTTGTACGACCTGCAGCTGGCGCGCGAGGCGCGAGCCAAGTCGCTGCGCGTCAGGCTCAACGGCCAGGCCGACGCCGGCAAGCTGCGGCAGTTGCTCAACCCGTTCCGCGCCGAACCGGAAAATGGCGTTCCCGGCGTGCCCGTCGACATCGTCTACCAGCGCGATAATTTCCAATGCACGGTCCGCCTGGGCGAAGAATGGCGCGTGCGCATGGCCGATGCGCTGCTCGAAAATCTGTCCGCCTGGGTCAAACCCGATGGCGTCGAGGTCACTTACTGATGCAGCCTTTGCGCATTCTCCATACCGAGGCCGCCGTCGCATTCGGCGGGCAGGAACATCGCATCTTCAAAGAGATGCACGCCATGCGCGCGCGCGGGCATCATCTCGAGGCCGTGTGCCAGCCTCACGCGCAACTGGTGCCCCGCCTGCGCGAAGCCGGGTTCACAGTGCACACCCTGCCCATGGGCGGGCTGGCCAACTACCTGAAGGGCGTCGCGGCGATGCAGCGCATCCTGCGCGCCGGGCGCTACGACGTCATCAATACGCACAGCCGCATCGACACCCTTATCGCCGGCACGGCCGGCAGGCTCGTCGGCGCCCCGCTGATCGTGCGCACGCGGCACCTGGCAAGCAAAGTGGGCTCGATGCTGTCGTACACGTGGCTGCCGCACCGCGTGACCACCGTCAGCGATTACGTGCGCCGCTATCTCATCAGCCGCGGCGTGCCTGCCGAGCACACCGCCACGCTGTATTCGCCGGTGGTCCTGCCGCCGCCCGTCGAGCATTCCACCTTGCGCGGCGAACTCGGCCTCGGCGCCGACGACATCGTCGTGGGATGCGTTGCGGTCATGCGGGCGGCCAAGGGCCACAAAGATCTCATCGATGCCATCCGCCCGCTGATGGCCGAACGCGGCAACTTGCACACGGTGTTCGTCGGCTCGGGTTCGCCCACTTTCGAGCAAACCCAGGCCTATGTGCACGAACTCGGCCTGCAGGACCGCATCCATCTGATGGGCACGCGGCGCGACGTTCCCAACTTGCTGGCAGGTTTCGACATATTTGCCCTGGCTACCCAGCAAGAGGCCTCGGGCACCGTATACGTCGAGGCGCAGGCCGCAGGGCTGCCCGTCATCGGCACTAACGTAGGCGGTGTGCCCGAAATGATGCGCGACGGCATTACCGGCATCCTGGTGCCCGTCAAAGACCGGGATGCCCTCGAAGCCGCGTTGCGGCGTCTCGTCGACGATCCGCAATTGCGCCGTACGATGGGCGAGGCAGGGCGGCGCATGGTCTGGGAAGAAGGGGTTTTTTCGCCGGCGCGCCTGGCCCAGAATACCGAGGCCGTCTACCGTAAATGGCTGGCCGAAAGGCAATCATGAATAACGCCCCGAATATCCCGGTACTCATGTACCACCACGTCACGCCCTCGGGCGGCATGATTGCCGTCACGCCCCAGGTCTTCGAACAGCAGATCGCAGGCCTGGCCCGCGCGGGCTACACCTCGCTCGGAACCGCCCAGCTCGCAGAGTTCCTGGCGGGCGGGCGCGTGCCGGAAAAATCCGTGCTCATCACGTTCGATGATGGCTATCTCAATAACTGGACGTACGCACATCCGGTGCTGCAGCGTTATGGCATGAAGGCGGTGTTGTTCCTCGTCACCGGCTGGGCGGGCGACGGCCCGGTGCGCCCGCACGCGGGGCAGGCCGGCCCATTGCCCGCGTCGCCCGATCACCACGCAACCAAGCAGCTCATTGCCGAGGGCCGCGCCGACGAAGTCATCGTGCGCTGGAGCGAGGCGCAGGCCATGCTGGCCGCCGGAACCTTCGAAATCCATTCTCACACCCACACCCATACGCGTTGGGACAAGCAGTGCGGCCCCGACGTGGCGGCCAAGCGCGAGCACATCGCGCGTGAACTCGCCGATTCGCGCGCCGCGCTGGCGCAGCGCCTGGGGCAGGCAAGCGATCATCTATGCTGGCCGCAGGGGTATTTCGACGCAGACTATGTGCAGGCTGCCCGCCAGGCGGGCTTCAGGCACCTGTACACCACCGACGCGCTGGGCCAGAACGTGCCCGGCGCCGATCCCGAGCATATCTATCGTTTCGCCGTGCGCAACCTCGGGGGCGGATGGCTCAACCGCCGCATCTGGCTGTCGCGCCATCCGATGTGGGGCCCTCGCTACCACGCCTGGAAAGCCTGGAAACGGCGCATGAGGAACCGTCCATGACGCTGTCAGTCATCATCATCACCAAGAACGAGGCCGCCCACATCCTGGGCTGCCTCGAATCCGTGGCGTTTGCCGACGAGTTCATCGTGGTCGACTCGGGCAGCACCGACAACACCGTCGAGCTGGCCCGCGACTTCGGCGCGCGCGTGCATGTCACGCCCGATTGGCCGGGGTTCGGCCCCCAGAAAAATCGCGCGCTGGATCTCGCAACGGGCGACTGGGTATTGTCTATCGATGCCGACGAACGCGTCACGCCGGAACTGGCCCGCGAGATACAGGCCGCGATCGCGGCGCCGCAGGCCGATGCCTATGAAATCGCCCGGCTGTCCGACTTTTGTGGTCGCCTTATCCGCCACAGCGGCTGGTGGCCCGACTACGTGTTGCGGCTGTTCAAGCGCGGCACGGCCCGGTTCACCGACGCTGCGGTGCACGAACGCGTGGTGCCCGAGCGGCCTGCGTTGAAGTTGCAGGGGCATTTCCTGCATTACCCGTATCCCGATCTCGACGCGCTGATCAACAAGGTCAACCGGTATTCATCGGACGCCGCCGCCATGATGCACGCCCGCGGCAAGCGTGCCACGGTATTCAGTGCGCTTGGGCACGGATTCTGGACCTTCGTGCGCATCTACCTGATCCGGCGCGGATTTCTCGACGGACGCCACGGTCTTGTGCTGGCCGTGACGGCGGCCGCCGGCAGCTTCTTCCGCTATGCCAAGCTCAGTTTCCTGTCCGACGCGCGCAAGTGAAAATCCTCTACACCAACTTCCACCCGCGCAATGGCGGAGGCCATGCCACGTACATTACCGGCCTGGCCCGGGCGTTGGCAGGCGGCCATGAGGTTACCGTGGCCACACCCGGAACCAGCCGCCTGTATCGCTACGCAGGGGCTATTGCGGGAGTGCGCACGGTGGACATGCGTTTTTCCACGCGACCTGCGTCGTGGTTCGGGGAAAGGGCCGCGCTGCGCCGGCTGATTCGCCGGCATGCCTATGACATCATCCACGTCAATGGGTCTGCGGACCACAAGCAGGTGATGCTGGCCTTGGCGGGGTTGCGCGAGCGGCCGCGCGTAGTGTTCACCAAGCACAACGACCACCCGCTGGATACCCTGGGGCACCGTCTGCGTGCGCGCCTGGCCACCGATCGCGTGATCGCCGTCAGCGACTACGTGCATGGGCTGCTCGACCAATCTCCCTATGGCCGCCTGCCCATCCACACGATCAGGCATGGCATCGATACCGATTACTTCGCGCCGCAGTCCGAACAAACCTTGGACGCGTTGCGCGGCCGGTACTTCGGCCCGGGTTGGCAAGGCCACTTGCTATTGGGCAGCGCCGGCGGTACCGACTACGACAAGGGCTGGCTCGATCTGGTCGAGGCGGCCGCAAGCCTGCCGGACGAACAACGCCGGCGCATACGCATCCTCGTGGCCGGCGACCCGCCCAACGAGGCCAAGCTGGCGCGCGTGCGCGCGGCGGGCATGCAGGACCTGCTGGTATTTCCCGGTCTGCTCGACGATGTGCGGGATGCTCTGGCCTGCTGCCATGCCGGATTCGTGCTCTCTTACCGCGAGGCCTTGTCGTACGCCTGCCGCGAATTGATGTCGCTGGGACTGCCCGCGCTGGTCTCCGACGCCGGCGGCCTTCCCGAAAACGTCACCCGTGGGGTCGATGGCTGGATCGTGCCGGTGCGTGATGTGCGCGCCATTGCGGCGGTGTTACAGGGCATGCTGCACGACCCCGGACAGCTGCCAGTCATGGGAGCAGCGGCGCGGACCAAGGCCCTGAACGACTTCAATATGCGTGATTTCACCGAGGCGACGCTGGACGTCTACCGCAAGGCGCTGGAGGCCTGATGCGGGGTACCGCCGCGCCGCTCACCCCGCGGGGGCGGTGACGGCTTCCAGCCTGGTCAGCCACGCAATGGCGTCTGCGCGTGTGTCGCCGCACATCTCGGCCTGCGGCTGCAGACCGCCGCAGAAGGCGGGGCGCGTGGGCTGCCCGAACAGCGCGCAGCGCATGTCAGGCAACAGTTGCACGCACGGCATGCCGGCTGGCTTGCCGTCGGGCATGCCCGGAATGGGCGAGGTAATCGACGGCGCAATACAGCAGGCGCCGCAGCCCGGCCGGCACGCCAACGGGGCTGCCTGGCCGCTCATACCCAGCCTCTCAGCCAATACACCAGCAGGCCGGCGTATTCCTTGATGATCGAGCGGCTGGCCTCCAGCGTACGCATGTGCGGCATCCAGGGTTGTACGGACCCATCGGCCGGAAGCACGATCTGCGGCGGGGTCGACGCGGGAATGGCCGATACGCCCAGCTTGGAAAACGCCGCCATGGCCCGTGGCATGTGCAGGGCCGACGTAACCAGCAAGATGTTGTTGAAGCCGTGTTCCTTCAGTTCCTCTTCGGTCAACATCGCGTTTTCGTAAGTCGTGCGGCTGGCGTTCTCCAGAAGCAGGGCTTCTTCCGGCACCCCTTGCTGCTTCATCAGGAACGCCATGCCGCGCGCTTCGCTGACGTCGCCTTCCAGTGCGCCGCCGGACAGCACCACGCGCGGCGCGCGGTCTGCCTTATACAGCTCGATTGCCGTGTCCACGCGTACCACGGCGGTTTCCTTGTCGTAGGGAAGGAACCAGTTGGCGCGTCCGTTGGCCGTGTTGCCGCCCAACACCACGATGGCATCCGCGGTAGGCAGTTCCTGGGGCGGCCTGTGCGGATAGCGCGATTCCAGCGATCCGCCCAGCCACAGCGATGTGGCCGGCAGCGACCAGGCCAATACCCACGCCAGTCCTGCCGCGGCCAGGGCGGCTCCGGTGCGGCGCATCCGGAACAGGCCCAGCACCAGGCCCAGGACGACCAGCGTCACACACAGATTCTGGGGAATGATCAGGTTGGCCAGGTAGTTTGTCATCATCAAATCAGTAAGGCGGTCACGAAGCCCGGTCAAGCAACGCGCAGGCTTCGCGTTCGACCTCGGCGGGGTGGGGCCAGTTCCGTTCCGACCCCATGCATACGGCGCGCGGCGTCCAGGGGCCGGTGCGTGCCGGGTTGGTGACGCCAAACAGCGTCAATTGGCGGGCGCCGGCCGCGGCCGCCACATGCGATACCCCCGAATCATTGCACACGACCAGGGCGGCGCGGGCGGTCAGCGCGGCAAAGGCGCCCAGGGGCACGGCCGGCAGCAGTTGGGCGGTGGGAGCATTGCGCCGGGCCTCTTCGACCTCTGCCGGGGGCGGGCACATGACCACCGTATGGCCGCGCGCCTGCAACGCCCGGGTAAGGGTGTCGAATCCGGGCCAGACCTTTACCTTGCCTTTGTGCAGGCCCGTGGCCGTAGGCGCGATCAGAACGAACGGGTTGTCGGCCAGCCGGGCGTCGCGCAGCAGTGTGTCGGCGGCCTGCCGGTGCGCCGCGGTCAAGGGCAGCCCCAGTTCGGGATCGGGTTGTTCCGGGCCGGCCGGCAGGCCCCAGCGCTGCAGCGCGGCGCGGGTCAGGTAGTGCCAGGACTGCACCGCGTGCAGGCCGGCATCCGGCTTGGCAATGGGCCAGCGTAACAGCAGGCTGCGGCCATCGTCGCGGTATCCCGCGGCCGGCACGCCGGCCAGCCGGAACACGGCTGCGCTGGACAGCGAGTCGGGCAGGGCCAGGCCGCGCGGGCGTGCCCCGGTTCCCAGGCTGCGGCGGTGTCGGCGCACCGCGCCGGCGTCTTCCCACAGCCGCCCCTGCATGGCGATGAAGTCCTGCCGCTTCAGGCCATCGAGCAGATCGCGAGCCCAGGGCCGCGCGCAGAGCACCAGCGGCAATCCGGTTTCCTGCAGCCGCGCCAGACTGGGCAGGCTCATGCACACGTCACCCACCCAATTGGGCAGTCTTACATAAAGGCAGGAGATTTCGGGCATGGGCAAAGTCGGTGGTATGGCGGTCGAACGGTACAATCCGGGCACAATTGTATTAAAGCGAGTCGCCCCTTGAATTCTGCTGCACGTCACGCACCCGCCGGCTCCGATCCGGTCAAGGCCGTACTCTGGAAGCGCATCTACAGCCGCGTCGGTTCGTACTGGAAGGGTCTGGCGCTTGCCATCCTGCTCATGGCAGGCGCTGCCGCCACCCAGCCCACTTTGGCTGTCATCATGAAACCGCTGCTCGACGACGGTTTTACCGGCGCCAAGCCATATTATGTCTGGGCATTGCCGCTGGCGGTCATCGGCCTTATCTTCGTGCGCGGGGTGTGCAACTTCTTCAGCGATTATCTGCTGGCCTGGGTGGCCAACAACGTGCTGCTGGGCATACGGCGCGACATGTTCGACCGCCTGCTGGGCCTGCCCGACGCCCATTTCAAGCGCGGGGACACGGGCCGGCTGCTCAACCGCTTCACGATCGACGCCGGTAACGTTACCGGATACGCCACCGACGTCATCACGGTGCTGGTCCGCGAAACGCTGGTCGTCATCGCGCTGCTTGGCGTGTTGTTGTACATGTCGTGGCAGCTGACGGTGATCATCCTTGTCATGCTGCCGGTGTCGGTCCTGATCGCACGGGCATTCATCCGCCGCCTGCGGCGCATCAACCGCGAAACCGTCAACATGAACGCCGAGCTTACCCGGGTGGCCAGCGAAGGCATCAACGGCCAGCGGGTCATCAAGCTGTTCGACGGGTACGATGCCGAACGCGGACGTTTCGCCTTCGTCAATGCCCGCCTGCGCCGCTTTGCCATGCGCACCGCCACGGCCGACGCGGCCATGACGCCGCTCACCCAGGTGTGCATTTCGATCTCGGTGGGGGCCATTATCGCGGTCGCGCTCAGCCAGGCCAACAGCGGCACGCTCACGGTGGGCAGCTTTGCCTCGTTCATGGCCGCGCTGGCCCAGATCTTCGACCCCATCAAGCGCCTGACCAACCTTGCGGGCAAGATGCAGAAAATGCTGGTCGCGGCCGAAAGCGTCTTCACGCTGGTCGACCAGGAACCCGAAGTCGACGCCGGTACCCGCACCCTTCCCGAGCCGGTACGTGGCAAGATCGAGTTCCGCGCCGTCACGCAACGCTTCGCCGATGCGGATCGCGACACCGTCAGCCAGGTGTCCTTCCAGGTCGAGCCGGGCCAGACGGTCGCCCTGGTAGGGCGATCCGGCAGTGGCAAGACCACCCTGGTAAACATGCTGCCGCGCTTCGTGGTTCCCGACGCGGGCACCATTCTCGTCGACGACGTACCCATCGATCAGCTCACCTTGCGCAGCCTGCGCTCGCACTTGTCGCTGGTCAGCCAGGATGTCGTGCTGTTTGACGACACCATCGCCGCAAACGTCGGCTACGGCGCGCTTGGCCAGGCCAGCGAAGCGCAGATCCGCGACGCCTTGGCCGCGGCCAACCTGCTCGATTTCGTCGAAAGCCTGCCGCAGGGCATGCACACGCTCGTCGGCGAAAACGCAGCCCGCCTGTCGGGCGGCCAACGGCAGCGGCTCGCCATTGCACGTGCGCTCATCAAGAACGCGCCCATTCTTATCCTGGACGAAGCCACATCGGCGCTGGACAACGAGTCCGAGCGGCAGGTGCAGGCGTCGCTCGAACGCCTGATGCGCGGCCGCACCACCCTGGTTATCGCGCATCGCTTGTCCACGGTACAGAACGCCGACCGCATCATCGTCCTCGATGCGGGCAAGATCGTCGAGCAGGGGCCGCACGAGCAGCTCCTGGCGGCCGGCGGCCTGTACGCGTCGCTGTACAACATGCAGTTTCGCGACGACTGATAACGCCGGCCCCCGATCCGGCATTATCCCTGCTCGCATTGCCGGCATTGGCTCATCTGCCGGGCCGCTTTTATAGAATGGTCTGGTTGGTCCATTCCTGAGGACTTCCCCGCGACTCTGCTGTCGGCCGCGCTGCAAGCCCCGCGCTAACCGGACACGCCGATGCCAGAGTTGTTCGCCACGCTCCATTGGGGCGTCGTCTTCCAGATCATCCTTGTCGATATCCTGCTGGGTGGCGACAACGCAGTCGTCATCGCCCTGGCGTGCCGCGGCCTGGCGCCCGCCAGGCGCATGCACGGCATTCTGTGGGGCACCGCCGGCGCCATCGTCTTGCGGGTGGCCCTCATCAGCTTTGCGCTGGTATTGCTGGATGTGCCATTCCTGAAAATCATCGGCTGCGCGCTCTTGCTATGGATCGGCATCAAGTTGATGCTGCCCGGCGCCGATCAGCATGACGGCATAGCCAGCACGGCCTCGGTAATGGCGGCGGTAAAAACCATCATCCTGGCCGACTTCGCCATGAGCCTGGATAACGTCATCGCGATCGCAGGCGCCGCCCAGAATGCCCATGTCGGGCATCAGATGTTCTATGTGATATTCGGCCTGCTGGTCAGCGTGCCCATCATCGTCTGGGGCAGCACCCTGGTGCTCAGGCTGATGGACCGCTTTCCCCTCATGGTGACCCTGGGCGCCGGCTTGCTGGGGTGGATCGCCGGCGGAATGCTCGTTAGCGACGTCTACGTCGTCGAACGCCTGGGCTCTCCCACGCCTGTGGCGAAGCTGGCTGCCGAGCTGACGGGCGCCCTGGTGGTCATTGTGCTGGGCCGGCGGATCGCGGCGTGGCGTCGAGCGGGCCAGGAGCAACAGGGCGGTTCCGCCCTGCGGTAGGCCCCTGGGCCGCGCGCACGGGCGCACTACCCCGGCATTCGCGCCGCGCTCAAATCAGGATGATGTCGTACTGTTCCTGCGAGTACGCGGTTTCCACTTCCAGCGACACCGGTTTGCCGATGAAATCTCCCAGCATCGCCAGATGTTGGCTTTCTTCTTCCAGGAACAAGTCCACCACGCCTTGCGAGGCCAGGATACGGAACTCGCGCGGGTTGAACTGGCGCGCCTCGCGCAGTATTTCGCGCAGAATCTCATAGCAGACCGTGCGGGCCGTGCGCACCGTGCCGCGCGCCTCGCACATGGGGCAGGGCTCGCACAGCTGGTGTGCCAGTGAGTCCCGCGTACGCTTGCGGGTCATTTCCACCAGGCCCAACTGGGTAAACCCGTTGACCGTCATGCGGGTGCGGTCGCGCGACAAGGCCTTTTTCAGTTCGGCCAGCACGGTTTCACGGTGGTCCGGGTCCTCCATGTCGATGAAGTCCAGGATCACGATGCCGCCCAGATTGCGAAGCCTCAATTGCCGGGCAATGGCCTGCGCCGCCTCCAGGTTGGTCTTGAAGATGGTGTCGTCGAAGTTTCGCCCGCCCACGAAGCCGCCCGTGTTCACGTCTACAGTGGTAAGCGCTTCGGTCTGGTCGACGATCAGGTATCCGCCCGACTTCAGGTCCACGCGCCGGGACAGCGCGCGCGCGATCTCTTCGTCGACGTTGGCAGTATCGAACAGCGGACGCTCGCCGCTGTAATGCTGGATGCGGTCGGCCACCGACGGCGTATACACGCGTGCCCATTCGATAAGGGCGGAAGTGGTGGTACGCGAATCGACCTGTATGACGCCGGTATGTGCGCCCACCATGTCGCGCAGCACGCGCTGCGCCAGGGTCAGGTCCTGGTGCAGCAGCGCGGGGGCGGGCTGGCTGCGCGCGGCCGCCTGCACGCGGCCCCATAGTTTGCGCAGGTATTCCAGGTCTGCGCTCAGCTCTTCATCGGTGGCGCCCTCGGCCTGCGTGCGCACAATCAGGCCGCCTTTCTCGTCCTCGGGAATCAGCGCCTGCAGGCGCTCGCGCAACTGCGCGCGTTCGGATTCGGACTCGATCTTCTGCGAAATGCCGATGTGGGGGTCATGCGGAAGGTAAACCAGCATGCGCCCGGCGATGCTGATCTGCGTCGACAGGCGCGCGCCCTTGGTCCCCAGGGGGTCCTTGATCACCTGCACCATCAAGGTCTGGCCTTCGAACAGCAGCTTCTCGATCGCCGTGGGCGTCAGCCCCTGGGAGCGCTCGCCGCGGTTCTCGCGCAGGTCGGCAATATGGATGAAAGCGGCGCGCTCCAGGCCTATGTCGATAAAGGCGCTCTGCATTCCGGGCAGCACGCGCACCACCCGTCCAAGGTAGATATTCCCGACGTGGCCTCGTTGAATGCTGCGCTCGACGTGGAGCTCCTGAACCGCGCCTTGCTCCACCAGCGCGACCCGCGTTTCGAAGGGGGTGACATTGATCAGGATATCTTCACTCATGGGCAAGGGTAGCGTCGTGGTCCAGCACGCATAGTAAACGGTGGCCCGGCCCAGGCAAGCCCCACAGCCGGGCGCTCGGTGCGCGCAAAGCAGCGGTTTGCCCTGGGCCAGCAAGGTCCAAAAAATTCGTGTATAGTTTCGTTCTTTCGGGGTTCGCGACACGCAGCACCGGAAGGCGGCGGTAAGCCCGGTCAAATTTGCAGAAACGGCAATTTGACAGCCTTCAAAAAAGGCTTCATAATCTCGTTTCTGTGCTGATCGAACAGCACCGCAGTGGCAGTACCTGTTCTTTAACAACGAAACAACCGATAAGTGTGGGCGCTTGATGATGCGGGCCACGGGGTTCTGATCGGGTATGTGGGTATCGGGCGCAAGCTCGGTGCGGCATGCCGGGTTGGGGCTCTTTAAGCCACAGAGATATATCAGGCGCTCACCAGAAGTGAAGTACCAAGAATGTCAGGCGGCCGTGCCTTGTGCATGGCCAACACATTTAAGGAACCTCATTTTCTTTGAGCGAAGTGCTGCGAGTCCTGTCATGGGGCAAGCGGTGCGACAACTACAGAGATTGAACTGAAGAGTTTGATCCTGGCTCAGATTGAACGCTAGCGGGATGCTTTACACATGCAAGTCGAACGGCAGCGCGGACTTCGGTCTGGCGGCGAGTGGCGAACGGGTGAGTAATGTATCGGAACGTGCCCAGTAGCGGGGGATAACTACGCGAAAGCGTGGCTAATACCGCATACGCCCTACGGGGGAAAGCGGGGGACCTTCGGGCCTCGCACTATTGGAGCGGCCGATATCGGATTAGCTAGTTGGTGGGGTAAAGGCCTACCAAGGCAACGATCCGTAGCTGGTTTGAGAGGACGACCAGCCACACTGGGACTGAGACACGGCCCAGACTCCTACGGGAGGCAGCAGTGGGGAATTTTGGACAATGGGGGCAACCCTGATCCAGCCATCCCGCGTGTGCGATGAAGGCCTTCGGGTTGTAAAGCACTTTTGGCAGGAAAGAAACGGCTCTGGCTAATATCTGGAGCAACTGACGGTACCTGCAGAATAAGCACCGGCTAACTACGTGCCAGCAGCCGCGGTAATACGTAGGGTGCAAGCGTTAATCGGAATTACTGGGCGTAAAGCGTGCGCAGGCGGTTCGGAAAGAAAGATGTGAAATCCCAGGGCTTAACCTTGGAACTGCATTTTTAACTACCGGGCTAGAGTGTGTCAGAGGGAGGTGGAATTCCGCGTGTAGCAGTGAAATGCGTAGATATGCGGAGGAACACCGATGGCGAAGGCAGCCTCCTGGGATAACACTGACGCTCATGCACGAAAGCGTGGGGAGCAAACAGGATTAGATACCCTGGTAGTCCACGCCCTAAACGATGTCAACTAGCTGTTGGGGACTTCGGTCCTTGGTAGCGCAGCTAACGCGTGAAGTTGACCGCCTGGGGAGTACGGTCGCAAGATTAAAACTCAAAGGAATTGACGGGGACCCGCACAAGCGGTGGATGATGTGGATTAATTCGATGCAACGCGAAAAACCTTACCTACCCTTGACATGTCTGGAATGCCGAAGAGATTTGGCAGTGCTCGCAAGAGAACCGGAACACAGGTGCTGCATGGCTGTCGTCAGCTCGTGTCGTGAGATGTTGGGTTAAGTCCCGCAACGAGCGCAACCCTTGTCATTAGTTGCTACGAAAGGGCACTCTAATGAGACTGCCGGTGACAAACCGGAGGAAGGTGGGGATGACGTCAAGTCCTCATGGCCCTTATGGGTAGGGCTTCACACGTCATACAATGGTCGGGACAGAGGGCTGCCAACCCGCAAGGGGGAGCCAATCCCAGAAACCCGATCGTAGTCCGGATCGCAGTCTGCAACTCGACTGCGTGAAGTCGGAATCGCTAGTAATCGCGGATCAGCATGTCGCGGTGAATACGTTCCCGGGTCTTGTACACACCGCCCGTCACACCATGGGAGTGGGTTTTACCAGAAGTAGTTAGCCTAACCGCAAGGGGGGCGATTACCACGGTAGGATTCATGACTGGGGTGAAGTCGTAACAAGGTAGCCGTATCGGAAGGTGCGGCTGGATCACCTCCTTTAAGAGCGAGTGAGTCCGTGTTGTCAGAGCGTCCACGCTTATCGGTTGTTTGTATGTGTAGCTGGGATCGGTTGTGGGCGTAGGTAGAGGGGGACACCTCCCTGTGCCGCAATCCTGACTGCTGATCCGAAGAGGTTTTTGGGTCTGTAGCTCAGTCGGTTAGAGCACCGTCTTGATAAGGCGGGGGTCGTTGGTTCGAATCCAACCAGACCCACCAGGTTGCCGGGGTTGGCCAGCGTTACGGGTGTTTGCATGGTGGGTTTGTGCAAGGGCGCGTGGTGCGGTCGGTTTCGTGTGATTGGGGGTGTAGCTCAGCTGGGAGAGCGCCTGCTTTGCAAGCAGGATGTCATCGGTTCGATCCCGTTCACCTCCACCATTGATTTGTAGAAGTCAGTGCATAGGGTTGGTAGCCAGTCTTATGCATTGGGTTTTACCCAATGAAGCTATACATTGTTCTTTAACAATTAGGAAGAAGCACAACGAAATTGTGCACATGAAGTAGTTGGCCGCCAGGCTGATGAACATGTGCACGGGTTGTGATTGCATTAGATTGTTCCAAGTTCTCAAGGTTTTGGTTGCAAGACCAGAACGGCTTTGAAACTTATGAACGGCACAAACGCGAAACATATCAGCGTCCTATAAGACGGTAGTGTTATAGGATCAAGCGACTAAGTGCATATGGTGGATGCCTTGGCGATCACAGGCGAAGAAGGACGTGGTAGCCTGCGAAAAGCTGCGGGGAGCTGGCAAACAAGCTTTGATCCGCAGATGTCCGAATGGGGAAACCCACTGCAGCGATGCAGTATCCCTGGCTGAATACATAGGCCAGTGGAGGCGAACCGGGTGAACTGAAACATCTCAGTAGCTCGAGGAAAAGACATCAACCGAGATTCCGAGAGTAGTGGCGAGCGAAATCGGAAGAGCCTTTACGATTTAGCAGATCAGGTAGTCGAACGGAATGGAAAGTCCGGCCGTAGCAGGTGATAGCCCTGTAGACGAAATCTGGTTTGTGGAACTAGGCGTAAGAGAAGTAGGGCGGGACACGTGAAATCCTGTCTGAAGATGGGGGGACCATCCTCCAAGGCTAAATACTCGTGATCGACCGATAGTGAACCAGTACCGTGAGGGAAAGGCGAAAAGAACCCCGGAAGGGGAGTGAAATAGATCCTGAAACCGTATGCATACAAACAGTCGGAGCCTCTTTATGGGGTGACGGCGTACCTTTTGTATAATGGGTCAGCGACTTACATTCAGTGGCGAGCTTAACCGGATAGGGAAGGCGTAGCGAAAGCGAGTCCGAATAGGGCGATTCAGTCGCTGGGTGTAGACCCGAAACCAGATGATCTACCCATGGCCAGGTTGAAGGCACGGTAACACGTGCTGGAGGACCGAACCCA
Organism: Bordetella genomosp. 7; assembly: GCF_002261265.1. Classification (GTDB taxonomy): domain Bacteria; phylum Pseudomonadota; class Gammaproteobacteria; order Burkholderiales; family Burkholderiaceae_B; genus Bordetella_A. The sequence continues at coordinate 2,513 of NZ_NEVK01000006.1, read as the reverse complement.
CTAGTGTTGAAAAACTAGGGGATGAGCTGTGGATAGGGGTGAAAGGCTAAACAAATCTGGAAATAGCTGGTTCTCTCCGAAAACTATTTAGGTAGTGCCTCAAGTATGACTGCGGGGGGTAGAGCACTGTTATGGCTAGGGGGTCATGGCGACTTACCAAACCATGGCAAACTCCGAATACCCGCAAGTCCAGCTTGGGAGACAGAGCACCGGGTGCTAACGTCCGGACTCAAGAGGGAAACAACCCAGACCGCCAGCTAAGGTCCCAAATTATCGCTAAGTGGGAAACGAAGTGGGAAGGCATAGACAGTCAGGAGGTTGGCTTAGAAGCAGCCATCCTTTAAAGAAAGCGTAATAGCTCACTGATCGAGTCGTCCTGCGCGGAAGATGTAACGGGGCTCAAGCGATAAACCGAAGCTGCGGGTGTGCACTTTAGAGTGCACGCGGTAGGAGAGCGTTCTGTAAGCCTGCGAAGGTGGCTTGTAAAGGCTGCTGGAGGTATCAGAAGTGCGAATGCTGACATGAGTAGCGATAAAGGGGGTGAAAAGCCCCCTCGCCGTAAGTCCAAGGTTTCCTGCGCAACGTTCATCGGCGCAGGGTGAGTCGGCCCCTAAGGCGAGGCAGAGATGCGTAGCTGATGGGAAGCGGGTTAATATTCCCGCACCGTCGTACAGTGCGATGGGGGGACGGATCGCGGAATGTCATCAGGGTGTTGGATGTCCCTGTTGCTGCATTGGAGAAGGCGCTTAGGCAAATCCGGGCGCGTAATTCAAGGGTGTGGCACGAGGTCCCAAGTGGACCGAAGTGATTGGAAGTGGTTCCAAGAAAAGCCTCTAAGCTTCAGCTGTACGAGACCGTACCGCAAACCGACACAGGTGGACGGGATGAATATTCCAAGGCGCTTGAGAGAACTCAGGAGAAGGAACTCGGCAAATTGATACCGTAACTTCGGGAGAAGGTATGCCCCGTTAGGGTGATGCGCTTGCGCGCAGAGCTTGAAGGGGCCGCAGAGAATCGGTGGCTGCGACTGTTTATTAAAAACACAGCACTCTGCCAAGACGAAAGTCGACGTATAGGGTGTGACGCCTGCCCGGTGCCGGAAGGTTAAGTGATGGGGTGCAAGCTCTTGATCGAAGCCCCGGTAAACGGCGGCCGTAACTATAACGGTCCTAAGGTAGCGAAATTCCTTGTCGGGTAAGTTCCGACCTGCACGAATGGCGTAACGATGGCCACACTGTCTCCTCCTGAGACTCAGCGAAGTTGAAATGTTTGTGATGATGCAATCTACCCGCGGCTAGACGGAAAGACCCCATGAACCTTTACTGTAGCTTTGCATTGGACTGTGAACCGGCCTGTGTAGGATAGGTGGGAGGCGCAGAAACCGAGTCGCCAGATTCGGTGGAGCCGTCCTTGAAATACCACCCTGGTTTGTTTGCGGTTCTAACCTTGGTCCGTTATCCGGATTGGGGACAGTGCATGGTAGGCAGTTTGACTGGGGCGGTCTCCTCCCAAAGCGTAACGGAGGAGTTCGAAGGTACGCTAGGTACGGTCGGAAATCGTGCTGATAGTGCAATGGCATAAGCGTGCTTGACTGTGAGACTGACAAGTCGAACAGGTGCGAAAGCAGGACATAGTGATCCGGTGGTTCTGAATGGAAGGGCCATCGCTCAACGGATAAAAGGTACTCTGGGGATAACAGGCTGATACCGCCCAAGAGTTCATATCGACGGCGGTGTTTGGCACCTCGATGTCGGCTCATCTCATCCTGGGGCTGTAGCCGGTCCCAAGGGTATGGCTGTTCGCCATTTAAAGAGGTACGTGAGCTGGGTTTAAAACGTCGTGAGACAGTTTGGTCCCTATCTGCCGTGGGCGTTGGATACTTGACGGAGCCTGCTCCTAGTACGAGAGGACCGGAGTGGACGTACCTCTGGTGTACCGGTTGTCATGCCAATGGCATTGCCGGGTAGCTAAGTACGGAAGAGATAACCGCTGAAGGCATCTAAGCGGGAAACTCGTCTGAAGATTAGGTATCCCGGGGACTTGATCCCCCTGAAGGGTCGTTCGAGACCAGAACGTTGATAGGTCGGGTGTGGAAGCGCAGCAATGCGTTGAGCTAACCGATACTAATTGCCCGTGCGGCTTGATCCTATAACTCTGCGGGTTTTATAGACCTGATATGACACATAGCGAACAAGTGCCGTTCAATCAATAAATACCTTCACAATCGCTGGCCAGGCCGAAACGCCTGTCGCCCAGCTCGATGTGCTTCTTCCCAATTGCGGTGCCCGAGACCCTAAACCTCGTGCACCCTAGCGCTTACGCTTGACGACCATAGCAAGGTGGACCCACTCCTTCCCATCCCGAACAGGACAGTGAAACGCCTTCGCGCCGATGATAGTGGACTTCCCGTCTGTGAAAGTAGGTCATCGTCAGGCTCTTATCCCTCAAAACCCCAGCACATACAACGTGCTGGGGTTTTGTCTTTGAAACACGCAAAATTACAATGCATACGC
>NZ_NEVK01000007.1 GCF_002261265.1 Bordetella genomosp. 7 | reverse complement strand
CGGGGCAGCCATGCGCAAGCTGGTCCACCTATGCTTCGGCGTGCTTAAAAACCGCACCCCATATCGCAGCGATTACGCGTTAGCCACTTGACTGCCAAGACGGTATCTTCGGAGTCAGACACCGGCTGACCAGCTTTCCTTCAAGGGCATGGCGACCGGCTTCGGCGTCCCGCAAAAAAAAGGCCAGGCAAGCGCCTGGCCAAGATGATCGGAGCGAACGGGGAGGGCCCACTCCGATACAAACCGGCAAACGCTGCGGGGTTTGCCGGTTTGTGCGGTTCAGTTCAGCGGCGGGATGCGCAGCACCTGGCCCGGATAGATTTTGTCCGGATGGGTGAGCATCGGCTTGTTGGCTTCGAAGATGACCGTGTGCTTGGCGCCCTGGCCCTTGCCGTAGTGCGCTTCGGCGATCTTCCAGAGGTTGTCGCCTTTCTGTACCGTGTACATCTGTGCTTCGGGCGTTGCTTCCTTGGCCGTGAGCTGGTTGTCTACCTGGGCCACGCCCACGGTGTTGCCCAGCGCCAGCGCGATTTTTTCGGCTTGTTCGGTGGATGCGGCCTCGCCCGATACGGTGACCTTGTCGCCGTCGACCTTGATTTCCAGGCCATCTGCATTCAACCCATGCTTGGCGAGTTCTTTCTGCATTTCGTCAACGGAGGCCGCCTGGGCTTCGTTGGCGCCAAACAGTTTTTCGCCGACATCTTTGATAAAGCTGAGCAGACCCATAGTATGTCCTTGTGATTGTTAATAAACGTTAAGCACGCAAAGGCAGAAGTTGGCAGAACTTATTGCTTGCCCAGCGATTATGGTCCCAATGCGCGGTGCGTGCGAGCCGGAATATGGACAAGATGTAACCTGCGCGCGTATCAGCGGCGTACCGCATGTACTGGGCGACGCGTCAGTTTCCACACGTGCGCCGGGGGCACATTGGCCAACACTGTCCGGGTGCGGCGCGCCCGCAGGCCCAGCCGGTCGAGCACGCGGCGCGATACCGGGCAGCGCGGCCCGTAGGTGAACAGGTGCATGGCCGCGCCGGGCCGCATGTGCGTAAACGCGCCGCGCAGTATGCCGATTTGCTGTTTGACCGGCATGTTCAATAGGGGCAACCCGCAAACCGCCGCGCCGGCCAGGCCGTCGACGAACAGTTGCTGGCCCTGCAGCCGGGCCGCATCGCCCTGGTGCACATAAGCCGAAGGAAATTCGCGCCGCAGTTGGCGGGCAAGCTGCTCGTTCATTTCGACCAGCGTCAGCTGTTCGGGATGCATGCCGCGCGCGAGCAGTGCGCGGGTAAAGGCGCCGGTTCCCGCCCCGAGTTCCAGGCATGGCCCCATGCCGGGGTGTATGCCGTGCGTGATGGCGGCGGCCAGCTGCGGGCCGGAAGGCCAGATGGCGCCGATGGCTTTGGGGTTGTTGCGCCAGGCGCGCAGGAAAAGGATGCGCTCTTCAACCCACGATTGCCGTGCAAGGACGCTGGCGGCGTATCCCGTGGCGCGGCCGGCTGCGCCGGCCATGCGAAATAGTAGCGATCCGAAAGGCCGGACGGAGAGGGCTCCGGTCAGGGCTTTGGGCGACATGCTGACTCCCTGTCTGGGGCGGGCATGTGCGCCACGCGCTGTGCATGCCGGCCAGAAATACAGGCGTCAGGGTACTACGCGAAACGGCGCGCGCAAGCCCGAAAGGGGCTGGGGTAGCGCACCGTTGATAAATCTCACAATGTGTTGTGCGGGCGGCGTCAGCCTCCGCCCACGGCTACGACGATCTCGACTTGATCGCCATCGCGCAGGCGCGTGGCGGCGTGCTGGCTTTTGGGCACGATTTCGCCGTTGCGTTCGACGGCGACGCGCTTGCCCGCGTAGCCAAGCGTCTGGAGCAGTTCGGCCACGGTGGTGTCCAGCGGAAACTCGTTCGCTTGTCCGTTGAGCGTGATGTGCATGGTGATTCTCTACTGTGCAGCGTAGGCGTCGGTGGCCTCTATCAGACGGGCCAGCGTGCCGGGTTCGTCGAAGGCGTGCCCGGCGTCGGGCACCAGGTGGAACTTGGCCTGCGGCCATGCGCGATGCAGGTCCCAGGCAGTGCGCGCGGGCGTGCAGACATCGTACCGGCCCTGCACGATGGTGCCGGGAATTCCGTGCAACTTGTGGGCGTCGCGTATCAGCTGCCCGTCTTCCATGAAGCCGCCGTTCATGAAATAGTGGTTCTCGATGCGCGCGAATGCCAGCGCCGCGCGGTCGGCGGCATGGCTCTGCTGATGACGCGGGCTGGGCAACAGCGTGATGGTGCTGTCTTCCCATTTGCTCCAGGCCTTGGCCGCCCGCAGTTGTTCGGCTGGGTCATCGCCAGTCAGGCGCTTGTGGTAGGCGGCGATCATGTCGCCGCGCTCTTGCGGCGGAATGGGGGCGACATAGGCTTCCCAGTGGTCGGGAAACAGCCACGAGGCGCCTTCCTGGTAAAACCACTGCAGCTCTGCGCGCCGCAGCGCGAAAATGCCTCGCAGCACCAGTTCGGTGACATGCCCGGGATGGGTCTGCGCATAAGCCAATGCCAGGGTCGACCCCCACGAACCGCCAAAAACCAGCCAACGCTCGGCGCCCATGATTTCCGTGCGCAGGCGCTCGATGTCGGCCACCAGATGCCACGTGGTGTTGTTGTCCAGGCTGGCGTGCGGGGTAGAACGGCCGCAGCCGCGCTGGTCGAACAGCAGCACGTTGTAGCGCTGCGGGTCGAACAATTGCCGATGCACGGGCGAGCATCCGCTGCCGGGGCCGCCATGCAGGAACACGGCGGGTTTGCCCTGCGGATTGCCGCAGAGTTCCCAATAGACCTGGTGTCCGTCGCCGGTGTCCAGCATGCCGTGGCGATAAGGCTCGATAGCGGGATACAGCATGATCGTCAGGCGGTCCTTTGGAAGATCAGGTCCCAGACCCCATGCCCCAGGCGCAGGCCGCGCGTTTCGAACTTGGTCTGGGGGCGGTATTCGGGGCGGGGCGCGTAATCGGCCACCGTATTGCGCAACAAAGGTTCGGCGCCCAGGACTTCCAGCATTTGCACGGCGTAGTCCTGCCAATCGGTGGCGCAATGCAGGTAGCCGCCCGGCTTGATGCGGCTGGCCAGCAGCGACACGAACGGCGGCTGGATCAGGCGACGCTTGTGATGGCGCTTTTTGGGCCAGGGGTCTGGAAAGTAAATATGCACGCCCGCCAGCGTATCGGGGGCGATCATGTCGCGCACGACTTCCACGGCGTCGTGCTGCACGATGCGCAGGTTCTGCAGGCCCGATTCTTCGATGCGGCGCAACAGCGAACCTACGCCGGCGTTGAAGACCTCGATTCCCAGGAAATTATCGTCGGGCCGGGCTTGGGCGATCTTCTGCGTGGTTTCGCCCATGCCGAAACCGATTTCCAGGATGGTGGGGGCCTCGCGGCCAAACGCGGCGGCCAGGTCCAGCCGGCGGTCGGCATAGGGGATGGACCATTTATCCAGCAGGGTTTCGAGCGCTTCGCGCTGGCTCTGTGTGATATGGCCGCGGCGGTGGACAAAACTGCGGATGTGGGTGGCGCCGGGGCTGTGGGGCGCCTGATCGGCAGGCCGCAGGGCCGCCTGGGTGGCGTCCGACAAGGCGGCAGGGGCGCCGGCGCCCTGGGATTCGGGAGTGCTCGTGTTCATAGCCTGGATTGTAGTGGGCCGGCAGCGGCTGCGGGGCGCGTTGTGGAGTAGCATCGGCGGCATGAATTTTTCTCGCTTCGACCTGACAACGCTGGCGCTCTTTGTGGCGGTGGCCCGGGCGGGCAGCATTTCGGCCGGCGCGCGGCAGTCGCACCTGGCCGTGGGGGCTGCCAGTAAACGTATTTCCGACCTGGAAGCCGTGCTGGGCACGCCGCTGCTGTACCGCAATACCGCCGGGGTGGCGCTTACCGACGCCGGCCAGGCCTGCTTGGCTCACGCCCAGCGTGTGCTGCAAGAGGTCGAACAGATGGCGGTGACCCTGTCCGACTTTGCCGAGGGCGTGCGCGGCCAGGTGCGCATCGCCGCCAATACGTCGGCACTGACGCAATTCTTGCCCGAAGATCTGGCGGCTTTCATGGACGAACACCCCGCGGTGCGCGTAGACCTGGAAGAACTGAACAGCACCGAAATTGTTACGGCCGTGCTCGAAAACCGGGCCGATATAGGCGTATTTGCCGACCGTACGCCGGCCCAGGGGCTGGTGACGGTGCCGTACCGCTCGGACGACCTGGTGCTGATCACCCCGCAGCGCCATCCCCTGGCCAACTTGCCGCAGGTGGCATTTGCCGAAACGCTGGACTATGCGTATGTCAGCCTGCCCCAGACGACGTCGCTGGCCACGCGCCTGACCGAAGAGTGTGCCCGCCTGGACAAGGCGATGCGGCTGCGCATCCAGGTTCGCAGCTTTGACGCCATGTGCCGCATGGTGGTGGCCACCGGGGGCGTTGGCGTGTTGCCGCGCCTGGCGGCCGCGCCGCACGCACGCTCGATGGCCATCCGGTTGATTCCGCTGACTGACTCCTGGGCGCGCCGCTGGCTGCTGCTGGGCGTGCGCGATATCGACGCGCTGACCGTTGCGGCCCGGCTGCTGTTGACGCACTTGCGGCCCGATCCGGCGCCCGCCTGCTAGGGGCCTTCTCGTTTCAGGAACCCCCGTTTCCCGCATTAAGCATTCGCGCGCACGCCCATTTCGCGCACACTACCGGATCGAGTGCTTAACAATCGCTGGAGCGGCAATGGCAGGGCAGATACTCGCCGGCATACGCGTACTGGAACTGGGCCAACTGATCGCCGGGCCTTTCGCGGCCAAGACGCTGGCCGATTTTGGCGCGCAGGTCGTCAAAGTCGAACCGCCCGGGCAGGGCGACCCGCTGCGCAAGTGGCGCCTGCTGCACCAGGGCACTTCGGTATGGTGGGAAGCCCAGTCGCGCAACAAGCAGTCGGTGTGCGTAGACCTGCGCCAGCAAGAAGGGCAGGAGATCGTGCGCTTGCTGGCCAGCCAGGCCGACGTGCTTATCGAGAACTTCCGCCCGGGCACCATGGAGAAATGGGGGCTGTCCTGGGAAGTGCTGCACGAATTGAACCCGCGGCTGATCATGCTGCGCATTTCGGGCTATGGCCAGACCGGGCCCAAGGCGCGCGAGCCTGGCTTCGCCGCCATCGGCGAGGCCATGGCGGGGCTGCGCTACCTGAATGGCGAGCCGGGTCGCGCGCCCGTGCGCGCGGGCCTGTCGCTGGGGGACACCATAGCCGGGCTGCATGGCGCGCTGGGCGTGCTGCTGGCGCTGTACCAGCGCGATGCGCGCGGCGGCCAAGGGCAGGTGATCGACGCCGCCCTGTATGAAAGCCTGTTCAACCTGACCGAAAGCCTGCTGCCCGAATACACCGCATTCGGTGTGGTGCGCGAGCCGGCCGGCTCGTCGCTGCCGGGCATCGCGCCGTCCAACGCCTATCGCTGCAACGATGGCTACGTGCTTATCGCCGGCAATGGCGACACGATTTTCCAGCGGCTGATGTCGTGCATCGGCCGCGAAGACCTGGGCCGCGACCCCGCCTTGGCCCACAACGACGGACGGGCCGCCAGGGTAGAAGAAATCGACGCTGCGATCGGCGCGTGGACGTCCGACCGCAGCATTGACGACGTGCTGGACGCGATGCGCGAGGCCGGCGTGCCGAGCGGGCGCATCTACAACGTGGCCGATATTGCGCGCGACCCGCACTACCGCGCGCGCAACGCCATTGCCGAGATCCGGGGGGCCACCGGGGTGCGAGTGGAAATGCCGGCCGTGTTTCCCGTGCTGTCGGGCAACCCCGGCAAGGTTCGCGACCGCGCCCCTACGTTGGGCGAACATACCGACGCCGTGCTGGCGTCGGCCGGGCTTACTGAAGAGCAGCGCGAACAATTGCGCCAGCGTGGAGTCATTGCATGAATACCGGGCCTTCTCGCATAGCAATCAACGAAGTCGGCCCGCGCGACGGCCTGCAGATAGAAAAGGCCTTCGTCGCCACCGACGACAAGGTTGCGCTGGTTGATGCGCTGTCGGCCTGCGGGTTTGCGCGTATCGAAGTCACCAGCTTTACGTCGCCCAAGGCCATTCCCGCACTGGCCGATGCGCAGGACGTCATGCGCCGGATCCAGCGCCAGCCGGGCGTCATCTACACCGCGCTGGTGCCGAATATTCGCGGCCTGGAGCGCGCGCTCGAGGTAGGCACCGATGAATTGAACCTGGTGATGTCGTCCAGCGAGACGCATAACCGTGCCAACCTGCGCATGACGCGCGACCAGTCGTTGGCCGAGCTGGTCAACATCCTGCACGCCGCGCAAGGCGCCGGGGTGCCATGCAACGTGTCGCTGTCTACCGCCTTTGGCTGCCCGTTCGATGGCGACGTGCCCACCGACGACGTGCTGCGCCTGGCCGGCCAGTTGGCCGAGGCGGGCGCGTCGGGCGTGACGCTGTGCGACACCACCGGCATGGCGTACCCGACGCAGGTAGCCGCGCTGTGCGAACAGACCGCGCGCGCATTGCCCGGCATGCCCATTACGGTGCACCTGCACAACACGCGCGGCATGGCGCTGGCCAACGCCGTGGCCGCCTGGCAGACGGGCGTGACGCGCTTTGACGCCGCGGCGGGCGGGCTGGGTGGCTGCCCCTACGCGCCCGGCGCAAGCGGCAACGTCAATACCGAAGAGCTGGTCCATATGTTCGAGTGCATGGGCGTGCAAACCGGCGTTTCCCTGCAGCCGCTGCTGGATGTCGTCGGCAAGTTGCCGCGCCTGGTGCAGCGCGAATTCCATCCCCCGCTGCTGGCCGCTGGCCATCGGCTTGCAACCCATCGGCCGCCCGCATGGCTGGCCGAGCGGTTCGGGGCCGCCTGACCCGGGTGTTCCAGGCAATGTTCCTCAACCCATAACAAATCCCACCAGGAGACCTCGATGAGTATCCCCTTCCTGGCGCCGCTGCGCGCCTGCGCCGCCGTTGCCGTGGCCGCGATCGCCACCCCCTTCACTGCCCTGGCCGACTACCCCGAACGCCCTGTGACGCTGCTCGTTCCGGCGGCGCCGGGCGGCACCACCGACCTGTCCGCACGCCTGATCGCCCAGCCGCTGGGCGAAGCGCTGGGGCAGAGCGTGGTCGTCGAGAACAAGCCGGGCGCGTCGGGGGCGATCGCCTCGCAGGCCGTCGCCAAGGCCAAGCCCGACGGCTATACGCTGCTGCTGCAGTATTCGGGCTACAACGCCATCACGCCGCACGTGCAGCCGCCGCAAGGTTGGGATCCGATCAAGGATTTCGCGCCGGTGGCCAATATCCTGTCGGCGCCGCAGGTGATCGTGGTGCGCCCCAGCCTGCCGGTGAATTCGCTGAAAGAGCTGGTGGAGTACGCCAAGGCCAATCCCGACAAATTGAACTACGCCTCGTCGGGCAACGGCGCGCTGCAGCACGTCGCCACCGAACTGCTCAAGCAGATGGCCGGCATCCAGATCCAGCATATCCCGTACAAGGGCACCGGGCCCGCGCTGACCGACCTGCTGGGCGGCGCTGTCGACATGACGGTTACCACGCCGCCTCCGCTGATTCCCCACATCAAGGCGGGCAAGCTGCGCGCCCTGGCCGTCACCGGGCCCAACCGCCTGGATTCGCTGCCCGACGTGCCTACCGCAGCCGAAGCCGGCTACCCCGACCTGCTGGTGTCGTCGTGGTTCGCCATGTATGCGCCTGCCGGCACGCCGCAGGCGGTGGTGGACAAACTGGCCGGCACGATCGAAGGCATCATGAAGACCGATGCGTTCAAGGCCAAGGCCGCGGAGCAGGGCGCCGAGGCCGAATTCATGGGGCCGGCAAAGCTGGGCCAGTACACCCAGCAAGAGTATGACCGCTGGGGCAAAGTGGTGAAGGCGGCCGACATCAAGGCCAACTGAGCATGGTGGGCGTGGGCGTTGCGCCACGCCGGCGCGCGCCCATGGCCGCTGCAGCATCACGCGGCCATGCCTGAAGCCGGCCCCCGGAAACCCGGATATAATCTTTCTTCTCTGCCGCGTACGCGCGCGGTACGACACCCGGGCGGGTGTAGTTCAATGGTAGAACGGCGGCTTCCCAAGCCTCAAGCGTGGGTTCGATTCCCATCACCCGCTCCACTTCAACAATCCAGGGCGTTCCAAGGGCGTTCACAGGGTTGCAAGCCACCGGCACGGCTCGGTCCTCTGCCGCGACCCCATCTGTTCCCACCTGTTCGCCAAGTCCAAGGCTGGCGATGTCAAGCGCATTGACTGCGACTCGCTCGCGATCCCCCGCTGCGCTCGTTGGGCGTGGGGCGCGATGCCGCCGTGCAACGGCCTGGCCCAGGTTGACTGCCTGATATTTATACGCTCAAATATGAGTTCTTATTGAATGGTTAAGCTCATATTTGAGCTAAATTATGATGCCAACTTCCGAGCAGAAGCGGTCCGGCGCGCAGGTGGCCATGCCGCAGCCCGTCGCGCGCGCACTGCGCCGCCTGGGGCAAGACATCTCGGCGGCGCGGCGCATGCGCCGCCTGAGCCAGGAAGACCTGGCGCAGCGCATCGGCACGTCCCTGAGCACCGTCAGGCGCATGGAAGATGGCTATCCCGGCACCGCGCTACACACCTTCCTGCGCGCGCTGCACGTGCTGGGCCGGCTCGATGAACTGGCTCGGGCGATGACTCTGGAAAATGATGTGGTCGGCCTGGAACTGGTGCGGGAGCAGTTGCCGCAACGGGTGCGCACCTCGTCCGGCAAGAAGCGCCCGGCGGTTCGCTCGAAGGCAGCGGCCGGCGAAGACGACGCGAACGGGCGCTCCGATGAACTGGAGGGATTCTGATGGCAACGCCTCGGCCCACACGACGTCCGGACCTCGAAGTCCACCTGGGGGCGAGCGGCCAGATCGTGGGGCGCCTGCACCTGGGCAGCGGCAGGCGCAGCGCGTTCAGCTACGACGAAGGCTGGCTGCGGGATGCGCGGTTCTTCACGCTGTCGCCCGATCTCCAGCCGGTGGCCGGCGTGCAGCATCCCCGCCAGGTGTTCTTCCTCGCGCTGGAGGACACCGCGCCGGACGCCTGGGGCGAGCGTGTGATCCGCCGCGCCCATGCGAAGCTGCGGCAGGAAGACCGCGACACGCCTGCCCTGGACCCGGTGGACTTCGTGATGTGGGTGAACGACGAGGCGCGCGTCGGCGCGCTGCGGCTGTTCGATCCGCAGTCTGGCGCCTACCTGCGCACCGGAGGAGCCAACCGGCATGTACCGCCCCTGGTTGAACTGGAGAAGGTGCTCCACGCGGCTCGCGCCCTGGAAGACGGAACGGAAAGCGCGCAGGATCTACGCTATCTGCTGGGACAAGGAACTTCGCTGGGTGGCGCCAGGCCGAAGTCCACGGTGCGGGACACCGACGGACGCCTGGCGGTCGGCAAGTTTCCCAGTCAGGCGGACCGGCGGGACGTGATCAGAGGTGAAGTGCTGGCCATGCAACTGGCGGCCAAGGCCGGCATCCGCGTGGCGCCGGCCCGCGTGGAAGTGATCGGCGGCACGGCGGTCGCCGTCATCCGGCGTTTCGACCGCACCGACGATGGCAGCCGCATTCCTTACGTGTCGGCCGCGACGATGCTCCAGTCCGATGGTCGCGACGCGACGCATGCCTACACGGAACTGGTCGATGTGCTGCTTCAGTTGGGCGCCGATCCGATCGCCGACATCCATGAGCTGTGGCGGCGGCTGGTCTTCAATTTCCTGATCTGCAATACGGACGACCACCTGCGCAACACCGGCTTCCTGTACGACGCGCGCCAGCGCGGCTGGCGCCTGTCGCCAGCCTTCGACCTGAACCCGATGCCGGGCGACCGGCGCGAGAGCAAGACCTGGCTGACCGAGGGAACGGGTGTCATCGACAGCCGGGACATGCTGATGAGCGCCGCGCCGTATTTCAGGCTGAATGCTGCGCAAGCGCGGGCGATCTGGAACGAAGTGGCCCAGGCCGTGGCGGGCTGGCGGGCGGCGGCCCGAGGCATGGGCATGCGCGGCACGGACATGCTGGACTTCGAGCCGGCCTTTGCCCAGGAAGGTGGGGCTGGTACATAATCGGCCAAATTCAGTGGCGCACGGAAGAAGTCCTTTATCGATAAGTCTTGCGTGCGGTGTGATGTTCCCATCACGCGCTCCACTTCAGCCTTTCGGCCCATCCCAAGAACGTTGTGTAGTGATTCTCGCGGCTTCTCGCCACTAGGCTGGCAACCCCGACACCGTCAATACAGGCCCCACTATGCAAGCCAGCGTGCAAGCCAGCGAAATCATTACCACCCTGGGCATGCAGCAGCACCCGGAAGGCGGCTGGTTTGTCGAGACTTTCCGCGATGCCCGTGGCGACGGGCGTGCGGCTTCGACGGCGATTTATTATCTGCTTGAAGCCGGCGACAGCTCGCATTGGCACCGTGTGCGCGACGCCGCGGAAGTGTGGCATTTCTATGTGGGCGACGCGTTGCTGTTGCGGCTATGGGACGGCAAACACAGCCGTGACATCACGCTCGGCCCAGACCTGGCCCGTGGCGAACGGCCGCAGGCCGTGGTGCCGGCAGGCTGCTGGCAGTCTGCGCGGCCCCTGGGCCGCTATACGCTGGTGGGCTGCACCGTGGCGCCGGGGTTTGAGTTCGCCAGTTTCGAGATGGCGGCTCCCGGCTGGAATCCGCCGGCGGCCTGACTTCCCGCGCATTTACGGTATGCGCTTACAAGGGTGCCAACTGCGTGGCCCGGCTTTCCATCAGCCTTGCAAGCACGCCGCAGGTATAGCGCCCCGCCCGGTGTTCCAGGAAATCGGCGAAGTGTTCTTTGGCGCCTGGGTCGGCGTGGTCCGAAATGACGCGCATCACGGCGTACGGAATGCCGGATTCGTAGCACACCTGGGCCATCGCGGCGCCTTCCATTTCCACGCAAAGTACATCCGGCAGCCGGCCATGGATATCGGCGCCGGCGCCGGCGTCGCTGACGAATATGTCGCCGGTGGCGATTGCGCCCCGGTGCGCCTGGGGCCTGCGAGGGCCTGCGGCAATTGTTGCATCGCTTGCGCAAAGCGCCGCCAGATAGCCTTCCGAATGTTCCTGCAGCAATTGGCTCAGTGCGGCGTCGGGCGCGAAGTGTGAGCGGCCCAGCAGGGGCACTTCGTAGCGGGGAAACAAGGGCCTGGCGTCCAGGTCGTGCTGCACGAGACTGCTGGCCACGACGATGTCGCCGATGCCGACCGACGGATGGATGCCGCCCGCCAGGCCCGCGAAGATAACCCCCGTGACGCCGAATCGTTCTATCAGAATGGTGGTCGTCGTGGCTGCGGCCACCTTTCCGATGCGGCTCAGTACCACTACGCACGGCTGCCCCGCGATCTCTCCCAGGTAGAAGTCGCGCATCGCGATGGTTTGTATGGTTACCGTCGGCCCCATGGCTTGCGTCAGGCCTTCCAGTTCTTTGGGCAGGGCCGCCATGATGGCCAGTTTTCCGGCAGGCGCCGTTTGCGGCATATTGTTTTGCATAAGCGTCGTTTCAAGTGGGCGCAGCGCGATTTCACCACGGAAGTATCCGGCCGTCTTGCTTTACCCGGCAGTTGGGCTATTCTTGCCCGCATTATGTACGAGCATGTTTCCGAACGGCTGCTGACGGTTGAGCGCTTTGCATGGCGCCTGTGCAAGCACGCGATGTACGTGCTGGGGTTGCTGGCCTTGTCTGCGGCGCTGGGCGCGGCCGGTTTCATGGCGTTTGAGGGGCATGCCTTCGGTGACGCCATACTGCACGCGCTGCACATACTCAGCGGCTTTGGGTTGATGGAAGTGCCCGGCAGCCTGGCCGGCCGTGTCTTCGCGACCCTGTTCGGGCTATATGCCAGCCTGGTGTTCCTGGCGGCCTTCAGCGTTATTTTTGCGCCGGTGGTTCACCGTATCCTGCATAAACTGCACCTGGAAGCGCAGGATATTGCGCGCGACTGAGCGGTTGGCACGGCAGCGGCGCGCTGCGGGCGGCGGCAAAAATGCGGCATAATACGCAAATATGTGCAAAGTTAGGGCGATTTCACGGAAATTCGCCCGGCTGGACGGTGCGCGATAATTGCATCGATTGACACTTTGAGATAGGCTTCGTGCTTCCCGCGCCGCGAGGCCTTTTGTCTACTGGTTGGGGAGGACGCCATGTCTGCCGACGCCCTCTTCCAATTGGGGATCGTCTCAGTTGCCCTGAACACCTCCCAAACGGAAGAATTTTCCTGTCGCTATCCGCGGCATTCCGTGGTGCACGCCCGCGCTGCGCTATTCAGTAACGCCCATCGCCACACAACTGATTTGCTCCGGCCGCGCATGGCCGGATCGTCGCCAGTATGGCGCCGCCTGGCCCGGCCGATTGAGCCGCATCGCCACAGCTTTCGCGAACGAATGCCGATCTAGCCTGTTGCGCCCGGACGCGTAAACGCACCGGGGCGGCGCCATGGGCCCCGCACCACGCACAGGCGGCAGCTTTTCCCAAGCAATACCCCGGGGCGCCCTATGGCGCCCGCCAGCTTGTTTCCCGAATTGCTTGCGCGCGCCGCAGGCCGCTGAATTTTGCCCGCATAACCGTTGATGATACGTACGCCTTATTACCTTATTGATAAAGCCGCCTTGCAACGCAACCTGCGCACCGCCGCGCAGCTGCGCGAGTGGTCGGGCGCCAAGATATTGCTGGCGCTGAAGTGCTTTGCCACCTGGCCGGTCTTTGACCTGATGCGGGAATACCTGGACGGCACCACCTCGTCATCGCTGAACGAACTTCGGCTGGGCCGCGAGAAGTTCGGCGGCGAGACGCACGCCTACAGCGTGGCATGGCCCGACGCCGACATTCCGCAAGCGGTGACCTACGCGGACAAGATCATCTTCAATTCGATTTCGCAGCTGGAACGCCATCATGCGCAGGCAAAGGGCATTCCGTGCGGCCTGCGGCTCAACCCGTCGATCAGCGCCGCGGCCTACGATCTGGCCGACCCCGCACGATCGTACAGCCGGCTGGGCGAACCCGACCCTGCCCGCGTGGCTTCGGTGATCGACCGCGTCAGCGGATTCATGATTCACAACAACTGCGAAAACCGCGACTTTGCGCGGTTTGACCAGTTGCTGACCCAGACAGAAGAGCGCTTCGGGCATTTGTTCGAACGCGTGGAATGGATAAGCCTGGGCGGCGGCATTCACTTCACGGCGCCGGACTATCCGGTGCAAGAACTGGGCCAGCGGCTGCGGGCGTTTTCCAAGCGTTATGGCGTGCAGGTGTACCTGGAGCCGGGCGAGGCCGTGGTGCAGGATAGCGCGACGCTGGAAGTCACCGTGGTGGATACGCAAGTCAATGGCAAGCAGATCGCCGTAGTCGATGCCGCCACCGAGGCGCACATGCTGGATCTGCTGATCTACCGCCTGGACGCGCGGGTCGAGCCCAATGCAGGCCCGCATCGCTACCTGGTGTGCGGCAACACGTGCCTGGCCGGCGACGTGTTTGGCGAGTTTGATTTCCCCGAGCCGCTGCAGCCGGGCTCGCGCGTGTCGATCCGCGACGCCGCCGGCTACACCATGGTGAAGAAAAACTGGTTCAACGGCGTGCACATGCCTTCCATTGCCATCAAGGAACTGGATGGAACGGTGCGGGTCGTGCGCGAGTTCGGATATCAGGATTACGTCGACAGCCTGGGCGCCTGAGCCCAACGAGCAGCATCCTTTAAATCTTCTGTCGTGAATGGAGCACGAAAGATGAAAAGAAATGTACTCATCATCGGAGCCGGCGGTGTGGCCAGCGTGGTGGCGCACAAGTGTGCGCAGAACAACGCCGCGCTTGGCGATATACACATCGCATCGCGTACCCTGGGCAAGTGCCAGGCCATTGTTGAATCTGTGCATGCCAAGGGCAACCTGCAGCGGCCGGGTACCCTGAAGGCGCATGCCCTGGACGCGCGGGATGTCCAGGCAACGGCCGACCTGATACGCTCGACCAACAGCGAGATCGTGGTCAATGCGGGGTCGGCGTTCATCAATATGTCGGTCATGTCGGCATGCATTGCCACGGGCGCCGCCTATATCGATACCGCCATCCACGAAGAGCCCGACCGGATATGCGAACAGCCTCCGTGGTACGCCAACTACGAGTGGCGCCGCCGCGACGAATGTGCCAAGGCGGGCGTGACCGCCGTGCTGGGCATCGGCTTTGACCCCGGCGTCGTGAACGCATACGCGCGCCTGGCGAAAGACGAGTACTTCGACTCGATCGACTCTATCGACATCATCGATACCAACGCCGGCTCGCACGACCGCTACTTTGCGACGAACTTCGACCCCGAGATCAACTTCCGCGAATTTACGGGCACGGTGTGGTCCTGGCAGGATCGCCAGTGGACGCCCAACAAGATGTTCGAAGTGAAGAAGAACTGGGATCTGCCGGTGGTCGGCAACCAGACTACCTATCTGACGGGGCACGACGAACTGCATTCGTTGTCAGCCCTGATGGACGTGCCCAATATCCGGTTCTGGATGGGGTTCTCCGACCACTACATTAATGTATTCACCGTACTGAACAAGCTCGGCCTGCTGTCCGAGAAGCCCGTGAGCCTGCCTGGCGGCGGCGAGGTCGTGCCGCTGCAGGTAGTCAAGGCAGTGCTGCCCGACCCGTCTTCATTGGCGCCGAGCTATCGCGGCTATACCTGCATCGGCGACCTGGTAAAGGGCACCAAGCACGGCAAGCCGCGCGAAGCTTTCGTATACAACATATGTGACCACGCCGCGTGCTACCGCGAAGTGGGCAGCCAGGCCATCTCGTACACGGCCGGCGTGCCCGCCGCCGCTGCCGCGATGCTCATCGCCAACGGCACCTGGGATGTGCGGCGCATGGTCAACGTGGAAGAACTGCCGCCGCTGCCGCTCCTGGGCCTGATGGAGCGCATGGGGCTGAGCACGCGGGTAACGGATGAGCACGGCGACCGTTCGGTGTTCGCCGATGTGGAAACGGCCGAGCCCGAAAGCCAGTTCGCCGATCTGGGCGGCCGAGCCGTACTCGCGTAAGGCCAACGGACGCCGCAGCGCCTACAGGCGGCGCTGCGGCGCATGCGCCGGTTTGCCCAGCCGCCTGATCAGTGCCGGCGCGTGGCGCCAACCGCTGACGACGATGACCGCACCGATGATAAGCGTCCACATCAGCGTTGCGGACATGGAAGCGTCGGACGCGGGCGGCCCGAATACAACCGCGTACATGATGCGTCCGGGCAGGAACGTGAAGAACCCGGCCAGCAGCAATGCGTTGAAAAAAGCGGTTTTCATCAGGTGGGCGTGGCGCGTCACGTTGCGCTTGCGGATGGCCTGATAGGCGCGGACCAGCAGAAACAGCGTCACGACCGAAAGAATGTGGATGGGGCTCCAGTCGCCCCAGGTGCGCAGTTCGTGTATGAAAAAAGACGACAGCACCGTCACCAGCATCACGGCCAGCCAGCAGCGGCCCGTCCAGCGATGCCATGCATCGCCCTTTTTGCGCAGCAATACGATGGCGCCCAGCGCAACCGCGGCGATGGCTGCCCAGGCGTGCACCTGGATGACCGGCGCCGCCGAAGTCAGGGGTTCCAGGCTCATTTTTTTCTCGCTATCGGAACGTGGGGCGGCGGTTGGGCAGGCGGAAGCGCTTCAGGCGCAGGGCCAGATAGGGTGAAAGAGGCGGCGGACACGTCCGGCGCCCGCGCGCGCCAGGAATTTATACACCGGCGCGGCGCGCGGGTATAGACTCGATTATTGCGCCAGCATCAGTTCCAGGTTCTGCACGGCAGCGCCCGAGGCGCCTTTGCCCAGGTTGTCGAATACCGCGGAAAGCAGCACCTGGCCGTGACGTTCATTGACGAATACGCCCAGCTGTATGTCGTTGGTGCCGTTCAGGGCCTGGGGATCCAGGTGCGTCATGGCGCGGGTTTGCGCCGATGGCAGCACCTGCACGTGCTGCATGCGGGCGTAGTGTTGTTCAAGGCAGGCGTGCAGGCGCGCGCCGTCGGTGCCGGCTGGCAACAGCCGCAGCTCGATGGGTATGGTCAGCACAATGCCCTGGCGATACGCGCCATACGCGGGCACGAAGAGCGGGCGGTGTGCCAGCGCCGCGTGCAGCGCGATTTCGGGGGTGTGCTTGTGTTCCAGGGCGAGCCCATATACCTGCGACGGCGGCGTGCCTTGCGCCGCAGCCGACTCGTGCGCGTCGATGGCGGCCCGGCCGCCCCCCGAATAGCCGGATATGGCATGAATGGCCAAGGGGTAGTCGCGCGGCAGCAGGCCGGCGGCGACCAGGGGCCGCAGCAGCGCGATGGCGCCGGTGGGGTAGCAGCCCGGGTTGGTGACACGGGGCGCGACGGCGATACGCTGCGCCTGGCCGTGGGCCATTTCCGGAAAGCCGTACACCCAGTCGGCCTGCGTGCGATGCGCAGAGCTGGCGTCGATGACTCGCACCGACGGGTTCCGGATGAAGCCGACCGATTCGCGCGCGGCGGCATCGGGCAGGCACAGGATGGCAATGTCGCAGGCGTTGATGGCCTGGGCGCGGCGCTGCGCGTCCTTGCGTTCGGCCGCCGGCAGCGTAAGCAGCCGCAGGTCGGTGCGACCGCGCAGCCGGTCGTGTATCTGCAGGCCGGTGGTGCCCTGGTCGCCGTCGATGAAAACGATGGGAGTGGTCATGATGCGCTTGCCCCGATGCGGTGTAGTCTGCAGGGGATCATCGGCCACCCGCTAGAATAAGAAAAGTTGAATTTCCTGACGACTTAAGTCAGGTTTTGCAAAGTAAAAGGACGGCATGCGAGAAATCAGCCTGGACCGCTTGCGTACTCTGGTGGCGATCGCCGACCTGGGCTCCTTTGCGGCGGCCGCGCAACACCTGCATCTTGCGCCGCCCACGGTCAGCCTGCACATTGCCGAACTGGAACGCCGGCTGGGCGCGCCGCTGCTGACTCGCCAGCGCGGCAACGTGCGGCCGTCGGCGGTGGGCGAAATGCTGGTAGAGCGCGCGCGCCGCCTGCTGGCCGAAGTTGAAGCCACGCTGGACGACGTCGGGCGACAGGTGCAGGGGCTGGCCGGGCGCGTGCGCCTGGGCGCATCCACCGGCGCCATCGCGCACTTGCTGCCCCATGCGCTGGAACGCCTGCGCGCGCAGCATCCTGATATTGACGTGCAGATCGCAGTACTGACGTCGCAGGAAACCCTGACGCGTCTGTCGCAGGGCAAGCTGGACATCGGCCTGGTGGCATTGCCGCAGGCGCCGGTGGCGGGCCTGGCGATACGGCCATGGCGCCGCGATCCCGTGCTGGCATTTCTGCCGGCCCACTGGCAGCCCCCGGCGCGGGTAACGCCGGCCTGGCTGGCGCAACGGCCGTTGATCCTGAATGACGCCAGTACGCGCCTGTCGCGCCTGACGGCGGAATGGTTCGCCCAGGGCGGCTGCCGCCCGACGCCGCGCATCAAGCTGAATTACAACGACGCCATCAAAAGCCTGGTGGCGGCCGGCTATGGCGCAACCCTGCTGCCGCACGAAGCGGGCGCGCCGCAGTGGGACGCACGTATTGCCATGCGGCCCCTGCGCCCCGCAGTGTGGCGCGAGCTGGGAATTGCGCACCATGTGCAGCCCGTCGAGCGCGCGACCCGCCATGTATTGAATGCGCTCTGGGAACTCAAGGCGCATGGCCGCGGGGGCAGGCCGGCGGCCGGCTGAACGCCGCGCCCGAGGTATGCGGGCAAGGCGCGCGGTAGCTTATGGCTGAGGCAGCCGGGCGATGACTTTGATCTCGAAGTCAAAGCCATACAGCCAGGTGACACCCACGGCGGTTACGGTGGGGTAGGGCGCGTTGCCCCAATAGTCTTGCACGGTGCGCCAGATGGCGTCGAATTTCGACTCGGGGTCGACCATGAAGACGGTGACGTCCACCACGTCGTCGAATGTTGCGCCTGCTTCGTGCAGGATGGCGTTCAGGTTATGGAATGCCCGCCGTACTTGCTGGTCCAGATCGGGTTCCGGCGAGCCGTCGTCGCGGCTGCCCACCTGGCCGGATACAAACAAGAAGCCGTTCGACTTGATCGCGGGCGAGTAGCGGTTGCGCTCGTAGAGCGCATGGCGGTTGGGGGGGAAGACGACATCGCGGGTTGCCATGGTAGACCTCAGTATCGGCGGTAGGCCGGGTTGGGAAGATGGCAGTCACTGTATCGATCGCCGACGCTCCGATAAACAGGCAAGCTTGCGCTTGACTGTTTGTAGAATGCAAACAATTGTCCGATTTCGGAGGCGTGATGGACCGTATCGACGCGATGCAGGCATTTGTCCGTGTAGTGGAAACGGGCAGCTTCACCAAGGCCGCGCAAACGCTGCACATGAGCAAGACAACCGTAACCCAGCTGATACAGCAGCTGGAAGCGCGCTTGCGGGTGCGGCTGTTGAACCGCACCACCCGCAAAGTCAATGTTACGGCCGACGGCGCCGCGTACTACGAAAGGGTGGTGCGTTTACTGGCGGATATGGACGACGCGGAAACCAGCCTTTCCGGCGCATCCGCCCAGCCGCGCGGACTGCTGCGCATCGACGTACCCAGCCCGTTGGCGCGCATGCTGCTGATACCGGCGTTGCCGCAGTTCTATGCGCGCTATCCCGATATTCAGCTGCACATGGGCGTCAGCGACCGCGTGGTCGACTTGATCGACGAAAATGTGGATTGCGTGTTGCGCGGCGGAGAAATCACCGACCAGTCGCTGGTGGCCCGGCACGTGGGCGACCTGGAGCTGGGCGTGTACGCCGCCCCCGCTTATCTGAAATTGGCTGGGCGGCCCGCGCATCCCCGAGACCTGCAGGACGGCCATCACCGCATCGTGGGCTTTCTGTGGCTGCGTACCCGCAAGGCGCTGCCCTATGCCATGCACCGCGATGGCGAAAGCCTCAGCGTGCATGGGCGCTACGCGCTGGCCGTAGATGACGGCAATGCGTATCTGGCCGCAGGCCTGGCCGGCATGGGGATACTCTGGCTGCCGCACTATATGGCTGCGGACCACGCCGCGCGCGGCGAACTCGTGCGGATTTTCGAAGATTGGCAGCTCGACCCCATGCCCATGTACCTGGCCTATGCGCCCAACCGCCACGTCAGCGCCAAGCTGCGGGTTTTCATGGACTGGGTCATCGATCTGATGACGCGCGCGGCGCCGTTGCGGCGCCGCCCCTTGTAAAGGCGCAGCCGTATCGGGGCCGGACATGGCCTGCAAAGTCAGGCAGCCTGGAACGCCGTTTCTCGTTGCTCGACCAGCGCCGTCAGTATCATGTTTACCGCGGCGGTGAGGCCGCATTTTATGTAGTCGATTTCGCTAACCTGTTAACGTATGGTCTGGGCCTACACCGGGGTTTACACATGGCGCAATCGGCATTGATCCGGGCTTTTTTCGATGAAGCCACCAACACGGTCTCTTACCTGGTTATCGATCCCGATACCATGCAGGCGGCGGCGATCGATCCCGTGCTCGACTACGACCATCGATCGGGCGAGTTTTCCACGCAATCGGCGGATGCCATGGTGGCGGCGGCGCGCGCCGAGGGGGCCGCTATCGTCAAGGTGCTGGAAACGCATGTGCACGCCGATCACCTGAGCGCCGCGCCGCACATCAAGGCATTGACGGGCGCCACCGTCTGCATAGGCGAGCATGTGAGCGCGGTGCAGAAGATTTTCCAGCCCGTGTTCAACCTGGAGAGCCTGTCGTGCCGCGGTGCCGAGTTCGACGAGCTTTACCATGACGGCCAGGAGTTCTTGCTGGGGGCGCTGCCGGTGCGGGTGCTGCACACGCCCGGCCACACGCCGGCGTGTGTGTCGTACCTGATCGGGGACGCGGTGTTTGTGGGCGACACGCTGTTCATGCCCGACTACGGCACCGCGCGGGCCGATTTTCCCGGAGGCGATGCACGCGTGCTGTATCAGTCGATACGCCGTCTGCTGGCTTTGCCTCCCGCCACACGCGTGTTTACCTGCCACGACTACAAGGCGCCCGGGCGCGATTTCTACGCATGGGAAAGCACAGTACAGGCGCAGCGTAGCGGCAATGTGCATGTGCGCGACGGCGTAGGCCAGGACGAGTTCGTGGCCATGCGCACGCAGCGCGATGCGGGCCTGCAGGCCCCGGCGTTGCTGCTGCCGTCGCTGCAGGTTAATTTGCGCGCGGGCGGCCTGCCGCAGGCGGAAGACAATGGCATTCGCTACCTGAAGATCCCCATGCGCGCCGCGTCCGCGAGTTAAGTGCCGGCGCGCGCGGCGGCGGCAGGCGGGTTGCGAAAGCCCACGCCCAGCCGGTTGAGCGCGTTCATCAAGCCTATCGCATAGGTAAGATCGGCCAGTTCTTTTTCGTCGAATGCCGCGGCCGCGGCGGCGTACTGTTCGTCCGGCGCGCCGGTGGCCGCGACGTTGGTCAACGTTTCCGCCCAGGCCAGTGCGGCGCGCTCGCGGGCCGAGAACATTTTGCCGGCTTCTCGCCATACCGGCACCAGCACCAGTTTGTCGATGGCAAGGCCTTGCTCGAGCAGGTCGCGTGAATGCATGTCTATGCAATAGGCGCATCCGTTGATCTGCGACACGCGCAGGTAGACGATGTTGACGAGTTCGCGTGGCAGGCCGCAGGTGTGTAGATAGGCGTATACGCCGCGCAAGGCCTTGAAGCCGTCCGGCGACGCCTTGGCGTAATCCAGGCGTTGGGTCATGTTGTGGTTTCCGTGAACTTGATTGCAATGCAAGAAGCACGATGATGGCCGGCCATGGACCAGCTTGAAAGAGCCAAGATCTGCCTTACGCTCTGAGCCATGCGTGTGCATGGGCAGCCCTGCGTGCGAGCACGGCAGGCGCCGTTCAGAGCACTTCCAGGATGCGCCGGCCCAGCGCTTGCGCTTCTTGTCGGGTAGGAATGTTGGTAAAGCCCAGCAGCAGCCCGCGGTGGTTGCTGCGCGACTGGCTCCATGTGCTCAGCGCGTGGGCGTACATGCCGCCGGCGAGCATGCGGGCGGCGAGTCGCTGATCGGATACGCGGCCGGCGGGCCGCACGATCAGGTGCATGCCGCCGGGCTGGGCATCGATACGGACGTGGCGGCCCAGCACATCCAGCAATCCGGCCGTCGCGGCCTGCCGCCGCTCGCCGTACAGCTTGCGCATGCGCTGGATATGCCGCGCAAAATGGCCCTCGCCCATGAACGCCGCGACAGTGGCCTGGGTAAGCGGGGGGCTGCCGGCGGCGAGTATGTCGTTGATGCGCTCGAAGCGCCCGATCAGGGATTCGGGTACCACCAGGTAGGCGAGCCTGATGCCGGGATACAGCACCTTGCTGAATGTGCCG
Source organism: Bordetella genomosp. 7 (assembly GCF_002261265.1). GTDB lineage: Bacteria > Pseudomonadota > Gammaproteobacteria > Burkholderiales > Burkholderiaceae_B > Bordetella_A. The sequence continues at coordinate 240,019 of NZ_NEVK01000007.1, read as the reverse complement.
GCATAAATAACGCGCTCGTCGCGATCCAGGCTTTTCAGGGCTGGCAGCGGGCGGCCGACATACCGGTATTCGCCGTCGTAGTCGTCTTCGATGACCCATGCCCGGGCGCGTGCGGCCCAATCCAGCAGTTCCATGCGTCGCGGCAGGGCCAGCGACATCGACAGCGGGCTCTGGTGGGCGGGAGTCACCACCACGGCGCGGGCGCGGGGCGCAGCGCCCATGCCGGCAGAAATCGACAGGCCTTGTTCGTCGACGGCCACGGGTACGGCACGCATATGCAACAGGGCCAGCAGTTCGCGGGTGGGAGGGTACCCCGGGTCTTCGACCCATACAGAATCGCCCGGCTTCAAGAGCGTATGGGCGGCCAGCGCCATGCTGTGACGGTACCCCGAGGTGACGATTACCTGCGCCGGCGTGCATGCGATGCCGCGAGCAACATTCAGGTAGGCCGCGATTGCCGCGCGCAATGCGGGCAGCCCGCTGATTGCGGGGTGGTTCATGTCGGCGGGCTGCATGGCGCGCACAGTGCGTGCGGCCAGCCGCGCCCAGATCTTGCGCGGAAACGCATCGAGCGCGGGCAGGCCCATCTGAAAGGGCAAGATGGGTTGGGGCCGCGGCTCGAGCGTGGCGGGATGGGGGTGGTCGTGCGGGGCAGCGCTGGCGTGGGCCGCGCCGCGCGCGTTCAGGTCGGGCGACACCACCGTGCCGGCCTGGCCGCGGGCTTGTGTGTAGCCTTCGGCGGCCAGTAATGCGTAGGCCGATTCTACGGTGCCGCGCGCCAGCCCCAGCTCTTTGGCCAGGGCGCGAGCCGACGGCAGGCGCTCGCCCGGCGCCAGCAAGCCAGCGACAATGGCGCCGCGAAAGCGCTGATAGATTTGCCGGTAATACGACTGAGGCGCCGCCCGGTCCAGCGGCGAAATGCTGCCGGGTTTTGCTGCTGTCATGGCCCGCCCATCTGGAGACATACGGTGCCGGGAAATTATAGGGCTGGTATCTCGGCGCCGCGCTGCACAGTACTTGCGTGGAAATGGGCGTCTATGGATGCGATGGCGCAGCTTCGTGCCGCTCTGACTTTATCGGGGTCTGCGGCGGTGCCCTGTACAGAGAAGAAAGTAATGTCGCGAATGCCGATGGTGTTCAGCACCGCTGTCAGGTAGGGCGTCAGGAAGTCGGGCTGGCGCGGCGGCTCGTCCGCGTAGGTGCCGCCCGATGCAACCGCCACGAAAGTGGGCCGGTCGTGCAGCGTGCCGATCTTTCCTTGCCGCGTGGGCTGGAAGCTGCGATACACCCGGACGACATGGTCGATCCAGGCCTTCAGGTTGGAAGGCACGGTGTAGTTGTGCATGGGGGTGCCGATGACCAGGCAGTCGGTTTCTTCCAGTTCGCGGATCATCTGTTCCGATGCCGCCAGCGTACCCAAGTGGTCTTTGCCAGCAGGCGCTGCGAAGCCGCCCAGCACGTCGGCATAATCTTCATCCACGTGCCCGGCGCCGGCTCCCGCAAGCGGACGTTCGATCAGCCTGGCTGCGGGGTATTGCGCGATAAGGCGTTCAACGACGGCCTGGGAAAGGCGGTAACTTTCGGACTGATGCCCACGCGGGCTGCTGGTGATGCGTAGAATGGATTTCAAATGGGTTCCTTGTTGATCGGACTTGAGAACCGCATGGCGCCGGACAGCAGGCCCTGGCGGAAATAGAAGCGTTGGGCCAGCGCGTTGGACAGGCCGGTATCAAGCACCAGTTTCGCGCAGTTTTCTTGTTCGGCGATGTGTGCCAGTTCATCGAGCAGCCGCGCGCCGTGGCCCTGGCCACGCTGGTCATCGCGAGTAACCAGGTCGTCTACGTACAGGAACCGGCCATAGATCAGGTTTTCTTGCAGGCGGTATCCGGCCGCCGCAATAACGGCATCGTGTTGCCACACGCACAGTATCTGGTAATGCTCGCCTGCCATGCGGCGTACGCGCGCCAGGAGATCCGCGGGGGTTTGCAGATGCGGACGCAATTGCTGCATTACCGGAAAGCAGGCTTCAACCTCTGCTGGCGTGCGGGCATGCCGCAGTACCGATACGTTCAACGATGGCTCCCTGGATGACTGCTCCGGCTGCGCCGCCGGCGATCCGGCGGGCAACCGTATGGTAGGCGCGCCATGACGCATTACCAAGGGCCAAGATATGCAATATGGACTGGGCCATGCGGGGCGTCACGCCATGGCCGGGAAATACACCACCAGCTTCAGATGCCGATGTTCATCCACTACCAGCGTCTCGTGGTGGTACTGATAAGGCTCGCCTTGCGTATCGATGATTGACGCAATGCCGCGGCGGGCGGGATGCTGGGCTGCCGTGTCCCAGCATTGCCGGAAGCCCGGCGACATCTGTTTCAAGTCGTCGATCAGGGCCAGCATGGCCGGGTCGTCCGGCGCTACGGCGAGGTCATAGCGGAATTGAGCAAGCAGCCCTGGCGCATCCTCGTGCCAGGCTGGCAGGCGCGGCCGCATTGCGGGGTCGGCGAAGAACATGCGCAGCAGATTGCAGTCGCCGGCGGGCCGGCCGGCGAGCGCAAAGACCCTATCGGCGCAAGCGTTCCACGCCACCACGTCCCAACGCAGGTTCTGCACATAGGCAGGCCTGGGCAAGTCATCGAGCAGTTGCTGGATCGCGGGGCTGACCGTCAGGCGTTGATGCGCCTCTGGCGGCGGCGGGCGTCGGTGCGCCAGTAAAAACAGATGGCTGCATTCGGCATCGTTCAGCTTGAGTGCGTGGGACACCCTTAGCAGGAATTTTTCCGACACCCGGATGTCGCGCCCTTGCTCGAACCAGGTGTACCAGGTAAGGCCCACGCCTGCCAGCGCGGCGACTTCTTCGCGCCGCAGGCCGGGGGTGCGGCGGCGCTCGGTGGCGGGCAGCCCTACATCCGCCGGGGCCAGCCGCCTGCGATGGCGCACGAGGAACTCGGACAGGTCGGAACGGGTGCGATCAAGGCTGCGGTCGCGCATGTGTGTTGCCATCAGTAATAGGATAAACGCTTAAATTGTCATAGGACGATATTGCATTGAAGATGGCAACCCCGCAATCGAACTCGACCAGCAGGCCATTTTCATGAACCAAGATCGCCAACTCGCCGCGGCAGGCGCCGCCTCTGTGCATAGACCGCCGACGGTTCCCCAACTGGCCGATGCCCGCGCATGGGCCGGACTGGCATTGTTGTCGCTGCCCACCATCATGCTGGGGCTGGACCTGACCATGCTGCACCTGACTTTGCCTGCCCTGGCGGCGGACTTGCAGGCCAGCAGCACGCAGGCTTTGTGGATCATGGATGCCTATGGCTTTTTGATTGCCGGCTTTCTGATCACGATGGGCACGCTGGGAGATCGCATCGGCCGCCGAAAACTGTTGTTGATAGGCGCCGCGGCGTTTGCCCTGGCGTCGGTGGCCGCCGCATTCTCGACCAGCGCCAATATGTTGATCACGGCGCGAGCGGCCCTGGGCGTGGCCGGCGCCACGCTGATGCCATCGACGCTGGCGCTGATCAGTAACCTCTTCACCGACCCGAAGCAGCGCGCCGTTGGTATCGGCATATGGGCCACGATGTGGGGAGTGGGGTCGGCTGCCGGGCCGATGGTGGGCGGCCTGATCCTGGAATGGTATTGGTGGGGCGCGGCGTTTCTGATTGCGGTGCCCATAGTCGGCGTGCTGCTGATCCTGGGGCCCTTTTTGTTGCCCGAATACCGCGCGCCGCACCGCGAGCGCCTGGACCTGCCCAGCGTGGCTTTGTCGCTGGGCGCCATGCTGCCCATTGTGTATGGCATCAAGTTGATCGCCAAGTCCGGCTATGCGCATCAGGCCGCTGTCGCCGTGTTGCTGGGTGTGCTGTGCGGCTGGGTGTTTGTCAGGCGCCAGCGGCGGCTGGCCGATCCGTTGCTGGATCTCGGCCTGTTTGCGAATCGCGGGTTCCGCGTTGCCTTGCTGGTGCTGTTGTTGGGGCTGGTGTCCGTAGGAGGCGCCATGTTGCTCACCGCCCAGTATCTGCAGCTGGTGGCCGGGTATACGCCCTCTGCCGCCGGCTTGTGGATGGGTGCGGCGGCCCTGGCCATGGTCGTGGGCGGTGTCGGCGCGCCGTTCGCGGCCCGCGTGATACGCCCGGGCCTGGTGGTGGCCGGGGCGCTCGCGCTCTCGGCGGCCGGATACCTGATGCTCGCGATGGTAGACAGCGGCGGCTCGGGGGCGATGCCGGCCGTCGCCGCGCTGGCGCTGGCCTACCTGGGCAATGGCACGATAGCCGCGCTGGGAACCGAACTGGTCGTGCATGCCGCCCCCGCCGACAAAGCGGGATCGGCTTCGGCCATGACTGAAATGGCGCAGGACCTGGGGATATCTCTGGGCATTGCGCTATTGGGCAGCGTTGCCGTTGCGGTTTACCGGGGCGGCATGGCCGACAGCGTGCCGGCGCATCTGCCCATGGACGTTCGCGACGCGCTGGCCGATAGCCTCTGGGCCGCGGCATCTGTGGCGCCGCAGCTTCCCGCGGGCCTGCTCGAACAGGCGCGCGGCGCGTTTGTCGACGGGCTGCAGGCGGCGGCTTATTTCAGCACTGTGAGTGTGGCGATACTGGCCGCCGTTGCCGCGATGACATTGCGTTCGATAACGCCCAGCGCTTCTGTTCGGGCAGGCTCGGCGTCGTGAAGCAATTAATGCAAACGATGCAGAAACAGGAAAAAATTCTCTGACTGTATCAGAAGTATTCGCCAGGCTGCGACGGTTGCCCTAGGATTGCGGCGCATATTTCGGCGCTTTTGCAATAGGTCAAATTCATAACCGCGTACCGACCCTACCATGCCGTTGCTTTCTTCATGGAAGACAGTAACGGCAGTTTGCCGTTTCAGCGTGGACCTGTTTACTGATCGCCTGCATGAGCAAACTAGGAATATGGGTGGACTTCAACGAGAAGGTCGTCTGCAACGAGTTGCGCCGCCAGGGCCTGGTGTCTTTCGACACCTGGCTTATCGACGCACGCTATTGCAAGGCGCGCTTCTGTCGAATCACCTACCAGGGCTATCGCCTGTGGGCGCTGCCCTGTTTGCGGCTGATGCGACAGCATGCCGGGCTGGCCCGCATGCTGGCCACGGCCGTGCGATGGATGTCGGCCGATATGGCATTCCAGGGGGGCCTGCGGTGCAGGCGCCACTGGCGGGGATGGATGGTGCATCGCTGCATCTTCTGGCCCGCCAACTGGCTGCTGGGCCTGGCCGTGTCGGCATGCAAGGTGGTGTCGGCGGCTACATCCGCGCCTCGGCGGGCAATCGGTGCAAGGTCCACACCCTGGCGTCCTTTTAATCAGTTCAATCGACAATCATGAAAAAGACTTTACTTACGGTGGTGGCTTCTGGCGTACTGGCCGCTCTGGCGGGCACTGCGGCCGCCGACACGGGAAACATCTCGTTCATCGGCGAAATTACCAACGCGGCATGCGCCATCGGCGGCGGCCAGGATGGCGCGGCCATGACCGTTGCCATGGGCAGCGTACCGGCCACCATGTTCGCAGCCGTTGGCGACCGCGGGCCGCAAACCGAGTTCGTCATCAAGCTTATCGGCTGTGACACCACTATTGCAGACACCGCATCGATTTCGTTCAGCCCTGCGGCGGGCAGCGTCATTTCCGGCCGCCTGCTCAGCCTGGAAAACGGCATGGGCGCCCAGGGCGTGGCGGTGGGGTTGGCCACGGCCGCCGGCACCGACATCGTGGTGGGCGGCGCCGCCAGCGACTACCTCCTGATCGACGGCACCAACGAACTGCGGTTCAAGGCCTTCTACGAAGCCACGGCCTACCCGGTGACGGCCGGTAGCGCCAACGCCCGGGCGGTGTTCCAGGTGGACTACTCCTGATCCGCCGCATCGGCGGGCCGGTTCACAAGACTGGCTTTGCCGCGCACGAAGTTCGCACTGATGGCGGCCGCTACGCGGCCGCCGCCCCACGCCCGGGCCAAGCCGGCCGTCTGCCCCCGATGTCGGGCGGGCCGCCCACGAACCCCCGATCTGGCGGCGTGCATGCCGCAGCGTTGGCCAAGGTACCTGGGCCGGCGCAGATCTGGCCGTTAGAAGCTTTGTAAATGAATACCTCGATCCGACGCATGTGCCTGGCTGCCTTGCTCTTGTGCAGCACGGGCGCGGTGCAGGCCGGCATTCAGTTGTCGAGCACGCGCGTCATCATGAACCACGAACAGAAGCATGTTTCGGTGTTCGCCAAGAACATCGTGGCCGAGCCGTATGTGGTCCAGGCATGGATAGACGGCGCCGCCGAAGAAATGGAAACGCCATTCTTCATTACGCCGCCGCTGAGCCGGTTCGACGCGGGCGTGGAGCGGCGCCTGACCATCACCCGGGTGGGCGAGGGCATGCCGCAGGACCGCGAATCGTACTACTGGATCAATGTGCTGGAGATCCCGCAGAAGAAAAACGCAGCCGACAACACTTTGTCGCTGGCCATGCATACGCGCATCAAGCTGTTCTACCGCCCCGCGTCCGTGCTGAAGCAGCCACGCGGGCCCGAGCTGCTGCAATGGCGCCTGGGGCGCGACGGCGGCGCGTGCCGGCTGATGCTGCACAACCAGTCGGCCTATACCATCAACTTCGCCCGCATCGAGATTGCGGGTGAAGCCGCAGATTTCGGCCGCACCGTGGTTGCCTTGCCCCTGGCCACGACGGCGGTAGCGCTGAGCCGCTGTCCGGCCACGGACACCACGCAGGTCATCGCCCACGTCGTCAATGATTATGGCGTCGTCGAGGCCTGGCCTGCTGCCACGGTGACGCCGGCCACGCCGGCGCGCTGACCGACATGAATAGGCGGGTTGGCATGCCGGCATGGGCCGGCGGTGCGACGCTGGCATGTGCCGCGCTTGCCTGTGCCGCCGGCCAGCGCGACGAGGCGGCGGTGTTCGACAGCAGCTTCCTGTACCGCGCGCCCGGGCAGGCCGAGCATGTGGATCTGTCGGTGTTCGCGCACGCCAGCCGGGTGTTGCCGGGCCCGCGTTCGGTGACGCTGCGCCTGAATGAGCAGTTCGTGGATGTGCGCGTCATCGAGTTTGTTCCCGTGCCCGGCCAGGAAGATGCCGAGCCCTGCCTGTCGGTATCCGCACTGCGGGAACTGGGTGTGAAGGTCGATGCCTTTGCCGCGCTGGCGTCATTGAAAGATGACGCATGCGGGCGCACGCTGCAGGCCATACCGTCTGCGCAGGCGTCTTATGACGAAGGCGCCAACGTGCTGAACGTTTCGATCCCGCAGGCCGCACTGGACCGCAAGGCGCGCGGGGCGGTTGCGCCAGACCGCTGGGACGCGGGCACCAACGCCATGTGGTCGTCGTACCGAATTTCGTACAACCGTACGCGGTCAAGCGACGGGCCCTTCACGTACAAGAACCAGACGGTATATGTCAATTTGCGCAACGGGCTTAACCTGGGCGCGTGGCGCCTGCGCGGCAATGGCAATTACTACACCGATGACCGTACATCCAGGTGGGATTGGGCCGACCTGTATGCCGAGCGCGATATCGCGTCGTGGCGCGGGCGGTTGCGCATGGGCGACAGCGCGACCGACGGTCGGGTATTCGAATCGGCGCGCTTTCGCGGCCTGCAGATACGGTCAGACGACGGCATGCTGCCAGACAGCCAGCGCGGATACGCACCTGTGGTGCGGGGCGTGGCGGCCAGCAGCGCCAAGGTCACCATCCGGCAGAACGGGCAGGTGATCTATGCGACGTTCGTGCCCGCCGGCCCGTTTGTGATCGACGATCTGTACTCCACCCCGGGCGGAGGTGACCTGGAAGTGACGGTGGACGAACTGGGCGGGCGCAGCACGCAGTATCTGCAACCGTTCTCGGCCCTGCCCACGATGATGCGCGAGGGCGTGTGGAACTACAACCTGATGCTGGGTGAGCATCGCCACAACAATGCGGCGACGCGCCCCTTGATGGCGCAGGCCGCGCTGGCTTATGGGTTGCCGCTGGGCCTGACTGCGTATGGCGGGTGGACGATGGCGCAAGGCGGCTACCAGTCCGGCGCGGCGGGCGTGGCGGCGAATCTCAGGCATCTGGGGGCGGTGTCGGCAGACCTGACCGGATCTCGATCGCGCAATGCGCAAGGCGCCAGCATAACGGGTTCGGCCGCGCGCATTCAGTATGCAAAGTCGTTTCCCGGCAGCGGCACGGATTTCACGCTGGCCAGCTATCGCTACAACTCCGAAGGCTATCGCAGCCTGAACGACGCGGCGCGCGATCGCGGGGAGCATCCCGACAGGGCCGATTTCCGCCGCCAGCACGAGTACCAGTTGTCGGTGTTGCAGCGGATGGGCGGCAGGGCATCGCTGTCGCTCAATTTTTACGGCATTGCGTATCGCAACGCGCCGCGCAACGCGCGCTACGCCCAATTGGGATATTCCAGCACGATCGGGCGGATAGGCTATTCGGTGACTTTTGCCCAGAGCGTCAGCGCGTGGCGCCAACGTGAGTCCACGCTGATGCTGAACTTCAGTATTCCGCTGGCGGGCAACCATACTGCCAGCTATGCGTTCAACCGTACTGATCGGCAGGGTTCGAGTCACAGCGTCAACCTCAGCGGTGCGATGCTGGACGATTATTCCCTGAGCTACGCCCTGCAGGCCGGGGCGGCGCGTGGCGCAAATGCCTATAACGGCGCAACAGGCTATGGGTCGCTCAGCTATGCCATGCCTGTGGGCCTGGCCACGGCCAGTCATGCAACATCGGGCGGCGCAACCAATACGTACCTGGACGTCAGCGGGGCCGTGCTGGCCGATGGCAAAGGGCTGCTGTTCGGGCAATCGCTGGGCGAGACGGCGGTCATCGTCGAGGCGCCCGGCGCCGCCGGCGCCGTGGTAGACGCGATGCCCGGCGTACGCACCAATGCGGCGGGCAGGGCGCTGGTGCCGTACGCCAGCCCTTATCGCGAGAACCGCATATCGCTGGATGCCGGCGCCGGCCTTGACGGAGCGCACTTGAAACAGAACGTGCAGACGGTGGTGCCGACCCGCGGGGCCATTGTGGTGGCCCAGTTCGACACGCAATTGGGGCGCACCTTGCTGGCGGTGCTGAAGAACGCAAGCGGCAAGGTGCTGCCTTTTGGCGCGGCAGTGTATGACGCCGAAGGAACGCAGCAGGGCATCGTCGGCCCCGTGGGCCGCGCGTGGCTGACGGGCCTGCAGGGTACGTCGCGTTTTACCGTGAAATGGGGCGAGCAGGCGGACCAGCAATGCAGTTTCGAGATCGATATCACCCAAGAACAGGATGCCGCCCCGCAGGCGATGGAGCTGACATGCCTGTCGTGATGTGCGCGCGGCCCTTCTGCCGGCGCCCCGGCGCGAAAGCGGCACACGCCCTGGCGCTGGTCCTGGCGTTGGCCGGCGGCGCGGCGACCGCGCAGGCCTGTTCGGTCAATCGCGGCGGAACCACGAGCAAAAACAACTATTACGCGGCCTACGACGCGTCGCTTTTTCAGATCCGGGTGCCGCCGGGCCGCGCCAGCTTTCCCCTGCCGGCGTCCCCCGTGGCTGGCGAGACGCTGTTCGTGGCGGAAATGCCCTTGCCGGAGCTGGGATCGGGCTCGGCCCAGGGGCGGGCGGCGCCGCTGTACGCCTGCAACGCGGGCGCCGTCGAGACATTTCGCGGCGGCACGGCCCTGGTGGCCGGGCATCCCGACGTGTATGCATCGGGCGTGCAAGGCATTGGGTACCGGGTTTACTACTATTACATCGACGCTTCGCAGAACGAGGTGGCGCCGTATTCCGCCAACAACACGTACAAGTCCGGCGCTTTGGTATTTCCGTTCAATGGCTCGGCCGGCATGGGCACGGGCCTGAAGGCGCGGATCGAATTCGTGGCGACGGGCGAGCCGATCTTGCCGGGGCAGCTGTCACCGTCCAACGTCTACGGGCAGGCCGCGGTAAGCAATGTGGGCAATGTGGCTGTGCCGCAACTGTACCGCGTGCAGCTGGCCACACCGGTTGCCGTTACGCCGCCTACTTGCGACGTGCAGAATCCGGCCGCGCTGACGGTCAGGCTGCCGGCCGTGCCGGTGCACTTGTTGTCCGCATCGCCGGGCCGGGACATTACCAGCACGTCGATAGAGGTCGCGTGCAGCTCGCCGAGCGAGGCGTCGCCCACGGTGACGATCATTCCCAATAGCACGGTGGCGGGCTATCCAGCCACGCTGGCCAACCAGGAAAGCGGCGCGTCCGCCGCCGATGGCGTGGGTGTTCAAGTGTGGGTCTACGACCCGGCCGCCGACGCCTATCGCCTGCCGGCTTTCGGCGTGGCCGAGCCGGGGCTGGGGGCGCCGATGGAGGGCGCGCCGTCCCGCCGCTGGCGATACCTTGTGGGAGCCAGCTATGTGCAAGTAGCCGCGCCCGTGCGCGCCGGAAAAGTACGGGCCAGCGCCACGCTGAAGTTCACCTACCCTTGATTACCACTTCTATGGCCACCCTGCCTGATACCCCGGTGCTGCGCGAGAAGCTCGCTGCCATCATTGCGCGCACCTGCCGCTGTGAACCCGCCCCCTTGCTGGATAACCACGCCTTCGCCAGTGTGATCGAGCAGTTCGATTCACTGGCCATCCTGGAAATACTGCTGGAGATCGAGACGGAGTTCGGCCTGTCGACCGATGAAATGCTGCCCGCGGAACACCATGTCGGCGCACAGGAATTCACCAGCGTGTTTCCACGCAACCTGGACGACCTGGCGGCGTATATGCGCCAGGTGCACGCACGCCGGCCCGCCAATACGACGCAGGTGTCGCCATGACGCGCCGGCGAGTGGTCGTGACCGGGGCTGGCATGGTGTCGCCCGTGGGCAGTTCCGCCCAGGCGTCTTTTGATGCGCTGAATGCGGCGGCGTGCGGCATCCGCAGGCATCCGGACCCGCGTATCGCCAGGAGCGTGGGCTATGTGGAACAGGATCTGGATGTCGGGCTGCATCCCGGCCAGGCGCGGATGCTGGACCGTGTCACTCTGATGGGCCGTTACGCCGCCATGCAGGCGCTGGCTGCCGCCGGGCTGGATGCGGGCCCGCAGTCCGAGTGCGGGGTATTCGCCGGCACCGGCATCGGTGGCGTCACGACGCTGTGCGAAGCCGTAGAGGCGTACCACCAGATCGTGCCGAAACGGCCGGTGCTGGTGGTGCCGGCGGTGATGCCGCAGGCCCTGGCCGCGCAGATCGCGCAGCAACTGCAGTCCACCGCCGAGGCGCAGACGTATGCCACGGCATGTTCGGCAGGCGCGGTCGCCATCGGCGAGGCCTACCGCCGCATACGCGACGGATATCTCGATGTTGCGATAGCTGGCGGAGCCGAATCGATGTTCTCGCCGATGCTGATGGCGGCGTGGGGGCAGTTGCATGTGTTGTGCGCCGAGCCCGACAAGGGCCAGCAAGGCTATTGCCGGCCGTTCAGCCACAGGCGTACTGGTTTTGCGCTGGCCGAAGGCGCGGCGATGCTGGTGCTGGAATCCGAGGCCCACGCCCGTGCCCGGGGCGCGCCTGTGATCGCCGAGCTATGCGGCTACGGTGTGAGCAACGACGGAACGCACCCTGTGCGCCCGGACCCCAGGGGCCAGGCGCTGGCGATGTTGCGCTGCCTGGTCGACGCCGGGCTGGATGCCGCCGAGGTGCAGTACATCAGTGCCCACGCCACCGGGACGTTGGCCGGCGACCGGATCGAAACGGCCGCCATCAAGCAGGTGTTCGGCGACCACGCCCGGCGCCTGGCGGTAAGCAGTATCAAGGGCGCCGTGGGTCACACCATAGGCGCGGCGGGCGCCATCGAGGCGGCGGTCACGGCCATGGCCGTGCACAACGGCGTCGTGCCGCCTACGCTTTTCTACGCCAGCGGGGACCCGCAATGCGATCTGGACTATGTGGCCGAAGGCGCGCGGCGGCTGCCCGCGTTGCGCGTGGCACTGAGTAATTCTTTCGGCATGGGCGGCAATAACGCCGTGCTGGCGTTTCGCAAGGCCGGGTAGTCCGGCCTTGCATCGGAACGCTGCGCGACGCCTTGTGGCGCCGCGCGCGTGGCCCGTGCCCGGTTCAGGCTTCTGAGCCCGGGCCGGGAATGCGGCGCTCGGGCAGCAGCGCCTGCACTTCGATTTCGATGTCGACGTCGCGCGAAAGCCGTGCCTGCACAGTGGACCGTGCCGGCAGTGCGGGGCCGAAGCGCGCCGCATACACTTTGTTGAATTCGCCGAACAGGCCCAGGTCGGAAAGCCATACCGTGGCGCGCACCACGTCGCTCATCCGGCATCCTGCCTTGGCCAGGGTTTCGCTGATGCGGTCCAGCACCGCTTCGGTCTGGGCGGCGATGTCGCCGCGCACGACATTTCCGTTGGCGTCCAGGGGGATCTGGCCGGACAGAAAGCAGAAGCCTCCGGCCAGTACGGCGCGGGACAATGGCAAGTCGGCGGCGGCGGGCAGGCGCTTGATACGGGACATAATGCGGCCTCGTTGGCAGTGAAAGACCAACTACCGTATCACAGCGCGCTGCGGCGCCGGCGGCCCTACGAGTCGCGCTTGTGTTGCGGCTTGCCGTGGCGGGGCGTGGACGCCATTTTTTCCAGTTCCTTTTTGTCCATGGATTCATACATGGACTTGGAAGCGCCTTTCAGGTCGCTTTTTTTCTGTTCGCCTCGCTTGGCGGCAAGCGCGGCGCCGGCGGCTTTTTGCTGTGCTTGGGATTTGGCAGGCATGGCGGGTCTCCGACAGGGACATAGAGCAGTGAGGCGCCGCAAGCCGCATGCCTGCGCGGCGGCGGGCACGCAGCTTGCAGGTCGGCGTGTCTCTTTCTTATTGCGATGGAGGCCCGCGATGCGCTATCGCCTGAACGACTTGCCGGACGCCGAACCCAAGCGGCGCAATCATGACCGCAGTTCCAATTCCGGATATCCCGCCGGAGGCAACACCTATACCGACGAGCGCGACCCATACAACCGCCGCTACGATGACCCCGTGGCCGGTGAACATGCGCGTGATGCGACGCGCGACATCTATTCACAGCCCGACAGCTGGAAGGACGACCCGCAGTGGCAGGGCCAGGGCGTGGGCCAGGGCCATTTTCCCGGCCGCTCGGGGCTGACCTTTCCCTACCAGACGCAGCCGCGTCGCCCGGTTTACCCCAAGGGCTATGTGCGTTCCGACGAATACATCCAGGATGATCTGTGCGAACGCCTGAGCCGCAGCGGGCTCGAGGTGGGCGATGTATCAGTGGCGGTGGAGGGCGGCAAGGTGTCGCTCAGCGGCACGGTGCCGTCACGTTGGATCAAGCATGCTGTAGAGGATGCCGCGAGCGAGACGCGCGGCGTGACCGAGGTGGACAACCGGATACGTATCGCGCCCCGCGATGCGCACACCGGAGAGAGCGGCTAGTGGCGGCGGACGATGCGCATGAGCGCCAGCCCGATGCCGAAGGCGACGTATACGCCTGCCAGCGACGGCCCGGACAGTCGCCTTTCGAAGCCGGGCGTCAGCCTTTGTGGCGTGGCCTTTAAATCGACCAGGCAGGCCGCGCCGGCGACGCCGAGCCCAGCGGTGCAGGCTTGCCATGCCGGCCGCGGCCGCTTGCCCAGCCAGGCCTCGTATGCGACCGCCCACAAGATAGACATGGCATGATGGATGACATAACCGGCCAGGGTGTAGCGCAGGGTGGCGCGTTGCTGGTACACAGCTGTGTCGCGCCACAGCCAGTGGCTGACCGCGTTGACAGGCGCATAGGCGCTGCGGCAGTCGCGTGTGCCGCAGCCGGCCAGCACAGCCGTAGAGACGATGCTGGCGACGCTGCCCGAAGCCATGGCTTGTCGGATGCTGTACGAAAGGCGGCCCATGCGTGCTCCCGGTGGTGGATACAGCCTTCAGCTTGCATGTCGCGGCATAGCCGCGCTGTAACGGATGGTGCGCGATTGCTTCGGGAGCGCAGGCCATGAAGATACTGGTGCTGGGCGCCCGCGGGTTTCTCGGACGCCACGTGGCAGAGGCGCTGCGGCGCGCCGGGCATGTCGTGGTGGCAGGGGCGCGCGGCGCGCCCGGCGAAGGCACAAGCGATATCGAACACCGGGCGCTGGATTTCAACCAGGTGCGTCATGCGCAGGAGGTCGTGCCGGTGTTGCGGGGCATCGATGTGGTTATCAACACCGTCGGTATTTTCCGCGAGTCGCGAGGGCAGCGGTTTACGCAGTTGCACGACATCGCGCCTCGCGCGGTGTTCGAAGCGTGCGTCCAATCGGGCGTGCGGCGCGTGATCCAGGTTTCGGCATTGGGGGCGGATGCGCAGGCCGGCAGCGCCTACCACTTGAGCAAACGGGCCGCCGACGATTACCTGCTGTCGCTGAAGCTGGATGCAGTCGTGGTGCAGCCTTCACTGGTTTACGGGCCGGGCGGCACCAGCGCGGCGTTATTCGGCACGCTGGCCAGCATGCCGTGGGTGCCGGCGCTCGATCTGGGCCAGGCGCGCCTGCAGCCTATACATATAGAAGACGTCACAGCAGCCATCGTTGCCCTTGTCGGCATCGCGCGGCTGCCGGCACGCCGCATCGCGTTGGTCGGCCCCCGGGCCCTGTCTTGGCGGGAATTCATGTCGGGCTTGCGTCGGGGCATGGGCTTGCCGCGCGCCCGCTTTGTGCCGGTACCGGCGCAGGCCATTGCTCTGCTGGCCCGCATCGGTAACCTGCTGCCGGGCGCTTTGCTGGACACTGCCGCATTGCAGATGCTTCGCAGGGGGAACAGCGCCGACGTAGCGCCACTGCGCAGCCTGCTGGGGCGCCTGCCGCGCGACGTCAGCCGGTTTATCGAGCCGGCCTGCGCGCCGGCGCTGCGCACGCAGGCGCAGCTGGGGTGGTGGCTGCCGGTGGCCCGGCTAAGCCTGGCCATGTTGTGGATCGTGACGGGCATCCTGTCGCTGGGGGTGTATCCGGTGCAAGACAGCTATGCGCTACTGGAACGGGCCGGGGTTCCCCAAGCCATTCAACCGCTGGCGCTGCAGATGGCGTCCTGGCTGGATATCGCGTTGGGCGGGTTGGTATTGATGTCGCGGCGGCTGCGCTGGG
The DNA here is from genome assembly GCF_002261265.1 of Bordetella genomosp. 7. Taxonomy (GTDB): domain Bacteria; phylum Pseudomonadota; class Gammaproteobacteria; order Burkholderiales; family Burkholderiaceae_B; genus Bordetella_A. Next base: position 224,933 of record NZ_NEVK01000007.1, on the reverse strand, counting down.
TGTGGGCCGCGCAGGCATCGCTGATACTTGTTTACACGGCGATCATCACGTTGCGGTTGCCGGAATTCTGGCTGCACCCGTACGGCCCGATTTTGAAGAATCTGCCACTGTTGGCTTTGCTGTGGCTATTACATGAACTGGAGCGGCCATGGAATACGCGATAGCGAAGTGGCTACACGTATTGTCTTCGACCGTGCTGTTCGGCACGGGTATCGGCAGCGCGTTTTATTTCCTGGCGGCGGCGCTCGGACGGGATGCCCGCACTGTGGCGTCGGTGGCGGGTTACGTCGTGGTGGCCGACTGGCTCTTTACCGCCACGACCGCCGTCGCGCAGCCCCTGACCGGCTATTGGCTCATGCGGATTTCGGGCATGGGCTGGGACGTCGGCTGGGTGCGCATGTCCGTGCATTTGTACATCATGGCGATTGCGTGCTGGCTGCCGGTGGTATGGCTGCAGATACGCATGCGCAACCTGGCGCGCCATGCGGCTGCCACCAGGCAGCCGCTGCCCCCGGCCTACTGGCGCTGTTTCCGCGCCTGGTTCGCGCTGGGCGTGGTGGCTTTTGTGGCTTTCGTGGCGATCTTCTATTTAATGACCGTCAAGCCGATGTAGCGACGTTCGTCACCCGTGCGCAGGGTGCAACGACGTTGTCGTAACCGTGGCCCCCGCAGACTCTTATATAGATAAAAAAGGGCGCATACGGGCGCGCCCAGGCGTATTGCGACGGGGCGAAGGCGGGCACGCAGGCCGGCCCTATTGTTTCAATATTTGTTTTTCCCTGTACGCGAGTTGTGCAAATTCGTTGTCAATTGTTATTAAAAAGTAAGAAACAACAGTAGCTGTTAATGATTGCAGGAAATAACACATGCTCTGCCTAGAATTCGGATTTCCGCGGCAGTTAGCCGGAGATGGGCTGTTTTAACGTATCGGGGTTATCCCTATGCGACAGGGATCATGGAATTTGCCGACATTCTGACCGCTCTGGATCCTCGCCTGCCATGTGGTGAAGACCTGGAATATGACGCCGAGTTTCTGCAACTGCAGCAAGCTGCGGTGGAGCGCAGCGAACAGCAGTTCGGCTCGACCATCATTCCCGCCCAGCCTCCCGATTGGCGCGAGGTCGAGAAGCTGGCGCGCGGCCTGCTGGAACGCACGCGCGATGTGCGCATCATGGGCTACCTGACCCAGGCGTGGACCGAGACGCGCGGGCTGCCCGGCTACGCCGACGGCGTGACACTGGTGGCCGACACGCTCGACCGCTATTGGGAGTCGGTGCATCCCCGGCTGGACAGCGTGGGCGAAGACGATCCCATGCCGCGCATCAATGCGCTGGCTTCGCTGGGCGACGTGGCCGGATGCGCTCGCAGCGCGCGATCGAGCCGTCTGGTAAATGGTGTGCACGGACAGTTGTCGTTGCGCGATGCCGAGTCGGTGCTGGACGGCAGCCGGTCGGATCCCGATTTTTATCCCGGCGGGCGGGCCCGCCTGGTAGAACATCTGCGCCAGGCTTCGCTGCGGCAGGACGCCGATCTCGAGGCGGTTGTCACCGCCGCGCAGTCGTTGCGCCGCATACAGCAGCAGGTCGCCAGCCGCCTTGGCCAGGAATGGGTGCCGGATTACGCCGGGACGCTGCGCACGCTCGATATGGTGCTGCAGGTGCTGCATGATTCCGGCACCGCGCCGCAGCCGGAAGAAATAACCGGGGACGCAATCGCCGAAAGCGCGGAGACCCCTGCCGCACAGGCGGCCGCGCCCGCGATGCGCTGGCAGGACGCGCAGATCCAGACACGCGAAGAAGCGGCGGCCATGCTCGCCAAGGTGTGCGCTTATTTCGAGGTGCATGAGCCCAGCCACCCGGCTCCGTATTTGATACGGCGGGCGCAGCAGCTGATCTCGATGAGCTTTCACGACATTATGAAGAATCTGGCGCCGCAGGGCCTCGAGCAGTTCGAGGCCTGGCTGCCCAGGGATGCCGGCGGCGGACCTGGCGCGTGATGCGCCCGCGTATTCGCACTGATACCAGGACAGGAGAACGAACATGGCAACGACACTGAAGGGCAGCGGGCAGAAGTTCATTGCACGCAACCGCGCGCCGCGCGTGCAGATCGAATACGACGTCGAAATCTACGGCGCGGAGCGCAAGATTCAGCTGCCCTTTGTCATGGGCGTGATGGCGGACCTGGCGGGCAAGTCGGCGGAGCCGCAGCCGGATGTGTCCGAACGCAAGTTCATGGACATCGACATCGACAACTTCGACGAGCGCATGAAGTCGATCCAGCCGCGCGCGGCGTTCCAGGTGCCCAATACCCTGACGGGCGAGGGCAACCTGAACGTGGATGTCACCTTCGAGAGCATCGACGATTTTTCGCCGGCGACGGTGGCGCGCAAGGTCGGCGCGCTGAATGAGCTGCTGGAGGCCCGCACCCAGCTGGCCAACCTGTTGACCTATATGGACGGCAAGGCCGGCGCCGAAGAGCTGATCGGCAAAGTGTTGAAGAACCCTGCGCTGATGAACGCCCTGGCGGCGGCGCCCAACCCCGATGCTGCCTCGAAGGGCGATGGCGCCAGCCCCGGGGCGGACGAGTCCGAAGCCGATCCGGCCGCGAAATAAACCATAACGGAGATCGCCATGACTGCAGTGGCCAAGCGCGCGGATGCCCGCACTACCGAAACCCTGGAGGCGGACGGCCTGTCCGCGCTGCTGAAGAAAGAATTCAAGCCCAAGACCGAACAGGCCCGCGAAGCGGTCGAACACGCCGTACGCACGCTGGCGCATCAGGCTCTGGAGAACAGCGGCGTGGCGGTGTCGTCGGACGCCTACCGCACGATCCAGGCCATCATCGCCGAGATCGACCGCAAGTTGTCCGAGCAGATCAACCTGGTGCTGCACCATCCCGAGTTCCAGCAACTGGAAGGCGCCTGGCGCGGCCTGCACTACCTGGTGACCAACACCGAGACCGACGAGCTGCTCAAGATCCGCGTAATGTGCATCTCGAAAAAGGAACTGGGCCGTACGCTCAAGCGCCACAAAGGGGTGGGCTGGGACCAGAGCCCGATCTTCAAGCGCGTATACGAAGAAGAGTACGGCCAGTTCGGCGGCGAGCCCATCGGCTGCCTGGTGGGCGACTACCATTTCGACCATAGCCCGCCCGATGTCGAGTTGCTGACCGAGATCGCGCGCATTGCCGCGGCGGCGCACTGCCCGTTTATTGCCGGCGCATCGCCCAACGTGATGCAGATGGATTCGTGGCAGGAACTGGCGAACCCGCGCGACCTGACGAAGATCTTCACCAACACCGAATATGCGGCCTGGCGCAGCCTGCGCGAGTCGGAGGATTCGCGCTACATCGGCCTGGCGATGCCGCGCTTTCTTGCGCGCCTGCCGTATGGCGCACGTACCAACCCGGTGGACGAGTTCGATTTCGAGGAAGACACCGACGGCGCCAACCACGACCGTTATGCCTGGGCCAACTCGGCATACGCCATGGCGGCCAATATCAACCGGTCGTTCAAGCTGTACGGCTGGTGCACGTCGATCCGCGGTGTCGAGTCGGGCGGCGCGGTGGAAAACCTGCCGTGCCACACCTTCCCCACGGACGACGGCGGCGTCGACATGAAATGCCCCACCGAGATCGCCATCAGCGACCGGCGCGAGGCCGAGCTGGCCAAGAACGGCTTCATGCCGCTGGTGCATCGCAAGAACTCGGACTTTGCCGCGTTCATCGGCGCGCAGTCGCTGCAGAAGCCGCACGAATACTACGATGCCGACGCGTCGGCAAACGCCAAGTTGTCGGCCCGGCTGCCGTATCTGTTTGCCTGCTGCCGCTTCGCCCACTACCTGAAGTGCATCGTGCGCGACAAGATCGGTTCGTTCCGCGAGCGCGACGACATGGAGCGTTGGCTCAACGACTGGATCATGAATTACGTCGACGGCGACCCCGTCAACTCGTCCCAGGAAACCAAGGCGCGCAAGCCGCTTGCGGCGGCCGAGGTCCAGGTTCAGGAAATCGAAGACAACCCCGGTTATTACTCCGCGAAGTTTTTCCTGCGGCCGCATTATCAGCTCGAAGGGCTGACCGTGTCGCTGCGCCTTGTGTCCAAGCTTCCGTCGTTGAAGAAGAACGACGGTTGATGGGCATTTTTTTCAAGGCACATCGTGCCGTGACTGCAACTTAGGAGAGAGAAGTGGCTGTTGACATGTTCATGAAAATCGACGGCGCCAACGGCGAGTCGAAGGACGCCAACCACAAGAACTGGACGGACATCATTTCGTTTTCGTGGGGCGCCACTCAACCCGGCAACATGGCCAGCGGCGGCGGCCTGGGCGCCGGCAAAGCCAGCTTCAACGACCTGCATGTCGTTGCGCGCATCGACAAGGCGGCCCCGGCCGTCATGAAGCACTGCGCCAGCGGCAAACACCTGAGCAGGATCGAACTGTCGGTTTGCAAGGCCGGCGGCCAGCAGGTCGAGTACACCAAGATCACCCTGGAAGATGTGCTGGTGTCGTCGGTGCAGCTGTCGGGCGAGCTGAACTCGGAATCCGTGGTGGTGAACTACGCGTTCCAGGCCGCCAAGGTCAAGCAGCAATACTGGGAGCAGACCGAGCAGGGCGGCAAGGGCGCGGAAAGCCTGGTTGCCTGGGACATCAAGCAGAACAAGGAAGTGGGCTAAGGCCTGGCCTGGCTTCTCTTTCTGCGGCGCGCGGCTCTAAGCCGTGCGCCGGCTTTTCGTTTCTTTCCGCGGTGCCTTCATGACCAAACCCACCGTCGCGCTGCGTGAAAGCAGCTTGTCCCAGCACCTGGAGGACATCCAGGGCCGGATCCGTCGCCAGCCGGCCGATGCCGACCTGCGCGCCCAGCTGTTCCAGCTGATGGCCGTGCAAGGGGACTGGAGCCGCGCGTCCGACCAACTGAAGCTGTGCGCCCAGTTCAATAAGCAGGCGCAGCCCATGGCCTTGATCTACGAACAGGCCATCGCGGCTGAACGCCAGCGCGAAAGTGTGCTGCAAGGCCAGGGCGAACCTGCGTTTTTCGGCGCCGCGCCGGATTGGTTTGCCGATATGCTGCAGGCATTGCGGCTCGACGCCGACAACCCGGAACAGGCGGCGCAGCTGCGCGCGCGCGCCTACGACGCTGCCCAGGCGCGGGCAGGGCAGTTGCAGAATGCCGCCGGCGAACCGGCGGCGTATGAATGGATCGCCGACGGCGACAGCAGGCTGGGGCCTGTTTTTGAGTTCATTTCCAATGGCCGTTATGGCTGGCTGCCGTTCAGCGCGCTGCGTTCGGTGCGGCTGCTGGCGCCGGAGGGCCTGAGCGACATCGTGTGGGCGCAGGCCGAGATCACGCTGGATGACGGACGCACGCAGCTCGGCCTGGTGCCCGCCCGCTATCCTGCGCCGCCGGGCCAGGCGCTGGCGGAATTGCCCGAGGCCGTTCGCCTGGGGCGCATGACCGATTGGCAGGCCCTGCACGACGACAGCTATCTGGGGCTGGGCCAGAAGATGTGGATCACCGACCAGGGCGAACATGCCCTGCTGGACGTGCGGGTACTGGAGACGCGTTGATATGGAGCAGACCGAGGCGAGAGGCCTGCGGCCATGGAATCAACTGCCACGCAGCGAACGGGTGGCACGCGATCGGCTGCAGCCGTCTTTGCTGGATCGCCTGACCGACAACGAGCCTTCGCGGCGGCAGGAAGTGCGTGATGCCGCCATGCTGACACATGCGGAATTGCGCATGGCGGTGCTGCGCGACCTGCGCTGGCTGCTCAATACGGTGAATCTGCAAACGACCGATGACCTGTCGCCGTATCCCCAGGTGCCCGATTCGGCGCTGAATTTCGGGGTGCACGCCATGGCGGGCAAGCGGATGTCGGAGATCGACTGGGTTGATGTCGAAGACTCGATACGCAATGCCATTGCGGCATTCGAGCCCCGCATCCTGGATTCTTCAGTAGAAGTCCGTTGCGTGACCGATACGGGCACGCTGGAACACCACAATGTACTGAGCCTGGAAATCAAGGGCATGCTGTGGTGCGTGCCGCACCCCATGGAGTTTCTGTTTCGCACGGATATCGACCTGGAAAGCGGCCACATGGACCTGCGCGACCTGGGAGGCGCGGCCTGATGGACGCGCGCCTGCTCGATTATTACAACCGCGAGCTGGTGTACATGCGCGAGCTCGGGGCCGAGTTTGCGCAGATGTACCCGAAGGTGGCCGGCCGCCTGGGCATGCACGGCACCGAGGTGGCCGATCCGTATGTCGAGCGCCTGCTCGAGGGTTTCAGCTTCCTGACCGCGCGCATTCATCTGAAGATGGATGCGGAGTTTCCGCGGTTCTCGCAGCGCCTGCTGGAGGTGGTCTACCCCAATTACCTGGCGCCGACGCCGGCCATGGCAATCGTGCGGTTCACGCCCAGCATGAACGAAGGCACGCTGGCGCGCGGCTTTGACTTGCCGCGCGGCACACTGCTGCGCGGCAAGGTGCCGCGAGGCGAGCAGACCCCGTGCGAATTCATGACCGGCCATGACGTGCGGCTTTGGCCGCTGCGGGTGGTAGAGGCCGAATTCACCGGCACGCCACCCGATCTGCCGCTGGCGCGGCTGGGCCTGGGCGGGCGCAATGGCCGCGTGCTGAGCGCCTTGCGCATCCGCATCGAAGTGTGCGGCGGCGTGCGGCTCGAAGACATGGACCTGGACCAGCTGGTGTTCCACCTGGCGGGGCAGGACCTGCCCATGCAGCGGCTCCTGGAAGTGATCATGGGCCATACGGTGGCGGTGCTGGGCCACGACAGTGCACGCCCGGTGAGCTGGATCAACAAGCTGACGCCGTCCTGCGTGCGGCACGAGGGGTTTTCGGACGACCAGGCGCTGCTGCCCGCCGATGCGCGGGTGTTCCAGGGTTATCGCCTGCTGCAGGAATATTTCGCGTTTCCGCGCCGCTACTTGTTTTTCAGCCTGAACGACCTGAAGCGCGGCCTGCGCACGCCGCCGCTGCCTGGCGGCGCGCGCCGCGAAACGCGGACGTTCGACCTGACCTTGCTGTTTTCGACGGCCGCGCCGGAGCTCGAAGGGGCGATCGCGGCCGAACACCTGGCGCTGCATTGCGCGCCGGTGATCAATCTGTTTCCGAAGCGGGCCGACCGCATTGCGGTGACGCCCCGCACCAACGAATACCATGTGGTGATAGACCGCACCCGGCCGCTGGATTACGAAGTGTTTGCGCTGACCCGCGTGCTGGGCCATGCGTCGGCGGAGCGGCCGGAACAGGAGTTCAGGTCTTTCTACGGCACCCTGGGCAGCGACCCCGACGACTACGGCGCTTATTACTCGATGCGCCGCGAGCCGCGGCTGCTGTCGGAGCAGGCCAAGCGCAACGGTACCCGTACGGGCTACACGGGCAGCGAGGTGTTCGTGTCGCTGGTCGACCGACACGAGGCGCCGTTCTCGGGGCAGCTTCGCCACCTGACGCTCGAGACGCTGTGCACCAACCGCGACCTGGCGATGCTGCTGCCGCTGGGCACCGATACCGACCTGACGTTGCGCGTGTCGGCGCCCGTGGCGTCGATCAAGGTGCTGCACGGGCCCACGCGGCCCCATGCCGCGCTGGCCGAGAACGCGGCAACCTGGCACTTGATCAGCCATCTGGGCCTCAATTACCTGAGCCTGGTAGACCTGGACGCCGAGCAGGGCGCGCAGACGCTGCGCGAGATGCTGCAGGTATACGGAAACCTGGCCGACCCGGTCGTGCGCAAGCATATCGCCGGCGTGCGGCATGTGGTGGCCGAGCCGATGCATCACCGCCTGCCGGTGCCGGGCCCCATTGTCTATGGCCGGGGCGTGCGCATCGGGCTGCAGGTCGACGAGACGGCTTTTTCCGGCATCAGCCCGTATCTGTTCGGGGCGGTGCTCGAACAATTTTTCGCCCGGCATGTGTCGATCAACATGATGTCGGAATTGATTCTGTCCACATTGCAGCGCGGCGATATCGCCCGCTGGAAGCCCCGCATGGGCGCGCGGCCTGCCGTATAGGCCGCGCAAACGCAAGGAACCCGCCATGACAAGCGCTGCCGTCAAACGCCATTACCCCGTCTATGATCCCGTCCACCTGATCGGCGCCGTCAGGCGGCGCGAACCGGACGGCAGCTTCGCCGTGGATTGCGACGGCCGCACCTGGCACGCCAGGCAGGCCGCCAGCTGCCTGCTGATGCCCCAGCCGGGAGACCAGGTATTGATCAGCGGGCCCGATCCCACGCGTGTTTATCTCATTGCGGTGATCGAACAGGCCAGCCCGGAGTTGGCGCAGCTGGAAACCGCCGGCGACCTGGTGCTGCGCTCGCGTTCGGGCAGCGTGTCGCTGGAAAGCGCGCAGGGCGTGCGCCTGGCGGGCCGCAAGTCGGTGGACGTCGAGACCCAGGCGTTCAAGCTGCAGTCGCAGGATGCCCAGCTGGTGACGGAAAAGATGAAGTTCCTGGGCGCCGAGGTGAACGCCACGGTGGGCGCCACGCGGTTGATCGGCAAGACCTACGAGGCGGTCATGGACCGCCTGTCGTTCCTGTCGCGCGTGACGTTCCGCGCCGCCGAAGAGGTGGAGCACGTGCGCGCCGGGTCGCTGGACTACCGCGCCGACAAGAGCGCGCGGCTGCACGCGTCGTACACCATGGTGACCGGCGAAAGCCTGGTCAAGGTGGACGCCAAGCAGATTCACATGGGGTAGGCGTGGCCAGTGTAGCGACCGAGCCTGCAGCGCCGGTGGCCGTGTCCGCCGGCACGCCCGCGCCCGCGGGCGACGCCGCGCCGGGACCCGGCCTGAGCGGGCTGCCGCCCGGCTTCTGGCGCGCGCTTGAACAGGCGCCGTACGCATACGACTTGTTCAATGTGCTGCGCTGGATCGATGCGCGGGCGGGCGCGCGCGCGCCGCTGGGGCGCGATACGGTGCCGCGCAACGAACCGGTGCGCATGCGCCAGGAGCCGTCCATGGCGTTTGCGCCGTCGACGCTGGCGTCGGTGCGGCCGGCACGTGCGGGCCGCCCGCCGGAATTGTCTATCTACAGTTTCGGGCTGTTCGGCCCGAACGGGCCGTTGCCCCTGCACCTGACCGAATACGCGCGCGAGCGCATGCAGCATCACGGCGACCCCACGCTGTCGGCGTTCGCGGATGTTTTCCATCATCGCCTGATCTTGCTGTTTTACCGGGCCTGGGCCGACGCGCAGAGCACCGTCAGCCTGGACCGCAGGGAAGAGCGTTTTACGCGCTACGTGGCCAGCCTGCTGCACATGGGCATGCCGTCGCTGATGCGCCGCGACTCGGTGATGGACCACGCCAAGTTCTACATGGCGGGGCACCTGACCCGCCAGACGCGCAACCCCGAGGGCCTGAAGCACATCCTGCAGACTTTTTTTTCGGTGCCGGTGCGCATTGCAGAGTTCGTGCCGCAGTGGATACGCCTGGAGCCGTCGCAACGCCTGTCGTTGTCTGGCAGCCAGGGGCTGGGGCGGGAAACCATACTGGGTTCGGCGGTGCGCGACGCGCAGCACAAATTTCGTATCGAACTCGGCCCGCTCGGCGGCGCCGATTACGCGAGTTTCCTGCCTGGCGGCCGCCGCTCGCAGCAGTTGCTGCACTGGGTGCGCGACTATATCGGCGTGGAACTCGCATGGGACGTGCGCCCGGTGCTCAGGCGCGAAGAGGTGCGCGGCATGAAGCTGGGCGCGCCGCAGCCGCTGGGGCTGGCGTCCTGGCTGGGCCGGCGCCGGCCCGCGCAGGGCGACGCCCGCGATGTACTGCTGGACTACGAAGCGCGTGACCGCGCCGCGCGGCGGGCGGCCCGGCATCGGCACAAACAGGAGGTGACCGCGTGAACCATGACATGATCTATGACGGCCAGCGGCTGAACTGGCCCGGCCACGGAACGTTTCGCGCCGCCAGCGGGCTGCCGGGATCGCAACGATCCGCCCTGGCGTGCGCCGCGGATAACGGGGCCGTGCCGCCGGGCTACTACCGCCTGTATCTGGCGGAGCAGGGGGTGGCCAGGGACGATGGCCGCAATGCATGCAACCTGAAGCCGGCGTGGGGGATACAGTCTGTTCCGCGCGGCCCCGAGGCGGGCGAGTGCGAAGCGTTCTGGATCAATTGGGGGGCGCGCCGCGCCCGCCTGGAGCCCGCCGACACCGCCACCCGCAATCGGTGCTCGCCAGTGCGCGCGGGGTTCTACCTGCACGACGCCACCAGGGGCTATAGCCAAGGGTGCATCGAGGTGGAAGGGCGCATTTTTCCGCTGCTGCGCACATACGCGCGCGGTGGGCAGCGCGCCAGCCTGGTCATCAAGGTCGAGTATGCGGGCGATGGCCCGGCCGACGGAGGCACGCTTGGCAAATAGTGTGTTGCGGCGGGCCGCTGTGCTGGCGGCCGGGCTGTGCGCATCGGCCGGACACGCGGCCGGGGCCATCAAGGTGGACAACACGCTGGCGCAGTGTGTGACGCTTGATCCCGGCATGCGCGCCACTACTGATGGCCAGGTGCTTCTCCAGGCCCGATTCAACGTCAGGCAATCCATCGGACACTGCGGCTGCAAATCGGCTATTGCCACATACACGTCGCAGGTCGAGCTCGCCGGCGCGCAACGCAGCTTTCTGCAAAGCGGCTCGCTGCGCTTGAAGGAGTCCGGGGTGCGCACGCTGACCCTGGCCAGCGACGAACAGCTGGTGGGCGAGGGCAGCGTGGTGGTGTCGCTGGGCTGCGCCCGGCCGGATTGAACCGTATTTTTCGCGGGAACTACAACGATATGTCCGACATTGGCCGCATTGATCTCTTCGGCAAACTCAACCCCCTGCTGTACCAGTCGCTGGAGGGCGCGACGTCGTTCTGCAAGCTGCGGGGCAACCCGTACGTGGAACTGGTGCACTGGATCCACCAGATCGTGCACACGCAGGACAGCGACCTGCACCGCATTGCGCGGCGCTTCGATGTCGACCTGGGGCGGCTGCAGGCCGATTTGACGCAGGCGCTGGACCAGCTGCCGCGCGGCGCAGGGTCGGTGTCCGACCTGTCGGAACACATCGACCACGCGGTGGAGCGCGCGTGGGTGCTGGGGTCGTTGCGCTATGGGGCCGGGCGCATCCGCGGCGGACACCTGATGGCCGGGCTGGTCAAGACCTATGCCCTGCGCAATGTCGTGCTGGGCATGTCGGACCAGTTTGCGCGCATTGTGCCGGACGTGCTGCTTGAGCAGCTGGATGATATTGTGCACGGCTCGCCCGAGAACGCGACCGCTCAGGCCGCAGAGGCCGCGCCCGCGGAGGGCGCCGCGCAAGGCGGTTCGGCGCTGTCGAAGTACGCGGTGGACCTTACCGCGCGGGCGCGCGCCGGCGAAATCGATCCGGTGTCCGGGCGCGACGAAGAGATCCGGCAGATTGTGGATATTCTGATGCGGCGCCGCCAGAACAATCCGCTGCTGGCCGGCGAGGCCGGCGTGGGCAAGACGGCCGTCGTGGAAGGGTTGGCGTTGCGGCTGGCCAGCGGCGATGTGCCGCCGCCGTTGCGCGACGTATCGCTGTATTTGCTGGATATTGGTCTGCTGCAGGCCGGCGCGGGAGTGAAGGGCGAGTTCGAGCAGCGCCTGCGCGGCGTGATCGACGAGGTGCAGGCCAGCCCCAGCCCCATCGTGCTGTTCATCGACGAGATCCACACCCTGGTGGGCGCAGGAGGCGCCGCGGGCACCGGCGACGCGGCAAACCTGCTCAAGCCCGCGCTGGCGCGCGGGCAGTTGCGCACCATCGGCGCGACAACGTGGTCCGAATACAAGAAGTACATCGAGAAAGACCCCGCCCTGACTCGCCGCTTCCAGGTGGTGCAGATACACGAGCCCAGCGAGCCGCGTGCCCTGGGCATGTTGCGCGGACTGGCGGGCACGCTCGAGGCGCATCACCAGGTGCTGCTGCTGGATGAGGCGATCGATGCGGCGGTGTCTTTGTCGCACCGGTATATCCCCGCGCGGCAGTTGCCGGACAAGGCGGTCGCGCTGCTGGACACGGCGTGCGCGCGCGTGGCGGTAAGCCAGCACGCGGTGCCCGCCGCGCTGGAGGACGCGCGCCGGCGCATCGAGGCGCTGGAGATCGAGCTGCGCATTGCCACGCGAGAAGCGCGGCTGGGCGCGGGCGTCGAAGGGCGCGAGGCGCAGGTAGAAGCGGCGCTGGCGCAGGCCCGGGCGCAAGAGGAAGAGCTGGCCGGACGCTGGGAAGCCGAACGGGCGCTGGCCGCGCGCGTTTTCGAGTTGCGCCGCGAGCTGGACCAGGGTGCGCCGCTGGAGGATGCCCGGCAGGCGGAGCAAGCGCCTGCGGCCGGGGCGGACGAGCCGCAGGCCGGCCGCACGGACGGCACGCCTGCCGCTTCGTCGGCGCGAGACCCCGAGCAGGTGCGCGCAGAGCTGGCGCAGGCGCAGCAGGAGCTGGCGCAGCGCCAGGGCGAGTCGGCGCTGATCTATCCCGCCGTGGATGCGGCGGCGGTGGCGTCGGTGGTGGCCGATTGGACGGGCATACCGGTAGGGCGCATGGTGCGCGATGAGGCCGAATCGGTGCTGCGCCTGGCCGATACGCTGGAGCAGCGGGTAATCGGGCAACGTCACGGCCTGGAGGCGATTGCGCGCCGGATCCAGACTTCGCGCGCCAAGCTGACCGATCCGCACAAGCCGGTGGGCGTGTTCCTGCTTTGCGGCCCCAGCGGCGTGGGCAAGACGGAAACGGCCCTGGCGCTGGCCGAAGCGCTGTACGGCGGCGAGCAGAACCTTATCTCGATCAACATGAGCGAGTTCCAGGAGTCGCATACCGTATCTACGCTGAAGGGAGCGCCGCCGGGCTACGTGGGCTATGGCGAGGGCGGCGTGCTGACCGAAGCAGTACGGCGCCGCCCCTACAGCGTGGTGCTGCTGGACGAGGTGGAAAAAGCCCATGCCGATGTGCACGAGATCTTCTTCCAGGTGTTCGACAAGGGCTGGATGGAGGACGGCGAAGGCCGCTATATCGATTTCCGCAACACCATCATCATCCTTACCTCGAACGTCGGTACCGAACTCATTGCCAACTTGTGCCGCGACCCTGCGCTGATGCCCGACGCCGAAGGCCTGGCGGCGGCGCTGCGCGAGCCCTTGCTCCAGACGTTTCCCGCGGCCCTGCTGGGCCGGTTGGTGGCGGTGCCGTATCTGCCGCTGTCGGACGACATGCTGGCGCGCATCGTCGACCTGCAATTCGAGCGGGTGCGCCGGCGGCTGCACGACCATCACGGCATTGCGCTGGACGTCAGCCCTGACGCGACGAAACTGGTGGTGGCCCGCTGCACCGAAGTGGAGTCGGGCGGGCGCATGGTCGATGCGATCTTGACGAACACCGTGCTGCCGCAGATCAGCCGCGAGCTGCTGACGGCGTCGATGGACGGGCGCACGGTGCGCGCCGTCAAGCTGGAAGCCGCCGACGGCGACTTCCGTTACCGCTATGAGTAATGCAATGCCGCGCCGCTATATGCGGGGCGGCTTGCCGGACGGATCGGCCGGATCTTCCTGCCGGACGCGGGCGGGCCGGAGGTAGGCGCCGTATTCGCGCAGGTGGTCGCGCGCGGCGCGCGCATCGTCGTCCTGCTGGCGCGGGGTGAGTGTGTCGGTGACCGGGTCGGAGCGGTGTCCGGCCAGCGGGTCGTGTGAAGGGAGCGTCGAAGGAGTGGAATCCGAGAAGACATTGTGTGCGCCTTCGGCGTTGTCGCCCAGCGCGTCGAGCGGATCGCGCAGGGGGCCCCGCACGTTGGCGTCGCCGCGCGGCAGCTGGCGCAAGGGATCTTCGGGGTTGCGCACCTGCGCCGATTCCAGGTCGAACGGGTGCGCGGACACGTCGGGCACACTGCCCACCGGCAAGGTGCCGGGGCCGAACAGATCGCTGAAAGGGTCGGACGCGGCGTCTGCCGGCGGCGCGGGTTCGGCGGCCAGCGGCAGGTCGAGGTCGTCCAGCGGCGCCTGGGGCAGCTGGCCGGCCGAAGCAAAGCCGGTGGGTGCGGCGTCCGGGAAAGCGGCGCTGGGCGCGGGTGCCGTAGGGGTGTCGGGCGCTTTTGGGGTGTCTGACACGCTGCGCGAGTCAGACTCCTGGACGGTGGTGATTGTGTCCCGAGGCGGGGCGGAAGTTTGTTCGGCCGGAGCCTGGGCCGCCGGCGCGGCTTCGGCTGCAACGGGGGCGGGCGTCGGCCCGGCGGCACTAACCGGACCCGAGGCGGGGGCCGCAACGCGCGCCGGGGGAATCGCAGGGGGGGCGTCTTGATGCGATGCGTATGCCGCCGCGGGCGCAAGTTCCGCGTCATCCAGCAGCGGGCTTTCGAGCAAGGGGTCGGGCTCGGCCAGGACGGCCGCCGGGGCGGCTGCCGCCGCGGCGACGGCCGCCGGGTCTTCGGCCTGGATCCGGTAGGGCCCGATCACAAGTTCGTCGCCCGGGGCCAGGGGCACTTCCTGGTCGCGCCCGATGGCGCGGCCATTGATGCTTACCGCGCCCATGCTGCTGAGGTTGACGAGATAGCAGGCGCCGTGGCTGATGCGCACCGCCGCCTGCACCCGGCATACGCTGCGGTCGGCGTCCGGCAGGGGCAAGTCGGTGTCGGGGGAGCGACCCAGTGTGCCGCCGGGGGCCTGGAACACTGCGGATATTGCCGAGGCAGCCGGCTGGTCGGGGCGGGGCAGAACCGTGAGTCTCATCAGGAAGGTCTCCGATACATCGCGCGCGGGCAAGCGCGGGCGCAAGTGCCGATGATAGCCATCGGCTGCCCACGAAATGATGACGGGCGGTTAGAAAAGGATATCGAAGCGCGCAACAGACTAGCGTTACCGTAACAGTAGTAACTATTTCTGTATTTGCACGACAGTTTCTTGTTTTTCCCTTGTGATACACCCTTTGTCCATAATCCTTGGAGGCTTTTCGCGAATTATGTGGTTTCGTAATTCAGGAATTCTTACGTTTAGAGGGTTATGCGCGAGCGTTGTTGCAATACTTATGCTCGCGGGATGTTCATCCACCGCGCGCCGCGTACCGGTGCCGTATGCGATCGAACTGACTGCCGACGCGCAGGTGAATCCTGACGCGAACGGGCGCCCGTCGCCTATACAGATCACGGTGTACGAACTGAGCTCATCGAGCGGATTCGAGTCGCGCGACTTTTTCTCGTTGCAGACGGATCCGCAGGCCGCTTTGGGCAAAGAGCTGTTGAACACGGACCAGGCCATCCTTCGCCCCGGCGAAACCAAGATATTGCAGTACGCGGGTAGCGCAGATGCGCGCATGGTCGGCATTGTGGCGGCCTATCGCGACCTGGAGAAAAGCCATTGGCGCCTGGTGGTGCCGTTGCCCGAAGCGCAGAACACCAACATTTATAAGGTTTGGCAGTTCTCGCCCAACGAAGAGACGATAAAGATATCGGTCAAGGACAACGGCCTGGCCGTCACCGACCGCGAACGTTCCTGGTGGCCGTTCTAGGCGCACACGGGCCGCGGGCCGGCCCCCCACCTGCAAACTTAACTGCAAACTGACACATGGCGGAAAAGAACAAAGTCGTTTGGACAGAGGGGATGTTTTTGCGCCCCCAGCATTTTCAGCAGTTCGAGCGCTATATCGAAGGGCTGGTGCAGCGGCGCGCCGGGCCGTTGCACGGGTTTTTCTGGGGCTTCAGCGACCTGGCGCTGGACCAGGATGCCCTGGCGGTAGGCAAACTGGTGCTGACACAGGCGCGCGGGGTGCTGCCGGACGGCACCCCGTTCGAATTCGCGCACCCGGACGATGCGCCGCCGGCGCTGGACGTGCCCGAACATGCCCAGGATGTGCGCGTCATGTTGGCCCTGCCCCGCGTTCGGCCCGGGGCCACCGATGTGCAGTACGAAGACGAACCCGATTCACTGGCGCGCTATCTGGTGCAAGAGGCCGAAGTGGAAGACTCCGGCTCGATGGGCCTGGAGCCCGCCCTCTTGCAGCTGGGCAAGCTGCGTCTGCGGCTGATGCTGGAAACCGATCTTGGCGACGAATGGCTGGGCCTGGGCGTGGCCAGGGTGCGGGAGCGCCGCGCCGACAATCGTGTGGTGCTCGATGACCGCTATGTGCCGCCATGGCTTGCAGCGGGCACGCAGCCGTTGCTGCTTGGCTATGTGCAGGAACTCTATGGCTTGCTCAACGCGCGCAGCGAGGCGCTGGCGGCGCGCCTGTCCCAGCCCGGCCGCGGCGGTGTGTCCGAGGTATCGGACTTCATGCTGCTGGAAACCGTCAACCGCTATATCGGCGCGCTGTGGCATGCCCGCCAGTCCGAATGGCAGCATCCCGAGCGCCTGTTCCACGACTGGCTGATGCTGGCCTGCGATCTGGCCACCTATACCGCGGCCTCGCGCCGCCCCGAGGTGCTGCCCGAATACCAGCACGACGACCTGCAGTCCACCTTCGGCACACTGATGAATGAGCTGCGCCGTTCGCTGTCGGCGGTGCTGGAGCAGCATGCGCTGCAGATCCCGCTGCAAGACCGTGGCCAGGGCGTGCGCGTGGCGCAGATCCCCGACCTGGAGCTGTTGCGCACGGCCGGGTTCGTGCTGGCGGTACACGCCGACATGCCCTCGGACACCGTGCGCTCGCGTTTCCCCGCACAGGTCAAGATCGGGCCGGTCGAGCGCATCCGCGACCTTGTGCACTTGCAGCTGCCCGGCGTGGTCGTGCGAGCCTTGCCGGTGGCGCCGCGCCAGATTCCCTACAGCGCCGGCCATGTGTACTTCGAACTGGACAAGGGCGGGGATTTCTGGAAACAGCTCGAGCGCACGGGCGCGCTGGCCCTGCACCTGGCCGGCGAGTTTCCGGGGCTTTCCATGGAATTCTGGGCCTTGCGCGACTAGGCACCGTCCGGAGACATCATGCACGCTTCCGATACTGCTCTGCCCGGCCCGCTGGGCGGAGGAATCCCAGAAGGGTCCGCATCGGCGTCAGGCCGGATGCGGCCTCACGAATATGTCATCAGCGGCTCCAACCCGCTGGTGGCCGCCGCGAATCCGCTGCTGGACCTGATCCCGCAGATACGCGCCACCACTACGCATCCGTCGCCCGCGATGCTGCGCGAGCACCTGCTGGACGAAATCCGCCAGTTCGAGCTGCGGGCGCAGCAGGCCGGCATTCCCAATGAAACCATATTGGGGGCACGCTATTGCCTGTGTACGGCGCTGGACGAAGCGGCCGCGCTTACCCCCTGGGGCGGCAACGGCGTGTGGTCGGCGCACAGCCTGCTCGTCACCTTCCACAATGAAACGTGGGGCGGCGAGAAGTTCTTCCAGTTGCTGGCCAAGCTGTCGCAGAACCCCAGCCAGCACCTGGACCTGCTGGAACTGCTGTACTACTGCCTGGTGCTGGGCTTTGAAGGCCGTTACCGCGTGGCCGACAATGGCCGTTCCCAGCTCGAAACCCTGCGCCAGCGCCTGCTGCGCATTCTGCGGACGGCGCGCGGCGATTATCCGCGCGCCCTGTCGCCGCACTGGCAGGACGTGCCGGCGCAGACCCAACTGCGGCGCCTGCCGGTGCCGCTATGGGTGTTCGGCGCGCTGGCGGGCGTGCTGGCGCTGGCGATCTACTGGGCGCTGGCCTTCAGCCTGAGCCGTCAGTCCGATGATGTATTCGCTGCCGTCAGCGCCTTGCGGCCGCCCACGGTGCAGATCGCGCCGGTGCGCCGTCCGGCCCCGTCGCCGCGCCTGGCGGTGTTCCTGGCGCCCGAGATCCGCGACGATCTGGTAACCGTGCGCGACGAGGTGGACCGCAGCGTCGTGGTGTTGCGCGGCGACGGGCTGTTCGAGTCGGGCTCGGCCTCGGTGCGCGAACAGTATCTGCCCGTGTTGTCGCGCGTGGCCGACGCCCTGCGCGAAACCGAGGGCAATATCCTGGTGCGCGGCTACACCGACAATATCCCCATGCGCGGGGCGCGCTATCCGTCGAACTGGCATTTGTCGCAGGCGCGCGCCGACGCAGTGAAAGAACTGCTGGAATCGCGCCTGGACAACCCGCAGCGCGTGCGCGCCGAAGGCCGCGGCGATGCCGACCCGGTGGCGCCCAATGATACGGCGGCCGGGCGCGCCCGCAATCGCCGTGTCGAAATCACGCTGATGGTGCCGCCGGTGCCTCGTTCGGAGACAGTCGAAGGTGCGCCGCAATGATTCATAACGTCTTTGGATTCCTGTTCAGCCGGGGGCTGTGGAACTTCTTCGGGCTGGTGGCGCTGGCCCTGCTGGTGTGGATCGCCGGGCCCCTGCTCGCCATAGGGTCGACGCGCCCGCTGGAAAGCGAGACCACTCGCATCATCGTCATTGCCGTGATGTTCGGCCTGTGGCTGTTGCGCGTGCTGTGGCGCAAGTGGCGCGAAGGCCGGCTCAACGCGCAGCTGCTGGGCCAGTTGCGCAAACCCTCTGCCAAGAAGAAGGTGGCGCCCGAGCCGGGCAACCCCGAGATCCGCCAGCTTGAAGAGCGTTTCAACGAGGCCGTGGAGTTGCTGCGCAAGACGCGCTTCGAAGGCGACAAGCGCAGGCTGTCGCTCGACCGGTTCTCCAAGCAGTATCTGTATCAGCTGCCCTGGTACGTAATTATCGGCGCGCCGGGTGCGGGCAAGACGACCGCGCTGGTGAACTCGGGCCTGAATTTTCCGCTGGCCGACCGCTTCGGCAAGGTGGCGCTGCGCGGCGTGGGCGGCACGCGCAACTGCGACTGGTGGTTTACCGACGACGCGGTGCTGCTCGACACGGCGGGGCGCTATACCACCCACGAAAGCGACCCGACGGGCGACGAGGAAGAGTGGAAAGGCTTTCTGCGGCTGTTGGGCAAATACCGGGGACGCCAGCCGATCAATGGCGCGATGCTGACGGTCAGTGTCGAAGACTTGCTGGCGTCGTCGGATGCCGAGCGCGTGCAGCATGCCGCGGTGCTGCGCCGCCGGCTGCAGGAATTGCGCGAGCAGCTGGGCATCCAGTTTCCGGTGTATGTGCTGGTGACCAAGGCGGACCTGCTGTCGGGTTTCGAAGAATACTTCGCCTCGTTCAGCCGCGAAGACTTGTCGCAGGTGTGGGGCTTTACGCTGCCGTATACGCGCACGCAGGAGCCCGGCTTCGATCTGTACGAGGCCTTTCATGCCGAGTACCGGCTGTTGCAGCAGCGGCTGGACGCGGCGCTGCCGGAAGTGCTGGCTGCCGAAACCGACGGCGCCCGGCGCGCACGCGCCTATATGCTGCCGCAGCAGTTCGCCGGCCTGCAGGCCGTGCTGGGCCATTTCCTGAGCGATGTGTTTGCCACGTCCAAGTACGAGGCGCGCCTGGTGCCGCGCGGCGTGTACTTCACCAGCGGCACCCAGGGCGGCGAAACCTTCGACCAGGTCACCGGCCACCTCAAGCGCTACCTGCGCATTGACGGCGGCCTCGCGCCTGCGGCCACGGCTCCCGGCGAAGGGGAAGGGCGCAGCTACTTCCTGAAGGGCCTGCTGCAGGACGTCATCTTCCGCGAGGCGGGCCTGGCCGGTCGCAACCTGCGCTGGGAGCGGCGCTACCGCCGCCTGCACTGGGCGGGATACGGCCTGATTGCGGCGCTGCTGGTGGCACTGATCGTGGGCTGGGCGGTCAGCTATCGCAACAACAAGGGCTACGTGGCCGAAGTCGATCGGCGCGTGCCCACGGTGGAAAAGCTGGGGCGCGACATCAAGATCACGCGCGCGGGCGATGTGCTGGGGCTGATGCCTTTCCTGGACAGCCTGTGGTACCTGCCCCGGCATGCCAACTTCGAGCTGGATTCGCCGCCCCTGAGCTACCAGTTCGGCTTGTACCAGGGGCAGAAGCTGCAGGCGGCCGCGCAAGGGGTTTATCGCGATACGCTGGAGCAGGTGCTGTTGCCGCAGATTGCGCGGCGCATCGAGACGGCGTTGCGCAATGCCGCGCCCAACGACCTGGAGTTTTCGTACGAAGCGCTGCGCGCCTACCTGATGCTGTACGAGGCGGACCACTATGACGCCGAGTTCATGCACGCGTGGCTGCTGTCGGACATGCAGAAAACCTTGCCCGAGGGCTATACCCGGCGCCAGTATGACCTGATGTCGCTGCACCTGCGCAATCTGGTGCAGGGGCGCGTGCTGTCGTCGCCGTTCCCGCGCGACGATGACCTGGTGCAAAAGGCGCGCGACAACCTGGCGCGCTACACGCTGGCGCAACGCGCCTACAGCAGGTTGCGCCGCATGCTGGCCAATGACGAGCCGGGGCGCGAGCACACCGCCATCACCCTGGGCGGGCCGCAGGCCAGCGCCGTGTTCGTGCGCAAGAGCGGCAAGCCGCTGACCCAGGGCATCCCGTCGCTGTACAGCTACGACGGCTACTGGAAGGTGTTCAACCAGCGCGTGTCGCGCGTGGCCGACCTGCTGCGCCAGGACGACGCCTGGGTGCTGAATATCGAGGCTCCCGGGATTCTGGACCAGCGCGCCCAGCAGCAGCTGATCGTGGATATCAAGCGGCTGTACATGAATGACTATGTGCAGCAGTGGGACGCATACCTGAACGACCTGCAGTTGGCGCCCACTACCTCGCTGCTTGAAAACATCCAGATGGCGCGCACGCTGTCGGCGCCGGAGTCGCCGCTGGTCAAGCTGGTGCAGGGCGTGGCGCGCGAGACGTCGCTGCTGCGCGACACCGGCGATGGCCAGTCGTTGATGGACCAGGCGCGCAACCGGGTCAGCAGCACGCGCGAGGCCCTGGAGCAGATGTTCGGCCCCACCGGGCCCAGCGCGGCCGTGCGCGCCGACGCGACGGACGATAAGCTGGAACGCATTGTCGATCTGCATTTCGAGCCGTACCGGCGCCTGGCGCGAAGCGAAGGCCAGGGCGTGCCGCCCGCCATCGCCGCCACCACCGGGCTGATCAATGAGCTGTACACCTACCTGACCGCTGCCGACGCCGCGTTGCGCAGCGCCAGCCCGGCTCCCGGCTCGGACGTTGTGACCAAGCTGCGCGCCGAGGCCGGCAGGCTGCCCGAGCCCCTGCGCGATCTGCTCAATACCCTGTCTGTGAAGGCGTCCGGCGAAATATCCGAAGCCACGCGCGAGCGGCTGGGCGACACCGTTACGGCGACGATCGGGCTGTTCTGCCGCCAGTCCATCGCGGGGCGCTATCCGTTTTCCAGCAGTTCCACGCGCGATGTCGCGCCCAATGATATGGCGCGCCTGTTCGGGCCCAATGGCATGATGGATGACTTCTTCCAGAAGCATCTGGCCACGCAGATCGATGTGTCGGGGTCGCGCTGGCGCTTCAAGCCGGGCATCGACGGCCAGCAAGGGGACAAGGCAGCCTACCTGGATTCGTTCCAGCGCGCCGGCGTCATCCGCGATGTGTATTTCACGGCAGGCAGCCCGCTGCCGTCGTACCGGGTGGCCATCCGGCCCCTGGAAATGGATGCCGAGATCACGCAATTCCTGATGGACGTCGACGGACAGACGGTGCGTTATGCCCACGGCCCGCAAGTAGCCACCAATGTGCAGTGGCCGGGCCCGCGCGGCACCAACCAGGCGCGTATCGAGCTCACGCCGCAGACCGGCTCGGCGGGCGTGTCGGCGTCGGGTCCGTGGGCGCTGAATCGGCTGCTGGACAAGGCGCAGTTGCGCCGCGGAGCCTCGCCCGAGATCACCATCGCGACATTCGACTTCAACGGCCGCAAGGTCGTGCTTGAAATCACGGCCAGCAGCGTGAAAAGTCCTTTCCATCTTGCCGAAATGCAGGGATTTTCCTGCCCCGGGCGCTAAAGACCAGAAGGGATCCGACATGGACCATGCAACGGAGAAACTGGGGTGGTACGGCAAGATTCCGGCCGCGGGGGATTTTGTGCACCGACGCCTGCCGCGCGAACTGATCGCCTGGTGGGACAGGTGGCTGCAATACGGGCTGGCAGCCCTGAAGCAGGCGCCCGACGAAGGCGCTGTGCGCAGCTTTGCCCATGCGCCGATCTGGAACTTTGCGATTCCGTCCGGCCCCAGCGGCAACGGAGCGCAACTGGGCTGCATCGGGCCCAGCCGCGACCGGGTCGGGCGCGTGTATCCGCTATGCGTCGTCATGACCGTATCGCCCGATGACTATCACAGCGGCATGCTGGAAGGCGCCACCGATTACTACCGGCAGATTGGCGCATGCATGCTGTCGGCCGTCCGTCACGGCTGCGCCGCAGAACAATTCGACCGCGAGCTTAAGGAAATCCGCACGCCCGGCGCCTTGCCGCCCGTGGAACGGTCCAGCGGCAGCGACATCATGGACATACTCAATGCCGGGCTGGAAAGCGGCGCGGCGCCCGTGGCCGCGCGCAGCCTGGCTGCCTGGGCCGACCTGCCTTTCTGCTTCAACCCAAGTTCGCACACCAGCTACTGGTGGACCAACCAGACCGATGGCGCCGCGCTGCAGACCTACGTGCATGGCGGCGCGCTGAACGCCGCCTTGTTTACCCGGCTGTTCGCCTCGATGCCGGCCTGGCGCTAGGGCCGTCGGCTTGCAGGCAACCCAATACGTGCCCCGGAGTTCTTAGTATGAGCGCAACTTCCGCAACTTTGCCCCGCAGGGATACTGCCGGCGCCGGCCATCGGCCGCTGAGCGCGATCGCGGCAGCCGCCAGCGGCGGGGTGCCGCAGGCCAGGATCCTTCGCGTGCTGGCCGATGTGGCAGGCCCGCTGGCGGATTGGCACGCGCAAGGCCACGTGCATGGCGCGGTGGCCATGAGCACCATCGGCCTGGACAGTTCGGGACGCGCGCACTTGCTGGCGCCCCCGCTGGCGCCAGCGGCCGACGCCGAAGGCGCTGTGCGCATCAGGGGCTATGCCGCCTTCGAGCAATATACGGATGACCCGGAGCGGCCATGCGGCCCCTGGACGGATGTTTATGCGCTGAGCGCCGTGGCCCATGCCCTGGTGGTGGGGGCGCCGCCTCCGGACGCGCTGGCCCGCTGCGTGAAAGACGCTTATGTGCCGTTGCAGGGCCGGGATGTGGGCGCCTACGACGCCGGTTTCCTGCAGGCGATCGACCGCGGGCTCTCGATGACGCATGGCGCGCGTCCGGCCGACATGCAGGCCTGCGCCCAGGCATTCGGGTTCGCTCTTGCGCAGCCTGTGCCGCCCGAGCCGCAGGCCGCACCGGTGGAGCCCGAGCCCGACCTGCCCCCCGTGGCGGCGCCGCCGCGCGCCGTCGCCGGCCCGCGCGTACCCCTGCTGGTGATGCTGGGCGTGTTGGCCGCCGTGGCGCTTGCCGTGTATCTGTGGCTGCGTCCGGGCGCGCCGGGTTCGCAATCCGCCGGCCGCGCCGCTTCGCCTGTTGAACCCGCGCCTGAACCCGCGCCAGTGCCCGCGCCGCCGGCGTTGGCGGACCTTAACGCGCCGCGGTCGTCAGCGCCGCAGGGTCAGGGTGCGGGGGGCTCGCCGGCGCCTGAGGGGTCGGTGGACGCCGAAGGGGCGCCGTCCGGATCGGCTTCCTCGGACGGTCTCGTCCGGGGCGCGGATGGCGTACTGGCCCCGCCATCCCCCGATGGGTCGGCGACCCCGGCCGGCCCCGGCCCGGCGAACCCGGATCCCGCATTGCCGGGCGACGGCGATGCGCCGGGCGTGGCCGGCACGACGCAGCCGCCAAGCGCCGACGAGGCTGCCGCCGCGCCCGGCGGAGTTTCGGATCCGGCCGGCGGGGCTTCGGATGCGACCGGCGCCACCACGGCCCCGGACGCCCCGGGTGCAGACGGCACGGTAGACCCGGCGCAGACGGAAGGCGAAGAGCCGGGCGATACCGCGGCCGGTGAGCCGACGGCCGACGACGCGGAGCCGGTCGAGCCGGTGCAGGCGGCTGTGCCCGTCCGCGTCCATGTGCGGCCGTGGGGCGAAGTGATGGTAGATGGCCGCTCGCGAGGGATCAGCCCGCCGCTGACGCAGCTCACCCTGCCGCCCGGACGCCATCGCATCACCATCCGCAACCCCGCCGCGCCGGAATACAACACCACCATCGAGGTCAAGCCCGGCGGCGCAGCGTCGATTTCGCACGTATTCGAATAAGGCGCGCAGGCACCGCGCCGGCGTGCTGCGGTGCAGCTCGGTGTCTGACACCCAAAGGGAGTCAGACACCTTCCGCGCGGCTCGGCGGCAGTGCCTGGTGTCTGACACCGGAAAGGTGTCAGACACCTTGCGAAAGAGAAGAGGTGGCGGCCATTACATGCACTCCGGCTGGACGGTGCAGCTCGGTTGTCTGACACCCGGAGGGAGTCAGACACCTTCCGCGCGGCTCGGCGGCGATGCGGTGTCTGACACCGGAAAGGTGTCAGACACCTTGCGAAAGAGAAGAGGCGGCGGCCATTACATGCACTCCGGCTGAGCGGTACAGCTCGGTGTCTGACACCCGGAGGGAGTCAGACACCTTCCGCGCGGCTCGGCGGCAGTGCCCGGTGTCTGACACCCGGAGGGAGTCAGACACCTTCCGCGTGGCTCGGCGGTAGTGCCTGGTGTCTGACACCGAAAGGTGTCAGACACCTTGCGAAAGAGAAGAGGCGGCGGCCATTACATGCACTCCGGCTGAGCGGTACAGCTCGGTGTCTGACACCGGAAAGGTGTCAGACACCTGCCTCGCGGCTGTTGTCAGCCAGCCAGGGCGACGCGGCCGGTCGCGGGGGTGGCTTCTTCTGGGGTGCCGGTATCGATGGAGACCTCGGCGGTGAACATGTAGCCCCAGCCGTGCACGGCTTTGATGGGCAGGCGCATATGGACGGCAGCGGCCTTGCGCCGCATGCGGCTGATCATGACGTCGACGAACCTGCCGCGGCGTTCGCCGTCGGCGGCTTCGCCAGATTGCAGGCCGTCGGCAATCAGCGTGTCGCGGCTGACTTTTTTGTCCGGCGCCTGTATCAGGCGCAGCAGGAAGCCTCGTTCGGCCGTAGTCAGGGCAAGTTGCTGGCCGGTGGGCGCGATCAGGGTCCAGCCCTTGCTGGCCAGCCGCCAACCCGGCGGGAAGGATGGCTCGGAATCGGCCGACGCAGACGGGTGTTCGGCGTTTCCGGTGCGGCTGGCGACGGGGTCGTACGGCGGCGGTGCGGCTTCGGGCACGCGTCGCAACAGCGACTGGAACACCGCCGCCAGCTCCAGGCCGCCGGTGGTTACGTCCAGGCAGGCGTCGGCGCCGCACAAGAGCGTGCGCACCCGCGCCTCGCTATCGGCGGCAAAGGGCGCCAGCACGATGATGCCCAAGGTATGCCGCATGGCGCGCAACTGCGCCGTGGCCAGGTGTATCTTGGGCAGTGCGCCGGTCAGCACGATCAGCGAGACGGCCTGCTGCGATACGTGCGCGTACAGGTCGGCCAGTTCTGCGTACCGGCGAACGTTGAAACCCAGCTGTGCAAGATCGGCGATAGACGATGCATAAGCGGCGTCGTCATCGGTAAGAAACAGGACATCCAGCAGTTTATTCATGATTTCCGTCCCGCCGAAGGGACGAACACGGCCTTCCCGATGCCGGAGCGGGACCCGACTCTTTGAATAGGCGCGGGAGAGGAAAGCGCAGTTGTCCGCTGCAAGGCACGGCCAGCGCTGTGTTCATGGGGTGCAAGGGGAAATCGGTAAGCAGGAAAGGCGGTTCTTTGCCCGGAGCCGCGATAGAACGAAGGTCACTATTTAACCGCACTTGCCCGCGAGTGTGAACATCGCGCCTTGAATTTTGCATCGTCATGACTGTCTACGGTTGCTCTTGCAGCGCCTTGGCCCGCGACCGGCGCGGTACAGTAGCGGTTATTCATGTACGGAGCCACCATGCCGACCTCCTCGATTTTCCGAAGCCTGCAGCTTGTCGCCCTGGTTGGCGTGCTGAGCGGCTGCGCATCGTCGACCGGCCAGGCGGTCGCCAGGGGATCGGCCGCGGCGCATGCGGCCACCAGTGCCGATTCGCTCGCGCAAACCCGCTGGGAACTGACCCGCTGGACAGCCGCCGATGGCGCGGTGCGACCGCTTCCGCACGGCGATGGCGCCAGACCTGTCGAGTTGACCTTTCTCGCTCATGACGATCAGTACCGCGTCCAGGGGTATGCGGGCTGCAATCGCTACGCCGGCAATTACCGGTTGCAGGACGGCAAGTTGACGATATCCGCGCCTGCCGCCACACGCATGGCCTGCCCCACACCCGAGCTCGCGCAACTCGAGCGTGACTACCTGAATGCGCTGGCCGGTATCCAGACGTTCACCCTGGACAGCGGGGGCGCGCCGCGGCACCTCAGTTTCAACGTGCGCGATGGCGAAGTGCTCGAATTCACCCGCCGCCAGGACCCACCCACCCCCAGGTAGACGCCAGCGATTGTAATTACTTGTTTTAAAAATTGCGACTTACTTCAAAAACGCTTCATGTCCGTTACAAATATCGCCGCCTATAAATTCGTGTCGCTGGACGATTTGCCCGGGCTGCGCGCCGAGATGCTGGAACGCGCAACGAGCCTTGCCCTGAAGGGGACAGTGCTGCTAGCGCCAGAAGGCATCAACCTGTTCCTGGCCGGCGGCCGTTCTGACATCGACGCCTTCTTGCTCTGGCTGCGGTCAGACGAACGTTTTGCCGAGCTTGACGTGAAATTCAGCCAGTCCGCCCAGGCGCCGTTTCGTCGGCTGCGCGTGAAGATCAAGCGCGAGATCATTCGCATGGACCACCCCGCCATCCGGCCCGAGGCGGGCCGGGCGCCGGCGGTGGCCCCGGCCACCCTGGCGCGCTGGCTGGAAAGCGGCGCCGACGACCAGGGCCGGCCCGTGGTCATGCTGGATACCCGCAATGCCTTCGAAGTCGATGCCGGTACCTTCGAGGGCGCCATCGACTGGCGCATCGAGCGTTTTACGCAGTTTCCTGCGGCGGTGCAGGCGCATCGCGACGCGTTGCGGGGCAAGACCGTCGTCAGTTTCTGTACGGGCGGCATCCGCTGCGAGAAGGCGGCGCTGTATATGGCCGAAACGGGTATCGAGCACGTCTACCAACTGGAAGGGGGCATCCTGAAGTACTTCGAAGAAACCGGCGGCAAAGGGTTCAAGGGCCATTGCTTCGTGTTCGATGAGCGCGTGGCCCTGGATGCGGCGTTGGCTCCGGTTGCCGACGTGCCGGCCGCTGCCTAGGCGCCCCATGCCACCGATTGTGCCGTGGCCCCGCGCCCGCGCAACGCGCCGGAAACCACCATGTGGCTGAAGCAGTGCATGGCCGCGCTGGGGCTGGCGATGTTGGTGGGATGCTCGCTACCGCCTCAGCAGGGTCGCACCGAATCCAGCGCCTTGCCTGCCGAGCAGGCGCGCCAGACGGCGCTGGGGCGCGCCATCGCACCCCTGGCCGATGCACACCCCGGCTTGTCGGGCATTTATGCCCTGGCCGACGCCCGGGCCGCGTTCGCCGCCCGGGCCCTGTTGCTGCGCGCCGCCGAAAAGACACTGGATGTCCAGTACTACATCTGGCGGGGCGACATGACTGGCACGCTGCTGCTCGAAGCGCTGTATGACGCCGCCGAACGGGGCGTACGGGTCAGGCTGCTGCTCGACGATAACGGCGTCGCGGGCCTGGACGACGTGCTGGCCGCGCTGGACAGCCATCCGAATATCGAAGTGCGGCTGTTCAATCCGTTTGTGATTCGTCGACCCAAGATGCTGGGGTACCTGACCGACTTCTCGCGGCTCAATCGCCGCATGCACAACAAGTCGTTCACGGCCGACAGCCAGGCCACCATCATCGGCGGACGCAACATCGGCGATGAATACTTCGGCGCGGCCGACGACGTGCTGTTTGCCGATCTGGACCTGCTTGCCGTGGGGCAGGTGGTGGGCGACGTGTCGAACGATTTCGACCGCTATTGGGCAAGCGAGTCGGCCTACCCGATTGCGGCGCTGCTGGGGCCCGCCGACACGAGCCCGCTCCAGGCGCTGCACGAATCGGCGGAACAGGTCGAGCAGAATCCCGCGGCGTCCGCCTACATGCAGGCAATGCGCGACCTGCCCTTCATCGGCCAGATGCTGGAAGGAAAGCTCGCCTTCGAATGGGCGCCCACCCGCATGGTGAGCGACGACCCGTCCAAGGTGTCGGACCCGTCGCCCGGCACGGTGACCCTGGTCGATCAGTTGAAACAGGTCGTCGGCGAGCCGGCCACCGAGCTGGAGCTGGTATCGCCTTACTTCGTGCCCACGGAGGCGGGCACGGCCGCCCTGACACAGATGGTGCGCCGCGGCGTGCGGGTGCAGGTGCTTACCAACGCGTACGAGGCCACGGATGTGGCCGTGGTGCATTCAGGCTATGTCCGGCAGCGCAAGGCCCTGTTGCGGGGTGGCGTGCAGCTGTACGAAATGCGCGGACAGCCCGACGGCACGGCGCAGGCCGCGGGGCCTCTCGGCAGTTCGGGGTCCAGTCTGCACGCCAAGACGTTCTCGGTAGACCGCCAAAGCGTGTTCGTCGGGTCGTTCAATTTCGACCCGCGTTCGATCAACTTGAATACCGAGCTCGGCTTTGTCGTGGATAGCCCCGTCCTGGCTGCGCAGATGGCCGATCTGTTCGATCAGGATGTGGCGCGGCACGCCTACCGGGTAGAGCTGGAGCCTGACGGCAGCCTGTACTGGATCGAAGAAAAAGATGGCGTGCAGCATCGCCATGACACCGAGCCCGGCACGGTCTGGTGGCAGCGCTGGCTGATCTGGTTCCTGTCGTTGCTGCCCATCGAGCCCTTGCTGTAGCGGGGGGCGGGGGCGGGCGTCGCCCCCGCCGGCCGCTAGCGAACCCGCATGCCCGGCTGTGCGCCGGGCCAGGGTTCCAGCACATAGATGCCGGCGTCGACGCCTTCGTCGGCGTGGCTGGCGGCCAGCACCATGCCTTCGGATACGCCGAACTTCATCTTGCGCGGCGCCAGGTTGGCCACCATGACAGTCAGCTTGCCCACCAGGTCTTCGGGGCGATAGGCCGACTTGATGCCAGAGAATACGTTGCGGTGCCGCCCTTCGCCGACGTCGAGCGTCAGCTGCAGCAGCTTCGTGGACCCTTCTACATGCTGGCAGTCGACGATGCGGGCAATGCGCAGGTCGATCTTGGCGAAGTCGTCGATGGTGATCGTGTCGGCGATGGCTTCGCCGCCGGGAACCGGCGCGGGCGGCGCGGCCTCGGCGGGCGGTTCGAACAACTGGTCGAGCTGGGCCGGATCCACGCGTTGCATCAGGTGCTTGAAGGGCGCCACGCGCTGCGGCAGCTCCGCGGCGTCGGACCACACAAACGCCTGTGTCGCGCCGAACAGTTCGCGCGCCACCCGGTCGGCCAGCGCGGGCAGCACGGGCGCCAGCATCACCGACAGGGCCTTGAACCCCGCCAGCGAGCGCGAGCAGATGTCTTGCAGGCGCGCCTTCTGGGCGGCGTCGGCATTGCCGATGCCCTTGGCCAGCACCCACGGCTGGGCCGCATCGAACGCCTGGTTGATGCCGTCGGCGTAGGCCATGATTTCGCGGATGGCGCGGTTGTATTCGCGCGCCTCGAAGGCTGCGCGGATCGATTCGGCCTGCGCGGCGAACTCTGCCGACAGTGCCGCCGTATCGCCGTCGTAGGCGAGCTCGCCATCGAAATGGCGTGTAATGAACGTGGCGGCACGGCTGGCGATGTTGACGTACTTGCCCACCAGGTCGCTGTTGACGCGCGCCACGAAGTCGTCCGGGTTGAAGTCGATATCTTCGACGCGGGCGTTGAGTTTGGCGGCGATGTAGTAGCGCAGCCATTCGGCGTTCATGCCCAGATCCAGGTAGCGTAGCGGCGAGATGCCCGTGCCGCGGCTCTTGGACATCTTTTCGCCGCTGACTGTGATGAAGCCGTGCACGTTCAGCGCGTCCGGCGTCTTGCGCCCGGCGAACTTCAGCATGGCGGGCCAGAACAGCGCGTGGAAGTAGATGATGTCTTTGCCGATGAAGTGCACCTGCTCGGTGCTGCCTTGCGGGTCGAGCAGCGTGTCGAAGTCGAGCCCCTGCTTATCGCAATAGGACTTGAGCGATGCCAGGTACCCCACGGGCGCGTCGAGCCACACGTAAAAGTACTTGCCGGGGGCATCGGGAATCTCGATGCCGAAGTAGGGCGCGTCGCGCGAAATGTCCCAGTCGCCGAGCTTGGCCTGCCCGTCGTCGCCGCCCAGCCATTCGCGCGTCTTGGCCAGCACTTCGGGCTGCAGGTGCTTGTTGCCGGCGGCGTTGCTGCCCGCCGTCCATTGTTGCAGGAACTCGACGCAGCGCGGGTCCGACAGCTTGAAGAAGAAGTGCTCGGACGATTTCAGTACCGGCGCGGCGCCGGTAAGCGCGGAATAGGGGTTCACCAGCTCGGTGGGCGCGTACACCGCCCCGCACACTTCACACGAATCGCCGTACTGGTCCTTGGCGTGGCACTTGGGGCATTCGCCCTTGATATAACGGTCGGCCAGGAACATGCCCTTGACGGGGTCGTAGAACTGTTCAATGGCGCGGGTTTCGATCAGGCCCTGCGCCTTGAGGGCGCGGTAGATGTCTTGCGACAGCGCCACGTTTTCGGTCGAGTGCGTGGAATGCCAGTGGTCGAAGCGGATGTGAAAGCCATCCAGGTAGCGCGGCCGCTCTTCGGCATAGCGCGCCACCAGGGCTTCGGGCGTAATGCCTTCTTTTTCGGCCTTGAGCATGATGGGGGCGCCGTGCGCGTCGTCGGCCCCCACGAAATGCACCGTATGCCCCGCCATGCGCATCGAGCGCACCCAGATGTCGGCCTGGATGTATTCCATGATGTGGCCAATATGGAAGGAACCGTTGGCGTAGGGCAGCGCGGTCGTGACGAACAGGGTGCGGGGCATGTCGGAAAGAGTGGTTCGCAAATGGGTAGCCGGCTATTTTAGCGGCCCGGCGGGGTGGCGCCAGCGCAGCGCCAAAGCACGCGCCCCCGCGCCGGCCGGAGCCGGGGCGGGGGCGCTGAAAAAGAGCGGTTCGCGCGCCGTTTAGCGGACTTCGCGGACTTCGACGTCGATGACGTCGCGGGGCGCGGCGGGAAACGGGCCCTGGGCGCCCGGGCGGAAGCTGCCGGGACGCGCCGTCTGGCGTTGGCTCCAGTAGGCGCGCACGCCGAATGGCTTGCCGCGGACCTTGGCCACCACGTACAGAATGCCGATGGCGATGGCCGTGGAAACCATGAACACCAGGGCCATGGCCATGCCGAACAGGGCCAGCACGGCAAACGCAACGGCACGGAAGAATCGGGAGATAGTGTCGGTCATTGTGGTCGGACGCAAAACAGGACAAAAGGTTCCCGCGTATCCGCTATCCTTGAGGGTAGCGGGCGGCGCAAAGCCGTCCTGCCCAGGGAATCAGAGTAATGAGTATACCGACAGCGGAAGTCCGTGCGGCATTGCGGGCGGTGCAAGATCCCATTTCCCGCCGAGCGTTGGCTGATTTTGTAAAAGATCGTGACATCGCATGGCGCGGCGATGCGTTGTCGTTGACCGTCACGCTGGGATATCCGGCCGACCACGTGGCGGCCGAAATCGAGCGGGCCGCCTGCCGCGCACTGGCCGCCGCCGGGGCGCCCGACGCAAAGGTGGCGGTGAAATGGTCGGTTGGCGCCCATGCGGTGCAACGCGGGCTCAGGCCGCTGCCCACGGTGCGCAACATCATTGCGGTGGCCTCGGGCAAGGGTGGCGTGGGCAAGAGCACCACCGCCGTCAATCTGGCGCTTGCGCTCGCGGCCGAGGGCGCGCGCGCCGGCATTCTGGATGCCGACATCTATGGCCCCAGCGTTCCCACCATGCTGGGTATTACCGGCCGGCCGGCCAGCCACGACAATAAAACCATGGAGCCGCTCGAAGGCCATGGGCTGCAGGCAAACTCCATCGGTTTCCTCATCGATGCCGATGCGCCGGCCATCTGGCGGGGCCCGATGGTGACGCGGGCGTTCGAGCAGATGCTGAACCAGACCAACTGGCGCGACCTCGACTACCTGATCATCGACATGCCGCCCGGCACGGGCGACCTGGCGCTGACCCTGGCGCAGAAAGTGCCCGTGGTGGGCGCCGTGATTGTCACGACGCCGCAAGACCTGGCGCTGCAGGATGCCCGCAAGGGCTTGCGCATGTTCCAGAAAGTAGACGTGCCTATCCTGGGCATCGTCGAAAACATGGCAGTGCACGTCTGCAGCAATTGCGGCCACGCCGAGGCGATTTTCGGCGAAGGCGGCGGTCGGCGCATGGCCGAGCAGTACCAGGCCGCCTGGCTGGGCAGCCTGCCCCTGGCCGCGGACATCCGGGCCCATGTCGATTCCGGCCGGCCCAGCGTGGTGGCCGATCCGCAAGGCGAGGCCGCCAGCCGCTACCGCGACATCGCCCGCAAGGTTGCCGCCGCGGTGGCGGGGTTGCCGCGCGACATGGCAGGCCGCTTGCCGCCCGTTGTCGTGCAGCCTTCCGCCTGAGCCATGCGGGCCATGCGGTCAGCGGCCGCTTTGCTTCTGTTCTTGTTGATGGGCGCAGCGCCCGTGGCGCATGCCCAGGTGCCCGAAGTGGTCATCGACCCCGGCGGCGTGGCGCCGGCCGCCCTGCAATCGATCACGTCGGCGGTAGACGCCATCACGCGCCTGGCCGAAGACCAGGATGGCGGCGAAATCACCCGCCTGCGGCGGCGCGCCCGCGACGCAACCTTGGCCGCGCTTGCCACCCAAGGGTACTTTTCGCCTACTGTCACGCTCGAAACGGGCACCGATGTCGCTGGCGAAACCTGGGATATTTCCATCCAGCCGGGCAAGCGCGCGCACGTGGCATCCGTCGAGCTCAAATTCACGGGCCGCATCACGCGTGCCGAATATGCCGAGCGCGTGGCGCAGCTGCGCAAAGACTGGCTGCTGGGCGTCGGCCAGCCTTTCATCAACGCCGACTGGAACCGCGCCAAATCGACGCTGCTGGACGCCGTGGCGGCGCGCGATTTCATGCTGGCGCATATGGCGGCGTCCGACGCAGTGGTACATGCCGATACGGCCGAAGTGCATCTGTCGGTCACCATCGACAGCGGGCCGCTGGTGCGCATGGGGCCGCTGAACACCCAGGGCCTGCGGCGCGTGCCCGAATCGCTGGTGCGGCGCTATGTGCGCTACGACCAGGGCGATCCGTTCAACCAGGACGAGCTCGACGCCTGGCAGCAGGACCTGCAGACCACGTCGTTCTTCCGAGGCGCTTTCGTTACCCTGGACCCGACGCCCGCCGACGCGTCGCCGCAGGCGCAACGCCCATCCGACCGTCCGGCCGCCACGCAAACCGAACGCGCCCGCGCGCCGGGCTCCAGCGGGTTGGCGGCCGACACGCCGATGGGCGATCCGCAGGTGGCGGGCGGGCCCGACGCCGGGCCGGCGCCGGCCTACGATTCCGACGGCGAAATCACCTTGCCGGTGGACGTGCGTGTAGTCGAGGCGCCGGCCCGGCGCGTGGCGGTGTCGCTGGGCGTGGATAGCGACGCGGGTGTGCGCGCCGAAACCACTTACCGGCAGAACGTCGTGTTCGGCGTGCCGGTCACGCTTGAAAGCGGCATAGGCGTCGACCGCCTGCGCCAGCGTGCCTACCTGGATTTTCATCTGCCGCCCGATGAAAAAGGCCAGCGCGACTCGATCGGGCTGCTGGCGGATCATTCCGATATCCAGGGCCTGGATGTACGCCGCGTGGCGTTGGGCGCGACCCGGCTGCGAGTGCGGCAGGGCGCGGGCGACAGCCGCGTCCAGTACGAAAACCGCTGGGGTGTGCTCCTGGCGCACGACCACGTCAAGATCGACGGAGGCGACGAATACGATCTGCCCAGCGGCACCCTGACATCCGAATGGCTGCGGCGCGATGTCGACAACAAGTATGACCCGCGCGAAGGCAACCTGATCGCCGTGGGCGGCGGCATAGGCGTGGTGCTCGACAGCGGCGACCCCTTCTTCCGGGTGCGCCTGCGGGGGCAGAAGTGGTGGCCGGTGGGCGAACGCGACGTGCTTACCGTGCGCGGCGAAGTGGGGCGCGTATGGTCCGATTCGGATACCCGGGTGCCCGATGACTTCGGTTTTCGCACCGGCGGGGCGCGCTCCATTCGCGGCTACCGTTATCAAAGTATCGGCGTCGACCGTGATGACGCGGTCGTTGGCGCGGCCAGCCTGGCGGTGGCCAGCATCGAGTACGACCATTATTTCAACGAGCGCTGGGGCATGGGTGTATTCGTCGACGCGGGCGACGCGGCCGAGACCTTCGGCAGCATGGAATGGCACCTGGGCTATGGCGTGGGCGCGCGGGTGCGTACGCCGGCCGGCCCCTTGTTCCTGGACCTGGCATACGGGCAGCGCGAGCGCGACTTGCGCCTGCATTTTTCATTGGGGATCGCGTTTTGAAGCGTTTGCGTGCCGTGTTTCGCCACCTGCTGGTGTGGTGGCTGCCCGTGCCCATTACGCTGGTGGTGTTGTTGTGCGCCTTCGGCGCGTGGCTGACGGGCACGCAGGCCGGCACGCGCATGTTGCTCACGACGGTCGCGCAGCAGTTCGACGGGCGTGCCGAACGGATCACAGGCAGCGTGCTGGGCGGCCTGGACGTGGGGCGCCTGCAGCTTGCGCTGCCCGGCGTCGCCATCGACATTGCCGACCTGCGGCTCGACGTGCGCTGGCGCGCGCTGGGCGAGCGCTTGCTGCACGTGCGCGAACTGTCCGCCGCGCATGCCTACATCGCCTTGCAGCCCGGCGTCGAGCCCGACCCGGAACCCGCTGCCGACCCCTTCGCCCTGCCGGCGCTGCCGGTCGATATCCGGCTCGACCGCCTGGCGCTGGGCTCGCTGGACTTGCGTACGAACGGCGAGCCGGTACCCGTGGCCATCGCCGACCTGGCGGCCGCGCTGCAAGTCGATGCGCAAGGCGCGCAACTGCGCCTGCACAGTCTGCACGTGGCCCATGGGTCGGAGCAGGCCGACCTGAGCGGCCAGGCGCACCTGCTGCAGCTGGCGGCGCCCTGGCCCATGCGGGCGCAGCTGGGCATCGCGGCGCAAGGCGTGGGCGCCGGCTCGCCCCTGTGCGCAAGCCGCAAGCTGGCGGCCGCCAAGCCGCCAGCCGACCACACGCGCGGCGCGGACGAGCCCGGCGCGGAAGGCGAAGCGCATCCCGGCGAGCCCGCGTCCGCGTGCGCCGCGTCCTTGCGCGTTGCTGCCCAGGGCACGCTGGACCGGCTCGACGTGCAGCTCGATGGCTCCACCGCAGATGGCGCGCTGTCGCTGGAAGGGCATGCGGGCCTCGCTCCCGCACAGGCTTTTCCTTTGATCACCGCCAAACTCGATTTGCGGCTGGCAGATAAATCGGGGCTGGCGGCCACGTTCGACCGGCAGCCCCTGGCCGGCCAGCCGGGCCTGGACCAGGTGAAAGCCACACTCGATGCGCAGCGCCTGGATCTGGCGACATTGGCGGGCGATGCGCTGCCTGCCGCGCGGCTCAGCGCAAGCGTGGCGGTCGATGCCCAGGTGGCGGGCGCCTACGAACTGCGGCATGCGCAGGTGCAAGCTTCCGTCGCTCCGGGCAGCCGCTGGAATCAGCACCCGCTTGCCGGCACCCTGGCGGGCCGGGTCGATGCGTTGCCGGCGCCGCCTGCCGCCAAGCCTGGCGCGCCCGGGGAGGTCCGGGCCGATCCGCTGGCAGGCTACCAGTTGCGCGACCTGAACCTGGACCTGACCCTGGGGCCCAACCGGCTGCGCGCGCAGGGCCAGCTCACCCAGGGGCAGGGGGCGCTCGCGCTGGACGCGAACTTGCCCAGGCTGGATGCTTTCTGGCCGGGCGTGCCGGGGGGCGTCACATTACAGGGCAAGCTCGATGGGCGGCTCGAACAGCATCGCGGGCAATTCAACGCGCGCTATACGCCG
Organism: Bordetella genomosp. 7; assembly: GCF_002261265.1. Taxonomy (GTDB): domain Bacteria; phylum Pseudomonadota; class Gammaproteobacteria; order Burkholderiales; family Burkholderiaceae_B; genus Bordetella_A. The sequence continues at coordinate 189,038 of NZ_NEVK01000007.1, read as the reverse complement.
GCCGATACCCGTGCCGATACCTTGGGGCGGGCCCCGATCCGCGCCGAGCTGGGCTTTGCGGGCGGCTGGGGGCCGGCGCGGGGTGCGGCCGGGGGCGCGCCGGGCTGGCGCGGCCGCATCGAGCGGCTGGCCGCCAGTTCGATGGATTTTTCGCTGGAGCTGCAGCCCGTCGAGCTCGCGCTCGTGCCATCGGCCGTCGAGCCTGACTGGCAGTGGCAGCTGGGCGCCACCCAGCTTACGCTGCGCCTGCCGGACAAGCAGCGCGTGGTCATCGCCCACCAAGGTTCGCGCGGCGGCGGCGCACACTGGGAAACCGCGGGCCGGGCCGACAATCTCGTGCTCACGACCCCGATGGTGCGGCAGATTCTGCGCGCCCTCGACCCCCAGGCCGCGCGCACGGCCAGCGGCGGCAGGGTCAACCCGCGCGTGCCCGATGCGCAACGGCGCATCGCGCTGGACGCGTCCTGGAACCTGCGCTTCGATGGCGCTCTGGCCGGCAGCGCAAGGCTGGCGCGCCGCGACGGCGACTTGCGCATTCCCGGCGATCCCCCCATTGCGCTGGGGCTGACCGATCTTGTGCTGGACGTGGCGGCCAGGCGTACGGGGCCCGGCGTCAGCCAGCTCGACGCCACGCTGGACGTGCGCACCCGGCAAATGGGCACGCTGTCGGCGACGGCGACCGCCATGTTGCTTGCCAGCCCTTCGGGGGGCTTTGCCCTGGACGAGCGCCGCCCCATGCGCGCCAACCTCAAGGCCGACATTTCCGATCTGACGTGGATCGATCTGTTCCTGGGCGACACCATGGAAGTGCGCGGCAAGCTGCGAGCCGACCTTGCCGTGCAAGGCACGCTCAACGGCAAATGGACCAGCTCCGGCACGCTGCACGGGCAGTCGTTGCGTGTGGTTCGCATCGACGACGGCGTACGCCTGATCGACGGTACGCTGGCCGCGCATCTGGAAGGCACCCGCCTGGTACTGGATACGCTGCGGTTCCCGGCGTCGCTGCGCGTCATGCCCGACGAATGGCGCACCCGCGAATGGATCACCACCAATCCCGATGCCAAGGACGGCTACGTGGAAGCCACCGGGCACTGGGACCTGCTGCAGAACCGGGGCGCGGTGCGCGTCAAGCTGCACCGTTTTCCGGCGCTGCAACGCTCGGACCGTTACGCGATGGTATCGGGCAACGTCGATATCGACGCGCAGCTGCCCCGTCTGTCCATCACCGGTGACCTCGTCGCCGACGCGGGCTGGTTCAGCCTGGAAATCCTGCAAGGCGTGCCCAGCCTGGATGACGACGTGCGAGTGATCCGCGCGGGGCAGGACGAGCAGGCGCGATCCTCGCCGCTGCAGATGTCCATGAACCTGAAGTTCGACATGGGTCCGCGCTTCTACATCACCGGCATGGGGCTGGATGCGGGGCTGGTGGGCGCCATCGAGATCCGCATGGCCGACGGCCGCCTGACCGGGCTGGGCGCGCTGCGCACGCGCGGCGGCGGCATCGAAGCCTACGGGCAGAAGCTGCGCCTGCGGCGCGGCACGCTTACCTTCCAGGGCAGGCTGGATAACCCCTTGCTCGACATCGAGGCGCTGCGCACGGGCGAGCAGGTCGAGGCAGGCGTGCGGGTCAGTGGCACGGCGCAGCGTCCCCGTATCGACCTGGTGTCCTACCCCGAAGTCAGCGATGTCGAGAAACTGTCGTGGCTGATCCTGGGCCGCGGCCCGGACGAAGGCGGCAGCGACGCCGCGCTGCTGCTGTCGGTGGGCACGGCGCTGCTGGGGGGCGGGCAGCCTTTCTACCGGCAGCTGGGGCTGGACGAGCTCAGCATCCGCTCGGGTACCGTCGGCAGTTCGGGCAGCCTGCTGCCCGACCGCACCGTGGCCAGCCAGATCAACATGGACAGCAACAGCGCGCTGGCCACCCAATTCGTGGTCGCCAGCAAGCGCTTCGCCAATGGCATCACGCTCAGCGTCGAGCAGGCCATGTCCGGCTCCGAAACCGTGGGGCGGCTGAGCTATCGCCTGGCGCGCGGCCTGTCGCTGGACTTGAAAGGTGGTACCGTGAGCGGCATTGCGCTGGTCTATCGCACCTTCTTTGACGATTGAGCCGCCCGCCCTTGACCGCCGCAGGGGCCGCCGGCTTGCGCAAGCAGATAAAATAGCCGGCAACCAACCGGGGCAAATTTCATGAGCATCAAAAGCGACCGCTGGATCCGCCGCGCGGCCGAGGCCGGCATGATCGAACCGTTCGAGGCCGGCCAGGTCCGTACCGCCAATGGCGGCCGTATCGTCAGCTATGGCACCAGCAGCTACGGCTACGACGTGCGCTGCGCCGACGAATTCAAGATCTTCACCAACATCAATTCCACCATCGTCGACCCCAAGCAGTTCGACGAAAAGTCATTCGTGGACTTCAAGGGCGATGTCTGCATCATCCCGCCCAACTCGTTCGCACTGGCGCGCACGGTCGAGTATTTCCGCATCCCCCGCAGCGTACTCACCATCTGCCTGGGCAAGAGCACCTACGCGCGTTGCGGCATCATCGTCAACGTCACGCCGCTTGAACCCGAATGGGAAGGCCACGTCACGCTCGAGTTTTCCAACACCACGCCCTTGCCCGCCAAGATCTACGCCGGCGAAGGCTGCGCGCAGATGCTGTTCCTGGAAAGCGACGAAGTCTGCGAAACCTCGTATCGTGATCGCGGCGGCAAGTATCAGGGCCAGCGCGGCGTCACGCTGCCGCGCACCTGATCATCCGGCGGCCCGGCGATCCGGCGGGCGGGGCAGGCCCATCGGCCCGCCCCGCGGTCGCAGCATCGTTCAGCGCGCGAAAGCGGGCGCGGCCACATGCGCCGCCAGTCGGGCGAAGCTGACGTGCGCATCCTCGATGCGGGGTTCGCGCATCAGAAAGTTCACGGTGCCCAGGCACACGTCATCGGCCACTACCGGCACGTTGATCACCGACTGCAATCCCAGCCCCAGTATCGCCGCATGGTCATCGAACGACGCCCGGATCGCGTCGGCGCCTTCGCCCACATACACGCGGCGCCGCAGCAGCACATGCTCTGCCCACGGCATGCCGCGTTTCTGCTTCGAGCCGCCCGGCGGATAAGACACCGGGTCTGAGCTGTACAACCGTACGACCGCCATGTTCTCGGCGTCGTAGCGATTGACCGTACACAGCGCCTGGCGCAGCACGCCGTGAGCCCAGCGGTCCAGCTCGCCAAAAATGGCTGCAGGGTCCCGGCCGCCCAGTGCGTCGATCAGCGCGCCGCTGCGGGCGACGGCGGCCGCAATGCGTTTATGCAGATCCGTCATTGCGCCTTGATCCCCAGGTCGCGCACGATCTTGGTGTACTTCTGTGCGTCGCTTTCCACCGTCCTGGCGAAATCTTCGGGCGTAGACTGCGTAACCAGCACACCCATGTCGCCCATTTTTTTCTGCACTTCGGGCAGCGCCAGGATGCGGTTGATCTCTTTGTTCAGGTCGGCCACCAGCGCCGGGTCCATGCCGGCCGGACCGAAAGCGCCGTACCAGACTTCCATTGAATAGCCGGGCACGGTTTCGGCCACGATGGGCACATCCTTGAGCAGGGGCGAGCGTTGGGTCTCGGTAACCGCCAGCAGTTTCAGCTTGCCGGCCTGCACATGCGGCAGCGTCTGCGTGCCGGCGCTGAACAGCAGCTGCGTGCGGTCCGCCACGGTATCCAGCACGGCGGGCGCGCCGCCCCGGTAGGGCACATGCATCATCTCGATGCCCGTCGCCTTTTCAAACATGGCCGCGCTGAGATGGTTGGTCGAACCCGGGCCGGCCGATGCATAGGCGATGTCTTGCGGGTTGGCGCGCGCGTATTCGATGAATTCCTGCACGGTGTTGGCGGGCACCGACGGGTTCACCACCATCGTGTTGGTCACCAGCGCCAGCTGGGCGATGGGCGTGAAGCTCTTGACGCCGTCAAAAGGCATGTTGTCGTAAAGCGCTTCGTTCATGGTGTGCGTGCTCATCGAGCCGATCAGCAGCGTGTAGCCGTCCGGCGCGGCGCGCGCCACCATCGCCGAACCGATATTGCCCGATGCGCCCGATCGGTTCTCGACGATGACAGGCTGGCCGTAGCTCTTGGTCATGTGTTCGGACAGCATGCGCGCCAGGATGTCGGTCGAGCCGCCGGCCGCCCACGGCACGATAAGCGTGACGGGTTTTTCCGGCCACGCGGCCATCGCGGCGGCAGGCAATATGCCCGCCGCCAGCACAAGTCCGCGCAATGCGTTGCGTAATGAATAGGTCATGGTTGGTTCCCCTTGTTTTTGCGGCAAGCGCCGCCGTGCAAAATGAAATCGCGAGATGGGCGATCGTTGGTAATCAGGTTTTGTGCCGGGTACGGGGCCTATCGGCCGACCGCGTAACTTTGCATGCCGCGCGGGTTGGCGCCCGCGCGCAGCAGGTTCGCGCCGCCGCCGGCCGGTTCGCGCGTGCAGACGCTGATGCGCCCTTCCGACCACGGCGCGCCTACCGCCAGGTCGTGGCCTGCCGTGCGCAGCGCGTCCAGGGTGGCTTGCGGCATGCGCGATTCGACCGTGATGCGGTTCAGCGTGGTGGTGCGCGGCCAGAACGAACCAGGAAAGTGGTCGATATGCCACGACGGGCTGTCGATGGCCTCCTGCAAGTTCATGCCGCACAACGCATGGCGCAGGAAAAAAGCCACGGTCCATTGGTCCTGCTGGTCGCCGCCCGGTGTGCCGAACGCCATATAAGGTTGCCCGTCGCGCAATGCCATGCCTGGAGACAGCGTGGTGCAGGGGCGCGCGCCGGGCCGCAGCTGGCCCGCCACGCCATCGTCCAGCCAGGTCATCTGCAGGCGTGTCGTCAGTGAAAAACCCAGGCCGGGCACCGCCGGGCTGGACGACAGCCAGCCCCCCGATGGCGTGGCGGCCACCATGTTGCCGTCTTTGTCGATGACATCGATGTGGCACGTATCGCCGACAAACAGTTCGCGCTCCAGCCATTCGCCCACCGGCGGCAATTGGGCGAACGTGGGCTCGCCCACGCCGAAGCGCGTGTCGGCCTGCGCCAGCGCGCGGCGCGCTGCGTCCAGGTCCGGCATCGCGGGCGCGCGGCCTGCGGGCGAGCCGGGCCGCAGCTCGCGCGAGGCCTGCTCTGTAATCAGCGCCGCGCGCGACAACGCATAATCATCCGACAGCAGCGCCGCCAGGGGCACATCGTTGTATAGCGGGTCGCCGTACCATGCCAGCCTGTCTGCAAAAGCAAGTTTTGCGGCCTCGGCGATCCTGTGCACGAAAACCGGCGAATCCGCGGCGAGCCCGGCCAGCTGCAGGTGGCGAGCCATCGCCAGCTGTTGCAGGAAAACCGGCCCTTGCGACCACGGCCCGCATTTGGCCACGGTAAAACGCCCGAAGTCCAGTGTGGCGGGCTCTTCATAAGTGGCGCGCCAGTCGGCCATGTCTTCGCGCCGCAGCAGGCCTGCATTGCACTCGCCGGTGCAATCGCGCACAGGCTGGCGGTAGGCCTTGTCGATGGCTTTCGCAACGAAGCCGCGATACCAGATATCCAGCGCGGCATTGATGCGCGCACGGCGGTCGCTGCCCCGATTGTTGGCTTCGGCGGCGATGCGCGCATAGGTGTCGGCAATGGCCGGCGTGCGCATCAGGCGGTCGGGGTGGGGCACCTTGCCGGCGGGCAGCCAGACCTCGGCCGAGCTTTTCCATTCTTGGCGGAACAGGTCCTGCACTGCATAGATCGCCTGCACGATGCGAGGCACCAGCGGGAACCCGTGGCGGGCATAGTCGATCGCCGGACGCAGCACGTCGGCCAGTTCCCAGGTGCCGTGGTCGCGCAGCATCGTCATCCAGGCGCCGAAGGCGCCGGGCACGGTGGCCGGCAACAGCCCCACGCCCGGCACCATGTCCAGGCCCAGCCGGCGAAAGTATGCGGGCGTGGCCAGCTGCGGCGCCGTTCCCTGCCCGCACAGCGACTGTATGCGGGGATCTTTTTCGTTCCAGAGCAGGATGGGTACTTCGCCGCCCGGGCCGTTCAGGTGCGGTTCGACAATCTGCAGCATGAAGCCGCCGGCGACGGCGGCATCGAAGGCATTGCCGCCGCGTTCCAGTACGCCCATGGCCACCTGCGAAGCCAGCCAATGCGTGGACGAGACCACGCCAAACGTGCCGCGGATTTCCGGGCGGGTGGTAAAGCGGGGAGCGGACATGCCAATACCTGGAAGATCGTCATCGAGACCGGCCCAGTATAGTCAGCACGAATAACAGTACTATGCTGTTTTCACATAGATAGATAAGCATTTGGTTATGTCAGTCGCCAGCCCATCCAGCGGACTTTCAAGCCACTCCCAGCGCCTGCTGTCGCGCCTGAAGCTGCGCCACCTGACCTTGCTCACCCGGCTCGGGCGCCTGCGCTCGCTGACACGGGCCGCCGACGCCATGGGCATCAGCCAGCCCGCAGCCACGAAATCGCTTGCCGAGATCGAAGACATCTTCGAGGGCCCGTTGTTCGTACGTTCGCGCCAGGGGCTGCTGCCCACGCCGCTCGGGCAGCTGGCACTGGCACGGGCCGAGCGCATGATGCTCGACCTGGACCACTGGGGGCAGGAAATGGAAACCGTGCGTTCCGGCCGCGCCGCCCAGCTGCGGGTCGGCGTGATCCCGTTCGTTTCAGGGCGAATACTGACCCCCGTGCTTGAACGATTGTGTGCCGAAGGCATCGACGTGGTCTTGCATCGCGCCACCACCGACCGCCTGCTGCAGGAAATGCGGGGCCACGAGATCGATTGCGTCATCGGCCGCGCCGCGGCGGCCGTGGGCCTGGACAACATGTGGCACCAGGTGCTCTATGCGCAACGGCCGGCGCTGGTCGCGCACCCCGCCCTGGCCCGGCGCATCGCGCGTACGCGGCCCGACTGGCGGATGTTGGCGCAAGTCGACTGGATCCTGCCGTCGTCGGCCACGCCTATCGGCAATATGGTTACGGAACTGTTCACGCGCCAGCAGGTGCGCCCGCCCGTGGCGCGCGTACAGACGTACTCGGTAGATGTCATCGCCGGCATGCTGCGCAATAACCAGAACCTGTTGTCCATCGTGCCCGAAGACATCGCCCATGACATGGAACAGGCCGGCGGCGTGGCCCGCGTTGCGTGGGAATGGAACTGGGACTTGCCGCCGATCAGCCTGATACGTCAGGTACGCGACGTTCCGTTGGAAGCGGAGGAGCGGTTTTCCTGCATCGTGCGCGAAGTGTGCGCGTCTTCAGCCATCGTTGCGCAGGCGTAATCCGGCGCTCACGGCGGGCTGTTTCCCGGTGTGGATACCGCGTCGTAACCCTGCCCCAGGAACTGCAGGATGCACACGCCATGGCCGAACGGATCGCTCAGGTGGGCGATGCGGCCCCACGCGTGCGACTGCGGCGGGCTTTCCAGTATGGCGCCGGCCGCCACGGCCTTGTCCGTGGCGGTATCCAGGTCGTCGACCACGAAATCCAGGTGTATGGGCGTCCAGTGGCGCGCGTAGTCGCGCCCGCCGGTCACCGTGCCGGCGGGTCGCGTGCCCTGCGCCTTGCGCAACAGGTAAATGGGCGCGCCCGCACCCAGCATCTCGACGCCGTCGCCGCCGAAGCGGCGGGTGGTTTCCAGCCCGAATGCATCGCGGTAGAACTGCACCGCGCGATCCAGGTCGTCGACATCGATGTTGATCAGGACGTGCATGGTTACGGGCTGCCTGCCGCGTTGCGCGCGTGCAACAAAATAGCGTTTCGCAAAGTGTCAGTATGCGCGGCCGCCAGCGGGCGCGCAAGGCGTCTGCCTCTAGACGAGCGTGGCCGCAACACCCGGCTGCCGCACCCGTGACATGGCGTACGGGTTCGTAACCAGCATCGCATATCGCCACTTGCCCGCGGTCGTCGCCAAGGTGCGGCCAATATAATGAAATCACCCTAACACGCGGTCTGCCGGTACAGGAGCCAGCCATGTTCGGTGTACGCAAATCTACGCAGCAAGAAGTCGCCCTGGAAGTGCAAGACGAATTCATCGAGCGCGTCCAGAATGCGGCCGAAGACTTCCGCAAGGCCGTCCCCAGCCCGGCGGCCCTGGATTACTCCATGCCAAGCGTCGCGGCCCTGGATGCCGTGTTGCAAGAGGCGCACAGCGGGCGCCTGGCCCTTACCCCCATGCAAACGGTCGGCGCGGCGGCTTATCTGTACGAAGTCGCCCGGCGCCATTACGGGGGCTTGTACGAAGTGTGCGACGACGATGATCCCGTCGTGCTGGTCACGGGCGAACCCGAATTCGAAGTGTGCCTGTGCGCCATCGCAAAAGTGGAACGCTGCGTGCGCAATGGGCCGGCAGAACGCCTTCCCGAGTTCTTCCAGCACTATGTGCGCGCCGTCACCGACCGGCGGTCGGACACCATACGATAGGCGTGGCGGCCGGCCGGTCGCGCATCCCGCCAGCCCGTCCCTGCACCCGCCTGCGCCTGCTCGCAAAGCGGCCTACAATTCGGCTTTTAATTGCCGCCCGTCGCCGGGCGGCAATTTGTCCACCTGCGGCCAGAAACCCGCAGTACACTCGCCTCCGTTTTGCCTCGCCCTGGAGCGCCCGCATGAAATTCCGCTTCCCCATTTTCATCATCGACGAAGACTATCGTTCCGAGAACGCCTCGGGCCTGGGGATTCGCGCGCTGGCAGCCGCCATCGAGGCCGAAGGTGTCGAGGTGATCGGTGTCACCAGCTACGGCGATCTCAGCTCGTTCGCCCAGCAGCAAAGCCGCGCCAGCGCGTTCATCCTGTCGATCGACGATGAAGAGTTCGACGAGGACTCCCCGGAGGACGTGGCCAGCGCCATCAAGAACCTGCGTTCTTTTATTGGCGAACTGCGCTTTCGCAACGCCGATATCCCCATCTATCTGTACGGCGAGACGCGCACGTCCGAGCACATTCCCAACGACATCCTGCGCGAGCTGCACGGCTTCATTCACATGTTCGAAGACACGCCCGAGTTCGTGGCGCGTCACATCATCCGCGAGGCGCGCAGCTACGTCGACGGCCTGGCGCCGCCGTTCTTTCGCGAGCTGGTTCACTACGCGCAAGACGGTTCCTATTCGTGGCATTGCCCCGGGCACTCCGGCGGGGTGGCCTTCCTGAAAAGTCCGGTGGGGCAGATGTTCCACCAGTTCTTCGGCGAAAACATGCTGCGCGCCGACGTATGCAACGCCGTGGACGAGCTGGGGCAGCTGCTGGACCACACCGGCCCGGTGGCCGAGTCCGAACTCAACGCCGCGCGCATTTTCCATGCCGACCACTGTTTCTTCGTGACCAACGGCACGTCCACGTCGAACAAGGTGGTGTGGCACGCCAACGTCGCCGCGGGCGACGTCGTGGTGGTAGACCGCAACTGCCACAAGTCCATCCTGCACGCCATTACCATGACGGGCGCGATCCCGGTGTTCCTGCGTCCCACGCGCAACCACCTGGGCATCATCGGGCCGATTCCGCTCGAGGAATTCCATCCCGAAAACATCCAGAAAAAGATCGAGGCCAACCCCTTCGCGCGGCAGGCTGCGAACAAGAAGCCGCGCATCCTGACGCTGACGCAAAGCACGTACGATGGCGTGATCTACAACGTCGAGATGATCAAGAAGCAGCTGGGCAGCTACGTCGATACGCTGCATTTCGACGAAGCCTGGCTGCCGCATGCGGCATTTCACGACTTCTATAAAGACATGCATGCCATCGGGCCGGGCCGTCCGCGCCCCCAGGAACCGATGGTGTTCGCCACGCATTCGACGCACAAGCTGCTGGCCGGCATTTCGCAGGCGTCGCAGATCATTGTGCAAGAGTCCGAGACCCGCAAGCTCGACCGCAATATCTTCAACGAGGCGTACCTGATGCACACCTCGACCTCGCCCCAGTACGCCATCATCGCCTCGTGCGACGTGGCCGCGGCCATGATGGAGCCTCCGGGCGGCACGGCCCTGGTCGAGGAAAGCATCCGCGAGGCCCTGGACTTCCGTCGCGCCATGCGCAAGGTGGAATCCGAGTTCGGCAAGAACGACTGGTGGTTCAAGGTATGGGGCCCGAACCGGCTGGTGTCCGAGGGCATCGGCAACCGCGGCGACTGGGTGCTGGAAGCCAACGACCACTGGCACGGCTTCGGCGACCTGGCGCCGGGCTTCAACATGCTCGATCCCATCAAGGCCACCATCATTACGCCGGGGCTGGATATGTCGGGCAGCTTCGGTGAAACCGGCATCCCGGCCGCCCTGGTATCCAAGTACCTGACCGAGCACGGCGTCGTGGTGGAAAAAACCGGCCTGTACTCGTTCTTTATCCTGTTTACCATCGGCATCACCAAGGGCCGGTGGAACACGCTGCTGACGGCGCTGCAGCAGTTCAAGGACGACTACGACCGCAACCAGCCGCTGTGGCGCATCCTGCCCGACTTCTGCCGCGACCACCGCCGCTATGAACGCATGGGCCTGCGCGACCTGTGCCAGCAAATCCACGAAGCCTACCGCGACAAGGACGTGGCGCGCCTGACCACCGAGATGTACCTCAGCGACATGGTGCCCGCGCTCAAGCCGTCGGACGCCTTTGCCCGCATGGCGCACCGCGAGGTCGAGCGCGTCGATATCGACCAGCTCGAGGGCCGCGTCACGGGCGTACTGCTTACCCCGTATCCGCCGGGCATTCCGTTGCTGATCCCGGGCGAACGCTTCAACCGCACCATCGTGCAGTATCTGCAGTTCGCCCGCGAATTCAACGAGCGCTATCCGGGCTTCGAGACGTACATCCACGGGCTGGCCGAAGAAACCGGCCCGGACGGCTCCAAGCGCTACTACGTCGACTGCCTGATCGAAGACTGACGGTGTACTGGCCTGCCGGCGCATGCCGATGATGTTCGACGTAGCCGTCATCGGCGCGGGCGCCGCCGGCATGATGTGCGCCAGCGTGGCGGGGCAGCGCGGCCTGCGGGTCGTGCTGCTCGACCATGCCGAGCGCCTGGCCGAGAAAATCCGCATCTCCGGCGGCGGACGTTGCAACTTCACCAATATCGGCGCCGGGCCGGCCAACTTCCTGTCCGAAAACCCGCATTTCTGCCGCTCGGCCCTGGCGGGGTATACGCCCCAGGACTTCCTGGACCTGCTGCGCCGCCATCGCATTTCCTGGCACGAAAAGCATCGCGGGCAGCTCTTCTGCGACGACAGCAGCGAATCCATCATCAACATGCTGCGCGCCGAGTGCCAGGCCGCCGGTGTGCAATGGCGCATGCCGTGCCGCGTGGCCGAAGTGGCGCGCAGCGATGCGGGCTACGTGCTGCGCACCAGTCAGGGCGAGATCCATGCCGCCAAACTGGTCGTTGCCACGGGCGGCATGGCCATCCCGCAATTGGGCGCCACCGATTTTGCCTTGAAGCTCGCGCGGCAGTTCGGCCTGAAAGTGATCGAGCCCAGGCCCGCCCTGGTGCCGCTGACTTTCGATGCGGTCCAGTGGCGGCCGTTTGCCGAGCTTTCGGGCGTGGCAATCGAGGTCTCGCTCGCCACCGGCAGCGGCCGCGCGCGCGGCGAGTTTCTCGAAGACTTGTTGTTCACCCATCGCGGCCTGTCGGGGCCGGCGATCCTGCAGATATCCAGTTATTGGCAGCCCGGCGAAGCCATCGTCATCGACCTGGCGGCGGGCCGCAACCTGGCCGAAGCCCTGATTGCCGACAAACCGGGCAACCGCCAGCAGTTGCATACCGTGCTCAGCGGCCTGTGGCCACGCCGCCTGGCGGATCAGTGGCTGCATTTGGCCGAACAGAACGGCTATCCGGGGCTGGCCACCATGCGCCTGGCCGATACGCCAGACAAGACGCTGCGCGCACTGGGGCAGGGCATTCATCAGTGGCGGCTGGTGCCCAGCGGTACCGCGGGTTACAAAAAGGCCGAAGTCATGCGCGGCGGCGTGGACACGCGCGGACTCGACCAGAAATCCATGCAGGCCCGTTCGGTTGCCGGTTTGTACTTTATTGGCGAAGCAGTCGACGTAACAGGCTGGCTGGGAGGCTACAACTTCCAGTGGGCATGGGCTTCCGCCGTGGCCTGCGGCCGCGCGCTCTGAGGGCCCGCGCGCGGCGCGTGAACGCCCGGGCCGCCGATTGTATTTCTGAATAGAAATAACTATCATTTAGATTAAATTTATCGGAAATGCCGGCGGCAAGGGTCGCGTCGACAGGCACACGGGTTGCTGCGCCTGACGGCTCGAGCACCCGCTGCAAGCATTGACACCTATCGGAGGTTCGCATGCCCTACACCTTGCCCGAGCTACCCTATGCCTACGATGCACTGGAGCCGCACATCGACTCGCAGACGATGGAAATCCATTACACGAAGCATCACCAGACTTACATCAACAACCTGAACGCCGCCCTGGAAGGCGCCGGGCTGCCGACGGACCAGCCCATCGACGACCTGATGCGCCGGCTGGATACGTTGCCCGAATCGGTGCGTGGCCCCGTGCGCAACAACGGCGGCGGCCACGCCAACCACAGTCTTTTCTGGACGGTGATGTCCCCGCAGGGCGGCGGGCAGCCCGGCGGCGCCCTGTCGGCCGCGCTGGATGCCGAGCTGGGCGGGATGGACGCGTTTCGCGATGCCTTTACCAAGGCGGCCCTGACGCGGTTCGGCAGCGGCTGGGCGTGGCTGAGCGTCACGCCCCAGGGTAAGCTGATGGTGGAAAGCACGCCTAACCAGGACAGCCCCCTGATGCATGGGAATACGCCGATCCTGGGGCTGGACGTCTGGGAACACGCCTACTACCTGAAGTACCAGAATCGCCGGCCGGATTACATCGCCGCATTCTTCAACGTTGTCCACTGGGATGAAGTCGCGCGCCGCTACGACGCCGCCAAATCCTAGGCGCGGGCCGGCTTGCCGGCCGGACATGGGTTCAACCTTCTTGCGGTACCCATTCAGATGAACACCTTCAGCCGCCATCGCGTACGACCGCCGCTTACCAGTATCAGCGTCTGGACCCTGGCGGTGCTGGTCGCCTGCCTGGGCTTGCATTCGCTCTGGGCCTACCTGACCCCGCGTGCGCCACATGTGGCCGATGCCCTGGCGGGCGGCCTGCTGGCGGCCGCAGCCACGGCCCTGGGCACGGTGCCGGTGATGTTCTCGCAGACGCTGTCCGAAAAGGTGCAGGACACCATGTTCGGCTTTGGCGCGGGCGTCATGCTGGCTGCGTGCGCGTTTTCGCTGGTGGTGCCCGGCATTGCCGCGGCCTCCGCCCTGGGGTACGGCGCGTGGGGCGCGGGCGGCATCGTGGGGGCGGCCCTGCTGATCGGCGCGGCGGCCCTGCTGCTGATGGACCGGCTGTTGCCGCACGAACATTTCATCAAGGGCAAAGAAGGCCTGGAAACGCGCCGCCTGCGCCGCACCTGGCTGTTCGTGATCGCCATTGCCCTGCACAACGTGCCCGAGGGCCTGGCCATCGGGGTGAGTTATGTAGGCAGTGATCCGGTGCGCGGCACCGCCCTGGCCACCGGTATCGCCATACAGGACGTTCCGGAAGGGCTGGTCGTTTCGCTCGCGCTGCTGGCGGCGGGGTACCGGCGCAGTTTTGCCGTCGCCCTGGGAATGCTGTCGGGGTTGGTCGAGCCGCTAGGCGCCCTGGTGGGCGCCGTGGTGGTGGGCTGGTCTGCGTCGTTGTTGCCGTGGGGCTTGGGTTTCGCCGCCGGCGCCATGTTGTTCGTGATCAGCCACGAGATCATTCCCGAATCACACCGCAAGGGGCATGAGGTATATGCCACTTGCGGGTTGATGCTGGGCTTCGTGCTGATGATGCTGCTGGATACTGCCCTGGCCTAGCTGGCCGCGGCCGGTCAGTCTGCGTGCAGCACGCCGTCCGGCACGGCCTGCGGCCGTGCTTGGCCGATGCGCTGGTCGACGGCGGGCAGGCTGTGCGCAATGCCCTTGTGGCAGTCGATGCAGGTCTGCCCGCTGTCCAGCCCCTGTTGATGCTGCCGGGCGGATCTGGCGGCCTGGCCGGTGTAGTCGAAAAAGCTGAAATCGTGGCAATTGCGGCATTCGCGCGAGTTGTTCGCCTTCATGCGCCGCCATTCGTTCTGCGCCAGCGTGGCGCGCTTGGCTTCGAACTTTTCCGGTGTGTCGATGGTGCCCAGGAAGTGGTGCAGCAGTTCGTTGGACGCGTACAGCTTGCGCAGCATCTTGGGCCCCCATTCTTTGGGAACGTGACAGTCCGAACACACGGCTCGCACCCCGGTGCGATTGGAATAGTGCACCGTGTTGCGGTATTCCTGGTACACGTTCCGGTTCATCTCGTGGCACGAAATGCAGAACGCTTCGGTGTTGGTCCATTCCATCACCGTATTGAAGCCGCCCCAAAACACAATGCCCAAAATAAATGCAATGCTCAGGCCGCTGGCCAACAAGGCCCACGCGCGGCGCGACAGGGCCCGGATCCATCTGGTTGGGTTCATGGCTTATGCTCGCTCAGTTCAGGCCCGGGACGCGCTGGAAAGTGTTGTCCACCAGCGGCTTGGCGTCGCTTTGAGGCACATGGCACTGCTGGCAGAAGTAGCGCGACGGGCTCACCGATGACAGCTCGCGACCCAGTGCGTCGCGGAAGTGGGTCACCGAAATTTTCGGCGACTGGGTGGCCTGGGCGCGCGCCCAGCCGTGGCAATCCAGGCATTTGTTGAAATTGAGTGTCACCGTGTAGTTGCTGGTGGCATGGGGAACCAGTGGCGGTTGTTGCACGAAGTCGCGCGGCAGCGTGGTGCCGGCATCAAGTTCCTGGCGATAGTGCCCGGCAGTCTGTTCGTCGCCGGCCACCGGCGCGTCGCGCAGGCTCTTGACGGGGGCCGGTACGTCGGCCGCTGCCGGCGGCGTGATGGTCAGCAGGCCCACGAGCAGGCCTAGGGCGGTCTGGTACAAGACGCGTTTCATGTTCAACTCCTGTGGCGGAACCGGTGGCTCATGTGGAATACCTGTTGGGGGCAGACGTCGACGCAGCGCCCGCATGTGGTGCAGTCGCGGTCCAGGATGACGGGATGGTCCTGGCCCGCCGCCTTGAGCGCAGGCCTGATTACCTGGGGTTCGGGGCAGACGGCGTAGCAGTCCATGCAGTTGTCGCACCGCTCGCGTCCGGCGGCATTGACGCGCAGCAGGGCGCGCCGGCCCAGCAATCCATAGAACGCGCCTACCGGGCATACATGGCCGCACCATCCGCGCGGCGCAACCAGCAGGTCGTACACAAAGATGCCCAGCACCAGCGCCCACCCGGCGCCGGCTCCGAACACCAGGGCGCGATGCAGCACGGAAACGGGGTTGACCCATTCCCAGGCTAGCGTGCCGGTAACCGCCGATGCCGCCAGCGTGGCGGCCAGCAGCCACATGCGCAAGGGCTTCGGGGGCGCGTGGCCTCCGGCGCGCAACCGCAGCTTGCGGCGCAGCCACGAGGCCGCGTCGGTCACGGGGTTCAGGGGGCACACCCATGAGCAATACACCCGCCCGCCGCACAGCAGATAGAACGCCAGCACGATAGCGGCGCCGATGAACGCGCTGCCCAGTGGCGTATGGCCGGCCGCCAGGCTTTGCAGCAGCTGATACGGATCGGTGAGCGGCAACTGGTCCAGCGTCAGGCTGGACGACAGGTTGCCTTTCACGGGCCACCAGGGGCGCGACAGCCATCCCTGACGAGTCATCCACGTGGTCACCGGGCCGATCAGGAAAAGCGCAAGCACGCCGAACTGCACGGCGCGCCGCCACAGCAGCCAGCGGTGGGCGCGCCACCAGCCCTTGCCGGCAATGGCGGCGGCGGTCGGGTCGCGGCCCGCCACGCTCGGCCGCCTGGATTTCGGTGTCGTCGCGTTCATGGCTTGTGCGCTCCTGCCGCGTCGTCCAGGCCTCGCACCGGCAGGCGGATCTGCTCGCCGATGACCGACCCCCCGGCCTTCTCGGCTTCTTCCCAGCCTTTGCGGTAATGGCCCGCAGCGGACGCCTGCGCCAATGCATGCGGCAGCACCTTGATGGCGGCGGCGCCCGGCAGTACGCAGCTTTGCTCGCACTTGCCGCAGCCGGTGCAGTGCGCGGAATGAACGGTGGGCAGCAACATGGCGTGGCGGTCCGACCGCGGGTTGTGCTGCCGTTCGAGCGTGATGGCCGTGTCGATCAGCGGGCATACGCGATAGCACACGTCGCACCGCAGGCCCTGGAAGTTCAGGCAATTTTCCTGGTCGATAAGCACCGCCAGGCCCATGCGCGCGTCTTCGATGCGCGTCAGGGCGTGGTCCAGCGCGCCCGTGGGGCATGCCGGTACGCAGGGAATGTCTTCGCACATTTCGCAGGGCACACCGCGTGCGTCGAAGTACGGCGTTCCGACAGGAATCGGCCTTCCCAGCGTCGCCAGGCGCAGCGTATCGTAGGGGCAGGCTCTTACGCAGAGCCCGCAGCGGATGCAGGCGGCCAGGAATTCCGGTTCGGCCAGCGCGCCGGGCGGACGCAGGGCCGCGGCCGGCCGCGAGCTTGCCTGTTTTGCGTACAGGCCCAGCCCCAGCGCGGCCGCGCAGGCTCCTCCTGCGGCGGCAGCCGATTGCTGCAGGAACTGGCGGCGACCGGACGCGGCCGTCTTTGCAGCCTGCGCCGCGCCTGGCGCCTGGGCATCGCCCGTAGGGCCGGCCGGCCCGCCGGGGTTGGAAACAGGTCCGTTCACGTCACGCCTTCAGCACCTTGACGGCGCATTTCTTGAAGTCGGTTTCCTTCGACAAGGGGCAAGTCGCGTCCAGGGTCAGTTTGTTGACCAGACGGCCCTCGTCGAAGAACGGCATGTACACCAGGCCGCGCGGCGGCTTGTTGCGGCCGCGCGTCTCGACGCTGGCGTATACCTCGCCGCGCCGTGATGCGATCTTGCACTGCATGCCGCGCTGCAGCCCTCGCTGCTTGGCATCATCGGGATGCATGAAGAGCACGGCCTGGGGCACGGCACGATGCAGCTCGGGCACCCGCCGCGTCATCGAGCCCGTGTGCCAGTGCTCCAGCACGCGGCCGGTGCACAGCCACAGGTCGTAGTCGGCGTCCGGAACTTCGGCCGGCGGCTGGTAGGGCAGGGCGAAGATATTCGCGCGACCGTCCTTGTTGCCGTAGAAGCGGATGCCTTCCCCCTGCTTGACGTAGGGGTCGTAGCCTTCGCGGAAGCGCCACAGGGTTTCCTTGCCGTCGACCACAGGCCATCGCAGGCCGCGCGCGCGGTGGTACAGGTCGAAGTCCGCCAGGTCGTGCGCATGGCCGCGTCCGAACTGTGCATATTCTTCGAACAAGCCTTTCTGCACGTAAAAGCCGAAGTGCTCGGATTCGTCGTTCATGTAGCCGTCGATGGCATGCTGGTTGACCGAGCCCACGTCGCTCAGCGGATAGCGGTCGCACACGCCATTGGCGTACAGCACGTCGTACAGCGTCTTGCCCCGATATTCGGGTTTTTTGTCCAGCAGTTCGGGCGGCCAGACTTCCTCGACCTGGAACCGCCTGGAAAATTCAAGGTACTGCCACAGGTCGGACCGCGATTCGCCGGGCGCGCGTACCTGCTGTCGCCAGAACTGCGTGCGCCGCTCGGCATTGCCATATGCGCCTTCTTTTTCCACCCACATCGCGGTAGGCAGGATCAGGTCGGCCGACAATGCCGACACCGTGGGGTATGGGTCGGACACCACCACGAAGGCCTCCGGATTGCGCCAGCCCGGGTAGATTTCGTCGTTGATGTTGGGGCCGGCCTGCATGTTGTTGGTGGTGGACGTCCAGTAGCACTTGAGCTTGCCATCTTTGAGCGCCCGGCTTTGCGCCACGGCGTGCAGGCCGACCTTGGCCGCAATGGTGCCCTCGGGCAGCTGCCACAATTGCTCGGCAATCTTGCGGTGCGCGGGATTGCCCACCACCATGTCGGCCGGCAGGCGATGCGCGAAGGTTCCCACCTCGCGCGCCGTGCCGCAGGCCGAAGGCTGGCCTGTCAGGGAAAACGGGCCGCAGCCGGGCTGAGAAATCTTGCCTGTGAGCAAGTGCACGTTGTAGATCATGTTGTTGACCCATGTGCCCCGCGTATGCTGGTTAAAGCCCATGGTCCAGAAGGACACGATCTTTTTGCCCGGGTCGGCGTACAACTCGGCCAGCCGCAGCAGTTTCTCGGCCGGCACGCCCGACAGCCGGGCGGTGTAGTCCAGGGTGTAGGTAGCGACGAACTCGGCAAATGCCTCGAACGTGCTGGGCGTTGCGCCGCCAGGGTCGCCCTTGGGCTTGCCGTCCGAGCCGGCATAGCCATTGGCGGTGGCGCCTTGCTCGCGTGGGTCGTTGGGGCGCAGACCGTAACCGATGTCGGTTACGCCGGCCTTGAAATTGACATGCTGCGCCACGAAATCGTGGTCCACCTTGCCGTGCTGGATCAGGTAATTGCACAGAAAGTTCAGGATCGCCAGGTCGGTTTGCGGCACGAATATCATGCCGTTGTCGGCCAGCTCGAAACTGCGGTGTTCGAAGGTCGACAGCACGTGGACTTCGCTGCCCGGGTGGGTCAGGCGGCGGTCGGTGATGCGGCTCCACAGGATGGGATGCATCTCGGCCATGTTCGAGCCCCACAGCACGAAGGCGTCGGCATGTTCGATGTCGTCGTAGCAGCCCATGGGTTCGTCGATGCCGAACGTGCGCATGAACCCGACGACCGCGCTGGCCATGCAATGCCGGGCGTTGGGGTCCAGGTTGTTGCTGCGAAAGCCGGCCTTGTACAGCTTGGCGGCCGCATAACCTTCCCAGATGGTCCATTGGCCCGAGCCGAACATGGCGATGGCGTCGGGGCCGCCGCTGGCCAGCGCCTGCTTCCATTTCTGCGCCATGATGTCGAAGGCTTCGTCCCAGCTCACGGGCACGAATTCGCCGTTCTTGTCGTATGCGCCGTCTTTCTTGCGCAGCAGGGGCTGTGTCAGGCGATCGGCGCCATACATGATCTTCGAAAGGAAATAGCCCTTGATGCAGTTGAGCCCGCGGTTGACGGGCGCTTCGGGATCGCCCTGGGTGGCCACGACCCGGCCGTCCTGCACGCCGACCAGCACGGAACAGCCCGTGCCGCAGAAGCGGCATGGCGCCTTGTCCCAACGTACGTGCAAGGGTGCCGCGCCGGCCTGGGCAAGCGCCGCGTTGGGCAGGCTCAGCCCGGCGGTGGCGGCCGCTGCGGCTACTGCCTGGGTCTTGATGAATTCGCGTCGGTTCAATGACATGGTGGAGCTCTCTGTGCCGGATGACGGTGGGAGTGGGCGAGACCCGCGGAGGGCGACCCGCGGAGGGCGACCCGCGGAGGGCGGCTCGCCTAGGGCGGCCCGCGGAGGGGCGACCCAGGCGCGGGGCCCGCATCGGGAAGCCGCATTAAGGTGGCCCGCAGGCGGGTGGCCCGCAGCCGGGCGGCCCGTGCTCGTCGCCGCCGTATTCGTATGCCAGCGTGGCCGACAGAACTTGCGGAACCTTATGGGCGGCCAGAATCGAGTCCGCCGTGCTGTGCGCAGGGCCATCTTCGATGGTGACGATGAGCTTGCCGGTGGGGGCATCCCATGCCTGCAGCTGCAGGCCCGGGATGGCGGACAGCGCCGCACGCGCGTCGGCCAGGCCGGCCGGGGTGATGCGAAGCACCAGACTGACGATTCTCATGCGGGCTCCGGCACCAGTGCGTTGACAGGGCAAGCCGGCAGGCATTCGCCGCAACCCGTGCAGCGCGATGCGTCCACGCCGGGGCGGGCGGGCCCGCGTGTCTGGGCGGCAAAGGCAATGGCGCCGGCATCGCAGCGTTCGGCGCATAGCCGGCATTCGATGCCACGCCACGCCAGGCAGGCCGGCCCCGCATGGGCTCGCCAGGGGCTGTCGGGCGGCGGGCGACGGGCACTTGCCCGTGTCGATGTGCCGGTCAGCATTTGGCGCCGCGTGAATCCCATATCCGAAATCCCCTGAAACCTGTAAGGGATTATGGGTAAACGGCAGGCGCCGCCCCCTTGACCGCAGTCAAGCGGGATAAGTGGGAATTGATGCGGCGCAATGGGCACGCGCGGGCGTCGCCGCCGCCGCCGCTCGCGCCGGGCCCCGCAAAGCCGCTTTTCCGGGGCGGGCTTTCGATGTATGCTTCAGGCCGCTGTCATGCAAGTCGCGGGAGAGAGCGGCCGTGGTCTCCATTGCCGCCGCCGAAGGCGCAATTCGCCCGGAATCGCTCAGGTAACCCATACCGCGCTGCATCAGCCCATGGCCTGTCGGCCATCAGGCTGAAACAGCACTCTGGAGAGACCTGGCGCGCCGGCAAGATCGTGCGTGGCCCAGGCGCCGAAGGTGCAAACCCGCGGATCACGCGCGGGGCAACTCTCAGGCAAAAGGACAGAGGGGCGGAAATCCAGCCGGATCCGGGCCCCTCGGGCAGGCCGGCATATTCCGTAACCCTGGCGATGCCGCCGCACCGGAGCCTGTCCATGTCCGCCTCCCTGAAACGCACTCCGCTTGCCGAAACCCATGTCGCCGCCGGCGCCCGCATGGTGGATTTCGGTGGCTGGGACATGCCGCTGGCCTACGGGTCGCAACTCGAAGAGCATCACGCCGTGCGCCGCGACGCAGGCATGTTCGATGTATCGCACATGCTGAACGTCGATATATCGGGGCCGGATTCCGCCGCGTACCTGCGACGCCTGGTGGCCAATGATGTCGACCGCCTCACCGTGCCTGGCAAGGCGCTGTATACCTGCATGCTGAACCCGCAGGGCGGCATCATCGACGACTTGATCGTCTACTTTTTCTCCGTCGAACAGTGGCGGGCGGTGGTCAATGCCGGCACGGCCGACAAAGATATCGCCTGGATGCAGCGGGTGGCCGCCGCCGGCAAGTTCGACGTCACCATTGCCGCCCGCCGCGACCTGGCCATGGTTGCGGTGCAGGGGCCCAACGCCCGGGCAAAGGTGTGGGCCGCCCGGCCCGCATGGCTGGCCGCCACCGAAAGCCTTGCCCCCTTCGTGGCCGCGCCGGTCGACGATGACACGCTGGTCGCGCGCACCGGATATACCGGCGAAGACGGGTTTGAAATCGTGCTTCCGGCCACCCAGGTCACCGCTTTGTGGAACGACCTGGCCGCGCAGGGCGTGCGCCCGTGCGGCCTGGGCGCGCGCGATACCTTGCGCCTGGAAGCCGGCATGAACCTGTACGGACAGGACATGGACGAGCTCACCCAGCCTGACCAGGCCGGCTTGACCTGGACCGTGTCCTTGAAAGACCCGGCCCGGCGATTCGTGGGGCGCGAAGCGCTCGAACAGTTCGCCGCGCCCTGCGGCTTTGTCGGCCTGAAACTGCAAGACCGCGGCGTGATGCGCGCCCACATGCCGGTCTACACGTCGCTGGGCCAGGGCGAGATCACCAGCGGCACGATGTCGCCCACCCTGGGCGTGTCGATCGCCCTGGCGCGCGTCCCGCTGGGCGTGCAGGCCGGCCAGACGGTCGAAGTCGATATTCGCGGCAAGCGGGTTCCCGCCCTGGTATGCAAATTGCCGTTCGTGCGCCATGGCAAGGCGGTCGAACACCCGTAAACTGCCATCATGCGCCGGCAGGGGTGCCGGCGCATGCGCGCAATTCCTATCCAAGGAGCTTTCATGAGCCTGCCCACCGACCGCAAATACACCGAGTCCCACGAATGGGTCAAAGCCGAGGGCGACGTCTTCGTCGTCGGCATCACCGATAACGCCCAGGAACAATTGGGCGACCTGGTTTTCGTCGGTGATGTCGCCGTCGGCGCCAAGCTGAAGGCCGGCGACACCGCCGGCGTGGTCGAATCGGTCAAGGCCGCATCCGACATCTATGCCCCCGTTGCGGGCGAAATCGTGGCTTTCAACGAAGAACTCGAAAGCACGCCCAACCTGATCAACGAGTCGGCATTCGACACCTGGATCTTCAAGATCAAGCCGGACGACGCCGCCGATGTCGACAAGCTGCTCGACGCCGCTGGCTACGAAGCGATCGCCAACGGCTGACTTCGCCCCAGGCCGCGCGGGCGTGATCGCCTGCGCGGTTATTTTCCCGTACCCGAGATTTCCTTCATGTCGCGCGCCCTAGACCCCCATACCGATTTTATTGCCCGCCATATTGGCCCGTCCGACGCTGAGCAGCAGAAGATGCTTGCCGCAGTCGGCTGCGACAGCCTCGACGCGCTGCTCCAGGAAGTCGTGCCGCCGGCCATCCGCAGCCAGGCGCCGCTGGCCCTGCCGGCGTCGCGCAGCGAACCCGACGTGCTGGCCGAGCTCAAGGCCATCGCGGGCCGCAACCGCATCTATCGGAATTACATCGGACAGGGGTACTACGGCACGCACACACCCAACGTGGTGCTGCGCAATGTCCTTGAGAATCCCGCCTGGTACACGGCCTATACGCCCTACCAGCCCGAGATCTCCCAAGGCCGCCTCGAGGCGTTGCTCAATTACCAGACCATGGTCGCCGACCTGACCGGCCTGGATATTTCCAACGCGTCGTTGCTCGACGAGGGCACGGCCGCCGCCGAAGCCATGACGCTGGCCCGGCGCGGGTCCAGGTCAGCCAGCCCGGTGTTTTTCGTGTCCCGGCACTGCCATCCCCAGACGATCGAAGTGGTGCGCACCCGTGCAGAAGGGTTGGGCATCGAGATCGTCGTCGGCGACGAGGCCCAGGGGCTGCCCGAGTGTTTCGGTGTGCTGTTGCAGTACCCGCACAGCCTGGGCGGGCTGGCCGACTACCGTGCGCTGGCCGAGGCCGCGCATGCGCAGGGTGCCGTCGTGGCGTGCGCAACCGACCTGCTGGCGCTGGCGCTGCTCGAGCCGCCGGGTGCATGGGGCGCCGACATTGCGGTCGGATCGTCGCAGCGCTTTGGCGTGCCGTTTGGCTATGGCGGTCCGCACGCCGGCTTCATGGCCTGCAAAGACGCCTACAAGCGCAACATGCCGGGCCGGCTCGTGGGCGTGTCCAAAGACGCGCAGGGCAATCCGGCGCTGCGCCTGGCGCTGCAGACGCGCGAACAGCATATCCGCCGCGAAAAGGCCACCTCCAATATCTGCACTGCGCAGGTGCTGCTGGCTGTCATGGCCGGGCTTTATGCGGTGTGGCACGGGCCCGAGGGCATCCGCCGCATCGCAACGCGCGTGCAGCGTTATACGGCCGCATTGCGCGCCGCCTTGGGCCAACTGGGCATCAAGGTGGTAAACGACACATTCTTTGACACCCTGCTGCTGGAAACCGGGCCGGCCACGCCCGCCATCCTGCAGGCGGCCGAGTGCGAGCGCATCAATCTGCGCCGGGTCGATGGGGCGCGGTTGGCCGTGTCACTGGACGAAACGGTAACCGCCGCGGATCTGCAGGCGCTGGTCAACGTGTTCGCGGCCGGGCTGCAAAAAGATGAGCTGCCGGTCGATGCCGCAGCACAGGATTCCGCGGCGCCTGGCGGTATTCCGGCGTCGCTGCGCCGCCAAGGCGCCATCCTGGCGCACCCGGTGTTTTCCAGCGTGCAGTCCGAAACCGACATGCTGCGCTATCTGCGCAAGCTGTCCGACAAAGACCTGGCACTTGACCGCACCATGATCCCCCTGGGGTCGTGCACCATGAAACTCAACGCCACCGCGGAGATGATACCCATCACCTGGCCCGAGTTCGCCCTGGTCCACCCGTTTGCGCCGGCCGAACAAACCGCCGGCTACCGCGAGCTGATCGAGCGCCTGTCCGGCGCCCTGTGCGAAATCACGGGCTACGACAGCATCAGCCTGCAGCCCAATTCCGGCGCGCAGGGCGAATATGCGGGCTTGCTGGCTATCCGCGGCTACCATCGCGCCAATGGCCAGTCGCAGCGCAACGTCTGCCTGATTCCGGCGTCGGCGCACGGCACCAACCCGGCTTCCGCCCAGCTGGCGGGCATGGACGTGGTGGTGGTCGCCTCCGATGCCAACGGCAACGTCGATATCACTGATCTTCGGGCCAAGCTGGAGCAGGTCGGCGACAGGCTTGCCGCCCTGATGATCACGTATCCGTCCACGCACGGCGTGTTCGAAGAATCCATTACCCAGATCTGCGAGCTGGTGCACGAGGCAGGCGGGCAGGTGTACCTGGACGGCGCGAACATGAACGCCATGGTGGGCGTGGCGCAGCCGGGGCAATTCGGCTCCGATGTGTCGCACCTGAATCTGCACAAGACGTTCTGCATTCCGCACGGCGGGGGCGGGCCCGGCGTGGGCCCGGTGGCGGTGCGTTCGCATCTTGCCCCCTTCCTGCCCGGCGTGCTGAACGCGCAAGGCAAGCCCGATGCCGAAAGCCTGGTGGGTCCGGTGTCGGCGGCGCCCTTTGGCTCGGCCGGCATCCTGCCCATTTCGTATGCCTATATCGCGCTGATGGGCGCCGACGGTCTGCGCCGCGCCACCGAGGTGGCCATCCTGAACGCCAACTATGTTGCCGCGCGCCTTAGCGGCCACTACCCGGTACTGTACTCGGGCCGCAACGGCCGCGTTGCGCACGAATGCATTCTGGACGTGCGCCCCTTGAAGGAAACCAGCGGCATCAGCGCCGAAGACATCGCCAAGCGGCTGATGGACTATGGCTTTCACGCTCCCACCATGAGCTTCCCGGTTGCGGGCACGCTGATGGTAGAACCCACCGAGTCCGAGGGCCTGGCCGAGCTCGACCGCTTCATCGACGCAATGATCTCGATCCGCGAAGAAATCGCGCAGATAGAGCGCGGCGAACGTGATCGCGACGACAACGTGCTCAAGAACGCCCCTCATACGGCCCAGATGCTGCTGGCTGAAGAGTGGTTGCACGATTACCCGCGTCAGCAGGCGGCGTATCCGGTGGCGTCGCTGCGCGAGGCCAAGTATTGGCCGCCGGTTGCGCGCGTGGATAACGCGTACGGCGACCGCAACCTGGTTTGCGCCTGCCTGCCCGTCGAGGCCTATGCCTGATGCGGGCCGGGCATGGCCGTCGCCGCAGGCTTACGGCGCGGCTTGCCCGCCTGCTGCCGCAGCCAGCGCACGGGCGCGTGCTATGCCATCGCTGATGGTGGCATGGCCGGGATCGTCAGGCGGTAGTGCGGCAGCCAGGCGTTCCCAGTAAGCAGCCGCGTCCGCATAGCGGGCCTGTTCGAAGGCGTGCATGCCCGCGAGCGTCAGGCTGGTGGCTTCGGCGGGGTCGCGCGCCAGCGCTTCATCGATAAGCGCCTGCTGCGTATCCGACCATTGCTCATCCGCCGCGAAGTACAGCGCCTGCGCCCATTGCCCCAGCACTTCGGGCGGCCGCTGCGCCAGGGACGCAGTGCGTTCAAAGGCCTGTGCCGCGTCGGCATGGCGGCCGTGCGCCACATAGGTAAGTCCCAGCAAATACCAGGTGTCGGCGGAATCCGGACGGGCCTGCAGCCTGGCGTGCAGGCGCGCCGTGATGGTGTCCAGGCTTTCTGCATGACCGGCTGGCCGGCCCTGCCATGCGCGGGCCTGCACCACCTGGTCGAGCGACCCCCACTGTACATACGCCGCCGCGCCGCACAGGGGCACGAGCAATGCCGCAGCCCATGCGACAGCCAAGCCCGGTTTGCGGCGCATCGCGGGCACGGGGCGAGTGTCTGTGTCGTTCAGGAGCAGGCGCGCAGTGTCGGCGCGCGCCGCCTCGAACTGTTCGGTGTCCAGCCTGCCGGCTTGATGCTGCGCTTGCAGTTCGCGCAGGCGTTCCCGGTACAACGTCACATTGTGGGCCGTGCGGTCGTGGTCCGGACACGCATCCGGGGAGCGCATCAGCGGCACGGCCAGGAATGCCATGGCCACGACCAACAGCAAGGCGGCGGGCAGCCAGAATTCGACCATGATCATTTCCGGCGGGTGTCGGTGGAACGCAATAGCTGGGCCAGCCGTTGGCATTCGGTTTCTGTCAGCGGCAAGGCGGCGCTTCGGGCGCGTCGCGCTCGCGCTACCCGGCTGCCCAGCATCACCGCACCCCCCATCAACAGGCCGGCAGGCCCCAACCACAGCAAGATTGTCCGCACGTCGAACGGCGGCTGGTACAGCACAAAATCGCCATAGCGTTCGACCATGAACTGGACGATCTGTTGGTCGGTGTGGCCGGCGGCCAGCATGCGGCGAACTTCGGCGCGCAGATCGGCCGCGATCGGCGAGTTCGATTCGGCGATATTCTGGTTCTGGCACTTCGGGCAGCGCAGAATATCGGCCAGGTGCCGGTACCGCGCAAGCTCGGCGTCGCTGGCGAACTCGTGCGCCTCGATCGCGGCCAGTGCCGTGCCCGACAGTGCCATGCTCGACAGCGCCAGGCCCATGATCATCGCGGCAAGCCAGGCCTTCATGGGCGCGCCTCTTCGAGCAGGGCCGTGTATAGCGGCCCAAGTCGCTCGCGCCACACGGCATCGTCGATGACGCCGACGTACTTGTCGCGCACCACGCCCTGGGCGTCGATAACAAACGTTTCCGGGGCGCCGTATACGCCCAGGTCCAACCCCAATGTGGCGGCGGCGTCTTCTATGTTCAGCCGATACGGGTCGTGCAGGGTGCGCAGCCAGCGCTGCGCCGTCGATCGGTCGTCTTTGTAGTTCACGCCATGGATGACAACCCCGGCCTGCGCCAGCCGGTTCAGCACCGGGTGTTCCTGGCGGCATGACGGGCACCACGTAGCCCACACGTTCACCAGCGCCGGGCGGCCCAGGATGTCGGCCCGGGTCAGCCGCCGCGCGGGTTCGTCCAGCGCAGGCAGTGCGAATTCGGGAAACGGCTTGCCCACCAGCGCCGACGGAAGGCGCGTGGGGTCGAGATACAAGCCGCGGTACAGCAGCACGGCAACTGCCAGGAACAGGATCAGCGGCAGTATGCGCAGCAGGTTTTTCATGGAACTTGCGCCAAAGTATGGGCGGCCGCCGGGCGTCGGGGCGGGCGGTGGTAACGGCGGTCGGCGGCGGCCAGGAGGCCGCCCAGCGCCATCATGAGCGCGCCTATCCAGATCCAGCGCACGAATGGCTTGATATGCACGCGCACCGCCCAG
Organism: Bordetella genomosp. 7; assembly: GCF_002261265.1. Lineage (GTDB taxonomy): Bacteria > Pseudomonadota > Gammaproteobacteria > Burkholderiales > Burkholderiaceae_B > Bordetella_A. Next base: position 161,979 of record NZ_NEVK01000007.1, on the reverse strand, counting down.
GCCCCGCCGCCCAGCGGCTCGCCCAGGGCGACGAACAGGTCGCGAGTCAAGCCTGCCTGGATGCCGGCCTCGGTCATGGGCGCCTGTTGCACGTGATACACGCGCTTTTCCGGATGCAGCACGGCTACGGGTCGGTCGCCCCGCCATACGCTTACCTGGCCGCGCTCGGCCGTGTAGTTGGGGCCGATGCGCTGCGCCGTGCCTTCGAATGCAAAACGGTAGCCGCCCAGCTCGATGGCGTCGCCGGGCCCCATGCGCAGGTCGCGTTCGATGTTGCCCACGCTGTTGAGCACGACGCCCAGCGCACATACGGCCAGCCCTGCATGGGCCAACTGCATGCCCCAATAAGAGCGCCCCAGCGCAGGCAGGCCTCGCGACAGCCATAGGGCGGGCCTCAGGTGGCGGCATTTGTCGGCGATGTCGCGCAAGCCGCCAACCATAATGAAGGCGGCCAACAGGCACACCCCGCCCACCGCCCAGGGCGACGAGGGAGCAAGGGCGGCTGCTCCTGCTGCGAGTATCAGGCACACCATCAGCGACGGCCACAGCATCCTGATCATCCACTTGCCCTGCGTGTGCTTCCATCGCGCCACTACGCCCACAGCGGTTGCGACCATCAGCACCGCCATCAAGGGCACGAACAAGGTATTGAAATAAGGCGGCCCCACCGACAGTTTGGCGCCGGAAAGCGCGTCCAGCAGCAGCGGGTACAGGGTGCCCAGCAGGATCATGGCCGCAGCCACGGACAGCAGAAGGTTGTTCACCAGCAGCAGCGTTTCGCGCGACAGCGCGGAAAACGGCACGCGGCCGGATATTGCGGGCGCACGCAATGCATACAGCGCCAGCGATCCGCCCACCACCAGCAGCAGGAAACAAAGAATGAACACGCCGCGGGTCGGGTCGGTAGCGAACGCATGCACCGAAGTCAGCACACCGGAGCGCACCAGGAACGTGCCCAGCAGGCTCAAAGAGAACGCCGCAATGGCCAGAAGCACTGTCCAGCTTTTGAATACGCCACGCTTTTCGGTGGCGGCCAACGAATGGATCAGCGCCGTGCCCACCAGCCAGGGCATGAATGATGCGTTTTCCACCGGATCCCAGAACCACCAGCTGCCCCAGCCAAGTTCATAGTAGGCCCACCACGAGCCCAGCGCGATGCCCGATCCCAGGAATGCCCAGGCCACCAGCGTCCAGGGCCGGCACCAGCGCGCCCACGCGGCGTCGATGTGGCCGTCGAGCAGCGCACCGATGGCGAAAGCGAAAGCCACGGAGAACCCGACATATCCCATGTACAGCATGGGCGGATGGAAGATAAGGCCGAGGTCTTGCAGCAAGGGGTTCAGGTCGTTGCCGTCGGCGGGAGCTTCCGGCAGCAAGCGCTCGAACGGATTGGACGTGGCAATGAGGAACAGCACGAAGCCCACGCTGATCATGCCCATTACCGCGATTACGCGCGCGCGCAGCGTGCGCGGCAATTTGCGGGAACCCATGCATACCGCGCAGGTCCATGCTGCCAGCATCCATGCCCAAAGCAGAAGCGATCCCTCGTGCGCGCCCCAGACCGCGCTCAGCTTGTAGTACCAGGGCAGCGCACTGTTGGAATTGCGGGCCACGTAGGCTACCGAGAAGTCGTCGCTCAGGAAGGCATGGGCCAGTATGGCGAAAGCGGCGGTCAGGAACACAAATTGCCCCCAGGCTGCCGGCCCTGCCAGCGCCATCCAGCGTGGCGCGTTCAGGCGCGCCCCAGCCAAGGGCAGGCTAGCCTGCACCGCTGCCAGGCCAAGGGCCAGGCCGAGCGACAGCACGCCAAGCTCGGGGATCATCGGCGCGGCTCCGCATTCGACGTGTCGTCGGGCGTGGCAGGCAAGGGCGGGCGGGCGCCCGCCGCGGCGGACGTCGCCAACGCGTGCGCGGCCTCGGGCGGCATGTAGTTCTCGTCGTGCTTGGCGAGCACCTCGTCGGCATGCAGCGTGCCGGACTCGTCGAGCGAGCCCAGCGCCACGATGCCCTGGTTTTCGCGGAACAAGTCCGGAAGAATCCCCTGGAAGCGCACGGGCACCTGATGCACGCCATCCGTAATGCCGAACTGCACGGCCAGGCTGTCTGGCGATCGCTGCACCGAGCCGGCCTGTACCAGCCCGCCCACGCGGATGCGGGCGCGTTGCGGAGCTTCCTGCGCCGCTATCTGGCTGGGCGAATAAAACAGATTGATGTTCTGCTGCAAGGCCGCCAGGGCCAGTGCAATGGCCGCCGCAGCACCGCAGACAAGTACGACCAGCATGGCCAGTCGCCTGGTGCGTGGTGACGTCATGGTGTGGCCTCGCCAAGTGCGCGGCGTTTTTGAAGGCGCAGGAAGCGGCGGCGTTGAAGCAGAGGGTGCACGGCATTCCAACCCAGCGATGCCACGGCGATTCCGTAAGAGGCCCACACGTAGGCGCCGTGGCCGTCCATGGCCAGAAAATCTTCGATGCTGGAAAAGGCGATCATCACCGTCTCTTTATCAGGCGACGTATTTCGCCGCTGGCCCAACGCGCGCTGGCGTCGCGCCGGATAACTTCCAGCCGCATGCGAAACAGCAGCACCGCGGCGGCAAAGCAATAAAAGCCCAGGACGGCGAGCGCCAGGGGCAGCCACATCTGTGGCGGCATCGCGGGCTTTTCGGCAAGCGCGAATGTGGCCGGCTGGTGCAGCGTGTTCCACCACACTACCGAATACTTGATGATGGGCAGATTGACCACGCCTACCACGGCCAGTAACGCGCAAGCCCGTGCCGCGCTCTGGCGGTTGTGAACGGACTGCCCGAGTGCGATGATTCCCAGGTACAGGAACAGCAGGATCAACATCGATGTCAGGCGCGCGTCCCATACCCAGTAAGCGCCCCACGTCGGCTTGCCCCACAGCGATCCGGTGGCCAGCGCGGCCAGGGTCATCCAGGCGCCTACAGGCGCGGCCTGCTGCAGGGCTACATCGGCCAGCTTCACTTTCCATACGAGGCTTGCCGCGCCCGCGGCTGCCAGCATGATGTAGATGGACTGCGCCAGCAGCGCAGCCGGCACGTGCACATAGATAATGCGGAAGCTATGGCCCTGTTGGTAGTCCGGGGGCGCAAAGGCCAGCCCCCAGCCCAGTCCGGCTGCGATCAGTACGGCACTGGCCAGGGCGAGCCAGGGCTGCAAGCGCCCGCTCATGGTGTAGAACCACCTGGGCGAGATCCACCGATGTATATTGCGGCGAGTCATGGGCGCCGTCCGTGGTGCAAAGTCGCTTCGCGCCGGCGCATTGCCGTCATCCGCGTACGCTGATCGTCAGCGCGGCCGCGATGGCAAACGGCGCCAGCGTGACGGCCAGCGCCGCGAGGCTGCCCAGCCAGAGCAGATAGCCCGATGCGGGCAGCCCCAGCACTGCCGCCTGTACCGCGCCGCTGCCAAGAATCAGCACGGGGATGTACAGCGGCAGTATCAGCAAGGCCAGCAGCAAGCCTCCACGCCGCAGCGCCATTGTCAGCGCGGCGCCCACCGCGCCCAGCAGGCACAGTACCGGCGTGCCCAGCAACAGGGACAGCATCAGTACGGGCAGGCTGGCCGCCGGAATGCCGAGCATCACCGCCAGGACCGGCGCCAGCACGACCAGGGCAAGGCCGGTGCATAGCCAGTGCGCCAGGACCTTGACCGCCGCGAGCAGCGGCAACGGGTGCGGTGACAACAGCCATTGCTCCAGCGAGCCGTCGTCGAAATCGCTGCGGAACAGGCCGTCCAAAGACAAGAGCACCGCCAATAGCGCCGCCACCCATAGCATGCCCGGCGCCATTTGCAGAAGTAGCTGGCTCTGCGGCCCCACCGCCAGCGGAACCAGGGCGATGACCAGGCAGTAGAAGACAAGAGGGTTGGCGATTTCCGCGGGTTGGCGGCATAGCAAATTCAGCTCACGAGTGAATAAGAGGATAAGTACCTTGGTCATGCGGCGTACTGTCCGAGATCAAGCGCGCGGAACGTGGCAGGACGGAGCGAAAGATGATGGTGGCTGGTCAGCACCACCACACCGCCAAGGCGGCAATGGTCGGCCAGATGGCGCTCGAGTTGCGCGATGCCGTCGTTATCGAGCGCGGTGAAGGGCTCGTCCAGTATCCATGCAGGGGAAGCGCCCGGCAGGTACAGGCGAGCCAGTGCGACGCGGCGTTGCTGGCCGGCAGACAGGGCATGGCACGGCACGTCTTCGAATCCGCATAAGCCGACGTTTGCGAGCGCCTGCATGCTCGCGCTGCGAGTGGCCGATGCATGCAGCGCCGCCAGCCAAGCCAGGTTCTCGCAGGCCGTGAGCAAGCCGTTGACCCCCGGCGCGTGCCCGATCCAGAGCGGCTGCGGGGCCCGCGTTGAGTGCGGGTGCGGCGCTTGCCACTGGACGCGTCCGACGTCGGGGCGAGACAGCCCGGCCAGGATGCGCAGCAGGCTGGTCTTGCCGCTGCCATTCGGCCCACATACCTGCAGCATGTCGCCGCAGCTCAGTTGCAGGCGCACGCCGCCGAACAGGCGGCGTGCGCCGCGCACACAGCCCAGGTGCTGCGCGGTGAGAATCGTCGCGGGCGGGGTCCGCGGCTCGATATGCACATCGGATTGCCCGGACATGTCGCTGCTCAATGCGACGTGCCTTCGGCATACGCGATTTTGTTGCCTACGTTGTACTTGCCGGAAGGCTTGTTCATGGGAATGCGCTTGATTTCGTCCAGGGTGTGGCTGTCGTAGACGATCAGCGCGCCGTCGGGATCCCAGACGCTCAGCAACAGATGGCGGCCGTCACGCGTGAATTCGACGTGCGCCGCATTCTTGCCTGGCATCGGCCGCAGGGTATGGGCGACGGCCAGCGTTTGTTTGTCGATAAGATGCACCGCGTCGTTGTTGGGCCCGAAGAACACGTCTGTCCAGGCGTAGCGCGAGTTGCGATGACTGCGCATGAAGAAGCCGGGCCCTTCGGTGGGGATCTCCTTGATGAGTTGCCAGGTTCGCATGTCGAGCACGGAAATCAGCCCCTTGCTGATGTTGGGCGTGGCGAAAACCCAGTCGTCACCGCGCTGCCAGTAGATGCCCGAGCCCAGGTGCGGCATGCCCGGAAGCGCGATGTCGCGGATGGCCCGACCCGTATCCAGGTCGATGACCTGGCCGCCCTGCGCTTTGCGCGATGTGGCCAGCAAGTGGCGGTAGTCGGGTGTAAACGAAAAATCGTCGAGGAAGTCCCGGGCGGGAAGACGACGCGGAGTGAAGTCGGCGCTCGCGCCATAGGAAAGTTCCCAGACTTCCTGGACATCTTTCAGAGCCACTATGAAGCTCTGCCGCGGCGGTGCGGTATAGACGGCACTGACACGCGAGGGCGCGCCATTGGCGAGCGGGGTGTCGATGCGCTTCACGAAAGACAGGTCGCGGGCATCAAGCAATACAAGCCCGCCGGGCAGGTAGTTGCCCACCAGCACCCAGCGCCCGTCGCTGCTGACCGCCAGGTTGCGTGTGTTCAGGCCTGCGCGCGTTTCTGCAATCATCGTGAGGTTGTGCAGATCGTACACACTGACCCAGCCGTCTCGCGACGCAAAGTAGACGTAGCGGCCGTCCGGAGAGAACTTGGGGCCGCCATGCAGGGCGAAATGCGATGGGAAGCGCGCCAGCGGCTCGAAGCGGTCGCCGTCCAGGATGACCACGTGATGATTGCCCGCTTCCACGACGACGAACAGATTCAGCGGATCGGCTCCGTGTTGCGGCGTGGCGGGCAACTGTTCGGGGTGGGCCAGCAGCCGGTGACTGGCGCGTATGTCGGCATCCGTCCAGGCCGGGGGGCGCGCAGTCGACCGATGCAGGTAGTCGGCCAGCGCCTCGATCTGGCTGGCGTCCAGTACCGACCCGAAGCTCGCCATCTGGCTGGCGGGCCGGCCATTTCGGATGGCGTCGATGACGTCCGCGCGCTTGATGCGGGCGAGGCTTTCCGGCAGCAGGGCGGGGCCGGTGCCGCCCAGACGGTCGGGGCCGTGGCAGCTTTGACAATGCAGCAGGTACAGCTGCGAAGTATCGTCGGCCATGGCGGGGGCGCACGCCAGGAACAGCCCCAGCACGGCGAAGAACCTGGCTAGCCGCATAAGGGTTCCGTGCTGGACGGCGTGTGCTGCAAGTTGGCGCGTATCCGGCTGGGATGTTCGACGTAACGGTCGGCCAGCATGCCCACCACCTGGCCGATGACGGTAAGGGTGGGCGTGGCAAGCCGGTGGTGGCGAGCCATGTCGCCCAGCGTACGCAGCGACCCGCGCAGGGTGCGCTGGTCATGCCGGGTGCCGTTGAACACCATCATGGCCGGGGTATCGGCCGCCCGGCCAGCGGCGATGAGTTCGCGGGAAATTTCTTCTAGGCTTCCCAGGCCCATGTAGAAAACCAGCGTGCAGCCCGGATCTACCAGGGTCTGCCAGGGCAGGTCGAGCTTTCCGTTGTGTTGTACATGCCCGGTGATGAAGTGGCACGAGTGCGCCAGGCCGCGGTAGGTGAGCGGTATGCCCGCGTAGGCCGTGCAGCCGGACGCCGCGGTGATGCCGGGTACCAGTTGGCAATCGACGCCGTGCTTGAGCAGGAAGTCGAGTTCTTCGCCGCCACGGCCGAATATGAACGGGTCGCCGCCCTTCAGGCGCACCACTCGCATGCCATGGCGTGCCAGGCGAACGAGCAGCTGGTTGATTTCACCCTGGGGCAGACTATGGCGCCCGCTGGCCTTGCCTACGTAGTATCGCCGACAGGATGTGGGCAGCAAGTCCAGCAGGGCCTGGCTCACGAGGCGGTCATAGACCAGCGCATCGGCCTGCCATAGCAGGCTCCAGCCGGCCACTGTCAGTAAGCCAGGGTCTCCGGGGCCGGCGCCCACCAGTGCGACTTCGCCGGGCCGGAACGTGCGTTGCAGGGCGACCGGTACGGGAATGGGATGGGGCAGGACGCTATCGGGAACAGTCATGGGAGTGGGAACAGGCAGGGTCATCAGGCGGAGCACGGTGTCGGCAAAGAGGCACTTGCGTCGTCGGGCATGCCGATTTCGGCATCGCCGAGATAGCACCCAGGGTCGGCGCCCCAGAGATCGCCGGCCGCCCAGGCGCGGGTACGGGTGTTTCCGTTGCAGATGGACAGCCAACGGCAGCGTGCGCAACGTCCGCCTACGGGGCGTGGGCGTTGCCGCAACTGCAATAGCAGCGGTGCGGGACGCTCGAACCAGATCTCGCGGAACGACAGCCGCCGCACGTTGCCCACGCTGTGCTGCCACCAGTAGGTGTCGGGGTGGACATCGCCTCGGTTGTCGATATTGGCAATGCCGGTACCCGAGGCGTTGCCCCCCCAGTCGCTCAGCATGGCCAGCAGGCGGCGGGCATGTTGCGGGATGCGGCTTTGCACCCACTGCAGCAGCAGCACGCCGTCGGCGTCGTTGTTGCCGGTGACAAAGTCGGTATCTGCGTCGGCCACCACGTCGGACCAGGCGCGCTCGAAAAGCATGTGCATGATCTTGCGCGTGTCCTGCTGGGTGGCGTCGAACTTGCTGCTGCGCTTGCCGCGCCCGCTGTAGTTGAGGTGCGACAGGTAGAACTTCTGTACGTCGTGTTGCCGCATCAGGTCGAGTATGGCGGGCAGCTGTGCCGAGTTCTGCTGGGTAAGCGTGGTGCGCAGGCCCACACGGATGCCATGCTGCCGGCACAATGCGATAGCTTGCATGGCGCACGCGTAGCTGCCCGGCATCTGGCGCCAGGCATCGTGCACGTCCTGCAGGCCGTCGATGCTGATGCCCAGGTAATCGAACTGCGCGGCGGCAATCCGGCCGATGTTGTGCTTGTCGATGAGCGTGCCGTTGGTGGACAGTGCAACAAAGAAACCGAGCTGCCGCGCATGGTTCGCCAGCTGGAAAAGATCTGGGCGCAGCAGCGGCTCGCCACCCGACAGAATGAGTACCCGCACGCCGGCCGCGTGCAGGTCGTCGATGACGCGCAAGGCCTCGTTGGTGTCGAGCTCGTCGCGAAAGGGGCTGTCGGCCGATGTGGCATAGCAGTGCTTGCAGGTGAGGTTGCAGCGGCGCAGCAGATTCCAGATGACGACCGGGGGCCGCGCGCTGCGCGGTGCAGTAGAACCCGGCTGGGGCACGGCATCGGGCCGGGCAAGGGCGCGCAGGTAATGGCTGATTCTCAACATCGGTTTCTCGGGCTAGGCCAGGACGTCTGGGCCGGGCATGCGTGCAGCATCGCCGAGGCGTGCGGTATGTGCCTTGACGGTAGACAATAAGATCAGAAGGGTCCGGCTTTCAGGGCTGTCGCGGCAGCCGCAGCCCGGTTTTCTTGAGTATGCGGCTGCTGACCAGCATGTCGTCGGCCAGGTTGGCGCGCCCCAGAATGTTGCGGATCTGTTCGCGATACTGCTGGATCTGCTCGCTGCTGCGGCCATGGACCATGGCGTACAGGTTGTATCGCCATGCACGTCGTCGGGGGCGCCGATAACAGTGGCTGACAAACGGCAGCGCGCCGACGGCAGCTCCAAGGATGTCGACTTTTTCGTCGTCGATATCCCAGACGGTCATGCCGTTGTGCCGGTAGCCCAGCGCATAGTGATTTGGCACGGCTGCAATGCGGCGTATGACGCCGGCGGCATGCAGCCGATGTAACAGACCGAGCACCGCGCAGAGATCCAGGCCGAGCTGTTCCGCGAGCCACGCCCAGGGGTCATCCACAAGCGGAAGCCCTGCCTCGGTAAGTGCAATCAGGCGGCGCGCAAGAAGGGCGTCAGACGGGGAAATGCAGGCCGACATGGTAGGTTTTTTCTTTGGGCAGGTTCAGGACAGCCAGCCCGGTGCGCTGTTCGATTCTGTCGATGGCGCGCGCCACGTCAGGCTGCGACTCGCATGCGAGCACAAACCACATGTTCCAGACATGATCGCGCAGGTAGTTGTGGGCGACTTCGGGCATGTGGGCCAGCACCCCTGCAACTTCATCAATGCGCGACGACGGCACGCAGAGCGCGGCAAGCGTAAAGGCGCCGCCCAGCGGCTCGATATCGAACATGGGGCCAAAACGGGTCAGGGTGCCGTTGTCGAGCCACTGCCGGACACGGGCGCGCAGCACGGAGGCCGGCGCGCCGAGTTCCCGGGCCAGGGCTTCCCATGGCTGCGGCACCAGGGGCAGCCCGCGCTGCAGCACGTTCAGCAAACGTCGATCGAACTCATCCATGCGGGGATTCCGAGGTGTAGCGCCCGCCGCGTTGCTTGAACTGCCGGGTGCTGAACAACAGGCGGTGCGGCAGGTGATCCAGGCCGGCGTCCTGCAGTATCTGGTTGACCTGCTTGCGGACGTCGCCGCGGCGTTGTCCATGAACCATGCAGAACAGGTTGTATGGCCAGTCGGGCAGGCGGCGCGGCCGTTGGTAGCACAGGTTGACGCCGGCTGCGCTGCCCAGCTGCTGCCCCGCGCGCTCGACCAGTTCGTCAGGTACATCCAGCACCAGCATGGCGTTGGCGCGATAACCCAGCGCGCGATGGTGCAATACCATGCCTATCCGACGGAACAGGCCTGCAGCGTTCCAGTGGCGCATCTGGGCAAGCACGGCGTCTTCTGCGGCGTCTATTTGGCGGGCAAGGTCCCGGTATGGCTGCGGCACCAGGGGCAGGCCTTCTTCGAGCAGGCGGCGCAATTGCCTTGCCTGGGCGGCCGTCAGGGGCGGGGCGGATGTCACGTCTGTGCCTGTAGCGAGAACCCCAGGTCCACGCGGAATGCCCGCACCATGGGAAGGTCGAGCGGCTCCAGCCCGGTGGACGCCGCAATGTCTGCAAGAATGCGGTCGATGTGCGCACGATCTGGCGCCGTTATGACAAACCACAGATTCCGGCGGTGCGATCGCAGATAGTTGTGATTGACCTCGGGGTAGCGGCTGATGTGGGCGGCTATGGTGTCCACGTCCCACGGCGGCACCGACAACGCGGCCAGGGTGCTCGCACCGGCCTGCTGGTGGTTGAATACCGGCCCTATGCGGCTCAGTACCCCGTTCTGCTTGAGTTCTTGCAGGCAGTCGAGCAGCGCCCGTTCTGTGCAACCCAGTTGTTGGGCCATGGCCAGATAGGGGCGGGCGCACAGCGGCATGTCGCGCTGATACATATTGGCCGCGGCCAGCGCAAGGCCGTCGAGTGGCTTGTCACAGGCCGGTGGCATGGGCTCTGCTGCTGAAGAATATGCCGCTGGGGCTTGCGGCGGGCAGGCGCCCCACGCGCTCCAGACGGTAGGGATCCCATATCTGGACTTCTTCACCATCACGCACGGATATCCATAACTGGTCGCCGCGAGAGGTGAATTCCATATGCAGGACTGCGGGGCCGGGTTCCAGGGTGGCCATGACGCGCTGGCTTTCCGTGTCGATCACTTGCACCTTGTGGTTGTCAGGGTAGGCAAAGTTCACCCATACCTGCCGGCCATCAGGCCTGGCCATGACGAACACGGGCTGTCCGGCGACCTGGATGGCGCCGGTCTGTTGCCAGTTGCCGGTATCCACCACGAGCACCTGATGCCTGCCCACGGCGGGCACGAATGCCTGATTGCCAGCCACCGTCCAGCCTTCCAGGTGCGGCATCTTGTATACCGGCAACTTTTGTTCGCCGCGCCCATAATGCTGCAGAATGCGTCGTACGCCGCGCTCAGGGTGCCAGAGATCAAGTTGCGCCATGCCGTTCTCGCCGAACAGGCCCGCCACGTAGTAGCGGCCATCCGGCGTCAAGAGCGCGTCATAGGGCTGGTTGCCGATGCCGGTATAGCGGGTGACCGCAGGCATGTTCGGCTGGCTGAGATCGGCGACCCAGATTTCGCCGGTGTCGAACAGACTGTACAGAAACTGCTGGCCCGGAGCGTCAGCCACCCCCACCACGCGCGAGCGGCGGTCGGTGCCCGGCACGACCGACGCCGGAATATCGGCGACCGTCGCCAGCGTACGCGCATCGAATACCTTGATTCCGCCAGGCTCGTAGTTGCCGACGGCAATCAGGGTGCCGTCCTGGCTGATGGCGCCGCCGATGCTGTTGCCCCCCTGCACGATACGGCGGTCGATGCGTCGGCCCAGCAGGTCGACCTTTGTGAGTCCGCCGTCTCGGCCGAAAACATAGGCGTAGCGCTGGTCGCGCGAGAAAACGACAGACGCATGCGACAGATCGCCCAGGCCTTCGACCCGGCCCAGGCTGCTGCGGCCCGTGCTCTCGACGATTTGCAGGCTGCCTGACGCGCGCTCGATGACGACTCCGAGATCGCCTGTGCCGCGCAACGGCGGCTGCGCGCAACCCGTAAGAATCAAGACGCATATCAACAGGGTGCGCATCATGGAAGCGGGTGTCCTTGCAGTAGTCGGTCGGCAAGCCACGCAATATCTTGCGCCGAAAGCACCGCGTCCCAGTTGGGCATGGGGGTGCCGGGCCGGCCGTGGGTAATGGTGGCAACCAGCAGTTCCCGGGGTTTGCCGGCCAAGGCCTGTGGTGTCAGGGCCGGGCCCAGGCCGCCCGTCAGGCGCAGGCCGTGGCAAGAGCCACAGTCTTGGCGCAGCAGGTGTTCGAGCTGTAGCTGGCGCTGCTCGCCGGGGCCTGCCTGGGCGCTGCACGACAGGGCGGCGGCGGCCAGAACACCGCCTATCGCCGTCGCCAAGGGTTTGATCAGGGGCATGGGAACCGGATGGCGCAGGTTAGCTAATGGCGCGTCGCGGTGATGTCTGCGGCGGTGTCGATGCCAAGACGGTAGCCCAGCGACACGTGGTGATAGCGGCCGGCCGTGTGATCTGTATGGATGGCAACGCCGAAGTTGTATGTCTTGCCGGGCTCGAGCCTGACGTCGCCTGCCTCGCCGGCCATTTTGCGGGTGAACTGCACAGTCCAGGTGTCACCTTCGCGCTGGCCTTGCGCCGCCACCAGGGCCTGCCCGCCTTCCATGACGCGTTTGTCGGCGACGTGACCGTCGTAACCCTTGTTTTCGCCGCTGCGCCATTGGTTAAGATCGTAGAACACCCCGTCGGCCAACGAGCCCGCCTTGACATACTTGGTCTTATCGTCGGCTGCACCGGGCATGGTGCGCGCGTCGGCGTGGCAGGCTCCCCAGCACCCGCCGGCCTGCGCGAGTTCGACCTGGTCTGTGGCTTCCAGCATGTATGCCAGCTTGACGGGGTTTTTTGGATCCATTTTTTCGCCACCCGCCTCTGCAGGATGTTTCCAGCTGAAGCGCAGGTAGAGCGAATCGCCGTCATGGGCGGCCTGCATGCTGACCTTGATGGCAGGCGCGACGCCGGGGCGGGGGTTGGGTTCAAGCTTTTTGCCGCTGGCAATTAGTTGCCCCATATTGGCGATTTCTTCCGAATGGCAGTCCATGCAGGTTTCGCCTTTTTTCAGGGCCCGGGCGCCGCCATGCTCGGTGCCCTTGGTGATCCATTCGACGGCGGCTGTTCCGGGGTAGAACAGCGTGATTTCCGTGGCCTGGACAGCGCTCCAGTCGGCGGGCGGGGCAGCCTGGGCCGCGGCTGCCGCCAGGGCAAGGGCTGCGCTCATTGTTGCGGACAGAATCGTCATTCTCATTACGGGTTCCTCTCGATAACGCAGGAAGGTGGGGCCGCTATTCTTCGTCGGCGTCGGTCATGCCCTGGGGCTTGTGGTGTGCGATGCCCTTGTGGCAGTCGATGCAGGTCATGTTGTCCTCAATGGCCATGGCGTGCTGCTTGCGGGCACGCTGTTTCTGCTGCTCGCCATTCATGCTTTCAAGGCTATGGCAGTTGCGGCATTCTCTGGAGTCGGACGCCTTCATGCGACGCCATTCGTTGCGCGCCAGCTCGAGCCGCTTGGCCTCGAACTTCTCGCGCGTGTCGATCGTCCCGATGAGCTTTCCCCACAATTCTTTGGATGCCTGCACCTTGCGGATCATTTTGTAGGTCCAGTCTTTGGGTACATGGCAGTCGGGGCAGGTGGCGCGCACGCCCGTGCGATTGCTGTAGTGGATGGTTTCCTTGTATTCGGGATACACGTTGTCGCGCATCTCGTGGCACGAGATGCAGAATGCTTCGGTGTTTGTGGCTTCCAGGGCGGTATTGAAGCCGCCCCAGAACAAGACGCCAAGAAGCAGGCCGGCAAACAGCAGGGTGCCGACGGAATATTTCATGCTGGGCCGCCCGAGCAGGGCCCGTATGCCTTTCTTGCCGCGTAGGTGTGTCATGGTGGCAGAGGTGGTTCCCCGTCACGGGGAACCACCGGCAAGTGAGCAGGGTTGATCAATAGACGTCGTGCATGGTGTTGTAGACGTTGAACTTGCCCGTGGGCGTGATCACGGCCGGATCGGTAATCACGCGCTTGAGCTTCAGGGTCTTGTCGTCGTAGATCACGATGGCTGACTGATCGGCCTTGCCGCCCCACAGCGAGATCCAGACCTCGTCGCCGGCCTCGTTGTACTCAGGTTGCACGGCGCGGCGGATGGCCTTGCTTTCCGGCAGCCCCGAATCCTTGGCGACGTTGAGCCGGGCAGGCGGTTGCGAGAGATCGTCGAGATTGAATACATATACCGATTCGGCGATCTCACGTTCGGGGTTCATCGGCGCATCGGCCCAGAAGTGCCTGGACTTGGGATGGGTCTTTACGAAGAGGTTGCCGGCGCCCGGCATCTTGAGCTCTTGCACAACTTTCCAGTTGTGCTGTTTGAACTTGGCATGCTCGGGTTTTTCTGACGCGGTAGAGATCAGTGACACGACATCGTCGCCCAGGTGCCCGGTTGCCCACACCGGGCCGTATTGCTTGTGCATGAAGTTCGCACCCCGGCCCGGGTGGGGAATCTTGGCGGTATCGACCAGTGCCGCCAGCTTGCCCGTCTTGGTGTCGGCCACCGCCACCTTGTTAGACGCGTTGGCCGCCACCATGAAGTATCGACCCGATGCATCCCAGCCGCCATCGTGCAGGAACTTTGCCGATTCGATGGTGGTGGTTTTGAGGTTTTTCAGGTCGGTATAGTCGACCAGCATGATCTGGCCGGTTTCTTTCACGTTGACGACCCATTCCGGCTTCTGCAGAGAAGCCACGATGGATGCGACGCGCGGCTCGGGGTGGTAGTCGCCGTCGACAGTCTGGCCGCGGGTGGAGACGATCTTGATGGGCTCGAGCGTTTCGCCGTCCATGATGGAGTACTGGGGCGGCCAATAGGTGCCGCCGATCAGGTACTTGTCTTCGTAGCCCTTGAACTTGGAGACATCGACGGATCGTGCGTCGGAGCCCAGCCGGACGGTAGCCACGGTGGTGGGTTCTTCGAACCACATGTCGATGATGGTGGTGAGGCCGTCGCGGCCTACCGTGTACACGTAGCGGCCCGATGCCGACAGGCGGGAGATGTGCACCGCGTAGCCGGTATCGAGAATCTTCCAGATCTTGTGGTTGTCGCCGTCTACCAGTGCGAGCTTGCCGGCGTCGCGCAGGGTAATGGCAAAGACGTTCTTCAGGTTGACATTGTTGAGCTGTTTCTTGGGGCGCTCTGACACCGGAACGATGAGTTTCCAGCTGTCTTTCATGTCTTGAAGCGAGAACTCGGGCGGCACATCCGGCGTTTGCTGGATATAGCGGGCCATCAGGTTGATTTCCTGCTCGGACAGGATGTCGTCGTAGTTGACCATGCCGCCTTCTGTGCCGAAGGCGATGATGTTCTCGAGCCGCTTGGTGCCCAGCTGCAGGGTGCCGCCCTCGGACTTGGTGCCGTCGGCTTCGGTTTTGCTCCAGTGGGGTTCAAGGTTCTTGCCGGTGGCGCCCTTGCGCAGCACGCCATGACAGCCCGCACAGCGCTCGAAGTAGATCTGCTTGGCGACTTCCTTTTCTTCGGCGGTCATGGCGGGCGCTTCGGCCAGGGCGGCCGACGCACCCAGCAGGGACGCGCCGGCTATCAGGCCGGCCAGCAGCGTTCTTTTGGCCACAGGGCCTTTCGCGGACATGCGCCGCAAGTAAGCGGCATGCCCGAGAGCGGGCGTGGGGGCTTGAGAGAGGCGGATCATGGGTACTTCTCCTTAGGGAGGCGCGGGCAGCGGCCCGGACGGGGCGCTGCACGTTGGATAAGTCGATACAAGGCGAGGGCTCTCGGGGCGGATCGTACTTAAGCGCTCTGGCTGCATGCTTGACTGCAGTCAATTGAGTTTGAGCAGCGTTGACTGCGATCAAGACACTTCGCCACGCGAGTTGAGGACGCCGTGGCCCGGCGGGTAAGGTCATCCTCATTCCCGATGAACAGGACTATCCATGACCACAATCGCCGATGCGGCGCGCGCCACTTCTCCCGTCGATACGCCGTTCTACCAGCCGCAGGACAACGAGGTCGCGTTGTTCGAACAGTCATGGCGCCACGGAATGCCGGTACTGATCAAGGGGCCTACGGGCTGCGGCAAGACGCGTTTCGTGCAGTACATGGCGCAACGCCTGGGGCTGCCGCTGTATACGGTGGCGTGTCACGACGATCTCAGTGCAACCGACCTGGTGGGCCGGCACCTGATCGGCGCGGCCGGAACGTGGTGGCAGGACGGGCCCTTGACGCGCGCCGTGCGGGAAGGCGGGATCTGCTACCTGGATGAAATCGTCGAAGCCCGCCAGGACACGGCCGTCGTGCTGCATCCCCTGGCCGACGACCGGCGCCAGCTGTACATCGAACGCACCGGCGAAACGTTGCAGGCGCCGCCCACATTCATGCTGGTGGTTTCGTACAACCCTGGCTACCAGAACTTGCTCAAGGGCATGAAACCCAGTACCCGCCAGCGGTTTGTGGCGTTGCGGTTCGATTACCCGCCGCCCCACCAGGAAAGGCACATCGTGGCTGCAGAAGCGGGCGTGGACGAGGCGCTGGCTGCCCGGATAGTGGAGCTAGGCCAGGCGCTGCGCCGGCTGGAACACCATGACCTTGAAGAGGTTGCGTCCACGCGCCTGCTGATTTTCGCCGCCCGCATGATGCGCAGCGGCATGGCGCCCCGCGAAGCGTGCCGGAGCTGCCTGGCCGAACCGCTGTCTGACGACCCGCAGACGGTGGCCGCGCTGATGGACGTCGTCGATGTCCATTTCGGGTGATACGCAAGCCGGGCAGGGGCGCGCCGCTCGCCTGCCCGGTGACCTGGCCATGTGGTTCTTCATCTTGGCCGAGCTTGCGGTATTCGGCATTCTCATCCTGGCATTCGTCTGGGCCCAGGCATTGCAGGCTCCGCTGTTTCGCGCAGGGCGACAGGCGCTGGATGCGTCCATTGGCCTGGGCCTGACCATCAGCCTGCTGACATCCGGCTGGTGCGCTGCCTGTGCCGTGGCCCAAGTCAGGCAGGGCAAGCGGGGCGGCGCATGGCTACTGTGCCTGGCGCTGGCGTCCGCATGCGGCTACGTAGTTCTGAAGCTACGCGAATACGCTCACCTGGCCGACCTGGGGCTGGGTCTGGAGCATGACACGTTCTTCACGCTTTACTGGCTCCTCACAGGGTTTCACTTCCTGCACGTGTTGCTGGGCATGCTGATCCTGGGCGCGCTGGCATATCGATGCCGCGCAGGCGCCTATGGGCCTGGCCGAAGCTCGGGCCTGGAATCGGGGGTGCTGTACTGGCACATGGTCGATCTGATCTGGGTGCTGTTGTTTCCCGTGGTGTATCTGCTGGGGTGAATATGAGCGAATCTGTACGGCTGCTGTGCTATTGGCTGGGGCTTGCGGCGCTTACCCTGGCTACCGTGAACCTGGCCGGCGCGGAGATCCGGTCCGGCATTGCCGTGGCCGTAGTCGCGCTGGCGGTGGCGAAGGCGTGGCTGATCATCGATGGTTTCATGGAACTGCGCCATGCGTCGCCCGGGTGGCGCGTGGCGCTGTTGGCGTGGCCGTTCGCCATGGCAACCGGAGTGCTGTTGGCCTATAGGTTCTGATCCGTTCGTGCCGGCTGGCGCGACGACGGCGACTACTTTTGTTTCTTGATTGCAGTCAAGCGAGGCTTGAAGCCCCCATTTCTAGAATGGTGCCACCTATAGCAACAGGGGCCATCATGCCGGAAACCTTTACCAAGGGCATGGCCAGGAACATCTATTTCGGGGGAAGCATTTTCTTCATCCTGATATTCCTGGCCCTTACCTTCCATACCGAAAAACATTTCCCGGAACGCACCAACGAGGACCAGATGACCGAAGCCGTGGTGCGCGGCAAACTGGTCTGGGAACAGAACAACTGCATCGGCTGCCACACGATACTCGGTGAAGGCGCGTATTTCGCACCCGAGCTCGGCAATGTCTACGAACGCCGCGGCGGCGAACAAGACTTCCATTCCTTTCTGCGAGCCTGGATGAGCGCCCAGCCGCTGGGCGTGCCGGGCCGCCGCGCCATGCCGCAGTTCAACCTGTCGGACCAGCAGGTCGACGACCTGGCCGAGTTCCTGGAATGGACCTCGAAGATCAATAACTACAACTGGCCTCCCAATCGCGAGGGCTGATCATGAACGCCATCAATCCGCATTTGAAGTTTGCCTCGCAAGCCGTGGCGAAGCCGTATTTCGTGTTTGCCCTGATCCTGTTCGTGGGGCAGATACTCTTCGGCCTGGTCATGGGCCTGCAGTACGTGGTGGGCGATTTCCTGTTTCCGCTCATTCCTTTCAACGTTGCACGCATGGTGCACACCAACCTGCTGATTGTCTGGCTGCTGTTCGGCTTCATGGGGGCGGCCTATTACCTGATACCGGAAGAATCCGAGCGCGAACTGCACAGTCCGAAGCTGGCGCTGGTGCTGTTCTGGGTGTTTGCGGGGGCCGGCGTGCTGACCATCCTGGGGTATCTGCTGGTACCGTACGCCGGGCTGGCGGCCATGACGGGCAACGATGTACTGCCCACCATGGGGCGGGAATTCCTCGAACAGCCCACCATCACCAAGGCTGGCATTGTCGTGGTGGCGCTGGGCTTCCTGTACAACATCGGCATGACCATGCTCAAGGGCCGCAAGACCGCGATCAGCATGGTCATGATGACGGGCCTCATCGGCCTGGCGGTGCTGTTCCTGTTCTCGTTCTACAACCCCGAGAACCTCTCGCGCGACAAGTTCTACTGGTGGTGGGTGGTTCACCTGTGGGTCGAAGGGGTGTGGGAACTGATCATGGGGTCGATGCTGGCCTTCGTGCTGATCAAGATCACCGGCGTCGATCGTGAAGTGGTCGAAAAGTGGCTGTACGTCATTATCGGCATGGCGCTGATCACGGGCATTATCGGCACCGGCCACCATTACTTCTGGATCGGCGCGCCGGGGGTGTGGCTGTGGCTGGGTTCCATATTCTCCGCTCTGGAACCGCTGCCGTTCTTCGCCATGGTGCTGTTTGCCTGGAACATGATGAACCGCCGCCGCCGGCAGCACCCTAACCGCGCTGCATCGTACTGGGCTGTCGGCACCACCGTTACCGCCTTCCTGGGCGCAGGGGTATGGGGGTTCATCCATACTCTGGCTCCCGTCAACTACTACACGCACGGTACGCAATTGACGGCTGCCCACGGCCACCTGGCGTTCTATGGCGCGTATGTCATGATCGTGCTGACGATCATCTCGTATGCCATGCCGCGGTTGCGTGGGTTGGGCGAGGCGCCCTCTGCATCGGCGCAGCGCAAAGAGCTCTGGGGCTTCTGGCTGATGACGCTGTCGATGCTGGCAATCACTCTGCTGCTGACGGCCGCCGGCGTGGTGCAGGTTTGGTTGCAGCGCCTGCCGGCCGATGCTGCCGCGATGTCTTTCATGAACACCATGGAGCAGCTGGCCGTCTTTTTCTGGCTGAGGCTGGCGGCCGGGGTGGTGTTCCTGATCGGGCTGGTCTGCTATTTGTTCAGCTTCCGCCAGCGGGGCGATACGGCCCTGCAGCGAACTGCAGTAGCCGCCCAGGCATGAAAGCCGTGCCGCCGCCCATTCGTGAGACAAAGCCGGTATGAGCTTCGAACTGGAAGAATGGGTTGGCGGCATCTGGCACAGATTCATCACCCGGCAGGCTAACCGCGAGTTTGCCGCAGCGCGGGTAACGCTGGGCGATATGCACCGCCATCTTGCGGTGCTGTTTCGCGCCATGGGCGGGGCGGGCGGCGTTGCGCTGGAATCGGCCGATCGCCGCAACCTGGCGCTTCGGCGCAATGTGATGCAGCGCCTGGCCGGTGCCGGCCACCATGATGCCGTGGCATGGCGCGACGCCGATACGCTCCGCTTGCCGCGTCAATTGGCGGCTTTCCCTGACGTCGCACTCAACGCCGACCTGTACCGCTGGCTGGTGTTGCTGGCGGCGCAGTCAGGGCGCATGCAGCACTGGGGGCGCGACAACCAGGGCTGGACCCAGGCCTTGCTGCGCCGGTATCCGGCCTTGCAGCCGCGATACCGGCGTCTGGTCGATGCGCACCTGCGGCTGCGGCCCAACCCTGCCGGCTTGCGGCGCGACGAAGCCGAACTCGAACGGGCGGTGCGCAGCGCCTTGCAACAGCCGGGCAGCGTGGTCGAATTTCCTCGCAGCGAACGGGCGCCATGGCCGGTGCCGATGTGGCTGTATCCGCCACAAGGCGCCGGGCGGGCCGAATCCATCGACTGTGGCGTCGATGAGCAAGGCGGGCACAGCGCAACGGCGCGATCGTCCAACACCGCACGCAAGCGGGCCAGCCGGGTCGACGACCATTCCGGCAAAGATGGGCTGCTGCTGATCCGGCTCGAGAACCTGTTCAGTTGGTCCGAGCACGTGGATCTCGATCGACGCGGCGATGACAGTGAAGATATGGACGCGGCCCGCGTCGCCGAAGACCTGGACGAGCTCGCGATGTCACGTCGGCGTACGCGCCGTAGTGGCGGCCTGAAGCTGGACCTGGACCTGCCCCCGGCGGATGCCGACGACAGGCCGTTGGGCGGGCCTATCGTGCTGCCCGAATGGGACTACCGGCGCCAGCGCATGCAAGAAAACTTCGTGCGGATGCAGATGATGACGCCGCGCGAGTCCACGCCCGCGGGCTTGCCGGCCCGCCTGGGGCCGTTGGCTCGCCGCCTGCGCCGCCAGCTGGAACACCTGCGCAGCGAACGCCAATGGTCGCGCCAGCAGCCGCTGGGCAGCGAGCTGGACATGCAGGCCTGGATCGACTTCCAGGCAGAGCGCCAGCATGGCCAGTGTGAAGAACGCGGATGGTTCCTGGAGCGTCGCCCCGCCCGCCGCGACCTGGCTTGCCTGCTGCTGGCCGATCTGTCGATGTCTACGGATGCTCACCTGGACGATGAGCACCGCGTCATTGATGTCATCTCGGACAGTATGCTGCTGTTCGGTGAAACCTTGGCGGCGCTTGGCGACCGGTTTGCGCTGTATGGGTTTTCGTCGCTGCGCCGCGAGCAGGTGCGCATGCTGGAACTGAAAACCTTCCGGCAACGCTACGACGATGCCACACGAGGCCGTATCCAGGCATTGCGCCCCGGTTACTACACGCGCATGGGGGCTGCATTGCGGCAAGCGACGCGCATGCTGTCAGGCGCTGCCGGCAGGCGAAAGCTGCTGTTGCTGGTTACCGATGGCAAGCCGAACGATCTGGATCGCTACGAGGGCCGTTATGGAGTCGAGGATACGCGGCAGGCCGTAATAGAGGCGCGCCGGCAGGGGCTTTTGCCGTTTTGCATCACCATTGATCGCGAGGCAGGCGGCTACTTGCCGTACATGTTCGGCGCACATGGCTATACCCTTATTCGGCAGCCGCAGCAGCTTCCGTATCGGCTGCCGCATTTGTATCGGCAGTTGACGCTGGCCTGAAATGGCGCGTCAAGGCAAGGTGCGCGGCAGCCAGTAGATCATCACCGCACAGAACAGGCACAGGCCGACGCAAAACCACTGGAACCGCCGAAGCCTTTGTTGGCGGACACGGCGGGCCTGCGCGGGCAACGGCATTGCGCATTGCGGGCAGTGTTGCTCGGTGTCCGGCGCGACGTGCTGGCAGTACAGGCATTCTGGCATGGTGGTGCAATAACGCTTATTCGAAGAGCTCAAGCCGCTGACGGTTGACCACGCGGATATGGTTTCCCTGTTGCGTGATGATTCCTTCGTCGATCAGGCGCCGCATGATGCGCGAGAACGTCTCGGGCTGAATGGACAAATGGCCCGCAACCAGGCGCTTGGCCATGGGCAATTCGAAGCTGTCGGAGTCGGGCCGCCTTGCCAACTGGGTGATCAGGTAGCGCACCACGCGATGCGTGGCGTTCTTGAGCGATAGCGTTTCGATTTCGTTGATGCGCTGGTGCAGGCGAATGCACAGCTTTCCCAGCAGCGCGAACGTCAGCTGGCTGTTGCTGCGCAGCAGTTCCATGTAGGTGGCATTGGAAAAGCGGTAGAGCTGCGATGGCGCGATGGCCTGGGCCGAGGCAACGTAGTCGGGCGTGTCCATCAGCATCATCGCTTCTGCGAAGGTTTGCCGCCCGCCTATGACATCGAAGACTTTTTCCTGGCCATCGGGAGTGACGCGGTAGATTTTGACGGTGCCCGCAATGACGAAATAAAAGGCATGCGCGGGCTCGCCCTGGTGAAACAGCTGTTCGCCTTTGTCGACATTGAGCAGCCTGGCGGTTTGCAACAGCGTGTCGAGCTGCGATTCGCCCAGGGGCTCGAACAAATGGTGGCTGCGCAGGATCTGGTGGTGTACGCGATGAAGCTGCATGGGTATGGGGTAGCGTTCGAGACGTTGCGTGCTTCAGGTATTGGGTGCAAGGGTTGGTGCGCCGACGCCGGCCACCCATTGGTAGCGAACGCCCTGTGCCGCGAGCGCGTGCAGCAGGGCGGTGCGGGCAGACAGGGGAACGTTGCCCGCTATCAGCAGCGCGACCCGCTTGCCCTGGCGGGCGAGGTCGGCGAGCTGCCCGGCGCAGCCGGGGGCTGCGCCGGCGCACAATGGGTAGGCGTCGAGCATGTCGGCATCGCGGCGGCAGAGGTCGGCGATGGTCGTCGGTACCGACGGCGTGGGCACTACGGCGTCGGCTTGCTGCATGAGGCGCAGGGCTCGGAAGGTGAGCAGATCGGGATCGCCCGGGCCGGATTCGATCAGGTAGATTTCGCCGGGTGCGTCGGGAGGCGCGCCTGCCAGGCGGTTTTCGAGCAGTTGCCTGGCCTGGGCGGGCTGCCCGGCGAAGATGGCTTCGGCCACCGCGCCCTGGAAGGTTTCTTCCCAGAAGATGCGACGTTGACGTACGCCGGGCAGCCGCGCCCGGACTTTGTCGCGGAATTCGCGCGCCAGGCCGGCCAGTTGGCCATAGTGAGCAGGCAGGCAGGTTTCGATGCGTGCCCGCGCCAGCCGGGCCAGCACGGGCGCATGACCGCCGCTGCCCACGGCCACCATGAGCGGCGAGCGGTCGACGATGGACGGGAAGGTGACGCTGCACAAGGCCGGTGAGTCGACCACGTTTACGGGTATGCCGCGCGCCTGGGCGTGCGCCGACACGGCGGCGTTCAATGCGGCATGGTTGGTGGCGGCGATGGCCAGCACTACGCCGTCGAGATCGGATTCGACGTAGGATCGTTGGTGCACGTCGGTGGCCAGCGGGGCAATTTGAGCATGCAGGCTGGGCGCCACAATGCGCAGGCGGGCGCCGGCGGCATGCAGGAGGCGGGCCTTGCGCAATGCCACGTCGCCGCCGCCCACGACCAGGGCGGTGCGGCCTTGCAGCGAATGGAAGAGGGGAAGGAAGTTCATGGCGGGGTTGGCGCTGCGCGTGTGGCCTGTTCGTCGGGCCGGCTAGGCACGACGCGCCCCCCCAGTTTACGGCTGCCCTGATAGCAAAACGCCCGCAGAATGTGCGGGCGTTTTGCGAAAAAGCAAAGAATGAGTTGGTGATCGATTACCGGGGAGGGTTGGCGATCAGGTCCGCGAACTCGGGCACCGACCTCAGGAATACCCCGACCAGATAATCGGCGCCTTGGTCGCCGATGCCGCCGTAGGCATTGACGTCCATTTCCAGCACAGCCTGGTTGTCGCTGTTGAGGAAGGCGCGGGTCCAGCGGCTGTTGACGTTCCAGTGGTTGAGCGTGCGCAGCGACACGGGCCGTTCTGGCGCAAAGGTGGCCCGCATCAGCAGGTCGGAGCAGCTGGTGTCAATATCGCATTCATTGAACTCGATGCGCAGGCTGGCTGCGCCCGAGCTGCCGGGCTCGACGTCGATAACGGGATTGCCGCTTGGCGCTACCGTGGTTTCGTAGGCGTAGCCGGCCTGTTCGAGGATTTGCCCCATGAGGTCGGGGTCGAGCGTGTCCAGCAGCTGGCTGTCGGCGGCTTCGGCGGCTTCGCCCATGTCGCCCACCAGGTCGCCAAGCAGTTCGTCAAAGGGCACGGGGTTGCCGTTGAGGGTAGCGACGCCTTCGGCGTACTCGAAGGTGCTGAGCAGATTGTCGCCGTCGTTGGTGCCCAGGCCCAGCATTTCTGCCATGCCCGACGCCGAGCGAATGTGCTCGTTGGCTTCGGAGGCGGCCTGTTGGGGTTCGAGCCCCTGGGCCTGCAGTACCTGCGCGATGATGTCCTGCGCCATGGGCTTGGACACTACGACCTTGACGTTGAGCGCCTTGATGCCTTGCCGCAGCAGCGTATGCGGATCGTCGGCCTGGGGTTGCTCGGCATCCAGGGCGGCCGGCTTGGTCAGGTCCAGCGTCAGTGCCAGGCTGCTTTCGCCCTTGGGCGTTTTCCAGGTAACCGGAGCGATCTGCAACGACGGATTGCCCGCCAATACTTGCCGGCCTGCGATCAATAGTGCCTGGCGACGCTCGGTAGTCAGGGCTTCGGACGGCGTATCGGCGTTCTTGATGTCGGTGAAGATTTCGTTGTAGAGCTCGGACAGCTCGGCCATGGCCTTGCCGTCCAGGCGGTCGAGCTTGATCACCGCCTGCCCCTGGCCGAAATTGTGGCCGTTGACGTCGATCTGACCGAGCTCGTAGCGCATTTCAAGATTGAGGTTGGCGCCGTTTTCGCCCAGGTGGGCGGTGTAGCCCAGGCCCTGCAATGCAACCTTGGTATCGGTGGCGAGATCTTCAATGTCCACACGCTGCACTTGCGCGGCGGACTTTCCGATGCCAAAGCCGAATTGCCCCTGGCGGCTGTCCATGCTCATTGTGATGCCGGCGGCGCTGGCCTTGGCCGGCCGGTCGCCCTGGCTGGCGTCCATGGCGATACGCTCGATATCGATCTGGGCGACAGAGCTGCGGGTGGCCTGGGTATATTCGCCTTGGGCACGCGCGCCACTGAACGATATCGTGGCGCCGTCTTTGGTGAGTTCAAGCGGGGCGATCTCTGCGGTACCGGAGGAGTCGCCGTTGTACGACACCACGGTGTCGCTCCAGAACGGCGTGGCGCCCTTGGTCAGCTCAAAGAGGGGTTTCACGTCGTCGTTGGCGGCCAGCTCGGCATGTACGAATGCCAGCTTGGGCAGCCAGTGGCCGCGCGCCAGCGCGCCCGTCGGAAAGGGGCCGTGCTGGATATGCGACACGAACTCGGCCGCGCCCTCGGGCAGGTCTTCGGGCGCATCGGCCGTCTTGGTCAGCGATACGGCGTAGCGTGCATGGCTGGAGAAGAAATGGCGCTGATATTCGATCTGCCGGATTTCCAGGCCGAACCCCACGCCGCCCAGGGCGTCGGCGAGCGCCTGGTTGACTTCGGCAAGGTGGGCAGGCGTCTCGGCCTCTATGCGTTTACCGGTGTACCAGGTGGCCCCGAGCCATGCCGCCGCCAACACCGTCAATATCCCTGTCGAGATCCCCACTGCCTTTTTCATCGTACCGTCCAACTGTCGTTATGAGTGCTGCCCGGACGCCAGGTGGCCGGCCGGGCGGGCGCGAGCCCCGGGGCGCGATAGCCCGGGGCGTTAGCCCGGCGCGAGTATACCGACGAGGCCCGGGGTGGGGGGACGCACCAGGGTTACAAGACGTATCAGTACGGCCGTCAGAGGGGATCCAGGGGATAGATGGGCCGGCGCACATTCTTGAACTCGACCTGGCTGTAGTCGGATGTCGTGACACCCACGCCGGTGCATTCGATGATCTCGGTGGCCATGTCGGCGAAGCCGGCGCGCCAGTGCACGCGGCTTTTCAGTGCGACGTAGCGCTTTTGCATGGGATCGATGCCGGCGGACAGCAGGCAATTGATGTCGAAGGGTTCCTGGTGGCGGGAAACGATGACGATCTGCACCCGGCCGGTATCGAAAACAACGGTGAGCCCCGTGTCGTTGCGTACGCCACGGTACATCGGGCCGCGGTTCAGGTACACCCCGTCGAATACGAGCTTGACCCGCCCGGAGACCGACAGCGGGGGGCTTTGTTCCTTGAGTGCAGGCATGGGAACCTTGCCGCCGATTTCCAGCGTGATGTCGGCGCCCACCCCTGCCGCCGCCGCCTGGCGTGCCGCCTGCGGATCGCATATGGCATAGAAGGCCACGTTGTCGAGTTCCTGGCGCAGGATTTCGGCCAGGACGGCGGTGGTGTCCATGGTGCCGCCCGAACCGGTGTTGTCGAAGTGGTCGAGCAAGATCACGGGCCCTTGTTCGATGCGCTTGGCCCGCGCAATGGCCGGCTCGAGCGGTTCGCAGTGAAACACCCATTGTTCGCGCGCCTGCCAGGCGGCTTGCAGCAGTTCGTCGCGGTAGCGCTCGGCTGCGGCGGAGTCTGCGTCGGTGCAGATAACGGCGCTGAGGCCGGCTTCGCGGATATCGGCGTGTGGAAACCCTACGAACACGGACGCGGCCAATATGCCCTGGGATTCGAGTGCGCGGCAGCGGTCCTGCAGGGATTTGTTGGGATCGGCGTGTGTTCCCTGGCGCATGATGTGGGGCAGCATGGGTTTGTTGGCCCACGCCATGACCGGGCGGATCTCGCCCTTGATCGTGCGCGCGATGACGTCGGCGGCGCGCACGCCGCTTGCCCGGATGTCTACGTGCGGATAAGTATGAAAGCCGGTGATGACGGTGGCATGCCTGACGATGTCGTCGTATATGTTGGCATGCATGTCCAGTGTGACGCCCACGGGGGTATGGGGGTCTATTTCGCGCAGGCGGCGCAGCAGGTGGCCTTCGGCATCTTCGATACCTTCGGCGACCATGGCGCCGTGCAGGTCGAGCAGTATGGCGTCGTAGCCGCCGCGTCGCACTTCGTCCAGGATCAGTTCGGAGAGCCGTTCGTATGTGCCCGCGTCGGTGGGCGCGCTGGGCCACGATTCGGCGGCGACGGGTATGACGATTTCGGCGCCCTCACGGCGGGCGACTTCGATATAGCCCCCCAGGCCGCTGTCGGTGTTTTCGTACGCACGGAGGGCTCTTTCGCCGGCGAGGATTTCGGGGCTGCCGCGAAAGAAGCGTTCCAGCGGCGTGGGTACGGGCGAGAACGTGTTGGTTTCGTGCTTGATCATTGCCAGTAGCCAGCGCATGGTGGTGTGCTCCAGTTCGGATGTATGAAGGGTGGGGCCAGGCGCCTGCGCATACTGGCCCCTGCGTGACGGGGTGTCGCCCCTTGGCATGGCTATGCCGCAAGGGGCCGGAAATTGCGGAAGTCCCAGCCGCGGCCCGGGGCCGCGTCTATCAGGGCGCGCGTGTAGTCGTGCGAGGGCTGGGTGAGGACGATGTCGGCGGCGCCGGTTTCCACCACGATGCCGCGTTGCATGACCATGATGGTGTCGCAGATCTGCGCGGCCACGCGCAGGTCGTGGGTGATGAACAGCACCCCGACGCCGGTACGCTGCCGGATTTGCTCGAGCAGCTCGAGCACCTGCGCCTGCACGGATACGTCGAGGGCCGATACGGCTTCGTCGGCGACCAGGACTTCGGGTTCCATGACGAGGGCGCGCGCGATGCACAGGCGCTGCCGCTGACCGCCCGAGAACTGGTGCGGGTAGCGTTCGAGGGCGTCGGCGCCCATGCCCACGACCCTTAGCGTTTCGGTGGCCCGCGCCAGCGCCTGTTCGCGCGAGACGCCGAAGTTGAGCAGGCCTTCGATGATGGACTCGCCCACTTTGCGCCGGGGATTGAGCGAACGGTACGGGTCCTGGAAAACGATCTGGATGCGGCGGCGTACCGGCCGCAGGGCCGCGCCGGAAAGGCCCGAGATATCGTCGTTGCCAATGAGCATGGTGCCTGTGGTGGGCTCGATCAGGCGCAGTATGCAGCGCGCGACGGTGGATTTTCCGGAGCCCGATTCGCCGACGATGCCCAGGATTTCTCCTTTGCGCAGCACCAGGTTGACGTCGCTGGCCGCCTGCACCGAGCGAGACCCGCCGCCCCAGAAAGAGCGCTTGTCGGTGTAGGTGCGCCCCAGGCCGCGGACTTGCAATACGGGCGTGCCCGCAGGGGTGTCGCGACGCACGGGTATCAGGCTGGGTACCGAGGAAACCAGGCGTCGCGTGTAGCTTTGCTGGGGGTGCGCGAGGATTTCGTCGCGGGTGCCGCTTTCGATGAGGTCGCCGCGGTTCATGACGACGATGCGGTCGGCGATTTCGGCGACGACCCCGAAATCGTGGGTGATGAACAGCACGGCTGTGCGGTGCTTGTGCTGCAGTTCTTTTATCAGCGCGAGGATCTGTTTTTGCGTGGTGACATCAAGCGCGGTGGTGGGTTCGTCGGCGATGAGCAGGCGCGGCTCCAGGATGAGCGCCATGGCGATGACGATGCGCTGGCGCTGGCCGCCGGACAGCTGGTGGGGGTATGAGTCGTAGATGCGCTCGACATCCGGCAGGTGTACCGAGCGGAACATTTCGAGCACCTTGGCCCGCCGTTGCGCGCGCGTCATGCGACGGTGCAGGCGCAGGACTTCGTCGACCTGCCGCCCCACCGTGTGCACGGGGTTCAGTGCGGTCATGGGTTCCTGGAACACCATGGCCATGCGGGTGGCGCGCATTTCGCGCAGGCGGCGCGGCGACGCCGACAGGACGTCTTCGCCTTCGACGCGCACCGTGCCCCTGGGCTGCAACACGCCCGGGGGCAGCAGGCCCATGACGGCCAGTGAGCTGACCGACTTTCCGGAGCCGGATTCACCGACCACGCAGACGGTTTCCCCGGCGTGCACGTCCAGGCTGAGATTGCGTACGACCCGGTTGCCGGCGCCGATGACCTCGACCGAGAGATTGCGGATGGCCAGTACGGCGGTGGAAGTGTCGCCCGGGGGTGGGTGAGGAACGTAAGCCATGGCGTCAGATCCTTTTTGCCATCTTGGGATCGAGCGCATCGCGCAGCGCGTCGCCCAGGATGTTGACGCTGAGCACCGTCAGCGACAGGAACAGGCCGGGGAACAGGATCAGGCCGGGCAGCATGCGGAAGTACATGCGCCCTTCGGACATGATGTTGCCCCAGGAGGGGATTTCGGGCGGGATGCCCGCACCCAGGAAGCTGAGGATGGCTTCGGTGAGCATGGCCGATGCAAACACATAGGTGCCCTGTACCGTAAGCGGCGCCACCGTGCTGGGCACCATGTGGCGCCACAGCAGCAGGGGCAGCGGCGTGCCCAGCGCCAGCGCGGCTTCGACGTAGGGTTCGCCGCGCACACTGAGGATCTGGCCGCGCACCAGGCGGACCACGCGCGGAATCTCGGGAATGGTGATAGCCACCAGCACGGTAGTGAGGCTGGCGCCGGTAACCGACACCAGCGCGATGGCCAGCAGGATGCCCGGGATCGCCATGATGGCGTCCATGACCCGCATGATCAGGCCGTCGAGCGAACGGAACCAGCCGGCGATGAGGCCGATGACCAGCCCGGCGATGACGCTGATGACCGCCGCGCCGAGCCCCGCGATGAGCGAGATTCGCGAGCCATACACGACGCGCGACCAGATGTCGCGCCCGAAGGCGTCGGTGCCCAGAAGATAACCGCCGAAAGGAGGCTTCAGGCGGTTGGCCGGATCGATGGCGGTGGGGTTGACCGTGCCCAGCCATGGTGCCAGCAGCGCTGCAGCCACGATCAGCAGCAGCACGATCAGCGCCAGCAGCACCGGCCAGCTTTTCAGGGAATGGCGCACGCGGCGCCAGGCCGAGGTGCGCGGATCGCTTACGTGTGGGTCGGGAGCCTGGGTGATGGTGTCGGATTGCGTGACCATGGTCAGTACCTGATGCGCGGGTCGAACACCGTGTAGGCGCAATCGACAAGTAAATTGATGAAGACGTACACGAAGGCAAAGAACAGCGTAAGGCCCTGGATGACCGGGTAGTCGCGCGCGAGCACGGCTTCGACCACGAGCCGGCCCAGGCCGGGAATGTTGAATACCGACTCGGTGACGACCACCCCGCTGATGAGCAGGGCGATGCCCACGCCGACGACAGTGGCAATGGGCACGGCCGCATTGCGCAGGGCATGCCCGAGCAGCACGCCGGTTTCGCCCAGCCCCTTGGCCCGCGCGGTGCGGATGAAGTCTTCACCCATGACTTCGATGACGCTGGTGCGCGTGATGCGGGCGATCAGCGCCACGTAGATGGTGGACAGCGCCAACGCGGGCAGGATCAGCCGGTGCAGGAACGGCCAGAACCCCTGAGACAGCGGCACATAGCCTTGCACCTTGAACCAGTCGAGCTCGATGGCGAAGGCCCAGATCAGAAGGTAGCCGGTGACGAAAACCGGCACCGAGAAACCCAATACCGAAAAGCCCATGACCATGCGGTCGAGCAGCCGGCCCTGGCGCCAGGCGGCCAGGATGCCCAGCGGGATGGCCACGATGAGCGTGAACACCAGGGTCAGCACCGCCAGGCTGAGCGAAGGTTCGAGCCGCTGGCTGATAAGTTGCCGCACTGGTACGCCCGACATCAGCGATGTGCCGATGTCGCCCTGCACCAACCGGCCTGCCCAGAGGAAGAATTGCTTGAACAGGGGTTGGTCCAGGCCCATTACCTGGCGTATCTGGGCGATGCGTTCGGGCGTGGCGGCGTCGCCCGCCATGATGACCGCCGGGTCTCCGGGGCTCAGGCGCAGGATGGCGAACACCACGACGGCC
Source organism: Bordetella genomosp. 7 (assembly GCF_002261265.1). Taxonomy (GTDB): domain Bacteria; phylum Pseudomonadota; class Gammaproteobacteria; order Burkholderiales; family Burkholderiaceae_B; genus Bordetella_A. The sequence goes on along the minus strand of NZ_NEVK01000007.1, from coordinate 132,036 downwards.
ACCAATACCAGGACGGGTATGGTGGCTAGCAGGCGGCGGATGATAAAAGCCAGCATGTCCGATTCCTAAGGCGCCTTCTTGACGTTCCAGAACGCCATGATCGGCGCGTGTACCAAGCCGCTGAGCTTGACCGAATACGCGGTGGGAACCGACATCTGGCCCAGCGGAACGTAAAGGCCTTCTTCGATGCCGATGCGCTGCACTTCGTCGGCGATCTTCTTTTGTTCGGCCGGGTCGGAGGTCAGGGCGAACTTGGTGCGCAGGGCTTCGATCTCGGGGAAGTCGGGCCAGCCGAACCAGGCGCTGTCGCCATTGGCCGAGGCGGGCGCGGAGCGGACCGGGTCCATGATGTCGGTGGCATACCAGTTGGTGTTGTGAACGTTCCAGCCGCCGGCGTCGGGCGCCGCCTTCGAGGCGCGGCGGGTGGCGACGGTTTGCCAGTCCATGGCGGCCAGGTTCACGTTGAAGCCCGCCTTGCGCAGCGCCTGGGCCATGACCACAGGCTGCGGGCTGAGCGTGCCTACGTCGGTGGCGTGCATGACCAGGATGGGCGTGTTGTCGTAGCCGGCTTCTTTGAGCAGGGCCTGGGCTTTCTCGATATTCGACGGCACGACCATGTCCTTGCCGATATCGCTTTCGTACGGCGTGCCGCAACCCCACAGCGACGCGCAGGTCTGGTAGTACTTGGGATTGCCCACCAGCGCCTTCATCACGTCTTCCTGGCCCACGGCATACATTGCGGCCTGGCGGATCTTCTTGTTGTTGAAGGGCGGGTACTTGAAGTTGAAGCGGTACATCGTGAAGTAGCCGACGGGGCTGAGCGATTCGACCTTGAAGTCGGAATTGCCGTCGAGCATGGGCAGCAGGTCGTACGGAAACTGTTCGACGTAGTCGATCTCGCCGCCCATCAGGGCATTGGCGGTGGTCAGCGCATCGGGCATGACGTTCCAGACGACCTTGTCGATATTGACCACTTTGCCGCCGGCCAGCGCGCTGGCGGGTTCCTTGCGGGGGACGTAATCGGGGTTCTTGACGTACACCGTCGTGACGCCCGGCTTGAACTCGGCGATCTTGAACGGGCCGGAGCCGGTCATGTCGGTAATGGGGGTGCCGACGGGAATTTCGGCAATGCGCTTGGGCATCATGAAGGCGGCCGTGCCCGTGGGCTTGGACAGCGCGCGCAATGCCAGGTCGGTGGGTTCGGTCATGACGATGCGGAAAGTCTTGTCATCGACCACGTCGATGCTGGAGACGAACTTCAGCAGCGTGCGGCCCATGCCGTCGCCGGCGGCCCAGCGCTTGATCGAGGCGACGCAATCTTCGGCCTTGACCGGCTGGCCGTCATGCCACTTGAGGCCGTCGCGCAGTGTCATGGTGTAAGTCTTGCCGTCGTCGGAGACTTCCCATTTTTCGAGCATCTGCGGCTGGACTTTATTATTGGCATCGGTAGCCAGCAGGGTGTCGTAGATCATGTACCCGTGCCAGGTCGTGATGTACGCCGTGGTGGCATGGGGGTCGGTAAGGCGCAACGGCGAATGCATGACCGCGCGGATGACGGTTTCGGCGTGGACGCCGCCTGCCGCCATGAGCGTGGCACCGGCCAGGGCGGCCGCACGAACTAGCTTCAGCATGGAGATTCCCCTTCAAGTCGTTGGGTCGGCGGAGGATTCCGCCGATTGAACTGGCGCGCAGCCGGGGCGGCGCGCCAGGGTCAGGCAATGGCCGTGCGGGCGGAAAAAGCGGGACCGCAAGGTGCCATTCTGATGCCGTGCCGCAGCCGTGTCCATGGTTGCTGCGCGGCGTCCATCAGCATGGAGCCCGGCGCCGCGCATACCAGGATGGCGTGGGCGATGTCCGTGAAGTCGGCGCGAAAGTGCGCCGAGCTCTTTACCACCAGGATGGCCTGGCGCGTGGGCTCGATGCCGGCAAAGCGGAACATTTCCTGGTCGGCCATCTGCACTTTGTTCGAGGCCACGACGATGCGCACGCCGTCCAGGCGCAGGCACGCGCTGGGGCCGAGATCCATGTGGAAACCGCGATAAAAGGCGCCGTGCGTGTCGAAGCGGCCGTCGGATGTTTTTTCGACCACGAACTCGGCGTCGAGCGGGGTGTCGTCGGGAATGCCGGAGTGCCCGCCCAGGGCGATCCGGACGGTGTTGCCGACGCCGGCGCGATGCGCAGCCCGCGCGGCCTGCGGATCGACGATGAGGCCGATGGCGGCATTGGCCGCGCCGTGCCGCAGCAATGCGCGCAGGATGCCCGTGGTGTCGGAGCTGCCCCCGGCGCCGGGGTTGTCCTGGACGTCGGCGATGATGACAGGCTTGGGCGCCTGGCTTGCCATGGCCATGGCCGCCTGCACGGCTTCGTCGGGATCGTGGATCTTGCCGCCGAAGTCGGCCTCGGCGTTGAGCACGGCACGGGCCATGGCATCTGCCGCTGCGTCGGCGTCGGCCTGGGTGTCGCTGTAGGCCCACACGGTTGGTGCGCATTCGGGAAAATCGGCCGCCGGGAATCCGGTGGCGAAAGACAGGCTGATGACGGTTTCGCGGGTTTCGATATCGTCGAGCAGCTTGTACAGGCTGCGAGCCGGTTCGATATCAGTGGACTGCCAGCAAAGCGAGATCAGGTAGGGAATGCTGCGCAGCGCGACGTAGGGGCGCGGCATGCCATGCAGGCGGCGGTCGAGCAGCTGCGCCGCGCGTTGGCCGGTTTCGGCCATGTCGATGTGCGGGTAGGTGCGATAGCAGACCAGGCTATCGGCATGCGCGATCATGGCTCGCGTGACGTTGGCGTGCAGGTCGAGGCTGGCCACGATGGGAACGGCAGGGCCCACCAGGGCGCGCACCCTGCGCAGCAGCTCGCCTTCGCCGTCGTCGAGGTGTTCGGCAACCATTGCGCCGTGCAGGTCGAGATAGACGGCGTCGAGCGGCATGGCCTGGCGCAGGCCGTCGAGGATCAGGGAGCCGATGCGCTCGTAGGCGTCGCGCGTGACAGGGCCGGAAGGGCTGGCGGCCGCCCAGGTGGTGGGCAGCAGCGTGTGTTCGCGCATGGCGTCGATAAAGCCCGCGACCGGGATGTTGGCGCCCGCCACGGCGTCGAACATGGCCGGCCCGGACACCAGCTTGGGCCAGCCTCCGCCTTTGTCGGCGAATTCTTCCCAAGTGGCGCGCGATGGCGCGAATGTATTGGTTTCGTGCTGGAACCCGCCTATCCCGATGCGCATCGTCGAATGATCCTTGATGGGGCTTGCGAACGCGTGGAAGAAATCCGGATAAAGCGATTCTGCTGAAGATTTTCGGGTTGGGCAATAAGGGATGACCGTAGCGCGGCAGCGATATGCAGGCCGCATGGATCGGGGCGCGAGCGCGCGCCAGCGCACGCCCGGCCCTATTGCGGGCTGGCCGTGCGCCTGGCCTGGCGCGTCGCGCCAGCGCTGCGGCCGCGTTTACTTCGCGACGGGCATGGTGAATTCGGCGCCCTTGGCGATGCTGTCGGGCCAGCGTTGCATGACGCTCTTGTAGCGCGTATAGAAACGCACGCCTTCTTCGCCGTAGGCGTGGTGGTCGCCGAACAGCGAACGCTTCCAGCCGCCGAACGAGTGCCATGCCATGGGCACCGGAATGGGCACGTTGATGCCGACCATGCCCACCTTGATCTGCCGGGCAAATGCCCGCGCAACGCCGCCGTCCGACGTGAAGCACGCCACGCCATTGCCGAATTCGTGCGCGTTGATCAGTTCGACCGCCGAGGCGAAGTCGGGTACGCGCACCACGCACAGAACCGGCCCGAAGATTTCTTCGCGGTAGATGTTCATCTGCGGCGTCACGTGGTCAAAGAGCGTGCCGCCCAGAAAGTAACCCTTGCCGTCAAAGCGCGGTTCGCGGCCATCCACGACCAGCCTGGCGCCCGCGGCGACGCCGTCTTCGATGTAACCCAGCACCTTGGCGCGGTGCTGGGCGGTGACCAGCGGCCCCATCTCGGCGTCGGGCTCCATGCCGTTCTTGATCACCAGCGCCCGCACGCGCGGCTCCAGGCGCTCGATGAGTTGGTCGGCGACATCGCCTACCGCCACGGCCACGGAAATGGCCATGCACCGCTCGCCCGCGGAACCATAGGCCGCGCCAATAAGGGCGTCCGTCGCCTGGTCGAGCTGCGCATCCGGCATGACGACCATGTGATTCTTGGCGCCGCCCAGCGCCTGCACGCGCTTGCCACGGCGAGAGCCTTCGGCGTAGATGTATTCGGCGATGGGTGTCGAGCCCACGAAAGACAGCGCCTCGACATTGGGATGCGCGATCAGCGCATCCACTGTCTGCTTGTCGCCCTGCACCACATTGAACACCCCGTCGGGCAGGCCCGCTTCTTTCAGCAGTTCGGCCAGGCGCAGCGATACCGAGGGGTCGCGTTCGGAAGGCTTGAGCACGAAGGTGTTGCCGCAGGCCAGCGCTACCGGAAACATCCAGCAGGGCACCATCATGGGGAAGTTGAACGGCGTAATGCCGGCCACCACGCCCAGCGGCTGGCGCATGCTCCAGTTGTCGATGCCGCCGCCGATCTGGTCGGTGTACTGGCCCTTGAGCAATTGCGGCGCGGCGCAGGCGAATTCCACGACTTCTATCCCGCGCACGACTTCGCCCTTCGCGTCCGACAGGACTTTGCCGTGCTCGGCCGTGATCAGGGCGGCAAGTTCGTCCTGGTGCTGATCGAGCAGCGCCTTGAACTTGAACAGGATGCGCGCGCGCTTGAGCGCGGGCGTTTCGGACCAGGCCGGGAAAGCCGCTCGCGCGGCCGCCACGGCGGCGTCGACGTCTTCGGGCGAGGCCAGCGGGATCGAGCTGGCGACTTCGCCCGTGGCCGGATTGAAGCCTTCGGTGTAGCGGCCGCTGCGACCTTCGTAGGCGTGGCCGCCAATATAGTGAGAGAGCTTCTTCATGAGATCAGGCGATTTCCTTCAACACGTTGCCGATCGACTGGAATATCTGATCGATCTGCGCTTCTTCGATAATCAGGGGCGGCGACACGGCCAGCGTATCGCCCGTATAGCGAACCATCAGCCCGCTGTCGAAGCACTTGTGGAAGGCTTCGGCCGCGCGCGCGCCGGGGGCGTCCTTGCGGGGCGCCAGCTCGATGCCGGCCACCAACCCGATGTTGCGCACATCGATCACATTGGGCGCGCCCTGCAAAGAATGGGCGGCGGCCTCGAAGGCCGGCGCCAGCTTGCGGGCCCGCGCGAAAAGGTCTTCGCGGCGGTAGATGTCGAGCGTGGCCAGGATGGCGGCCGTGGCCAGCGGGTGCGCCGAATAGGTGTACCCGTGGAAGAACTCGATGCCGCCCGGCGCGCCGTTGACGATGGCGTCGTGCACGTCGCGCTTGACGGCCACCGCGCCGGCGGGCACCGCGGCGTTGCTGATGCCCTTGGCCATGGTGATGAGGTCGGGCGTCACGCCGAAGCATTCGCTGGCGGTGGCGGCGCCCAGGCGGCCATAACCCGTGATGACTTCATCGAAGATCAGCAGGATGCCGTACTTGGCCGTAATGTCGCGCAGGCGCTGCAGATAGCCCTGCGGCGGCACGAGCACGCCGGTCGAGCCCGCCATGGGTTCGACGATGACGGCGGCGATGGTCGACGGGTCGTGCAGCGCCACGATGCGCTCGAGTTCGTCGGCCAGGTGGGCGCCCCAGGCCGGCTGGCCTTTCGAGAACGCGTTGTGTTCCAGGCTGTGCGTGTGCGGCAGGTGGTCGACGGCGGGCAGCAGCGCCCCCGAGAAAGTCTTGCGGTTGGGCGATATGCCGCCTACCGAAATGCCGCCAAAGCCCACGCCGTGGTAGCCGCGCTCGCGCCCGATCAGCCGGGTGCGTTGCGCGTCGCCACGCGCGCGGTGGTAGGCCAGCGCGATTTTCAGCGCGGTATCCACGGATTCGGATCCGGAGTTCGTGAAGAATATCCGGTCCAGGCCGGCCGGCATGATTCCGGCGACCGCCGAAGCGGCCTCGAATGCCTGTGGGTGGCCCAGCTGGAAGCCGGGGGCGTAGTCGAGCGAGGCAGCCTGTCTGGCGATGGCCTGGGCGATTTCGTCGCGGCAGTGGCCCGCATTGACGCACCATAGCCCGGAAGTGCCGTCGAGGATGTGGCGACCGTCGACAGACGTGTAGTACATGCCTTTGGCACTGGCCAGCAGGCGGGGCTGGGACTTGAAATGCCGGTTGGCGGTAAACGGCATCCACAGATGAGAAAGATCGGGCAGACCGTTGGGGGCGTTCATGGTGCGGGCTCCAGTAATGGCCTGCGCGCGCCTCGGGTATGAGATGGGCGCGCCGCGGGCAGGTTCCAGGCCATTCTCACCGGCTCGTGCGAGTAAGAAAATATACGATCTGCGTAAAATGGGCTAACTGTACAGTACATAATCAATAAACTGTGCTGGTTTCATTGCCTGGTCCCATTGCCCAGTATCCGCGAGCCGTGCCCATGTTCGACTTCCAGCCCAACCGATCGCGCAAGCAGGCTCCGCCCCTGGTTGACCAGATTGTCCAGGCCTATACGCAGGCCATCCAGGGGCAATGGCTCAGATCCGGCATGCCCGTGCCGTCGGTGCGCGAATTCGCCCGCAAATATGAGGTCAGTACGTTTACCGTGGCCAGCGCGTATGGCCGGCTGGTGGCGCAGGGGTGGCTGAGCGCCCGGCCCGGCGCCGGCTACCGTGTGGCCGCCCAGGCGCGGGCGGCGCCCACCGACCCTGCACCCTGGCAGCCGCCGAAGCTGGGCGCGGGCTGGCTGCTGTCTGACATCTACGCCGATCATTCCATACCCATCAAGTCTGGTTGCGGGTGGTTGCCCGGGGAATGGCTGAACGAAGAAGGGCTGCACCAGGCCTTGCGGCATCTGAGCCGCGTGCCGGCTTTACGTATCGCCGGCTACGGGCAGCCCTACGGCTATGTGCCGCTGCGTGAAAGTGTGGCCTCCGGCCTGGCCGCGCACGGGCTGCAAGTCGCGGTGGACCAGGTGGCCCTGACCCAGGGCGTCACGCATGGGCTGGACCTGGTGATCCGCACGCTGTTGCGTCCTGGCGATACGGTGGCGGTGGAGCAACCCTGTTACGCGAATCTGTTGCCGCTATTGCGGCTGGCGGGGTTGCGCATCGTCAGCGTGCCGCGCACCTCCGACGGGCTGGACTGCGAGGCCTTGCAGAGCCTGGCCGCTGCGCACCGGCCCCGTGCGCTGTTCGTCAATACTGTGCTGCAGAACCCGTCCGGCGCGACGATGAGCATGTCGAATGCCTTCCGGGTGCTGCAGGCTGCGCAGCAGCACGATTTCTGGATCATTGAAGATGACATCTCGCGCGAACTGATGCCCGGTATCGCGCCCATGCTGGCCGCGCTCGACGGCGCGCAGCGGGTGGTTTACCTGGGGGGGTATTCCAAAGTGATCAGCCCGTCGGTAAGGGTGGGCTACGTGGTCGCGCACCGGGATGTCATGCGGGATATTGCGCGCACCAAGATGGCCGCGGGGCTGACGTCGCCCGAGATCATGGAGCGCGTCGTGCACCAGGTTATCCGCGAGGGCCGCTACCGCGCCCACATCACGCGCACTCGCGAGCGCCTGGCACAGGCGCACGCCACGGTGTGCCAGCAGATGGACGCCCTCGACATGACAGTGTGGGCAAGGCCGCAGGCGGGCCTGTTTCTGTGGGCACGGCTGCCCGATGCGTCCAGGGGAGCCAATGTGCTGGCCGAACGGGCGTTGCAGCATGGCGTATGGCTGGCGCCGGGTTCGTATTTCGACCCGGCCGCAGAAGATGTGCCCTGGATACGCTTTAACGTGGCGTACTCGCAGGGCCCGGAGTTGTGGCGCTTTCTGCAGGGCGCGGGGGCGTCCGGGTAGGCGCCGCCGCCGTCAGCGCTGGCTTTCGTACACCACGAAGTCGTACGCGTAGCCGTTTTCGGCGGGCTGCGCTTCGCGTGAAATCTCTTTCCATGCAAATGAGGGCAGGTACGGAAAGAACGCGTCGCCCTCTACCTGCGCATGGACTTCGGTAGCCACGATGCGCGCTGCCCGCGCCAGGGCCTGGGCGTAGATTTGCGCGCCGCCTATGACGTACGCGTCGTCGACGTTTCCGCAGGCCCGGACGGCTGCGTCCAGGTCGGGCACCACCTGCGCGCCGGGCGCGCTGTAGGCGGGATTGCGGCTGATGACAATATTGGCGCGGCCCGGCAGCGGCCGCCCCAGCGATTCCCAGGTCTTGCGGCCCATGATGATGGGGCTGCCCAGCGTGGTGCGCTTGAAGTGCGCCAGGTCGCCCGGCAGCTTCCAGGGCAAGGCGTTATCGCGTCCGATAACGCGGTTGTCGGAATAGGCTACGACCAGGGTCAGGCGCGGAGAGACGGACATATCAACAAAGACGCTTGCGGCTCAGACGGCCATGGGAGCCGTCAGGGGAGGGTGGTGCCGGTAGCCTTCGAGCGCGAAGTCGCCGGGCTCGACCCGCTCCAGCCATTCGGGTTCGTAGCGGCCCGTGACGGCGTGATCGGGAATGCGGTCGGACAGCACCAGCCTGGGCGCCTCGAGCGGCTCGCGCGTGAGTTGTTCGCGCAGCATCGGCAGGTGGTTCTCATAAATATGCGCATCGCCGATAAAGTAAGAGAACCAGCGCGGCGTGTACCCCGTGAGCCTGCCCACCAGGTGCAGCAGGGCCGCGCCTTCGGTCAGGTTGAACGGCGTGCCCAGCCCCACGTCGTTGGACCGGATATACAAGCACAGAGAGATCTCGCGCGTGGATGCGTTGGGCAGGAACTGGTACAGCAGGTGGCAGGGTGGCAGGGCCATTTCTTCGATCTGGGCCCAATTCCATCCGTGAAACAGAATGCGCCGGTCTTGCGGCGTGCGGTGGATGGCGTCCAGGCATTGCCGCAATTGGTCCACCGCCTTGTACAGCAGCACGTGCGGCGCGCTGTTTTCATTGATGTCGGCAACCTTGGCATAGCCCCGGTCGAGCGCGTCCTGGATTTGCGCGCCGCGGGCCAGCGGCAGCAGCTTGTAGGCCGGCCAGCGCCGCCACTGCACACCGTACACCGGACCGAGGTCGTCGGGCCCTTCGCGGTACGGGTTGGCAAGCCAGGCGGCGTTTTCGTTGGCGTTCTGGTCCCATACCTTGCAGCCCAGGTCGCGAAAGTCTGCCGCGCTGCGCGCGCCGCGCAGAAAGCCCACCAGTTCTCCTACCGCGGATTTGAACGCCAGCTTCTTGGTGGTGACGGCGGGAAAGCCCTGCTGAAGATCAAAGCGCAGCGCGGCGCCCGGCAACGACAGGGTGCGGATGCCAGTGCGATTTTCCTGCCACGAGCCGTGGTCGAGAATGGACTGGACGAGCGAGAGATATTGTTTCATGGCAATGCGTCCGCCGAAGGCGGACCGGCTCAGGCAGCCTGCGGTTCCTGGGTATCGACGATATCGACCGAAAAGCCGAGCTCGGCGGTTTTCTCGAGCATGGCAGAGGCCGAGCAATATTTTTCGTGCGACAGCTGCACTGCGCGTTCTACGGCCGCGCGTGGCAGGTTGCGGCCGGTGACCGTGAAAGCGAAATGGATGCGGGTGAATACTTTGGGGTCGGTCTCGGCGCGTTCGGCAGACAGCTTGACCGTGCAGCCCGTGACGGCGTGGCGGCCACGCTTGAGGATGAGCACGACGTCATAGGCGGTGCACCCGCCGGTGCCCGCCAGCAGCAGTTCCATGGGCCGGGGAGCCAGGTTGTGGCCGCCGCCCTCGACCGCGCCGTCCATGGTGGCTATGTGGCCGCTGCCGGTGCTGGCCACGAACAGCATGCCGTCGGGGCCGCCCCAGTTGATGGTGCATTCCATGCGTAGTCCTTGAACTTGAAGGCAAACAAGTACGGATAATACCCGTTAGCTACAATCCCTGATGGAGAGCCCCGCCCTGCAGCAGGGTGGTCGTAACCCCAGGAGTCTATTCATGCCCGCAGCCAATCCGTCTTCCGGTTTCACGCCTTTTTCGCGCCGGCGCGGCCCGCTGGACCCCCTTATCGCCGAGGTCGACCGTGCGCTGCGCGTGTTGTCCGGAACCGCCTCGTCGGCACGGCCCTATCCGGCCACCGCACCCGAACCCCAGCCTCCGCTTACCGACGCGCAAAAGCGGCACGCCGCCGGCCTGATGCGGGTCAACCATGTGGGCGAAGTGTGCGCCCAGGCGCTGTATCGGGGCCAGGCGGCCGCCTGCCGCGAAGCGTCGGTCAGCAAGCTGCTGCAGCAAGCGGCTTCCGAAGAGGTCGATCATCTGGCGTGGTGCGCTCGCCGCCTCGATGAGCTCGGCAGCCGCCCCAGCCTGCTCAACCCGCTGTGGTATGCGGGGTCGTTTACCCTGGGGGCCCTGGCCAGTGTCGCGGGCACCGCCCGCAACCTGGGTTTCATGGCCGAAACCGAACGGCAGGTGGAAGCGCATCTGGACGGGCACCTGCGCAGCCTGCCCGAAACGGACGAGCGGTCGCGCCAGATCGTCACCCAGATGAAGGCCGACGAAGTCCAGCACCGCAACAGCGCCGAGCAGGCCGGGGGCGTGCCGTTGCCGGCGCCCGTGCGGGCCGCCATGCGGGCGATGTCGCGCGTCATGACCTCTACCGCCTACTGGGTCTGACGAGCCCGCGCCGGCCAGAGTTGACTGCTGCAATGCAGCAGCAACCCCGCGCGGCACTCCATGCGTCGCCGGCCACTTGCGCTAAGTCTTTGAAAAATCTAGGGTAACCCCGCAAGGGTTTACCCTTTTTCATCGCCCGAATCGCAGCATATTTGCCTGCTGAGCCACCGTTGGGCCCCGTTTTGCGGCGACGGCACAACATTGCGGGATCAACGATAAAAGAATCTTGCATCGCACAAAATTATGCGCTACGATTCAGTCATGGATGTTGAAAACGCAGCGGCGCGGTGCCAAACCCCGATGCGTAGCGGTCGAACCTGATGCAGTGTTCACCCCAGCATGCCAAGGTTGTCTCCTCCACCCTCCTCCTTTGGTGGATTTAGCCCGAGATCGCAAGATCTCGGGCTTTTTTTTGCCTGGGATTGGTGTGTCCCTATTTATGGTCCATTGTGGCGGCAGGGTAGGCGACCCGCGTCGGATATTAAGTGTTTACCCTTAAAATCCCATGTAGTAATACCGGGGAAACAATTACAATGAATTTCTCTGCGGGGGGCGCATGCGTCCGCCGTTACGTTCTGTGTGGGGGACTTGCACTTGTTTAGGTCTCTCATATAGGGCGGTTACACGCGCTCCCGATAATGTCGAGCTACATGAAATTCGACCCGACTAAGGTGTTTCCGTGACCTGGCTGTACATCTGCGTGGCGGCGTTCACGGTGGGGGGGCTCATCGTGGCATCCGAGCGTTGGCATGGCGCCTTCACTGGCGACAGCGACCTCAGCAAGCCACAGGCATCCCATACGCGCGCCACACCGCGTGTAGGCGGCTTGGCCGTATTGGCGGGCTCGCTTGCCGGATTGCTGGTGCTGGGCCCCAGCAACATGACGCTCACTTGGCTGTGGCCGGCATTGTTTGTCGCCGTGATGCCGGTTTTCGTGGCGGGGCTGCTCGAAGACATTACCAAGGACATCGGCGCCAGCAAGCGCCTGCTGGCCGCTTTTCTGTCGGCCGCCATTGCGTGGTGGCTGCTGGGCGGCGTCAGCCGCGTGGGCATCGCGCCCGTCGACTGGGTGCTGGCGTTCTGGCCGGTGTCGCTGCTGTTCACTATGTTCGCGGTCGGCGGCTGTACCCACGCGCTCAACATCGTCGACGGCATGAATGGCCTGGCGGGCATGGTGGCGACGCTGATGGCGGTGTCCATCGCGCTCGTGGCGCTGCAGGTGGGCGACCTGCCCATTTCGATGATCGCCGCCGCCCTGGCGTCGGCCACGGTGGGGTTCCTGGTCTGGAATTTCCCTTTCGGACGCGTGTTCCTCGGCGATGGCGGGGCGTATTTCCTGGGCTTCATGCTGGCCGAACTGGCCGTGCTGCTGGTGGTGCGCAACCCGTCGGTGTCGCCGTTCTACGCGCTGGCGGTGCTGTTCTATCCTGTATTCGAAACGGGGTTCTCCATCTGGCGACGCCGCTTCAAGCGTGGCGTGCCGGTAGACCAGCCGGACGCCCTGCACTTGCACCAGCTGGTGTTCCGGCGCCTGGTGCGGGTCACGTTCAGCCGCCGGCGTCGCCATGCGGTGCCGGCATTGTGCAATGCGCTGGCCTCGCCCTATATGTGGGTGCTGGCGCTGATCGGCCTGGTGCCGGCCACCATATGGTGGGACAACGCCTGGATCCTCTGCCTGAGCCTGGGCGTGTTCGCTGCCGCCTACATCTGGCTGTATGTGCGTCTGGTTTCCTGGCGCCGGCCGGGCTGGCTGCTGTTGCCGCGCGCGCACTGAGCCGTGCCTGGACACCCTGCAGCGGGCCTGCGAGCCGTGTTTACAATTCCCCATTCCTATCTTGAACGCCGTGCACCGATCGCGGCAAAGGGAGAGCTATCTTGCATATCGATGAAGTGAAACTTGCCGTGGTGGGCCTGGGCTATGTCGGGCTGCCGCTGGCCGTAGAGTTCGGCAAGAAGCGTCCGGTCATCGGCTTCGACATCAACACCAAGCGCATCGACCAACTGAAGGCGGGCCACGACCACACGCTCGAGGTCGACGACGCCGAGTTGGCAGAGGCCAGGCATCTTGCCTACACGGCCGACCGCGCCGAACTGGGCAAGGCCAACGTGTTCATCGTGACGGTGCCCACGCCCATCGATCAATACAAGCAGCCCGACCTTACCCCGCTGGTCAAGGCCAGCGAAACCATCGGCTCGGTGCTCAAGCGCGGCGATATCGTCATCTACGAATCCACCGTGTACCCCGGCGCCACCGAAGAAGACTGCGTGCCGGTGCTCGAACGCGTGTCGGGCCTGAAATTCAACGAGGACTTCTACGCCGGCTACAGCCCCGAGCGCATCAATCCGGGCGACAAGGAACACCGCGTCAGCACCATCAAGAAGGTCACGTCGGGCTCGACGCCCGAAGTCGCGGACCTGGTCGATGCGCTGTACAACGAGATCATCTCGGCCGGCACGCACAAGGCATCGAGCATTCGCGTGGCCGAGGCGGCCAAGGTAATCGAAAACACGCAGCGCGACGTGAACATCGCGCTGATCAACGAACTGGCCCTGATCTTCAACAAGATGGGCATCGATACCGAGGCCGTGCTGAAGGCGGCGGGCACCAAGTGGAATTTCCTGCCGTTCCGTCCGGGCCTGGTGGGCGGGCATTGCATCGGCGTCGATCCGTATTACCTGACGCACAAGGCGCAGGCCATCGGCTACCACCCCGAGATCATCCTGGCCGGGCGCCGGCTGAACGACGCCATGGGCAGTTATGTGGTGTCGCAGCTGGTCAAGTGCATGACCAAGCAGCGCATCCACGTGCAGGGCGCGCGCGTGCTGGTCATGGGCCTGACCTTCAAGGAAAACTGCCCCGACCTGCGTAATACGCGTGTCGTGGATATCGTGAAAGAATTGGGCGACTACAACGTCGACGTCGATGTCTACGACCCCTGGGTCGATCCCCAGGAAGCCGTACACGAATACGGCATCACGCCGGTGGCCCGGCCCGAAGACGGCCAGTACGATGCCATCATCCTGGCGGTGTCGCACAACCAGTTCGTCAAGATGGGCGCCGCGGCCATCCGCAAGCTGGGCAAGGCCAAACATGTGCTGTACGACCTGAAGTACGTGCTGTCGCCCGAAGAATCCGACCTGCGCCTGTAAGGAGCCCGCATGAGCGATCGCTACGCAAGCATCCGCCAGGACCTGCGCCAGTCGCCGCGCAAGTGGCTCGTTACCGGGTGCGCCGGCTTCATCGGCTCGAACCTGCTGGAAACGCTGCTCGGGCTGGACCAGACGGTAGTGGGGCTGGACAATTTCGCGACCGGCCACCGACGCAACCTGGACGAGGTGCGCAGCGCGGTAGAGCCGGCGCAATGGGCCCGCTTTACCTTTCTGGAAGGCGACATCCGCGACCTGGACGCCTGCCGGCGGGCCGCCGATGGGGTCGACTATGTGCTGCACCAGGCGGCGCTGGGCTCGGTGCCGCGCTCACTGAACGATCCGATCACCACCAACGAAGTCAACATCAGCGGTTTTCTGAACATGCTGGTGGCCGCGCGCGACGCCAAGGTCAAGACCTTTGTCTACGCCGCCTCCAGCTCCACCTATGGCGACCATCCCGGCCTGCCCAAGGTCGAGGACACCATCGGCAATCCGCTGTCGCCGTACGCCGTGACCAAATACGTCAACGAGCTGTATGCCGACGTTTTCACGCGTTCGTATGGCACGGCCAGCGTGGGCCTGCGGTATTTCAACGTGTTCGGCAAGCGCCAGGATCCGGACGGCGCCTATGCGGCCGTGATCCCCAAATGGACGGCCGCCATGATCCGCGGCGATGACGTGGTGATCAACGGCGACGGCGAGACCAGCCGGGATTTCTGCTTTGTCGAGAACGCGGTGCAGGCCAACCTGCTGGCCGCGCTGGCGCCGCAGGATGGCCTGAACCAGGTGTACAACGTGGCGTACAGCGGCCGCACCACGCTGAACGAGCTGTTCCGCTACCTGGCCAAGGCGTTGGCCGGCCAGGGTGTGAAGTACGACAAGCAGCCCGTGTATGCAGATTTCCGCGCGGGCGACGTGCGTCACTCGCAGGCCGATATCGGCAAGGCGGGACGGCTGCTGGGCTACCAGCCGGCCTACGATATCCTGCGCGGGCTGGAAACCGCCATGCCTTGGTATACGCAGTCTCTGCGTTAGCAATTTTTGAAAGCGCTCATCCGCCGCTTCAACGCCATCCACCCGGATCATCAACGCATTTTCCGCGGCGCTTTCCGGGTGGCGGTCTTTCTGGTGCTGGGCAAGGCCGCCGGCGCCCTGAAGGAAATGGCAGTTGCGTACCGCTATGGCATCAGCGATGCCGTGGACGCGTACCAGTTCACCATGACCATCGCGAACTGGCTGCCCGCCACCATCGTGGGGGTGCTGGGCGTGGTGCTGATTCCGGTGCTGGTGCGGCTCAAGCGCAGCGAGCGGGCCGATCGCGAACACTTCATACGCGAATTGCAGGGAGCGGTGCTGGCAGGAGGGCTGGCGCTGGCTGCGCTGACCGCGCTGGCCTGGCCCTGGGTGTTGCGCTGGCTGGGCAGCGGCCTGTCCGGGCCGGTTGCCGCCATGAGCACGCAGCTGCTCTACGCTTTCGTGCCGGTGACCGTGCTGTTGCTGATGGCCGGAATAAGCGGCGCCCGTCTGCGCGCGCACGAGCGGCACGTCAACACGCTGCTCGACAGCATGCCCGCGGTAGTGACGCTGGCGTGGGTGATGCTGGCCGCCGTGTCCGCCGACGACGTGGGCCCTCTGTTGTGGGGCACGCTGGTGGGCTATGCCATCCAGGCGGTGTGGCTGGCCTGGCTGGCTGCCCGCGCCGACAACGGTTTCTGGGGGGCGCCGGTGCTGACACTGCGCTCGCCGCACTGGCCCGAACTGATGGGCGCGGCAGGCGTGATGCTGGTGGGGCAGGTGGCCATGAGCTTCGTCGGGCCGCTCGATCAATACACGGCGGCCAATCTGGGCGATAACGCCAACGCCACGCTGGGATATGCCGCCCGCCTGCTGTCATTGCTGCTGGGCATCGGCGCGGTGTCGGTGGGGCGCGCCGCGCTGCCGGTGCTGGCCGACGTGCAAAGTCGCGGCGATGCGCAACGCGCTCGCGTGATGGCGCTGAAGTGGTCGGTGCTGATGGTGGGCGCCGGCGCCGCAGTCGTGGCGGTGGCATGGCTGCTGGCGCCCTGGGGCGTGGCGCTACTGTTCGAGCGAGGCGCTTTCACTGCCGAAAACACCCAGGCAGTGGCCCAGGTGCTGCGCTGGGGGTTGCTGCAGTTGCCGTTCTATTTTGGCGTGCTGATCCTGGTGCAGTTGCTGGCCAGCCAGAACCGCTACCGGGTCATGGCGCTGATCGCCGTGGCGAATTTCCTGCTCAAGGTCATCATGAATGCCATGCTGGCGCCCCGCATGGGCACCGCGGGCATCATGCTGGCCACCAGCCTGATGTACGCCCTGTCGTTCGCCTGCTATATGGTGGCGGCATGGCGGCCGCACGAGCCGTCTCCACGCAAAGAGAGCGCATGATGCACACGCCCCACGACGCCGCGCGCGTGCTGATCTTCATTCATTCGCTGCATGGCGGCGGGGCCGAGCGCGTGGCCGCCGACCTCAGCGCGCATTGGGCGCAGGCAGGCTGGCACGTAATGGTCGCCACGCAGGCCGATGCCACCAACGACGCCTATACGCTGCATCCGGCCGTGCGGCGCGAGGTGCTGCATACCGAAGGCGCTGGTGGCGGGTTGCGCGGCCTGCTGGGCAACCTGCGGCGTGTACGTGTGTTGCGTGGCGTCATGCGGCAGTTCCAGCCCGATATTGTGCTGGCCATGATGACCACCGCATCGGTGCTGGCGGTGATGGCTGCCCGGGGGCTGCCCTGCAAGGTGATCGCCACCGAACATACACACCCGCCGTCGCAGACGCTGTCGGGCCTGTGGCAGCGCCTGCGGCGCTGGACGTATCCGCGCGCGGCGCGGGTGGTGGCCCTGACCCAGGGCACCGCCGACTGGTTGGCACGCCATGTGCCGGGCTCGCGGCTTGCGGTGATTCCCAATCCGGTGCAATGGCCCCTGCAGCATGCCGAGCCCGTGCTGCTGCCGCCGCCCTCGCCGGGCCGGCGCCGCCTGCTTGCAGTGGGGCGCTTGCACCGGGACAAGGGATTCGACCTGCTCATCCAGGCGTATGCACGCATTGCGGGCAGGCATCCGGATTGGGATCTGGTCATCCTGGGTGAAGGCGGCGAGCGCCAGAGCCTGCAGGCAATGGTCGATGCCGCGGGGCTGCAGGCGCGTGTGTCGATGCCTGGCCGCGTCGGCAATGTGGGCGACTGGTACCGCAGCGCCGATCTGTATGTGCTCAGTTCCCGGTTCGAGGGGTTGTCGAACACCTTGCTGGAGTCTTTGGCCAGCGGGCTTGCGGCGGTATGTTTCGATTGCGATACCGGGCCGCGCGAAGTGGTGCGCGATGGTGTGGATGGCCTGCTGGTGCGGCCCAACGGCGATGTGCCGGCCCTGGCGGCGGCCCTGTCGGGGCTGATGGGCGATGACGCTGCCCGGCAGGCGCTGGCCGCGCGCGCCATCGAGGCCCGCGAACGGTTTTCGGCGCGGCACGTACTGGGCCTGTGGCATGAGCTTTTCGACGATGTGCGCAAGCCGGGGCGCTGACAGCCTTGCCCGGTACAACTCATATAAGCGCGAGATATCAATATGTGTGGAATAGCCGGAATCTGGGGGCCACTGCAAGACAAAGAGCAGGTGCTGGCCGATAGCTGCCGCCGCATACGCCATCGTGGTCCGGATAGCCACGGCCTTTGGGCGGACCATGGCGCCGGGCTGGCCCTGGCCCATGTACGGCTGGCCATCCTGGACCTGACCGAGGCCGGCCACCAGCCCATGGTTTCGGCCTGTGGCCGCTACGTGCTGGTGCTCAATGGCGAGATCTACAACCATCTGGAATTGCGGGCACAGCTCGCGCAGGCCGGGCAGGCGCCCGACTGGCGCGGCCATTCCGACACCGAGACCGTCCTGGCGGGGTTCGCCGCACTGGGTGTCGAGGCGACGCTGCAGGCCGCGGTGGGCATGTATGCCATCGCCTTGTGGGACCGCGAGCGGCGCACGCTGACGCTGGCGCGCGACCGCATGGGCGAAAAGCCGCTGTACTACGGTTATACCGGCGCCAACTTCGTGTTCGCATCGGAATTGAAGGGGCTGATGCCCATTCCCGGCTTCGGGCGCGACCTGAACCGAGCCGCGATGGCTTCGCTGATGCGCCACAACTACATCCCGGCGCCGCAGTCCATTTACGAAGGTATCTACAAGTTGCCGCCGGGCACCTGGCTGCAGCTGGGCGAAGCCGAGCTGCAGGGCCGCCGCCTTGCCGAACCGCGCGTGTATTGGTCTGCCTTGCAGGCGGCCGACCAGGGCCTGCAGGCGCCGGCCGCCTATGCGACCGATGCGCAGGCCACGGACGCTCTCGAAGCCATGCTGTCGCAGGCCGTGCGCGGGCAGATGCTGTCCGACGTGAGTCTGGGGGCGTTTCTGTCAGGCGGCATCGACTCGTCTACCATCGTGGCGCTGATGCAGGCGCAAAGCCGCCAGCCGGTGCGCACCTTCGCCATCGGTTTTCACGAGAAAAAGTACAACGAGGCCGAGCACGCCAAGGCAGTGGCGCGGCACCTGGGCACTGACCATACCGAACTGTACGTGACAGCCGACGACGCGCTGGCGGTGGTGCCCACGCTGGCCGACATGTACGACGAGCCGTTTGCCGATTCGTCGCAGATTCCGACTTCGCTGGTGACGCGCATGGCGCGCCAGCATGTCACGGTGGCGCTGTCGGGCGATGGCGGCGATGAGCTGTTCGGCGGCTATTCGCGTTATTTTCGCGTGCGGGACTGGTCGCGCAAGTGCGAGCGCGTGCCGGGGCCCTTGCGCCATGCGATGGGCGCGCTGCTGGGGGCGTCTGCGACACTGCCCGGCCGCGGCGCCTGGCGCGGCAAGGTCGCCAAGCTGGGCGAATTGATGCAGGCCGATACGCGGGGCGAGTTCTACCGCCAGTTCGTGTCCTATTGGAAAGACCCCGGCCGCGTGGTCATCGGCGGGGTCGAGCCCGAGTCGTTGTTTGAACAGCCGATGCAAGGTTCCGCCTTCGACGTGATGATGAAGCTGGACTCGGTGACCTACCTGCCCGATGACATCCTGGTCAAGGTCGATCGCGCCGCCATGGCGGTAAGCCTGGAAACGCGTGTGCCCATGCTGGATCATCGGGTGTACGAGTTCGCGTGGCGCCTGCCCTTCGAATACAAAGTGCGCGGCAACACCGGCAAGTGGCTGCTGCGCCAGGTGCTTTACCGGCACGTGCCCCAGGCCCTGGTAGATCGCCCCAAGCGGGGCTTTGCCGTTCCGCTGGCCAGCTGGCTGCGCGGGCCGCTGCGCGACTGGGCCGAGGCCTTGCTGGACCCGGCCCGCCTGCGGCAGGAAGGCTGGTTCGAACCCGAGCCGATCCTGCGCCGGTGGCGGGAACACGTTTCCGGACACCGCAACTGGGACAGCCGCCTGTGGGGAGTGCTGATGATGCAGGCCTGGCTGGACCGCTATCACGCCGGCGAGGCCGGCGAACAGGATACCGATCGATGAAAATACTGCTGCTGGTCAGTTCCATGCACGCGGGCGGCGCCGAGCGCGTTGCGGCCACTCTGGTCAATGCCTGGACCGATCGCGGTGATACCGTCACCCTGGTGCCTACTTACTCGTCCAAAGGCACCTGCTTTTATCCACTGTCTGACGCAGTGGACCTGATCTGGCTGGCCGACCGCGCGGGCACGCGTTCCAGCGGCCCCATGGGCGCCTGGGTACGGCTGCGGGCGCTGCGCAGCCTGATCCGCGAAAAAGCGCCCGACGTGGTGGTGTCGTTCCTGACGAATGTGAACGTGGCCGCCATACTGGCCACGCGGGGGCTGGGCGTGCCGCTGATCGTGTGCGAGCGCACCAACCCGGTGGTCGAGCGCAGCACGGGCAAAGTATGGCGGGCGCTGCGCCGGCTGTTCTATCCCAGCGCCGACATGGTGACCGTGCAGGCCGAAGACACGGTCGAGCCGTTTGCGTGCCAGGTGCCGGGCATCAAGCAGCTCAAGGTCATTCCCAATCCGCTGCCGCCCGAGCTGCTCGATGCGCCGCTGGTCGACACGCGCGCGCCTGCGCCGCGCAAGCGCCTGCTCGCCATGGGTCGGCTGGCGCCTGCCAAGCAGTTCGACCTGTTGGTGGATGTGTATGGCGAGCTGGCCGGCGAGTTTCCGGAATGGGATCTGTGGATCTGGGGCGAAGGGCCGCAGCGCGACAGTCTGCAGGCTCGCATCGCCTCGGCCGACCTGGAAGGGCGGGTGTGCCTGCCCGGCCGGACCGCCGAACCCTGGGACGAGCTTTCCAAGGGGCATGCTTTTGTGTTGAGTTCGGCGGTGGAAGGGTTCCCCAATGTGCTGCTCGAAGCCATGGCGCTAGGCCTGCCCTGCGTGGCATTCGACTGCCCGAGCGGGCCGCGCGAGATGACGCGCGACGGCCAGGATGCGCTGCTGGTGCCCGCGGGCGATCGCGCCCGCCTGGCCGATGCGCTGCGCCAGGTGATGCGCGATGCGAATCTGCGCCACGGCCTGGGCGCGCGCGCGGCGCAGTCGGTGCGGGCCCGCTATGCGCTGCCGGCCGTGCTGGCCGAATGGGATGGCCTGTTTGCGGCCGTACGAGGCCGGCCATGACGCGGCCAGCCATTCTGCGTGTTACGCATGTCATTACCGGGCTGGGCCAGGGCGGCGCCGAATCGGTGCTGTTCCGGCTGGCCACTTATCCCGACCAGCGCGTGCGCCATACCGTGGTGTCGCTCACCGACGATGGCGTGTATGGCACGCGGCTGCGCCACGCGGGCGTAACCGTGCACACCCTGGACATGCCGCGCGGGCGCCTGACCCTGGGCGGCTTTCTGGCGCTGCGGCGGTTACTGGCGCACGAACGCCCCGATGCGGTGCAGACGTGGATGTACCACGCCGACCTGATCGGCGGGCTGGCCGCGCGGATGGCGGGGGTGCGGGCGGTGGCGTGGGGCATACGCAACTCGGGCGCGTACCTTGATCGCAGCAGCCGATCGGCGCGCCTGGTGCTTAAGTTGTGCGCGCGCCTGTCGGGATGGCTGCCGCGCGCCGTGGTCTGCGCAGCGCGGGATTCCGCGGTGCGCCACCAGCAATACGGTTACCGCCCGGATCGGCTGGTGGTGATTTCCAATGGCTACGACTTGTCGCGCTTCCAGCCCGACGCCGAGGCCGGCCAGCGTATGCGCCGTCTGTGGCAGGTGCCCGATGGCACGCCGCTGGTGGGCTGCGTGGCCAGGTGGGATCCGCTTAAAGACCACGCCAATCTGCTGGGCGCGCTCGCTGCCCTGGTGCGCGACGGGCGCGACCGCGGCATGCATTGCGTGCTGGTGGGCCGCGGCATGTCGCCGGGCAACACCGAGCTGGCCGGGCTGATCGAGCGCCATGGATTGCGCGGCCGTGTGCTGCTGGCCGGGCCCAGCGACGATGTGCCCGCGGTCATGAACGCGCTGGACCTGCACGTTTTGTCCAGTTGCGCCGAAGGGTTTCCCAATGTGGTGGCCGAGGCCATGGCCTGCGGCACGCCTTGCGTGGTGACCAATGTCGGCGACGCCGCGCATATCCTGGGCGACACGGGCCCCGTGGTGGCGCCCGAGCAGCCCGAAGCCCTTGCGCAGGGCATCGCCGCCGCGCTGGACGACGTCGCCGCGCGCGGCCGTGCGGCAGTGGGCGCGCCCGGGCGCGCGCGCGTGCTGGCCGAATTCGATCTTGCCAAGATGGTGGCCGCCTACGAAGCCGTATGGCGGCGCATCGCCGGAGCTGACGCATGAGCCAGCCCGCTCGCTTGCTGTTCGTGGTGAACAACCCGGCTTTTTTCCTGTCGCACCGGCTGCCGCTTGCGCTGGCGGCCCAGCGGGCCGGCTACGACGTGCATGTAGCCACCATGGCGGGAGACAGCGTGCCGCGCATTGCCGCGCATGGCCTGACGCACCATGTCATTCCCATGACTCGCAGCGGCAAGCAGCCGCTGCAGGAGTTGCGCACGATATGGTCGCTGTGGCGCCTGTTTCGCCGGCTGCGGCCGGCCCTGGTGCACCTGGTGACGATCAAGCCGGTGCTGTACGGCGGCATCGCCGCGCGCATGGCCGGCGTGCCCGCCATGGTGTCGGCCATTTCGGGGCTGGGTTTTGTGTTCGTGGCCCAGGGAACCAAGGCGGCGCTGGTGCGGCGCGTGGTGGCCTGGCTGTACTGTCGGGCCCTGGGCCATCGCAACAGTCGGGTGGTGTTTCAGAACAGCAATGACCGCGACACGCTGCGCGGCCTGGGTGTGGTGCGCGACGAGCAAGTCGTAATGATCCGCGGGTCGGGCGTCGACCTGTCCGCTTATCCGGCGATGCCTGAGCCGGCGCCGCCGATTATCGCGCTGATGGTCGCGCGCCTGCTGCGCGACAAAGGGGTGCTGGAATTCGTGGCGGCCGCCCGGATATTGCAGCAGTCTGGCGCCGGCGTGCGCATGCGGCTGGCGGGCGGCATCGACCCGGGCAACCCGGCGTCGGTGACGCAGGCCGACGTCGATGCCTGGCATCGGGAAGGCTGCATCGAGGCGCTGGGCGAACGCAGCGATATTGCCGATCTGTATGCGGCCGCGCATATCGCGGTGCTGCCGTCGTATCGCGAGGGCCTGCCGCGCTCGCTGATCGAGGCGGCCGCATGCGGCAGGGCGGTGGTTACCACTGATGTGCCGGGCTGCCGCGACGCCATCGAGCCCGATGAAACCGGCCTGCTGGTGCCGCCGCGCGATGCGCAGGCCCTGGCCGACGCGATTGGCCGGCTGGCAAGCGACGCCGATCTGCGTCAGCGGCTGGGCCGGGCCGGGCGCCGGCTGGCCGAAAACGAGTTCGATATTGAAGATGTGTGCCGGCGGCACCTGGATATTTATCGTACGCTGCTCGCGTAGCCGCGGCAGGGCGGGCGCCGTGCCGGGCCGGCGCCGACGAGTTCAGCGGCGCGCCAGTGATTCGATCCAGTACCGCGTTGAAGGATCCTGGTCGGCGCCATCGGAAGGCGAGTCGAGCTCGTGGATGATGCGCTTGGCGAGGATCTTGCCGAATTCCACACCCCATTGATCGAATGGGTTGATGCCCCACAGCGCGCCTTGCGCGAACACCTTGTGCTCGTACAGCGCCAGCAGGGCGCCTAGCGAATGGGCGTCCAGCCGCGGCAGTACGATCAGGGTCGAAGGACGCCCGCCCGGATGCACGCGGTGGCGGGCCAGCATGTCGGCGCGGCGCGCATCGGACTCGACGGCGCGCGTTTCCTGCAACGCTTCTTCGTACGACTTGCCGCGCAGCAGTGCCGAGCGCTGCGCGAGGCAGTTGGCGATCAGCATGTTGTGATAACGCGCGTAGCCGTGGTCGGGCTGGGCGCAGATGATGAAGTCCACCGGCGCTCCGGTGGTGTCCTGGTGCAGCCACTGGAAGAAGGTGTGCTGGCAATCGGTGCCCGGCATGCCCCAGACGACGGGTCCGGTGGGCACGCCTACCGGGGTACCGTCGCGCGTGGCCACCTTGCCCAGCGATTCCATGTCGAGCTGCTGCGCCCAGGGAACCAGGTGCAGCAGGCGCGAATCGTACGGCGTGATGGCCAGCGTGGCATAGCCCAGCACGCTGCGATTGGCGATGCCTGCCAGCGCCATCTGCAGCGGCGCATTATCGCGAGGCGGCGCCTGCAGGAAGTGTTCGTCCATGGCGGCGGCGCCCGCCAGTAACTGGTCCAGCGTGTCGCATCCCAGCGCAAGCGCAATCGGCAGGCCGATGGCAGACCACAGCGAATAACGCCCGCCCACCCAGTCCCAGAAACGGAATACGCGGTCCGGCGAGATGCCGAAGTCGAGCGCCGCGTCGACGTTGGCGGTGACGGCGACAACGTGCCTGACCGGGTCCGCCACGCCCGCGTCGCGCAGCCAGTTCATGGCCACTTCGGCGTTGGCCAGCGGTTCGGTGGTGGTGAACGACTTGGACGCCACGATGACCAGCGTGCGGTGCGGGTCGAGCTGGCCCATGGCATCCGCCACCGCATGGGAATCGACGTTGGATGCGAACTGGATGTTGCGCCGCAGGCCGCAATGCCGCAGCGCGCGCGTCACCATGCGGGGGCCCCAGTCGCTGCCGCCGATGCCCAGGTGCAGGATGTCGGTGTAGGCGCCGGTCTGGTCCAGCTCGCGCACGAACCGTCGCACGCGTTCACGCTCGGACAGCACGTCCTGGGCCACGGATGGCGGCGGGTTGGCCGCGCGCAGCGCGGTGTGCCAGGCCTGCCGGCGTTCAGTCCAGTTGGCCTCGCCGCCGTCGTACAGCTGCGCGCGCGCGGCGTCGAAGTTCTGTTGGGCCAGCAGGTCCTGCGCGGCGCGGTCCAGCGCTTCTGACTGCGCCTGGGCCGTAAGGTCGACGCGCAGGCCGGCCGCCTCGATGATATGCAGGCGCTCGCCGTTGCGCGACGCGGTCTGCGCCGCCTGGGCAAAAGCCAGCCACGCGGGGCTGGTCGGCAATGTAGTAGGCATGGTGGCAGATGTGGCTATCAGAAGGGCAAAGTCATGCCGGGGGCGAGCCGCAGCAACTCGCGGCGGAACTCGTCTTTGATGCGCGCTAGCGCTTCGGGCGTATCGGCCTCGAAGCGCAGGACCACCACCGGCGTGGTGTTGGAGGCGCGCGCCAGCCCGAATCCGTCGGCATATTCGGCGCGCACGCCGTCAATTGTGACGATGTCCAGCGCGCCGTCGAAGCGGGCCTGTTCGCGCAGCGCCTGCACCAGTTTGAAGGGCTCGCCTTCGGCCATTTCAAGCTTGAGTTCCGGCGTGGACAAGGCCTGCGGCAGGGCCTCGAGCGGCTCGGACGCGTTGGCGCTGCGCGCCACGATTTCCAGCAGGCGCGCGCCAGTGTACAGGCCGTCGTCAAACCCGTACCAGCGTTCTTTGAAAAAGATGTGGCCGCTCATTTCGCCAGCCAGGGGCGCGCCGGTTTCGGCGAGTTTGGCCTTGACCAGCGAATGGCCCGTCTGCCACATCAGGGGCTGGCCGCCGGCCTCCTGGATGGCCAGGCCGACGTGGCGGCTGCATTTCACGTCATAGATGATGGTGCTGCCGGGGCAGCGTTGCAGCACGTCGCGCGCGAACAGGATCAACTGGCGGTCGGGCCAGATGATCTGGCCTGACTTCGTGACGACGCCCAGGCGGTCGCCGTCGCCATCAAAGGCCAGCCCCAGTTCGCAATCGGTGCGCGCGACATGGTCGATAAGGTCCTGCAGGTTGTGCGGGTCGGCCGGGTCGGGGTGGTGATTGGGGAAAGTGCCGTCAACCTCGCAGTACAGCTCGTCTACCTGGCAGCCCAATGCGCGGAACAGCTGCGGCGCGACCGCGCCCGCCACGCCATTGCCGCAATCGATCGCGATCTTGAGCGGCCGCGCCAGCTTCACGTCGCCCGCGATGCGCTGTATATATTCGCCCACCAGATCGAGTTCGCGGCGGCTGCCGCGCGGGCCGGCCGGGTCGGCTTCGTCCTGTGTGGCGGCATTCATGGCGTCGCGCAGGGCCAGCACGCCGTCTCCGTACAGCGCCTTGCCCGCCATCATCATCTTGAAGCCGTTGTATTGCGGGGGGTTATGGCTGCCCGTAATGGCGACCCCCGAGCCCGTGCCCTGGGTATGCGCCGCGTAGTAGACCAGCGGCGTGGGGACCTGGCCGATATCGATGGTGTCGATGCCGCCGTCACGTATCCCTTCTTGCAAAGCGTGCGCCAGTCCTGCGCTGCTCAGCCGTCCGTCCCGGCCCACCACCAGGGCGGTGACCCCTTGTCGGCGGGCCTGGTCTGCAAGCGCGCGGCCCAGGGTACGGGCAAAACCATCGTTCAGCGGCTGCGGAACGGTGCCCCGGATGTCGTAGGCCTTGAAAACTGCATCGGGATAACGGACGGGTGCGTTCAAGTGAACTCCTTGGATGACTGAGCGCGGCAGCGCCGACCGGACGGCCGCGCAAGATGGATTATCCCCGATTCGCCGTTCGCGCGAGGCGCAGCCCGCCATACAATAGAAAGCCATTTCCTTGCAACCGGCGTGCCTGACGCATCCTTTACCGCTTGCGGCCATGAATCTACTGACTGAATTGCAGAATTTGCTGGGCCCGGCCCACGTGCTGACCGGTTCCGATGCCGATCCGTACCTGCAGGACTGGCGCCGTCGTTACCGTGGCAGCGCCCTGGCGGTGGTGCGGCCCGGCTCTGTGGGCGAGGTGGCCGGCGTGGTGCGCCTGTGCTTGCAGAACGGCACGCCGCTGGTGCCGCAGGGCGGCAATACCGGGCTGTGCGGCGGCGCCACGCCCGATGATTCCGGCCGGGCGGTGTTGTTGTCCACGGCCCGCCTGAACCGCGTGCGCGCCATTGACACCGAAAACGACACAATCACGGTCGAAGCCGGCTGCGTTCTTCAGGCGGTGCAACAGGCGGCGCGCGATGCCGGGCGGCTGTTTCCCCTGAGCCTGGCCGCCGAGGGCAGCTGCACCATAGGCGGCAACCTGGCCACGAACGCCGGCGGAACGCAGGTGCTGCGCTACGGAAATGCCCGCGAGCTGGCATTGGGCCTGGAGGTCGTCACGGCCGAAGGCGAAATCTGGAACGGCCTGCGGGGTCTGCGCAAAGACAACACCGGTTACGACTTGCGCGATCTGTACATCGGCAGCGAAGGTACGCTGGGCATCATCACCGCCGCCACCCTGAGGCTGTATCCCTTGCCGGTGGCGTCGTGCACGGCGCTGCTGGCGCTCGATTCCATCGATGCCGCGGTGGAACTCCTGTCGCGTGCGCGCACCGGCTTCGGGGCTTCCCTGACCGGTTTCGAGCTGATGGCCGGCGATTGCCTGCAATCGGTGGTGCGGCTGTTTCCACAGCAGCGCCTGCCGCTGGACGGCGCGTCGGCCGGGTCGCCCTGGTTTGCGCTGCTTGAACTGTCCGACAGCGAAAGCGAAGCGCACGCGCGCGAACGCTTCGAGGCCGTGCTGGGAGCCGCCATCGATGCCGGCCTGGTGACTGACGCAGCCATTGCCGCCAATGTGGCGCAAAGTCGCGCCATGTGGCACCTGCGCGAGAGCATTCCGCTGGCCGAGGCCGAACTGGGCAAGGGCGTCAAGCACGACGTGTCCATACCCATATCGTCCATCGCGGCGTTCGTGCACACTACCAACGCACTACTGCAGCAGCGCTTTCCCGGCGTGCGCAATGTCGTGTTCGGCCACCTGGGCGACGGCAACCTGCATTACAACGTGGCGCGCGGCCCGGGCCAGACCGAAGCAGACCTGCTGGCGTTGCAGCAGGGCATCTACGATATCGTGCATCGCAGCGTGCAGGAACACGGCGGGTCGATCAGCGCCGAGCACGGCATCGGGCAGCTCAAGCGCGACGAGCTGCCGCACTATAAAAGCGCGCTGGAACTCAGCCTGATGAAGCGCATCAAGCAGGCCCTGGATCCGCATGGACTGATGAACCCCGGCAAGGTCCTGCAGGCGTGACGCGGGCGGTGTCTGACACCCTACGGGAGTCAGACACCAACAGCTTGCAGCGTTGCGGTTAAGTCTTGGGTGTCTGACACCCTACGGGAGTCAGACACCAACAGTTTGCAGCGTTGGCGTTAAGTCTTAGGTGTCTGACACCCTACGGGAGTCAGACACCAACTGCCTGCAGCGTTGCGGTTAAGTCTTGGGTGTCTGCCACCCTACGGGGAGTCAGACACCAACAGCCTGCAGCGTTGCGGTTAAGTCTTAGGTGTCTGACACCCTATGGGAGTCAGACACCAACAGTTTGCAGCGTTGGCGTTAAGTCTTTGGTGTCTGACACCCTACGGGAGTCAGACACCAACACCCTGCAGCGTTGCCGTTAAGTCTTGGGTGTCTGACTCCCGTAGGGTGTCAGACACCGCCCGGCCAAGCGCGCCTTAGCGTGCCGGCAGCACGGTGCCGGATGCTTCGCCGAAGCCGATGCGGGGGTAGCCGGCTTTTTGGCAGTGCGCGCGCAAGATCACTTGGTCACCGTCCTGCAGGAAGGTGCGGGTTTCGCCCCAGGGCAGTTCGATGGGCGTCTTGCCGCCCTGGGTCAGCTCCAGCAGCGAACCGGCTTGGTCGGGCGCCGGGCCCGATAGCGTGCCGGTGCCCAGCAGATCGCCCGGCTGCAGGTTGCAGCCGTTGACGGTGTGGTGGGCGATCAGCTGCGCAATATTCCAGTAGGCGTCGCGGAAATTGCTGGCCGACAGGCGGGCGGGCGCATGCCCGGCCTGGCGCGAGGCTTCGGTGGCCAGAAACACTTCCAGCTCCACATCGTAGGCGCCGTGCGTGCGGTTGCGCTCTGAAGACAGGTAGGGCAGTGGCTGCGGCTCGCCTTCCTGGCGATTCCATGCAATGCGGAAAGGCTCCAGCGCTTCCATGGTGACGATCCAGGGCGAGATCGTCGATGCGAAGTTCTTGGCCAGGAACGGCCCCAGGGGCTGGTACTCCCAGCCCTGGATGTCGCGAGCCGACCAGTCGTTCAGCAGGCACAGCCCGAAGACGTGCTCGTCGGCCTGGTCCAGGGGGATGCGTTCGCCCTGCGCATTGCCCTTGCCCACGTAGACGCCGAGCTCGAGCTCGTAGTCCAGCCGCTGACAGGGGCCGAACTGGGGCGCCTGGCCGTCTGCCGATGGCCGGGTCTGTCCGACCGGGCGCGGAAAACGTTGCTCGACGCCGATGCTGGAAGCGCGGCCGTGGTAGCCGATGGGCACCCATTTGTAGTTGGGCAGCAGTGGGTTGTCGGGGCGGAACTGCCGGCCCACTGCCGTGGCATGGTGCAGCGAAATATAGAAATCGGTGTAGTCGCCAATGTGGGCAGGCGTGGTGTATTCGGCATCGGCCTGGGCGACCAGCAGGGGTTCCAGCTGGCCCTGCAGCGGGGACCCCGCGCGCAGGGCTCGCGACAAGGCCAGGCGCAGCGCGCTCCAGTGAGGCTGGCCCAGGGCCATCAGCGCGTTCAGGTTGCTGCCCGTGCAGGCCGCAAGCGCTTGCGCGGCCAACCCATCGTACGGGTTCTGCCGGGCCAGAGCCGCCAGGTCGAGCACGCGGTCGCCAATGGCCACGCCCGGCCGCCAGGCTTCTTGCGAGCCGCGCCGGCGATACACGGCGTAGGGCAGATTCTGCACCGGAAAACCGGAGTCAGCGTCATTGGCGCTGTCTACCCAGCTGGTGAGCGCGGTGTCGTGGGTTTCGTTCAAGGTCGTCATGGGATCGGTCAGCGTTCGGCGGGGTTGAAGTGTTTCTTCAGCCCCTGCCAGCATTGGTAATAGTCGTTCTGCAGTTGCGCGCTGCCCAGCGCCTGGGCGGTGGGGCGGATGACGCGGCGCGTTTCGAACATGAAGGCCATCGTATCGCGGATATAGTGCGGCTGGGTCGTGTCGGCAGCGGTGGCCTTTGCAAACGTATCGGCATCGGGCCCGTGGCCGCTCATGCAATTGTGCAGGCTCGCTCCGCCGGGCACGAAGCCTTCGGCTTTGGCATCGTACGCCCCGTGCACCAGGCCCATGAACTCGCTGGCCACATTGCGGTGGAACCAGGGCGGACGGAACGTATCCTCCATCGCCAGCACACGCGGCGGGAAGATGGCGAAATCCACATTGGCGGTGCCCGGCGTGTCGGAAGGCGCGGTCAGCACGGTAAAGATCGACGGGTCGGGATGATCGAAGCTGATCGAGCCTATGACGTTGAAGTGCCGCAGGTCGTACCGATACGGCGCGTGGGTGCCATGCCAGGCCACGACGTCCAGCGGCGAATGGCCGATGCGCGCGCGCCACAGGCCGCCGGTGAACTTGGCAATGAGTTCGAAATCCCCTTCCACATCTTCGTACCACGCCACCGGCGTCTGAAAATCGCGGGGGTTGGCCAGGCAATTCGAGCCGATGGGGCCGAGCTCCGGCAGCCGCAGGGCGGCGCCGAAATTCTCGAGCATGTAGCCGCGCGCCTGGCCGTCCGGCAATTCGACCCGCAGGCGCACGCCGCGGGGTATGACCGCGATCTGTTGCGGTTCGACCTCGACAATGCCCAGCTCCGTGGCCAGGCGCAGGCGGCCCTGTTCGGGCACGATCATCAATTCGCCGTCGGCGTTATAAAAAAAGCGACCCTGCATCGACCGGTTGGCCGCGTACAAGTGTATGCCGACGCCTGCCTGTTCGGCCGGGCCGCCGTTGCCGGCCCAGGTGCGTACGCCCTCGACGAAATCCGTGGGCGCGTCGGGCATGGGCAGCGGCCCCCAGCGCAGCTGGTTGGGCGTGACCGGGCCGCTGCCAAAGTCGCTGAGCCAGCCGGGCGCGCCCGTAAATGGCTCAAAGGGCAGGTGCTGTGCGGCGGGCCGGATGCGGTACAGCCAGGAGCGGCGGTTCTCGTTGCGCGGCGCGGTGAATGCCGTGCCGGAAAGCTGTTCGGCGTACAGGCCATAAGGGCAGCGCTGCGGCGAATTCCGGCCCGTCGGCAGCGCGCCTGGCAGCGCTTCGGTGGCCCAGTCATTGCCGAACCCCGATTGATATTGCAGGGACATGGGTTTCTCTCTCGGTTCGTTACGCGCGCCTGAGTGCGCGGGTAGCTCCGGGCGGGCGGCTTCAGTATTGTCAGCAAAAGAACGGGGGTTGGCTATGGGAATACAGAAATATCGACTATAAATTCCGTGAATATCCCCGCCACATCCCGTTATTCATTCACCTATGGCCGAGCTTCGCAATCTTGACCTGAACCTGCTCGTGGTATTCCAGTACTTGCTGGAAGAGCGCAATATTTCGGCGGTGGCCCGGCGCCTGGATCTGTCGCAGCCCGCGGTCAGCAACGCGCTGCGGCGGCTGCGCGCCGCCCTGGGCGACGATCTGTTCGTGCGTACGCCGCATGGCATGCAGCCCACGCCGCATGCCGAGCGGCTGGGCGGGCCGGTCAGCGAAGCGCTGGCGCTGTTGTCGCACACCCTTGAAGCCACGCACGAGTTCCGCCCTGCGCACAGCCAGCGACGTTTCCGCATCGCCATGTCGGACGTCGGCGAAATTCATTTCATGCCTAGGCTGATCGAACTCTGCGCCCGCCATGCGCCTGCCGTGCGCATCGACTCACTGCGCTTGCAAGGCGCGGACCTGCGTCGCGAAATGGATGCGGGCCGCGTCGACCTGGCCATCGGCGCGTTTGAAGGGTTGGGCAGCGGCATCATGCAGCGAATGTTGTTCCGCCAGGGGTACGCCACGCTGTTTCGCCGGGGCCACCCCAGCGCGCACGAAGGCATGAGCCTGAAGGCGTTTCGCACGGCTAGCCACCTGGTGGTGTCGCGCGCCGCGCCGTACGGCCAGGTGAACCAGGCGCTGGAAAAGGCCGGCGTGGCCCTGACGGCGAATTTCAGCGTGCCGCATTTCTCGGCGGTGCCCTACGTCGTCAGCACAACCGACCTGCTGGCGACGGTGCCTCACAAGCTTGCCGCCGGCGTGGCGCCTTATTTCCGGCTGGGCATGCTGACGCCGCCGGTGCGCGTGCCTGCGCTGCAGACCAACCTGTACTGGCACCGGCGATTTCATCGCGACAGCGGCAGCCAGTGGCTGCGCGCCCTGGTGCTGGATACGTTCGCCGAGACAGCCTGACCGCCGCCGTGGCGGCGTGAGCTGCCAGCCTTAGCCGGCTCATGCTGCGTGTGGGCGGCCTATGGGTTCCGCCTTGATGGCTCGGCGGGTGCGGCCGCGTCCGTCAATACCGAACGGCGCGCCCTTTCCAGGGCTTCGCTTATCACTTCCATATCGCCGATATGGTTGGCAAGCAGCAGGATCAGGGCCGCGTTGAGCTCGGCGCTTTGCGTATCGTCCAGGTCGCGGTGCGTGTCGATCAACGCCTCGTAGAACGCATCGGGCGAAGCCAGGTTGGGGTCGATGATCAAGGGCATGAGTCCGGGGTCCTTTCAGGCGTTGCCCAGCGCACGGGCCAGGGCTTGCGCCACGGCGGCCGCATCGAAGGCGCGCCAGCGGGCGGCCAGGTGCTGGTCGGGCCGCAGCAGGTAGCAGGTGCCCGGGCGCGCGTCGTAGCGCTGTACCAGATGGCCCTGGGTGTCGTGCGCCACACTGAACTGTGGCGGCGCATCCAGCGGCGCGCCGTCTCCCACCAATACGATGCGCACCGGCGCAGCACCGGCAGACAGCGCCTGCAAGGCGTCCAGGACGGCGGCTTCCGGTTGCAGGCCGCCACAGAATAACGCCAGTACAAAGCGCCCGTCCAGGTAAGACAGCCACCAGGCATCGCTGCCGTCGGCAGCCTGCACGGGCGCATCCAATGCCACGGCGCCCGGCGTCATGCGGCTTGCGTAGGTGTCGTCATCGGGCGTGTTCAGCGGCGTATCGGCATAGGCGGTGGGCAGCGACAGGCGTCCGCTGTTGACCAGGCCTCGCGCAAAAGGATGTTCGCGCGCGAGGTTCAGCACGGCGTTGCGAAAACTGCGGCTGGCCGCGCTCTTGGGCGTAATGAAATCTGTGGATCGCGTGGAGTTCAACAGGTTCTCATCGGCGGCCAGTTCGCGCTCGGCGGTGTACGTGTCGATAAGCGTTTCTGGCGCCAGGCCGTCGAGCACGGCCTGCAGCTTCCATGCCAGGTTCTCTGCATCCTGCACGCCGCTGTTGGCTCCGCGCGCCCCGAACGGGGACACGCGATGCGCGGCATCGCCTGCAAACAGCACGCGTCCGTGGCGGAACGTATCCATGCGTTCGCAGGCAAAGGTATACACGCTGACCCATTCCAGTTCGAACTGGGCGTCGGCGCCCAGCAGCGCGCGTATGCGCGGCAGCACATTGGCGGGCTTGACCGCTTCTGCGGGGTCGGCGTTCCAGCCGAGCTGGAAGTCGATGCGCCAGATATTGTCGGGCTGCATGTGCAGCAGAACCGACTGGTTGGGATGGAAGGGCGGATTGAACCAGAACCAGCGTTCGGCCGGAAAATCCGCCGTCATGCGTACGTCTGCGATCAGGAAGCGGTCTTTGAATACGCGCCCGTGGGCCTCCTGGCCCAGCATTTTGCGCACCGGCGAGCGGGCTCCGTCGCAGGCGATCAGCCATTGCGCCTGCAGGGTATAGGGGCCGTCGGGCGTCTCTACCTGCAAGTCCACCCCATCGGGCCGCTGTGCGATGCCCACGACCTTGTTCTTCCAGCGCAGGTCGATCAGGGGATGGTCGCGCGCCGCTTCATACAGATAGCCTTCGGCGTAATACTGCTGCAGGTTCACGAAAGCCGGGCGGCGATGGCCGGGCTCGGGCAGCAGGTCGAATCGCCAGACTTCCTGATCGCGGAAAAACACCCGCCCCACATGCCACGACACCCCTTTGGACGCGATGCGTTCACCCACGCCCAGGCGGTCCCAGATTTCCAGCGTGCGCTTGGCAAAGCATATAGCCCGCGAGCCTGTAGACAGGCGGCAGTCGTCGTCCAGCAGCACGACGGCAATGCCGCGCTGGGCCAGGTCTAGCGCGGCGGTCAGCCCCACCGGCCCGGCGCCCACCACGATCACGCGATGTGCGGCGGGCGGCTGGCGGGACTGGTCGGCATGTTTTTGATAGGGGAACTCCAGCGCCTGGTAATCAGTGTGTGTCACGCGTTGTCTCCTGGCGGCGGGCAGGGCCCGCCCTATGCGCCGTGGCGTCCTCTGGCGGGACGCTGGCGCAGCCGGCATGGCTGGGCGAAGGGCTTCAGCCTTCGAGCTGCTGCCACATCTCGCGGTCGCGCTTGTCCGTCCAGATGCGCGGATGATCGTGCCCGGTGGCCTCGTCGTAGGCGCGCGATACGTCAAACGGCATGCAATGGTCGAAGATCACCCAGTCGCTGTAGCGCGGCCGCATGAAGTCGTACACCTCGCGGTAGATCGTTTTCAGGTCTTTGCCATCAGCCACGCCGCGCAGCACTGCGGCGTACAGGTCCGTCAGGAAGGCGCGCGTGCCCGCCAGCCCCTGGCGCACTTCGGTGGCGTTCTTCAGGGCGGGGCCGCGGCCGGGAACCATTTTCTCGGCGTTGAACGTGGCCAGCGCGTCCAGCGTCGCGGGCCAGTCGCGGAAATAAGCGTCACCGCAATATGGCGTGGACTGGTATTCGACCAGATCGCCCGCAAACAGGATTTTCTGGTCGGGCAGCCAGGCGATGGTGTCGCCCTTGGTATGGCCGCGGCCCACTTGCAGCAGATGCACTTCCAGGTTGCCCAGGTTCACCGTCATGGCGCCCTGGAACGTCATCGTGGGCCATACCAGGCCGGGGGGAATGGATTCGACGTTGCGGAACAGGCGCGGAAAGCGGCCGATTTCGCTTGCCTTGTCCTGCTCGCCGCGCTCGGCGATCAAGTCGTACGTGTCGCGGCTGGCCAGGATTTCCTGGGCGTTATAGGCTGAAGCGCCGAATACGCGCACAGCATGGTAGTGCGACAGCAGGATGTATTTGATCGGCTTGTCGGTGACTTCACGGATGCGGCGGATCACATCCTGCGCCATGACAGGCGTAGCCTGGGTGTCAACCACCATGACGGCCTCGTCACCGATGATGACGCCCGTATTGGGATCGCCCTCGGCAGTGTAGGCATAGGCGTTGTCCGACAGTTTTTCAAAGGTCACGACCTTGTCGGCAAGGTCGCCTTGCGATGCGAATTGTTTGCTCACGGTGTCTCCTGGCGAGTGCATAGGGCAGGGGCGTGCCTGCCGGCGTCCATGGCGGCCACTATAGACCTTGATTCGTTTTTATGCAATTCGTTTGCTATAAACGAATATGCTTTGCGCAGGCGCACGCCGCGCAGGCGCGTGCAGGCCTAGCGGCGTTGGCAGGACGGACAGAAGTACGTGGCGCGCTGGCCTTGCACCACGCGCCGGATCGGCGTTGCGCACACACGGCAGGGCATGCCCGCCCGCTCGTATACGGCCGCGTGTATATCGAAATAGCTGCCCGGCTGGCCGGTCGCGCCCACATAATCGCGCAGCGTGCTGCCGCCCGAGGCAAGCGCGTCGGCCAAGGTGGCGCGGACCATATCCGCCAGGCGCGTGCAGCGCGCCAGCGACACGCGCCGCGCGGGGGTGCGCGGGTCGATGCCCGCACGGAACAGGCTTTCGGATGCGTAAATATTGCCTACCCCCACCACGGCGTCGCCCGCGAGCAGGGCCTGCTTGACGGCGATGTCGCGGCCGCGGAAATGGCTGTGCAGCCACGCGCCATCAAAACGTGGGTCGAAGGGTTCGATGCCCAGGCGCGCCAGCAAGGGGTGCGACGTAACCGGCCCCGCTTGGCCGCAATGCCACAGCACCGCACCGAAGCGGCGCGGATCGTGCAGGCGCAACACGGCGTGGTCGAAGATCCAGTCCACGTGGTCGTGTTTGCGCGGCGCCTCGTCCTGCGGCACGCTGCGCAGCGATCCAGACATGCCCAGGTGCACGATTTGCGTGCCGTGTTCGAAGCGCAGCAGCAAGTACTTGCCGCGGCGCGCGCATTCAAGCACGGTGCGCCCCGCCAGCAGGTCGGGCAGTTCGTCCGGAATGGGCCATCGCATGCGCGGCTCGCGCACCAGCAGGCGGCGCAGCGTCTTGCCCGTGATGACGGCATCGATGCCGCGGCGGGTGGTTTCTACTTCGGGGAGTTCCGGCATGAGCCAGTGTAAGATGATCGCAAGTGTATAGATGATTGTGCCACCAACCGGACAGGCCGCGTGAAGTCGTTGCTTAAACAAGTTCATCCCGTACTAGCCATGCTGGCGCTCGCGCTGGCGGGTTTGCAGTCTTTGCCGGCTCTGGCTGCCGACCGCGTTCCGGGCGACGCCACCGGACCGCGTCTGGTGCCCCCCTCGCGCACGCCCGAAACCCAGGTCATACGGCTGCGGCCCGGGCAGGCGCCGCTGGTTACCCTTACCGCCGACGTCTTCTACCGCATACTGGCTTCCGAAATCGCCGCGCAGCGCGGCATGTACAGCACGGCGGCGTCCACACTGGTGAACCTGGCGCGCGAAACCGGCGATGCGCGGCTGGCGCGCCGCGCTCTCGAATTCCAGCTGGCGGGCGGCAACCTGGCTGGCGCACTCGATGCCGCGCGCGAATGGTCCCGGCTGGCGCCGGCCGATGTCGAGGCTTCGTCCACCGAACTGGCGCTGGCCGCGGCCAATGGCGAGACGACCGGCCTGGCCGCTGCGCTGCGTGCGCGCATCGATGCAGCGTCCGACAAGCCGGCCGCCATTGCCCAGGCCCTGGGCGTGCTGGGCCGCCTGAACGACCGCAGACTGGCCCTGCGCATTCTGGACGAGGCGCTCAGCCCCGCCGTGCGCAAGCTGCCCGAAGCCCACCTGGCGCTGGCCGACGTGGCGCAGGCCGCGGGCGACGACCGCCGGGCCGCCGACGAAGCGCGCGCCGCCCTGGCGGCCGATCCGCGTTCCGAGGCCGCCGCGCAGCGCGTGCTCGAATACGGCGCGCGCGTCGACCCAACGCGCGCCGAAATCGAGGCCCGTGCGTTCCTGCTCAAGTATCCCGATTCACGCAAACTGCAGTTGTCATTGGCCGCGCTGATGGCCGACCAGGGCAACTACGATGGTGCGCTGGCCGAACTGCAAGCCATGGCGCGCCGCTCGCCCGAAGACTTCGACCTGTTGTTCATGCAGGCGCAACTGGCTTACAAGGCCGGGCGCAAAGACCAGGCCCGGCATCTGTTGCAGCAGTACCTGGACGTGCAGAACCAGCGCCAGGAGTCCATCGCCCCGGGCGCCAGCGACGCGGCGGCCGCCGAGGCCGACGCGCGCGTGCTGTTGTCGCGCATTGCCGAAGACCAGGGCAATTTCGACGAAGCCGTCGCCCAGTTGGGCCAGATCGACGATCCGGCGCTGCGCTATTCCGCGCAGATGCGCCAGGCCGGCTTGCGCGCCAAGCAAGGCCGCACTGACGAGGCGCTGGCAATGATCGACGCCGCCCAGCCGCAAGACGAGGACGATCAACTGCAGGGCCTGCTCACGCGCGCGCAGATCCTGCGCGATGGCGATCGGCTGGACCAGGCGGTGGCCACGCTCGAGGCCGCCAACCAGGCGCAGCCCGATACGGTCGAGATCAAGTACGAACTCGCCATGCTGTATGAACGCGTGGGCCGCTACGACGACCTTGAAACGCAGTTGCGCCAGGTTATCGCCATCGACCCCGAACATGCCCATGCCTACAACGCGTTGGGCTATACGTTGGCCGACCGCAATCAGCGCCTGCCCGAAGCGCTCGATCTCATCACGCAGGCGCTCGAGCTGCTGCCGGACGACCCCTTTATCCTGGACAGCATGGGCTGGGTCAAATTCCGCATGGGCGACCACCAGGCCGCGGTCGACTACCTGAGGCGCGCCTATGCGCAGCGCCCCGAACCCGATATTGCCGCGCACCTGGCTGAAGTGCTGTCCGCGCAAGGCAAGCGCGAACAGGCGCGCGAACTGCTGCACGAAGGCTACAGAAAAGACCCCAACAACCAGACCTTGCTCGATACCGCCAAGCGGCTGGGGGTGCCGCTGTGATGGCAGTCGCGCATCATGCCAAGCATGCGGGGGGCTGGCTGCGAGGCTGGCTTGCGGCCGGGCTGTGCGCGATGCTGGCGGCCTGCGCCAGCGTGCCGGACGGCCCCGCGGCCACGCGCGCCGACGCTTTCACGCGCGGCGGGCGTTTCGCCATCACCGTCACCGAAGCCACCGGCCAGCAGCAGGCAGTGCAGGGCGGCTTTACCTGGCGCGACGACGGCCAGCGTTACCAGCTCGATCTCACCAATCCGTTGGGTTCTACCGAAGCGCGCGTCGAAGGGCTGCCTGGCCATGCCACGCTGACCAAGGCCGACGGCACGGTGCTGCGCGCCGATACGCCCGACGCGCTGGCCGAAGAAGCGCTGGGCGGGCCGGTGCCGGTATCGGGCCTGCGCCACTGGCTGCGCGGCCAGGTAGCCGACAATGCGCAAGTGGCGGCGCTCGAGCGCGACGCCCAGGGGCGTCCGGCGTCTTTCGAGCAAGACGGCTGGCACGCCCGCCTGTCGCGCTACGACGCCCAAGGCCCGGGCCTGCTGGTCTTGCAGCGCGCCGAACCGGGGCGCCGCATTGTCGTGCGGCTGGCCATCAGCCAGCCCTGACCTTCCGTCATGCTGTACGACGTTCCGGCCCCGGCCAAGCTCAACCTGTTCCTGCACGTAGTCGGGCGCCGGCCCGATGGCTACCACCTGCTGCAGACGGTTTTCCGTTTTATTGGCCTGTACGACACGCTGCACTTCGACACGCGCGCCGACGGCCGCATCAGCCGCGCCGCCGACCTGCCGGGCGTGCCGCCCGAACAAGACCTTACCCTGCGCGCCGCGCGCGCC
Source organism: Bordetella genomosp. 7 (assembly GCF_002261265.1). Lineage (GTDB taxonomy): Bacteria > Pseudomonadota > Gammaproteobacteria > Burkholderiales > Burkholderiaceae_B > Bordetella_A. Next base: position 93,909 of record NZ_NEVK01000007.1, on the reverse strand, counting down.
CTGCAGCAGGCCACCGGCACCCGCCTGGGCGCACAGATCGCGCTTGAAAAAGTCATTCCGCAAGGGGGCGGCCTGGGCGGCGGGTCCAGCGACGCCGCGTCCACCCTGATCGCCCTGAACCGCCTGTGGGGCACGGGGCTGACCCGGCGCGAGCTCATGGCGCTGGCGCTGCCGCTGGGCGCCGACGTGCCGGTGTTCGTTTTCGGCCAATCGGCCTTCGCCGAAGGCGTGGGCGAAGTGCTCACCGCCGTTACGCTGCCGCCCGCTGCCTATCTGGTAGCCCAGCCCGATGCCAGCGTACCGACGGCCAGTATTTTTTCGGCCCCCGATTTGACACGCGACACGCCTTCAGTCACAATAGCGGACTTTCTTGCTGAGCAAGATTTCAGCGCAGGTGGCAATGCTGCCGAAGCGGGGGGGCTTGCAAGGTTTTATGGCAAGAACGACTTGGAGCCGGTGGTCTTTCGGCGCTACCCTGAAGTACATGGGGCTGCGCAGTGGCTGTCGGGGCATGGTGTCCATGTCCGCATGTCAGGGTCTGGCGCGTGTTTGTTCGCGCAGTACCGTACAGAGCAACAAGCCGTTTTGGCGCAGCAGGAAATTACCGCTACAATGCGCGTCGCCGGTAAATCAATCGGCAACACGCAACCCGGGTTTCGGTTATTGCGGGCATGTCCCGGCCTGATCGAACATCCGTTGCGGAACTGGATCGCAAGATAGTTGGGGAGTCGCCAAGCTGGTTAAGGCACCGGATTTTGATTCCGGCATGCGAAGGTTCGAATCCTTCCTCCCCAGCCACCCAACAAAATAAAAAAGCTGTTGAACGCGCCCGTCAGACACTGGCCTAGGTTCAGCAGCTTTTTTTTATTGCCGGTTTTCCGGCATGCAGCACACGTCAGCGTCCTAATCGACCATCGCAGCTTCCATCATGGCAAACGACAGCTTCATGATCTTTACGGGTACGGCCAACACGCGCCTGGCCGTAGACGTAGTCAATCATCTCGACATGTCCCTCGGCAAAATGACGGTTGGCCGCTTCTCCGACGGAGAAGTCATGGTCGAAATCAACGAGAACGTGCGTGGCAAAGACGTCTTCGTGCTGCAGCCCACCTGTGCGCCCACCAATGACAACCTGATGGAAATCATGGTGATGGTCGATGCCCTGCGCCGCGCGTCCGCCGGCCGCATCACCGCCGCCATCCCGTATTTCGGCTATGCCCGCCAAGACCGCCGGCCGCGTTCGGCGCGCGTGGCCATCTCGGCCAAGGTGGTGGCCAACATGCTGCAGGTGGCCGGGGTCGATCGCGTGCTCACCATGGACCTGCACGCCGACCAGATCCAGGGCTTCTTCGATATTCCCGTCGACAACATCTACGCCGGCCCGATCCTGCTGGGCGACATCTGGCGCCGCAATTTCTCGAACCTGGTGGTGGTGTCGCCCGACATCGGCGGCGTGGTGCGCGCCCGCGCGCTGGCCAAGCAGCTTGAAGCCGACCTGGCCATCATCGACAAGCGCCGTCCGCGGGCCAATGTGTCCGAAGTCATGAACATCATCGGCGAAGTCGATGGCCGCACCTGCATCATCATGGACGACATGGTGGACACGGCGGGCACGCTATGCAAGGCGGCCCAGGCCCTGAAAGATCGCGGCGCCGGCGCGGTGTATGCCTACTGCACGCACCCCGTGCTGTCGGGCGGCGCCATCGACCGCATCGAAGCGTCCGAGCTCGACGAGCTCGTCGTCACCGATACCATTCCATTGTCCGAGCAAGGCCAGGCCAGCGGTAAAATCCGCCAGCTGTCGTGCGCGGCGCTGTTGGGCGAGACCATTCTGCGCATTTCCAACGCCGAATCGGTCAGCTCGCTGTTCGTCGACTGAGCCGGCCGACGCCAGCCCATATACCCGAATTTGCCTGCCTGCTGGTCGCGGCAGATGGGCAAACAACGCGGCGTGCATGTTGCGCGCCGTGCAACGTAACCGGCAACTTCACCGTTGCCAGATTGTTTGGAGTCATCCATGAAATTCAAAGCCACTGCGCGTAGCGTCCAGGGTTCGAGTGCGAGCCGCCGCCTGCGCCGCGCGGGCCGCGTTCCCGCCATTGTCTATGGTGGTACGGCTGCCCCGTCGAACATCGAACTCGACCACAACGAGATCTACCACGCCCTGCGCAAGGAAGAATTCCACGCCTCGATCCTGCAAATGGAACTCGACGGCAAGGACCACCCCGTGCTGCTGCGTGCGGTTCAATGGCACGCCTACAAGCCGCAAGTCATGCACGTGGACTTCCAGCGCGTGGACGCCAACCAGGCGCTGACCACCAAGGTTCCGCTGCACTTCATCAACGGCGAAAACTCGCCGGCCGTCAAGCTCAGCAGCGCGATCATCAGCCACGTGCTCACCGAGCTCGAAATCACCTGCCTGCCGGCCGCGCTGCCCCAGTTCATCGAAGTCGACCTGGGCAACCTGCTGGGCGGCGCTTCGGTGCACCTGGCCGACATCAAGCTGCCCAAGGGCGTCACGTACGTGCCGCAAGGCGCTGAAGTCAACCCCGTGTTGGCCACCGCGCTCGTCAAGGGCGGCGGTGCCGCCGCAGACGGCGAAGCCGCCGAGGAAACCCCGGCTGCCTGATCTTCGGCAACCGCTCGTACCGCGCGCCCGGCAACCCCGGGCGCCCGGCCAGAACCCTGCGTGTGCGCTTGCATGCGCGGGGTTTTTTGTGTAGTAAGCGATGATGTCTACTGCCATACGCCTGATCGTGGGCCTGGGCAACCCCGGGCCCGACTACGAAACCACCCGCCACAATGCCGGCTTCTGGCTCGCCGACCATGTGGCCGACGACCTGCGGGCAAGCTACACGCTTGAAAAAGGGTTCTTCGCCATGGTGGCCAAGGCCCGCCATGCGGGCGAAAGCGTGCTGCTGGCCAAGCCCATTACCTATATGAACCGATCCGGGCAAGCCGTGGGCGCTCTGGCGCGCTTCTACAAGCTGGCGCCCGAACAGGTGCTGGTGCTGCACGACGAGCTCGATCTGCTGCCCGGCCAGGTCAAGCTCAAGCAAGGCGGCGGCCATGCCGGTCACAATGGTCTCAAAGACATCCAGGCCGCCCTGGGCAGCCCCAATTTCTGGCGCGTACGCATCGGCATCGGCCATCCGCGCACGCTGGGCCTGGCGCAGCAGGTGGCCGATTTCGTGCTGCACCCGCCGCGGCGCGACGAACAGGCCGGCATCGATGACGTCATCCACCGTTGCCGGGCCATCGTGCCGGCCATGCTGGACGGCGATTTCGCGCTGGCCACCCGCCAACTGCACAGCGGCAACGGCGCTTGAGCCGCATCATGCGCTCGGCTACAGCCATGCCTGGCGGCAAACTGCGTTTTCGCGACGAGTTCGCCGACTTCTGGCGCTTCTTGCGTCGCCCCGATCTTGCGCGCCTGCCGGGCCGGAACGCCGGCAGCAGTCTTGCCAGCGACTGGCGCCCGGGCGTGCCCATATCGCGGCTGCTGGCATGGGCAGCCGTATTGTGGGGGCTGAACTTCTTCGCGCTGGGGCCCATCGCCGTGACGGCCGCCGGCGCGGCCGGCGCATCGCACCGGCTCGACCCGTCCGCCATTCCGTGGCTGACCGCCATATTGTGGGCGCCGCTGATCGAAGAAACGCTGTTTCGTTATGGTTTGCGCCGGCCGCTGCAAGCCCTGTGGGTGTGCCCGGCCATACTGCCGCCGCTGCTGTGGGGCGTGCACGGCTGGACCCTTGCCTGGGCCGCAGTCGTGCTGCTGGCGGCCAGCCGCCCTCTGGCGCGCGGACGCATCAGCCGCAAACGCTGGCGCATGGATTGGCGCCGGCAATACCGTATGCGTTTCGGCTGGGTGTATCACCTGTCATCGCTGGCATTCGCCAGCGTGCACTTGAACAACTTCATCCTGGCCGATACGGCCTACTGGATGTTGCCGCTGCTGGTGCTGCCCCAGTGGGCCACCGGGCTGGTGCTGGGCTGGATACGCGTGCGGCGCGGCTTTGGCGCGGCGGTAGCCCTGCACGGGGTCTTCAATGCGGGGCCCATGTTGCTTATCCTGCTGGTGCTGGGGGCGGGTTAAGGCGCGGGCAGCCAGCGCCCAGGGGCGCAGAGCCAGCCCGCGGCGGAGCCCCCTCCTGGCGGCTTATTGCATCTGCACGCCGGCGTCCTTGGTCAGCTTGCCCCAGCGCGTGAGTTCCCGGTCGATGTGTGTGTGGAACTCGGATGGCGTCGAAGCGATGACGTCGTAGCCCATGCCATTGAGCTGTGCCTTGATCTGCGGCTGATTGGCCGCCCTGGCAAACGCCTGGCTGAGGCGATCGATGACTTCCGGCGATGTGCCCGCGGGGGCGATGATGCCGTACCACCCAGTGACCGAGAAATCAGGAAAGCCGGATTCTTTCACGGTGGGAACGTCTGGCAACAACGACGAGCGGTTGTCGCCCGTTACGGCAAGCGCCTTCAGCTTCCCGCTTTGCACATGGCTGACCGATGTGGAGATGCTGTCGAACATCAGCGACACATCGCCGGCCAGCAGGGCGATCACCGCCGGGCCGCTGCCCTTGTATGGCACATGCAGCATATCGGTGTCTGTCACGGACTTGAACATCTCGGCGGCCAGGTGGCTGGTGTTGCCGTTGCCGGCCGACGCGAAGGTCAACTTGCCCGGGTTCTTCTTTGCATAGGCCACTAGCTCCTGCATATTATCGGCGGGAGTGGCCAAGGGCGCGGCAACCACCAGCGGCAGCTGGGCAACCAGAGACACCGGCGCAAAATCCTTGCGGGTATCGTAGGGCAGGTTGCGATACAGGCTGGGGTTGATCGCGTGCGCGGTGAGCACCATCAGCACAGTATGGCCGTCAGGCTCGGCGCGAGCCAGCTGCGCGCTCGCAATGGTTCCGCCCGCGCCCGGCTTGTAATCCAGCACGATGGGCTGGCCCAGTGCTTTCTGCAGCTCAGCGGATAGCGGGCGGGCCAGCATGTCTGCGCTGCCACCGGGCGGATACGGGATCATCAACTTGATGGGCTGGCTGGGAAAATCGGCGGCATGGGCAAGACCCATGACGCCCGCGGCCAGTAACGATGCAAGACCACGGAACGCGATGCGGCGGAACATAGTGTGTCTCCTCCTGGTTGTCATGGCGCGGTTGCGCGGTGCTGCATGGGGCCCATGCCAGGGATCATGGGTTTATTCGATTCGAGCCATGCCCGTGCCGTGCAGGCGGATCCTGCGCAGTGCGCCCTCCACATGCAAGGGCGCCCCGGTCATGGCCTGCAGTTCGTCCACTGTCATGCCATCCACGATGGCGCGCAGCACAAAACGCTGGTCGCGCACATCGACGACCGCGTAGTTGGTGTAGACGGTATCGACCACGCCCACACCGGTAAGCGGGTAAGTGCATTGCGCGAGCAGGCGCGTTTCTCCGGACTTGGTCGTGTGATCCATCATCACCAGCACCTGGCGAGCGCCCACGGCAAGGTCCATGGCGCCGCCAATGGCGGGGATGGCATCGGGCGCGTCGGTGAGCCAGTTCGCGAGATCCCCGTTGCACGCCACCTGGAAGCCGCCCAGGATGCTGAAGTCGAGACGTCCGCCCCGCATCATTGCGAACGATGTGGCGTGGTCGGTGATGGAGGCGCCGGGTATCAGCACTACCGGTACACGGCTGGCGTTTATCAGGTCGGGGTCGGCCTGATCGCCTTCGGCGGCGGCTCCCATGCCCAGGATGCCGTTCTCGCTGTGCAGCAGGATCTCGCGATCGGGGGGAAGATAATCGGCCACCAGCGTGGGCATGCCGATACCCAGATTGACGCTTGCGCCTTCGGGGATGTCCTGCGCGACCAGTTGCGCGATCTGCTGCCGGCTGAGCGAAATGGGCTTATTCATCGGATTCTGCCAAGACAACAGCGTTGACGAACAGGGCTTGGGTCATGATGTATTCCGGCGGCAACGACCCCGCTTCGACGATCTCGTCGGCCTGCACAATGGTGTGGCGCGCCGCCATGCACATGAGGGGATTGAAGTTCCTGGCCGCGAGCCGGTACATCAGGTTGCCCAGGCGGTCTGCCTGGTGCGCGCGCACCAGCGCAAAATCGGCGGACAGCGGCTGTTCCAGCACGTAGCCCTTGCCGTCGATCACGCAGGTTTGCTTGCCCTCGGCCACCCGGGTGCCGTAGCCCGTCGGCGTGTAGAAGGGGCCCAACCCTGCGCCTGCGGCGCGGATGCGTTCGGCAAGCGTGCCCTGTGGCACGCATTCCAATTGCACCCGCCCCGATCGGTAAGCGTCGGCAAAAATTTCCGAGCGCGGCGGCCTGGGGTGCGAGCAGATCACCTTGTTCACGCGGTTCGCCTTGATGAGCGCCGCGATGCCGCGTTCGCCGGCGCCTGCATTGTTGCTGATGATGGTGAGGTCTTTGGCGCCCATGTCCAGTAGCGAACTGATGAGTTCAAACGGAATGCCGGAGTCTCCGAAGCCGCCCACCATGATCGAGGCTCCGTCGTGTATTACTGTCAGCGCCTCACGATGCGAGGACTTGATCTTGTTGATCATTCAATTCCCTGCCGAGATATTGGCCGCCTTGACCGTGCCCGCCCACAGTTCGCGTTGCGACTTGACGAAGCTCTCGAATTGCGCCGGGGAGTTGCCGCCGACGACGCCGCCCAGATTCTCGAAACGCTGCCTGACTGCCGGCGTTTCCATGGCCGACCTGGCGGCCTCGTAGATTTTCTGAACCACATCGTTCGGCGTTCCCTTGGGGGCGAACAGTCCGAACCATGCGGTAACCACCATGTCCGGCACGCCGGCCTCGGCCATGGTCGGCACGTCGGGCAACTGCGGATTGCGCGCTTCGCTGGTGATGGCCAGTGCGCGCAGCCGCCCTGCCTGGATCTGCGCAAGCGAACTCGGCAGGTTGTCGACCATGAAAGTGAACTGGTTGCCCAGCAGCGCGGTCACGGCAGGCGCGGCGCCCTTGTAGGGAACATGGGGTGTTTCCATGCCGGTGCGAAGCTTGAACAGCTCGCCCGACATATGAGGCGATTGCCCAGTACCCGAACTGCCCATCGTAATCTTTTCGGGGTTCTTCTTATACAGGGCGATCAGGTCCTGCACCGACGACGCAGGCGTGTCGGCATTGACAACCAGGACGTTCGGTACGGCGATGGCCAGCGTGATGGCTTGAAAGTCGTCGGGTGAGTACGGCAGGTCGCGGTACATGCTGTAGTTGATGGCATTGGGGCCAATATTGCCCATCAGCAGTGTGTAGCCGTCGGGGGCGGCGCGCGCCACTTGCTGGGTGCCGACGATGCCGCCCGCGCCGGCGCGGTTTTCGATGACGACTGTGGCGCCCAGGTGCCGAGCCATCGGCTCGCTGATGGCTCGGGCTGCCATGTCGGTCGTGCCCCCGGGAGAGGCGGGCACAACGATGGTGATGGGGCGGTCTGGCCATGCAGCGTGCGCGGCAAGCGGCAGAGCCGCCGCGCAGGCGAACAGAGCGCAGCACAGAATACGGATCTTCATGGTGTCTCCTCGTGTCATTGTTCCGGAGCGAGGGTGAACCCGCCCCGCGGGGCGCAACGGCGTTGCGCATTTCCCCTTCTAAAGCACGGCCTCCGTTCCCAGGATGGCGGTCGATTGACTGGACAGGGTGCCGCCGTTGCCATGCACCACCGCGGTCTGCGCATTCGCGACCTGGCGTTCGCCGCAGTTCCCGCGTAGCTGGCGGACAGCCTCGATCAAGATAAAAATGCCGTACATGCCCGGGTGTACGCACGACAGGCCACCGCCATTGGTGTTCACCGGCAGGCGTCCTCCCGGCGCGATGGCGCCGCCGCTGACGAATGAGCCGCCTTCCCCCTTCTTGCAGAAGCCCAGGTCCTCCAGGAACAGAATGGTGTTGATGGTGAAGGCGTCGTACAGTTCAAGCACGTCGATGTCGGCCGGTTTCAGCCCCGACATCTCGAAGGCGATGCGGCCGGATTGCTGGGCAGCCGTGACCGTCAAATCGTGCATGGACGAGATCTGGCGATTCCAGCATGCCGTGGAGTTGCCCAGCACGTAGACCGGCTTGTGCCTCATGTCGCGCGCTCGGTCTGCACGCACCAGCACGTAGGCGCCGGCGCCATCCGTTACCAGGCAGCAGTCGCGTACGGTCAGCGGGTCCGAAACCATGCGTGAGTTCAAGACGTCGTCAATGGTCAGCGCATCACGCATGAAGGCTTCGGGATTGAGCCGGGCCCACTTCCGGGCGGCAACCGCCACTTCGGCCAATTGCTCGCGTGTCGTGCCGTACTGGTACATGTGCCGGGCGGCAGCCAAGGCATACGAGCTCAGCGGGTTCAACGGCTGATATGGGTTCTCGTAGGGTTGCGGGTCCAGCTTGCGGCGCGCCTTTCCAACCTCGGCGCGGTTAATCGTGGACGTGCGCTGCGTACTGCCGTAACAAACTAGGACGGCGTTGCATTGGCCCGAGTTCAGGGCAAGGATGGCCGGCATCAGATGGGCGACGAAACTCGAGCCGCCCACCATCGTGTTGTCTATGAACGTGGGGCGGATTCCCAAGTGTTCAATAACCGGCATGGCCCACATAGTCGAGGACACGCTGGCAGTGGCGATGCCATCGATGTCCTGCATCGTCAGGCCGGCATCGGCAACGGCCAGCTGGGCTGACTGCACCAGGATTTCCATCTCTGTATAGCCGTGGGCCTCGCCCAGGCCGGCCTGGCCCACGCCCGTGATGGCGGCCGCGCCGCGAAGTTGATTGAGTGCCATGTGTTTCTTTCCTAGGCAAGGCGGAAGACGATCTGGTTTCCGTCTTCGCCGCGAGTGATGGCCGCTTGGACTTGCATGCCGATCTTGACTGCGGCGGGGGCGACGCCCTCGACGCGGGACATCATGCGCACGCCTTCTTCCAGGTCGACCAGCGCCACGTGGTAGTCGCCGCCTTGCTCAGGCCTGCGTCGGATCACAGTGGTGGAATAGATCGTCCCCCGGCCGGACGGAGCTACCCAGTCCAGTTGTGAACCACCGCAATGGGGGCAGAGCATGCGCGGGTAGAACACATGGCGCGAGCACGCGGCGCAGTGCTGGATAAGAAAACGGCCTTGCGCGAGCCGGTCGTGAAAGTACCTATCGGGGCCTATGGCCTCGGTGGATTGCGTATCGGGCATGTTGCGACATTCCTTGGAAACAGGACGGCAGAAAGCGACACTCTTTGATTGTGCGGCGGTGCGCATCTTTGGACCATATTGATTTCTTTAGGGCAATGTTCTGATCAAATGAACCCTGTGCGCCCTGCAGGGTTTGGGCGCCATCGCGCGGGCGGGCCTGCGCCCGCCCTGGGCAAATTTGGCCGCACCGTAGATGCTTGAGCACCCTGCCACGTTTGGTTAGCATGCGTGTTGCGCACGCCGTCGCGCCTGCTGGCGCGTCTTACGTCCTTTCCCCGTGCCTGCACCATGGGCGGAGCATCATGGATCTGGTCGATTGTCGTCTGGTGGTGAATATTGCCCGCACCGAAAGCCTGACCCACGGGGGGCGGGACACCTTTCTTTCGTTGCCGGCGGCGAGCCTGCGGCTCAAATCGCTTGAAGGCGAACTGGGCTTGCGCTTGTTTCATCGCAAGCACAACGGCATGGCCCTGACGGAAGCCGGCCGGTCGTTCCTGCTGTATGCCGAACGCGTGTTGGCCAGTGTCGACGAGATGCACCTGAAACTGCACGAATTCAAAGACAAGAGACGCCGATTCCTGCGCGTGGCCGCCAGTTCGTCGTACGTAACCGACTATCTTCCCGCACTGGTAAAGGCCTATCTTTCCCAGCATCCCGACGTCAGCATCACGGTCCACGCCGCACGCAAAGAAGAAATCGAGACCGGCATCATGCATGATCGCTTCGATATCGGCTTTATATCGTCCCCTGAAACGTCGTTCAGCGTCGAGACCATAGATTTCGGATTGGACCCGCTGGTGATGATCGTCTCGGCCAGTTCCGAGCTGGCCCGTCTTGATAGCGTGGACGCCCGGCGTTTCGCCGCGTGCGAACATGTGGTGCTGGGCGAGAGCGCCACAATGACGAGCTATTTGCGCGAGCGGCTCGCCGAGCACGGATGCCAGTTGAACGTACGGGTGAGCGTGGCAGACTACAAGACCATGTACGACATGGTAGCGGCCAATATCGGCGCGGGACTGATTCCGCAATCGCTGGCGCGCCGCTACGATCATTCCAACGTAAAGTGCATTCCTATAGATGCCCAGTGGTCGCAGCACAGGCGGTACGCCGTGGTCGCTGAAGGCGCACGGTCGATTCACTACGTAAACGACTTCATGTCTTATGTGATCGACCATTGGTTCTCCGACGAAACGCCGCGTGCGGCGTGATGCGCGCACGCCTTGTGCGAAAACGCAGGCACTACGCAACGATACGGAGCAGTTCTTGCTCTTCTTCCACGGCATCGGCAGCCTGGGCCAGCACGCAATCAACCGTGCCGTTCACTTCGGCTTCGACCGGGATTTCCATTTTCATGGATTCGATAATGGCTAACAGGTCGCCCGCCTGCACGGACTGTCCCGGCCGAACGTTTATGCGAATCAGCGTGCCGGATACCGGGGCATAGACAGATAGAGTTTGGCGCATATCGACCTCAGTGGTTATCGGTGGAATGTTCGGCACGACGGAAATCCCGGGACGCCAAGGTTTGCAGCACAAAAGGAATATTGGTCTTGACCCCGGTGATTCGTGACTGCACAAGCGCCTGTTCCAGGCGATCGATGCAGGCGTGGCGATTCGCGGCGTGCGCAATGACTTTGGCAAGCATCGGGTCGTAGTAAGCGGTGACGCGGTTGCCGGGCCCATAGCCGGTTTCCACCCGTATGCCCGCATCGGCCGCGAAGGCGAATTCCGACAGCACGCCGCATGACGGAAAGAAGCTCACCGGATCTTCGGCGTAGATTCTGGCCTCGATGGCATGGCCGTTGCACGCGATGCGGGCAGGCAGCACCTCGTCCAGGCGTTCTCCCAGGGCTAGCCGGATTTGCGCGGCCACAATGTCTATGCCGGTGATTTCCTCGGTGACTGCATGTTCGACCTGTAGGCGCGTGTTCACCTCCAGGAATTGAAAGCCGGTATTCGCGTCATACAGCATCTCGACGGTGCCGATCACGTCGTACGCTATCGCGCCCATGATGCGCTCGAGCTCAGCGATGATGGCAGTCAACCGTTCGGGCGGCACGTTGGGCGCCGGGCTTTCTTCGATGACTTTCTGGTGCCGTCGCTGGATGCTGCAATCGCGTTCGAACAGGCAGCGCACATTGCCATACCGGTCGGCCAGGAACTGAAACTCGATATGGCGAGGGCGGACAGCCAATTTCTCGATGTATAGGCCCGACGTGCTGAAAGCCTTTTCGGATAAGCTCTTTGCCCGCTGCCAGGCGACGGGGATTTCGGCCGCTTCGCGAATGGGCACCATGCCGATGCCGCCGCCCCCGCCCGATGGTTTGAGCAGCACGGGCAAGCCCAATTGATCGACGGCGGCGGCCAGATCGTTCTGCGCGTACAGTTCGCCGCTGCTGGGAAGCATGGGCATGCCGAAGGGCTGCAGATATTGCCGCGCGCGTATCTTGTCGCCCAGCAGCGAGATCCAGCGCGGCGAGGGGCCGATAAAGGCCAGGCCGGCAGCCTGGACTCTTTCGGCGAATTGCGCGTTCTCGGCAAGAAATCCATACCCTGGATGGACGGCCGCGCAATCGTGCGCAAGTGCGGTGCGCAACAGCGTTTCCTGGTTCAGGTAGCTGTCGCGCGCGCTTGCCGCGCCAATGTTCACCGCCTGATCAGCCTCCTGCAGATAGGGCAAGGCGGCATCGGCGTCCGAATACACAGCCACCGATTCCATGTCCAGGGCTTTCAGGGCGCGCAGGATGCGCGCGGCGACCGCCCCCCGGTTGGCGACCAGTACTTTCATGCCAGGGCCTCCTGCGCTTGCACCACCAGCGCGTCGACAATGACAGGCCTGGCGTCGCCGCGCTGTACTCGTATGGGATTGATGTCTATCGATCGAATACGGTTGCCCGGTTGTGTGACCAGCTGTCCCAGGTTGACCAGGATCTCTGCAATGGCCGCGAGATCCACGGCCGCCATGCCGCGCAGGGCGCCGAAGGCGGGTGCAATATGCAGCCGGGACAGGTGCTCCAGCGCTTCGCCGTGTGTAAGTGGAGCGGGGATGAAGCGGATATCCTCCAGCGCTTCGACCAGCACGCCTCCCAGGCCGACGGCAACCATTGGACCGAGCTGGCCGTCGACCTGTGCGCCGGCCATCAGTTCAAAGTCGGCGGGGACAAAGGGTGCGAGCAACAGCCGCGGATCCGTCTCGCCCAGCACGCGCAACTGGCGCAGCAGCGTGTCCGCCGCGTCGCGAATGGCGCCTTCCGTTGTCAGCCCTACATGCACCAGCCCGTGTTCGGACTTGTGATGGATCTGGTCGCTGATTCCCTTTAGAACCACGGGCCCATGCTGCATGGCCCTCCAGGCATCGGCCGCTTCTTGAGCGGACGCGCAAACGCGGTAGGAGACGACCGGCAGGCCGGCATCGGCCAGCAGGCTGAGGCTGTCGAGTTCATTGTGGATGCGAGGCTCGTACGGGAAGGCCGCGCGTGCGGACAGGGCATCGGGCAGCGCGCCCGGCATTCGCGAGCGGCGATCGTGATAGCGCGCCAGCTGCGCCAGCGCGGCAACCGCCCGTCGTTCGCTGCTGAATACGGGGATGCGTTCGCGGCGAAAGATCTCGGCAGTCCATTCCTGGTTGACGCTCACCGCTACCGGGCAGGCTGCCCGATCGGAGAATGCGCGCAACTCGCGCGCGTAGCGCGGGAAGTCATACCCCTTCCCGCCGACAGGAAACCCCGCGAGCACCATGTCGGTATTGTCAGCTTGTTCCAGCCGCCCCAGGATCTGCTCGAACAGGTCTGGCTGCTTCAGGCTCGCCGTGGTCATGTCTATGGGGTTGCCCGGCGCGATGTAGGGCGGCAGGACTTCGGACAATCGCCGCTTGAAGTCGTCGTCGAACGAGCCGAGCTGCAGGCCATATTCTTCGGTTGCATCGGCGGCCATGACGCAGGTCGCGCCCGAGTTGCTGACGACGGTCAGGCGCTTGCCGGGATGTCCGCGCTGCGCCAAAAACAACTGACTGAGCTGAGCAAGCTCTTCCAGGTCCGCTGCGCGCAGTACGCCGTATTTTTCCAGAAACACATCGACCAGACGGTCTTCGGAAGCCAGGGCGCCCGTATGTGATGCGGCGGTCTGCTGTCCGCTGCGGGTGCGGCCGGCCTTCACCATCAGGACGGGCAGACCGCGGTCGCGCGCCTTCAAGGCAGCCTGGGCGAGCTTTCGCGGATTCTTCAGCGACTCCGCGTACACGAGCACCAGCTCGACGCCGGCGTCCTCGACAAATGCCTCGACCATATCGGCCACGTCCACGTCTGCTTCGTTGCCGGTAGCCACAAGGTACCGAGCCCCGAGCCCCAGCTCTGCAAGACGGGCGTACAGTATCTGCGACCCCGCGCCGCTCTGGCTGACAATGCCGATGGGCGAGACGGGCGGCGACAGCTGATCGATGATGGTGCCGAAATGCGCAATTGCCCCGGTGGCGAAGTTGGCCACGCCCTGCGTGTTCGGGCCCACCAGCCGTAGCCCGCCGTTCCGGGCGATGCGGGCGATTTCAGCTTGGCGTGCCTGGCCGTGATCGCCCAGCTCGGCGTAGCCCGACGCATACACAATGGCGCCGCGGGCGCCGAGGGCCACGGCAGATCGCAGAGCGTCATCGACCAGCGTCTCCGGCAAGGCCACAACGACCAAGTCAGGCGCCGCAGGAAGTTCTTCCAGTGCCTGGAAAGCCGGCACCCCCTGCACCTGGCGCTTGCTCTTGGTAATGGGGTATATCGTGCCGGAATACGCGGCGCGGCGCATATAGTCAATGACGCGGCCACCAGGCTTCAGCGGGTCATCCGATGCCCCGAGCACCGCGACGGACCCGGGGTTCAGCAAATGCGTCAGTGAAGATTTCAAGGTCAGTTTTCCGTTCTCAGGTTGGCGGCTTCGGCGACTTTTTTCCACTTATCGATTTCGGCCTTCAGGTAGTCTTTCACCTGGGCATCAGTCAACGTCGATGGAGTGGCTGAGATCTGCTGCAGGAACTCCTTGCCTTCGGGTGTCTGCATGCTTTCTATGGCCGCCTGGTTCAGGAACTTCTTGACGGCCTGGGGCGTTCCTGCGGGGGCGGCCAGCGCTATCCACGTGGTGGCTTCGTAGCCATCCACACCCTGTTCCGCGATGGTGGCTATATCCGGCAGGATGTCAAAGCGCTGCGCCCCGGTTACGGCCAGCGCGCGCAACCGGCCTTCTTGCAGGAATTGAATGACGGAGCTCGGGTCCACGAAGCCGGATTCGATCTGCCCCCCTACCAGGTCATTGACGTGCGGCACCATGCCCCGGTACGACACATGCTGCAGGTTGGCGCCGGTAAGATGCTTGAGCAATTCTCCGGAAAGATGAGTGGAGCCCCCCGTGCCGGACGACCCGAACGACATGCCGCCCGGCTTCTTGTTGGCGTAGTCGATGTATTCGCGCAAGCTGTGCACCGGCACTTTCTCGTTCACCACCAGGATATTGGGTGTGGTCACGAAGATCGCGATGGGGTCGAAGTCGCCGACCGGGTCGTAGGGCAGGTCGGCGCGCACCGCCGCGCTGATCGCAAAGTGCGTGGCGGTGACCAGAAGGTTGTAGCCGTCGGGCTCCATGCGTGCGATGGCTTGTGCGCCTACCTGGCCGCTAGCGCCCGCGCGGTTCTGCACCACCACAGTCTGGCCGGTTTTCTTTTCCAGGTAAGCCGCAAAACGGCGGCCGATCAGGTCGGTGAGCCCGCCAGGCGGGAAGGGCACGATGATGTTGACGGGCTTGTCGGGATACTGGGGCGCCGCCTGCGTGCTGGTGCCATGAAAGGCGGAGGCCACTATGGCGCACGCCACCGTGGCGGAAAGAAAAGCTCTTCTTTGCATGTCTCGACTCCAATCTATGGCCACTTCCACACAATGCGGGCGGCCTTGTTATGAAATGGAATGAACAGCTGGCGCGCAGGCGCAGGCCTTCACGGCCGATAGCGAAAGTGGGTCAAGCCGGCCTTGCGCAGGGGCGCCACCAGGTTGGCAAAGTCGCAGAGAATGCGCCGTGTGTCCCGCGGATCAATGATCTCTTCGATCACAAAGGCTTCCGCACTGCGAACCGGCGAGGCGAACTGGCGCAGGCGCGCTTCGATTTCCTGGAGTTTGGCCGCCGGATCTTCGGCTGCGAGCAGCTCGCTCTTGTATGCCGCTTCCAGGCCGCCCTCGATAGGCAGCGACCCCCAATTGGCCGAGGGCCATGCATACCGCAGCGCATAACGGCCTTGATGCTGGTGCCCTGCAGCGGCCACGCCATATGCCTTGCGCAGGATCATCGTGCACCACGGCGTCGTGGTCTGGTACACGGCAGATAGCGCGCGCACGCCCGCCCGCATCACGCCCGACTGTTCCGCTTCGATACCGATCTGGAAGCCGGGCACGTCAACGAAGTTCACCACAGGAAGGTGAAACGTCTGGGCCAGGTCCACGAACCGCGTGAATTTCTCGGTTGTGTTCTTGTCCCAGATTCCGCCGTAGTGGTAGGGCTCGCTGGCCAGCACGGCCACCGGCCAGCCATCCAGGCGAGCCAATCCGGTGACGATGCCTTTTCCCCAGTGGCGGCCGATCTCGAAGAACGAGCCCGCGTCCATCACGCTTTCGAGTATGGGGCGGATCTTGTACACCTTGCGCGGATCACGCGGAATGGCATCGAGCAGAGTCTCGTCGCGGCGCCCAGGATCGTCCGTGCATGCAGCACGCGGCGCAAGCTCGAACACCGAGCGCGGCAGGTATGAAAGAAAACGCCGGGCCCGCGCAAAGGCCTCGGCTTCCGAGCCCACTTCGTCGTCCACCACCCCATTGCGGGTATGGATGTGGCTGCCGCCCAGTTCGTTCTTTTCCAGCTTCTGCCCGATACGGGCGACCACGGGCGGGCCGGCATTGAACAATTGCGACGTGCCGCGCACCATCATCGAGTAATGGCTCGCGGCTACGCGGGCCGCACCCTTGCCCGCCACCGAGCCGAGCGCCAGACCCACTACGGGTACGCGGGCCAGGTTTTCGGCAACCAGTTGCCATTCCCGCATCATCGGCAGCAGTGTGTGGCCCTTCGTCTCGATGTTCTTTACCGAGCCGCCGCCGCCAGTGCCGTCAACCAGACGGATCATGGGCAGTTCCAAGTCATGAGACATGCGTTCGGCGTGCGCGAGCTTCTCGGTGATGGCGCCATCGTTTGCGCCGCCGCGTATCGTGAAGTCGTCGCCTACCAGCACCACAGGACGACCGTCGACCAGCGCCCGCCCCATGATCAGGTTCGACGGCACGTACGAAGCCAGGGCGCCGTTTTCGTCGTATCGGGTAAAGCCGGTAATACTGCCGATTTCCTGGAAAGAGCCCGGGTCGGCAATAGCGTCTATGCGTTCGCGCACCGTGAGCTTGCCGGCCGCCTTGTGTCGGGCGACTTTTTCTTCCCCTCCCATTTGCTGGGCAATAGCCTGGCGGTCGGCGATGTCATTCAGTTCGTTTTGCCATGTCATGCGCGATCCTCCTTCGCCGAGGCATCTTCACATCGGCGCGCCGGGCGCGGCAAGTTGAAATTCCAAAAGTGCCCATAAGCAAAGGAAAACCGTCATAAAAATCAAGATGTTGCGGCCGGGCCCAAGTGCGTGTGGCGGCTTTCACGGAACCGGGCAGCCGGTCGCGTGAGCAGTCCCGGGCGCCCCGTAGCGCGGAATCAGGGGCGGTAGGGCGCGGGGCTGTCGAGCCAGGGGGCCGCGTCCGGGCAGGGCGGCTACAATCGGCATGAATTTGGACCAAGCAGGCGCAACAGGGGCGGCAATACCCCATCCAACATGCGGGACGCCGGCGGCGGTGATTACCGGCGCACAGGCGGCGGGCTCCGGCCCGTGGTTCCGGTTGGGCAACCGCGCCGATAAATCAAGGACTTACATGGCTCTGCAATGCGGCATCGTCGGCCTGCCCAACGTGGGCAAATCGACGCTTTTCAACGCCCTGACCCGCGCGGGCATCGCGGCGGAAAACTACCCCTTCTGCACCATCGAACCTAACGTGGGCGTGGTCGAGGTGCCTGATCCGCGCCTGCAGCAACTGGCCGAGATCGTCAAGCCCGAGCGCGTGCTGCCTGCCACCGTGGAATTCGTGGACATCGCCGGCCTGGTGGCCGGCGCCAGCCAGGGCGAAGGCCTGGGCAACCAGTTCCTGTCGCACATCCGCGAAACCGACGCCATCGTCAACGTGGTGCGCTGCTTCGAAGACCCCAACGTCGTGCACGTGTCGGGCAAGGTCGACCCCATTGCGGACATCGAAGTTATCGAAACCGAACTGGCCCTGGCCGACCTGCAAACCGCCGAAAAGGCGCTGCACCGCCATTCCAAGACCGCCCGGTCGGGCGACAAAGAAGCCCAGCGCCTGGTGGCCGTGCTTGAAAAATGCATCGCCGCGCTCAACCAGGCCAAGCCCGTGCGCTCGGTAGACCTGTCTGATGAAGAAACCGCGCTGATCAAGCAGCTGTGCTTCATCACCGCCAAGCCGGCCATGTACGTCGGCAACGTCAGCGACGACGGCTTCACCAACAACCCGCTGCTCGATCGGCTGACCGAATTCGCCGCGTCGCGCAACGCGCCGGTGGTGGCCATCTGCGCCGCCATCGAATCCGAAATCGTCGACCTTGCGGATGAAGACCGCCAGGTCTTCCTGGCCGACATGGGCATGGAAGAGCCGGGCCTGAACCGCCTGATCCGCGCGGCCTTCAAGCTGCTGGGCCTGCAAACCTACTTCACGGCAGGCGTGAAAGAGGTGCGCGCCTGGACGGTGCCCATCGGCGCCACCGCGCCACAGGCCGCGGGCGTCATCCACACCGACTTCGAGCGCGGCTTCATTCGTGCGCAAACCATTGCGTTCGACGACTACATCGCCTGCAAGGGCGAGCAGGGCGCGAAAGAGGCCGGCAAGATGCGAGCCGAAGGCAAGGAATACGTCGTGCAGGATGGGGACGTGATGAACTTCTTGTTCAACGTCTGAACATGCTCCAGGTGTCTGACTCCCGAAGGGTGTCAGACACCGTAACAGACGTCTGGCCGCACGTCCCTACACAAAGGTGTTCTTCGGATCAGCACAGAGACGACCTGCCAAATGCGGTATGCCCTTTTAGCCGCACGCAAGGCCACCCCCGATTCCAGACCGTGGCCACAACATGAATCCCCCCCAAAAACCCTCCCCATCCCACCTGACAGTACGCCGCTGCGTTCAGGCAGACGACGCCGCCTGGCTGCGGCTGCGGCAGGCGCTATGGCCGGAATGCGCGCGCGCTGAACACCTGGCGGAAATGGCGGATATCGTCGCCGCATCCGAGCGGTGGGCGGTGTTCCTGGTGTACGCGGACGCGCGGCCCGACGCCGTGGGGGTGGCCGAGGTTGCGTTGCGCTATGACTATGTCAACGGCACGGCGTACTCGCCTGTGGCTTTCCTGGAAGGTATTTATGTGGACCCGCAGTACCGCAGGCAGGGCGCGGCGAGATTGCTGGTCGAAGCCGTGCAGGGATGGGCGGCGCAGGCGGGCTGCATGGAATTGGCGTCGGATGCGTTGCTCGGCAATGCGCAGAGCCACGCGTTGCACCGGGCGTTGGGGTTCGTCGAAACCGAGCGGGTGGTGTTTTTTAATAAGCGGCTGACGTAGCAGGGTGGGCCAGGGGCGGCTGGCTTGCTGTGTGACGGCTCACGTTGAGTAAGGTGTCCGACACCTTTCGGAGTCAGACACCAGCGGCGGCGTTCCGGTTGTGCCTGACATCGTGTGAATGGCAGACACCAGCGGCGATATCCCAG
Organism: Bordetella genomosp. 7; assembly: GCF_002261265.1. Taxonomy (GTDB): domain Bacteria; phylum Pseudomonadota; class Gammaproteobacteria; order Burkholderiales; family Burkholderiaceae_B; genus Bordetella_A. The sequence continues at coordinate 74,907 of NZ_NEVK01000007.1, read as the reverse complement.
CAGTGCCTGGCACTCTTTGAAAGCCCGACCATGCCAGGGGCGGCTGGCTGCGCGGACGGCTTCACGCCGTGAATAAGGTGTCTGACTCCCCAAGGGTGTCTGACACCCTTGCCCTACCGTAAACCGCCTTCTCGCCGAATTCACCCCCGCCCTCTGAATATTCCTCATTCTATGCAGGCCCGTTCCTCATATTTCGACTGGTAATATGCATATATAAATAAAACACTCTTCGGCCCTCCTTCACGTATCCGGCAATGAATCGCGACCTCTGGCTGTTATCCGTTCTGCAGGGCCTGTTTCTTACCAATAACGTCACTTTCATCGCCATCAATGGACTGGTGGGGTTCGAGCTGGCGCCTTATGGGTGGCTGGCGACGTTGCCGGTGATGGGCTATGTGGTGGGCGGGGCCTTGTGCACGGGGCCGGTGGCGTGGACGCAGACGCGCTATGGACGCAAGGCCAGTTTTATGCTGGGGCTGGCCGTGGCGCTGGGGTCAGCGCTGCTGTGCGCGTTTGCCACATATATCCAGAGCTTCTGGCTGCTGTGCACGGCCACGGCGATAGCGGGGTATTACTCGGCCAACGGGCAGCTGTACCGCTTTGCGTCGGCCGACCTGGCTGCGCCGCAGGCGCGCGAAAAAGCGGTGTCGCTGGTGATGGCGGGCGGTCTTCTGGGCGCGGTGCTTGGCCCGAACCTGGCGTCGTATACCCGGGGTTTGCTGGCTACGCCGTTCGTGGCCGCTTACCTGGCGCTGGTGGCGGTTGCCCTGGTGGCCATGGCGATCCTGTGGTTCATGCGGTTTCCGCCTGCGCCGGTGCGCAAGCCGGGCGCGGCGGGCGGCCGGCCCATGGCGCTGATCGCGCGGCAGCCCGCGTTCATTGTGGCCGCGGGCGCGGGCGCGCTCAGCTACGGCATCATGAACCTGCTGATGGCGGGCACGCCGCTGGCCATGCAGCATCACGGCCTGCCGTTTGCCGATGCGGCTTTTGTGCTGGAATGGCATGTCATCGGGATGTTCGCGCCGGGCTTTTTCACGGGGCACTTGATCAAGCGCTTTGGCACGCTGCCGATCATGGGGTGGGGGGCGCTGCTGAATTTCGTGTGCATAGGCGTGGCGCTGTCGGGCACCGATTTGCATCACTTCACGCTGTCGCTGTTCTTGCTGGGCGTGGGCTGGAATTTCCTGTTCACGGGCAGCACCACGCTTGCGCTCAGCACCTACGCGCCCGAAGAGAAAGACCGCGCCCAGGCCGCGATCAACTTCTGCGTGTTCGCGGTCATGGCGGTCAGTTCGCTGACCTCGGGCATGCTGGTGACGACACAGGGCTGGACTATTCTGAACCTGGGCTCGCTGGCGCCGCTGGTGCTGATCTGCGTGGGCCTGGTGTGGCTGTCCTATAGCGGCCGCAAAGGGCAGAGCGCGGTATCAGCGGGCTGACCGCCCCGCTGTCCCTACGTTCGCTCAGTCAACCGGCGCGCGGCAGCGCTGGATCTACACACTGCACAGGGCAGGCTGCCCGCGAATCTGCCCGGTACGCGTCCACTCCTACATGAACCGGATTCTCGCGACAGAAGTCGCGGGACAATTGGCCCAATCGCTGAATCAAAATGTTGATTCGCCGAAGAATTAATTCGATATCTGAATTTATGCATCCGCGCCAGCACAATTCAAACAAACGTTTGATTTAGCGCAAGAGCGCGTTCGCGCCTTCTCCGTATTCTGCTGCCTGTAGGGTACGGGGGCGCGGCCAGCGGCCACTTCCAGCCAAGTCTGCTCCCCGGTAAATCTACCCCCTCGTTAAGCGGGTCGTCAGTATCCGCAGTCTTCAAGGGGTTTGTTGCGTAGTCCACTGGAGAGCCATCATGAAACATCAGTTCCGCATCATCCCGGCGGTAGTCGCCGCCGCCATCGCAATCGCCCCGGCCGCGCATGCCGCCGACGGCACCATCGAGTTCCAGGGCGTCATCACCGACACCACGTGCGCAATATCGGTAAATGCCGGTACGAACAACGGCACAGTGATGCTGCCTGCCATCGGCGCCAGCGCCCTGCCTGCAGCGGGCGCCACCGCCGGCACCACGCCTTTCACCATTACGCTGGCCGGCTGCGCGGGCGCCACGTTGAACACGGCGCACACGCATTTTGAAATGGGCCCGGCGGTTGACGTCGCCACGGGACGCCTGAACAACACGTCGGGCACGGCCACCGGTGTGCAGATCGAAGTGCTCAATGCGGCGCAGTCGCCGATCCGGTTGGGCGCGGCCGCAAGCCAGGGCGACCTGGCGGTGGACATCTCGTCCGGTGGCGCCACGCTGGGGTATTACGCGCGCTACTACGCCGATGCCGCGGCGGTGACGCCGGGCACGGTGGTGTCCCGCGTCGACTACACCATCCAGTACCTGTAGCGCGCGACGCATGCCGCGCCCGTGCCGCGCCGCTGCGCGCGGCGTATGATGGGCGCAGCGATTGTGTCGTTCCGTGCTGCATCATGCGCAGTGCGCGGCGCCTTATGCCAACTACATAAGCACGGCGCCCGGCTGCTTGATGGCGGGTCTGCTGCAAGACCCGCAAGGAGAGCAAACGATGAAAATCCGCTCTTGCCCTGCGTGGGTTGCCGCCGCGCTGTTGTTGTGGTGCGCGGCGGGCGCCGCGATGGCGTCGGTTGTGGTCAACGGCACGCGTGTCATCGTGGACGGCGCGGCCGGCGAAGCCACCGTGCAGCTGCGCAATACCGGGCAGCAGCCCGTGCTGGTGCAGGCGTGGATCGACGACGGAGACGCGGCCGCCGACCCGCGGCATGCCAAGTCACCCTTTGTGCTGACGCCGCCCGTGGCGCGTATCGATGCGCAGAAGGGGCAGGCCCTGCGCATCATCCGCGCCGCCGATATTGTTCAGGCTGGCCACGAAAGCCTTTACTGGCTGAACGTGGTGGAAGTGCCGCCCAAGCCGGCCGCCCGGCAGGCGGGCAGCGACAATGTGCTGATGTTCTCGTTCCGCACGCGCATCAAGGTGTTCTACCGGCCGGCGGGGCTGCCCGGCCACGCTGACCGGGCACATGAACAACTGTGCTTTCGCTACGAGCCCGCGTCGCGCAGCCTGGTGGTCAGCAACCCTACGCCTTACCACGTCAGTTTTCGCCGCCTGGCGCTGCTGGGGTCCGGCGGGCGCGTCGCGGGCGAGTTGCCGGCCCGGCCCGACAACATGCTGGCCCCCGCGAGTACCGGGCGGTTTGTGCTGCCCGTGGCCGGCCCTTTACCTGCACACCCAATGGTGGCCTACACCGTCATCAACGACCACGGCGGAGACGTGGTCGGGCAACGCAACAGCGTCGCGGCATGTCAACCGGCAAGCAACGGTCGCTAGGCGGGTGCCTGGGCGCTTGGGCGGCGGGGATGGCGGCGGTACTGGCATCGTGGGGCGCGCAAGGGCAGGCTGATGTCGAGTTCGACGAAGCATTCCTGCGGTCGCCTGTGGACATCCGCATGTTTTCGCAAGAGACGCTGATGCCGGCCGGCGAGCATTCCGTGGATGTCATCGTGAACGATACCTGGAAGGGCCGCCACATCATGACTTTCCGGGTGCCGGCGGGCGAGGCGGGCGGCGCACAGCCTTGCTTTGACGCCGCATTGCTCGACACCCTGGGTTTCGATGCGGATGCCTATTCCGCCGGCCTGCGCGCAAGTTCGCCGGATGCGCCAGCGTGCCAGCCGTTGCATGTGATCGTGCCTGACGCCCGGGCCGCTTTCGACAGTGGGGAACTGCGGCTGACTATCACCGCCCCACAATCGCTGCTGCGGCGGCAGGCGCGCGGCTATGTCGACCCGGCGCTCTGGGAAGATGGCGTCACTGCGGGCATGCTGCAGTACGACTATCTGGGCTATCGCTCCGAAAGCTCGCTGGCGGGCGCGGCGGACGACACCAGCCATTATCTTGGGCTGCGCGGGGGGCTCAATCTGGGCAAATGGCGCTTGCGGTATCGCAGCGCGCTCAATGCCGGTGGCGGACGCGGCACGTCGTATCAGGGCCTTGCCGCATATGCCGAGCGCGGCATTGCGTCCTGGCGCAGCCGCTTTACTGTGGGCGACGCCATGACCGATGGGCAGGTGTTCGACAGCCTTGGCTTTCGCGGGGTGCAGCTGGCGTCCGAAGACCGCATGTATCCCGATTCGCAGCGGGGTTTTGCGCCGGTGGTGCAGGGTATCGCCCGCAGCAATGCCCGGGTAAGCATTACCCAGCAAGGCAACCTGATCTACGAAACCACCGTGCCGCCCGGCGCGTTCGTGATCGACGACCTGTACCCCACGGGCGCGGGCGGCGATCTGCGGGTGGCCGTGACCGAAGCGGATGGCAGCACGAGCACTTTCACGGTGGCGTATGCCGCCATGCCGGAGTTGCTGCGCCCGGGCGTGACGCGCTACAGCGTGATGGCGGGGCAGTACCGCAACAATGTGGTGGACGATACGCCCGCCCTGTTCATGGGCACCCTGCGGCACGGGTTCTCGAACGTGGTAACCGGATACGGAGGCGTGCTGGCCGCGCAGGGCTATCAGGCTGCAGCAAGCGGCATTGCGCTCAATACGCAGTTCGGCGCCATATCTTCGGACATTACGTATGCCCGCAGCGACCTGGGCGATGCGGGGCGGCACGATGGCCACAGCATCCGCCTGGGGTATTCGAAGATCCTGCCCGCGACGCAGACCAGTCTTGCGCTGGCGGCTTACCGGTATTCCAGCGCGGGTTTCTACGACGCCAATGATGCGTTCCTGCTGCGCGAGTTTGCTGGTGACGATACGCCATGGCAGTTCACGTCGCTCAAGAGCCGGCGCAACCGGTTTCAGCTGAGCCTGTCGCAGGCGCTGCCCGGTTCCTGGGGCGCCATAAGCGCCAATGCGTCGCGCCAGGATTACTGGGGCGGGTCAGGCGCCGACACCGAATTCCAGCTGCAGTACAACAACCGTATCGGCCAGGTGAACTACGGCGTAAGCGCCGGGCGCACCCGTCTTCTGGAAACCGGGCAATGGAATAACCAGATCATGCTGACCCTGTCGGTGCCGCTGGGGTCGACGGCGCGCGCGCCCAATCTTAGCGCCACGTACAGCCGCGACCGCTATTCGCAAGGCGCGCAGACGGCGCTTTCCGGCACGGCGGGCGACGATCACCAATACGGCTACAACGTGTTCGCCAGTACGGTGCAAGGCCGACCCGGCCCGCGCGTTACCACGGCAGGGGCGTCTGCGTCATGGTCTGCGCCATTCGCGAACGTGGGCGCAAGTGCCTCCGCAGGCAAGGATTACCGGCAGTTCAGCGCCAGCGTGTCGGGCGGCGTGGTCGCGTACGCGGGCGGGGTGGTGATGGGACCCATGCTGGGCGAAACCGCCGCGCTGGTCGAGGCGCCGGGCGCGCAAGGGGCGCGCATCACCAATTACAGCGGCGTGCGGCTGGACAGCCGGGGACGCGCCATCGTGCCGTACCTGAGCCCTTATCGGCAGAATACGGTCGAGATCGACCCCAAGGGCATCAGCACCGACATCGCGGTCAAGGAAACCAGCCGGAACCTGGCTCCCACCGCCGGCGCCATTGCGTTGGTGCGGTTTGAAACCGTGGCCGGGCATTCCGTGTTGATGACCATCGTGGACCACGCGGGCGGCGTATTGCCGTTCGGCGCGGCGGTGATGGACGAGCAGGGCGGGCACCTTGGCTATGTGGCGCAGGCCGGGCAGGCGCTGGTGCGCCTGCCGGCACAGGCGGGCCGCGTGCGGATCAAATGGGGCGAGGCGCAGGAAGAATCCTGCACGGTCGCCTACAACTTGGGCGACGGCGGCGTGCGCCACGCGGCGGGCTTTCAGGAGTTCAGCGCCTCGTGCATGCCCGAACCGGAGGACGGACATGGCGGCAGATAAGCAGCGATGCCGCGCGCTGTGGCGGGGCGCGCTGGCCGGGCTGATGGCGCTGCTGGCCTGTGGCGCGCGCGCGGACGGGCTATGGGCCAACTGCGTGCGCGATGCCAGTGCAACGGGTCATATCTATTACCAGTACGTCGATCCTGCGACGATTTTCGTGCCCCGTGACAACCAGGCCGGAGAAGTGATGGGCCCATGGCTGACTGCCGCCAATCCGGCGGCGTGGCGATGTACGCCCTTGCAGGCGCTGCGCGAGGCCGGATCGGTGCAGTTCACGGTGCAGGGTTATCCGCCCTATGTGCGCGACGGCGTCATGGATGTGGACGGCCAGACGTATGGCGTTTACCAGACCAATAATCTGCGCGTGGCCTACATTGCGCGCTGGCGATTTATCGTCAATGGCCAGGTGTCCGACTGGCAGCCGCTCACCATCAATACAGCCGGGCAGCAGACGCCTGCCGCATCGTTTCCCATCACCTACAACGACGGACAGCCTTTTACCGTGGGCGCGGACGTGCAGATACGCTTTGTGCGACGGCTGAATGAGCCGCTGCCGGCGGCGGTGACGATCTTCGACCCCATGTATTTGCGGCACATGCAGACCGACGGCGCCACGATATCGGTAGGCGCGGGCACCTACCGCATTGCACAGGTGCGGCCCAATACGGTCACGCTGGTGTCGGGCGGCACATGCACCACGCCGAGCGTGTCTGTGACTTTGCCCACGGTGCCGCGCAATGTGTTCAAGGGCATAGGCAGTATCGCCGCCACTACGCCCTTCAACCTGTCGTTCAACCATTGCCCGGCGGGGTATCGCAGCATCGGCTACAGCTTTGCGCCCACCACCCAGGTGCTGGACGCGTCGCGCGGCGTGGTGGCGCTGGCGGCCTCGTCCACGGCAGCCGGCGTGGGCATACAGCTGGCGCGCGGCGACGGCACGCCGGTGGCATTCGGCACGGTGTATCCCCTGGCCGATTATGATCCCCGGCGGATGGGCAGCTACGTCGTGCCGCTGCAAGCTTCCCTGTACCAGGTAAGCCCTACCGTGACCAGCGGCACGGTGCGGTCGGCCGTGACCTTTACGCTGGACTATAAGTAGGCCGCCATGTCACAGACTTCCCAGCCACGAAACTTCCGGCGCCTGCGGGCGCGGGCCGTTGCGACACTGTGTCTGGCGGCTGCGCTGCCCATGGCGGCCGCGCACGCCGCCGTGTCGCTAAGCCATACGCGGCTTATCGTGTCGGCGGACCAGCCCGAGGTGACGCCGCGCGTGGCCAACGAGGGCGATCAGCCCGTGTTGCTGCAGATGTGGTTCGATGCCGGCAACCGCGACGCGGACCCACAGACCATCGTTACGCCGTTCCTGGTGCTGCCGCCCATACTGCGGCTGGAAGCCGGCGCGCAACAGCGCCTGCGCATCCTGTATACCGGCCACGGCAGCCCGCCCGCCGGGCGCGAGTCGGTGTACTGGCTGAACATACTCGAGATACCGCCCAAGGCGGATGCGACCGGGGCCGGCCTGCTGCAGATTTCGTTTCGCACGCGGGTGAAGGTGTTTTTCCGGCCCGATGGCGTCAAGGCCGATGCGCGCGCGCACGAGTCGCTGCGGTTCGAAGTGCGCCGGCAAGGGCCGGAACCACGTTTGCGCATCACCAATCCGACACCGCTGCATCAGACACTGCTGGATGTAGTCATGGGCAGCGCGCGCAACCATCACGCGGCCCGCAATCTGGGTGAGCCCGGAATGCTGGCGCCTGGCGCCAGCATCGATTTGCTCATACCTGGCGGGCGCATCGCCGACGCCGGTGAGCCGCTGTGGTATTGCGTTATCGACGACGCGGGCGTGGAATTATGCGGCAGCCGCGCGTCTGTCGGGGCCGCCGGCCGCTAACGGGCAGCGGCGGCCAATGCCCTGATTACCGATCTACGCCGGTACTTCCACCGACGTTGTAGCTGCTCAGCCTGCCGCGGGTATCGAACCAGATGTCCAGGCTGCGCCTGGTTTTGGGGCCTTGCCCGACGTCGATGGCAGTGTCGGCTGCGTAGCCCAGACTGGGCAGATACTCCATCGCCTGGGTGAACAGGTTGCCATTGATCTGCCGTTCGGAATACGACCAATAGCTTGATCCATCAGAGTCGTCGGTCTTGTACCGTGGCGTGCCGAACATTTGCTGCACATCGGCTTTAGTGGTCTTGCCCTTGGCCAGATGCTGGCGCAGGTATTCGGGGCTCATGCGGTCCTGGCCGCCGATACCGCCCGTGCCGGCGCAGGCTGACAAAAGCAAGAAGGTGGAAAGCAGCAGAATTCGTTTCAGACCCAACATGTTGACTCCATGGAAGCGCGTGGCCGACACAGCGGCCGCGTTGATAAAAACCGGGAATGCCTGGACGCCCAGGCCGGAGAAGGACGCTGCGCAACCAGATCGCAGGCGGCCGGATGCTCGGGCGCCGGGCAATCAAAAGCGCGGTCCGAGCGGCTTGCAGTGCGTCGCCGCCGCGGTCGGGACGCAAGCATAGAGGTGCAATGCAAGAAAAGCAGTAGCGCAGATGGGCTAGTGCGTACTAGTGCGCCGGTTGTTCGCTGTCCGGACCTGGGGCCGAAGTGCGTACGGCTGCTGCGTTGCCAGCTTGGGTCGAGCCCGCGTGCAGGGAGCTCATTTGATTGACGCCTGCCTTCGAAGCCAGCGCCGCCGCCGCACTTCGGGTCGACACGTTCAAGGCGCGCAGCAGCGCCGACACGTGGATACGCACGGTAAAAGGGGAAATTTCAAGGCGGCGCGCGATTTCTTTATTGGTAAGGCCATCGACAAGCATGGCCAGTACGTCGCGCTGCCGCTGCGTCAGACCTTCGATACGTTGGGTCCACTGAGTCGGGCTGGCTGCCGGCCCGCGGCTATAGCGCACCACCACGTCCCCGGCCCGCACGGCCCGGATGGCGGCACCGAGCTCGTCGGGCGGCACGGACTTGCAGATGAAGCCGTCGGCGCCCGACGCCAGCAGCGAGTCGATGATACGCCTGTCGGCGTGCATGGACACCACGATGATGGAACTGCCCGGGCAGGCGCCGCGCAAGGCGGCCAGCTGACGGGGAGCGTCGGGCCCGGGCCGCAAGTCCAGGATCAGCGTATCGGGCTGCCATGGGCCGTCTACGGCGCGCAAGGCCTCCGGGACGCCGTCGGCTTCTTTTATTTGTGCATCTGGCACGACGCTCCGGATGATTTCCCGCATGCCGACGCGGAAGGTGGGGTGCTCGTCGACAATCAAGAATTGCGCGGGTGCTGCTATTGCGTACTTCATTGATCTATCAAATACAAGGCCGTACCGCACCCGCCTGGAGGAGTCGCGCGCGTTCAGTCATCTGTCAGAAGGTGCTGGATGTTATGCCATGTATGACAATTTGAACGCGAGCGAAACGCGATTTAATAATTGTTACGTTTTTTGACGAATGGCGGCGGCTTGGCCGGGCGCCGGGCGACTGCGGCGCCTTCGGACGGGTCAGTTGCCCGGTTCGGGCCGCGGCTGGGCGGCCTGCACGAAATTGCGTTCCAGAATGTCCAGGGCGTGGGTCAGGGTGTGGATTTCGTCGTTGGTGAGCCCGCGCAGCGATTCTTCGAAGAACGCTTCGCGGCGCGGCAGGGCCTCGTTGACCACGGCCTGGCCGGTTGCCGTCAGGCTGGCGTTGGTGACCCGGTTGTCGTGGGGGTCGGCGCTGCGCGTCACCCAGCCCAGCTGCTGCATGGCCTGCAACAGCCGCGTCAGCGAAGCGGGATCGAGGCGGCAGCGTTCGGCCAGCATTTTCTGCGAGCATTGCCCGTACTCATGCAGGGTCAGCAGGATGCGCCAGCGCGGCAGGGCATGCCCGACGCGGCTGCTGAAGGATGCCTGCATGGCCCGATAAGTTTGCCCCAGGTGCTGGATGATCTGCAGGCCTTGGTTTTCCTTAGGCAAGACGTGTGTCTCCGGCTAGCGTTTATTCAAGGCGGCGCCGCGGCGCCGCCGCTTTGGGGGCATTGTGCCAGACGAATCCCGCCGGCGCGGCGCGCCGGCCACGGCATTGCCGCCCCTGTCTATGGTTCTTTCGCGACTTGGGCGATCACGCGCGCCAGTTCATCGCGCCAGCGTCCCTTTGTGGCTTCGGCCACAAAGCTGGCGTCGAAGCTGTTGCGGGCCAGCTGCGCGGCGTGGTCGGCGGTAAGCTGCGGCAGCGCGGCGAAGGTTTCCAGGAAATTCTGGTTCAGATAGCCCCCGAAGTAGGCCGGGTCGTCCGAGTTCAGCGTCACGCACAGCCCCGCGTCCAGCAGCGCGGGCAGGTTGTGCTCTGCCAGCGTGTCGAACACTTTCAGCTTCACATTGGACAGCGGGCATACCGTAAGCGGAATGCGCTCGCGCGCCAGCCGCCGGACCAGTTCGGGGTCTTCTACGCACCGCACGCCATGGTCGATGCGCTGCGCGCCCAGCAGGTCCAGCGCATCGCGGATGTACTGGGCCGGCCCTTCTTCGCCGGCATGGGCGACGATATGCAGGCCATGTTCGCGGCATTGCGCGAATACCCGCGCGAACTTGTCGGGCGGATGGCCGCGTTCGCTGCTGTCGAGCCCCACGCCGATGAAGTGCTGCCGGTAGGGCAGGGCCTGTTCCAGGGCGTCGAAGGCGTCGGCTTCGCTCAGGTGCCGCAGAAAACACAGGATGAGCGCGCTGCTGATGCCCAGTTCCGAGCGCGCGGCCGTGCAAGCGCGCACCAGCCCGCCCATGATGGTCTGCATGGGCACGCCCCGGGCGGTGTGGGTCTGGGGGTCGAAGAACAGTTCGGCGTGCACGATGCGATCGACGGCGGCGCGCCGGAAGTACGCCATGGCCATGTCGAAGAAATCCTGCTCCTGGAGCAGGACGCTGGCGCCCGCGTAATAAATGTCCAGGAAGCTCTGCAGGTCGGTAAAGGCGTACGCTGCCCGCAGGGCCTGGACATCGGCGTACCGAAGCGTGACGCCATTGCGGCGCGCCAGCGCAAAAATCAGTTCGGGCTCCAGCGTGCCCTCGATGTGCACGTGCAGTTCGGCCTTCGGCATGGCCTGCAGCAATGCAGGCAGCTTTTGGCGGGGGAAATCGGCTAGGGTGTCCATGAGGGCTGCAATTGTCGGTATCAGGGCGGGCCGGGGGCGCCGGTTTGTTACCATATTGCCACGCGTCGCCTCGCAAGCGGCGGCCAGGCGGCACGAATCGTTCCCATACCTTACCGGATGGCGCTCGGTTATGTTCATTTTTCTTCAGTCGAGGTACCCGCGGGGCGGCAATGAAAACGTGGTTCAAGCGCATATTGATTGGCCTGGTAGTGCTGGTCGTCGTGGCAGTCGTCGGCCTGGCCATCTTTTTGCTCACGTTCGACCCCAACGCGTACAAGTACAAGCTCGAAGAGCTGGTACAGGAACGCTATAACCGCACGCTGGCGATCAACGGGGAAATCGAACTCTCGCTCTTTCCGCGTATCGGCCTGGCCGTACAGGACGTGTCTCTGTCCGAAGTCAACAGCACCGATGAATTCGCCTCCATTGAAAGCATGCGCCTGGCGGTGGCCGTGTGGCCTTTGCTGTCCAGCAACCTGGTGGTCGACCACGTGGCCATCAATGGGTTCAAGGCGCGCGTTGTGCGCGACAAGTCCGGGCACCTCAATTTCGAAGACCTGGTAGGCGGGGCCGTGGCCAATACGACGGCTGCGGCCGGTCCGGCCAGTGCCGCGGTAGGCGCCATGGCCGGCGCCGCCCAGGCCATTGCCACCGGCGGGGCGTCGGCGCCGGCATCCATGCAGATCGACATCGCCGGGCTCGACCTGCAGGCGGGCGAACTGCAGTTGCAAGACGCCATCTCGGGCATGGCAGTGGCCGTCACCGACCTTAACGCCAACACGGGCCGCGTTACCTACAACCAACCGTTCGACGTGAGCCTGTCGGCACGCATCGAAGGCGGCAATCCGCGCGTGGACGCCAGCCTCACCGGGCAGGGCCTGCTCACGCTCGATCCGCTGGGCAAGCGTTTCGCCGCGCAGCGACTGGACGTGCGCATGAATGGCAACATACTTGGCGCAGACGCCAAGAGCCTGGGCGCGCGGGGCAACCTGGCATTCAATGGCCGCACTTCTTCGCTGGATGTGGCGGGGCTCGAAATCGTATTCCAGGGCGACGTTCCTGACGCGGGCACCCCCATGAATAACGTCGAGGCCAGTATCGCCGTTCCCAAATTGGCGCTCGATCCGCACAAGCTGCAGCTGCAGCTTGAAAGACTGGCGGTGCGTGCCAAGGGCGCGCTGCCGGGCGGACCATTCGAACTGGCGGCGGATGCGCCCGCACTGAATGTGTCGCCGTCTTCCGCCACCGGCCAGGCGCTTACCGGCCGCGTGCGCCTGCAAGGCCTGGATGCCAGCTTCGGCCTCAATGGCATCAGCGGCAACGCCAGCGAACTCGACATCAAGGAAATCAAGCTCGACAGCACGCTTACCGAAGGCGAACGCGTGGTCAAGGCCGTATTCGCATCGCCTGCCACGTTCAACCTGTGGCAGCGTGCCATCAGCCTGTCGGCGATGCGCGGCGACGTCAGCATTACCGATCCCGGCCTGCCCAAGGGCAGCCTGCAGATACCGGTCATCGGCAGCATGAGCGCCAACCTGCAGAACGACCAGGCCGGCGCGAAGATCAATGCGGTGCTCGAGGGGGGCAAGTTCGACCTCACCGCCGACGTCAAGCAGTTGACGGCCGTGCCCGACATCACCTTCGCCCTGGCGGTCGATAAGCTCGACCTGGACAAGCTCGCCCCGCCGGTGGCCACGCGCGCCGCCCAGGCGCCCGCCGGCGATGGCAAGCAGGACGACCCTGCCAAACCGCCTGCCAAGCCTGCGCCCGCAGCGCCGGTTTCTACCGAAAGCGAGATCGATCTGTCGGCGCTGGTGGGCCCCACGGCCCAGGGCACCATCAAGATCGGCGAACTGGTGGTGCGCGGCCTGAAGGCCAGCGAACTCTCGGCCCAGATCAAGCTCGAGAAAGGCAAGCTCGATATTTCCACGCTGGCTGCGGCGCTGTACGGCGGCAAGCTCGGCGGCATGCTGTCGGTTAATGCCGCCGAAGGCAACCAGGTGGTGGCCAAGATGACGCTGGCCGGCATTACCATCGGACCCCTGCTCGCCGATCTGGTAGAGCAGCGCGCCCTGACCGGCACGGGCAGCGTCGCGCTGGACATAAAAACCGCGGGCGCGAATTCCTACGCGCTGACCACCGGCCTGAACGGCAGCATGCAGGTGCGGCTGCGCGACGGCGCCGTGCGCGGCATCAACATTGCGCAGACGCTGCGCGAACTCAAGGCGGCCTTCACCGGCGAAGCGGGCGACGACCCCAAGCTGGCGGCCGACCAGGCGCGCCATACCGATTTCACGTCGCTCGAGGCCGACTTGGTCTTTGTCAAGGGCGTGGCCAACGCCAAGCGGCTCGAGATGGCTTCGCCGCTGTTGCGCATCACGCAGGGCGAACCCGCCAGCATCGACTTTGTGCAGAGCATCCTGAACTTCGTCGCCAAGGTCCGGGTGGTCAACACCAGCACCGGCCAGGACGGCAAAGACCTCGAAGAACTCAAAGGCGTCACGATTCCGGTTCTGATCAGCGGTCCGTTCGAAAAGCCCGTTTACACGGTGCAGTGGCGTGGCGCGGTCACCGATGTACTGAAGCGCAGCCTCGAAAGAAAGCTCAAGGAAGCCGTCGAGCAAAAGGCGGGCGGTTCGAAGCTTGCGCCCCAACTCGACAAAGCACTGAAGGGGATACTTGGTAAATGAACGCACCCGCTTACCAGCCCATTGCCGAATGCGGCCAGACCACACAGCCCCAGGCCCAGGCCTACCATCGCCGTTGGCTGGTCGCCAACGATGCCGGCACGTGGCTTAACGGCAGCCTGTGCCCACGGCTGGCCGAAATCAGTGTCGAGCTGCGCCTGGGCTACCTGGTCATGAAGGCGCCGGGCATGCTGCGCATGGATATTCCGCTGGATGTCATCGAAGACGACGACAGCGTGCGTTACCAGATTCAGCTGGGCGACCAGACGGTCGACGTCGTGGACGAAGGCGAGCTGGCCGCGGCCTGGATGTCGAACTTCCTGCAGATTCCCTGCCGGCTCCTGAAAGTGCATCCCGACATGGATGCCGTGCGCTGGCCCCAGGCGGCGTAAGCCATCGCCTCTAGCGGCGCCAAACAGGGTGTCTGACACCTATGAAACGCCGTTCGTGGCATTGCGCATGACCTGGCCAGGTGTCTGACACCCTACGGGAGTCAGACACCGTTCGTGGCATTGCGCATGGCCGGGCCAAGTGTCTGACACCCTACGGGAGTCAGACACTGTTCGTGGCATTGCGCACGAGCGCACCAGGTGTCTGACTCCCGTAGGGTGTCAGACACCGTCCCGGCATCGCGCACAAGCTCATCAGTTGCCTGACCCGTCACGCCGCCTGCCGGCCGCGCTCCAGCACCGCGTGGGCCAGCAGCCCTGCCGCCAGCCCCCAGAACGCCGATCCGATTCCCCACGCGCTGAAACCTGATGCGGTGGCCAGCAGGGTGATCAGCGGCGCTTCGCGACGCTGCGGGTTTGCCATCGCGCCGGCCAGCCCGCCCAGTATCGCGCCCAGCAAGGCCAGTCCCGCCAGCGCCATGATGAGGGCGGGCGGCATAGCCTGGAAGAACACCGCTACCGCTCCCGCGATTACGCTCAGCAGCACATACGCCAGCCCATAGACCACGCCGGACACATAGCGCCGTTGCGGATCGGAATGCGCCTCGGGGCCGGCGCAGATGGCCGCCGTAATGGCGCCCAGCGTCACGCTGTGCGAGCCGAACGGCGCCGCCAGCAGGCCCAGCAGGCCGGTGGCTCCCACCAGCCGCGAGGCGGCCGGGCGGTAGCCGGCGGCCTGCAGAATGGCCAGCCCGGGCAGGTTCTGCGATGCCAGCGCCACCACAAAAATGGGGATCCCCACACTGACAAAGGCCGACCACGAAAACGCCGGCGTCGTCCAGACGAACTCGGTCAATTGCCAGTCTATGCCCCGCAACTGCAACTGCCCGGCGGCGCCGGCCACCGCCAGGCCCACTGCCATGACCGCCAGCACCGCATAGCGAGGCGCGTAACGCCTGCCCAGCAGATAGGCCACGCACATGGACAGCACCAGCACCGGCTGTTCGCCGATGCGCGTAAAGATGCCCAACCCGAAATTCAACAGCACACCCGCCAGCATGGCGTTGGCAATTTCGGCCGGCACGCGTCGCATGATGGGATCGATCCAGCCGAATACGCTGCAGGCGAGCATCAAGGCCGAGGCGAGCACGAAGGCGCCCACGGCCTGGTCGAAAGGCACGCCCGCCAGCGCCGTGATCAGCAGGGCGGCGCCCGGGGTGGACCAGGCCAGCACGACGGGGATGCGGGTGCGCAGGCTTATGAAGAGCCCGCCCAGGCCCAGCGCCAGGCAGATAGAGCCCAGCCATGAGCCGATGCGCGCGGCGTCGAGCCCGGCGGTGTGCCCGGCCTGCACCATCAGGACAGCCGTGCCGCCGAAGCTCACCAGCACCGCCACCAGCCCCGCCACGGTGGCCGAGAGCGACAGGTCGCTCTGCAGCGGCTGGCGCAGGGGCGCGGCGACGCTGGCGTCGGGGGGAGTCATGAGGAGCCCGTCAGGCGCCGATACTTGGCCATCAGGGCTTCCTGCCCTTCGTGCCATTGGGGATGCAGCTCGATGCATTCGACCGGGCACACCACCTTGCACTGGGGCTCGTCGTGATGCCCCACGCATTCTGTGCAGCGGTCCGGATCGATGACGTAGTACTCCGGCCCCATCGAGATCGCCTCGTTGGGGCACTGCGGCTCACAGACGTCGCAATTGATGCACTCTTCGGTAATGGTCAGAGCCATGGCGAAAATAGGGCGGGGGGCAGGCAGCCATTGTAGCCCCGCGGGGCCGCGTCCGCGCCTCGCCGGCCGCGCCTTGCCGGCCGCGCCTGGCCGGCCGCGCCTGCAGCAGCTTCAGCCGGCCTGGCCCTGCTCGCGATGTTCCTTGGCCTTGGCCTGCAGCCAGCGTTCGACCGACGGAAACACGAACTTGCTGACGTCGCCGCCCAGTTGGGCGATTTCGCGCACGATAGTGCCCGAAATGAACTGATACTGGTCGGACGGCGTCATGAACATGGTTTCGACATCGGGCAACAGGTGGCGATTCATGCCCGCCATCTGGAATTCGTATTCGAAGTCCGATACTGCGCGCAGGCCCCGCACAATGACGCGGCCGTTCTGTTCGCGCACAAAGTCTTTCAGCAGGCCGGCAAAGCTGTGCACTTCGACATTGGGGTAGTGGCCCAGCACTTCGCGGGCGATCTCGACGCGCTGTTCCACGCTGAAGAACGGTTTCTTGTTGCGGCTGTGCGCGATGCCTACCACCACCTTGTCGAATAACGACGCGGCGCGGCGCACCAGATCTTCATGGCCGCGTGTGAGCGGGTCGAACGTACCTGGGTAGACGGCGGTGATCATGGTTGCTCCGTATCCTTATAACTGGCGTACACCTTCCTCTGGATTCCGGAATTATTGACTTATTTCCGCAATGCAGCAAATTGGAATAACCCATAGTGGACGGCGCCAGCCTGATCCTGGCGTACTGCCTCGAAATTTTCCGGCGGCTGCAGCGGCGCTTCGGCCTCCGCATACACCAGGGCGTCGTCGGCCATGATGCCGGGCAGCAGCGGCCAGAGCCGGGGCAGCCAATCCTGGCCAAAGGGCGGGTCCAGCAGTATCAGGTCAAAGCGCGACGCGTCCATGCGCCGCAGCACCTGCATGGCTTCGCCCGCATGCACTCGTACCGCGTCGGCGCCCAGCTTGTCGCGCAGCGCGCGCAGCGACGCCACTGCGGTGCGGTCGTGCTCTACCAGCAATACCTGCGCGGCGCCGCGCGAGGCCGCCTCGAAGCCCAGCGCGCCGCTGCCGGCAAACAGGTCCAGCACGCGCTTGCCGGCAAACTCGCCGCCCCACAGGTGGTTCACCCAGTTGAACAGGGTTTCGCGCACGCGGTCGGGGGTGGGGCGCAGGCCCGGCACGTCGGGAACGGCGATGGGCGTGCGCCGGTACTGGCCGGCCACGATGCGGATGGGCTTGCCGCCTGGTTTCGATTTATTCAAGAAAACTGACCTCCTGGCGCAAATAGTAGCCGGCCCGCGGGGCGTGCGGATGGCCCGGCGGCGAACGGAATATACTTCGGCCATGTTCCGCTTCTTCAAGAAAAAAACTCCCCCGCCCACGCCTGCGCAGCCGCCTGAGGCACCGCAGGCGGACGAGTCCGCCGCCAGCCAGCCCGATACGGGCACTGCCGCGCCGCCGCCGGCCCCGCCCGAGCCGGTGATGCCCGCGGCGCCCCTGCCCGAGCCGGCCGCCCCGGTGGCGCCGGAGCCGCCGCGTCAGCCGGTGGCGCCAGCCGAACCCGCCGCGCCTGCACCGCAAGCCGGGCGGGATGACCCTGTACCCGTTGCCCCGGCGGCAGACGCGCCCGAGCCCGCTGCTGCACCCGAACCTGTCGTTCCGGCGGCGCCCGCTGCTGCCTTCGAACCCGTGGCTGCACCTGAACCTGTGGCGGCGCCCCCATCCACTGCGGCTCCCGAGCCCGCCAAGAAAACCTCCTGGCTGGGGCGGCTGAAACAGGGCCTGTCGCGAACGGGGCAAAGCCTGGGCGGCCTGTTCGTGGGCGTCAAGGTCGACGAGAACCTCTTCGAAGAGCTTGAGTCGGCGTTGATCATGGCCGACGCCGGCCTCGAAGCCACCGAGAAGCTGCTGACCGCCCTGCGCGCGCGCGTACGCAAAGAACGAATCGAAGATCCCGCTAAGGTGAAAACCGCGCTGCGCGAGTTGCTGGCGGATCACCTGCGTCCGCTCGAGCGGGCCTTTGACCTGCGCCGCGCCAGCCCGCTGGTGATCATGATCGCCGGCGTCAACGGCGCGGGCAAAACCACCTCGATAGGCAAGCTTGCCCATGCTTTCCAGCGGCAGGGCGCCAGCGTGCTGCTGGCCGCCGGCGATACCTTCCGGGCGGCGGCGCGCGAGCAACTTATCGAATGGGGCAGCCGCAACAACGTCAACGTCATCGCCCAGGAAGGCGGCGACCCGGCCGCCGTGGCCTTCGACGCCGTCAATGCGGGCCGCGCACGCGGTGTAGGAGTGGTAATGGTCGATACCGCCGGCCGCTTGCCTACACAGCTGCACCTGATGGAAGAGCTGAAGAAGATCCGGCGCGTCATCGGCAAGGCCGACAGCGCGGCGCCGCACGAAGTGCTGCTCGTGGTCGACGGCAACACCGGCCAGAATGTGCTGGCGCAGATCCGCGCCTTTGACGCCGCCATCAACCTGACCGGCCTGGTTGTCACCAAGCTGGACGGCACCGCCAAGGGCGGCACGCTGGCGGCCGTGGCTGCGGGCACGCAGGGCGTGCGGCCCGTACCGGTGTACTGGATAGGCGTTGGCGAAGGCATGGAAGACCTGCAGCCCTTCGTGGCCGACGAATTCGCTGCGGCGCTGCTTGCCGACTGACCCGGGCGGGCCCGCGGCGCCGGCATCGCCGCCGGCGCCATGCATCGTTTAACGCCGAGCCGCGTTTATTTCCAGAAAGGCTTCGTATCGGCCAGCCGATCGAATGCCTGCTGGGCTTCGACCGCAAGTTCGTCGATGCGGGCGCTGATCCATCCCAGCGCGAACCAGGCCTGCGGGTGAGTTTCCACGCACCCCTGGTAGTACTCCCTGGCCATGGCCAGGTCGTTGATTTCGCCCAGCAGGTCCTGCACCTGCATCAGCAACTTGCGATACTGCCGCAGCCGGCCGCGCGGCAGCAGGGCCGCGGCAAAAGACAACCCATAGCGCAGGCGCTTGCAGCGTTTGCGCAGCGCGTGGCGCCTAGCAATGTCCAGTGTGGCGAAGTGCCGGCCTTGTTTGACCACCGCGGCGTGCCAGCGGTGCAGGCGCTTGCCCAGCAGTTTTTCCAGGGCTGGCAGGTCGGGTCCGGCTGTCAGCGGAATAATCGTGAGCGTGTCGGTGCCTTGCCCGGCGCTGTCGTCGGGCGGCGTGGCCACGTCGGCGGCTGGGCTGGCCAAGTCGGGGGTCGTGGGCGCGCTGGCGGGTTCCCGGGGTTGCACGGCCAGGCTCCATTCCAGTGCGTCCAACAGCCATCCCTGGAAGCTGCGGCCAGCCGCAACGGGTTGCACGTCCATATCGGGCGGCGGCATGTCGAACGCGATGACCGGCATGCCCGCCTGCAGCAGGGCCGGCGTCACGGTTTCGTTCAGTACATCCTGGTCGCGGCTGAGCCCGAATTCGGTGAAGTGGGCGCGCAAGCCGTCCTGCACGGCAGCCGGCGGCGGCGCGATCCAGCCGTCGAACAGGCGCCACGCCGACCGCATGCGGCGCATGCCCACGCGCAGCTGGTGCACGTGCTCCGGCTGTCCGGCGGCGTACACACCCAGGGTATCCACTTCGGCGAGCATCGCCGCATTGCGGGTGATCTGGTCCAGGCATTCGGCGGCAATGCTGCCCATGGCCTGCGCCGGCGTCATGCCGGGTTCCAGGGTTACCGTGTCGGCCGGACGCGGGCCCCAGAAGCGCGCGATGGCGCTGCCGCGGCTGACCTGGCTGGTGGGGTCATCGGCGTCCAGGGTGGCAAGTTCGCGGGCCAGGGCGGCCAGCGCATCGCCGCGTTCGGATTTGCTGCGTGCATCCAGCACCAGGCCATAGCGTTGCTGCCAGCGCCGCGCCAGGGCGAATATGGCCGCGGGCCGGCCGGACAGTAGCTCGAATTCCAGTTCCGATATCGGCAGATCGAGGCCGCCGGCGCGCAGCACGCCGGTGTCATAGGCCAGCTCGACGCTGCCATGCCGGCTGCGCACCTGGCGCAGCAGCCGCTGCACATCGGTTTCGTAGCGCAGGCCCAGCTCGCCCTTGATGGCCGCCAGCGGGCCTTCGAGCTCGGTGCCGGCATAAACCGACAGGTCGAGCACCGGGCCGCTGCGCGGATGGTTGATTTCGACGCGGGTGATTGCGTCGGCGCCAGGCATTTTTACCGTCTGTACCCAGTCGCGGCCTTCGCGGCGCAGCCGCAGGGCGATGCGGGCGCGCGCCAGTTCGCGGCCAGGCGTGTCGAAATACATGGCGTGCAGCCGCACCAGCGTGGCCTTGCCGTCGCGCATTTCGCGCTGTACCGCCTGGCGCGAGGCGGCAGGGACGTGCAGTTTCAGTTCTTGTTCTGACATGGTCGATGCGGGCGGCTGCTGAAACGAGGGATAGTAACCAACTCGTCCGCGGCCGTTGATGACCTGTCATAAATCGGTAAGGGGCGGCTGAGGCAAGCGCGGCGGGCCTGGATGCTCCGCGTGGCGGCCGTGGGATGGCGGATGGTGTCTGACACCCTTCGGGAGTCAGACACCGTCTTGTGTGGCGCGTTTCATCGTTGGGATGGTGTCTGACACCCTTTGGGAGTCAGGCACCGTCGGATGCGCCGGTTTTTATCATAGGTGTCTGACTCCCGAAGGGTGTCAGACACCCACCGCCTAGAGGCATTGGGGCGGCGCTTGGCAATCATAGGTGTCTGACTCCCGAAGGGTGTCAGACACCCACCGCCTAGAGGATGCGCTTGCGCGCCTGCGTGATGGCGATTTCTGCGACGATCACGACGGCGAAGATGGCCGCCAGTACCAGCGCCACGCGGTCCCACTGGAACAGGTTGAGCGCGGTATCCAGCGCCATGCCGATGCCGCCGGCACCCACCAGGCCCAGCACCGCGGATTCGCGCACGTTGATGTCCCAGCGCAGCAGCACGATGGACCAGAACGCCGGGCGGATCTGCGGCCAGTAGCCGTACCACAGCACGGCGCTTTTGCTGGCGCCCGTGGCGGTCAGCGCTTCGACCGGGCCGCGTTGTGCTTCTTCGATGGCCTCGCCCACCAGCTTGCCCACAAAGCCGATGGAACGGAAGGCGATCGCCAGCGTGCCGGCCAGCGCGCCCGGCCCGAAGATCGCGATGAACAGCAGCGCCCACACGAGCGAGTTCACCGACCGGCTGGACACCAGTATCAGGCGGGCGAACTGGTTCACCAGCTTGCTTGGCGTAAGGTTGTTTGCCGCCAGCAGGCCCACCGGCACGGCCAGCACGACCGACAGGATCGTGCCCAGCGTAGCGATGTGCAGCGTTTCGAGCAGCGCGGCGTGCACGCCTTCGGGATAGAACGCCCAGTCAACCGGCCACATGCGGCCGAGCAGGTCGGCCATCTGTTCCGGCGCATCGTAGAGGAACTCGGGGATGATCTCGACACTGCGGGTGGCCTGCACGATGGCGGCGACCACCACCAGGTACAGCGCGAAGCGCAGCAGCCGCTGCCCCATGGTGTAGCGGTGCCAGACGCGCGGATAGGCGGCGCCCGGCAGGGTAGTCGTGGACGCGTTCATTCGTCGGTCTCCAGGCGTTCCCGGGGTTTGCCGCCCAGGCCGCGCGCCGCGTCGAAGCGGCGCTGCAGCAGGGTATCGAAGCCCAGGTTGTCGAGGAATACTGCCCGCACGAAGCGCGCCAGCAATTCACCCACCATGATGATGGCGATGAGCGTGATCAGGATCGCGGCGACGAAATCGTAGTCGAAGCGCTGGAAGGCCGAGAACAGCGTGCCGCCGATGCCGCCCGCGCCCACGATGCCCACCATGGTGGAGTTGCGCAGGTTGGAGTCGAACTGATAGGTGGCAAAGCCGATGAAGCGCGCGAACACCTGTGGCAACACGCCGAACAGAATCACGTTGGCGAACGAGGCGCCCGTGGCGCGCACGGCTTCGACCTGCTTAAGCGAGATTTCTTCGATGGCTTCGGTAAACAGCTTGCCGATGAACCCCACCGATGCCACGGCCAGCGCCAGGATCCCGGCCAGGGCGCCAAAGCCCACCGCCTTGACGAACAGAATCGCGACGATCACGGGGTGCAGCGAGCGGCACAGGGCCACCAGCGCGCGGGCGGGCCACGACGCCCAGTTGGGCATCAGGTTGCGGGCGCCCAGCAGGCCCACGGGCAGGGCCACCAGAATGCCGATCACCGAGGCAAGCACGGCGATTTCCAGGCTTTCGGCCAGGCCTTGCCAAAGCGTGTCGGGTTGCTGGATGTGCGGGGGGAACATGCGCCCCAGCAGTGTGGCGGCGTGGCCCAGGCCCGCCTTGAAGCGGTCCAGGCTGAAATCGAGCTGGCCGGCCGCATACAGCGAATACACGATGACCAGCACCGTGCCCAGCTTTGCCTGCCATGAAAGGGCGAACGGGCGGCGCCTTACTGCAGCCACGATTCGCCTCCGTAGATGGTTTTCAGTGTGGCCGTGTCCAGGCCCTGGCCATCGCCGTCGTAGACGATGTGGCCGCCCGACATGCCCACGATGCGGGTGGCGTAGCGGCGGGCCAGATCCACGTCGTGGATATTGACCAGCACCGGAATGCCATTGGCGCTGCCTTGCTCGGCCAGCAGTTCCATGATCTCGACCGAGGTCTTGGGGTCCAGCGAAGATGTCGGCTCGTCGGCCAGCAGCAGCTGGGGGCGCTGCATCAACGCGCGGGCGATGCCCACCCGCTGGCGCTGCCCGCCCGACAGTGCGTCGGCGCGCTGGTCGCTGAAACCATTGAGCCCCACCACGTCGAGCAGCTGGTATGCGCGTTCGATGTCGTCGGCCTCGAAACGCCGCATCCAGGCCTTGATGGCGCTGCTGTAGCCCAGACGGCCCGTAAGCAGGTTTTCCATGACGGTCAGGCGTTCGACCAGGTTGTATTCTTGGAACACCATGCCGATACGGCGCCGCGCCTGGCGCAGCGCCGTGCCGCGGATGGCGGCCAGATCAATGGAATCATTACCCGTCTGCAGCTCGATTTTTCCCCGGGTGGGGTCGATCAGGCGGTTAATACAGCGCAACAGCGTACTTTTGCCGGTGCCCGAGGGGCCGATGATGGCCGTCAGGCCCTGCCCCTCGACATGCAGGTCGATGTTCTTGAGCACCGGCCGGCCGGCCCGGTATTCCTTGACCAGGCCGGTAATACGTAAAGATGTGGTCATGCTTACTGCTTGCCCTTGCTCTTGGCGGTTTCGCGATCGTACGCGGCACGGTTGAAGCTTTCGCCGCCCGATTCGGCGACCTGCCGCACGATGGCCCAGTCTTTCTCGTAAGTGACGGGGTAGAAGCGGTCGGCGCCGTCGAAGGCTTCTTTCATGGCGTCCGGGAAGCGGTAGTCATAGAAGCACTTCAGCATCTGGTCGCGGAACTTCGG
Source organism: Bordetella genomosp. 7 (assembly GCF_002261265.1). GTDB lineage: Bacteria > Pseudomonadota > Gammaproteobacteria > Burkholderiales > Burkholderiaceae_B > Bordetella_A. The sequence goes on along the minus strand of NZ_NEVK01000007.1, from coordinate 51,683 downwards.
CTCCAGGTCGTGCGCGTAGGCGAACGACGAGGTGGGGAATTTCTCGCTGGTGTAGATGATGCGGAAATCTTCTTCCTTGACCTGGCCGCGCTCGGCCATGCGATAGAAGACGTCGGAGGCCACGGCGGCCGCGTCGTAGTCGCCCGAGTTCACGCCCATGACCGACTGGTCATGCTTGCCCGAGAAAATGATCTTGTAGTCTTGTTCCGGCACCAGGCCTTCTTTGGGGAACAGCGCCACGGGAGCCATGTGGCCCGAGTTCGACGAAGGCGAGGTGTGGGCGAGCTTCTTGCCCTTCAGGTCGGCGAGCTTCTGGTAGGGGCTGTCTTTCTTGACGATGACGATCAGGTTGTAGCCCTGGAAGCTATCGGCATAGCCCTTGACGGCAAACGGCACCGCGCCGGCGATGTTCACGGCAAAGGCCGTGGGGCCGGTAGAGAAGCCACCCACGTGCAGCCGGCCCGAGCGCATGGCTTCGATTTCGGCCGCGTTGCTTTGCACCTGGTAGAACACCACGCGCTTGTCGGTGCATTCGGCCAGGTATTCCGTAAACGGCTTGAAGATGTTGGCGTACACGGCCGGGTCTTCGACGGGCGTGTAGGTGAACACCAGCGTGGACGGCGTTTTCAGCTTGGCGGGGTCGGTGGGCGTATCGGCGACGAGGTCCTTGTTGGCGTCGCAATACATTTGATCGAGGTCGCCCCGATTGGGGCAGCTGTCGGCCGCTTGGGCGGCTTGCATGCCGAAGGCCAGGGAAATGGCCGCGGCGGCTTGTATCAGGCGCAAGGCTTGCATGACGGTGTCTCCTTCAGTGTTCGAATATCACCAAACTTAAATATTCAAACACAAAAAAACGAAACCGCCCAGCGGGGGATTACTTGTATTTGTTTTCGTGTTGTTTTCGTGTCGGTTTCGTTTTTTTCGATTTGTTTTCGTTTTGCCGGATGGGGCCTGCGTTTATTTGCGATAACCGAGCTTGCGCGAAATTTCCCGCGCGCATTCGAGCAGCGGTTTGGCGATGGCGCCGTTCCATTGCGAATCGAACAGGCCGGTCGGCCCGAGCGCCGTCAGTGCCAGCACTACGGTGCCGGTACTGTCGAACACCGGCACCGAAAGCGCATCCACGCCGGGCAGGGGGTTGCCCAGGGCGCGCGCCATGCCATGCACGCGGATGTCCGCCAGTTGCGCCTCGACCTCGGCGTAGGCGACCTTGCGCGGCGGTTGCCGGCCGGCAATGACCGCCGTGTCGCCCGCTTCGCGCGAGATGTAGTGCTCTGCCACCTTGGGCGGCAGCCAGGCCGCGAATACCAGCCCGGTGGCGGTATGCAGCATCGACATCACCGTGCCCTTGCGCATGTTGACGTGCACGGGATAGCTGGCTTCGGTCATGTGGATCATGGTGGGCCCGTGCGAGCCCAGCACCGCGATACCCAGCGTGTGCCCGATCGTGGCCTGCAGCGCGGCGACTTCGGGCATGGCAACCCGCACCGGGTCCAGGCGCTGCAGGCTCACCAGCCCCATCTGCAGGGCGAACGGGCCGAGTTCGTACTGCCCCGTTGCCGAATCCTGCTGCACCAGCCCGACCCGCGTGAAGCTCACCAGATAAGGGTGGGCCTTGGCCGACGTCATGCCGGCGGCGCTGGCCAGATCGCGCAACGTCAGGGGCTTGCCCGCGTCGACCAGGGCGGCCAGCAGCGGGAATCCGACCTCGACGGACTGGATGCTGCGCCGGCCGTCCGTGGCCCGCGCAGGGGGCGTGGGGCACGTCTTCACGATGCGGATCCGGCGGCTGCCCTGGCCTGCAACAGGCGGTCGGCCATTTCCACGAAACCGCCGCCGCCGTGGCGCGAGGCCACATAGGCGGGATGGTGGTCCAGGCGGTGCAGCAAGGCCTGGATGTTGGCCACACCCACCGATACGGGAAAGAACCTGAACATGGGCTCGTCGTTGGGCGAGTCGCCGATGAACAGGCATTCGGGCAGCGCTTGGTCGATATCCAGGCCCAGTTCGCGCTCGAACAGCGTGCGCGTCATGGTGAGCTTGTCGTAGTCGCCGAACCAGCCGTTCACGTGGATGGAGCTGACTTTGGCCTGCGCGCCGGCTTCATGGAAGATGTCGACGATGCGGCTGATGGCCGCCTCGGGCAGGGCGGGCACATCTTCGCAGAAGTCGATGGCAAGGTCGGCCACGCGGTAGTCCTGGTCGCTGGCGACCGCCGCCCCCGGCACTTCGCGCAGTACCCGGTCGCGTATGGCGTCCAGGCGCTCGCGGCTGGACGCGCGCGCCTGGGCATCGGCCCAATAATGGGTTTTCATGCGCCGGGCGGCGCGGTCGTACGCATAGTAGAAGGCGCCGTTCTCGCCCACCACCGCGCGCACCGGCCACATGCGCGCGATGTGGTCGCACCAGCCCGCGGGGCGGCCGGTAATGGGCACGACCACGACGCCGGCGGCTTCCAGCCGCTCGAGCGCCGCGTAGGCGTCAGCGGGCAGGCGTCCGTCGGTGGTCAGGGTGTCGTCGATATCGGTGAGCACAATACGCACCGCTGCGGCAACAGTGGCAGGCATGGCTGCAAGCGCTTGCATGGGGGTCCTTGTCGTGAAGTCCGTGTGTCGGGATGTTTTCGCGTGATCGCTGTGGGTGGCAGTTTACCGTTCAGGCCGGCGCGGCAGGCGGCGACGTGGCCGCCCGGGTCCGGCCGCGGCGTGGCCAAGGGCGGTAAACTTAGCGTTTTCCTGCCGCTGTGGTCATTTTCATGCCTGCCCCGCTTGCTTCCATTGCGTCCGACGCTGCCCCGGAGTCCTTTGGCATTTCCTCGGTTGCCGAGATCATCGCCGAACTGCGCGCCGGCCGCATCGTCATTCTGGTTGACGAAGAAGATCGCGAAAACGAAGGCGATCTCGTCATGGCTGCCGAGTTCGTCACGCCAGAGGCCATCAACTTCATGGTTACCCATGGCCGGGGCCTGGTGTGCCTGACGCTTACCGAAGAACGCTGCCGGCAACTCGACCTGCCGCTCATGGCCAGCCGCAACGGCACCCGCTACGGCACCAACTTCACGCAGTCCATCGAGGCCGCCGTAGGCGTCGAAACGGGCATTTCGGCCGCCGACCGGGCCCGCACCATCCAGGTGGCCGTGGCGCGCGACGCCAAGCCCAGCGACCTGGTCCAGCCCGGCCACATATTCCCGGTGCGCGCGGTGCCCGGGGGCGTGCTGGTGCGCGCCGGCCACACCGAAGCCGGTTGCGACCTCACCGCCATGGCGGGCCTGACGCCTGCCGCGGTCATTTGCGAAATTCTCAACCCCGACGGCACGATGGCGCGCCTGCCCGACCTGGTCGAGTTCGCGCGCGCGCACAATCTCAAGATCGGCACCATTGCCGACCTTATCCAGTATCGCAGCGAACACGAGTCCGTCGTGCAGCGCGTGGGCGAACACCTCATGCAGACCGCCTGGGGCCAGTTCCGGGCGGTGGCCTATAAAGACACGGCCAACGGGGCAGTGCATCTGGCCCTGGTGCATGGGGCCATCGATCCGCAGCGGGAAACCCTGGTCCGCGTGCACGAGCCCTCGTCCATCCTGGACGCGCTCGATGCTGGCGCCACGGTGCACAGCTGGGGCGTGGGTCGCGCCTTGCAGGCCATTGCGCAGTCGCCGGCGGGCGTGATGGTGCTCATGAACTGCCAGGCGTCCGCCGAACATCTTTTCGAACAGATCGCCGCCTGGGGCGACGCGGCCGCCCAGCCGCCGGTGCGCGACGGCGAGCGTTACGGGCTGCGCACGTACGGCATCGGCGCGCAGATCCTGCGCGATCTCAATGTCGGCCAGATGCGCCTGTTGGCCCGGCCGCGCAAAATGCCCAGCATGGCGGGCTTTTCGCTCACCATTACGGGTTACGATTGCGACCCTTCCACCTCTGCCACTTCCCCCAAGGCCGACTCATGAATCCTTACATCCTTACCCCCGACCTGAACGGCGAAGGGCTGCACATCGGTATCGTGCGCGCCCGGTTCAACGAAGAAATCGGCATGGCCGAACTCGATGCGTGCCTGAAGAAGCTGGCCGAACTCGGCGTGGACGAACGCGACGTCATGGTGGCCAGCGTGCCGGGCGCGCTCGAACTTGGCGTGGCGCTGTCGCACATGGCCGAAAGCTTCGAGTTTGACGCGCTGATCGCGCTGGGCGCGGTCATCCGCGGCGAAACCTATCACTTCGAAGTGGTCAGCAACGAAATGGCGCGCGCGATTTCCCGCATTTCGCTCGAAACGGGCATTCCCGTGGCCAATGGCGTGCTGACGGTCGACACCGACGAACAAGCCCAGGCCCGGGCGGCGGGCAAGGGCAGCGATTGCGCCGAGGCGGCCGTCGAAATGGCCAACCTGGTGGCGGCGCTGCAGCCCGAAGAAGACGACGAAGACGACGAAGACGAGGACGAAGATTTTGACGACGAAGAAACCGACAGCCGCTGATAGCGCGGCGCAGGCGCGCGCCAACGCTCGCAGCGCCCGCCGGCGTGCCCGCGAATTTGCGCTGCAGGGCGTGTACGCGTGGCTGTTGCGCGGCGGCGAAGGTACGCAGGACGCCGGCGAAATCGACGCGCACCTGCGCGACGCCGACGACTTCTCCGAAGCCGATGCCCAATGGTTCAAGACGCTGCTGCATGGCGTGTTGCGCGAGGCGCCCAACCTGCGCGAGCGCTTTGCGCCCTACATCGACCGGCCGTTGAACGAACTGTCGCCGGTAGAGCACGGCATCTTGCTTATCGGCAGCTACGAACTCGTGCACCACGTCGAAGTGCCGTACAAGGTGGCCATCAATGAAGCGGTCGAACTGGCCAAATCGTTCGGCGGCACCGATGGCTTCAAGTTCGTCAACGGCGTGCTCGATAAACTGGCTGCCGACGTGCGCGCCACCGAGGTGCAGGCAGCCGCCTCGCAGCGCCGATAGGCGCGGCGCGCGCTGCCGCGCGCCGTGCTGGAGACCCGCTTGGCCTCTGAGTTCGATCTGATCGCGCGTTTCTTTGCTCGGCCGGCGCCCGCGGGCATGCTGGGGGTGGGCGACGATTGCGCCATGTTCCCGGCGCCGGCCGGCATGCACATTGCCACCAGCACCGACATGCTGATTCAGGGGCGGCATTTCTTTCCCGATGTCGATCCCCACGCCTTGGGCCACAAAGCGTTGGCCGTCAACCTGTCCGACCTGGCCGCCATGGGCGCCATGCCCATCGGCTGCGTGCTGGGCCTGGCGCTTCCACAGGCCGACGAATCCTGGCTCGCGGCATTTGCGCAGGGTTTTCATGAACTGGCCGGCGCGCATGGCTGCCCGCTGATCGGCGGCGACACCACGCGCAGCGCGCACGAGCTGGCTATCAGCGTCACGGTATTTGGCGCAGTCGAGCCGGGCCGCGCCCTGCGCCGCGATGCCGCGCGTGCGGGCGACCAGATCTGGGTATCGGGCGCGCTGGGCGCGGCCGACGTGGCTTACCGCCTGCTCGACGGACAGCTGCCGGCCGACGACGCCCGGCTGGCGGCAACGCGCACGGCGCTGGAACGCCCGCAGCCCAGGGTGGCGCTGGGGCAGGCGCTGGCGGGGCTGGCGCACGCCGCCATCGATATTTCCGACGGCCTGCTGCAAGACCTGGGGCATATCCTGCGCGCCAGCGGGGCCGGCGCCCGGCTGGACTACGCGGCGATGCCGGTGGCCGCCCCCGTGCAGGGCCTGCCGGCCGAAACGGTGTTGCAGGCCGTGCTGGGCGGCGGCGATGCCTACGAATTGTGTTTTACCGCCGCGCCGGCCGACCGCGGCCGCGTGCTGGATGCGGCGGCCCGCGCCGGGGTGCCTGTCACCGCCATCGGATTCATCGAGTCCCAGCCCGGCATCGTGGTGCTGGACGCGGATGGCCTGCCGCTGCGCGAACTGCCGCGCGGCTTCGATCATTTTCCTGTTTCCTGAATCTCTATGCCCGCCAGCCCCGATTCGTCTCCGGCATCCATGCGCAATCGCGTGCGGGTGGCCTATCCTGCCCCGCGCTGGGTGGCGGGCGACCCCGGCCGGCTGATCGCCTTCGGCCTGGGCAGCGGCCTGTTGCGTCCGGCTTCGGGCACCTGGGGCACGCTGCTGGCCTGGCTGATCTGGGCGGCGGCGGCGCCGGCCGCGTCCGACCTGGCGCTGGCCATCTTCCTGGCCCTGGCGTTCGCGTACGGCTGCTGGGCGTGCCATCGCGTCGCGCGTGAATTGCAGGTAGACGACCATGTCGGTATCGTATGGGACGAGATGGTGGCGTTCTGGCTGGTGCTGTGGCTGGTGCCCGGCACCTTTCTCGCGCAGCTGACCGCGTTTGGCCTGTTCCGGCTGTTCGATATCGCCAAGCCGCCGCCCATCAAGTATTTCGACGCCAAGATCAAGGGCGGCTTCGGGGTCATGTGGGACGACATCGTTGCCGCGGGCTATGCCTTGCTGGTCATGGCCATACTCGTACGCCTGGGGGTCTTCACATGACGTTGCCGCACAAGCCTGTGCCGGGCCTCGCGCCCGCTTCCCTGTCCCAGGCCCAGGCGCTGGGTTTGGCCGAACGACTGGGCGCCGCATTGCAGCGACGCGGCCTCGTGCTGGGCACGGCCGAATCCTGCACCGGCGGTTTGCTGGCCGGCGCCATCACGGCCGTGGCGGGCTCCAGCGACTGGTTCGACCGGGGGCTCGTCACGTACAGCAACGACGCAAAAATTGCCGAGCTCAATGTATCGGCCGATACCCTGGACAGGTTCGGCGCCGTCAGTGAAGAGACGGCGCTGGAAATGGCCAGCGGCGTCATGCTGGCCAGTCCCGCCGTGCATATCGCCGCGTCCACCACGGGCATCGCCGGCCCGGGCGGCGCCACGCCCGGCAAACCGGTAGGCATGGTGTGCTTCGGTTTCGCGATACGCAACGGCGACGGGATCACGTCGCGCGCAGACACCCAGGTGTTCGCCGGCGACCGGGCGCAGGTGCGGCAAAGTTCCGTGGTGTACGCGCTACGCGGGCTGCTGGAATTGATCGGCGAACCCGTCCATCGCAGCCGGCCATAAGCCCGGCGCGGCGGTGTCGCGGTGGCGGAAGGTGTCGCGGTGGCGGAAGGTGTCGCGGTGGCGGAAGGTGTCTGACACCCTTCGGGAGTCGGACACCGCATAGTTTGCAATCGGGAGCGGTGTCTGGCTCCCGAAGGGTGCCTGACACCTTTCGCGCACGATACGCAACGGCGACGGGATCACGTCGCGCGCAGACACCCAGGTGTTCGCCGGCGACCGGGCGCAGGTGCGGCAAAGTTCGGTGGTGTACGCGCTACGCGGGCTGCTGGAATTGATCGGCGAACCAGTCCATCGCAGCCGGCCATAAGCCCGGCGCGGCGGTGTCGCGGTGGCGGAAGGTGTCGCGGTGGCGGAAGGTGTCTGACACCCTTCGGGAGTCGGACACCGCATAGTTTGCAACGGGAGCGGTGTCTGGCTCCCGAAGGGTGCCTGACACCTTTCGCGCCCCCGACGGTGGCTGCCATTTATCAGCTTTCGCGCGCCCCCGACGGTGGCTGCTATTTATCAGCTTTCGCGCACTCCGACGGTGGCTGCTATTTATCGGCTTTTGCGCACGCCCGACGGTGGCCGCTGTTTATCGCACGGCGTTGATGGCGTCGCGCAGATCCCTGGCTGCCTGTGCGGCCGCTTCGCGCCAGTCGTCGCCGCCGCTGGCGTACAGGATGGCCCGCGAAGCGTTGACCATCATGCCGGTGCCCGCTGTATTGCGCCCGGCATTCACCGTGGCGGTGATGTCTCCGCCCTGGGCTCCGATACCGGGCACCAGCAACGGCATCGCCTCGCCTATGCGCTGGCGCACGGCCGCAAGCTCGTTGGGGTAGGTGGCGCCCACCACCAGCCCGCATTGCCCGTCGGCGTTCCATTTGTCGGCCACCATGCCGGCAACGTGCAGGTACAGCGGTTCGCCGCTGTCCAGCTTCAGGAACTGCAGGTCCGAACCGCCCGGATTGGACGTGCGGCACAGCACGATCACGCCGCGGTCTTTCCAGCCCAGGTAGGGCTCGACCGAATCCAGCCCCATGTATGGGTTTACCGTCATGGCGTGCGCGCCGTAACGTTCGTACGCTTCGCGCGCGTAGTGTTCGGCGGTGGTGCCGATATCGCCGCGCTTGGCGTCCAGCACAATCGGCAGATGGGGATGCGTCGCGCGAATATGCGCGCACAGGGCCTCCAGCTGCTCTTCGGCCCGATGCGCGGCAAAGTACGCGATCTGCGGCTTGAAGCTGCACGCGTAGGGCGCCGTGGCGTCGACGATGCCGCGGCAGAACTGGAAGATGGCGTCCGGCTTGCCTTGCAGCTCGCGCGGAAAGCGCTTGGGATCGGGGTCCAGCCCGACCTGCAGCAGCGTATTGCCCTGCGCCCAGGCTTGTTCAAGTCGTTGTATGAAGGTCATGGATATTCAGTGCAGTTTCACGCGTGGATGTGTGCGCCGCATCAGCAGGCGCGCCAGCGCCAGCGTGGCGGTGCGCCGCAGGCCCAGCACCGCGTGGTGGTGCATCAGGTGCAGGCTCATGTACATCAGGCGCGCCAGTGTACCGCTGACAAACAGGCCCCGGCCCGCCAGCTTGCCCATCAGGCTGCCCACGCCCGCATCCTGCCCCAGCGACACCAGCGACCCGCGGTCGCGGTATTCGTAGGGCTCGCGGGGTTCGGCCTTGCCGCGGATGCGCGCCGTGATCTTGCGCGCCAGGTAGGTGGCTTCCTGGTGCGCGGCCTGCGCGCGCGCAGGCACTGTGCCCGAATCGCCGCGCGGCACGGCGCAGCAGTCGCCCAGGGCCAGAATATTCGGGTCGGGGGATTCCAGGCGGCTGTTTACCACCAACTGGCCGCTGCGGTTGCAAGGCATGCCCAAGGCTTCCATCAAGGGCAGGCCCTTGATGCCCGCGGCCCACATGCACAGGCTGGCCGGAAATTCCCGGCCGTCGGCCGTCTTGACGCTGCGGGCCGTGACTTCTGCCACGCGGCAATTGGTTTCCACGCGTATGCCCAACTGGGTCAGGCGCGCCAGCGCCGCTTCGGAAATTCTCTCGGGCAGAGCCGCCAATATGCGCGGTGCGCCTTCTACCAGCGTGATGGCCAGATCGCGTTCGGCGCGGAAGTTCGGCAGGCCATATGCGGCGACCACGCCGCCCGCTTCATGCAGTTCCACGGCCAGCTCCACTCCTGTGGCCCCGCCGCCGACGATCACCACATCCAGGCGGGCAGAAGGGTCGCGCACTTTGGATTGGTCCACGCGCGCCATCGCCTTGAGCATGGTCAGCCGGAACGCTTCGGCATTTTCGGTGTTGTCCAGCGTCACCGCGTACTGCTCGGCGCCCGGCGTATTGAAGAAGTTCGACACGCTGCCCACCGCAAGCACCAGCGTGTCGTAATGCAGTTCGCGTGCCGGCAGCACCACCTCGCCGTGCGCATCGGCCACTGCACTGATCTGGATGACGCGGCGTTCCCGGTCCACACCCTGCAACTCGCCCATCGCGAACGAGAACCCGCACAAATTGGCCAGCATCAGGTAAGACAGGCCTTCCTGGTAAATGTCCAGCGTGCCCGCGGCGGCTTCGTGCAGCGAAGGCTTCCAGATATGGATAGGGCGGCTGTCCACCAGCGTGACGTAGCGCGGGCCGTGCTTGCGCCCCAGCTTGGCGGCCAGCTCCAGGCCGCCTGCGCCGCCGCCGACGATCACGACGCGATGAGCGGGGTCTGGCGCAGGGTGGATCGGATCGTTAGCCATGCAGAAAAGTATAGAGGGAAGTCGGTGGGCGGGGGAGCCGCCCGTTGCCGGTTCCGGGCCGAAGCAAGCGGCATGCCGCCGGGCCTGCCTAGAGCAAGAACCGGCTGACGCCCACGGCAACCCACACGGCGATGGTGAACAGCAACATCAGCATCACGGCCGCACTGCCCAGGTCTTTGGCGCGGCCCAGCAAAGGGTGCGTTTCGACCGACAGCGCATCGGCCAGCGCCTCTACCGCCGAATTCAGCAGTTCCACCACCAGCACCAGAATCACCGAGGCGATCAGAATGAAGACCTCGTCCGTGCTGCGTCCCAGGAAAAAAGCCGCCGGTATCAGCAGAATGGCCAGCACCAGTTCCTGCCGGAAAGCCGCTTCGTATTTGATAGCGGCTTGCAGGCCCTGCAGCGAATAGCGCAGCGCGTTGAGGATGCGCCGCAGGCCGCCTGTGCTTTTGTAGGGAGAAGGGTGCGGAGTATGAGACATGTACCGGGTATGTGCGTATGGCGCGTCGTTTTTAACAGATTCGCGTTGCATGCGGGGTAGGGTCGTAGCGGCCGGCCGCCGGGGCGCCTAGCGCAAACCCTAATTGTGCCCACCCGGCTGTGGCGCGCAACATGCGGACAAGTGGTAAGGCCACTTTACCTTTTTGCCGCTTCCATGCCTTTTCATCCCATAGAACCGCGTCGACTGTACCGCCAGATTGCCGACCAGCTGCGGGTGCTGATCCAGGCGGGCGAATTCCCCGTGGGGGCGCGCCTGCCGCCCGAACGCGATCTTGCCCTGAAGCTGGGTGTGTCGCGCCCGTCCGTGCGCGAAGCGCTTATTGCGCTGGAAGTGGAAGGCCTGGTCGAAGTGCGCATGGGGTCGGGCATTTATGTGCGCAGCCGCGACGGATCCGCCAGCGTGGTGGCCGAGAGCCCGCTCGAGACCATATTGGCCCGGCAACTGGTCGAGGGCGAACTGGCCGCGCAGGCTGCCGAGCTTGCCCAGCCGGTGCAGGTGGATGGGCTGCGCGAGGCGGTTCAGGCCATGCAGGAAGAGGCCGAGGCTGGACAGGTACCCATCCAGGGCGACCGACTGTTCCATTTGCGCGTGGCCGAGATCGCCAATAATTCTGTGCTGCTGCGGGTGGTGGGCGAGTTGTTTGACGAACGCCACAACCCGTTGTCGGTCAAGCTGGGCGATTACTTTGAAAACCCGTCCAGCTGGCAAGCGGCCATCGCCGAACACGGCCGTGTTGTCGACGCCATCGCGGCTGGCGACGCGGCCCGAGCCCGCGAAGCCATGCGCCGCCACCTGTCGTGTTCGCACGACCGGCTGACCGCCAGCTGGGCGTCCGCTCCCAAGGTCCGGACATGAGCCTTGTCTGCAGAATCCACGGGGCGCGCGACCTGCGGCTGGATACCGACGGCGAAACGCCGCTGGGCGCGCACGACGTCGAACTGCGCCTGGGCGCGGCCGGCATCTGCGGGTCCGACCTGCATTATTTCCTGCATGGCCGTGTAGGCGACTTTGTGATTCGCGAGCCGCTGATCCCCGGGCACGAGGCGTCCGGCACGGTAGTGCGCGTGGGCACCACGGTCACCCGCGTGCAGCCCGGCATGAAAGTCGCCATCAATCCCTCGCACCCTTGCGGGCAGTGCGATTATTGCCGCGCCGGCCGCGACAACCTGTGCCGGCACATGCGTTTTTTGGGCAGCGCCAGCGTGTACCCGCACGTGCAGGGCATGTTCCGCGAGCGCTTCGTCATGGGCGAGCGGCAGCTTACTCCGGTGCACGAGGATATCTCGCTGGGTGAACTGGCATGTGCCGAGCCCTTGTCCATCGGACTGCACGGCGTGCATCGCGCCGGCCCCCTGCTGGGCAAGACGGTACTCGTCACGGGCGGCGGCACTATCGGCTGCATGACGGCCCTGGCTGCGCGGCTGGCCGGCGCCGCCAGTGTTGTAGTCGCCGACATCGCCGACCGGCCGCTGTCGATGGCGCGACAGGTCGGCGCCGACGACACGTTGCGATCCGACCGGGCGTCGCCGGCCGACTTGGCCGATCTGGCCGATGTGGCCATCGAGGCGGCCGGCAGCCCTGCGGCGCTGGACACCTGCCTGGCCGCCGTGCGGCGCGGCGGGCGCATCGTGCAGGTAGGCACGCTGCCCGCCTCGGGCATTGCGTTTCCCGCCAACAGCATCATGTCGCGGGAACTGGACTACGTGGGCGCTTTCCGCGCCGGCGTCGAATTCGATTGGGCCGTTTCGTTCCTGCGTACCCGGCGGGTCGATGTGCGGCCATTGATGAGCGCGCAATTGCCGCTCGAGCGTGCGGCCGAAGCCTTTGAATTGGCCGCCGACCGCGCGCGCAGTACCAAGGTGCAGCTTGTATGTGACCCCTGACCACCAAAGGCAGCGGTATTCATAACAACCAGGCCGCCGCCCGATCAACCTCAGAAGAGAGGAGACAACGATGAAGCAAGGCAATGCCGTCAAGACGCTGCTGGCCTCGGCCATTCTGTCCGTGTCGGGCAGCGCGCTGGCACAGACCACGCTGAAGTGGGCGCATGTATACGAAACCTCGGAGCCCTTCCATACCAGTTCGGTGTGGGCCGCCCAGGAAATCGAGAAACGCACCAACGGCCGATACCATATCGACGTGTACCCCGCCTCGCAGCTGGGCAAGGAAAACGACATCAACCAGGGGCTGACGCTGGGCACCGTGGACATGATCATTTCCGGTTCCAGCTTTGCCGCCAAGAGCTTTCCGCGCATAGGCGTCACTTACTACCCCTACACCTTCCGCGACCCCGAACACCTGTTGGCCTATACCAAGAGCGATATCTACAAAACGCTGACCGACGGCTACCAGCAAAAGAGCGGCAACCATATCGTGGCCACCACGTACTATGGCACCCGCCATTCCACATCCAACCGACCGTTCACCAAGTGCGACGAAATGAAGGGCCTGAAGATGCGCGTGCCCGACGTGCCGGCCTATCTCGCCATGCCGCGCGCCTGCGGCGCCAACACATCGCCGATCGCCTTTGCCGAGGTGTACCTGGCGCTGCAGAACGGCACCGTCGAAGCGCAGGAAAACCCGCTGACGACCATCGAAGCCAAGAAGTTCTTCGAAGTGCAGAAGAACATCGTGCTTACCGGGCACATCGTCGACCACCTGAACACGGTCATCTCAGGCAAGTTGTGGAAGAGCCTGTCGGAAGAAGACCGAAAGATATTTTCCGAAGTCGCGCAAGAGGCCGCAGCCAAGGCTTCGCAGGAAGTCATCGCGCGCGAAAAAGAGCTGGTGGAGATATTCCGCCAGAAAGGCCTGAACGTTGTCGAGGTCGATACCAATGCCTATCGCGACATCGTGCTGAAGAAGGTGCCATTCGAGCAGTACGGCTATCAGAAGGCCGATTGGGACGCGATCCAGGCCCTCTAGTAAACCGCGGCAGCGGGCCGTCATGCGGCGGCCCGCCTGGTTGCCATCGACAGGGGAATCGCATGCAAGCGCAAAGCGGTGCAGACGCACCAGTCCTGAACCCGTACCGCGACGATGCGCCGGCAGGGGCCGTGCACCAGGCGGCAGCCGGGCAGCACGCGTCGTCGGTCGAATCCATCGTCCACAGCTTCGAAGAAGCCGACCAGCACCAGAATATCGACCTGTCCGCCTATCGCTTCGAAGACTGGTTCTGCCTGGCCCTGTTCTGGATCATGGCCGTGCTGGTGTTCCTGCAGTTCTTCACGCGCTACGTCATGAACAATTCGTTCGCGTGGACCGAAGAACTGGCGGTGTATGCGCTGATCGGCGTGGTGTTCTTCGGGTCGGCCATGTGTGTGCGCATCTGTCGCCACATACAGGTCGATTTCCTGTACCGCTACCTGCCCAAGCCCTTGGGGCGAATACTGGCGACCCTTATCGACGTGCTGCGCACGGCCTTCTTCGGCTATGCCGTGTGGCTGGTGTACCGCTATATCGAACTGGTGGGCGCCGAGCCCATGACCACCATCATGTGGAACAAGGCCTACGTGTACTGGCTGGCGCTGGCGGGCTTCGTGATGATGTTCGTGCGTTCGGTGCAAGTCAGTGTGCAGAACTGGCGCCAGGGCTACTCGTCGCTGGAAAACCCCGCCGCATACCAAAGCCTGGACTGAGCCACCCGCGCACAAGGAGCCCGTATGGGAATTCTGATCGGAACCTTCCTGCTGTTGATGATCGTCGGCGTGCCGGTGGCCGTGGCCATGGCCGGCGCCTCGCTGTTTTTTCTGTTGTGGTCCGGCGGAGTGCCCGACGTGGTGATTGCGCAGCGCATGATCGCCGGCGTGGAGTCGTTTCCGCTGCTGGCCGTGCCGTTCTTCATATTGGCCGGCAACTTGATGAACATCGCCGGCATCACCGGACGCATCTACAACTTTGCCGTGGCGCTGGTGGGCTGGATGCGCGGCGGGCTGGGCCAGGTGAATATCGTCGGATCGGTGGTGTTCGCCGGCATGTCGGGCACCGCCATCGCGGATGCCGCAGGGCTGGGCACGATCGAGATCAAGGCCATGAAAGACCACGGCTACCAGACCGAGTTCGCCGTGGGCGTCACGGCGGCGTCGGCGACGCTGGGGCCCATCCTGCCGCCATCGTTGCCCTTCGTGATCTACGGCATGATGGCCAACGTGTCGATCGGGTCGCTGTTCCTGGCGGGCGTGGTGCCGGGCGTGGTGCTGACGCTGATGATGATGTTCACGGTGGCCTATTTTGCCCGCAAGAACAATTGGGGCGGCGACGTGCCCTTTAACTGGAAGCGGCTGGCGGGTGCATCGCTGGAAGTGGCCGTCGTGCTCGCTTTCCCGCTCACCATCTGGGTGATGACCCTGTTCGGCGTGTCCGCCAACGTGGCTACGCTGGTGGCATTTGCGGCCTTGCTGGCGGCTGACTGGTATTTCGACTTTTCGGCCGTCATGGCCTTGATGGCGCCGGTCATCCTGATCGGCGGCATGACGATGGGCTGGTTCACGCCCACCGAAGCCGCCGTGGCGGCGGTAATCTGGGCGCTTTTCCTGGGCCTGGTGCGCTACCGGTCGATGACGCTGCGCTCGTTGGCCAAGGCCACGTTCGATACCATCGAGACCACCGCATCGGTGCTGTTCATCGTTACCGCGGCCTCTGTTTTCGCGTGGCTGCTCACCACCACGCAGGCGGCGCAGGCGCTCACCGACGCCATCCTGGCCGTTACCGACAACAAGTGGGTGTTCCTGCTGCTGGCCAACGTGCTGATCCTGATCGTGGGCTGCTTCATCGACACCATTGCGGCCATCACCATCCTGGTGCCCATCCTGCTGCCGCTGGTGTTGAAACTGGGCATCGATCCCATCCACTTCGGGCTGGTGATGACGCTGAACTTGATGATAGGGCTGCTGCATCCGCCATTGGGCATGGTGCTGTTCGTGCTGGCGCGGGTGTCAAAGCTGTCGGTGGAGCGCACGACCATGGCCATCCTGCCCTGGCTGGTGCCGCTGTTCGTGGCGCTGGTCATCATTACCTATGTGCCCAGCGTCAGTATGTGGCTGCCGGAGCTGCTTGGCGGACGCTGATCCCGGCAAACCCGGCCGCCTGCGGGCGGCCACAACAGGAGATCCCGGCATGTCGGGCAGATTGGAAGGAAAGACGGCGTTCGTTACCGCGGCGGGGCAGGGCATCGGCCGGGCCACTGCGTTGGCGTACGCACGTGAAGGTGCGCGCGTGCTGGCGGCCGACCTGAACCCGGACGCACTGAAGGATGTGCCGGGCTGCACGGCCATGAGGCTCGACGTGACCGACCCGGCGGCGGTGGCCCGGGCCGCGGCAGAGGCCGGGCCGGTGGATGTCCTGTTCAACGGCGCGGGCTTTGTGCATGCCGGCACGATTCTCGAATGCGACGAAGCCGCCTGGGATTTTTCCTTTGAACTGAACGTGCGCGCCATGTACCGGCTGATCCGCGCCTTCCTGCCCGGCATGATCGAGCGGCGGCAGGGTTCCATTATCAACATGGCCTCGGTGGCGTCCAGCATAAAGGGTGTTTCCAACCGCTTCGTGTACGGCACCAGCAAGGCGGCCGTCATCGGCCTGACCAAGTCGGTGGCGGCCGATTTTGTGGGCCATGGCATCCGCTGCAACGCGATCTGCCCCGGCACGGTGGATTCGCCCTCGCTGCGCCAGCGTATCGCCGAGCAGGCGCGCGTCAGCGGTCAGGCCGAAGCGACGGTGCTGGCCGCATTTGTCGCGCGCCAGCCCATGGGACGCATCGGCCGCGCCGAGGAGGTCGCGGCGCTGGCCGTGTACCTGGCCAGCGACGAGTCGGCGTTTACCACCGGCACGGCACAGGTTATCGATGGCGGCTGGTCCGGCTGAACAGTTACGCTACATTCCGCCTTTTTCTTATTCATTACAAGGACACTGCATTCCATGAAGCTGCTGCGCCATGGCGCCAAGGGCGCCGAAAAACCCGCACTGCTAGACGCCCAGGGCCGCATCCGCGACTTGTCGGGCGTGCTGGACGACATTACGGCCGAAAGCCTGGCGGGCCCGTTGCAGCAGCGCCTGCGCGGCCTGGACGCCGACTCCCTGCCTGTCGTGACGCAGCCCGGGCGCCTGGCGCCTCCCTGGTCGGGCATGGGCAAATTCATCTGCATCGGCCTGAACTACGCCGATCACGCCGCGGAATCCGGCTTGCCGGTGCCACAGGAGCCCGTCATTTTCATGAAACCCACCAGCGCCGTGATCGGCTGCAACGACCCGGTGGTGCTGCCGCGCGATTCGGTCAAGAGCGACTGGGAAGTGGAACTGGGCGTGGTCATCGGCCGCCGCGCCCGCTATGTGCCGGTGCAACAGGCGCTGGATCATGTGGCGGGATACTGCGTGGTCAACGACCTGTCCGAGCGCGAATACCAGCTCGAGCGCGGGGGCACCTGGGACAAGGGCAAGGGCTGCGACACCTTCGGCCCGGTCGGCCCCTGGCTCGTCACCGCCGACGAAATCGCCGACCCGCAGTCGCTGGACCTCTGGCTCGACGTGAACGGGCAGCGCAAGCAGAACGGCAATACGCGCACCATGGTATTTGGCGTGGCCGAGCTGGTCAGTTATGTCAGCCGCTTCATGACTCTGCACCCCGGCGACCTGATCAGCACCGGCACGCCGCCGGGTGTAGGCATGGGCCAGAAGCCGCAGGCCGTCTACCTAAAGCCCGGCGACACCATGCGGCTGGGCATTGCGGGCCTGGGCGAACAGGAACAGCGCGTGCATGCCTGGAATCCCGAACTCATCGACGGCTAGGCCAGAACCTGCCGACTGGAACGACATCATGGGCGCCCCTATCGACCACCCGGTCATCCGCATCCATCCCGCCGACAACGTGGTCATCACCCGGCGCCAGCTGGTGGGAGGCACGCCATTGCCTGCCGAAGGCATTGCCGCGGCGGGGCTGATTCCGCCAGGGCACAAGGTGGCGGCGCGCGCCATCGCCGCTGGCGCCCCCGTGCGGCGCTACAACCAGATCATCGGCATCGCGCGCCAGGACATCGCGCCCGGGCAGCACGTGCACAGCCACAACCTTGCGTTCTCGGAATTCGAACGCGACTATGCCGTGGGGCAGGACACGCGGCCCACCGATTACGTGGCCGAGCCTGCGACTTTCGACGGCATCGTCCGGGCAGACGGCCGCGTCGCCACGCGCAACTACATCGGTGTGCTGACTTCGGTGAATTGCTCGGCCACGGTGGCGCGCGCCATCGCCGACTACTTCCGGCGCGATATCCGGCCGCAGGCCCTGGCGGGGTTTCCCAATGTGGACGGGGTGGTCGCGCTGACTCACGGAGCCGGTTGCGCCACCGACAGCGAGGGCGATCCGCTGAAGGTGTTGCGTCGCACCTTGGGCGGTTATGCGCGCCACCCGAACTTCGCCGCGCTGCTGGTGGTGGGCCTGGGCTGCGAAACCAACCAGATCGCCGGCCTGATGGAACAGGAAGGCCTGCAAGAAAGCACGCGCCTGCATACCTTCAACATCCAGGGCACGGGCGGCACCCGCGGCGCGGTGGGGCGCGGCATCGAGCTCGTGCAGCAGATGCTGCCCGAGGCCAACCGGGCGCGGCGCCAGCCGGTGCCGGCCGGCCACTTGCTGGTGGGCCTGCAGTGCGGCGGTTCGGATGGCTATTCGGGCATCAGCGCCAACCCCGCGCTGGGCGCAGCGGTAGACCTGCTGGTGCGGCACGGCGGCTCGGCCATACTTTCCGAAACGCCCGAGATCTACGGAGGCGAACACTTGCTGACGCGGCGTGCCGTGTCCGAGGCAGTGGCGCAAAAGCTGCTGGCGCGCCTGCGCTGGTGGGAAGACTACTGCGCGCGCAATAACGCGCAGATGGACAACAACCCATCGGCCGGCAACAAGGCCGGCGGCCTGACCACCATACTCGAAAAGTCGCTGGGCGCCATAGCCAAGAGCGGCACTACCAATCTGGTGGATGTATACGAATACGCCGAAAGCGTGACCGCGCGCGGCCTGGTCTTCATGGACACCCCGGGGTATGACCCCGTATCGGCCACGGGGCAGGTGGCGGGCGGCGCCAATCTCATCTGCTTCACCACGGGCCGCGGTTCCGCCTATGGCTGTGCGCCCGCGCCTTCGCTGAAGCTGTCGACCAACACCGAGCTGTGGCAGCGCCAGGCCGACGACATCGACATCAACTGCGGCGAAGTGGTCGACGGCCTCAGCAGCGTGCAAACCATGGGCGAGCGCATCTTCCGCCTGATGCTCGACACCGCCTCGGGCCGGCGCAGCAAAAGCGAGATCCACGGCTATGGGCAGAGCGAATTTGTGCCATGGCAACTGGGGGCAGTGATGTAGCGCGGGGCCAGCCGCCGGCAGCGCGCCGCATCGCCATGTGTTTTTTATTCCATATGGGTTCTACATGAAAATCCGCAGTGCACGCGTCATCGTCTGCAGCCCCGGCCGCAATTTCGTTACCCTGAAAATCGAAACCGACGAAGGCCTCACGGGCATCGGCGACGCCACGCTCAACGGCCGCGAACTGGCCGTGGCCAGCTATCTTGCCGACCATGTCGCGCCCTGCCTGGTCGGCCGCGATCCGCACCAGATAGAAGACATCTGGCAGTTCCTGTATCGCGGCGCCTACTGGCGGCGCGGCCCCGTCACCATGACCGCCATCGCGGCGGTCGATACGGCGCTGTGGGACATCAAGGCCAAGGCGGCCGGCATGCCGCTGTACCAGCTGCTGGGCGGCAAAAGCCGCACCGGCGTCATGGTGTACGGACATGCCAATGGCCGCGACATCGATGAAACGGTGGACGAAGTGCTGCGTTACCGCGACATGGGCTACCGGGCGATCCGCGCGCAAAGCGGCGTGCCGGGCCTGAACGCCGTGTATGGCGTGGGCCGCGGCCGCATGTTCTACGAGCCCGCCGACGCCGACCTGCCTTCCGAACACGACTGGAGCACCGAAAAGTACCTGGATCACGCGCCCCGGCTCTTCGAGCGGGTGCGCGATGCGGTGGGCTGGGACACGCACCTGCTGCACGATGTGCATCATCGGCTTACCCCCATCGAAGCGGCGCGCCTGGGCAAGTCGCTGGAGCCTTTTCGCCTGTTCTGGATGGAGGACGCCACGCCGGCCGAGAACCAGGAGGCGTTTCGCCTGATCCGCCAGCACACGGTCACGCCGCTGGCGGTGGGCGAGATTTTCAATTCCGTATACGACTGCAAGGACCTGATCCAGAACCAGCTGATCGACTACATCCGCACCACGGTGGTCCATGCGGGCGGCATCACGCACCTGCGGCGCATCGCCGATCTGGCGGCCCTGTACCAGGTGCGCACCGGCTGCCACGGCGCCACCGATCTTTCGCCGGTATGCATGGGCGCCGCGCTGCACTTCGATATATGGGTGCCGAACTTCGGCATACAGGAATACATGCGCCACACGGACGAGACCGACGCCGTGTTTCCCCACGCCTATACCTTTGCCGACGGCATGCTGCACCCCGGCGACGCGCCCGGCCATGGGGTGGATATCGACGAGCAACTTGCGTCGCGCTATCCCTACCAACGCGCCTATTTGCCCGTGAACCGGCAGGCGCATGACGGCACGTTGTGGCATTGGTAATTCCATGGCTTGCCGCCTGACCGACGCCGCCCTGGCCGGCTTGCCGCATGATATTGCGCGCCCGGCCTTTGACCGGGCGCGGCTGCGGCCCGGTATCGTGCACCTGGGCATCGGCGCCTTTCACCGCGCGCACCAGGCTATGGTCAACGACCTTGCGCTGGCTGCGACGGGCGACGCTCGGTGGGGAATCGTAGGCATCTCGTTGCGCAGCCCCGGCACGCGCGATGCCCTGCAGCCGCAATGCGGCCTGTACACCGTGGCCCTGCGGGACGCCGACGCCGCCGGTGCGCCGCGCGAATCGCTCAGCGTGGTGGGGTCGGTGATGCGCGTGCTGGTCGCCCCCGAGGATCCCGGCGCCGCGGTGGCGCAGATCGCTCACCCGGACACCCGCATCGTCAGCCTGACCATTACCGAAAAAGGCTACTGCCATGATCCGGCCAGCGGCCGGCTGCGGCTTGACGATCCGGATATCGCGCACGACCTGGCGCACGCCGGCGCGCCGCGCACCGCAGTCGGCCTGCTGGTGAGCGGGCTGGCGCGCCGCCGCGACAGCGGCGCCGGCCCCGTGACGCTGCTGTCGTGCGACAACCTGCCATCCAATGGCGATACGTTGCGCGCGCTGGTGCTCGAATTCGCCTCCGCCTCCGCCTGCGGCGCGCAGCTTTGCCGCTGGATCGAGACCCTCTGCACTTTTCCCAATTCGATGGTCGACCGTATTGTGCCCCGCACGACCGATGCCGACCGCCGTCATATCGCCACGCGCCTGGGCGTGCATGATGCCTGGCCGGTAGTGGCCGAGCCGTTTCTGGAATGGGTCATCGAAGATCGTTTCGCGGCGGGGCGGCCGGCCTGGGATCAACCCGGCGGCGCGCGCTTCGCGAGCGATGCCCGGCCCTTCGAACAGATGAAGCTGCGCATGGTCAACGGGCCGCATTCCGCGCTGGCCTGCCTGGGGGCATCGGCGGGGCTTGATACGGTCGGCCAGGCGATGCAGGATGCCGCATTGCGCGGGTATATCGACTCGCTCATCCGCGACGAGATCATTCCGACCTTGCCCGACGTGCCGGGAGCCGACCTTGGCGCCATGCGTCTGCGCCTGCTGGCGCGCTTTGCCAACCCGGCGCTGCCGCACCGCCTGCAGCAGATCGCGATGGACGGATCGCAGAAGCTGCCGCAGCGCCTGTTGGCCACGCTGCGCGAGCGCATCCTGGCGGGGGCGGACTACCGGCGGCTGGCCCTGGCCGTGGCGGCATGGCTGCATTACCTGCGCGGCCATGATGAAGCCGGCGTCACATACACCATCCATGATCCTCTGGCGGGCGAGCTGCAGGCGCTGCTTGCACGCGCAGGGCAGGGCGCTGACGCGGACCTGCGCCGCGCGCAGGCGCTGATCGCCTATCGACCCGTATTCGGCGACCTGGCCGGCCACCGCGGGCTGACCGACGCGGTGGCGCGCCATGCCTACACCTTGCGGCAGTGCGGGGTCCGCGCGGCCGTGCGCGAGGCCATATGAACCCTGACTCTACCCGCAATCTGCGTCATTGCCCCGCGTCCGAGCTGCGCGACTGGGGGCGCCGGTGCCTGGCCGCCATGCGCGTGCCCCAGGCCGATGCGGCGGCGCTGGCCGACAGCCTGGTGCAGACGAGCCTGTGGGGCGTGGATTCGCACGGCATCGCGCGCCTGCCCCATTATCTGAACCGCCTGGCCCACGGCTCGATCGACCCGTGCCCGGACATCCGTATCGAGCGCAGTGCTGCGGCCACGGCGCAGGTCCATGGCGCACGCGGCCTGGGCATCGTGGTGGCGCACCGCGCCAACCAGCTTGCCATGGAGCTGGCGCGCGAGACGGGGGTGGCGGCCGTGGGCGTCGACGATTCATCGCATTGCGGCGCCGTGGGCCTGTATAGCCGTGCCGCTGCAAAGGGCGGCCTGATAGGCATTGCGCTCACCCATTCTGATTCGATTGCCGCGCCATACGGCGGCCATGCGCCCTTCCTGGGAACCAATCCCCTGTCCATTGCCGTGCCGCGCCAGGACGGGCCGCCCGTGTGCCTGGATATGGCCACCACTTCCATCCCCTGGAATCGCGTCATGAATGCCCGGCGCGAAGGGCATGCCCTGCCTGCCGGCGTGGCGCTCGACGCCGACGGTCGCGAGGCCACCGACCCGCACGCGGCGCACGCCCTGCTGCCGCTCGGCGGCGCGGAACAAGGCTACAAGGGCTATGGGCTCGCGTTGATGATCGAATTGCTCTGCGGCCCCCTGAACGGCAATCCCTACGGACCGCACATCGGCCCGATGTACCAGCAGCTGGAGCGGCCCCGCCGCCTGGGCGCATTCTTTATCGTCATCGATCCGGCGCGCTTTGCCGGCGGGCCCCTGTTGGCGGCAACCGTCGCACGCATGGCCGCCGAGCTGGCCGCACAACCGGGGCAGCCGCGCATGCCCGGCGACCCCGAGTACGCTGCAGAGGCCGCCCGGCTGCGCACTGGCATTCCCATCGAGCCCGGCCTGTGGCGGGAATTCCTGCACTGGAGCCGCCGTCTCGGCGTAGACCCGCCTGACATCCGGGCACACTAATTGCGGCGGGCCTGCGTTTGCCTTATCAGTTCAGGAGCCCGCCATGCCGCATCCGTCCGCCGACGCGTCCGCCTCAGTCGCGCACCCTGAAGCCGTCACTACCACGCTGCGCGTCAATGGGCAGGCATGCACACTGACTCTGGACCCGCGCGCGTCCCTGCTGGATACCCTGCGCGAAACCCTGCACCTGACCGGCACCAAGAAGGGCTGCGACCACGGGCAATGCGGCGCCTGTACGGTGCATATGGACGGCCGGCGCGTCAACGCGTGCCTGGTGCTGGCCGTGTGCGCCGGCGGTCGCGACATCACCACCATCGAGGGGCTGGGCACCGAGGCGTCGCCCCATCCCTTGCAGACGGCGTTTGTCGAGCATGACGGGTACCAGTGCGGCTATTGCACGGCCGGGCAGATCATGTCGGCCGCGGCCCTGCTGGACGAACCCTGCGGCGACCACGATGACGATGTGCGCGAATTGATGAGCGGCAACATATGCCGTTGCGGCGCATACAGCAACATCGTTGCGGCGATCCAGCACGTGCGCGGCAACCGGTAGCCATCATGGAACGTTTCCAGTACACCCGTGCCGACGATATCCAGGCGGCCTTGCGCCTGGCCGCCAGCGCGCCCGGCCAGGCGCGTTTTATAGCAGGGGGCACCACGCTGGTGGACCTGATGAAGCTGGATGTCGAGACACCCGCTCAGGTCATCGACATCAACGGCCTGCCGCTGGACCAGGTGGAACAGCTCGCCGACGGGCGGACGCGCATCGGGGCCCTGGTGCGCAACGCCGATCTGGCTCGTCACCCCCGCATCGCGGCGCATTACGCCGTGTTGTCGCAGGCGCTGCTGGCGGGCGCATCGGCCCAGTTGCGCAATATGGCCACCACCAGCGGCAACCTGCTGCAGCGCACGCGTTGCGTCTATTTTCGTGACCGTGCCGCGCGTTGCAACAAGCGCGACCCCGGCAGCGGCTGCGACGCCATCGACGGGCACAACCGCAATCTGGCGGTGCTGGGCACCAGCGTGCACTGCATTGCCAGCAATCCGTCGGACATGAACGTTGCGCTGACAGCGCTGGACGCCACCGTGCAGGTGCAGAGCCTGGACGCCACGCGCGATATCCCGGTGCGTGACTTCTACCTTTTGCCCGGCGATACGCCCCATCGCGAAACCGTTCTGCAACCCGGCGAATTGATCACGCACGTCATCCTGCCGCCGCCTGTCGCGGGAGCGCGGTCGTGCTACGTCAAGCTGCGTGACCGTGCGTCGTACGAGTTCGCCCTGGCATCGGCCGCCGTCGTGCTCAAAGAAAGCGACGGCCGCATCGAGTCGGCGGCTATCGCGCTGGGCGGGGTGGGAACCCGGCCCTGGCATTGCGCACCGGCCGAGCAGCTGCTGGCAGGAGAGCGGCCCACGCTCGAACGCTACAGGCAGGCGGCGCAGGCGGCGCTGCACGACGCCGTGCCGCAAAGCGAGAACGGCTTCAAGGTCGAACTGGCGCGCCGTTGCCTGGTGCACACGCTATGCACGGCGCTGCCGCCGTCCAAGGAGGCATCCCATGGCTGAATCCGGGTTTGCGCATGCGGCCGCCATCGGCCAGCCGCGCACACGCATCGACGGCCCCGCCAAAGTGACCGGCGCGGCGCGATACACCGCCGACTACCTGCCGCCCGGCACATTGCATGGCGTGCCCGTGTGCGCCACAATCGCGCGCGGCCGCGTCATTGCCATCGATACGCAGGCCGCCGGCGACATGCCCGGCGTGCGCGTGGTCTTGCATCATGGCAACCGGCCGCCGCTCTATCGGCCGGCCGATGGCTCTATCGACGAGTCGCGCCCGCCGCTGGATGACGACATCATCCGATACCACGGGCAGTATGTGGCGCTGGTGGTCGCGGACACGCCGGAACAGGCGCAGGCCGCCGCCCGCGCGGTGGTGGTTCGCTACGCCGCCGAAACGCCCGATGTGTCGCCGCCCGCCGACGAAGACATGCCGAACCTGGACAGCAATCGCGGCGATGCGGCGCGCGCCTATGCCCAGGCGCCGGTGCAAGTCGATGCCGTCTACACCACGCCCGTGGAGACTCACAATTCGCTTGAACTGCATGCCTGCGTCGCGGTGTACGACGACGGCGACTATACGCTTTATGAAACCACGCAGGGCGTGGTCAACCATCGCAGCGTCATGGCGCAGATGCTGGGTGTCGGCAAAGAGAACGTGCGCGTTATTTCGCAATACCTGGGTTCGGGCTTTGGCGGCAAGCTCTGGCCGTGGCCGCATTCGCTACTGGCGGCGGTGGCGGCGCGCCTGCTCGGCCAGCCCGTCAAGGTGGTCATCAGCCGCGCCATGACCTTTCAAAGCGCGGGTCATCGCCCCTATACCCGGCAGCACATGCGGCTTGGCGCCACGCGCGAAGGCAGGCTGGTGTCGGTGCAGCACCACTACCTGAGCCAGGCGTCCGTCCTGGACGACTACCGCGAGAACTGCGGCGAGGCGACGCCCCGCATGTACAGCACGCCCAATCTGTCGGTCCGCTGGGGCCTTGCGCGGCGCAATGTCGGAGCGCCCACGTCCATGCGCGGCCCGGGAGCCGTGCCCGGCATGTATGCATTGGAGTCGGCCATGGACGAACTGGCCGTGGCGCTGCAGATGGATCCGGTGGCGCTGCGCCTGCTTAACGAACCCGAGCGCGACGAAGCCACCGGCCTGCCGTTCTCTTCCCGCCACCTGCGCGAATGCCTGCAGCAGGGCGCAGAACGTTTCGGCTGGTCGCGCCGCCGGCCCCAGGTGGGGTCCATGCGCCAGGGCGACCTGGTGCTGGGCTGGGGAATGGCCGCCTGCTCGTGGCCGGGCCTGCGCATGGCCACGGACGCCAGCGTCAGCCTCAATGCCGACGGCACGGCCAGGCTGGCGTGCGCCACCCAGGATATCGGCACCGGCACGTATACCGTATTGGCGCAGCTGGTCAGCGCCGAAACGGGCATTCCGGTCGATCGCATCCAGATAAGCCTGGGCGATACGCGCCTGCCCGCCGGCCCCGTGTCGGGCGGGTCGGCCGCCACCGCCTCTGTGGTGCCCGCGGCCCTGGCCGCCACGCGCAAGGCGGTGCAGGCGGCCTGCAAGCTGGCGGTCGCCGAAGACGGCCCATATGCCGGGCGCAAGGCCGATGCGCTCGCGATTCGCGATGGCCGTCTTTGCACGGCGGGCGACGCCGCCGATGCAGGCGTGCCGTTTGAACAGGTGCTGCAAGGCGCCGGAGTCGCGAGCGTGTCCGGCAACGGCCACGGCGTCAGCGGCAAGGAAGTCAGGCAGAAGTATTCGGTCAGTTCGTACGGCGCGCATTTCGTCGAGGTGACCTGGCACGCGCCCACCGCGCGGCTGCGGGTGTCGCGCGTCGTCACGGTGATCGACGGCGGACGCATCATCAACCCGCGCACCGGCCGCAACCAGATCGAAGGCGCCATCATCATGGGCGTGGGCATGGCCATGCTGGAACACACGCACTACGACAGCCGCTCGGGCGCGCCGGTGAACAGCAACCTGGCCGATTACCTGGTGGCCACCCATGCCGATGCGCCACAGCTGGACGTCGCCTTCCTGGACTATCCCGATACGGTCTTGAACGAGGCCGGTGCGCGCGGCATCGGTGAAATCGGCCTGGCCGGCATCGCGGCGGCCATCACCAGCGCCGTGCACCATGCAACCGGCGTGCGGGTGCGCGACCTGCCGGTGCGCATCGAAGACCTGCTGCAGGCCTAGCTTCGCGCGGCTACCAGCGCACGCCCAGGCCGGTGCTGTACACCGATTCGTTCAGGCTTTCGAAGCTGCTGCTGACCTGGTTGCGCGCGTACTTCAGGTACAGCGACAGCCAGCTGTTCACGTTGTAGCGCACGCCGGCCTCGCCATTGATGGCCACCTGCGCGTCGCCCTCCAGCGGGCGCAGCAGCTCGCCCCGGGTAAACAGCTCGAATTCCTTGCCGCTGAAATACCGCACATAATCCCATCGCACGCTGGCCGCATAGGCGGCATCGCTGCGGCCATCGCTATAGCCATAGTGCACCCGCCCCAGCAGGGCCGACAGGGAAAACGCGCCCAGCTCGTTATCCCAGAACTGATAGCCCGGCCCCGTGCCGTACGCTGTCTGGCGGTCCAGGTCTTCGATCCAGTCCCGCCGATGCATCAGGCGGGTCTGCCAGAACGCCTTTTCGGTAATGAACCGGTCCAGCGTGTAATTCAGCCCGTAGTTGTTGACGTTGATGCTGCCGTTTTCCTTGCTGCGCTGATAGGCGGCTGTCAACTGGTGCCGCCACAGGGCGTGGCGGATCGTCGTATCCAGCGTGGCCGAATAGTCTTGCGTATCGGTCGATGCCGTGCGCCGGTCGGCCGCCATGTCCAGCCGTCCCGTTATCGAGGTCTCGCGCAAAAAGGGGCGCGGACGCACCACGCTGTCGAGCCGGGCCAGGGGCACGTCCGCCCGCACGGCTTCCGTGCCTTCGCCATCGCGCCGCAAGCCTATCAGCATCACATTGCCCGCCTCTGCGCCCGCCAGCCTGGCCCGGTAGTCGTGTTGCATCGATCCGTCGCGCACCACCAGCGGCGTGTCGCTTTGCAGCGTCTTGACGTGGCTGATATCGATGCGCACATCGCCGCCATAGTCGGTGCGTATCAACAGATGGCCGCCGTCCAGCGACTGTATCGTGCCTGTCAGGCGGTCGCCGTTGTTAAGCCAGACAGTATCGGCTTGCGCCATGCAGGCCCACAGCGCCAACGGCGCGGCCATCAGGCGCGGCAATGAAAAGGTAAAAGTGAACTTGTGCGCGGGCGGCCGGTACATGGGAAAGCAGAAGTGGACGTAACCGCCATGCTAAACCCGTGCCCGTCCAGCCATGTGACCGTTTCCATCAGGAAGCGGCACGTTATTACGCCTTACGACGGCTGGCCGCCATGATCCGTATCCGCAGCGAAGGCTTCGTACGCACTGCGGCTGCCGAAGCGCTCGGCCACCTGCCGCGTGAACACGGCGCCAAAGAAGAAGATCTGGGCGGAATAATAAATCCACAGCAGCAGGGCGATCAGCGAGCCCGCCGCGCCGTACGCCGACACCGTGCCGCCGCGCCCCAGGTACAGGCCGATGCCCCATTTGCCCACCAGGAACAGCGCCGCCGTCACGATCGCGCCGGGAATGACATCGCGCCAGGGAATCGTCACACTGGGCAGCAGCTTGTACACCACCGCAAACAGGGCAGTAACCACGGCGAACGAAAACAGGTTCGCCATCCATCCGGCCACCACCGCAAACGTAGAATTGCTCCACAGGTCGCCGTAGTAGCCCTTGGCCGCGCCCAGCGCGGCGTTGGTCAGCAGCGATATCAACAAGAACAGCGCCAGCACCAGCACCAGGCCGAAGGCCACCATGCGGCTGCGCAGCACGCCCTGCAGCCCCGCCTTGCGCTGGTCGGTCGCGTCCCAGAGTTCGTCCAGGCTGGCCTGCAGCTCGGCGAAAGCCGTTGTCGCGCTGAACACCAGCACCCCTATCGACAGCAGCGCGGCCAGCCAGCCGCCGCCCGATTCGTGCGCGCTGGCCAGCACGGTCTGGATGACTTCGGCCCCGCGCGGGCCGGTGAGCTCGCGCACCTGCGAAAACAATTCCGAGCGCACCGCTTCTTCGCCAAAGAAAATACCCGCCACCGCGATGACCAGGATCAGCATGGGCGCAAGCGAAAACACCATATACAGCGACAGGGCCGCGCCCTTGCTGGACGCCCGGTGCCGCGACCATTGTTTCGCCGAATCAATCAGCAGCCCGTAGATTTCCGAAGGACGCAACATTTGCAGCAGGCGGGGCGGGATAGTCATGGCTCTTCTGGCAGTCCGGATGCCGGCATTGTAGGGGGGCAAACCGGCAGGCCACAATCCGCAAGCCTCGTGCCACGCGTCTGGCGCGCCCAATAAAAAACGCCCCCAAGGGCGAACCCTTGGGGGCGTGATCCTGGCATATCCCCGGGGCAGGCCCGGGGATAAGGCATCGGCAACCTGGACTTAGAAGTCCATGCCGCCCATGCCGCCCATGCCGCCGGGCATGGCCGGCGCAGCGGGCTTGTCTTCAGCCAGTTCGACCACGGCGGCTTCAGCCGTCAGCAGCAGGCTGGCCACCGAAGCGGCGTTCTGCAGGGCGGTGCGGGTAACCTTGGTGGGGTCCAGCACGCCTTGTTCGACCAGGTCGGTGTACTCGCCGGTAGCGGCGTTGTAGCCGTAGTTGCCCTTGCCGTTCAGCACGTTGTTCACCACCACGCTGGCTTCTTCGCCGGCGTTGGTCACGATGGTGCGCAGGGGCTCTTCAACCGCACGCAGAATCAGCTTGATGCCGGCATTCTGGTCGGCGGTGTCGCCCTTCAGGTCGGCAATGGCTTGCTTGGCACGCAGCAGGGCCACGCCGCCGCCAGCCACCACGCCTTCTTCCACCGCAGCGCGGGTCGCGTGCAGGGCGTCTTCGACGCGGGCCTTCTTTTCCTTCATTTCGACTTCGGTGGCAGCACCGACGCGGATCACGGCAACACCGCCGGCCAGCTTGGCCACGCGCTCTTGCAGCTTTTCACGGTCGTAGTCGGAAGTGGCTTCTTCGATCTGGACGCGGATCTGCTTGACGCGCGCTTCGATCGACTTGCTGTCGCCAGCGCCGTCGATGATGGTGGTGTTTTCCTTGCCCACTTCGATGCGCTTGGCCTGGCCCAGCTCTTGCAGGGAGGCCTTTTCAAGCGACATGCCGGTTTCTTCGGAAATGACCACGCCGCCGGTCAGGATGGCGATGTCTTCCAGCATGGCCTTGCGGCGGTCGCCGAAGCCAGGCGCCTTGACGGCGGTGGTCTTCAGGATGCCACGGATGTTGTTCACCACCAGGGTGGCCAGCGCTTCGCCTTCGACGTCTTCGGCGATGATCAGCAGAGGACGGCTCGACTTGGCGACTTGTTCCAGCACGGGCAGCAGGTCGCGGATGTTGCTGATCTTCTTGTCGAAGATCAGGACGTACGGATCGTCCAGCGCGGCGACTTGCTTGTCGGGGTTGTTGATGAAGTAGGGCGACAGGTAGCCGCGATCGAATTGCATGCCTTCGACCACGTCCAGCTCGTTTTCGAGCGACTTGCCGTCTTCGACGGTGATGACGCCTTCCTTGCCGACCTTGTCCATCGCGTCAGCGATGATCTGGCCGATGGATTGGTCGCTGTTGGCCGAGATGGAGCCAACCTGGGCGATTTCCTTGCTGGTGGTCACCGGCTTGGATTGCTTGGCCAGTTCGGCCACGGCAGCGGCCACGGCCTTGTCGATACCGCGCTTCAGGTCGATGGGGTTGAAGCCGGCGGCCACGTACTTCAGGCCTTCCTGGACGATGGCCTGGGCCAGCACGGTGGCGGTGGTGGTGCCGTCACCGGCGTTGTCGGAGGTTTTCGAGGCGACATCCTTGACCAGCTGGGCGCCGATGTTCTCGAACTTGTCTTTCAGTTCGATTTCCTTGGCAACGGAGACGCCGTCCTTGGTGACGGTGGGGGCGCCGAACGAACGCTCCAGCACAACGTTGCGGCCCTTGGGGCCCAGGGTGGTTTTCACCGCGTTGGCGAGGACATTGACGCCGCGGACGATGCGGACACGGGCGTCGTCGGCGAACAGGACTTGTTTGGCAGCCATTGTGAGCTTCCTTCGAAAATTCGGTTCAGGTAATTACTGGATCACGGCGAGGATTTCTTCCTCGCGGATGACGAGCAGCTCTTCGCCGTCGACTTTCACCGACTGGCCGGCGTACTTGCCGAACAGGACTTTGTCGCCAGCCTTCACGTCAACCGGCAGCACTTTGCCGTCTTCGGTCTTCTTGCCCGGGCCAACGGCGATCACTTCGCCTTGATCCGGCTTTTCGGCGGCGCTGTCGGGGATAACGATGCCCGAGGCAGTCTTGCGCTCGTTGTCCAGGCGTTTGACGATCACGCGATCGTGCAGGGGACGCAGGGCCATGAGGAAACTCCTGTTTCTATATAAGAAGATGAAAATGATCGGATTCAGGCCGGGCGCGCTGTTAGCACTCACCGGCAGCGAGTGCTAATTATAGGGATGATGTGCGCAGGTTCAAGGGGGCGGGCGGGGGTTGTTACATTTTGTGATGTAGCCGGGAGCCGCCCCGGCCTCTGCGGATAGGCCGATCCCATGCGCCAGCGTCGGCCGGCGCATGGGATCGTCCGGCGCTGATGCCGGCTCAATGCACCGTCAGTGGGGCTGGCAATCCGCTTTGATGGCGATGGACACGTACTTCACTTCAAGAAACTCGGCCAGTCCCCACGGGCCGCCTTCTCGGCCAATGCCGCTGTCCTTGATGCCGCCGAACGGAGCCTGGGCGGTGGCGGTGGCTCCGTCATTGACGCCCACGATGCCGTACTCCAGGGCTTCGGAAACGCGAATGGCGCGGGACAGATCGTTAGTGTAGAGGTAGGCGGCAAGGCCATAGGGCGTGTCGTTCGCCGCCTGGATGGCTTCGGCCTCCGATTTGAAGGTCAGCAGCGGGGCCACCGGGCCGAACGTTTCCTCTTCCATCAGTTCCATGCCCGGCTTGACGTTGGCCAGTACCGTCGGCGCATAGTAAAGGCCATCGAGCGCCTTGCCGCCTGTCAGTACGGTGGCGCCGAGCTGCACGGCGTTGTCCACGTGGCGCGACACCTTCCTGAGCGCCGCCGCGTCCACCAGCGGACCGATCTGCGTGGCATCGTCGGCGGGATTCCCCACCTTCAGGGCAGTGACGGCCGCGGCCAGTTTGCTTGCGAACGCGTCGGCAATGCTCTCCTGCACATAGATGCGGTTGGTGCAGACGCAGGTCTGGCCGGCGTTGCGGAACTTGCAGGCCATGACCTCTTTGACAGCCAGGTCAATATCGGCATCGGCAAAGATCAGGAAGGGCGCGTGGCCGCCGAGTTCCAGTGACACCTTCTTGATGGTGGCCGCGGCTTGCTGATAAAGCTGCCGCCCGATCTCGGTGCTGCCCGTAAACGTCAGCTTGCGAATTGCCGGCGACTGGAACATCACTTCCGAGACGCGGGAAGCATTGCTGGCCGTAATGACCTGGAACGTGCCGGCGGGGCCGCCCACCTTCTCCCAGAGCTCGGCCAGGATCAGTGCCGTAAGTGGTGACTGCTTTGCGGGCTTGACGATGATGGTGCAGCCAGCGGCCAGCGCCGGGGCCACTTTGCGGGTAATCATTGCCGCCGGGAAGTTCCAGGGCGTTACTGCGTAGACCGGCCCCACCGGCTCGCGGGAGGCGAACGCGCGCTTGTTGGCGCCGGGAACGGGAAACGTCTCGCCGTAGATGCGGGTGGCCTCTTCGGCGAACGATTCCACATACGCGGCAGCGTAGGCGATTTCGCCGCGCGCCTCGGCGATCGGCTTGCCCATTTCGCTCGACAACGCGCGCGCAATGCGTTCCTGGTCGGCCAGGATTGCCTTGTGCCATGCCTTGAGCAGGGCGGAACGCGCAAAGCAAGTCTGGCGACGCCAAGTCGCAAAGGCTTCTACGGCAGCGTCGTGCGCCCGACGTGCGTCGTCGGGTGTGCAATCGGGCACCGTGGCGAATACCGCCTGTGTGGCGGGGTTGACGACGTCGAGGGTGCCCGACCCGGCAATCCATCGTCCGGCGATGAGTGCCTTGTACGGCGTAATGGCGGCGGGGGTGGCAGAGTTGGCGGTGCTCATGGATGGCTCGAATCTGGTTTTACCGGCGGGCGTTCTGAATAGCCTGATCCAGCATTTGCAGGCCCAGTCGTGCGTCGTCCAGGCTGGTGGTCAATGGAGCCAGCAGGCGCACGATGTTCCGATGGATGCCGCACTTGATGACCAGCAGCCCTGCCTCGCGGGCGGCGTCGATGACTTTCTGTGCGAAGTCCGCATCTGGCGCGGACGCCTGGCCATTCTTGACGAACTCAAGTGCAGCCATTGCGCCGATGCCTCGGACGGTACCGATCTCGGGATGCGCTTGTGCCAAGTTGCGCAGGCCGGCCTGCAGCAATTCACCCAAGGCGACGGCCTGATCCAGGACGCCGTCGGTCTCAAACAGGTCGAGCACCGCCAGGGCCGCCGCACACGCCACGGCGTTGCCGCCATAGGTGCCGCCCAGGCCGCCCGGAAGGGGGGCGTCGACGATCTCGGCCTTGCCCACCACGCCAGACAGCGGAAATCCGCCGGCCAGGCTTTTGGCTACCGTGACCAGGTCGGGCTGGATGCCGGCATGCTGAAAGCCGAACATCTTTCCCGTGCGGCCGAAGCCAGCCTGAATCTCGTCGCAGATCAGCACAATGCCGTGCCGCTCGGTGATCTGGCGCAGTTTCTGCAGAAACCCGACGCCGGCGGGGCGGAATCCGCCGTCTCCCTGCACGGGTTCCAGGATGATGGCGGCCACTTTCTCGGGCGCAATGCGGGTGGCGAACGCGGCTTCCAGCCCGGCGATCGCGTCGTCCTCAGAGTAGCCCTGATAGTCGTCGGGGTAGGGGATGTGATAGATATCGCCAGCGAACGGGCCGAAGTTCTGCTTGTAAGGCGTGCTCATCCCCGTCAATGTCAGGCCGAGCAAGGTGCGTCCGTGAAAGCCGCCGTCGAAGGCGATGACACCGGGCACACCCCGATGCGCGCGAGCCATCTTGATGGCGTTTTCAACCGCTTCGGCTCCCGTCGTGAAGAACGCGCTCTTGAACGCGGCCCGCCCGCCCACCAGGCGGTTCAGACGCTCGGCCAGTTCGAGATACACGTCATATCCCACAACTTGAAAGGCGGCATGGGTTACGCGCTGCAACTGGGCTTGCACGGCAGCCAGTACTTTGGGGTGGTTGTGTCCGGTGTTCAGCACGCCGATGCCGCCCACGAAGTCCAGGTATTTCTTGCCGTCGGCATCCCACAGATAAGATCCTTCGGCGCGGTCGACAAACAGCGGGTGCGCCGTCACTACGCCCGCAGATACATTGGCGTGACGACGCGCCAGTAAAGCTTCCGATTTGGTCATGGTGGCCATGAAAGTTGCCCTTTTTTGAATGATGGTGCGTGGATGTTCAGAGGTCAGAAGCGGCGATTCCGTCGCGCATGCTCCAGTTCTCGCGCGCAGACTCCTGCACGCTGATAAACACATCGCTCGGCGCGATGCCTATCTTGGAGAAGCGTTCGACGATTGATCGGTACAAGGCCCGTTTGGCATCGATCGTGCGGCCCGGAAACATCTGAATCACCACCAGCGTGAAATTCGAAGTGCGGCCAGGCGGGATATAAAAATGCTCTGCCGGCACTTCGATGTAGCGAATCTGCCGGTCGGTGTCGGGCACCTTCAGCGCCTCGATCTGAGCCTGATAAACCGATTCAAGCAGGTGTTGAATCTCGGCGGGCGGTCTTTTCTTGCAGCATTCAATGCGAGTAAGCGGCATGGTCGAATCCCTACGATGAGCAGATGTCTGATGAGCATCAGACAGTCGGGTCATCATAGGGCCGACGGGCAGGCAGATTGCACCGAATTGAGCGGGTCTTACAGCAATTGCTACCGGAAACGCGCTAAGCGGGCTGCCAGCACTCGGCGCACACGCGGCGCCAGTTTTCTCCGAGAATCCCCCGTATGGCGGGTTCGTCATACCCGTGCCGGGACATCATCGCCGATAGCTCGGACAGCTGAGCATGCTCCGCAAACCTGCATGGCTCAATACCTTTGCCGTCGGCCGCGGGCCACATCTCGGGCGCTTTGGCGACCATCTGCCAGAACAGATCCGGCTTGGTGACGTAATCAAGGCCCAGGCCGGCATGTCGAGGGCCCACCAACTGCACAATGTGGTCGATGTGGCGAAACAGCGCCTGCGTGGAAGCTGCCGGATCGCCCAGATAAGTGCCGAAGCCGCTGATCCCCATCACGCCGTCTGTTGCGGCGCAGGCAATAATCAGTTCGTCCTTGATGTTCTTGTGCGACGGGGCGACCGCGTCGCAATTGGTGTGCGAGATGATGAATGGTCGAGTCGACGCGTCGATGGCGTCCAGTGTCGTGCGGTGCCCGGCGTGGGCGCCATCGACAATGATGCCGACGCGTTCCAGCCCGGCAATAAGGCAGCGGCCGTACTCAGTGAGTCCGGGGTCGGAAGGCGGGGTCGAACTTCCGCCGGCGTCGTTGGTTTCATTCCAGATCAGGCCTACGTGACGCAGGCCGCGCGCGTGCAGCATATGCAGCAGTTCAAGCTGGCCGCCCAACGGCCGCGTGCCCTGGAAATTCAGCTCGATGCCCAATTTGCCGAGCTTTCGTGCGTGATCCACGTCGTCCACGGATCGGATGATGACAAAGCGGTCGTCACGGGCCACCAACGCCTCGATCTCGTCGATGGCGGCCAGGGCGACCTCGGGGGTATTGGTGCGATCGGTGCCCACGGTCAGGCCGACGACGCTGACGCCCAGGGCATGCAGCTTTGGCAGGGTCGTGTCGTCGCGGAAAACGGGATTCCACGCGAGGGTCATGTCCCAGATCAAAGGCGAAGTGATGTGCTCGAAAAGCATGGATCCGGCCTGTCAGCCCAATACCTCGTTGATCACGCGGTGCCAGTTGCCCCCCATGATCTTTTCCACATCAGATTGAGGCAGCCCGCGCTCGAGCAACGCCCGCGTCAGGTTGCCGAGGGTCTTGGGCGTTTCGATACCTTCCGGGTAGATGTAGGGCGGAGGCGGATAGGTCTCTTTGCGCCAACGGCCCGATCGCAGCGAATCATCGTAATAGACCTGCGCTTCGGCGTCGCTGACCACGCCGGATTGGTGCGTGAAGTAATCCAGGCCCAGGCCTATGTGGTCGATGCCCACCAAGTCAATCAGATGGTCAAAGTGCCGCAGGAAATCGTCCATCGACGGGGGCTTGTTCGCGGTGACGGTGGGCGGGTAGCCGTTCATGCCCACGAGTCCGCCGGTCGCTGCAACGGCTTTCGCCTGTTCGTCGGTGATGTTGCGTCTGACGTCATGCACGGCGCGCACGTTGGAGTGCGAAAAGACCACCGGCCGCGCAGAATGTTTCATTGCATCCAGCGTCGTCTGAATGCCCGTGTGCGAGCAGTCGACAATGATGCGTAGTTCATTCAGGCGCTGAACCAGGTCAATGCCGAAATTGCTCAGGCCACTGTCCGTGCGTTCTTCGCAGCCATCACCCACCATATTCTTCTGGTTGTAGGTCAGCATCACCATCGAGACGCCCAGCGCTTTGTAGGCGTCCACCAGGTTCAGGTCGTTCTCGATGGGCTGAGTGCCTTGGAAGTGCATCAGAATGCCCAGCTTGCCGAGGCGTTTCGCACGCGTCACGTCATCACCCGTGCGGACCAGGATCAAGTCGTCGCGGCTGTCGATCATGCGCAGCCAGCTGGCAATTTCCCGCAGCGCCCCGGCGGCGGTGAGGCCCAGCCCGACCGTCGGTGCGACGACGGTGCAGCCGCCTTCTCTGTACCAGTCCAGGTACGCTGGCTTGCGCAGCAAGGGGCACGCGCCATCGATGACCACTGCACCCCGATGAATTTCCGTAGCACTCAAGCCCATTTTCTTGGCTTCCTTGATAGATGAACGGGATTTAATCGACTTTGGCGCCTGACTCGCGCACCAACCTGCCCCAGAACTCGACCTGTTGGTCCACAAATGCCTGGCGTTGCGCGGCCGTCATCGGCGCCACGGGCTCGAAACCGGCCTGATTGAGTTTGGCGCGAATCTCCGGCTTCTCGGCCACTTTATCCAGGGCCGCCGAAAGCTGTTCTTTGACCGTTGCGGGCGTCGCGGCGGAAACGCCTACGCCGTACCACACTTCACCCGCCGCGAAGTCCTTATAGCCGAGTGATGCCAGGGTGGGAATATCAGGCATCGAGGGCACCGGCTTGGAGCCGCTGACCGCCAGGATGCGCAGCTTGCCGCCTTTGGCGAGCGTCAGGATGGACGGCAACGAGGCAAATCCAAATTCGGTCTGTCCACCCAGCATGCCGGCGATGCCTTCCTGGCCCCGATACGGCACATGTTCAAGATCTGCCTTCAGGACGCGGCCGAGCAGCACATTCGAAAGATGCTGCGACGTGCCGGAGCCCTGGGAAAAGTAGAAGTGCTTGCCGCTCTGTATCCGCTGTGCGAATTGGGCAAAGTTCGTCTCCTTGGCGCTTGCCGGCACGATCAGTGCGTTCGGCGTGGTGTTGAGCACTGCGATGACGGACACGTCTTTAGCCGGGTCGAAGGGCAGCGATGTGTACAGCGATCCATTGATCGCGATAGAACTGCTAGTGACCAGCATCAGCGTGTGGCCGTCGGGCTCTGCGCGCAGGGCCTGGCCGATGCCCACCGTGCCGCCCGCGCCGGGGCGATTTTCTACGACCACGGCTTGCTTCAGTTCCGAGGTTAGCCCTTCGGCAAGAATGCGGGCGTACAAGTCAGTGGTCGAGCCTGCGCCGTAAGGCACGACCAGCGTTACCGGCTTGGCAGGAAAGCTTGCTTGCGCGCCGGCTGTCGATGCTGCGAAAAACAAGCTTGCGATGCAACTCTTTATAGCGGAACGGATACGAATGCGGTGCGTCATGTGAATCCCCTTGAGCTTGAGTCTGAGGCCGTCTTCAATTTGGGCGGCCTTCGGCTGGCGAAAAATCCAGAACCCAGATCGTAAGTGGTCGGCACAAGCAAGAAATATCGAAATGCCATCGACAAACAGCATTTTCCGTGGATTGGACGTTAGCCATCATGGCGGCTAAGTGTTATCCCTGATAGGCGCGTCGCATAGGGGTACCGCCCGCTCAGAAGGGCAGGCGGGCGCCACGCTGCCGGCCGTGGCTCCCCCGCGGCAAAACACACGGAAATGCCGTTGGAGCGGCGTAAAGCAGCGAAAGATGCTGATCTTGCGCGCCTATTATTTTCGAACCATGGCGCGCTGCGCAGCTGCGGGTTCGGCGCATACACGCACGGCATGGCGTAGTTACCTGCAACGATTAAAAGGGGAAGTCAGTATGTCTGGTAAGTGTCCTCAAGCGTCGCACCCACACGCCGTCAACGGCCTGCGGCGCAGCTTTCTGAAGCAACTGGCCGCCGTAGGCGCCGTGCCTTTGGGTCTGGGTATGAATTCCCGGTTATTTGCCGGCGAAAGCACGTCTTACCCTTCAAGGCCTTTGCGCATGGTGCACGCCTTCTCGCCGGGTTCCGGCACCGACACGACGGGCCGCATCCTGGCCGAAGGTCTTGGCAGAATCCTGCAGCAGAGCGTGGTTGTCGAGAACAAGCCTGGCGCCAGCATGATGATCGGCACATCGTATGCCGCCAAGCAGCCGGCCGATGGCCATACGCTGGTGATGGTCACGCTGGACAGTATGGGGCTCAACCCGTTCTTGTATAAGAACATTGCCTATCGGACCTCGGATTTCGACCCGATCACGCTGGTGGGTGAAATTCCCCTGATTCTGTTTGGGCCGCCCGGATCGCCCTATGAGGCCTTCGGCGATCTGGCGAAAGCCTCGGCAGGCGGCACAGTATTCAGCAACGGAACGTGGGGACACGGAAGTGTCGGCCACCTGGTGTCGGCCATGATTGCGGATCAGACGCCGCTGCGTTTCCAGTATGTGCCCTTTCAGGGCGCGGCGCCTGCTTATCAGGCGGCGATGGGAGGCCACGTAGAACTGGCAATGGGCTCGCCGCAGGCAGTGATTCAAGCGGTGCGGGCGGGCAAGGCGCGCGCTTACGCCGTGGGCGGAGATACGCGTCTGGAGGCCCTGCCCGATGTGCCTACTTTCAAAGAACTGGGCTACCCCGAACTGAAGGCGATGCAGTGGCACGGGCTTTCGGCGCGGGCCGGAGGCGACCAGCGCATCATCGATACGCTGTATGCCGGCTGCGACCAGATCTTTAATGACCCCGACATGTCGGAAAAGGTCCGCAGGGTGGGCTATACCAAGATCGACGGCCGTCCGCCTGCGGCGTTCGCCCAGTACATGGCAGAGCAGACGGCGCTCTGGGGCGAGGTTGTCAAACGTGCCGTGACGCCTATGGACGGCTGATTGCATCTTTGCAGTGCCGTTGCCTGCCGCATGCTGGCGCGGCAGGCATAAGTGGCGGCGCAGCCGCCACAAGGCTTTTACGTTGGGCCGGCAGGCCGTAAGATTCGGCTGGCCGGATAATCACGGGACTATGCATGAAGCTTACAGAATTCAAGGTGCTTTCCTTCGACTGCTACGGAACGCTGATCGACTGGGAGCGCGGCATGACCAATGGTTTGGCGCCCCTGATCGGCCGAATGAAGGCAGCACCCGATATTGATCGTTTACTTGAACACCATGCCCGGCTGGAGGCCGCCCAGCAGGCACTGACACCGACCAAGCTGTATCGGGACGTGCTGGCGGTGGTATATAAACGCCTGGCAGAAGAGCATGGGCTATCTGTGCCATGGCGCGAATGTGTCGAGTATGGACTGGGGGCTCGCAACTGGCCGGCGTTTCAGGATTCCGCCGGCGTGCTGCAGTACCTGAAAAAGCATTTCAAGCTGGTGGTGCTGTCCAACACCGATAACGACACTTTTTCCCACAGCAACGATAAGCTGCAGGTTGATTTCGACGCGATCTACACCGCGCAGGACATCGGTTCATACAAGCCGTCGTTGCAAAGCTTCGAATATATGCTCGCACGTCAGAAAGCGGCGGGTGTCGAGAAGCACGAGATTCTGCACGTGGCCGAAAGTCTTTTTCATGACCATGAGCCCGCCAACCGGATCGGTATTGCCTCGTGCTGGATTTATCGCAGATTCGACAAGCCCGGCTATGGCGCGGCCCCCGAGCCGCTGGCGATGCCGTCGTACAACTTTCAGTTCAACAGCCTTGCAGATTTCGCCAAAGCGCACCAAGAGGCGTTACGTGCGTAACGAAATGCCCGGTTCCAGAGGAATGGTATGAAGGGCTTGCCCAAGCTCGATCGCATCGACATTAATATTCTGTCGCAGCTGCAGCAGAACAGTCAGATCACCAATCTGGCGCTGGCCGAGGCCGTCAGCCTGTCGCCCAGCCCGTGCCTGGCGCGCGTCAAGCGGCTGGAAAAGGCGGGCTACATCGTGAGCTATAACGCCCGTCTGAACCTGGCCAAGCTGGTCGACCATATTGTTGTCTTTACGGAAGTCACGCTCGAAGATCACCGCCGCAACGACTTCGTTCGGTTCGAGACCACCTTGAAGACGTATTCCGCGTTGCAAGAGTGCCATCTGGTCAGTGGCGGCTACGACTACATCCTGAAGTTCATTGCCCGCAACGTCTTTCATTATCACCAGATCATGGAAGATATTCTGTCGCGCGACATCGGCATATCGAAGTACTTCAGCTACATCGTCATCAAGACGGTTTGCGTGCGGGATAGCGTGGCGATCAAAGAGCTGCTCGACTTCACGCATACCCCGGGTGTCGAGTCCGAGCTGCCTGACGAAACGGAGTAGCCTCCGGCTCGTCGGCAACTTGCAGCGCCGGGTCAGGCTGGAAACCCTGTCGAGGCCAGGGCGCCCAGGGTGCGCTTCCAGAGTTCTTCGTACGCCTCATCCGTCATGTAGGCGGCGTGCGGGGTCAGGGTGACATCGTCCCGGCTGCTCCACGGGTTCGAGGCGGCCAGCGGCTCATCCCAAAGCACGTCGAGCGCCGCGTGGCCGACCTGCCCGGAATCCAATGCATTGAGCAGTGCGTGCTCATCGATCAACGCGGCGCGCGCGGTGTTGACCACCACGGCGCCAGGGGCCAGAAGACCCAGTTCTTTCGCCCCGATAATGCCTTGAGTATGCTCATTCAACGCCAGGTGCAATGACAGAAATTTTGCGCCCTTCAGCGCATCGAGCAGACTGGGGGTGTAATAGGGCGCCCTGAGAGGGGTGCGATTCCAGCCTGCGACGTCCATGTCCAGGCTGAGGGCCATGCTGGCGAAGGTAAGTCCGATGTCGCCGAGGCCCACCACGGCAATTTTGCTGTACGTCAGCTGCATGCCGCCTCGCGGCTGCCACAGTCCCTGCCGTACGGTGTTGTCCATCGACACTATTTTTCGGGCGCCGGCATACATCAGCGCCATCGTGTGCTCGGCCACCGCGATGTTGCCATACCCGGGCGTGTTCAGTACCTTGATGCCCCGCTGTCGGGCGGCATCGAGCGGCACATAGCTGCCCGCGCCGGTACCCATGAAAACAATCGTCTTCAGCTTGGTGCATGCTTGCAACAGCTCAGCCGGAATGATGGTGTGCTCCACGCACAGTATCTCTGCATCTTCGGCCAAGGCAACGAGCTCTTCCTGTGTGGGGTCGCCGTAGTTGATGCGCAGCCCCGCCGGCGTGGGCAAGGCACGGCGCTCAATGACAGCCTTCAGTTCTTGTGTGCAGTCGACAAACACGGCGACCATTGCAGTACCCCCTTTGATGGACGAGAAAGTCTAGCAGCGGGGAAGCGGAACTTCCTGCCATAACAGCCCCTGACAAAAACATATCTTGCCGATGTGCAGCCTGTTTCGACTCATGCACACCGTGCCGATTGCACATAATCGCTGTCATAGATTCAGGAACATTGCGGCCGATACGGACGGCCGTGCCTCGGAAGGACCTATTCATGAAAGCAGTGATTCTCGGCGCTGGCCTGGCCGGTGTTCCTACCGCCTATTTCCTGGCCAAGGCTGGCCACGAAGTGGTCGTCATCGACCGGCAACCCGGCGCCGCACTGGAAACCAGCTTTGCCAACGGCAGTCTGCTCTGCCTGGGCCACTCGTACCCGTGGGCCTCGCCGGCGGCGCCAGGTGTGCTGGTCAAATCGCTGACCCGGCGCGATCAGGCGTTGCGCGTCGCGCCGCGCATCGACCCAAGAATGTGGGGATGGTTGCTGCGGTTCCTGCGCGAGTGCACGAGCGCGCGCGCCGACCGTAATGCCGCGAGCCGGTTGCGCATCGCCACCTATTCGTTGGACGTCATGAGATCCGTCGTGGCAGATACGGGTATCCGCTTCCATCACACCGACAAGGGGCTGCTCTATCTGTACCGGACTGAACACGCCATGAACGAAGGCGTCAGGCAGATGCAGGTTCTGCAGCAGAACGGCCTGTCCATGAAGATTATCAATGCTGATGAGGCGGCGGCCATCGAGCCCGCACTTACGCCGGTAAAGAACAAATTGCTGGGTGGTGTTTACGTGCCGGGCGACGGCACCGGCGACGCCCAGTTGTTCACCGCCGAACTCGCCCGGGTGTTGTCCGGGCGTGGTGTCCGCTTCATGTATGAAACCGAGGTCAAGGGCATCACCTGCCAAGGCGGGTCCGCAAAGCGGGTGCGTACCTCCGCGGGCGATATTGATGCCGACGTCATTATTGTCGCGATGGGTTCGTTTTCGGGGCCGCTGCTGCGGCAGCACGGCGTTGACATCAAGCTGTTCCCGGTAAAGGGGTACTCGCTGACCGTGCCCATCACCAGCCCGGACCAGGCGCCCACCGTTGGCGGCCTGGACGAGGACAATCTGTTGGCCTTTTCCGTGCTGGGCAATCGCCTTAGGCTGACCGCCACTGCCGAGTTCAGCGGTTATGACGTCAGCCATCGGCCGCATGACTTCAGGTATATGACGCAGGCCGCCAAGGACCTGTTCCCTACCATTGGCGATTACTCCAAGGCACAGATGTGGTCGGGATTGCGCCCGGCCACGCCGGACGGCAACCCGGTGCTCGGCCGTACCGGGACGCCGAACCTTTATGTGTGCACCGGCGGCGGCTCGATGGGGTGGACCATGGCCTGCGGCATGGGAAAGATCACGGCCGACATCGTTTGCGGGCGCGCTGCGGATATCGATATCAAGGAAATGGTTGTAAAGGCTTAAGTGGTGGGGGCGCTGCGCGCGGATGTTCCGGACGCGCTGCAAATACCATTACGGCATAGGGATGACAAATATGAATGGCACGGTCGAGCAACAGCATGTCGATGCCCTGATCGGTATTGTGGGCAGCGGAAATTGTTTGAGCGCGGGCGGCGATATGACCGGATACACGGTCGATTACCGCGGAATTTTCGCCGGGGCGGCGCTGGCTGTCGTGCGGCCGGCGAACACAGCCGAGGTGGCCGCCGTCGTCCGGTACTGTGCCCGCCATGGCATTCCCATCGTTCCGCAGGGCGGCAACACGTCGCTGCTTGGGGGCGCGGTGCCTGATGGGTCCGGCAAGGCGATAGTGCTAAGCCTTGTTCGCATGAAAACCATTCATGAGGTCGATCCGCAAAACAACACCATGACGCTGGACGCGGGAGTCACGCTGCACGCCGTGCGGGAGGCGGCCGAGGCTGCGGGCCGATTGTTCCCATTGCGAATAGGATCCGAGGGCTCTTGCCAGATCGGCGGCAACATTTCTACGAATGCCGGCGGAACGGCCGTGCTGCGCTATGGCAATATGCGTGAGCTGGTATTGGGGCTGGAGGTCGTGCTGCCTGACGGCGAGGTCTGGAACGGTTTGCGCGCACTGCGTAAGGACAACACTGGCTATGATCTCAAGCACTGGTTCATTTCCGCCGAAGGCACGCTGGGCATCATTACGCGTGCCGTGATCAAGCTGTTCCCGTGGCCGGCCGCGCGTGCGGTGGCATTCGCCGCCGTAGCAGACCCCGGCCAGGCCCTGAAACTGCTGGACCTGTGCAAGCAAAAGGCAGATACCTGTCTGACGGCCTTTGAGCTGATTTCGGCGCCGGCGCTTGCACTATCATTAGATGCACTCGGCGAAGACGCGCCGGTATCTGGCGATCACCCCTGGTATGTATTGATCGAACTGTCATCGGGGCAGGGCCAGGCGCAGCTGGATGCGATGTTGCTCGATACGCTGGAAGGCGCGATAGAGCAAGCTTTGGTGATGGATGCCGCAGTCGCCGCGAATCAGGCGCAGGCCGAGCGGATGTGGTTGATTCGCGAGGAAATCTCCGACGCTCAAACCCGCACAGGGGGCAGCGTACGATGTGACATCTCGGTTCCGCTATCCCGCATTCCCGAGTTCGTCCAGGCAGCCACCGAAGATGTGCTGCGCGAGGCTCCTGGCGCCCGTATGGTGGTGTATGGCCATATGGGCGATGGCAACGTGCACTTCAACCCGCTGCGTCCCGAGTCAACGTCGGCAGCCGATTTTCTGGCCTCGCATGGTGCGGCCATCACGCGATTGGTCGATGGCCGCGCCGCTCAGCTGAATGGTTCGATCTCGGCCGAACATGGTATTGGCATCGCCAAGCGTGACGAGCTGCTGCACGTCAAGTCTCGTGTCGAACTGCAGCTCGCATGGGCCCTGAAGCGAGCGCTGGATCCTCGGAACCTGATGAATCCCGGCAAGGTGCTACCGCCGGTCGGATCGCTGGCCGACGCCGGGACGCCTTGATGGCGCGCCCGCGGCCGTGCGACTGGCCTTGGGCGTTGGATGGCCGGCCTTAAACCTCGAAGTCGCCGCCATCATCCGAAAAATCGCCTTCATCCTCGTAAGGCGGGGCAGCACCTTCGTCTGCCGGGGGAGCCTCGGCGGCCTGCGCCTCGTTGCCGGTGAACAAGCTGCCGAGCAGATTGCCCAGCATCATGCCGCCGGCCACGCCTACTGCGGTCTGCAGCGCGCCGGCCATGAAGCCTCCGCCCGCGGGCGCCGCGTTGTTGCGGCCAAAGCCGGTGCCCAGGCCGCCCGCGGCGGGACCTGCAGCCGGGGCGCGCCTGCCGAATGCGGTCGAGGGGCTGGCGGCCGTGGGGTTTGAGCCCGAAGGCTGCACCGCGGCAGAGGGGTTCTTTTGCAGTTCCTGGATGCGCGCTTGCGCATTCTGCAGGGCCTGTTGCTGAACCAGCACGGTCTGCGCCAGGTAATAGGCAGAGCCAGGGTTCTTCTGCATTTCCTGGCGTATCAACTGCTCGGCGTCGGGATCGCGCGGATGCCCCTGCCGTTCGAGTTCCTGGATTCTGCTGAATACGCTGGCAATTGCGTCGCGGTCTTGGTCTTGCATAAGTGAATCTCCTGTAAACAGGGGTTTGTCAGTTTGCTGCTGCCGCCGTTGCGGCGGCTTCCTCGTACGCGCGCACTTGCCCGATGCGCAAGCCATCGCGCGAAGTCACTTCGAAACTCCAGTCGCCCCAATGGATGACT
This sequence comes from Bordetella genomosp. 7, assembly GCF_002261265.1. GTDB lineage: Bacteria > Pseudomonadota > Gammaproteobacteria > Burkholderiales > Burkholderiaceae_B > Bordetella_A. The sequence continues at coordinate 7,062 of NZ_NEVK01000007.1, read as the reverse complement.
TCGCCCACGACGGGCAGGTGTCCGCACACGCGCAGCAATGCACCCGCCAATGTCGCGTCGGGCAAGGGCCGGGCCAGTTCGGCGCTGGCCAACAGCAGCCGCGCTTCCTCGATGGGCATTCCGGCATCCAGCAGCCAAGCGCCGTCTTCAAGGCGGGTGGCCTGGCTTGCCTCGCCTTCATGCTCGGGCAGTTCGCCGCCCACGGCCGTCAGTACATCCATCGGCGTCACCAAGCCTTCGCAGCTGCCGAGCTCGTCGACCACGATCAACATATGGTCGCGCGATTGGCGCAGCACTTCCAGCACCTTGAATACCGGCGTGGTTTCGATGACGAAGTGCGGCTCGCGGGCCAATTCAACCAGGTCGACGGGGCCGGGCTGCTGCAGCGCGGGCATCACGTCCTTGAAGTGCACGATGCCAATGACGTTGGACGCGTCGCGCTCGCACAGCGGCAGGCGCGCGTGCCCGCACGAGAACTTGCGCACCACGTCTTCGGCCGAGTCCGACACATCCAGCCAGACTATTTCCATGCGCGGAACCATGATCGAGCGTACGTCGCTGCTGCCCATGGCCAGCACGCGTTCAATAAGACCGCTTTCTTCGGCGGTAACCGCGCTGTCGCTGATGATGCCGTCGACCAGCGCCGCGACTTCGTTGCCGGACCCCTGCGCACCTGCCTTGCCGCCGCGCAGCAGCCGCAACACCGCCTGGGCGGTGCGCTCGCGAGCGGTCAGCCCGTTGCTGCGGCGGCTAAGGTTGCGGCGAGCCAGCTGGTTGCAGGCCTCGATCATGATAGAGAAGCCGATGGCCGCGTACAGGTAGCCTTTGGGGACGTGGAAGCCCAGTCCTTCGGCCACCAGGCTGAAGCCGATCATCAAGAGCAGGCCCAGGCACAGGATCACCACGGTGGGGTGGCGGCCCACGAACGCCATCAGCGGCTTGCTGGCCAGCATCATGACCGCCATGGCCAGCACCACCGCGATCATCATGATGCTGAGTTCCTGCACCATGCCGACAGCCGTGATGACCGAGTCCAGCGAGAACACGGCGTCCAGCACGACAATCTGCAGAATGACCTGCCAGAAAACCGCGTGTTGAACTGTTTGCGTGTCGCCGTGCGCCTGCCCTTCGACCCGTTCGTGCAGTTCCATGGTGCCCTTGAAGAGCAGGAACAGGCCGCCCAGGATCAGGATCAGGTCGCGCCCTGAAATCTCGGTGCCGAACACCGTGAACAAGGGTTCGGTCAGGGTGACGACCCACGCGATGCTGGCCAGCAGGCCCAGGCGCATCAGCATGGCCAGCGTCAGGCCGATCACCCTGGCCCGATTGCGCTGATGTGGCGGCAGTTTATCGGCCAGGATGGCGATAAAGACCAGGTTGTCGATGCCAAGGACGATTTCAAGAATGATCAGCGTCGCCAGCCCCAGCCATGCCGTGGGGTCGGTCATCCATTCAAATATCATTACGAATTCCGGGAATAGCGCAGGCGCGCAATACGCAAGCGTTGCGGCCGATTGAGGGGAAGCAGGAGTGAAGCGGGTCGGGCGGGGCCCTGGGCCGCCGCGCGCGGGATGCGATGCGATTCACCTGCGCCGTGGCGCGGAGATGGTCGCTGCAGGTAGGTATGCGCCTGGACGAACGGCCTGCCCATTGCGCGACAACGGGACAGGGCCAATGGGCTGGCGATCTTGCGAGGGAAGCGCCACGTGTGAACATGCACGTGCGGCGCGGTGGTACTGGGTGGTTCTGAGTCCATTATGTTGATGCGCGGCGTCCAGTTGTTGCCCGTGGTCGCCCCGCATCACCGAAACTTACAAGAAACTGAATGATAACGAAGAATCGCGAGCCGCGCATCTTCGCACAATCGCCGGCCCGGCGAACGACGTTTCGTGGGCCTGTCTGGGGAAAGGGCCGCCGTGGCTGCCGCTTTGCGGGTAAGGTATCGTTTTGATTCCGCTGATTTTTCGCCTTACTGGCCTGCCGATACCATGAGAATGCCGCGTTCAGTCTTGCAATCCCTTGTGGCGGCGCTCGCCTGCGCGTGCCTTGCGGCCTGTGCCGACAGCCCGCCCCGTCAGGCCGATATCGACTACCGCACCCGCCCGGCCCGGGGCACGCCGGCGCCGGACGGCACGCCGCAAGGGGCTTCGCAGCAGCGCCTGACCATTCAGTCGGGCGAAGGCGAAAAACTGAATCTTCCCTGGTTTATCCGCGACGCCCAGGATTGGGTGAATACGCATTAAGGCCAGCGCCCCCTGCGGCCGGATCAGGCGTCCGGTGCGACGGCTTGCTGTACGGCCCTTGCGGCGGGCGTATTGCCGGGACTGACGACCGCGTACAGGTAGCGGCCTTGCTTCCAGTACTGCGCCATCAGGTCGCCGTCGCGGCGCTTGCCATGAGTGAAGTTCAGTGCGCGGCCCGGCGAGCGCATGTAGTACAGGATGCTCTCGCCATTGCTGGCCTGATACAGCACGATGGCGGCGGGGCCGGATTCCGTCGACATCAGCCGTCCGCCCACTGGCCGGTAGCCATAGGCATTGAAATCCGGCAGGGGCGCGGGCTGCATGAAATGCCGGTTCAGCCAGGCCTGCAGTTCCGAAGGTTGGCTGGAGCGGAAGTCGACCATGTTCGCGGCCGCATCCGCTGCGAACATGCGATACGCATGCACGGCATCGGCCATGGGCAGGTAGCCGGAGCGCATGGCGGTTTCCCTTGCCTGCCAGCCGCCCAGGCTGCCGATGCCCAGGGTCAGCGCAACCGTGGCGGCAAGCGCCATGCGTTGGCGGCGGCGGGTGCGCAAGGTCTTGCGCACGCAGGCGGGATCCAGCCGTTCGGGGGCAGCGTAGCGGCTCAGGTCGGCGTGCCGGCGCCGCAATGCCTCGGTCTGGCTTCGGATCTGCTCGATCTCTTCGGCGGCGTCGGGGTGCGACGCCAGATAGGCTTCGACATCCTGGCGACGTGCCGGATCCAGTTGCCCATCGGCATAGGCATGCAGGTCATGTTCACTGGGGATCAGCATGGTCATTTCATCAAGCGCAGCCCCGGCGCGGGGGCGGTGCGCCCTTCTGTCAGGCTGCGCAGCGCCTTGCGGGCGCGCGACAGCCGTGACATTACCGTCCCGACCGGGATATCGAGCACATCGGCCGCTTCCTGGTAGCCCAGGCCCTCGACCGATATCAGCAACAGCAGGCTTTGCTGGTCGGCGGTCAGGCGAGCCAGGTCGCCCAGCGCCTCGCGCGCCAGCGCGACGTGCTCGGCCGAGGGCGCGCGCGGTTCGGGCGAGCCGCTGAAAAAGTCCAGGATGCGCGCGTAGCGCCGGTTGCGGCGCTGGGTGTCAATGAAACACCGATAAAGAATCGCAAACAGCCAGGCCCGCAGGTCACCTTCCGGGCGGCGGCTGCCGGCCCGCGTCAGCGCGCGTTCCAGGCAGGACTGCACCAGGTCGTCGGCGTTGGCCGGGTCATGCGTCAACGACAACGCGAAGCGGCGCAGCCGGGGCAGCACGTCGCGCAGGTCTTCGTCGGTAAAGCCCGCCGCCATGGATAAAAAGCGCCTTTAAAAGTCAACGATGCCAGTCAGACGAATGGCGGCGCGGATTATTCCCGCCGGGGAGGGTGGTTACATATGTTGTTGTTATAGCGCCTTCGCCTGCGCCGCGGTATGGGCGGCGATGTATCGCGTATTGAATGAATGGCCATTCGATTTTTTAATTCTGGCCGGATACGCGGCACGGCGCCCCACAGAGGGCGCTATCAATATGCCCGGTGGGCAATGTAAAAGCTCAGCCGCCGGGCCCGTCGTCGGCCGCAAGCGGCCGACGCGGCTTATTCATCCGTGCATCCGAGTTCTTTCGCGATGATCCACTTGAACAGCGTCACGCCGCCCAGAATAATGGTCAGGCCCTTGGCGTCTCGCAGGCGTCGTACGACGGGCACGCCTTCCATGAAGCCCATGCCGCCGAAGATGTCGGTGGCATAGTTGGCGGCCTTCAGGGCGTTTTCCGCGGTCACATACTTCACCATCGCGGCCTCCGATACCGTCAGTTCGCCGCGGTCGTAGCGCCAGGCGGCCCGGTCGCGCAACAGCGTGCTGATCTCGATATCGGTGGCCATTTCGGCCAGCCATCCCTGGATAAGCTGTCTTTGCGACAGGGTGACGCCCCAGGTCTTGCGTTCTTTGGCGAAGCGCAGCGCCTCGTCAAGGCAGAAGCGCTGCCACGGGCGACACGTGGTTCAAGGTGCCGCCATGCATCAAGGTGACCTTGACCGGCCGGCTGCCCAAGGGCGTGCTGGGCAAAGACATTTACCTGCGCCTGCTGCAGGACCTGCGCGGCAAGGCCGAAGGCTGTGTGATCGAGTTCGACGGCCCTGGCGTGGCGACCATGCCGCTGGACGTGCGCATGGCCGTGGCCAACGGCGCGCCGCATATCGGCGCCACGACCATGATCTTCCCTTCTGACGACGTGCTGTTGCAGTATCTGGAAGGGCGGGCGCGCGAACCGTTCGTGCCGGTGCAGGCGGACGCCGACGCGGTGTATGACCAGTATTACCAATACGACCTGTCATCTTTCGAGCCGCTGGTTGCCGGTCCGGACGACCCGACCGTCATTGCGCCGCTGCGCGCATTGCAGGCCACGCGCATCGACGCGGCGTATATCGGGTCGTGTTTGTCGGGCCGCCTGGAAGACCTGGCGCAGGCCGCCGAGATACTGAAGGGGCGCAGGATCAGCGAGGGCGTGCGCATGGTGGTGACGCCGATTTCTACCGAGGTGATGATGCAGGCCGTCGAGGCCGGACATATGGCCACTTTCATCGCGGCTGGGGCCACGGTGACGGCGCCGGGCTGCGGCGCGTGCTTCTATGGCAATGCATCGCCGCTGCACCTGGAAGAGGGCGAGAACTGCATTACCGGGTCGGTCGAAAACTGGCCTGGCCGCATGGGTAGCAACAAGGCGAAGATTTATCTGGCCAATGCCGCCGTGGTGGCTGCGTCCGCATTGGCGGGCCATATCGCCAGCCCGGACATGGTACGGGCGAACCAGGCGGCTGCTGTTACACGGGAGCAATCATGATTCTATCGGGACGAGTCTGGAAGTTCGGCGACCAGCTGCGCAGTAGTTATTTCGTTTCCGGCAGATACGACCCGCTGGGCCGCGCCGGTAAGTTCGAGGAACTGGCGCAGCACGTGCTGGAAGATGTGGATCCGACGTTCGTGAAGAATGTCCGCCCTGGCGACTTGCTGGTGGTGGGCACGGCGTTCGGCACGGGCAAGCATCTTGATGGGCCGATCAACGCGTTCAAGGCGCTGGGCATCTCGGCGGTGCTGGGCAAGAGTTTTTCCGCGGCCTGGGAGCGGGACAGCATCAATCTCGGCCTGCCGGCGCTGGCATACCCCGAACTTTACGATCACGTCGAAACGGGGGATGAGCTGGAGATGGACCTGCGCGGCACGAAAGCCATCAATCGCAGCCGCCAGACCGCCATTGCCGTGCACCCGACGGATCCGGGATTGCTGGAATTGCTGGAAGCCGGGGGCGTTGCCGCATATACCGCGCGGCGCCTCGGCGTAGCCGACCGTCCCGCCGCTGCGTCCCACCACGGCTGAACCTGCCGTCTGGTAACACAAGGGGGTGTCAGGCACCTTCGTGAAGTGACCCCCAAAAGTTGGATATCAACTTTGGGGTTATTTCATGGAGAAGTACAGTGAATCGGTCAAACTGGCGTCGGCTCAGGAGTATTGCGAGGGCAATGCCGGGATTGCGGCGGTAGCGCAACGTCATGGTGTGAGTCGACATGCGCTGCGCCGCTGGGTGGCGGCCTATCGGATCCATGGTGTGGCCGGCCTCCGTACCAAGCGTGTCCGCTATGACGAGGCGTTCAAATGGAAGGTTCTGCTGCACATGAAGCAGCATGAGCTGTCGTACCGCCAGACGGCGGCGTGGTTCGACATCCGTAACTTCAATATCATCGCTCGCTGGGAGCGCCAGTATGATGTACAGGGTTCAGCCCGAACATATACAGGAGGGCCTCCCAGGATGGTTTTACCCAAGAAGCCGGCGCTGCCTGACGCCGCACGCACCCGCGAAGACCTGCTCAAGGAGCTGCAGTTCTTGCGCACGGAGAACGCGTACCTAAAAAAGCTCGATGCCTTGGTTCAAGCCAAACAGAAATCGGCGCAGCAGAAAAAGCGCAAATAGTGCTTGAACTAAGGCAACACTTTCCCCTGGCCGACCTGTTGTCGGTGGCAGGCCTGCCGCGCAGCACCTTTTATTACCAGTGGCGGGCCGGGCAAGCCGGTGACAAGTATGCGTCGTTGAAGGCCCGGATTTGCGCCATTTTTGAACAGCACCAAGGACGCTATGGCTATCGGCGCATCACCGAAGTCGTGCGCCAGCAAGGCTGGCCGGTTAATCACAAGACCGTGCAGCGCTTGATGGGCTTGCTGCGGTTGAAGTCTTGCGTGCGGGTCAAGAAATATCGCTCTTATCGTGGCGCACTCAACCAGCTTGCCCCCAATGTGCTGCAACGCCAATTCCAGGCCGCGCAGCCGAACAAGAAGTGGGCCACCGATGTGACCGAGTTCAAAGTCGGCGCGCAGAAGCTGTATCTCTCGCCGGTGATGGACCTTTGTAACGGCGAGATCCTTGCCTACGAAATGGCCACCCGGCCAAGCTTTGCCATGGTTGCCAACATGCTCAAACAGGCTTGCACGCGGCTGGGCCCGTCCGAGCGTCCCATCCTGCACTCGGATCAGGGCTGGCAGTACCAGATGCCCGCCTACCGCGAACTGTTGGCGCAACACGGCGTGACCCCTAGCATGTCACGACGAGGCAACTGCCTGGACAATGCGGCCATCGAGAGCTTCTTCGGCACTCTCAAGGCCGAGTTCTACCACCTGAGCACCTTCCAGACCATTGAGCAGCTAAAGGACGGAATCGCCCGATATATCCATTACTACAATCACGAGCGCATCAAGCTTAAACTCAACGGGCTGAGCCCCGTGCAATACAGAACTCAGCTCCTGGCCACATAACGGTCAAAACCGTCCAACTTTGTGGGGTCA
>NZ_NEVK01000002.1:2500-6966 GCF_002261265.1 Bordetella genomosp. 7 | reverse complement strand
GCGGCACAGTTCGGCCACCTTGGCCCCTGCCTCGGCCTCCTTCAGCACCCCGATGATCTGTTCTTCCGTAAATCGTTTCTTCATTGCCGTTCCTTTGTGAACGGACTCTACATCGATTTCGTACTAACCACGGGGAGCAGGTCAATACTTCGTGTGCAACTGCCAGCGCGGCGATTACGCTCTGCCCATCAGCATGAGTACTTTCGGCCAATGCCAGAATGGAAGGCAGCACGTAGGGGGTAATGTGCCCCGGCGGAATAAGACAAGCGTCGAAGTCGATCGCATTGATCAGTTCGCCGTTGACGAACGCGGCTGAAGCAAGCGACAACTTGCCGCCTCCGAACACTGTCGCTTCCGGCGTGCCGCTCGCCTGTCCAGCCTTCAGAGCCAGTTTTCCTTTGTACACCGTCAGCGCGGCATACGAGCATGCCAAGCTGTCGAGGGAAGTCTAGGAAGGGTGCCATAGGTAGGCAATTTGATTTCCTACCGGCATTGTTTGGCTTTTCCCGATCTCAGCTGGCCGGGGTCCATGCGCGCATCGGATGCGTATTGCGGCCGTTCGGACCGGCAGGGCATACCATTGCACCGCTGCAACGGCGCCGGCCAACAAAAAGGCCGGCGCAAAAGCGCCGGCCACGTGCAGGGTTCGATTGTTGGCTTAAGCGTAGGGGGCAGGCGCAGTGCCCTCGAGCAGAGCCAACCAGCCCTTGATCAAGCGATACAACACCCATACCACGGTCGCTGCCAGGCCGATCCAACCGATAAACACCAGGGTCGCAATCGCGCTGATGGCCAGCCATAGCAAAGCCCACCAGAAGGTGCGCAACAACCAGTCAAAGTGCGCTGCGTACATAGTGCCTGCGGTGTCTGCGCGCTTGACATACATCAGCACGACGGCCGCCAGCGTGGCAATGCCAAGGAACCCGCCGGTCAGGAAGCCCAGGGCATACAGGCCGTAGGCGACGTGGGTAAGCGTGCGTAGGTCGGGCGACGTGCTGGTCTGGGGAATCTGGGGGTCGCTCACGATAACAGCTCCATCGAATAGATTTAGGCAATCTTACCGCACATAAGAGCACGATCGCGGCGAATGGCTGTTCGTAATACGCAGGTGTGGCTGTGTCGCGACGGAGCGCTGCATCGGGGGCATGGGCGCTCGGCAGCTGTACCGCCGCGTATGCATTGTAATTTTGCGTGTTTCAAAGACAAAACCCCAGCACGTTGTATGTGCTGGGGTTTTGAGGGATAAGAGCCTGACGATGACCTACTTTCACAGACGGGAAGTCCACTATCATCGGCACGAAGGCGTTTCACTGTCCTGTTCGGGATGGGAAGGAGTGGGTCCACCTTGCTATGGTCGTCAAGCGTAAGCGCTAGGGTGCACGAGGTTTAGGGTCTCGGGCACCGCAATTGGGAAGAAGCACATCGAGCTGGGCGACAGGCGTTTCGGCCTGGCCAGCGATTGTGAAGGTATTTATTGATTGAACGGCACTTGTTCGCTATGTGTCATATCAGGTCTATAAAACCCGCAGAGTTATAGGATCAAGCCGCACGGGCAATTAGTATCGGTTAGCTCAACGCATTGCTGCGCTTCCACACCCGACCTATCAACGTTCTGGTCTCGAACGACCCTTCAGGGGGATCAAGTCCCCGGGATACCTAATCTTCAGACGAGTTTCCCGCTTAGATGCCTTCAGCGGTTATCTCTTCCGTACTTAGCTACCCGGCAATGCCATTGGCATGACAACCGGTACACCAGAGGTACGTCCACTCCGGTCCTCTCGTACTAGGAGCAGGCTCCGTCAAGTATCCAACGCCCACGGCAGATAGGGACCAAACTGTCTCACGACGTTTTAAACCCAGCTCACGTACCTCTTTAAATGGCGAACAGCCATACCCTTGGGACCGGCTACAGCCCCAGGATGAGATGAGCCGACATCGAGGTGCCAAACACCGCCGTCGATATGAACTCTTGGGCGGTATCAGCCTGTTATCCCCAGAGTACCTTTTATCCGTTGAGCGATGGCCCTTCCATTCAGAACCACCGGATCACTATGTCCTGCTTTCGCACCTGTTCGACTTGTCAGTCTCACAGTCAAGCACGCTTATGCCATTGCACTATCAGCACGATTTCCGACCGTACCTAGCGTACCTTCGAACTCCTCCGTTACGCTTTGGGAGGAGACCGCCCCAGTCAAACTGCCTACCATGCACTGTCCCCAATCCGGATAACGGACCAAGGTTAGAACCGCAAACAAACCAGGGTGGTATTTCAAGGACGGCTCCACCGAATCTGGCGACTCGGTTTCTGCGCCTCCCACCTATCCTACACAGGCCGGTTCACAGTCCAATGCAAAGCTACAGTAAAGGTTCATGGGGTCTTTCCGTCTAGCCGCGGGTAGATTGCATCATCACAAACATTTCAACTTCGCTGAGTCTCAGGAGGAGACAGTGTGGCCATCGTTACGCCATTCGTGCAGGTCGGAACTTACCCGACAAGGAATTTCGCTACCTTAGGACCGTTATAGTTACGGCCGCCGTTTACCGGGGCTTCGATCAAGAGCTTGCACCCCATCACTTAACCTTCCGGCACCGGGCAGGCGTCACACCCTATACGTCGACTTTCGTCTTGGCAGAGTGCTGTGTTTTTAATAAACAGTCGCAGCCACCGATTCTCTGCGGCCCCTTCAAGCTCTGCGCGCAAGCGCATCACCCTAACGGGGCATACCTTCTCCCGAAGTTACGGTATCAATTTGCCGAGTTCCTTCTCCTGAGTTCTCTCAAGCGCCTTGGAATATTCATCCCGTCCACCTGTGTCGGTTTGCGGTACGGTCTCGTACAGCTGAAGCTTAGAGGCTTTTCTTGGAACCACTTCCAATCACTTCGGTCCACTTGGGACCTCGTGCCACACCCTTGAATTACGCGCCCGGATTTGCCTAAGCGCCTTCTCCAATGCAGCAACAGGGACATCCAACACCCTGATGACATTCCGCGATCCGTCCCCCCATCGCACTGTACGACGGTGCGGGAATATTAACCCGCTTCCCATCAGCTACGCATCTCTGCCTCGCCTTAGGGGCCGACTCACCCTGCGCCGATGAACGTTGCGCAGGAAACCTTGGACTTACGGCGAGGGGGCTTTTCACCCCCTTTATCGCTACTCATGTCAGCATTCGCACTTCTGATACCTCCAGCAGCCTTTACAAGCCACCTTCGCAGGCTTACAGAACGCTCTCCTACCGCGTGCACTCTAAAGTGCACACCCGCAGCTTCGGTTTATCGCTTGAGCCCCGTTACATCTTCCGCGCAGGACGACTCGATCAGTGAGCTATTACGCTTTCTTTAAAGGATGGCTGCTTCTAAGCCAACCTCCTGACTGTCTATGCCTTCCCACTTCGTTTCCCACTTAGCGATAATTTGGGACCTTAGCTGGCGGTCTGGGTTGTTTCCCTCTTGAGTCCGGACGTTAGCACCCGGTGCTCTGTCTCCCAAGCTGGACTTGCGGGTATTCGGAGTTTGCCATGGTTTGGTAAGTCGCCATGACCCCCTAGCCATAACAGTGCTCTACCCCCCGCAGTCATACTTGAGGCACTACCTAAATAGTTTTCGGAGAGAACCAGCTATTTCCAGATTTGTTTAGCCTTTCACCCCTATCCACAGCTCATCCCCTAGTTTTTCAACACTAGTGGGTTCGGTCCTCCAGCACGTGTTACCGTGCCTTCAACCTGGCCATGGGTAGATCATCTGGTTTCGGGTCTACACCCAGCGACTGAATCGCCCTATTCGGACTCGCTTTCGCTACGCCTTCCCTATCCGGTTAAGCTCGCCACTGAATGTAAGTCGCTGACCCATTATACAAAAGGTACGCCGTCACCCCATAAAGAGGCTCCGACTGTTTGTATGCATACGGTTTCAGGATCTATTTCACTCCCCTTCCGGGGTTCTTTTCGCCTTTCCCTCACGGTACTGGTTCACTATCGGTCGATCACGAGTATTTAGCCTTGGAGGATGGTCCCCCCATCTTCAGACAGGATTTCACGTGTCCCGCCCTACTTCTCTTACGCCTAGTTCCACAAACCAGATTTCGTCTACAGGGCTATCACCTGCTACGGCCGGACTTTCCATTCCGTTCGACTACCTGATCTGCTAAATCGTAAAGGCTCTTCCGATTTCGCTCGCCACTACTCTCGGAATCTCGGTTGATGTCTTTTCCTCGAGCTACTGAGATGTTTCAGTTCACCCGGTTCGCCTCCACTGGCCTATGTATTCAGCCAGGGATACTGCATCGCTGCAGTGGGTTTCCCCATTCGGACATCTGCGGATCAAAGCTTGTTTGCCAGCTCCCCGCAGCTTTTCGCAGGCTACCACGTCCTTCTTCGCCTGTGATCGCCAAGGCATCCACCATATGCACTTAGTCGCTTGATCCTATAACACTACCGTCTTATAGGACGCTGATATGTTTCGCGTTT
>NZ_NEVK01000008.1 GCF_002261265.1 Bordetella genomosp. 7 | reverse complement strand
GCGCTACCGCCGCAATCCCGGCATTGCCCTCGCAATACTCCTGAGCCGACGCCAGTTTGACCGATTCACTGTACTTCTCCATGAAATAACCCCAAAGTTGATATCCAACTTTTGGGGGTCACTTCACGAAGGTGTCAGACACCCTGCGGGAGTCAGACACCACCCCCAGGATTGCGCGCTACCGGTGTCCGACTCCGGAGGTGTCAGACACCCTGCGGGAGTCAGACACCAAGCCCCAGGATTACGCGCTACCGGTGTCTGACTCCGAAGGTGTCAGACACCCTGCGGGAGTCAGACACCACGTCCAGGATTGCGCGCTACCGGTGTCTGACTCCGAAGGTGTCAGACACCCTGCGGGAGTCAGACACCACCCCCAGGATTGCGCGCTACCGGTGTCTGAATCCGAAGGTGTCAGACACCCTGCGGGAGTCAGACACCACGCCCAGGATTGCGCACTACCGTCACTACCGGTGTCTGACTCCGAAGGTGTCAGACACCCTGCCCTTGATGCCTTGGACGGGACTTGGCTTTCGTCGGCGGATCGAGATAATCGGCCAATGCGTCGAGCTCGCGAGTCACTTCGCGCCAGGCCCATCGAATTGCCTCTATGGATTCGATTTCCGAGGCGCTGAACGAGTCTTTCTTGACGCAGTCGTCAATCACACTGTCCAGCCGTATCAGCGGCGCGGCCGGACGCCTGGGCACCGCCGCGCGCTTGCCGCGACGAACAACCTGCGCCATGCCCACAATCTGCTCCTGGGCAGACGCCGCCACTTTATCCAGCGCCGGGCCCAGGCGGCTGCAGATCTGCTCGGACAATTGCAAGTCGCCCGCACGTTCGATAAGCGCCGCAGTAAGCCACAGCCGATCGATCTGCGCATGCAGCTGCCGCAGCTGGGCATTGGGATACAACAAGTCCATCGGAAACGTCCTGGCCTGCAAAGACATTTCCTGAGCGCGCAATCGGGCCTGCTCCATCATGTTGTCGTCATACAGGCGCGGGCGCTGCTTGCCGCTTTCCAGCATAGAGGCCCACTTCACCAACAGCTCGCCGTAAGTCTCTATCAGGTTGGCAAGGTTGGCCCTGACGCTGTGCTGCGCCGACAACGGCAGCACCACCACGGCCGCCAGTACACCGCAGGCAATCCCGACGCCAACGGCCACGGTTTTATCCAGGGCCCCAGCCAGCACATCGGCCGCGGGTTCCACAGTAACCGCGGTAACAGTAACCAGGCTATAACTCAACGCCTGCCAGCGCATCGACAGATAGGCGGCCACGCCCACTCCGGCCACCGCGCCCAGCACAACAGGAAGGTCCAGCAGCCGGCACGCCAGCACGCAGCCCACCCCAAGCACGACGCCTATCAGCGCCCCCAGCACGCGCCCCCACGCTTCGCCTACCGTGCCTTCAACGCTGGTGCGCAGCACGAAGAGCGCAGAAAAGGCGGCCCAGGCAATTTCTGGCAAGTTCAGCCAGACCATGCTGGCATAGGCAAGGCCCACGGCAGCAACGGTTTGCACGGGCAGGCGTACAGCGTCAGGCACGCTCAGCATATAGACTTGGCCAGGTATTCCGCCCGGACAGCGCGCGGGCTCATCGCGGCGGATAGGGCGAAGTGCGCAACAACTGCGCAAGGTGCATGCAATTCAGCGCCAGTTCGCGAGTGGTTTGTGCGGTCTTGCGGGGCGTGGAAGGAAGGTCCCGGAAATCCGTCTTCTGCATCGCTTCGCCCACCCAGTACGTGACCGCGCTGGCAGGCAGGGAAAAGCCGACATCGTTCAGGGCCTGGAAAAGTTCCGCGCTGACGTGATGGGCGCCATCTTCGTTTCCCACCACCGCCACACCGGCGACCTTGCCATAGGTAACCATGCGGTTGCCATCGTCCATCTCGCCCAGGAAGGCGTCCATGCGTTCCAGGACGCGCTGACACACACTGGACGGATGGCCCAGCCAGATGGGAGTTCCCAGGATCAGAATATCCGCCGCCAGAACACGCCGGCGCAGTTCGGGCCACTGGTCGCCCGGCCCCTCGTCGGATGTCACGCCGGGCGCGATGGCCATGTCTACCGCCCTGACCAGGTCACAGACCACACCCAACCGGCGCAGTTCTTCCAGGACCTGGCTCAGCAAAAGTTCACAGGATGACGACGCGGGCGACTTCTTGAGCGTACAGTTAATGCCGATGGCGGTAAGAGGCATGACGCACCTCGTTGTGATGACATACCGCACGGCCAGCAAATATCAGGCCCGGTGATGGTTCGGCACGGCGGCCGCCGGTCGTCATCCCGCCACCGCGACTACTTCGATTGCGCCGCAATCATGAAGCGCGTCGGCACCAATTCGATGCGCATCGAGTCTATCAATTCGACGATACGCAGCAGCAGCGCTTCCTGCACCGCAAGGAACTTCGTAAAGTCATTGGTCAGCACGTGGGCGCGCACTTCCACTTCTATCCGGCCTATACCCAGGCCCACGCAGCGCACGCGTGGCCACCCGTCTTTCTTCTCGACCATGTCGTCGGACGACATCAGAGCTCGCAGCCGTTCCAGCAATTCGTTCAATTGTGATGCAGGCGTATCCACGCGCAAGGCCAGCGTATGGACGAAAAGGCATTTGTCGCGCTGCGTATAGTTGACGATCTCGGTCTTGGCCAGATCGCGATTGGGCACGGTGATCAGCGTCCCGTCCAACGCACGGATCCGGCTCGAGCGGGTGCCCACGGCCTCGACCACGCCCCGCTGCTCGCCAAAACTGATCACGTCGCCGATACGAAAGGGCCGGTCGGCAAAAAGCGCCACGCCCGCGAACAGGTTTTCTATGGTCGATTGTGCGGCCAGCGCCAATGCAAAACCCCCCACCCCTATCCCCGCGATCAGGCCCAACGCGGGGATGCCGATCTCGTTGGCGCCGTACACCAGGATACCGCCCGCCAAGCCAATTGCCGCGACACGCGCCGCCAGCCGCAGCAAGTGTATGTCCAGGCTGTTGCGCGAGATGCGGGGTGTGCTGATGACCGCTTCGGCCATCAGGAAGCAGCCAACCCATGCCGCCCATGCGGCCACGGCATAGAACACCGCGGTAAACACCAGGCGTTCGCCCGTGGCAAACCACCCGGCGGGGTCGATATGCGATATGACGAACCATTCGGCCAACGAATAGATGGCGATCAGCGCCACCGGCAATGAAAAACGCCACGCCAGGCGGCGCAGTTCGCTGCCGCGACGCCCCTGGGTCCGCACCACCCGCGCCCAACACCACACCAGCGCCAGCATTAGGCCGACCACACCGGCAATGGCGATGATTTTCCAGACCGGGGTGTTCAGATAGGCGGTTTTCAGCGAATCAGGGATGCGCCGCGTCAGCCAATCGGGCACCAGCGGCCCCGTTGCGTTGATATGTTCTTCGTGCAGCGAGGCATAGTGCCGTGCTTGAACCACCGGCAGGTGCTTGACCCGTTGATAGTATTCGGCCAGGTGCGCGATGCTGCCGGCGGTAAACAGGTATTCGCCTGCGTTAGGGCCGTCTTCCTGGCGCGCGATCTTGATATCGGTGCCCGGCACCGTCCAGCGGGCTGGCAGCGGCGCTCCGCCGTCGCGCGCGCCAGGGATCGAGTCCTCATCGACCGACGGCAGACGCGCGACGATGTCCCCAAGATACGTCAGCGCCGCGTTGCCCGCCTTCACACGATTGGCCGCGGGCACCTCGCTCAGGTCCAGCAGCGTGCGCAGCCGATTCAACTGATAGCGGATTTCACGAAGATTGGCGAAGCTCTTGTCTGCGGTGTAGCCGATGTACAGCTGTTCCAGGCGCTGCATGCCCGACACCAGCGACCGATAGGTATCACCAGGGCTTGCGGTACTGACCGGCGACAAGGCCCTTTCGGCCACGGCAAATGCCGGCGCGCTTACCAGCCACATCATCCAGGCCGCGCAACACGCGCCCGCCATTGCCCTGCACCATCTTGCCAGCGCCCTCACCTGTGCCCCCTTTCTGCCGAGCGGATAAGGCCGCATTATCATTGATGAGCCCGGCATCGTCGACCAAGGCCGGCAAGCCGGCCTTGTCTCAGTTGCGGCCAAGGGGGCCCTGGCGGCCTCTCACTGGCCGCCGCCGGGCCTGGTCATTGCACTTTGGGAATATTTCCTTCTGCCACGACCTTGGTCCACTTTGCAATCTCGGCCTGTACGAAGTTCACGAATTCTTGCGGCGTGGTTCCTCCGGCCTCGACGCCAGCGGCGCCCAGCCGCTCTTTGACGTCGGGCAAGGCCGCAATGCGCCGCACTTCGGCGGACCATTTCTCCACGATCTCGGGCGGCATCCCGGCGGGCCCCATGAAGCCCAGCCACGAGAACGCCGTGAACCCGGGAAACGTTTCGCCCAATGTCGGTAGATCCGGCATCGAAATCATGCGAGCAGGGCCGGCGCTGGCCAGCACATCGATGCGGTCAGCCTTGATGAAGGGTTGCGACGTGAAATACGTATCGAAGCTCACGTCCGCCTCGCCCGACACCACCGCTGTAACCGCGGCTGAACTGCCCTTGTAGGGCACATGCACCATATCCACGCCGGCCGACGCCTTGAAATATTCGGCCGTGAGATGCGTGATAGTGCCGTTGCCGGCGGACGAGTAATTAAGCTTGGCCGGGTTCTTCTTGGCGTACGCGATCAGTTCCGCCAGGCTTTTTACCGGCACCTTCGGGTTGGTAATAGCCACGATCTGGAGTACGCCGGCGCGACTCAGGTAACTGAAGTCTTTGATCGTGTCGTAGGGCAGGTTTTCGTATAGCGCGGGGTTGGTGCCGACGCTGGTCGTACCCATTATGATGGTATAGCCGTCGGGTTTGGCCCGTGCCACGTGCTGCATGCCTATCGTCGTGCCTGCACCCGGCTTGTTCTCGATAATGACGGGCACCCCCCATGCTTCATTGAGCTTACTCGCAAAAGTTCGTGCGATCGGGTCGGTGGCTCCGCCCGGGGGATACGGAACTACCAGCGTGATGGGACGATCCGGATAAGTATCCGCGAACGCCGGACCCGCTGCTGAAGCCACGCACAGCCCTGCAAGCAAGGCAGTCATCAAACGCATTTCTGTCTCCTGTATTGTTATCAATAGGCATTACAGGGTTGCCGCACCTCCCAGAACCGCGGTGACTTGACTGGAAAGCACCCCTCCGTTGCCGTGGCAAAGGGCGATGTTCGCCCCATCTATCTGCCGCTGGCCCGCTTCGGCACGCAACTGCCTGACGGCTTCCACCAGCAAGAAGATTCCATACATGCCCGGGTGGCAGCACGACAGCCCGCCGCCATTGGTGTTGACCGGCAGGCGGCCGCCGGGCGCGATGCCCCCACCCTGCACAAAGGCGCCCCCCTCACCCTTGGCGCAGAATCCCAGGTCCTCGAGAAACAGCAGCGTATTGATGGTGAACGCATCGTAGAGCTCCACCACATCCACGTCCCGGTGCGTGATCCCCGCCATCGCCATCGCGCGCGGGCCCGACTCTGCCGCAGCGGTAACGGTCAGGTCCGGCATGCAACTGATCTGGCGATGCCAGTGTGCGGCCGCCACGCCAAGCACGTACACCGGCGGCTTGGGAAAATCGCGCGCCCGCTCGGCCCGCACCAGCACCAGGGCCCCGCCGCCATCGGTGACCAGACAACAATCGAGCAGCCCCAACGGGTCACTGATCATGCGGGCCGCAAGCACGTCATCGACGCTCAGCGGCCCGCGCTCCTGGGCGTCGGGATTGAGCCTGGCCCAGGCGCGAGCGGCGACGGCCACTTCGGCGAGATCGCGTCGCGTGGTGCCGTACTGGTGCATATGGCGCGCCGCGGCCAACGCATAACTTGAAATGGGATAGCGCGGTTGATATGGCGCCTCGTACTTCTGCACTTCGGACATCGATTTCAGTTTGCCGAAACCGGTGCCCTGGTTGCTGCCGTAGCAGATCAGTGCAACGTTGCATTGCCCCGTGGCCAGCGCCATAGCCGCCGTCAGCAAGTGCGCAACAAACGACGACCCTCCCACCATGTTGTTGTCGGAGAAACGTGGCTGTATGCCCAGGTATTCCGCCGCCGAGAGCGTCGACAGATAATGATAGGCGGACCCGACGAACAGGCCATCGACATCTGCCAGCGTCAACCCTGCCTCGCGCAGCGCGCCGGAGGCGGCATCGGCCATGATGTCCAGGGCGCTCAAGCCGGGACGTGGGCCCGGCGTGCCCAGGCTTGCCCCGACGATAGCGGCGGATCCGCGCAGCGTATTGGCAGTGCTCATTGCAAGGTCTCCGTGACAGGATCGAACACGACGAACCACGCCGAGTCGGCGCTGTCGGGCGCGGATACGATGCGGGCGCGAACCCGCATTCCGATCCGTACCGCGTCGGGCGCCAGCCCCTCCACACGGCTCATCATGCGCGGCCCCTCGTCAAGGTCGACCAGCACGACGCTGTAGTCTCCGCCATGTTGAGGCTTGCGGCGCACTACCGTGGCGGAATACACCGTGCCGCCGCCGCTCGCGGCCGTCCATTGCAATTGCGAACCGCCGCAGTGCGGGCACAACACGCGGGGAAAGAACACGTGGCGTTCACATTGGCAGCATTGCTGCAGCATGAAGCGTCCCTCGGCCAGGTGGGCGGCATACTCGCCGTCCGGGCCGAGCGCGGCGCGCGGTTCAGAGGAATCATTCACGGACGGTCTCCTGCAGGTCGATGGCGCGGGCCAGCAAAGCTGGGTCTTTCTTGAGCTTGTGCTTTTCCACCCGATGCGTGGCGGTGTGCGGCAGCTCGTCTACAAACACAACAAAGCGCGGCACCTTGATGCGGGCCAGGCGCGCCGCACACCAGGCGGCGATTTCCTGTGCGGTGATGTGGGAATCCGGTCGCGGCACCACAGCCACCAGGATCTCGTCCTCGCCCAGTTCGGCAGGCACGGCAATGGCCGCGGCCTCTTGCACGCACGGATGGTTTCCCACAACGCGATCGAGCTCCGCGCCAGAAATGTTCTCGCCGCGCTTGCGAATGATGTCTTTCTTGCGGCCGACGAACCAGATGAAATCGTCGTCGTCGCGGTATCCCATGTCGCCCGTTATGAACCATCCGCCTTCGCGAAACGACGCCTGTGTCTGTTCCGGATCGCGAAAATACCCTTGCATCAACGTAGGCGAACGCACCATGAACTCGCCCACTTGACCGATCGGAACGTCATTGCCCGCCTCGTCCACGACGCGCAGCTCGGCGAACGTCATTTCCGGATCGGGATGCCTGCACAGCTTGCCTACCGATCCGAGCCGACGCGGCCCTGTGAGCGGAGTGATACATATGCCCGGGGCTTCGCTCATGCCATAGCCATCCAGCAGGTCCCGGACGCCGAATGTGCCTGTGAACAAGGCGTCGGTTTCCTTTGATAGCGGCGCCACGCAGATCTTGCTGAGACAGTGGCCTGCCACGAACTCCTCGCGCGGCCTCTTGGCCAGAATGCCTGGAATGGCTGCCACAAAGTTAACTTCGGTGGCACGGCTTTCTTTCACGGTGCGCCAGAAGCGGGATGCCGAGAATGCCTCTTCCAGAATGACAGTCGCGCCCGCCGCGAGAGCGCCGCAGACCGAATAGAACAAGGCATTGATGTGGAAGGTTGGCAAAATGCACAAAAGCCTGTCATCAGGCTGCAGATACATGCGGCCGACAAACCCTTCGGCGGAAAGCACCACCGATCTCTGCGCATGCATGACCGCCTTGGGCAGGCCGGTCGTGCCCGACGTATAAATGAAGACACAGGTCGCCTCCGGCGATGAGCCGTCGGCCGGCGGCTCGGCCGGCGCCTGGTCCAGGGCTTCATTCCAGGTGGGAATCTCGGCGCACTCGGGGTCGGGCTCGTTGAGCAATATCCACGCGTCGCGCTGGCTTTGCGCCACTGCCTTGCGCGCGGTAAGCAGGCACGCAGGCGAACAAAGCAAGCCACTCAGTTCGGCGTGTTTGATGACATAACCCGCTTCCTCTTCACGGAAATCTGGATTGAATGGACACATAGTGGCGCCCAGCCTGGCCAGAGCCAGAAAGCTCACGATGGTGGTGACATGGTTGCGCGACATCACGCCTACCCGGTCACTCCGGCCAATGCCGCGGGCGGCATACATGGCGGCAGCCCGCTCGACCAGGGCATGCATTTCACGATAGCGGTAGCTGATGCCGCGAAATACCAGGAACTCGCGGTCCGGTACGGCGCTTACGCGTGATTCAAAGAGCGAATACAGGCTGCCAGAGTGCGGCGGATACAGCGCAAGAACTTGCTGCGGCGACAACATCTTGGTCTCCCTCCACGCGTTGTTCTATTTGTTAGTTTGTACGGACATTTTGTGATGGGCTTGATGTTCTGTCAACGACTTTCGGCGCCGCCAGCCCCCGGGAAGGCAAAATGCGGGGCGGCGCGGGTGGCGGCGCGGGGCGCGACGAGGGGCACGCTGGGCGGCGATGCGCGCAGACCCCCGGAACACATCCGTACAATTGCACGGGCTCGATGCCTGACCCGACCCGACGGGCGCGACCGGGGCTCTGTGCCTTGCCGCCCGGCTATGCGGGTCGGGGCCGCGACGCTTCAACGCTTCAGAATCCCTACGCCCGCCACGTGCCAGTCATTGATATAACCGCCCGAGACGTACCTTGATTCCGGTTGCTCTGCCCTCGCTTGAATTCGTTCTGACCCGGCTGGCTTTCGTCCTGGCCACTTTATTCTGGCTGGGCTGGACCCTGCGACTTTGCTTGAGCGCATCAGCGCGGCAGCGGCTTAGCCCCCGGCGCACCATGATGTATGCCGCGTCGGCCGTTCTGGGTGTATACACGCTCGTCAGTTTCTATCAGTTGCAGCGCCATGTCGCAGAATCGCGGGCGGCCTACGACGCCAGCTTCCGCCTCACACTCACGAAGCCCCGTGTTCTAGGCGCGATCGAAATGCCGGCCGGCACCGCGCTGGAGCTTGCCATCGCGCACCGGCCCGACGCCTTCAGCACGGCGCGCTTTCCCTACCCCGTGCAGATCGGTGGGGTAAGCACCCTGACAGCCAGGCGCTATCTCGCTATTCACACCGATGAGGCCCACCGCACCACAGGCTACACGCCAATAAACATCCGCCTTGAAGGCCAGGGCCACGGCGTGCTGCTGGGCTGGGTATGCGATGCCGCCCAGCCGATCATTTTCGCGACTCATCCGGATGGCGGCGTGGGCGAGTTCCAGAGCTGCACGCTAGCCGAGGGCAACCATATCGAGAACATCCCCTTGCCCCAGGGCGCCGAATTGATCGCAACAACGGGCACCGTGTACCCGGATGGCCGCGTCGATCCTGACCGCTGGCTGATCCACCTGCCGACAACTTCCGAACTGCATATCGGCGGCAGCCTTCAGCGCGGCGGTGCGATCCTGCTGGATGCGGACCGCAAGCTCTACCGCCGGGTGCCTTAGCCCAAGCGCCGCTTCTGGCGGCTAAACCCCACTTAGCCAGGTTTCGAAAGACAGTTGATCCCGAGAAATGCCGTCGCGCGCAGCCCAGCGTGATCTTTCTACAACTCATCGGTTGTAAACCGAAAATACAGCTCAAGCCTTGTATTTTCGGTTTACCAGGTAAATCGAACAGGAAATGCACAGTTGGTTCTTGTTCGTCTGTCTCTAGGCTCCGAATCCACCGTCTATCGTGTGCATCGCCCCAGTCACGAATCCGGCTTCTGGACCGGCCAGCCATGCCACCATTGACGCAACCTCTTCTGGCTGGCCGTGGCGCTTGATGGCCATGAATCCATGCAACAGGTCTTTCATCGGCCCATCGGCTGGATTGGCATCCGTGTCGATCGGCCCCGGCTGAACAACATTCACGGTAATTCCGCGCGGACCTAAGTCACGCGCGAGGCCTCGAGCCAGCCCCTGCAGAGCCGATTTGCTGAGTGCATATGCCGCCATGCCAGGCACGGGCATCCGGTCTCCGTTCACCGATCCGATAACGATGATGCGCCCACCTTGAGGCATACGACGCGCTGCCTCGACAGAAGCGTGATAAGGCGCATGCACATTGATCTTAAGCAGACGGTCTACGGCATCCGGATCAAGTTCAAGCGCGTCGCCGAACACTCCAATTCCGGCGTTGACCACCAGTACGTCTAGTGGGCCGCTGTCGCGCACCCGTGCGATGACCGCATCCCGGTCTACGCTGTCTGTCTGGACCGCCTTGCTGCCTGTTTCAGTAGCAAGCGCCTCGGCTGCGGCCTGCGATCCTGAATAAGTGAACGTTACGTCCGCCCCATCCGCAATAAAGCGCCGCACAATTGCCGCGCCAATTCCGCGACTTCCTCCCAACACCAACACCGACTTCCCTTCGAACGCAGCCATCATTGACCCCTAGGTAAAATATGTAGTGGTCACTATAATAATAGACGAGACGGCAATGTCAAGGATTTTTGTAGTGGAACCTAAAAAAATAGTTCGAAGTCGGGGTCGACCGCGTAAATTCGATGTAGATGAGGCCATCGCAACTGCTCAGCGCCTGTTCCATTCCCGGGGTTATGACTCCGTCAGCGTGTCGGACCTGACCGACGCCCTGGGCATCAACACACCCAGTTTCTATTCGGCGTTCCGAAGCAAAGCTGGTCTTTATGAGCGGGTCATCCACCGGTATGCTCATCACGGAGCCATCCCGCTTACAGGCCTTCTGCGCTCTGACCGTCCGGTAGCGGACTGCATCACCGCAATGCTTGAGGAAGCGGCGCGTCGTTATGCCGGCGACCCTGCGGCGACTGGATGCATAGTGCTGGAGGGATGCCGTTGCAGCGACGCAGAAGCGCGTGTTCTTGCCAGCGCTGCACATGATGCTGCGGTTGAAGTCATCCGCACATATATCGCTGCTCGACATCCCTTAGAAGCAGCCAGACTTACCGAGTACATCAACACTCTGATGATTGGTCTTTCCGCACAGGCGCGCGCTGGTAAGGAATTGAACGTCCTTCTCGAAACCGTGCGCGTGGCGAGCCTTGCCGTCACATCCATCCTTCGCGCTGGATGAGGCATGCAAGTGCTGCAATTCACAGCGTATGCGGACGCCACAGTGCGGCGGCGCATGACGTCTCCTGTGTTCTAGAAAAGCCGGCAACGAAGCCCGCGCCGGCTACCCTCGCACTACCTCGAGTTACTACTCCACCGTCACGCTCTTTGCCAGGTTCCGCGGCTTGTCTACGTCGGTGCCCCGCGCGCAGGCGGTGTGATATGACAGCAGCTGCAGCGGAATGGTGTGCAGGATGGGGGAAAGCACGCCGTAGTGCTCGGGCATGCGAATGACGTGCATGCCTTCGCTGTTGGCGATGCGGCTGTCTGCGTCGGCAAAGACATACAGTTCGCCGCCACGGGCCCGCACTTCTTGCATGTTGGACTTCAGCTTTTCCAGCAGCGAGTCTTTGGGCGCGATCGTGACCACGGGCATCTGTTCCGTAACCAGCGCCAGCGGCCCATGCTTGAGCTCGCCCGCCGGATAGGCCTCGGCGTGGATGTAGCTGATTTCCTTGAGCTTCAGCGCGCCTTCCAGGGCGATGGGGTAATGCATACCCCGGCCCAGGAACAGGGCGTTTTCTTTGCTGGCAAAGCGGTCGGCCCAGGCCATGATCTGGGGCTCCAGCGCCAGCACCGAACCGATGGCGGCCGGCAGGTGGCGCAAGGCCTTCAGGTGGTCGGCTTCTTGCTCTTCGGTGAGCCTGCCGCGCGTTTGCGCCAGTGCCAGGGTCAGCAGGAACAGCGCGGTAAGCTGAGTGGTGAATGCCTTGGTGGACGCCACGCCGATTTCGACGCCGGCGCGCGTGATGTAGGCCAGCTTGCATTCGCGAACCATGGCGCTGGTGGCCACGTTGCAGATGGTCAGGGTGTGTTCCATGCCGAGCGAGCGCGCGTGCTTGAGCGCGGCCAGCGTGTCGGCGGTTTCGCCTGATTGCGAGATGGTGACGACCAGAGTGCGCGGGTTGGGCACGCTGTCGCGGTAGCGGTATTCGCTGGCGATTTCGACGGCAACCGGAATCTTGGCGAGCGACTCGATCCAGTATTTGGCGGTAAGGCCGGCGTACGAACTGGTGCCGCACGCCAGGATCAGCACGGAGTCGATCTCTTTGAAGATCTTGTGGGCTCCGTCGCCGAACAGTTCCGGCGTGATGCTTTCGATATCTTGCAGCGTGTCGCCCACGGCGCGGGGCTGCTCGAAGATCTCTTTCTGCATGTAGTGCCGATAGGGGCCCAGTTCGGCGGCGCCGGTGTGCACGTGTACGGTGTGCACTTTGCGCTGGACGGGCTTGCCTTCCATATCGGTGATCCACACGCGCGACAGCTGCAGGTCGACGACATCGCCGTCTTCAAGATAGATGATCTGGTCAGTGGTGCCGGCCAGCGCCAGCGCATCGGAGGCCAGGAAGTTCTCGTTCTGGCCCATGCCCACCACCAGCGGCGAACCTTGACGCGCGCCCACGACGCGGTGCGGCTCGTCCCGGCAGAAAACAGCTATGGCGTAGGCGCCTTGCAGACGGCGCACGGCCTGCTGCACGGCTTCGAAGAGATCGCCGTTGTACAGGTGGTTGACCAGGTGGGCGATGACTTCGGTGTCGGTCTGGCTTTCGAATACGTACCCAGCGGCCTGCAGTTCGGCACGCAGTTCGTCATGATTTTCGATGATGCCGTTGTGCACGAGCGCGATACGGGGTTCGTCTTTGCCCAGTTGCGAGAAGTGCGGGTGTGCATTGTGCGTGGCGGGCACGCCATGGGTGGCCCAGCGCGTGTGGGCGATGCCCGTGAAGCCGGCCAGGTTGTCGTGCGCAACCTGGTCGGCCAGCTCGGCCACGCGTTGCGTGCTGCGGGTGCGGCGCAGGTGGCCGTCGACGTACAGCGCCACGCCGCAGGAATCGTATCCGCGATATTCCAGCCGCTTCAGGCCTTCGACCAGGATGGGAGTGATGTCGCGTTGGGCGACGGCGCCGACAATGCCGCACATAGGGAATCTCCGGTGATTTGGGTATGGGCGCATTGTGCGCTGGGCGCGATGAAATTTGATTGCTTTATTACGCCAATAATGACAGATGATTTTCTTACACAAACGTGTTTAAATCTTTTTCCATTTATCCGGTATTTTTGAAATAAACATGCAGAATGAACCCCACGAGTTGGTGGAACTCGATGATCTGGACCGACGCATTCTGGTCGAGCTGCAGGAAGATTGTTCACTGACCAACCAGGAACTCGCCGCCAGGGTGCACGCATCGGCACCGACTTGCCTGAGGCGGGTGCGCCGTCTGGTCGAGGCCGGCGTGATCGCGCGGCAGGTGGCCATATTGGCGCCCGAGAAGCTGGGCAGCACCCTGACAGCCATTGTGGAAATCACGTTGGATGTGCAAACGGCAGAAAGCCTGGATGCATTCGAGCGCAGTCTGGTAGACGAACCTGCGGTGCTGCAGTGTTACCGCGTATCGCCAGGGCCGGATTTTGTGGTGGTGGCCCAGGTGCGGGATATGCCCGCCTATCATGCGTTGGCGCACCGGGTGTTTACATCGCAGGCGAATGTGCGCAACGTCAGGACGTTTTTTTCAGTGCACCGCGCGAAATTCGAAACGCGGATCGATGTGGCGGGATGAGGTATCCGTCGGGGGGGTGTCTGACACCAGAGGTGTCAGACACTGAATGCTATTTGGCGGGATGACGTATCGCCCCGGGGGGGTGTCTGACACCGAATGCTATGTGGCGGGATGGGTATCGCCGGGGGGTGTCTGACACCAGAGGTGTCAGACACTGAATGCCATGTGGCGGGATGACGTATCGCCCCGGGGGAGTGTCTGACACCAGAGGTGTCAGACACCGGATGCGATGTGGCGGGATGACGTATCAGATCAGCGTTGGCGCGCGCGCAGCAGTCTGTCGAATTGCGCCAGGTAGCGTCGCCCCATTTCGGTTACGTCGTGCTCGGTGCGCACGTATTCGTAGGCGCGGCGGGTGCAGTCAGCGCGGAACTCGTCATCGTCCAGGCAGCGCGCCATGCCCAGGGCCATGGCGTGCGCGTCGCCCACCGGGCATAGCACGCCGCGGCCGTCGGCCAGGCTTTCTTTCAGGCCGCCCGCGTCGGTGGACACGACGGGCACGTGCTGCAAAAACGCGTCCAGCACGCTGCTGCCCAGGGCCTCTTCCTGCGAGCTCATGACGAAGACGTCGAAGATGCTGTAGAAATCTTCGATACCTTTGCGGAACCCCGCGAACAGATATACGTTTTGCAGACCCAGCGCCTGGACTTCTGCCCGCGATTCGGCTTCCCGGTCGCCGCCCGCGCCAAAATGCACGAACACGAAGTCATCGCGTTGCCGGGCGAGTTCGCCCACCGCGCGTATCAGGGTCAGCGGGTCTTTGTCGCGTATCAGCGCCGCGGAAGTGGCCAGCACCTTCTTGCCGCGCAGCCCCAGTTCGTCGACAAGGCGCTCGACGTTGGCACGGTTGATCTCGTGCGGTTCTACTGCGCTGCGGATGATGGCCGGGTCAAGCCCCAGCCGGCGCGGTTCGGCCGCGGCCATTTCGCTGATGGCGACGAAGCAATCGACCCGGCGCCATTTTGCGCCCGTCTTCCATTCTTCGCCGGGCTTGACGACGAAGGACGTGCGCCGGGAAAACGCCACCGGGCGCCGGTGCACGGCCTTGGTCAGAACGGCCCACGTGACGGTATTGGCGGTTTGCGCGTGGATGATGTCGTAGCTTCGGCCTGCGCGAGCCAGAAAGGCCAGCTGCGCCGGCACGTTGCGCACGCCATGGGCCAGGAAACCTTCTTCGCCCGCGCGCGCCTGCAGCGGCCCGCCGGCACGACACAACAGTTCGACCTCGTGACCTGCGGCGCGAAACGCACGCATGCAATACAGGGTCTGGCGTTCGCCGCCACGCCAGCCTTTCTCGAAGTTGAGCTGCAGGATTCTCATCAGCGTCCGATGCCCTGGTATTCAAAGCCCAGCGCGCGCATATCGGCGGGCGAATACAGGTTGCGTCCATCAATGATTACGGGGTTCTTCAATAGGGCGCGCATGCGTTCCAGGTCGGGCGCGCGAAACACTTTCCATTCGGTGGCGATCAGCAAAGCATCGGCCCCGTCCAGCGCCTGGTACATGTCGTCGGCGAATTCGACGGCGGGATTGTTTGCCAGCAGCTGGCGCGAGTGCGGCATGGCGATTGGGTCGTAGGCCCGCACGCGCGCGCCGCGCTGCGTAAGCTCGGCAATGGCGGTCAGGCTGGGCGCTTCGCGCATGTCGTCGGTGTTGGGCTTGAATGACAGGCCCCACAGGGCAAAGGTGCGGCCGGACAGGTCGTCGCCAAAATGCGCCACGATTTTTTGAGACAGCCGCAGCTTCTGGGCATCATTGGCGGCTTCGGCGGCGGCCACGACGCGCATGGGCAACCCGTGCTCGGCGGCGGTTCGCGCCAGCGCCTGCACGTCTTTGGGAAAGCAGGAGCCGCCGTACCCTACGCCGGGGTACAGGAAGTGATAGCCGATGCGGGGGTCGGCGCCGATGCCGCGGCGCACGTGCTCGATGTCGGCGCCCAGCGCCTCGGCGAGGTTGGCCATTTCGTTCATGAACGAAATGCGAGTGGCCAGCATGGCGTTGGCGGCGTACTTGGTCAGCTCGGCGGATCGCACGTCCATGACCATCAGGCGCTCGTGCGTGCGCTGGAAGGGCGCATACAGGCGGCGCATGACGCCTATGGTGTATTCATCGTCGGCGCCGACGATGATGCGGTCGGGGCTCATGAAGTCTTTGATGGCCGCGCCTTCTTTCAGGAATTCGGGGTTGGACGCCACGCTGAAAGGCACGTCGACACCGCGTTCGGCCAGCACTGCAGCGATGGCCTGTCGCACCTTGTCTGCAGTGCCCACGGGCACTGTCGATTTATCCACCACCACTTTTCGGCTGGTCATGTGGCGGGCGATGTTGCGCGCCGCTTCCAGTACATGTTGCAGGTCGGCCGAGCCGTCTTCGCCGGGGGGTGTGCCGACTGCGATGAACTGCACGTCGCCGAAGGCGACGCTGGCCGGGATGTCGTTGGTGAACTGCAGCCGGCCGGCCTGGGCATTGCGCTTGACGAGATCTTCCAGGCCGGGCTCGTAGATAGGGATACCGCCCTGCTGCAACATCTGGATCTTGCCGGCATCGACGTCCAGGCACATGACTTCGTTGCCCATGTCGGCCAGGCAGGCGCCCGAGACCAAGCCCACGTAACCTGTGCCGATAACCGTGATTTTCATGCGCAAATGCCTATAGATGGTGTTCGGCGGAATTATAGATGGCGGGCTGCTGGCGCAATGCGGGGAAAAGCCGGCCGGCAGCGCCGCAACTGGCGCCTGGATGCATCAGCCGGCGCGCAATTTGTTCAAGCGTACCGCATTGACCGCAATTGCCGCGGTGGCGCATAGGGTGGCGAAGCCCAACGCATAGGTGGGGCCGTATCTGCTGCTGAGCGCGAAGGCGATGGCCACAAGCGCCGTGCCGAAGCTCTGGCCGAACACCCGCGTGGTTGCCTGCAGCCCGCCGGCGGCGCCGCTGCGCTGGCGGGGCGCGGATGACAGCATGGCCCGGTTGTTGGGCGTTTGAAAAAACCCGAAACCCAGCCCGGTGACGAACATGGCGCCCATGATCCACGAATTGGGCGCGTCCAGCGGCATGGCGACCAGCCCGATCAAGCCCACGGCCATGACGGCCGCGCCTGCGCCGCTGAGGGTGGCGGCCGAATACCGGTCGGACAAGCGTCCGGCCAGCGGAGCGACGATGCCGGTGCCTACGGGCCATGCGCCCATCAACATGCCGACCTCAAGGTACGACCGTCCCAGTATCTGTTGGAAGTAGAACGGCAGCGACACGTAAGATGCCATTTGTGCAGCGAACGTGAACGCGGATGCCGCAACGGCGAACCCGACTGCGCGGATACGCAACAGATCTACCGGCACCAGCGGCGCGGGCTGCCTGCCGGCGCGCCGCACGAGCGCCCAGCCCGTCACGCAGGCCGACAGGATCATCGCCAACCCGCGCAACCAGTCTTGCCCCAGTGTATCGACCCCCGAAATGAATACGCCCAAAGTCAGCATGCAGAGCAGCGCGCTGACCCAGTCGAGCCGCACGGTGTTGCGGGGCACCTCCGGCAGGTGGCGCAGGCCGAACATCACCGCCACGCAAATGGGCAGGTTGATGGCGAAGATCCAGCGCCAGTGCGCGACTTCCAGGATGATGGACCCCAGGGTGGGCCCCACCACTGACATGACGGCGACGGTGGTGGCATTGAGACTGATGCCCCGTCCGAGCAGGCGCAACGGATAAATGTTGCGCACCATGCCCCCGAACATGCACATGAGCGTCGCCGCCCCCACGCCTTGCGCGACGCGCGCCAGGGTCAATTGCCATAAGGATTGCGACAGCGCCCCCGACAGCGAAGCCAGTGCAAACAACGCCAGGCCGATGGTGTACATGCGCTTGAAGCCGACGCGTTCGGCCAGCGCCGACAACGGCAGCAACAACATCACGACCGCGAGGTTGTACGCGTTGACGATCCAGACCGCCTGCGACGGCAGTGCGTCGAGGTCGCGTGCGATGGTGGGCAGCGCCACGTTGGCGATGCTGGTATCCAGCACCGACATGCTGATGCCCACCAGCACCGTGGCGGCGGCCCAGTACCGGCGTGGCGTGGGCAGGCCGTCGGGCAACGCCTGGCGGGGCGAGGCGCCGGCGGCCGGCCTGGGTTCTGTGCTCACGACTTTTTCTGGGGTCGCTGCCAGCCGTCGATCGTGGCCTGCTTGGGACGCGAGACCGTGAGCTTGCCGGCCGGCGCATCGCGGGTCAGTGTGGTGCCCGCGCCCAGGGTAGCGCCCTTGCCCACGCGCACGGGCGCGACGAGCTGGGTGTCCGACCCGATGAAAGCGTCGTCTTCGATGATGGTGCGATGCTTGTTGGCGCCGTCGTAGTTGCAGGTGATGGTGCCGGCCCCGACGTTCACACGCGCGCCGATATCGGCGTCGCCCACGTAGGCCAGGTGGTTGGCCTTGCTGTCGGCGTCGAGCACGCTGTTCTTGATTTCGACGAAGTTGCCCACGTGTGTGCGATCGCCCAGGCTGGCGCCGGGGCGCAGGCGGGCATAGGGGCCGATGCGCGCGTCGCGACCGACGGTAGCCTGCTGGATGTGGCTGAAGGCGTCGATGTGTGTGCCCGCGCCCACCGATACGTCGCGCAGCACGCAGTGCGGCCCCACGCGCACGCCATCGGCCAGTTCGACCTTGCCTTCGAACACGCAGCCCACGTCGATGAACACATCGCGCCCGCACGATAGCGTGCCACGCACGTCAAAGCGCGCCGGGTCGGCCAGGGTGACACCGGCCTCGAGTTGTCGCCGCGCCTGTTCAAGCTGCCAGCGCCGCTCGAGCTCGGCCTGTTGCACGCGGCTGTTGACGCCCAGGGTCTCCCAGCCGGCGGACGGCTGCGCGGCGCCCACGGCAACGCCGTCGGCCACGGCCAGGCCGATCACGTCGGTAAGGTAGTACTCGCCCTGGGCATTGTTGTTGTCGATGCGGCCCAGCCATTCTTTCAGGCGAGCGGTAGGCGCGGCCATGATGCCGGTGTTGACTTCGCGGATGGCGCGTTCGGCCTCGGTGGCGTCTTTGTGCTCGACAATCCGCACCACCTGGCCCTGTTCGTTGCGCACGATGCGGCCATAGCCGGTGGCGTCGTCGAGAATCTCGGTAAGAACGGCCGCGCCCTGCCCGCGCGCCTGCAGCAGGCGGCGCAGAGTATCGGGCTGTACCAGCGGCACGTCGCCATACAGCACCAGGGTGACGTCATCCTGGCCGTCTTCTTGCAGCAGCGGAACGGCCTGCTGTACGGCATGGCCGGTGCCTTGCTGCGGCTGCTGCAGCGCGAAACTCAGCCCGGGGCGGCCTTCATAGGCACCGCGCACACGCTCGGCGCCATGCCCCACCACCACCACGATGCGGCCGGGCTCGAGCTGGCGGGCGCTGTCCAGCACGTGTTCCAGCATGGGTTTGCCGGCAAGGGAATGCAGCACCTTGGGAAGATCGGACTGCATGCGTTTGCCGAGTCCGGCAGCGAGAATGACGACGTTTAGCATAAGAGACGAAGATACGGTGAAGCGGCGGGCGGACGCCGGCCGCGCGATGGAAAGCAGAGGGTCAAGACTTGCGGGGCGCCGTGGCGCGCCCGGTGGCCGCCTTTGCCGCACGTTTGCGAGGAGCACGCTTGCGCGGAGCCTGGTCGGCCGGTTCGCTGGCGGACGCCGCGGCGGCGCCCGAGGCTTCGGGCATGGTGGCGGCCGTGGCTGCGGCAAGCTGGTTGAATTGCTGCTGCAGCAGATCCCACCAGGCCTGCGATGCCGACTGGGCCGCCTGGCTGACTTGCTCGGCCGTGGAAGCCGGCTCGGCCGACGCCGCGGCGCCGCCCGCCGGCTGGCTGCGGGATTCAGGGGCGGCGGCGCCCGGCTGCGCCGGCGTGGCGGGTTTCAAGCCCAGCGCGACCTCGAGCGGAGACGGATTGCCGCCGGCGGCGCCGCTTACGAATGACCGCAGGGTGGCAATGGTGGCGCGCTGCACCTCCAGCCCCTGGATGGTGCTCGTGAGCATGGACAGGTTCATGCGCAGCCAGCTTTCGACCGAGCGCAGTTCGGCAATGCGGCGCTCGAGATCTTCAAGGTTCATGGGAGGCGTCATGGGCAGCGCCTGCGCCAGCCCGCCCGGCCCGGCCAATCCCGCCCAGGCCTGGCGCATCATTTCCATACTGGCAAGCAATGGGTTGCCGGCCATGTCGCCGTCCTGGCCCAAGCCAGGCAGCACGAAGGGGTTGGATTTGGATTGGGGGTCGGACATTCAGGCTCCAGGGCGCCCTGATGGACGCTAGCGCGGCAGGATTTGGCCGTTTTCGATGCGCACGTGATCACCGGAAGCATAGGCAAACGGTTGCGAACTATGGAATTTGCGCGTGCTGCCGTCGGCCATGCGCACGGTCATTTCGTAGTGCGTCACGGTCTGCTGCTGCCTGATATTACGCTCGATTTCATGGCCTGCCAAAGCGCCGCCCACGGCGCCCAGCACAGTCAGGGCGTCTTTGCCGCTGCCGCCGCCGAACTGGTGGCCGACCACGCCGCCCACCACGCCGCCGGCCACGGTACCGACGATGTTATGGCCGCTGTTCTGTACCGGCACCTGGATGGGGCGTATGGTTTCGACCACGCCGCATTGATGGCATTCAGCCGCAGCGGAGGCGGGTTTGGCGGCGGGCTTGGGGGTGCTGCCCGCGGCCGGAGCGGCGGAAGCCACTTTTGCCGGCGCGGCGCCCGCAGCGGGCTGGCCTGGCTGGGTTTCCGACGTGGCGGCCTGGCCCGCGGACGCGGCGGGGTCGGCCCAAGGCGTCGGCAACCATCCCAGCAGGGCCGCGACAGCCACGGCGCACAGCAGGATGACGGACACCGCCGCCGTCGCCACCAGCGGGTGCAGGCCCCGCCGGGTAGCGGCGCCAGGGGAAGCTACTGGACTGTTCATGGTTCGTCCTTGTTCAACGATACGGCCCGTTATATAGCACCTGATCGACCCTGCCCGTGGTATCGGCGTGTTGCGATAGTGACCCTTTGCAAGGAACGGCCGTACGGCCGCTGTGCATTCTGGGACAATGACCGGATGGACAAGCCGATTCCCGTGACCGAGCTCGAACAGGCCATCAATTATTGGCGCAACCGCCTGCCGTCGCAAGGCGACGAATCGCGGCTGTGCCCGCAGGCCGCGGCGTTGGCAACGCCCTATGCATTGATGATCATGCAACAAAAGCGGGAAGTCGGCCTTGCGGAGCTAAGCCCGGATGCCTTGGCGGCGTATACCGAGTGGCGAACTGCGCACGGGGCCGATTGACGAGGCCTGCGAGGTGTGGTGTCTGACACCCTTCGGGAGTCAGACACCTTCAGAGGAAACACCGTCACGGTTGGTGCCTGGCTCCCGCAGGGTGCCTGACACCGCGGGGCGGCGCTTCAGGAGCCCGGCAGCGCCTTGATGTCGTGGGTGTGGTGTCTGACACCCTTCGGGAGTCAGACACCGTCAGAGGAAGCACCGTCATGCAAGGTTGGTGTCTGGCTCCCGCAGGGTACCTGACACCGCGGGGCGGCGCTCAGGAGCCCGGCAGCGCTTGATGTCGTGGGTGTGGTGTCTGACACCCTTCGGGAGTCAGACACCTTCAGAGGAAACACCGTCACGCCAAGTTGGTGTGTGGCTGCCGCAGGGTGCCTGACACCGCGGGGCGGCGCTCAGGAGCCCAGCAGCGCCTTGATGTCGTGGGCAAGGGCGTCGGCGCCGATGGTGTTGTTGGCAAGGACGCGAGATTCGCCCTTGGCGTCGAACAGGTAGAACGCCGCGGTGTGGTCCATGGTGTAGTTCTTGCCGCCTTCGGTGGGCACCTTGGCGTAGTAGGCCTTGAACGAGGCGGCCGCCTGCTTGATCTGCTCGGGCGTGCCCGTCAGACCCAGGAAACTCGAATCGAAGGTGGTTACATATTGCTTGAGCACGTCGGCCGTGTCGCGCTCGGGGTCGACCGTGATCATCAGCACCTGCACGCGCCCGGCGTCATCGCCCAGCTTTTGCATGACCTGCGAAAGTTCGGCCAGCGCCGTCGGGCAGACATCGGGACATTGCGTAAACCCGAAAAACGCCACGACCACCTTGCCGTCGAAATCCTGCAGGGTGCGCGGCTGCCCATTGTGATCGGCCAGGGCCAGGCTCTTGCCCAACTGGGTGCCCGAGATGTCGTTGCCCTTGAAGCTGGGCGCCGCGTCGGTGCAGGCGGCCAGCAGGCCAGCTAGCCCGATTGCCGCCGCGCCGCGCAACAGCGCACGGCGCGAAATATTGAACAGGGACATGTTGCGAGTTCTCCGAGGGTCAGGCAAGCAGGCCGACCCAGTGATCCAGCAGCAAGGCAGCAAACAACAGCGCCAGGTACAGGATGGAAAAGCGGAACAGGCGACGCGCCAACGCGTCGCTGTACTGGCGGTACAGCCGCCAGGCGTATCCGACGAACAGGCCGCCCAGCACCAAGGCGCTGGCCAGATACAGCAGGCCGCTCATGCGGACGACGTAAGGCAGCGTGGTGGTGGCCACCAGCGCCAGGCTGTACAGCAGGATATGCAGGCGGGTGAATTGCTGGCCGTGGGTGACGGGCAGCATGGGCAGCCCCGACTTGGCGTAGTCGTGGTTGCGGTACAGCGCAAGCGCCCAGAAGTGGGGCGGCGTCCAGATAAAGATGATCAGCACCAGCAGCCAGGCTTCGGCGGGCACGGCGTCGGCCGCGGCGGCCCACCCGAGCGCGGGGGGCATGGCGCCCGAAAGGCCGCCAATAACGATGTTCTGCGGCGTGCGCGGCTTGAGGATGACGGTATAGATCACCGCGTAGCCCACGAATGTAGCGAACGTAAGCCACATGGTCAGCGGATTGACCAGGTGATACAGCACGACCATGCCGGTGCCGCCCAGCAGGCCCGACAAAGTGAGAACCTGCGTGGCCGTGATGGTGCCGCGCGCGGTGGCGCGCCGCGCCGTGCGCAGCATGCGGGCGTCGATTTCCTGTTCGATCAGGCAGTTGACGGCAAACGCGGCAGCCGCCAGCAG
Organism: Bordetella genomosp. 7; assembly: GCF_002261265.1. Classification (GTDB taxonomy): domain Bacteria; phylum Pseudomonadota; class Gammaproteobacteria; order Burkholderiales; family Burkholderiaceae_B; genus Bordetella_A. The sequence continues at coordinate 755,718 of NZ_NEVK01000008.1, read as the reverse complement.
CCAGATGCCTATGGTTGCAAACACCACCCGGCCGGGGTCGGGCAGGCCTGGCACGGCCAGGAACATACCGATAATGGCGCAGAAAACGGCCAATTGCGTCACGCGCGGCTTGGTCAGCACCAGGTATTGGCGCAGGAGCCCGGGTTGTGTAGCGGCAAAACTGGTCATAACACTATTCTAAACGCGCTGGACTGCCGGAGCGACCGCCCGGGCGACGCCGGGGGTCGACAGGCGCACCAGCATGACGACGCAAGCAAGCGTCAAACCGGCCGCGCCGCCGTTATGCAACACGGCAATCAAGAGCGGCCATTGGAAGAAAATGGTGGTCAGGCCGGTGAACAGCTGCGCGGCCAGCAGCGCCAGCACCAGCGTGGCCGGCCCTCGTAGCGCAGGCTCGGATCGCATGCGCCAGGCCAGCACGCCCAGGTACGCCAGCACAAGGAAGGCGAAGTTTCGGTGTACCCAGTGGATGGCGGTCAGGGCATGCTGCGAGATCATTTCACCCGACGGCAATTCACCCAGGCCCCTTATGACCGAAAAGCCGCCACGGAAGTCCATTTCAGGGAACCACTGGCCGTGACAGGTCGGGAAGTCCAGGCAGGCCAGCGCCGCGTAGTTGGTGCTGACCCAGCCCCCCAGGGTGATCTGCACCAGCAGCAGCAAGGTGCCGCCCACCAGCCACGGACGCCAGCGCAGGGCATGGGCCGACAGGGGCGCGTGCGGACGCTCGCGCGCCGACAGCCAGGTCATCAGGGCCAGCACGGACAAGCCGAACACCAGGTGCGCGGTCACGACCGCGGGCATCAGCCGGTGCGTGACGGTCCAGGCCCCGAAGGCGCCCTGCACGCACACGGCCACCAGCGTGACGACTGCCAGCGCCGGCGAGCGGCCCAATTCGCGGCGGTATCGCCACGCCATCACGACGATCGCAATGATCAGCATGCCGAGAAACGCGCCGACGTAGCGGTGGATCATTTCGATCCAGGCTTTCGACAAGGTAACGGGGCCGAACGGCATGGCTTCGGACGCCTGGCGGATGTCGGACATTGCGCCCAGGGGGGTGACGCTGCCGTAGCAACCCGGCCAGTCCGGGCAGCCCAGGCCGGAATCGGTCAGGCGCACGAAGGCGCCGAACATGATCAGGTCGAGCGTAAGAAACCAGGTGAAGAAAACCAGCTTGCGGTAGCGTTGCTTGATGCGGTCCATATAAATACCGGCCTATGGCCATTGCGGGGCGACGGACATGCGGGCAGGGCGTCAGCCGATGCGCGAGTTATATACGAGCTTGCTGATGTCTTTGCGCACCTTGACGCCATCGGCATCGGCGGGAAACTGCAGCATCAGGTTGCCCAGCGGATCAATGACCCAGATGGGATCGAGCAGGCCGGGCTGGCCTTGCACCGTGTCGCGCGCAAGCAGAAAGCGCGCCAGTTGTTCGGGCCGCGCGCGCACCATGACGGTGCCGCGATAGGCTTCGAGCACCTTCTGGGGCACTTCGGCATCGTCGGTAATAAACCAGACGCGCGCCAGGCGGTCCACATTCTTGCCCTGGCTGGCATGCGAGTTGCGCGTGATGAAAAGCTTGCGGGCGCAGGCTTCGGGGCAAGCGCCTTCGCCCACACTGACCAGCAGCCATTTTCCCTTGAGCGACTGCAGGTCGAAAGGCTTGCCGTCCAGGGTGGTGAGCTGCAGGTCCTGCGCGGCGGGCATGGGACGCTGTGGATCGAGCAGCGTGCCGTAGTTGCTGGACTCTTCGGGCCACCATTGCGGGTTGTAGTACATCACGAAGGCGGCCACGATGGGCGCCAGCGCGCACAGAAACACCAGCACCAGGGGCAGCAATGAGCGCTTCTTGTTGGCAGGAGCAGGAGCGGAGTGGGTTACGCGTGGCACGGGTTTGCTTTCCTGAAATTCAACGAGGGGTATGCCGGTGATGGGTAGCGGATTATCGGGATGCGCGGCGGCGCAGGCCCCGCCAGGCCACCACTACCCAGGCAATGGCGGCGATGCCTGCGAACGAAAACCACTGCAGGGCATAGCCCTGATTCTGGTTGTAGTCGACCGACGGCTGTGGCCAGTCGCGCACCAGCGTGTCTTGGCCGCCGGTTTGCATCAGCACCGCCGGCAGCAGGTCCAGGCCCGTCGCGCGCGCATAGGCGGCCAATTCCAGGTTCTGGACGTGCGGCACCGCGCCGTCGGCCGCAGGAAGTGTACCGGGCAGTTGGTCCGGCCGCGAACCGCCCAGCGACCAGAGTTCGAACAGGCGCGGCACGCGGGCGGCCAATTCGCCACTGACGCGCTGCAGGCCGGCCGGCGCGGGGGGCAGCGACGCAACAGACTGCCCCGGCGTGCGCGGCAGCCAGCCTCGCAGCACCAGCACGGCGCCGTGGCCCGGGGGATCGAACAACAGTGGCGTCGCCAGCCAGTAACCGGGCCGCCCTTCCTGGTTGCGGTTCTGCAGGAGTACGCTGTATTGGTCCAGCCATCGTCCGGTGGCTTGCGCGGGACGCCATGGCTGCAGATCCGCAGCCGGGGTGCGGGGCGACAGGCTCAGGGGCGGCCGGGAACGGCCGGCCTCGATGGCGGACAGCAGGGCCCGGCGCTCGTCGGCACGCCGCAACTGCCACGCACCCAGCGAGGCAAGTATGGCAACGGCCACCCCCAGCAGCAGCAATGCTGCCAAGGTGCGGCGGACTGAATGAGCCATGTCTGCAATAATTCCGTTTTACCCGGAGACCCCAATGCGCGTCATCGTCGTCCTGGCTTTCGTCGGCATCCTGGCCAGCCTGGCATCGGCCCTGGTCTATCTGATGAAAGACAAGGGCTCAACCAGCCGTACGGTCAATGCACTGACTGTGCGCATCGGGCTGTCGGTAGCCCTGTTCCTGTTCGTTCTGCTGGCCCATCACCTGGGCTGGATCGAAAGTACAGGCATTAGATAGGAACGGCAGCGGCCGGTTCCTTTTGTTCAAGCGGCGCAGGAAAAAGCGCCGGTCATTCGTGCGAATGCCCCCTGTCGGGGGCATTCGGCAGTTTGGCGGACGGTATCAGAACCAGTATACGAACAGGTACAGACCCAGCCACACCACGTCCACAAAGTGCCAGTACCAGGCCGCGCCTTCAAAGCCGAAGTGGTTGTCGGCGGTGAAATGGCCGCGTATCAGGCGGATGAGGATGACCGTCAGCATGGTGGCGCCGACGATGACGTGGAACCCGTGAAAGCCGGTCAGCATGTAAAACAGCGAGCCATAGGCGCCGGAACTGAACTTCAGGTTCAGGTCATAGATGGCGTGGTGGTACTCGTACGCCTGGCAACCCACGAAGATGAAGCCCAGCAGCACGGTGGCAAACAGCCAGAAAATGGCTTTGCCGCGATGGCTGGCGCGCAAGGCGTGGTGCGCGATGGTCAGCGTCACGCCCGAGGTCAGCAGCAGGGCCGTATTGATGGTGGGCAGCCAGAAGGGGCCCATGGTCTGGAATTCTTCGACGATGCCCGCCGGGCCGAAGTTGGGCCACACGGCCTGGAAGTCCGGCCATAGCAACAGGCGGTGGTCGAGATCGCCCAGCCACGGCGTGGTGATGACGCGGATGTACCACAACGCGCCGAAAAAGCCGGCGAAGAACATGACTTCGGAAAAGATGAACCAGCTCATGCCCCAGCGGTACGACAGGTCGATGCGCTTGCTGTTCAGGCCGGCTTCGGATTCCTGGATGGCGTCGCCGAACCAAAAATACAGCGACACGAACAAGCCCAGGACGCCCACCAGCAGCAACCACTTGCCCCAGCTAACGTCGTTGAACCACGCCGCCGCGCCCAGGGCCATGGCCAGCAGGGTTACCGCGGTGCGCACGGGGTGAGCCGAATCCGCCGGTACGTAGTAGTACGGTGCCTCTTTACCTTGAACCGAGTGGCTTGCACTCATGGTCTTCTCCCTGGTACTGATTTGTTGAAATGCTTGCTGCTACGACAGGCTGGCCACGGCCCAGCGCACGATCAAAACCAGCAGCGTCACAAATATTGCTCCGGCAAGCAGCCCCGCGATGATGAGGTGCACGGGGTTCAGCTTGCCGGCGTCTTCTTCGTAGCCCGCTCCGCGCCGCACGCCGAACATGCCCCACAGAACCGCCTTGAGCGTCTGCAGGAAGTTCATTTTGCGACGCGAAGCGTCGCGGATGTCGTGCGTCATGGCTTGTGCCCTACTTGGCCATGATGGCCGAACCGCGGAAGAACGTCCAGGCGAACACGGCAAGGACAATTGCCAGCAGTATCAGCCCGATGGTCTTGTTGCGGCGACGTTGTTCAGGAGTCATGGCTAACTTACTTTGTATCCCCGCTTACTTTACTTCCGGCGGAGTCTCAAAGGTATGGAACGGCGCGGGCGACGGCACGGTCCATTCCAGGCCTTCGGCGCCTTCCCAGGGCTTGGCAGCCGCGGGCGCACCCTTGCCACGGTAGCACTGCACCATGACATACAGGAACAGCAGCTGCGACAGCCCGAACCAGAACGCGCCGATGGTGGCCATCTGGTGGAAGGTGGTGAACTGCGCGGCGTAGTCGGCGTAGCGGCGCGGCATGCCGGCCAGCCCCAGGAAGTGCATGGGGAAGAACGTGATGTTGAACGAGATCAGGGTGGACCAGAAGTGCACTTTGCCCAGCTTCTCGTTGTACATGCGGCCCGTCCACTTGGGCACCCAGTAGTACGCGCCCGCGAACAGCGCGAACAGCGAGCCGGCCACCAGCACGTAGTGGAAGTGCGCGACCACGTAGTAGGTGTCGTGAACCTGGATGTCGATGGGCGCCACCGACAGGATCAGGCCGGTGAAGCCGCCCATGGTGAACACGAAGATGAAGCCCACCGAGAACAGCATGGGGGTTTCGAACGTCATGGAGCCGCGCCACATGGTGGCCACCCAGTTGAACACCTTCACCCCGGTGGGAATGGAGATCAGCATGGTGGCGTACATGAAGTACAGCTGGCCGGTGACGGGCATGCCGGTGGTGAACATGTGGTGCGCCCACACGATGAACGACAACACCGCGATGGCCGAGGTGGCATACACCATGGACGCGTAGCCGAACAGCTTCTTGCGCGAGAACGCGGGCACGATGGCCGACACGATGCCGAAGGCCGGCAGGATCATGATGTAGACCTCGGGGTGCCCGAAGAACCAGAACACGTGCTGGTACAGCACCGGGTCGCCGCCGGCGGCCGCATTGAAGAAGCCGGTGCCGAAGTGGCGGTCGGTCAGCAGCATGGTGATGGCGGCGGCCAGCACGGGCATCACGGCGATCAGCAGGAAGGCGGTGATCAGCCAGGTCCAGCAGAACATCGGCATCTTCATCAGCGTCATGCCGGGAGCGCGCATGTTCAGGATGGTGACGATGACGTTGATCGCGCCCATGATGGACGAGGCGCCCATGATGTGCACGGCGAAGATGGCCAGGTCCATGCCCGGGCCCATCTGCGTGGACAGCGGAGCGTACAGCGTCCAGCCCGCGGCGGTGGCGCCGCCCGGCACGAAGAACGAAATCGTCAGCATGATGGCGGCCACGGGCAGCAGCCAGAAGCTGAAGTTGTTCATGCGCGCAAAGGCCATGTCGGACGCGCCGATCTGCATCGGGATCATCCAGTTGGCGAAGCCCACGAACGACGGCATGATCGCGCCGAACACCATGATGAGGCCGTGCATGGTGGTGAACTGGTTGAACAGTTCGGGGCGGAAGAACTGCAGGCCCGGCTCGAAGAGCTCGGTGCGCAGCAGCAGGGCCAGCAAGCCGCCTTCAAGAAGCATGACGAACGAGAAGATGAGATACATCGTCCCGATGTCTTTGTGGTTGGTGGCAAATAGCCAACGACGCCAACCGGTGGGCGCGGCGTGGTGATCATCGTGCTCGTGACCGTGGCCGTGGCCAGGCGACACGTGGTCTACAGTGGCGCTGCTCATTATGGACTCCTTCCTGCTAATTGCCGGCCTCGGTCCAGGAGGCCGGCAGATGTCTCGTGACGGGTTCTGCTAACAGGGGATGGGGCTGGCGCGATCAGCGCGCCGCCACGACATCCTTGGGCTGTACCACGGGGTCTTCGCCCTTGCCTGCATTGCTCCAGGCATGGCGCGTATAAGTGATGACCGAGGCGATTTCTACGTCGTTGAGCTGCGGGCCGAAGGCGGCCATGGCCGTACCGGGCCGGCCGTGCAGCACGACGTCGATCTGGGGACCCTGCGGGCCCAGCACCGTTTTGTCGCCGTCAAGCGGAGGGAAAGATCCCGGCACGCCCTTGCCGTTGGCCTGGTGGCAAGCCACGCAGTTGGCGGCGTAGACCTTTTCGCCACGGGCGACCAGCTCTTCCTGGGTCCATTCCTTGGTGGGATCGTCGGCATTTGCCGCGAGCTTTTTCTTCTGCTCTTCGGCCCACTTGTCGTAGTCTTCCTGCGACTTGACTTCGACCACGATGGGCATGAAGGCGTGGTCTCGGCCACAGAGCTCGGCGCACTGGCCACGGTAGGTGCCGACTTTTTCGGCACGGAACCAGGCATCGCGCAGGAAACCGGGGATCGCGTCCTGCTTGACGCCGAAGTCGGGGATCATCCACGAGTGGATGACGTCCGCGGCGGTGAGCACGATGCGAACCTTCTTGTCGACCGGCACGACCAGGTTGTTGTCGACTTCCATCAGGTAGAACTCACCCTTGGGCTCGCGGCCTTCGATCTGCGCGCGGGGCGTGGAAAGGGTGGACAGGAAGCTGACGCCGGCGGCCGGGCCGTCGATGTATTCGTAGCCCCATTTCCATTGGTAGCCGGTGACCTTCACGGTCAGGTCGGCGCTGGAAGTGTCTTTCATGGCGACCACGGTCTTGGTGGCCGGCAGCGCCATGGCAATGACGATGATGAAGGGGATGACGGTCCAGGCGACTTCCACGCCCAGGTGCTCGTGGAAGGTGGCGGCCTTGTGCCCGCGCGACTTCCGGTGCGCCCAGATGGAATAGAACATGACCCCGAACACGCCAAGGAAGATCACGCCACAGATGATCAACAGCAGCCAATGCAGCCACATGATCTCGTGCGCGATCTGGGTCACGCCTTCGTGCAGGTTGAGCTGATTGACTTTCGGGCCGCCGGGCATGTCTTGTACCTGCGCGTTGGCGACACTGCTCGCAAGCAATGCACAGGCGCCCAGTATCCCTCTCCACTTCTTCATGCTTACCTCGAAACACGGCGCGAGCGTTTCCGTGGCCGCCTGCCGGCGATGACGGAATACACGCAATTTATTAGACGGCAGGCGCAAACCCGGCCTGCGGCCGGTCTACCCCACTCGAATCACAAAGAAACCGCAGAATTATAGCGGACGCGCAATTTAATGTAATTTGGCGCTCTTGAACCTGGGCGCGATGCCCCCACTTTGCGCCGCCCGGAACGGGGCGCTGCACTAAAATCGCCGGAATGTTGACCCCTCCGCCCCCCGACGCACCCGCCCGCGTGGCTGCGCTCTACGCCCAATTGGCCGAGCGCGTGCAAGAACATCCGCCGGAATTGGCATCGCCCCTGTACGTGGCCGACCGCTGCTGCGGCTGGGCCACCCACGCAGCCTGCGATGCGCTAAGGCCGCTCGACCAGGTGCAAGTGCAGGCCGACGCGCTGCGCATCGGGTCCGGCCTGACGGCAGGGCCCCGACTGGACGCCCTGCTGGCCGAAGTGGCGCTGGCCCTGCGCGACGCCGACTGCCTGCGCGGCTGGCGCAACGAATTGCTGGACGTGACTGCCGGCGACGAGAAACTGGGCGCGATCGAACGCGCCGCCGTGCGGCCGCTGGGCGTGCTGACCCGGGCGGTACACCTGAACGCCTGGACGCCGGATGGCCGGCTGTGGGTGGCCCGGCGCGCGCTCAGCAAATCCACCGACCCCGGCATGTGGGACACACTCGTGGGCGGGCTGGCAAGCAGCGGCGAAGACCTCGACCGGGCGCTGCTGCGCGAATGCGCCGAAGAGGCCGGCCTGGCGGCCGGGCTCCTGGCGCAGCGCTCGCCGCTGCGAACCATATTGCGCATGCACCGCCGGCTGCCCGAGGGCTATCAGGTGGAAGACCTGCTGACCAGCACCTGCGTGCTGCCCGAAGGCGCGCAACCGGCCAACCAGGATGGCGAGGTCATGGAAATCACCCACATTCCCGTCGATGAGGCCGTGCAGCGCATCGTGGCCGGCGAATTCACAGTGGAAGCGTCGCTGGTCATCCTGGAAGACATCATGCAACGCCGCGCCCTGGGAGAAATCTAGCAGTTCACTCCCAGGGAAACCGTGTGCGAGCCTAGTGCGAATGCCGCGGGTCGCCGCGGGTTTCAACAACCTTTAGATACAGCGTGGCCGGCTCCAGGCAGCCTCCGGTAGACAACTGCCCCACGAACTGGCGATAGATTTCCTGCCACGGCGTCTGAGAGGGCGGTATCGGAGCCGGCTGGGCGCTGGCCTTGCGCCGGGCCAGTTCTTCGTCGCTGACCATCAGGGTCACCGACCGCTGGTTCAGGTCCACACGCAGGCGATCGCCCGTCTGCAGTAGGCTCAGGCCGCCGCCCACGGCAGCCTCGGGCGACATGTTCAGGATGGACGGGCTGCCCGACGTCCCGCTCTGGCGGCCGTCGCCCAGGCAAGGCAGGGAGTCGACCCCGGCCTTGATAAGACGCGACGGCGGCGCCATGTTCACCACTTCGGCGCTGCCAGGGTATCCCACGGTGCCGCAGCCGCGGATGACCAGGATACAGTGCTCGTCGATATTCAACGACGGGTCGTCGATACGGGCGTGGTAGTCCTCGGGGCCGTCAAAAACGATGGCGCGGGCCTCGAACGCGTTCTCATCGCCCGGGGTTTCCAGATACGAACGCTGGAATGCCTCGCCCACCACCGACATTTTCATGATCGCGCTGTCGAAGAAATTGCCCGACAGCACGATGAAGCCGGCGCGGTGCCGCAGCGGCGCGTCGCAACTGCGGATCACATCTCGGTTGTTCGTGGCCGAGGCCGCGGCGATGTCGCCCATGGTGCGGCCCGAGACCGTCCTGCAGCCATCGTGCAGCCGGCCGGCCTTCTGCAATTCGTGCAGCACGGCCGGCACGCCGCCCGCGCGGTGAAAGCCTTCGCCCAGGTATTCTCCGGCCGGTACGCAGTTCACCAGCAGCGGCACGTCTTCGCCCAGGCGCTGCCAGTCGTCCAGCGTCAGGTCCACGCCCGCGTGGCGTGCAATGGCGATCAGGTGCGGCGGGCAGTTACTGGACGCCCCAAGAGCCGATGCCACCACGATGGCGTTTTCAAAAGCTTCGCGCGTAAGAATGTGCGTGGGCCGTACGTCCTCGCGCACCAGGTCGCAGATGCGCATGCCGGTGGCATAGGCCATCTGTCCGCGCTCGCGATATGGCGCGGGTATGCTGGCGCACCCCGGCAGCGACATGCCCAGGGCCTCGGCCAGCGAGTTCATCGACAGCGCCGTGCCCATGGTGTTGCAATGCCCCACCGACGGCGAGGACGCCGTGGCCAGTTGCATGAAGCCTTCATAGTCGATCTTGCCCGCCGCCATCAGGTTGCGCGCGTGCCAGATGACGGTGCCCGAACCCACGCGCTGGCCGTCGTGCCAGCCGTCGAGCATGGGCCCGCCGGACAACACGATGGCGGGAATGTCTACCGTGGCGGCGGCCATCAGGCAGGCGGGCGTGGTCTTGTCGCACCCCGTGGTCAGCACCACGCCATCCAGCGGATAGCCGTGCAGGATCTCGACCAGGCCCAGATAGGCCAGGTTGCGGTCCAGCGCGGCCGTGGGCCGCCGCCCCTGCTCGGCCAGCGGATGAACGGGAAATTCCATGGGGATGCCGCCCGCGTCGCGTATGCCGGCCTTGACGCGTTCGGCCAGCTGCAGATGGTGGCGGTTGCAGGGCGCCAGGTCGTTGCCGGTCTGGGCGATGCCGATGATAGGCCGCCCCGACTGCAGCTCAGCGCGCGTAATGCCGGAGTTGAGGTAACGCTCGACATAAATGGCGGTCATGTCGGCGTGGGAAGGGTCGTCGAACCATTTCTGGCTGCGCAGTCTACGAGGCGTTTGGGACATGGCTTATCGCTACGATGCAACAGGGGATGCGATGCCGGGCCCACGCGGGCCCGGCGCTGGAACGCTCTGCAGTTACTGGCCGCGCGCCTTCTGGATTTCGTCCTGCAGTTCCTTGACCAGCTCGGGGCCGAGTTCCTGCGTGTACTTGTCGACCACCGGCTGCACTTTCTCGCGCATGCGCGCCACTTCGGCCTCGGACACCACGTTGATCTTCATGCCGTTCTGCTTGAGCGTCGCCATGGCCTTTTCGGAATCGGCACGGCTGTCTTTGCGTTCGAAGTCACGCGATGCGGCGGCGGCCTTGCGGATGAGTTCCTGTTCGTCCGGCGTCAGCGTATCCCACCACTTTTTCGATGCCAGCACCACCCACGGCGTGTACACATGCCGCGTGATGGTCAGGAAGGGTTGTACCTCGTAGAACTTGCTGCTCTGGATGGTGGTAACCGGGTTCTCCTGACCGTCGACCGTGCGGGTTTCCAGCGCGGTAAACAGTTCAGAGAACGGCATGGGCACGGCGTTGGCGCCCAGGGCATTGAACACGCCCAGGGCCACCTGGTTCTGCATCACGCGCAGCTTGATGCCTTGCAGGTCTTCGGCCTTGACCACGGGGTGCTTGGAATTGGTCAGGTTGCGAAAGCCGTTCTCCCAGTACACCAGGCCCACCAGGCCCTTGGCTTCCAGCATTTCCAGCAGGCGCTGGCCCAGCGGGCCGTCGAGCACGGCGTCGGCCTCCTTGTCGCTGTTGAACAGGAACGGCAGGTCGAACACGCCGAATTCCTTCACCATGGTGGCCAGCGGCGCGGTGGAGCCGACCATCATTTCCTGTACCCCGCCGACCAGCGCGTTCTGCATTTGCTCGTCGGACCCCAGGCTGGCCGAGCCGAACGTGCGCATCTTCATTTTTCCGTCGCTGAGCTTGGTCACTTCTTCGGCCAGGAAGCGCGCCGCGCGGCCCTGCACGCTGTCGTCATTCAGGCCGTAGCCGAAGCGGATCAGCCGCGGCTTGATATCCTGCGCCGCGGCCGCCCCGGCCGCCGTGCACGATACCGCCACGGCCAGGGACAACAAAGTGTGTTTGAAAGTCTTGAACATGTGCTCCTCCTTGGTTTGCTGAATTGCGCCGGCAGCGGTCAGTGCCGTTCAGTACAGCCAGCGCGCGGGTACGGTGATCAGCTCCGGGAAGATCACCAAAATCATAATCAAGGCCGTGTACGCGGCCACATAACGCCAGACACCTTTGCAGATGGTCTCCATATTGATGCGCGCCACGCCGCAGACCACGTTCAACACCGTGCCTACCGGCGGGGTCAGGAGGCCCACGCAACCCACCATGACAAACATGACGCCGAAGTAGATCGGGTCGATGCCGGCCTTGGTGATCACCGGCATCAGCACGGGCGCCAGGATCAGGATAGTGGGCGTCAGGTCCATGACGGTGCCCACCAGGGTCAGCAGCACCATCAGGCAGAACATCAGCAGCTTGGGCTGGTCGAGTACGGGCGCCAGCAGATTGATCAGGTCCTGCGGCATGTCGGCCAGCGTGATCATGTACGACGACACCATCGCGGCGGCCACCAGGAACATCACCACTGCCGTGGTGCGCGCAGCGCTGGCAAACAGGGGGCCCAGGTCGCGCACCGTGATCTCGCGATAGACGAACAGGCTGACCAGCAATGCGTACACCGCCGCCACCACGGCCGCTTCGGTGGGCGTGAATATGCCGCCTCGCAACCCGCCGATGATGATGACAGGCAGCATCAGCGCCCATATCGCCTCGCGCAGGGCCCGCAACCGCACGCCCCAGGGTTGCCTGGGGGCGGGCGCCAACGCGCCCTGGCGGCGCGCCACCCAGCTCCAGACCGCCACCAGGGTCAGCCCCATCATCAGCCCGGGCGCGATGCCGGCGAAGAACAGCTTGGTGATGGAGACGTTGGTTGCCACGCCGAAAATAATGAAGGAAATCGACGGGGGAATGATGGGCGCCACGATGCCGCCCGCCGCGATCAGCCCCGAGGCCTGTTCGGCGCTGTAGCCCTGGTTGCGCAGCATGGGGATCAGCAGCGTGCCCAGCGCGGCGGCATCGGCCACGGCCGAGCCCGACAGCGCGGCCAGCAACACGCTGGCGAAAATGGCCACATAGCCCAACCCGCCACGGATATGGCCGACGAACATGCTGGCCAGATGCACGATGCGGCGCGATATACCGCCGGCGTTCATGATTTCGCCCGCCAGCATGAACAGGGGCACGGCCATCAGCGTGAAACTGTTGGCGCCCGAAAGCATGTTCTGCGCAATGATCTGCGAATCGAAGAAGTTCAACTGAAACATCAAGGCGACCGCGCTGAGCAGCAACGCGAACGCGATCGGCATGCCCAGGGCGATCAGCCCCAGCAGCACCACCAGGAATAGGGTGAGAATCATGATGTATGGAATAGAAGTCGAGGTGGCGCTTACACGGTCGTATCTTCGGCGGCGGCATCCAGCGGCGGATCGCCGCCCGCAAGCACGCGGACCAGGTCTACGATGACCAGCAGGCCCATGGCCACGGCCGCATACAGCACGGCTGCATCGAACACGGCCAGGGGCAGGCCGGTTACCGGCAGGCGCGTTCCGGTGCCGATGAGCGTCTGCGCCCAGCCGCCTTCGGCCATCAGCCACAACACCCACAGCGTCAGCAACTGGCACACGACATGGACCAGCCTGCGCGCGCGCCGGCCGAAGCGCTGCACCAGCATGGTGACGCCGATGTGCTGGTGATCACGCATCGCCAGCACCGCCCCCAGGAAGATCAGCCACACGAACGCCAGCCGCGACAATTCGTCGGATGCGTTGATGCCGGAATTGAACAGGTAGCGCAGCGCAACGTTGCCGAACAGCAGCACCACCATGACTGCCAGACAGGCCACCATCAGCCAGGTCTGAAGCCGGCTGCAGGCATCGGCCGCGCGTGCCGGCCATCCGCGGGCGCCTTGGGGCGGGCGCTGCTGGGGAGCAGGCTTCATGATTTGTCTCCAGTTGATTTTTTTCAAACAGCGTGCGATGTTAGCGCTAACATCTGGCCACTGTAAACCCCTTGGGGCAGACTACGCCCTTTCTGTAAACGGATATTCACATGTCGGCACGCAAGCCCCGCAGCACCCGCGGCGGCCGGGTCACCATGCAGCAGGTGGCGCGGCACGCGGGGGTCAGCGCCATTACGGTGTCGCGCGCCTTGCGCGCGCCCCACAAGGTGGCGCCGGCGGTACGCGAACGGGTGCTGCAGATCTGCCACGAGCTGGGCTACGTGCCCAACCATGCAGCCAGCGCGCTGGCGTCGTCCCGTTCCCGCATTGTGGTGGCGCTTGTGCCGTCGCTGACGAACGTGGTGTTCCTGGACATCATCACCGGCATCAAAGAAACCCTGGACGCCCAGGGCTACCACCTGCTGGTGGGGGTTACGGGCTATTCGCTGGACTCGGAAGAAGCGCAGCTGCGCACTTATTTGCAGCATTCTCCCGACGGCGTCATCCTGACCGGCGTCGACCATACGCCCGGGGTATGGCAGTTGTTGCGCACCGCCGGCATGCCGACGGTGCACACGATTGAAACCCTGCCTTCCGATTCGGCCGAGCTCAGCGTGGGCTTCTCGCAGTTCGATTCCGGCCTGGCCGCATGCCGCCATCTGCTCGAACGCGGGTATCGCCGCATCGGCATCGTGGGCGCGCAGCTCGACCCGCGCTCGCTGCGGCGCTGCGACGGCGCGCGCCATGCATTGCGCGAAGCCGGGCTGCACGATCCGGCACTTGAACTCATGACGCCGCAGAAGTCATCCATTGCGCTGGGCGCCGAACTGCTGGACCGTATCCTCGACCGCCATCCGGATTGCGACGGGCTGTTCTTCTGCAACGACGATCTTGCCCAGGGCGCTGTATTCCAGTGCGCCCGGCGCGGCGTGGCGGTGCCGCGGTCCATGGGCATCGTGGGTTTTCATGATTTCGCCGGCACTGCCTGGACGACTCCGCCGCTATCCACCATTGCCACCCCGCGCTATGAAATCGGCCTGACGGCCGCCTCGTTGTTGCTGCAACAGCTCGACGGGCAACCCCTGGCTCAACGGCACGTAGACCTGGGCTTTGAGCTGGTGCAGCGCGAAACCACCTGATCCGGCTCACGCCGCGTGCAAGCCGGCTTCGCACGGTTGTCTGTCCGGCATCAAACCTTTTCGCGTTTCAGAAATAGCGGCAACGCCCGCGCAATGAAAGCCTCGACAATGCCCGCACTTCAGCAACATTCAAGTCAGGTACGAGGAATTTATGCGCATAACTCCTGCTGCCATGGCCGTTCTGTCGATGGCCATGCTGCTTTCAGCCTGTGGCGCCGGCCCGTCTGCCGTCACCACGCAAAAGGCCGACAAGACCGCGCGCGAAGAACGGTGTTACCAGGAATTCGCGGCACTGCGAAAGCTTGATCCGGCTGCCTACGAACTCTACCGACAGCAGTTCCAGACCATCAACGACGGCTACGGCGTCTATAAAGACAACGAGCCCCTGGTCGACGGCAGTTCTTCCGAAGTCATGCTTACCGAAATCAACAAGGCGCTTTCGCTGGTTTGCGTACGCATCAAGAACGCCGTTTACTCCAACATGATGAATCGCGTTGACGCCCTGAGCACGCTATGAACAAGCATCTTGGCGCCGCGTTCTGCTGCGCACTATGGCTGGCTGGCGCCGGCCGGGCCGCAGCCCAGCCGCAGCCGTCGGCCGGCCTGCAGTTGCTGGACAGGCTCATCACCGAACAGATCGTGGACGGCGCCGCAACCAGCCTGCCCGTCCATACCTTAGCCACGCCGCCCGAAACGTGCGAGGCCACGCCGCCTCAGTGCGACACCGCCCAATCCGCCAAACTGATACAGCAGCTGGACGAAGCGCTACGCCAAAATGCCCTGCTGGCGCAACGCATCGAACAATTGCAGGCGCAGCCCGCAAGCCATGCCGATGGCGCGGCGGTCGACACCGCGGCGGTCGGTGCCGCGGCGGTCGGTACCGCGGCGGCCGAACTCGCCACACTGCGGGCGCAGGTCGCTTCGCTGGCCGACAGCGAACGCGCGCACCAACAGAAAAGCGCCGCCCTGGCGGCTGAACGAGACCGGGCCGCGGCCGAACTCGCCGCCCTGAAAGGCAGGCTTGCCGATCCGCAGGCCGAGGCGACCCCCAAGGCCGCCACGGCAGGCCCCGCCTTTGTAATGGGCAAAGGCGCCTCCCAGGACGTCAAGGCAAGCTATGCGGTGGGCGCCTGGTACGGAGACAGCGTGCCGCAAGAAACCGAAAAATTCCGCTCGGTCGGCATGAAACTGGACGTGCGCGCGTTCACCCAGGGGTTCCACGACAAGATCCACAACCGCCTGCAGCTTGCGCAAGATGCGATCGCAGCGGAACTGGCCCGCATCGACCAGTCGCTCGGCAAGGCCATGCTGTCGAAGAACCAAAAAGAAAGCGCCGGCCTGCTCGAAAAAGCCGCCAAGGAAAAAGGCGCGGTCAAGACATCCGAAGGAGCGGTCTACCGGGTTATCGACCCCGGCAAGCCGCCAACGGCGCACGCGCGAAGCCAGGTGCTGTTCGAGCTTACCGAAGCACTGGGCACGGGCGAAGTGCTGGCCGACGCCGAAAAGGCCAGCAGCGCGGTGGGCGATCTGCCGCCCCTGTTCCAGGCCATAGTAAAGAAGCTGGGGGTGGGCGGCTCGGCCCGCGTACACATACCGGGCGACCAGGTCTACGGCCAAGACGGCGTTCCCGGCGTGGTGCCGCCCGGCGCCGTGGTCGTGATGACCATCAAGGTGCTCGATATCAAGTCGCCCTGAGCATCATCACGCGCGCCGCCCGGCGCCTGCCGGGCCGGGCGCGCCTTTGCGTTCAGGCATCCGCCGGCGCGGGCCCGGGCAGTTCGCCCGCCGGACCGGGCGGCGCGGCCGCGCCGCCCCGCGAAAACTGCTCCCATACTTCAATGGCGCGCAAGCGTTGCCTGGCCACGGCCTGGATGCGTTCGCGCAGGTCGGCATCCCGTGCCAGCAACGCCTCGAAATCGCGCAACGACAGCATCAGCAGCTTGCTGTATCCCAGCGAGTGCACGTCCGGATTGACCTGCTGCTTTCCCAGCAGGGCCAGCTCGCCGATGAATTCGCCGCTACCCAGCTCTACCGTAGTGCCATCGGGCAAATGCACGGACACGGCGCCGGATGCAACGAAACACATTTCCTGCCCATGCCGCCCATGTGTCAACACCGGCTGGTCGGGTAGCGCCAGGCGCGGGCGCAGCAACCGGCTGATGGCGCGCAACGAATCGGGGCTCAACCCTTCGAACAGCGGCACACGGGTAATCAGCTCCGCCGCCCCCAGCTCCATATCCAGGGGCGGATGCCGCTCGATATGCCGCCAGCGGTCCTTCAACTGCTTCATCAGGTCTGCGTAGACTTCGCCGCTGATCAGCGATTGGTCGAGCATGTCTTGATAACGGATGCGCTCGAGTTCGCGCGCCGTGCGGCCCAGGTAGCTTTCCTGCAGCCACAGCGCGTACGACGGGTATTGCAGGTTCAGTGCCTGCAGCGCATGTTCGATCAGGTCCAGGCGCCGCTGGTGCGTGGCAATAATCTGATCGGCAGCCGCCTGGCCGAGCAATGGCCCGATCTGCTCGCGCGCAAAGACGATCAGGCGCTGCGCCACCGAACGCTTGGTCATCAGATTGGCAAAGCGCAGCGCCAATTCGTGCGCCAGCCAGCCCTGAAGCCCGAACATATAGTGCATGCGCAACGCCAGGCGAAACCCCCTGGAATACCGGATGTCGGCCTCGATACCCTGCTGAAAGCCCGCCAGGCCCCGATTGCGCACCGCATCTTCCAGGCGCTCGGAGCGCGCCAGCAAGGCCTCGGCCATGCGCCAGTCAACGATCTGCGCCTTGAGAATGTCGAAAAACAGCTCTTGCTCGCGCTGCGCCATGATGGTCAGCCCCACGGCCACGCGCTGCTCGTCGGTCATCTGGGCGATCTGCCCGTCGTGCACGCTGGTAAGGCTGGCATCGAACACCGCGTGGATGCGCTCGCCGACCTCGGGGCTGATGTGGTCGGTCTTGGCCAGTTCCGAGGTCTTGCCCTGCAGATCTTCCAGCGCCACCACCAGCGCCTGGTTGCGGATGGCGCGCTCGATGGGCGACAGCTGATTCAGGCCCAGCACGCGGATCAGCGGACGCAGGGTCATGCCGTTGATGAACAAGGTCGACAATACATAGCCCGTTGTCACCACGGCGATGAACTGGCGCGCGGCTTCCGGCACTGCGTCCTGCTCGGTGACCGCCAGGGCCAAGGCCAGCGACACCGCGCCCCGCAATCCCCCCCACAGCATCACCGTCTTGTACGGCGTGCTGACTTTGGTGCCCAGCGGCGTGAGCCCCAGCAAAGGCAACAGCCCGAACACCACAATGGCGCGCGCCGCCAGCGTCACCACAAACACGACGGCCACCATCAGCAGTTCTTCCGGTTCGGCCGCCGCCATCAACTTGGGCACCAGCATGGCCGCAAACAGGAAGATCAGCGAGTTGGCCCAGAAGCCGAATTGCCCCCAGGAGCTCGCCAGGTGTTCGAAGGTAATGGGCGACATGCGGGTACGCCCCGTGGACCCCACCACCAACCCGGCAATGACCGTAGCCACCACGCCCGACACGCCCAGATAGTGCTCAGAGATAAAGAATGACAGGTAGGCCAGCGTCAGTGTCAGCGTGATCTCGGCCGTGGGAAACCCCCGCAGCCATGCAAACAGGAAGCACGCGCCGCGGCCCATCACAAAACCCGCCAGCCCGCCGCCCACGAAGTGATAGACAAAGTCGTTGAATACCCCGCTTACGCTCAGTGTGCCCTGGCCGCCCAGCACGGCCAGCAGCACGGAATACAGCGCGATGGAAGCGGCGTCGTTGAACAGGCTTTCGCCTTCGACCAGCGTGGTCAGGCGCCGGGGCGCGCCTACCTCGCGGAAGATGCCCACCACGGCAACCGGATCGGTGGTGGCGACGATGGCGCCCAGCAGCAGGCAGACGACCAGCCCGTGCGACGACACGGCGCTGACCGCAAAACCCACCACCACCGTGCACACCACCACGGCCACGACGGCCATCATCAAGATAGGCCCGATGTCGTCGAGCAGCCGCCGTACGTTCATGGCCAGCGCGGTTTCGAACAGCAGCACCGGCAGGAACACCATCAGGAAGGTTTCCGACGAAATCTCGAAGTATTCGATCGTATCCAGCAGATCGCCCAGCATGGGCGGCGCCCACCCGTGCACATGCACCAGGACGCCCAGCAGACAGCCCACGATGGCCAGCAGGACTGAATAGGGAAGCTTGACGCGACCGGCCAGCGGCGGCATAAAACACACCAGCGTCAACAGGCCGGACAGGCCGAATACGATCAGACCGATATCCATGAACGCGTCGGAAAATGCACATACATGAGGTATCGCAAGAATAGCGTTTTTTATCCGTGCAGCCTGCGCGGCTTCCACGTTTCGTTACGCCTCGCCAGGCCAGCCGTACCCGACGCCCATGCTTTTTGGGTAAGGTACTGACGTTCCGAACACGCAGGGGAGAGCCTTTTGCCGGCCTCGACTTCCAGCGCCGGCCGCGCCGACGCGCCTACCTTATTGGTGCAGATTACTGACACCCATCTGCTGGCCGAGCCAGACAGCATCATGTGCCAGGTCAACACCGACGCCAGCCTGCGCGCGGTGCTGGACCTGGTGCGCGCCAACGGGCACCGGCCCGACCTGCTGCTGGCCACCGGCGACCTGTCTCAGGATGGTTCCCCCGCCTCGTACCAGCGCCTGCGAGAACTGCTCGAACAGAACGACTGGCCGGTACGCTGCCTGCCCGGCAACCACGACAATCCGCTCACGCTGCGCCACAGCCTGGGGCTGTGGACCCAGCCCGTCACCGACATAGGCGCCTGGCGCATCATTCTGCTTGATTCCACGGTGTCGGGCTCCGATGCGGGGCATATCGATGACGCGCAGTTCGATTTACTCGAGCGCGCGGTCGCGCTGGCGGGCGACCGCCACATCCTGGTGGCGCTGCATCACAATCCCGTGCAGATGGACAGCAAGTGGCACGACACCATGATGGTGGACAATGCCGCCGAGCTTTTTCAGCGCCTGGCCGCATTGCCTCGCACGCGCGTACTGTTGTGGGGGCACGTTCACCAGGCCTTTGATCGGCGCCGGCACCATCTGCGCATGCTGGCCAGCCCGTCCACGTGTTTCCAGTTCGCCATACGCGAAGGGCAGCACGTGCTGGACGACGCGCCCCCCGGCTACCGGTGGCTGAAGCTGTATCGCGACGGCTCGCTCGCCACGGGCGTGCGGCGCCTGGACCCAGGCGCCTGGCAGCAATTGCGCCGGGCAGCGCTCAACCTGGCATAAACGGCAGCCACGCCGGCATATCGGATACGCGCGGTTTGCGCGCAAAAAAAAGGGGCACCGATATGCGAGGTGCCCCTGACAAGCATCCGTTTCATGGGGAGGGGAAAGAGGAGAAGCCGAAACGGACGCAAGACTGCCAAACCGGAAACCGGTAACGCGGTCTACATGCATTTAGGCTTGCCGGGAGGCTTAAGGTTCCCGCCATGGAAGATCACGCCGCGCGAATTTGAATCAACTTGTATCTTCGCGCGGCGCAAGGAAGATCAGGCGGGCGCCAGCGCGCCGCGCATCTTTTTCAAGGCCGCGGATTCAATCTGGCGGATGCGCTCGGCCGACACGCCGAATTCGTCGGCCAGCTCTTGCAGCGTCGTGCCACCGTCGTCTTGCAGCCAGCGCGCTTCGATGATGCGTCGCGAGCGCGCATCAAGCGCTTGCAATGCATGCGCCAGGCCGGCGCCCTGCAGTTCGTCGTGTTCGCGGCGATCGAGCACGCGCGTGGGTTCCTGGCGGCCTTCGTCCGACAGATACGAGATGGGAGCGTAGCCTTCTTCGTCGTCGTCTTGCTTTTCAAGCGACAGATCGCGCCCGGACAGACGGACTTCCATTTCGCTGACATCTTCGCGCCGCACGTTCAATTCTTCGGCGATGCGGTCGACCTGTTCGGGGTCGAGTGTCTGGCCATCGGGGCGCATGCTGCGCAGGTTGAAAAACAGCTTGCGCTGGGCCTTGGTGGTTGCCACCTTCACCATGCGCCAGTTGCGGATGATGAACTCGTGGATTTCGGCCTTGATCCAGTGCACGGCGAACGACACCAGGCGCACCCCGCGCTCGGGGTCGAAACGCTTGACGGCCTTCATCAGGCCCACGTTGCCTTCCTGGATGAGGTCGGCGTGGGGCAGGCCATAGCCCAGGTATTGGCGCGCCACCGAAACGACCAGCCGCAGGTGCGACAGCACCAGCTCGCGGGCGGCATCCAGATCGTCGTGGTCGCGCAGGCGGCGGCCCAGTTCGGTTTCGCGTTCGGCCGTCAGCACCGGCAGGCGATTGACGGCCGAGATATAGGCTTCGATAGTGCCAAGCGAGCCTGGATTGGCGATGGCCAACGCCAGGGCGTTGCCGGACAGGGCCAACGAACTGCTGGGTTGTTTCATGTTGGCGGTCTCCAGGAAATTGACGGGCGACTATACAAGGATTTGATGTTAGCACTCTCGTGTTGTGAGTGCTAATTGGACAGCTGACATACATCAGAGTTCCGGCTGTTTCGGGCCGATCTGGTGCGTCCCCAATAAATTCATCCTCTGCAAGCCAAGCGGCTATGGTACCGGCCAGCAAGGCTCGATCCCGTCCGGACGCTCGCCGTGCGCTCCGCGCCCAGGAAGGAATGCGTGGGGCGGCACGCGGTTTGCCGGGCACAGGGCCCGGGGCCTGGTTCCCCGCCTATGTCAGGAGGTCGCATGAGTGCATTTGCCAAAGCCACCAATGCCCGGGTGCAGGGTGACGATGTGGTATTTGAACTGGAAACTGACGGGGTGACTCGCCCCTTTGAAATTTCCGGAGACGCCCTGAGGCGCTATTTTGGGGCAACCGACGGCACCGGCAGCGAATTACTGCGGGCCTTCGATGCCGCCGAAGACCAGATCCGGACGCTGGCCAAGAAAACCCAATGGGTGCCGGCCGACGGCACGATCAAATTGGGCGCGGGCGATTTCGACGACGAATAGCGCGCAACGCCGCAACGGGCCGGGCGCGGGCGGGCAGGCTACCACCCGGCCTGCCGCAGGGCATCTTCGGTAGCCTGCCCGTCGGGCCGGATGACAATCGCGCCGCGTGGGTCCATGAAGACCTGGTAGCGCGCGCCGTCTATCATGGGCATATAGGCCGCGCTGCCGTATTCGACGTCAATGAAGGGCAGCCAGTTGGGAAACACGCGCTTCAGCGCGGCCAGGTCCGGTACGGGCCAGTCGTGCAGTGCGTGTACGGTGCGCGGCTCGCTGCGTTCGCGTTCAATGTCGCGGTAGCGCCCCGAGATCCGGTCGAACGCATACAGGGGCGGCACGCCGGCCAGCAGCGCGGGCAGGCGCCAGCGCACCACCTTGCCATCGATCTGCCACTGGTCGCCGGCCAGCGGGTATTCGCGCGCGGCGGCATCCGGCGGCGCATGCGCGGTAAGCAGAAACCGGCCTGGGGCCTGCTCGTGGATCTGCACCCGCGCCACCGGCGTGTCGGTAGTCAGCCGCAGAAACTGCGTCAGCGTCAGCGCCAGCAGGGCCGACACGACCGCCAATGCGAGCAGCAATGCGCCAAACAGCCGCCGAACCGGGCGCAGGCGGAACATGCGCCGTCCATGGGCGTCCCGCGGGCCGCCCCGCCCGAACAACAGCACCATGCCCGGCACCGACACCAGCAGCGCCGCCAGGGCCATCCAGACAAAAGGGGCAAAGCCGTTGATCACGTGGGAGTCCCGGCGGGTCGAGCGGCCTGGGGCCGCCGTGCCCTATATAAGTTGGTCGGCGTGAAAACGCAGATGGTCCTGCATAAACGTGGATATAAAGTAGTAGCCATGGTCGTAGTCGGCATGGCGGCGCAGCGTCAGCGGCTGGCCAGCCTTCTGGCAGGCCAGCTCGAAGGCTTCCGGATACAGCTGCTCGGCCAGGAACGAGTCGGCCAGCCCCTGGTCGATCAAAATGCCCTGCGGAAAGAGCGGGCGTTCGGCTCGGGCCATGAGTTCGCTGGCGTCGTACTGTTTCCAGGCCTGGGTGTCCGGCCCCAGGTAGCCGCCGAAAGCCTTGCGCCCCCAGGGGCAACGCGTGGGCGCGGCGATGGGCGCGAACGCGGATACCGATCTGAATTTATCCGGATGGCGCAACGCCAGCACCAAGGCGCCGTGGCCGCCCATCGAGTGGCCGAAAATACCCGTGCGCCCGGCGTCGCCAGGCAGTTGGGCGGTCACGATGCCGTACAGCTCGTCGGCCACATAGCTTTCCATGCGGTAATGGGTGCGCCAGGGCTCTGCGGTGGCGTCCAGGTAAAACCCCGCGCCGGTGCCGAAGTCCCAGTCCTGGTCTTCGCCGGGAATGCCCGCGCCACGCGGGCTGGTGTCCGGCGCGACCAGCATGAATCCGTGCTCGGCGGCCAGCCGCTGGGCGCCGCCCTTGATCATGAACGTTTCTTCGGTGCAGGTCAGCCCGGCCAGGTAGAACAGCACCGGCACCCGCTCCTGCTCGGCCTGGGCGGGCAGGAACACCGAGAACCGCATCGGCAGGCCGATCTGCGCCGACGCATGCCGGTAGTAGCGTTGCCACCCACCGAAACAACGATGCTGCGAAATCAGTTCCAGTTCTGCCATGTAGTACCTCTTGTAAACCGTGGCCGCCCTGCCGGGCAGACGCCGGGCAGGGCGGCGGCGCCGCCTTAGTAAAGCACCACCGAGCGAATCGACTCGCCGCGCTTCATCAGGTCGAAGCCCTCGTTGATGCGCTCAAGCGGCAACGTGTGGGTGATCAGGTCGTCGATGTTGATCTTGCCTTCCATGTACCAGTCGACAATCTTGGGCACGTCGGTGCGGCCCCTGGCGCCACCGAAGGCCGAGCCCTTCCATTCACGGCCCGTGACCAGCTGGAAGGGGCGCGTGCTGATTTCGGCGCCGGCCTCGGCCACGCCGATGATCACGGACTGGCCCCACCCTTTGTGACAGCATTCCAGGGCCTGGCGCATGACTTCGGTATTGCCGATGCACTCGAACGAGTAATCGGCGCCGCCGTCGGTCAATTGGATGATGTGGTCGACGACGTTCTCGACTTCCTTGGGGTTGACGAAGTGCGTCATGCCGAACTTGCGTGCCATGGCTTCGCGCTGCGGGTTCACATCCACGCCGATGATCTTGTCGGCGCCAACCATCTTGGCGCCCTGGATCACGTTCAGGCCGATGCCGCCCAGGCCGAATACCACCACGTTGGCGCCCGCCTCGACCTTGGCCGTGTACACCACCGCGCCCACGCCGGTGGTCACGCCGCAGCCGATGTAGCAGATCTTGTCGAAGGGCGCGTCTTCGCGCACCTTGGCCACGGCGATCTCCGGCACCACGATGTGGTTGGCGAAGGTCGATGTCCCCATGTAGTGAAACAGCGGCTTGCCGCCAAGCGAAAAGCGGGACGTCGAATCGGGCATCAGCCCCTTGCCCTGGGTGGCGCGGATCGCCTGGCAAAGATTGGTCTTGCGGGACAGGCAGAACTTGCACTGCCGGCATTCCGGTGTGTATAGGGGAATGACATGGTCTCCCTTTTTCAGGGACGTAACTCCGGCGCCCACATCGACCACTACGCCCGCCCCTTCGTGGCCCAGGATGGCCGGAAAGATGCCTTCGGGGTCGGCCCCTGAAAGGGTGTAGTAATCGGTATGGCAGATGCCCGTGGCCTTGACTTCGATCAGTACTTCGCCAGCACGCGGGCCTTCAAGATCGACCTCTTCGATGGTCAGCGGGGCTCCGGCTTTCCAGGCGACGGCTGCTTTGGTCTTCATGCGTGCTCCTGTTCAAGAAATATCTGCGGCTATGGCATTTCAACGCCCGATGTTAACCTGCATGAGCGCGGTGGGCATGCCCGCCCTGCAAGCGTGCCACTCTTGTGGCTTGACCCCTCGACGGTTATGGCACTATTTATATATAGTTGATCGCCCTTAACGTTCTTTCGGCCGCGCACGCCTTTTACCCTTATGGCCCGTCTGCCCCGTTTGTACGCCCCCGGGCTGCCCCAGCTGGTGCAGGCCAACTTCGTCCAGCCGTTGGCCGCGCCATCGCAGCCCACGCCGCAAGACGTACTGAACCAGCTTGCCTCCTGGCTGGGCGATTCTGCCCAGCGGCATCGCGTCGCCGTGCATGGCTGGGTGCTGGCCAACGACCGCATCCTGTTGCTGGCCACGCCGGCCGATGAAGAAGGCCTGCCACGCCTGATGCAGACCCTGGGCCGCAACCTGGCGGCCCGGCTGCGCGGCGGGCGCGTGTTCGCCGGCCGCTACCGCTCGGCGCTGGTGGAACCGGGCGCATGGGTATTGCCGGCGCTGGTCTGGCTGGAAACCTACCCCGTGCGCAGCGGCATCGCACACGATCCGGATTCCTGGCCATGGTCGTCGGCCGGCAGTCACACGGGCAATACCACCCCCGCCACGCCACCTTCGCCCTGGCAATCCGACCACGCCGACTACTGGGCATGCGGCAACACGCCTTTCGATCGCCAGGCCAATTACCGGCATCGCCTTCAGGAAGGCCTGTCGCGGGACCAAAGCCAACGTATCGACCAGGCTGTATCGGGCCAGTGGGCATTGGGCGGGCCGGACTTCATCGCCAGCCTGGCACATACGGCGAGCCGCCGCGTGGCGCCGGGCCAACGCGGCCGTCCCCGCAAGACACCCGCCCCGGCCGCGCACGACACCCCCGGCGACACTGCCTGACCGCCGCCATCGCCCGCCTATCGGCAACACCAAGTCGCGGCGCCACCACATTTATTTGGTGACGCAACACCCTTTTGCCCACCCGATACGGCCCGCATGCCGAGCCTGGCTGCATTCGCCATCTGAAATATCGTTGATTTTTAAAGAATTTTAATCCGGCCCCATATTTAATGATCATCGAATTCTCCATTTTTATTAAGGGACGCACCCCGTAAATTTTCATTGCGAACCATCGCGTGCCGCAGTATCGTCATGTTCTTGCACTGCAACATCCACGCAGGCCCCTGCGGAGCGCGCCATGTCTACACGTCCTCTCGATCCTTCCTGTCGCCCGGTTGAAACCCCGATCGATGCCACCCGCATCGGCATGCCGGCGGCCCAGGGCTTGTACAGCCCCACCCACGAACACGATGCCTGCGGCGTCGGCTTTGTCGCCCATATCAAAGGGCGCAAGAGCCACGCCATCATTCAACAGGGCCTGAAGATCCTCGAGAACCTGGACCACCGGGGAGCGGTGGGCGCCGACAAGCTCATGGGCGACGGCGCGGGCATTCTTATCCAGATTCCGGACGCGCTGTACCGCGATGAAATGAGCCAGCAGGGCATCACCCTGCCGCCGCCCGGCGAGTATGGCGTGGCGATGGTGTTTCTGCCGAAAGAAACCGCCTCGCGCCTGGCCTGTGAACAAGAGCTCGAGCGCGCCGTGCGCGCCGAAGGCCAGACCGTGCTGGGCTGGCGCGACGTGCCCGTCGACGTAGACATGCCCATGTCGCCCACCGTGCGCTCGGTCGAGCCCGTCATCCGCCAGCTGTTCATCGGACGCGGCGCGGACGTCATGGTGCCCGACGCACTCGAACGCAAGCTGTATGTGATCCGCAAGACCGCCAGCCATGCCATCCAGGCCATGCGCCTGGCGCACGGCAAGGAATACTTCGTGCCGTCAGCCTCGGTGCGTACCGTGGTCTACAAGGGCCTGCTGCTGGCCGACCAGGTCGGCCGCTACTACCGCGACCTGGCGGACCCTCGCACGATCTCGGCGCTGGCGCTGGTGCACCAGCGGTTCTCCACCAACACCTTCCCGGCCTGGCCGCTGGCCCACCCGTACCGCATGATCGCCCACAACGGCGAAATCAACACCGTCAAGGGCAACTTCAACTGGCTGCGCGCCCGCGAAGGCATGATGCAGTCGGCCGTGCTGGGCGACGACCTGAAAAAACTGTACCCGATCGTCTACGAAGGGCAGTCCGACACCGCGACGTTCGACAACTGTCTCGAACTGCTGGTGAATTCCGGCTATTCGCTGGCCCACGCCATGATGATGATGATTCCCGAAGCGTGGGAACAGCACACGCAAATGGACGAGAGCCGCCGCGCCTTTTATGAATATCACGCGGCCATGATGGAACCCTGGGACGGTCCGGCCGCCGTGGCCTTCACCGACGGCCGCCAGATCGGCGCCACCCTGGATCGCAACGGCCTGCGTCCCGCCCGCTACCTGATCACCGATGACGACATGGTCATCCTGGCGTCCGAGGCCGGCACGCTGTCCATACCCGAAAACCGCATCGTCAAGAAGTGGCGCCTGCAGCCCGGCAAGATGTTCCTCATCGACCTGGAGCAGGGCAGGATCATCGACGATGCCGAAATCAAGCTGCAGCTGGCCAACAGCCGCCCGTACCGTCAATGGATCGAGCGCCTGCAGATCAAGCTGGAATCGCTGCCCGCGCCGCGCCAGACGACGCCGGCCACGCAGTCGCCCGTGTCGCTGCTGGATCGCCAGCAGGCGTTCGGCTGGACCCAGGAAGACTACAAGTACATTCTGGAACCCATGGCCGCCTCTGGCGAAGAAGTGGTGGGCTCGATGGGCAACGACGCGCCCCTGGCCGTATTGTCAAACCGCGCCAAGCCGTTCTACAGCTACTTCCGCCAGCTGTTCGCCCAGGTAACCAACCCGCCCATCGACCCCATCCGCGAACAGATGGTGATGTCGCTGGTGTCGTTCATCGGGCCCAAGCCCAACCTGCTGGACATCAACAACGTCAACCCGCCGCTGCGCCTGGAAGTCTCGCAGCCCGTGCTGGATTTCGCCGCGATGGCGCAGATTCGCGACATCGAGCAGGTTACCGGCAAGAAGTTCCGCAGCTACGAACTCGACATCACCTACCCGGTTGCCTGGGGCTCCGAAGGTATCGAAGCCCGCGTGGCGGCGCTGTGCGCCCGCGCCGTCGACGCGGTGCAAAGCGGGTACAACATTCTTATTGTGTCCGACCGCCTGGTCGATTCCGAACGCGTGGCCATCCCGGCGCTGCTGGCCACTTCGGCCGTACACCAGCACCTGATCCGCGCCGGCCTGCGCACGGCCACCGGCCTGGTCGTGGAAACGGGCTCGGCCCGGGAAGTCCATCATTTTGCGCTGCTGGGCGGATACGGCGCCGAAGCCATCCACCCGTACCTGGCGCTGGACTCGCTGTCGCGCATGCCCGACCCCGAAAAGGCGACCAAGAACTTCATCAAGGCCATCGGCAAGGGGCTGAACAAGGTCATGTCCAAAATGGGCATCTCGACCTACATGTCGTATACCGGTGCGCAGATCTTCGAAGCTGTCGGCCTGCAGAAAGCGCTGGTCGACAAGTACTTTACCGGCACGGCTTCCAACGTCGAAGGCATCGGCATTTTCGAGGTGGCCGAAGAAGCGCTGCGCCTGCACCGTGCCGCGTTCAGCACCGACCCCGTGCTGGCCAACGACCTGGACGCAGGCGGCGAATACGCTTTCCGGGTGCGCGGCGAAGAGCACATGTGGACGCCCGACTCCATCGCCAAGCTGCAGCACGCCTCGCGCGCCAATAACTATCGCACGTACAAAGAGTACGCGCAGATCATCAACGACCAGAGCCGCCGCCACATGACGCTGCGCGGGCTGTTCCAGTTCCGCTTCGACCCCACGCGCGCCATTGCGCTGGACGAAGTCGAGCCGGCCAAGGAAATCGTCAAGCGCTTCGCTACCGGCGCCATGTCGCTGGGCTCCATTTCCACCGAAGCCCACACCGTGCTGGCGGTGGCCATGAACCGCATCGGCGGCAAGTCGAATACCGGCGAAGGCGGCGAAGACGAATTGCGCTACCGCGCCGAAATGCGCGAACACAAAAGCACCATCAAAGATGGCGACACCCTGGCGTCCATCCTGGGCGCAGACCGCATCGAATCCGATGTGCCGCTGAAGGCCGGCGACTCGCTGCGTTCGCGCATCAAGCAGGTCGCCTCGGGCCGCTTCGGCGTCACGGCCGAATACCTGGCAAGCGCCGACCAGATCCAGATCAAGATGGCGCAGGGCGCCAAGCCCGGCGAAGGCGGCCAGCTGCCTGGCCACAAGGTATCGGACTACATCGCCAAGCTGCGCTATTCGGTGCCGGGCGTGGGCCTGATCTCGCCGCCGCCGCACCACGACATCTATTCCATCGAAGACCTGGCGCAGCTTATTCACGATCTGAAAAACGTCAACAGCAAGGCGTCGATCTCGGTCAAGCTCGTGTCCGAAGTGGGGGTGGGCACCGTGGCGGCCGGCGTGGCCAAGGCCAAGGCCGACCATGTCGTGATCGCCGGCCACGACGGCGGCACCGGTGCATCGCCCGTGTCGTCGATCAAGCATGTAGGCACGCCCTGGGAACTGGGCCTGGCCGAAACGCAGCAGACCCTGGTGCTCAACCGCCTGCGCAGCCGCATCCGCGTGCAGGCCGATGGACAGATGAAAACCGGCCGCGACGTCGTGATCGCGGCGCTGCTTGGCGCCGACGAGTTCGGCTTTGCAACCGCGCCGCTGGTGGTAGAAGGCTGCATCATGATGCGCAAGTGCCACCTGAACACCTGCCCGGTGGGCGTGGCCACTCAGGATCCGGTGCTGCGCCGCAAGTTCCAGGGCAAGCCCGAGCACGTGGTGAACTTTTTCTTCTTCATCGCCGAAGAAGTGCGCGAAATCATGGCCCAGCTGGGCATCCGCAAGTTCGACGACCTGATCGGCCGCGCCGACCTGCTGGACGTGCGCGAAAGCGTCGAACACTGGAAGGCCCGGGGCCTGGATTTCTCGCGCGTGTTCTACCAACCGCAGATCGACACCGAACGACGCCAGACCGAAGCGCAAGACCACGGCCTGGCCGGCGCGCTGGACCATCTGTTTATCGAACGCAGCAAGCCCGCGCTCGAACGCGGCGAAAAGGTCTCGTTCATCACGCCCGTGCGCAACCGCAACCGCACCGTCGGCGCGATGCTGTCGGGCGCCGTCGCGGCGCGCTACGGCCACGAAGGCCTGCCCGACGACACCATCCACATCCAGTGCAACGGCACGGCCGGCCAGAGCTTCGGCGCCTTCCTGGCGCACGGCATCACACTGGACCTGGTAGGCGAAGGCAACGACTACGTCGGCAAGGGCCTGTCGGGCGGCCGCATCATCGTGCGCTCGCCCAATGACTTCCGCGGGTTCGGGCCCGACCACATCATCGTCGGCAACACCGTGCTGTATGGCGCGCTGGCGGGCGAAGCGTTCTTCAACGGCGTGGCCGGCGAGCGTTTTGCGGTGCGCAACTCGGGGGCGGCCGCCGTGGTCGAAGGCACCGGCGACCACGGTTGCGAATACATGACCGGCGGCACCGTGGTGGTGCTGGGCAGCACCGGCCGCAACTTCGCCGCCGGCATGTCGGGCGGCGTCGCCTACGTATGGGACCCGGACCGCAGCTTCAGGCAACGCTGCAACCTGGCCATGGTCGAGCTCGAACCTGTTGCGCCGCACGCCGAGCAACTGGCGCAGAACGACCGCGAGCACTGGCACAGCGTCCAGCGCGGCGGCGAGCGCGATACCGACGAAGCCATCCTGCGCCGGCTCATCGAAGACCACTTCCGCTATACCGGCAGCTTCCGCGCCCGCGAAATCCTGGGCGACTGGGAAGCCTCGCGCGGCAAATTCATCAAGGTCATGCCCACCGAATACCGCCGCGCACTGGGCGAAATGTGGCGTGCGGCCAGCCCGGAACAACTGGCCGCCTGAGGATCTACCATGGGAAAAATCACTGGTTTTATGGAATTCCAGCGGCTCAAGGAAGCCGCCGAAGCCCCGCAGAAGCGCCTGAAGCACTGGCGCGAGTTCGTGGTGCGCCTGAACGACGAACAGTCCCGGCAGCAGGCCGCCCGGTGCATGGACTGCGGCATTCCGTTCTGCAACAACGGATGCCCGGTCAACAACATCATCCCCGACTGGAACGACCTGGTGTACCGGCAGGAATGGCGGCGCGCGCTGGACGTCCTGCATTCCACCAACAACTTCCCGGAATTTACCGGCCGGATCTGCCCGGCGCCCTGCGAGGCCGCCTGTACGCTCAACATCAACAGCGACGCGGTCGGCATCAAGTCCATTGAGCACGCCATCATCGACAAGGGGTGGGCCGAGGGCTGGGTCGTGCCGCAGGTGCCGGTGCGCAAGACTGGCAAGAAAGTGGCCGTGGTGGGCTCGGGGCCAGCCGGCCTGGCGTGCGCGCAGCAGCTGGCGCGCGCCGGCCATTCGGTTACGGTGTTGGACAAGAGCGACCGCATCGGCGGCCTGATGCGCTACGGCATCCCCGACTTCAAGCTGGAAAAATCGCTTATCGACCGCCGCATTGCCCAGATGGAAGCCGAGGGCGTGGAGTTCCTGCCATCTACCTATGTCGGCAACCCGTCGGACCCCGTGGCCGATGGCTTGACGGTGCGCACGCCCGATGCCTTGCTGGCCGAGTTCGACGCCGTGGTCATGAGCGGCGGCGCGGAAACCCCGCGCGACCTGCCGGTACCCGGCCGCGAACTCGAGGGCGTGTATTTCGCCATGGACTTCCTGCGCCAGCAGAACAAGGCCGTGGCCGGCGACCGCCTGACCAACCAGACACTGGCCAAGGGCAAGCATGTGGTCGTGATCGGCGGCGGCGACACCGGCTCGGACTGCGTGGGCACCAGCAACCGCCACGGCGCCGCTTCGGTTACCCAGTTCGAGCTGATGCCCCAGCCGCCCGAATCCGAAGACAAGCCGCTGGTGTGGCCGTACTGGCCCCTGAAGCTGCGCACCTCGTCTTCGCACGAAGAAGGCTGCGAGCGCGACTGGGCAGTCACCACCAAGCTGCTCAAGGGCAGCAACGGCAAGGTCGAAGCGCTGGTGGGCGCCCGGGTCGAATGGTTCAAGGACGAAGCCACCGGCCAGATGAAGATGCGCGAGGTCGAAGGTTCGGAATTCGAGATCAAGGCCGACCTGGTGCTGCTGGCCATGGGGTTCGTGTCGCCCGTGCAGAACGTGCTGGACGCCTTTGGCGTCGACCGCGACGGGCGGGGCAACGTGCGAGCCAATACCGATGACTACCGCACCAGCGTCGACAAGGTCTTCGCCGCCGGCGACATGCGGCGGGGCCAGTCGCTGGTGGTCTGGGCCATTCGCGAGGGCCGGCAATGCGCTCGCGCCGTCGATGAATACCTGATGGGCGCCAGCGAACTGCCTCGCTGAGCGGGCAGCGAACCTGATGGGCCTGGCGCGCAACCGTGCGCCAGGCCCTTGTTTTTGCCGGCCGTTTCCCTTTCGCAACGACGCGCCCCGAATAACCCTACTACTGACATGGATCAAGCCGCGTCTGGCGCCGGCCTGAGAACCTTCCCGCTGCCGGAACCAACGGCAGACTTACGGAGAGTTTCATGTCAATACGTATCCCCCTGGCCGCGGCGCTGTGCGCCGCCACCCTGATCGGCGCCCCGACGCAAGCCCATGAAGCGGGCGATTGGTTGCTGAAGGTCGGCGCCACGCAGGTGCGCCCCAAGTCCGTCAACGGCACCGTGCTGGACGGCAGCGTCAAGCTCGATGTCGGCAACAGCGTGCGGCCCAGCTTCAGCGTGACTTACATGGCCACCCGCAACATAGGCGTCGAACTGCTCGGCGCGTGGCCCTTCCAGCACGATATCGACGGCAGCGCCGGGCTGGGCAAGATCGCCACCACCAAGCACCTGCCACCCACCTTGAGCCTGCAATGGCACTTTCTGCCCGACAGCCAGGTGCAACCGTACGTGGGTATCGGTGTGAACTACACCCACTTCTTCGATACGAAGGCGCGCGGCGCCCTGGATGGTTCGGACCTGAAACTGGGCGATTCCTGGGGCCTGGCGGGGCAGGTCGGCATGGACATCAAGCTGAACGACCGCTGGTTCCTCAACGCCGACCTGCGCTATATCGACATCTCGTCCAAGGTCAAGCTCAACGGGCAACGCATCGGCACCGCGCGTATCGACCCCTGGGTCGCCACCGTGGGCGTGGGATATCGGTTCTAGCGGGCGCTGAGGCGCCAGGCCGGCGGGCCGACCGGCCCGCGCCACGGCCCGAACGGGCATAATTGCCGCAAAACGCGCAACATCAACAGGAGTACCGCGCATGCGAGCATTTCGTCCGCTTCTGGCCAGCGTGCTGGCTGCCACCGCCCTGGCCGCAAGCCTGCCCGCCCCGGCCCAGGACACCGCCGGCTGGCCGTCCAAGCCCATTACCCTGATCGTGCCGTACGCCCCCGGCGGCTTTGCCGACACCCGCGTGCGGTTGCTGGCCCGCAAGCTGGCCGATTCTCTGAAGCAGACGGTAGTCGTCGAGAACAAGGCCGGAGCAGGGGGCGTCGTCGGCACCAACCTGATCGCCAAGGCCGCACCCGACGGCTACACCATCGGCACCGGCAATCTGGCGCCCATGGCGGTCAACCCCACCCTGATGCCCTCGATTCCCTACGATGCGCGCCAAGACCTGGCGCCGGTGATACTGATCGAGAACAGCCCGCTGGTGCTCAGCGTCAACAACTCGCTGCCCGTCAAGAACCTGCAAGAATTGGTGGATCTGGCCAAGAAAGAGCCCGGCAAACTGACGTTCGGCTCGTCGGGCGTGGGCGGCGCCCACCACCTGTCGGGCGAAATGTTCCGCGAACAGGCCGGCATCGACATCGTGCACGTGCCTTACAAGGGCGGCAGCCTGGCCGCCACCGACCTGATGGGCGGCCACATCTCAATGATGTTCGAAATGGGCTATTCGGCGCTGCCCGCCATCCACGGCAAAAAGATACACCCCATTGCCGTTACGGCGAGCAAGCGCCTGGACGTGCTGCCCGACGTACCCACCATGGCCGAATCCGGGCTGCCGGGCTTCGAGTCGTATAACTGGCAGGGCATCGTCGCCCCCGCCGGCACGCCAGCGCCCATCATCGACCGGCTCAACGCCGAATTCAACCGGATCTTGCAAGACCCGGAAGTGCGGAAAGCCATCGCCGACACGGGCAGCCAGGCCGGCGGCGGCACGCCCGCGGAATTCGCGGCGTTTATAGCCAGCGAAACCGAAAAATGGGCAAAAGTCATCAAACAGGGCAACATAACGCTCCAGTAGCCGGGCAGATGCCGGCCTGAACCGCCCGCGCAAGGCCACGTTACAATGTTTGCGACGCCGGGGCGCCCACGCCGCCCGGGCCCCACTTTCCATTGCCTATGCCCGAACTTACTCCCAGCAGTCCGGACCTTGCCCTGTCACTCGATGGGGTCGCGCTTGGCTATGGCGACTTCACGGTATTGCAAGACATCGACATGGCCGTCAAGCCGGGGCAGGTGGTGGCCGTCATGGGGGGGTCGGGCTCGGGCAAGACCACTTTGCTGCGCGCGGCCACGGGCCAACTGAAAGCGCTGCGCGGCCGGGTGCGCGTGTTCGGCACCGATATCGGGCAGGCCGGCACGGCGGGCGTACAGGCCCTGCGCAAGCGCATGGGCGTGCTTTTTCAGCAAGGCGCCCTGTTTACGGACCTGAACGTCTTCGAAAACGTGGCGTTTCCCCTGCGCGAGCACACCCGCCTTGCCGAACCCGAGCTCACCGCCCGGGTGCTCGACAAGCTCGACGCGGTGGGCCTGCGGGCGGCCGCGCACCTGCGCGTGGCGGAAATCTCTGGCGGCATGGCGCGGCGCGTGGCGCTGGCGCGCGCCGTCGTGCTCGAACCCGAACTCATCCTGTACGACGAGCCGTTCGCCGGGCTCGACCCCATTTCCATGGGCATCACCGCGCGCCTGATCCGCGACCTGTCCGACCGCCTGCAGTGCGCATCGGTGCTTATCACGCATGATGTGCAGGAATCTTTCGCCATCGCCGACCAAGTCTATCTGGTCGGTCGGGGGCGTCTGGTGGCAGCCGGCACGCCCCAGACGCTGTCAAGCTCTACGGACCCCTACGTCAGGCAGTTTCTGCGCGGCGAGCCCGACGGCCCGGTGGCGTTCCAGTACCCCGACACGCCGGCCTTCCAGGCCTGGCTGGCCAAACAAGAAGGGCGCAAACCATGATGGGGCCACTACAAGCCGTCAGCGCGCTGGGTCGCCGGGTGCGCGCGCAGGTCGAAGGCATCGGGTTCTTCACGCGATTCCTGGGCGCCCTGCTGGCGCGCAGCGGTATCGCGGTGTCGCGTCCCCGCCTGGTATCGCAGCAAGTGCATTTCATCGGCAACTATTCATTGCTGATCATCGTCGTATCCGGCATGTTTGTCGGCTTTGTGCTGGGGCTGCAGGGGTACTACACGCTGAACCGTTACGGTTCTGAAGAAGCCCTGGGGCTGCTGGTGGCGCTGTCGCTGGTGCGCGAGCTCGGCCCGGTGGTCACTGCCCTGCTGTTCGCCGGGCGGGCCGGCACTTCGCTCACCGCTGAAATCGGCCTGATGAAGGCGGGCGAGCAACTGGCCGCGATGGAAGTCATGGCCGTCGACCCGATGCGGCGCGTACTGGTGCCGCGGTTCTGGGGCGGCATTATCGCCATGCCCGTACTGGCCGCGGTGTTCTCCATGGTGGGCATCCTGGGCGGCTGGGTGGTGGGCGTGCTGCTCATCGGCGTGGACGCCGGGGCATTCTGGTCGCAGATGCAAAGCGGCGTCGACGTCTGGGACGACGTGGCCAACGGCGTGCTCAAGAGCCTGGTTTTCGGCGTTACCGTCACCCTGGTGGCACTGTATGAAGGCTGGCAGGCCCGGCCCACCCCCGAGGGCGTGGCGCGGGCCACCACCCGTACTGTCGTCATGGGTTCCCTGGCCGTGCTGGGGCTCGATTTCCTACTTACCGCCCTGATGTTTGGCAATTGATACGGATTCATCATGTCACGCGAAAAAACCGATTTCTGGGTTGGGCTGTTTGTGCTGCTGGGCGCGGCGGCGCTGGTTTTCCTGGCGTTGCGCGCGGGTAACCTCAGCAGCTTCTCATTTGCGCCCACCTATACCCTTACTGCCAATTTTGACAATATCGGCGGCCTGAAGGCCCGCGCCCCGGTCAAGAGCGCCGGCGTGGTGGTGGGCCGTGTCGGCAACATCAGCTTCGACGACAAGGTGTTCCAGGCGGTGGTGACGCTCAACCTCGAAGAAGGCTACGAATTCCCGAAAGATTCGTCCGCTTCTATCCTGACCTCCGGCCTGCTGGGCGAACAGTACGTGGGCCTGTCGCCGGGCGCCGAAGAAGAAAACCTGGCCGACGGCGGCAAGATCCGCTACACGCAAAGCGCTGTCGTGCTGGAGCAACTGATCAGCCAGTTCCTGTATGGCACGGCCGAGAAACAAGGCTCGAAGCCCGAAAATTGAAGCATTTTCGGCCCAGGCCATAGATAATTGCCGCTCTGCGCCGCCGGACATGCCCGGCGGCACGCCGAAAACCGACCCGAACCTTGTACGGGGCCTTTTCCGATCATGACCATGTCCAATTACGTCCGCGTTGCCTCCGCCCTGGCCGTATGTGCCCTGACCGCTGGCTGTGCCGCCCCCGGCAACCCCGATCCTCGCGATCCCTGGGAAGGCTTCAACCGCGGCGTGTACAAGTTCAACGATACGGTCGACCGCGCCGTGCTCAAGCCCGTGGCGCAGGCCTACACGTATGTCACGCCGCAGCCAGTGCGCAGCTGCATCCACAATATTTTCAGTAACGTGGGCGACCTGTGGGGCGCCACCAACAGCTTCCTCCAGGGCCGCGGACACGATTTCGTCAACTCGCTGGGCCGGTTCCTGTTCAACACCACCATGGGCGTGGGGGGCTGCTTCGACGTGGCGTCGGCCAATGGCGCGCGCAAGATCCCCAACGACTTCGGCACGACCCTGGGCGTTTGGGGGCTGGGCCAGGGGCCGTACCTGGTATTGCCCTTCTTCGGCCCCAGCAGCGTGCGCGACGGCGTCGGCCTGGTGGGCGACTGGCAGGGCGGCATGTATACCTACACCAGCGTAGGCTCCATCGAAAACGTACCGGTCCGCAATTCGCTGTGGGGCCTGAAGGTGGTCGACACCCGCGCGAGCCTGCTCGACACCACCGATACGGTAGACCGCGTCGCGCTGGACCCGTACAGCTTCGTGCGAGACGCCTACCTGCAGCGCCGGGCCGCCATGGTGCGCGGCACAGCCTCGAGCGAGGCCAACGTGCCCGACTACAGTGTGCCCGACTACAGCGACGACGCCGCGGATGACTCCGCGGCGGTTCCGGCCGGATCGGCCGCTCCCGCGCCCAAGCCGTAACGGGCGCGCAGCCAACCAGGAGTACCCATGCGGTTTTCTGCCTTTGCTTTGCTGCAACGCCTGTTTCTGTCCGGCATGCTGGCCCTGACGGCCGCTGTCGCCCACGCCGACACGCCCGATCCGCACGGCGCCCCGGACAAATTCGTGCTGGATGCCGCCAACGAAGCCCTGGCCGCGCTCAAAGCCGACAGCCAGCTGCGCTCGGGCGACCTGGCCCGGGTCAACGCAGCGGTCGACAAGTACATACTGCCGTACGTCAACTTCCGCAAAACCACCCAGCTGGCCGCCGGCCGCTACTGGCGCCAGGCCACGCCCGAGCAGCAAAATGCGCTGGCCGACGCATTCCGCGGCACGCTCATCCGCACCTACAGCGGCGCGCTCACCAACGTGACGAACGCCACCAACATCAAGCTGCTGCCGTTTCGCGGCGACCCCAACGCCGACGACGTGGTGGTGCGCAGCCTGATCACCCAGGCCAACGGGCAGCCGGTGGGCGTGGACTATCGGCTCGAAAAAGACCCCAAGGCAGGCTGGCGCATCTACGACCTTAACGTCGAAGGCATCTGGCTGATCCAGAACTATCGCAACCAGTTCGCCCAGCAGATCAACCAGTCCGGCATCGACGGCTTGATCACCGCGCTGAACCAGCGCAACCAGTAACCCCTGGCGACGGCCGGCGCGGGCACAGGCCGCCGCCGGCCCCATTTATAATGGGCGATTCGCTCTAGCCAGAGCTGTGCCGCCGCCATGTCTGCCGTTAGCCTCGACCACGTATCCAAGATCTATTCTCCGCGCTCGCCCGGCTGGAAAAGGCTGCTTGGACATCACGCCGGCCCCGGCTTCCAGGCCTTGAACGATGTCAGCCTTACCATCGAGCCGGGTGAGTTCTTCGGGCTGCTGGGCCCCAACGGCGCCGGCAAAACCACCCTGATCTCCATCCTGGCCGGCCTGGCGCGCGCCACCAGCGGGCGCGCCAGCGTGTGCGGCTACGACGTCACCACCGAATACAAGGCTGCCCGCCGGGCCCTGGGGGTAGTGCCCCAGGAACTGGTCTACGACCCGTTTTTTTCCGTGCGCGAGACGCTGCGCATCCAGTCGGGTTATTTCGGCCTGCGCAAGAACGACGACTGGATCGACGAAATCCTGTTCAACCTGGGGCTGGCCGACAAGGCCGACGCCAACATGCGCGCCCTGTCGGGCGGCATGAAACGCCGCGTACTGGTCGCCCAGGCGCTGGTGCACCGGCCTCCCGTCATTGTGCTGGACGAACCCACCGCGGGCGTTGACGTCGACCTGCGCCGCACGCTTTGGGAATTCATTTCACGGCTGAACAAGGCCGGGCACACCATCATGCTGACCACCCATTACCTGGAAGAAGCCGAAGCGCTGTGCGGCCGCATCGCCATGCTCAAGGGCGGGCGCATCGTGGCGCTGGACACCACCCAGGCGCTGCTGGCGCGGGTGGGCGGCGTCGACCTCGAAGACGCATTCGTGCGCATCATGCGCCACGACGACAGCGCCGTGGCCGAACTCGCTCCCGAAGAGGCCGCAACGTGACGGCGCCGCTTACCCCCGCCGCCAAGCCGCTGCTGCAACCCCGCCTGGACACCGGCTCGGGGTTTCCGACGCTGCTGCGCAAAGAGCTGCTGCGCTTCTGGAAAGTCGCCTTCCAGACCATTGCCGCGCCGGTGGTCACCGCCTTGCTTTACCTGCTGGTATTCGCCCAGGTGCTCGAAGGTCGCGTCATGGTGTACGGATCGGTGCCATACACGTCGTTCCTGATCCCCGGGCTGATGATGATGAGCATGCTGCAGAATGCCTTCGCCAACCCGTCTTCATCGCTGATCCAGAGCCGCATCACCGGCAACCTGGTGTTCGTGCTGCTGCCGCCCCTGTCGCACCGCGAAATATTCTCGGCCTACTTGCTGGCGGCGGTCGCGCGCGGGCTGGCGGTGGGCGCCTGTGTATGGCTGGTTGCCGTGTGCTTTACGTCCTTGCCGCCCGCCCACCCGGGATGGGTCGTGGTGTTCGCCATGCTGGCCTGCGGCATCATGGGGGCGCTGGGCCTGATAGCCGGCCTGTGGTCCGAAAAATTCGACCACCTGGCCGTGTTCCAGAATTTCCTGATCATGCCGGCCACTTTTCTGTCAGGCGTGTTCTATTCCATTCATACGCTGCCGCCGTTCTGGCAGGCGGTATCGCACTGGAACCCCATCTTCTACACTATCGACGGCTTCCGCTACGGCTTTTTCGCCATATCGGACGTGTCGCCATGGCGCAGCCTGGCAGTGGTATCCGGGGTGTTCATCGTGCTTTCGTTCGTCACGCTGCGCCTGCTGGCCAGCGGCTACAAACTCAGGAACTGACGTCCATGCTACCTACCCCCGAGCAGGTCCGCCAATATATCGCCGACGGTCTGCCTTGCGAACACCTGGACGTGCAGGGCGACGGCTCGCACTTCGATGCGGTCATCGTCAGCCCCGCCTTCGAAGGCAAGCGCCTCATCGCGCGGCACCAGATGGTCTATGCCGCGCTGGGCGACCGCATGAAGGCTGAAATCCATGCATTGTCCATGCGTACCCTTACGCCCGACGAATACGCCCAGGCAGGCAGCTGAAACCATGGACAAACTACGCATCACTGGCGGCTCGCCGCTGCACGGCGAAGTCACGATCTCGGGCGCCAAGAATTCGGCGTTGCCCATACTATGCGCGGGGCTGCTGTCGGCCGACCCCGTGGTGCTGGCCAACGTACCCGACCTGAACGATACATCCACCATGCTGCGCCTGCTGGCCCGCATGGGCGTGCGGGCCGAACGCGGCGCCGACGGCATCGTCACGCTGCAGGCCAACCAGGTCGACAATCTGGAAGCGCCGTATGAACTCGTCAAGACCATGCGCGCGTCCATCCTGGTGCTAGGCCCGCTGCTGGCACGCTTCGGACAGGCCCGCGTCAGCCTGCCGGGCGGGTGCAGCATCGGCCAGCGCCCCGTCGACCAGCACATCCGGGGCATGGCGGCGCTGGGCGCCGAAATCAGCATCGAACACGGCTTCGTGGTCGCGCGTGCCAAACGCCTGAAGGGCGCCTCGATCCGCACCGACATGGTTACCGTCACCGGCACCGAGAACCTGCTGATGGCCGCGGTGCTGGCCGAAGGCCAGACCGTGCTCGAAAACGCCGCGCGCGAACCCGAAGTCGTCGACCTGGCCGAGCTGCTCATCAAGATGGGCGCCCGCATCCAGGGCCACGGCACCGATCGCATCGTCATCGACGGCGTGGACCGCCTGCATGGCGCCGAGCACCGCGTCATCTCCGACCGCATCGAGGCCGGCACGTTCCTGTGCGCAGTGGGCGCCGCCGGCGGCGACATCACCCTGCGCAACGCCGACCCGGCCATCATGGGCGCCACGCTCGACAAGCTCATCGATGCGGGGCTTACCATTGAAACCGGGCCCGACTGGGTGCGCGGCGCCATGCAGGGCCGGCCCCGCCCCGTTGATTTCCGCACCCACGAATACCCCGGCTTCGCCACCGACATGCAGGCCCAGCTGATGGCGCTCGACACGGTCGCCGACGGCGCGTCCGTCATCGTGGAAACCATCTTCGAGAACCGCTACATGCACGTGCAGGAACTGCGCCGCATGGGCGCCGACATCGACATCGACGGCCATACGGCCGTCGTGCGCGGCGTGCCTCGCCTTTCGGGCGCGGCCGTCATGGCCACCGACCTGCGGGCATCGGCCAGCCTGGTCATTGCCGGCCTGGCCGCCGACGGCCAGACCGTCATCGACCGCATTTACCACCTCGACCGCGGCTACGACAAAATGGAAGTCAAGCTGCGCGCCCTGGGCGCCGATATCCAGCGCCTGAGCGGCAAGGAATCCGCATGAGCTCCCTCTCCGCCGCCCCCATCACCCTTGCACTGTCCAAGGGCCGCATTTTCGAAGAAACCCTGCCGCTGCTGGCCCAGGCGGGCGTGCACGTGGCCGAGAATCCCGAAAGCTCCCGCAAGCTGATCCTGCCCACCAGCGACCCCGGCCTGCGCCTGATCATCGTGCGCGCCTCCGACGTACCCACCTATGTGCAGTACGGCGCCGCCGACCTCGGCATCGCCGGCAAAGACGTGCTGCACGAACACGCGGCGCAATACCCGGGCAGCCTGTACCAGCCCATCGATCTCGACATCGCCAAGTGCCGCCTGTGCGTGGCGGTTCGCAAGGGCTTTGACTACGAAGCGGCCGTGCACCAGGGAGCCCGGCTGCGCGTGGCCACCAAGTATGTGCGCGCGGCGCGCGAACATTTCGCCGCCAAGGGCGTGTACGTCGACATCATCAAGCTGTACGGCTCGATGGAGCTCGCGCCGCTGGTCGGTCTTGCAGACTGTATCGTCGACCTGGTGTCAACGGGCGGAACCCTGCGCGCCAATGACCTGGTCGCCGTGGAAGACATCATGCCGATCTCGTCGCGCCTGATCGTCAACCAGGCCTCTCTCAAGACACGCGGCGACCGGCTGCAGCCTTTACTCGACACATTCCGGCGCGCCGCACAGGCAGGGGCGGCCGGCTGACACGGCGGCGCCTGCCCCGGCGCCCGCTACACTATGGTTTTGCCCGCGGTGGCGGCTGCCCGCAACAGCGCCGCCCCGGACGCATCTTCCTGTTTTTCCGTAACGCCATGGCCGCCCTGATCAACCGCCTTGATTCCCGCCAGCCGGATTTTTCCTCCGCGCTGTCCAGACTGCTGGCCTTCGAAGCCTCCGAAGACGAATCCATCGACCGCGCCGCCGCCGGCATCCTGGCCGACGTGCGCGGCCGTGGCGATGCCGCGCTGCTGGAATACACCCAGCGCTTTGACCGCGTGGCCGCCGCCACCGCCGCCGAACTGGAAATTCCCAGATCGGAATGGCACGCAGCCCTGGCGGCACTGCCGGCCGCGCAGCGCAATGCGCTGGAAGCGGCCGCCGACCGCGTGCGCGCCTATCACGAGCGCCAGCGTGCCGAGACCTGGACCTACACCGACCCCGAAGGCAACCTGCTGGGCCAGCAAGTCACCCCGCTGGACCGCGTGGGCCTGTACGTGCCGGGCGGCAAGGCGGCCTATCCCTCGTCGGTGCTGATGAACGCGATTCCGGCCAAAGTCGCCGGCGTCGGCGAACTCGTCATGGTCACCCCCACGCCCGACGGCGCGCGCAACCCCATCGTGCTGGCCGCGGCCGCCATCGCCGGCGTTGACCGCGCGTTCGCCATAGGGGGCGCGCAGGCCGTCGGCGCACTGGCCTATGGCACCGCCACCGTTCCCGCGGTCGACAAGATCGTCGGGCCGGGCAACGCCTACGTGGCCGCGGCCAAGCGCCGCGTGTTCGGCACCGTGGGCATCGACATGATCGCCGGCCCCAGCGAGATCCTGGTCATCTGCGACGGCAAGACACCGGCCGACTGGATCGCCATGGACCTGTTCTCGCAGGCCGAACACGACGAACTGGCCCAATCCATACTGTTATGCCCGGATGCCGCCTTCATCGATGAGGTCGAGGCGTCCATCGCCCGCCTGCTGCCCACCATGCCGCGGGCCGATATCCTGCGCGTCAGCCTGGCCAACCGCGGCGCCCTGATCCTGGTGCGCGACCTGGAAGAAGCCTGCGCGATTGCCAACGATATCGCCCCCGAACACCTGGAAATCTCTACCGAACAGCCCGAATACTGGACAGCCCGCATCCGGCACGCAGGCGCGATCTTCATGGGCCGGTTTAGCTCCGAATCGCTGGGCGACTACTGCGCGGGCCCCAACCACGTGCTGCCCACGTCGCGCACCGCGCGTTTTTCGTCGCCGCTGGGTGTTTATGACTTCCAGAAGCGGTCGAGCCTGATCCAGGTATCGCGGCAGGGCGCGCAAACCCTGGGCCGCATCGCCGCCGAACTTGCGCTGGGCGAAGGCCTGCACGCGCACGCGGCCAGCGCGCAGTACCGGCTCGACCCGCCGTGAACGGCGCCCGCACGGCCGCCGCGCCCGGGCCGGGCGCGCGCGACGCCGGCCTGCGGCCCGCCACGGGCGATGCCCTGGATAAGCGCATCGCCGCGACCGTCCGGCCGGACATCCGCGCCATGACGGCGTACCCCGTGCCGTCGGCGTCCCAGGGCATCAAGCTCGACGCCATGGAATGCCCTTATCCGTTGCCGGATGCGGTGCGCGACGATATTGCCCGCGCGTTGCGCGACACCGCGCTCAATCGGTATCCCGCGGCGGACAACGGCGAGCTGACGCTCGCGCTGCGCCAGGCGTTCGACATCCCCGCGCAGTCGGGCCTGCTGTTCGGCAACGGCTCGGACGAGCTCATCCACCTGATCGTGCAGTCCTGTTGCCAGCCCGGCGACACGGTGCTGTCGCCCTGGCCGTCGTTCGTCTACTTCGACATGGCCGCCCGTTTTGACCATGCGCGCTTCGTCGGCGTGCCCCTGACGGCCGACCTGCAGCTGGACCTGCCCGCCATGCTGCGGGCCATCGACCAGCACCGCCCCAAGGTGGTGTTCCTGGCCCTGCCCAACAACCCCACCGGGGGCCTGTGGCCCGACGCCGCGGTGCAGGCCATCGTGGATGCCGCTCCCGGCCTGGTCGTGCTGGACGAGGCGTACCAGGCCTTCGCGGGCCACACCTGGATGCCCCGCCTGCCGCACTTGCCGCAGGCCGTGGTGCTGCGCACCGTTTCCAAGATCGGGCTGGCCGGCCTGCGGTTCGGCTACCTGGCCGGCGACCCCGCCTGGATCTCTCAAATCGACAAGGTCCGGCCGCCCTACAACATCAATGTACTGACCCAGGCGGCGCTGCGCACCGTGCTGCGCCACAAGGCGGTGCTGGACGAGCAGGCTGCGCACCTGCGGGCCGGCCGCGCCGCCCTGGCGTCAGGCCTGGCCGCGCTGCCGAACGTCACCGCCTACCCCAGCGCCGGCAACTTCGTACTTGCGCGCTTTTCCGGCAAGCCGGGCGGCAACGCCGTGCATCTTGCCCTGAAAACGCGCAAAATACTGGTAAAGAACTTTTCGGACGCCCACCCGCTGCTGGCCGACTGCCTGCGCATCTCGGTCGGCACCCCGGACGAAAACCGCGCAGTGCTCGACGCCCTGCAAGATATCCTCAG
This sequence comes from Bordetella genomosp. 7, assembly GCF_002261265.1. GTDB lineage: Bacteria > Pseudomonadota > Gammaproteobacteria > Burkholderiales > Burkholderiaceae_B > Bordetella_A. The sequence continues at coordinate 712,083 of NZ_NEVK01000008.1, read as the reverse complement.
CTAAATTTAGGCTCGCCCCTTTATGCGTACCGCCGAAATTACCCGCAACACCAACGAAACGCGCATCCGCGTGGCCGTCAATCTCGACGGCACCGGCAAGCAATCGCTCGACACCGGCGTGCCGTTCCTCGACCACATGCTCGACCAGATCGCCAGGCACGGGCTTATCGATCTCGACATCAAGGCCGACGGCGATCTGCACATCGATGCGCACCACACCGTCGAAGACGTCGGCATCACCCTGGGCATGGCCGTGGCCAAGGCGGTGGGCACCAAGGCGGGCCTGCGCCGCTATGGGCACGCCTACGTGCCGCTGGACGAAGCCCTGTCGCGCGTGGTCATCGACTTCTCCGGACGGCCCGGGCTGGAATATCACATTCCGTTCACCCGCGCGCGCATCGGCGACTTCGACGTCGACCTTACCCGCGAATTCTTCCAGGGGTTCGTCAATCACGCCCTCGTCACGCTGCACATCGACAACCTGCGCGGCTTCAATGCGCACCACCAGTGCGAAACCGTGTTCAAGGCCTTCGGGCGCGCCCTGCGCATGGCGCTCGAAGTCGACCCCCGCATGGGCGCCACGGTGCCGTCCACCAAGGGCGTCCTCTAAGGTATTTCCCTCGGCGCCAGCCTACCCATCCGCCAGGCACACACTGTGACTACCATTGCCATCGTCGACTACGGAATGGGCAACTTCCATTCCGTGGCGCGGGCGCTGCGCTACGCCGCGCCCGACGCCGACATCCGTATCTGCAACCGCGCGGCCGACATCGATGCCGCCGACCGCGTCGTTTTTCCCGGCCAGGGCGCCATGGCCGACTGCATGCGCACCCTGAACGAATCGGGCCTGCGCGAAGCCGTGGTGCGCGCAGCCCGCGCCAAGCCCCTGCTGGGCGTATGCGTGGGCGAACAAATGCTGTTCGAGTCCAGCGAAGAAGGCCAGACCCCGTGCCTGGCCCTGTTTCCGGGCACGGTGCGCCGCTTTGCCGGGCCGCAGTACGCCGGCGCCACCGCCGGGCCCGACGCGGCCGAACGGCTCAAGGTGCCGCACATGGGGTGGAACCAGGTCCGCCAGACGCGCTCTCATGCGCTATGGGCGGGCATCCCCGACCATACGCATTTCTATTTCGTGCACAGTTACTATGCCGCGCCCGCCGATCCCGCGCTGACGGTCGGCGAGTCCGACTACGGCGTTACATTTACGTGCGCCGTGGCCGCCGAGAACATTTTCGCCGTGCAGTTCCATCCCGAGAAAAGCGCGGCCCACGGTTTGCGGCTGTACCGCAATTTTGTAGACTGGAACCCATAGCCGCTCCGTACGAGCTTCGGCCGGCCCTTTCAACCAATTTTTCAACGCTCGATATCCACCATGCTGCTGATCCCCGCCATCGATCTCAAAGACGGGCGCTGCGTACGCCTGCGCCAGGGAGACCTCGACGAGGCAACGGTATTCTCTGAAGACCCCGCCGCCATGGCCACACACTGGCTCGACCTGGGCGCGCGCCGCCTGCATCTGGTCGACCTGAATGGCGCCGTGGCGGGCAAGCCCAAAAACGACGCCACCATCAAGGCGATCCTCGATGCCGTCGGCGACGAGATCCCGGTCCAGATCGGCGGCGGCATCCGCGACCTGGACACGATCGAGGCCTACCTCGACGCCGGCATTTCGTATGTCATCATCGGCACGGCCGCGGTAAAGAACCCGGGCTTCCTGCATGACGCCTGCGGCGCCTTCCCCGGCAGCATCATCGTGGGCCTGGACGCGCGTGACGGCAAGATCGCCACCGATGGCTGGAGCAAGCTCACGCGCCACGACGTGCTCGACCTGGCCAAGAAGTTCGAAGACTACGGCTGCGAGGCCATCATCTACACCGACATCAGCCGCGACGGCATGCTGTCGGGCGTCAACGTCGACGCCACCGTGCGCCTGGCCCAGCACGTCCGCATCCCCGTCTTCGCATCCGGGGGCATTGCCGGCATCCAGGATATCGAAGCCTTGTGCGCCGTCGAAGAAGAAGGCGTCGAAGGCGCCATCCTGGGCCGCAGCATCTACGAAGGCACGCTCGACTTCCAGCAGGCGCAGGCTCGCGCGGACGAACTCGGCTCATGAACAGCTCCGCCATGGCGCAGGGCGCGCCCAGCGCGCTCACCCGGCGCATTATCCCGTGCCTGGACGTGACCGCCGGACGCGTGGTCAAGGGCGTCAATTTCGTAAACCTGGCCGACGCGGGCGACCCGGTGGAAATCGCGCGCCGCTACGACGAGCAGGGCGCCGATGAACTGACCTTCCTTGACATCACGGCCACCAGCGACGGCCGCGACCTGATCCTGCCCATCATCGAACAGGTGGCCTCGCAGGTGTTCATTCCGCTGACCGTGGGCGGCGGCGTGCGCCAGGTGGCCGACATCCAGCGCCTGCTCAATGCCGGCGCAGACAAAATCAGCATCAACAGCGCCGCCGTGGCCAACCCCGAACTCGTGCGCAGCGCCGCCGATTACCACGGGTCGCAATGCATCGTGGTGGCCATCGATGCAAGGCGCGTCTCTGCACCCGGCGAGCCCGCACGCTGGGAAGTCTTCACCCATGGCGGACGCAAGCCCACGGGGCTGGACGCCGTCGAATGGGCCGCCCGCATGGCCGCCTACGGCGCCGGCGAAATCCTGCTTACCAGCATGGACCGCGACGGCACCAAGTCCGGCTTCGACCTTGAACTCACCCGCGCCGTGGCCGACGCCGTGCCGGTGCCCGTCATCGCCTCCGGCGGCGTGGGCAGCCTGCAGCACCTGGCCGACGGCGTCACCACCGGACGCGCCAGCGCCGTGCTGGCGGCCAGCATCTTCCATTTCGGCCAGCACACCGTGCGCGAATGCAAAGAGTTCATGGCCGCGCAAGGCATTGCTGTCAGACTGGATTAGACTGTTCCCATGAATACCGAGCCCGCCTGGATGGCCGACGTCGTTTTCGACGAGCAAGGCCTGATTCCCGCCATCGCCCAGGACGCCCAAAGCGGGCAGATTCTGATGGTGGCCTGGATGAACCGCGAAGCCCTGGCCGAAACCGCGGCCACGGCTCGCGCCGTGTACTGGTCGCGTTCGCGCCAGCGCCTGTGGCGCAAAGGCGAGGAATCCGGACACGTCCAGGCCGTGCACGATCTGCGCCTGGACTGCGATGGCGACGTCATCCTGCTCAAGGTGCACCAAGAAGGCGGCATCGCCTGCCACACCGGGCGCGCCAGCTGCTTCTTCCGCAGGCTGGAAGGCCCCGTCGACAGCGCCGCGTGGGTCACCGTCGACCCAGTCCTGAAAGATCCGGAACAGATCTACAAATGACCAGCTCCCTGTCCACCGACGTGCTGGCGCGCATCGCCGACACCCTGGAATCCCGCCGCCCCGACCGCGGCGGCGATCCGCAAACCTCTTATACGGCCAAGCTGCTGGCCAAGGGGCCCGACGCCTTCCTGAAAAAAATCGGCGAAGAGGCCACGGAACTGGTCATGGCCGCCAAAGACGGCCTGCCCGATCGCATCGTCAATGAAACCGCCGACCTCTGGTTTCATTGCCTGGTCACCCTGACTCACTACAACCTGCGGCCCGAAGACGTGCTGGCCGAACTGGCGCGCCGCGAAGGCTTGTCAGGCCTTGAAGAAAAAGCACGGCGCCCCGCCTCCTGAGCACGGAATCCTATGAGCGACAACTGTATCTTCTGCAAAATCGCCCGCGGCGAGATCCCTTCCAAGAAGGTCCACGAAGACGACGAGTTCGTGGCCTTCCACGACATCAACCCCGCCGCCCCCGTGCACTTGCTGCTCATCCCGCGGCGCCACGTCGTATCCCTGCAGGACATCGGCCCCGACGACGCCGGCTGGTTGGGTAGAATGGTTACCCTGGCTACGCGCCTGGCAGCCGACAACGGCTGCCGTCCGGGCCCGGAAGGGGGGTTCCGCCTCATGGCCAATTCCGGCGTCGATGGCGGCCAGGAAGTCCCCCACCTGCATTTCCATATCATAGGCGGTCAGCGACCCTGGAAAGGGCGCATGGCTCCCAACGCATAATCACGGAGAACCGTCATCATGGGTAGCTTCAGCATCTGGCATTGGTTGATCGTCCTGGTCATCGTTGCCCTCGTATTCGGCACCAAAAAGCTGCGCAACATCGGCAGCGATCTCGGCGGCGCCGTCAAAGGCTTCAAAGAAGGCATGAAAGACGCCAACACCGACAAACCGGCAGAGCAGGTCACGCAGCAGAAGGCCGCCGACGACACGATCGACGTGCAGGCCAAAGAAAAGACCAACTCCTGATCTCCCTGCATCCCCTGTACCCCGGAAGCCAGGCCCCGCGGGCCGGCTTCCCTGTCCTCTTGAGCGAGCAGATGTCGCATGTTTGATGTCAGTTTCACTGAACTGATGGTGATCGGCGTCATTGCGCTGATCGTCATCGGGCCCGAACGGCTGCCGAAGGTTGCGCGCACCGTAGGGCACCTGCTCGGCCGCGCGCAACGTTACGTCAGCGACGTCAAAAGCGACATCCAGCGCGAAATCGAACTCGACGAACTGCGCAAGTTCAAGTCTGAAATGGACGAAGCCGCCGACAGCATGCAAAGCTCGCTGCGCGACACCGAGAGTTCGCTGCGCAGCGGCCTGAACGACACAGCCCGCGAAGCCAGGCAAGCGGTGGCCGGCGAACCCCCGGCCTCGCCCGCGGCGGTCGACACCGCGGCGGTCGGCACCGCGGCGGTCGACACCGCGGCACCCGCGCCAAGCTCTGCCCCCGACCGGCTCCCAGACCCTGCAGCGGGCAGCCCGGCCCCTGCCGACCAACCGAAAACCGGTACCACGCCGTGACCCAGCAAGCCAAGCAAGACGGGCTGGACCAGGAACAGCCACAAGAAACCTTCATCTCGCACCTGGTCGAACTGCGCAGCCGCCTCATGAAGGCCGTCCTGGCGGTCATTGCCGTCTTCGTGGTGCTGTTCATCTACCCCGGCGCGTCGGCCATCTACGACGTGCTGGCCCAGCCCATGCTGGCATCTCTGCCCGAAGGCACGCGCATGATCGCCACCGGCGTCATCACGCCCTTCATGGTGCCGGTAAAAGTCACCCTGATGGCCGCCTTCGTCGTAGCGCTGCCGGTGGTGCTATACCAGGCCTGGGCCTTCGTGGCGCCAGGCCTGTACCGGCACGAAAAACGCCTGGCCATGCCGCTAATCGTATCCAGCACGTTGCTGTTCATGCTGGGCATGGCGTTCTGCTACTTCTTCGTTTTTCGCACGGTGTTCCATTTCATTGCGACCTTCGCGCCGCAATCCATCACGCCCGCGCCCGACATCGAAGCCTATCTCAGCTTCGTCATGACCATGTTCATGGCGTTCGGCATTACATTCGAAGTGCCGGTCGCGGTGGTGCTGCTGGTCAAGACAGGCATCGTCGAACTGCAGAAACTGCGCGCCGCGCGGGGCTATGTCGTGGTGGGCGCGTTCGTCATCGCCGCCATTGTCACGCCGCCCGACGTCGTCAGCCAGTTCATGCTGGCCGTGCCGCTTTGCCTGCTGTATGAAGTCGGGCTCATCTGCGCGCGCATGGTCACCCCCCGCAACACCGAAGACGATTCCGAAGACACGGCGGCCGACCTTACCCAGTCGCGCTGATACCCGGGCCGGCTTCGCGCCGGACCGTGATCAAACGCAATAAACCTGCGGCGCCGGCCTTGCCGGCCCGTCATGGCGGTCGGTACATTTTCCGGCATGACACTCGCACAGCGCCTGCGCGCCCAAATGCAGGGGCGTGGCATCAAAAGCCAGAACCAGCTCGCGCGCATCTCGGGGGTGCCGCAATCGTCCATTCATCGCATCCTGACGCGCGATGACACCTATGCGCCCACCCGCCATACGCTGCAACGCCTGGCCGCCGCACTCGGCACCACGGTGCCGTGGCTGGCCGACGGCGTCAACGTCGCCGCGCTGGCCGCTCGCCCGGCGCCCCACGACAACGCCGATGGCTACAGTGCCGAACTGCAGGCCCTGGTCGAAACCCTGCCGGTCGATGCGCGCAAGAAAGTACTGGCCGTGGTGCGGCTCATCGCCCAAGGCGCGGGCCCCGCAAGCACGCGGGGCGCGGCAGGCCGCCAACGCTAGCGGGGCCGTACCGGGCGTGTGCCCACCGCCACATCCAGCTCGCGCTTCCGGCCGCCACGCAGCAGTTCCAAGGTGGCCTTCTCGCCGGGCGTCAGGCTGGCGATCAGCCTCAGCATTGCCACCGTATCGCGTACCGGCGTGCCATTGACCCGCTGCACGATGTCGCCCACGCGCAGGCCCGCCTTGCCGGCGGGGCCGTCGCGCAACACGCCTGCGATCACCACACCTTGCGTATCGGCGGGCAAGCCGAAGGCCCGCGCCAGTTCAGGAGTGATGTCCTGCGGCTCGACGCCCAGCCAGCCGCGGCGCACCGAGCCGGTCTTGATGATGTCGTCCATGACTTTGCGCGCCGCGTCGATGGGAATCGCGAACCCGATACCCAGCGATCCGCCCGATTCCGAATAAATCGCCGTATTGATGCCCACCAGGTTCCCGTCGGCATCGATCAGCGCACCGCCGGAATTGCCCGGGTTGATCGCCGCGTCGGTCTGTATGAAGTTCTCGTAGGTATTGATGCCCAGGCCGTTGCGCCCCAGCGCCGAAACGATGCCCTGGGTGGTGGTCTGGCCCACGCCGAACGGATTGCCTATGGCCAGGACCACATCGCCCACTCGCAGGCTGCGGTCGGGGCCCAAGGCGGCCACGGGCAGCGGCCGCAAGTCCAGCTTCAGGACGGCCAGGTCGGTATCCGGATCGGCCCCCACCAGTCTTGCCGCGCCGCGCCGCCCATCGGCCAGCGCCACTTCGATGGCATCGGCCGCCTCGACCACGTGATAGTTGGTCAGCACGTAGCCCTGGTCGCTGACGATCACGCCCGAACCCAGGCTCGTGGATGATTCGCGCCGGCTCAGGCCCGGCACCTGGCCGAACAACTGCCGCAGCATCGGGTCGTCCGGCAACGGCACCAGTGGAACATTGACGTGCTTGGACGTGAACACGTTGACAACCGCGGGCGCCGCTTTCGCGACGGCCGCCGCATAAGATGCCGCACCGGGCAGGGCCTGCGTGCGCGGCGGCGCGGCGGGCGCAGGCGTGGCCGGCTCCGAAAGCCGCAGCCAGTCGGGGCGCAACGTGGTCACCACGAATAAAATGGCCAGACACACCGTGACGGTCTGAGCAAATATCAGCCAATAGCGACGCATGATCCTGACAAGGTAGGCAATGAAAACAATCGACACCCGCGAGCTGGCGGACTGGCTTGACGCCTCGCTGCAAGCCTCGCGATTCAAGGATTACTGTCCCAACGGCCTGCAAGTAGAAGGCAAGCCACGCGTAGGCCACATTATCACCGGCGTTACCGCGTCCGAGGCCCTGCTGCGCGCAGCCATCCAACGCGGCGCCGATGCCGTGCTGGTGCACCACGGCTGGTTCTGGAAGAACGAAGATCCGCGCGTGCGCGGCCCCCGGCGCACCCGGCTGGCGCTGGCGCTGCACCACGACCTGAATCTTTTCGCCTACCACCTGCCGCTGGACGCGCATCCCCAGTGGGGCAACAACGCGCAGCTGGCGCGCGTGCTTGGCCTGATGCCCGATTGCGACACCACCGGCGCGCCGCTGACCTGCGGCCCGGACAACCTGATCTGGCTGGGCACCGCGCCGGGCCTGCCGGACCTGCAGGCGCTGTCGCAGCGCGTGCAACAGCGCCTGGGGCGCGCGCCGCTGGTCATTGGCGAGCCGGACCGGGCGCTCAAGCGCATCGCCTGGTGCACCGGCGCCGCCCAGGGCATGCTGGACGATGCCGTCCACGCCGGCGCAGACGCCTACATTACGGGCGAAGCATCCGAGCCCACCGTGCACCTGGCCCGGGAAACCGGCACGGCCTTCATCGGTGCCGGCCACCACGCCACCGAACGCTATGGCGTGCGGGCCCTGGGCGAAGCCATCGCTCGGCAATTCGGCATACGCGTCGAATTCGTCGACATCGACAACCCGGTATAGGGCCCGCGCCGCGCGCGCCGGCCCCGGTTACTTCCTGAGCAGGTCGCGGATTTCGCGCAGCACCACCAGGTCTTCGGGCGGGGCCGCGGGCGCCGCCGGCGCCGCTTCTTCCTTGCGGCGGGCCGAGTTCACGGCCTTGACGATGATGAACACCACCAACGCCAGAAGGATGAAATTGATAAGAATGGTAAGGAAATTACCCCATGCCAGCACCGTCGCGCCGGCCGCGGTAAGGTCGGCGTAGGTCATGGGGCCCGTATAGCCGTCGGGCATGGACAGCACCAGGAACTTGTTGGAAAAATCGACCGAACCGCCCAGAATGAAGTTCACCACGGGCATGATGAGGTCTTTCACAACCGAATCCACGATCTTGCCGAACGCCGCGCCGATGATCACGCCAACCGCGAGATCCATAGCGTTGCCTTTGACAGCGAAATCGCGGAATTCCTTGAGGAAACCTGATGCTTTGCTCATGAGTGCTCCTTACGTCGTTCGTCAATGATGGGCAGGGCGCTATAATACGCGGTTGCTATGTTGTTACATATCTCCGCAAATCGGATGCAGCAAGCCTGATGCTACGGGAGTGCGGGCGCATCAACAAGGATAGGAAGATGAGTCAGGATACGCTGGTGCATGACGAAGACGGTGCGGTTGATCCCAACCTCCCGCCAGATCCTTCGCGCCGTTTCTGGGTAACCACCGCCTGTGCGGTAGGCGGTGTCGCCGGTGTGGCGACCGCCGTTCCGTTTGTTAGCACCTTCGCCCCATCTGAAAAGGCGCGTGCCGCCGGGGCCCCGGTCGAAGTCGAGGTCGCCGACCTGGCCCCCGGCCAGATGCGCACGGTCGAATGGCGCGGCAAACCGGTCTGGATCATGCGTCGCTCGGAAGAACAGCTGGCGGGCATCAAGGAACAGGACCCCTACGTGGCCGATCCCAATTCCGACCGCCCCGGCTATACCCCCGAATACGCCAAGAACGAATTCCGGTCGCGCAAGCCCGACCTGTTCGTTTGCGTGGGCATCTGCACCCATCTGGGCTGCTCGCCCACCGCTGACTTCGAAGCCGGCCCCGGCCCTGGCCTGCCGGCGTCCTGGGAAGGCGGCTTCTTCTGCCCCTGCCACGGCTCCACCTTCGACCTCGCCGGTCGCGTGTACAAAAACAAGCCCGCGCCCGACAACCTCGAAGTTCCGCCGTACCAATACCTGAGCGACACCCGCATCATCGTCGGGGTTGACGAAGACAACAAGGCCTGACGCGCGCACCGCGTCACCTTTCCCCCGACCTAAGCAAAAAACGCTTCGTATTAGAAGGAGCCATGATGGCTGGCGAAAAAACCGTCGAGACAACAGGCCTCTTGGGCTGGCTGGACCGGCGCTTTCCGGTGACCTCCACCTGGAAGGCGCACCTGTCCGAGTACTACGCACCCAAGAATTTCAATTTCTGGTACTTTTTCGGCTCCCTGGCGCTGCTGGTGCTGGTGATCCAGATCGTCACCGGCATCTTCCTCGTCATGCACTACAAGCCCGACGCCGAACGCGCGTTCCTGTCGGTCGAGTACATCATGCGTGAAGTGCCGTGGGGCTGGCTGGTGCGCTACATGCACTCCACCGGCGCGTCCATGTTCTTCGTGGTGGTCTACCTGCACATGCTGCGCGGGCTGTTCTACGGCTCGTACCGCAAGCCCCGCGAACTGGTCTGGATCTTCGGCGTGGCCATTTTCCTGTGCCTGATGGGCGAAGCGTTCTTCGGCTACCTGCTGCCCTGGGGCCAGATGTCGTACTGGGGCGCCCAGGTCATCGTCAACCTGTTCTCGGCCATCCCCTTCATCGGCCCCGAGCTGTCCATCTGGATCCGCGGCGACTACGTCGTATCCGATGCCACGCTCAACCGCTTCTTTGCCTTCCACGTCATCGCCATTCCGCTGGTGCTGATCGGCCTGGTGGTCGCGCACATCGTGGCGCTGCACGAAGTCGGTTCCAACAACCCCGACGGCGTCGAAATCAAGCAAGGCCCCAAAGACAAGCGCGGCAACCCCGCCGACGGCATCCCGTTCCATCCGTTCTACACGGTGCACGACATCGTGGGCGTGGCGGGCTTCCTGATCGTCTTCGCGGCCATCGTGTTCTTCGCCCCCGAAATGGGCGGGTACTTCCTGGAATACAACAACTTCATTCCGGCCGACCCGCTCAAGACGCCGCCGCACATCGCGCCGGTGTGGTACTTCACGCCGTTCTACTCCATGCTGCGTGCCACCACCGCCGAGTTCACCTGGGTGCTGGCCGGCGCCGCAGTCATCGGCGCCATCGCGCTGCTGGTCAAGAGCAACCTGAAGGGCTTCCTGCGCATCGCCATTCCCGGCGTGCTGATCATCACCGCCGTCCTGCTGCGCGTCATCGACGCCAAGTTCTGGGGCGTGGTGGCCATGGGCGGCGCGGTGGTCATCCTGTTCTTCCTGCCCTGGCTCGACCATTCGCCCGTCAAGTCGATCCGCTATCGTCCCACGTGGCACAAGTGGCTCTACGGCATCTTCATCGTCAACTTCCTGGTGCTGGGCTTCCTGGGCACGCAGGCGCCCACGGACGTGTACAACCTCATGTCGCAGGTCGGTACGCTGATCTATCTGGGCTTCTTCTTCCTGATGCCCGTCTGGAGCCGCCTGGGTACGTTCAAGCCGGTCCCCGACCGCGTAACGTTCCATGCCCATTGAGCCACGTACCCATAACGGAATGACCATGATCAAGAAGCTGATTGGTGCCGTCGCATTCACGCTTGCATGTACGGCCACGTACGCCGCCGAAAGCGGCTACCCCCTGGACAAGGCGCCCGACCGCATCAACGACATCGCCGCCCTGCAAAACGGCGCGAAGCTGTTCGTCAACCACTGCCTGAACTGTCATAGCGCATCGGCCATGCGCTACAACAAGCTGCAGGACATCGGCCTGACCGACGAACAGATCCGCGACAACCTGCTGTTCACCGGCCAGAAAGTCGGCGACCTGATGACCATCGCCATGCAGCCGGCCGACGCCAAGCGCTGGTTCGGTACCGTGCCGCCCGACCTGTCCGTCATCGCGCGCGCCAAGTCGATCAACGCCGGCCCCACGGGCGCCGACTACATCTATACGTACCTGCGCACGTTCTACCGCGACACGGCCGTTCCCACGGGCTGGAACAACCTTGTGTTCCCCAGCGTCGGCATGCCGCACGTAATGTGGCAAGACCAGGGCCCGCGTGAACTCACCACCGTGGCCATGCACCAGGTCGAAAAAGATGGCGCCCGCAGCTGGGAACGCGTCACCACCACCTACGACGCCCAGGGCTATGCCACCGTCAAGGCCGAACCGGTCGCCAACTACCGCGGCCACGCGTCGGTCGAAGCCAAGTTCAAGAGCCTCGACCCGGCGCAGGCTGCCGCCTACGACAACGACGTAGCCGACCTCACGGCGTTCCTGGCCTGGATGGCAGAGCCCCAGCAACAGTTCCGCAAGCAACTGGGCGTGTGGGTGTTGCTGTTCCTGGGCCTGTTCCTGGTCGTCGCCTGGCGCCTGAACGCCTCTTTCTGGAAACACGTGCGCTGATTAATCCGCCCTGCCAGGTTGCCGCCCCCCGGGGCGGCAACACCAACCCGATAGGGCGGCACGTCTGTTCCACCCTGGCAATCGGGGCCAGCGTTTGCTAGATTAGCAGCGCTGGCCTTTCGCTTTTCATACAAGGACTTACCGCCATGATGGTGCTCTATTCCGGAACCACCTGCCCCTTTTCGCAACGCTGCCGCTTTGTGTTGTTCGAAAAAGGCATGGACTTCGAAATCCGCGATATCGACCTGTACAACAAGCCGGAAGATATCTCGGTAATGAATCCGTACGGTCAGGTGCCCATCCTGGTCGAGCGCGATCTCGTACTGTACGAGTCGAACATCATCAACGAATACATCGATGAGCGCTTCCCGCATCCGCAATTGATGCCCGCCGACCCGGTGATGCGTGCGCGCACCCGCCTGTTCCTGTACAACTTCGAAAAAGAGCTTTTCGTCCACGTCTCCACGCTGGAAGACCGCAGCGCCAAGCCCGACGAAAAGAAGCTCGCCACCGCGCGCCAGAGCATCCGCGACCGCCTGGCCCAGCTGGCCCCGCTGCTCTTGAAGAACAAGTACATGCTGGGCGAAGAGTTCTCCATGCTGGACGTCGCCGTGGCCCCGCTGCTGTGGCGCCTGGACCACTACGGCATCGAGCTGCCCAAGAACGCCGCACCGCTGCAAAAGTATGCCGAACGCATCTTCTCGCGTCCTGCGTACATCGAAGCGCTCACGCCGTCCGAAAAAGTCATGCGTCGCTAAGCGCCAAAGGTTGTGCATATGGGTGAAACTTCCACCAAACCGTATCTGCTGCGAGCACTGCACGAATGGTGCACCGATAACGGCTACACGCCGTACATCACCGTGCAGGTCGACGAGCACACGCTGGTGCCGCTAGCCCATGTACGCGACGGCCAGATCACGCTCAACGTGGGCACGCTGGCCACCAACAAGCTGGTGCTGGGCAACGAATTCATCGAATTCCAGGCCCGCTTCAGCGGCGTTACCGAAAACGTGTCGGTGCCGGTGTCCGCGGTCAGCGCCATCTATGCACGCGAAACCGGCGCCGGCATGGGCTTCGAAGTCCAGCCCTACGAGCCGCCTCAGCGCGACGAAAGCAGCGCCGATGCGCCCGACCACGGCGCCGGCGCCGACTCGCCGCCCGACACCCCCTCGGATGGCGGCGACGGCGAGTCCAAGCGTCCGCACCTGACTATCGTCAAATAGTCGGCGCGGCGCGGCACGCCCGCTTTTTTCTTTACAATACTGTCCTTTCGCCCGCCGGGTTCTTCCGGCGGCGCATCCGCCGGTGTAGCTCAGTTGGTAGAGCAGCTCACTTGTAATGAGAAGGTCGAGGGTTCGATTCCTTTCACCGGCACCACTGCTTCGTCGCGGGCCGCGGCCTATTTCTTCTGCTGCTGCAGGCTTTGTTTCAGCCCCGTTTGTTCGGCGGCAATCCGCGATGCGTTCAGCTTTGTGGCTATCACCTGCGTAAACTCACTGGGCGAGTTCCCGGTGGGAATGAATCCCATCGACTCGAACTTCGTTCCCAACGCGGGATCTTTCAGCGCCTCTTGCACTGCGGCATTGATTTCGGCCTTGAGTGACTCGGGCATACCCTTGGGCGCAACCACCCCGTAGAAGAATGTGCTCTCCAGGCCCGGGATGCCTTCGGATAACGTCTGTACGTCTGGTAGACCCGGCCAGCGTTGGGCCGACCCTACCGCGAGAACGCGCACCCCGCTGCTTTTGATAAACGGCAGGGCCGCGCCCAGCGGGAGCACCAGCACATCGCTGTGGCCGGCCACCACATCGGTAAGGGCGGGGCCGGTGCCCGGGTAGCCGATGATGGCATTCTTGATCCCCGCCGCTCGTTCGATGCGCAGACTGTCCAGGTGCATGCCCCCGCCCGACACCACTGCGAAGTTCAATTTGCTCGGGTGCTGCTTGGCGTATGACACGAACTCACTGAATGTGGTCGCTGGCACCTTGGGGTTCACCACCAGCACGGTGCCGCCTGCCGCCAGTTGGCTGATGTGGTCGAAGTCTTTTACCAGGTCGTAATCCAGATCGTCCCGAACTGCCGCATTGCCGATATCGGAATCGGTCCAGATGCCCAAGGTATAGCCGTCGGGCGGTGCGCTTTTCAGATCTCTGATGCCCAGTACGCCGGTACCCCCCGGGCGGTTCCTGACGATGACTTGCTGGCCCCATTTGCGTGACAGCACGTCTGCAACACTGCGCGCCACGATGTCGGTGCCGCCGCCCGGCGCGTATCCCACGATGAAGGTGACAGGGCGCGTAGGAAAGTCGCTGGCGTGTGCGGCGGGACTGAGCAACAGCAACGCTGACCAGATACCTACTGACAGGCTGGTTAGGATTTTCATTTTGATTCCCTCCTCAGGGTGGCAGGCAACCCCATCCGCCTTGTGCGCGACGTAATTGAGGCCGTGAGCCCACTATACAAAAGAACAACATATATGCAAAGAGAATATTTGTCTTCTATATAAGACGTATTCAACTGCGTAATCGAGTATTTTTCCGGTCTTCACGAGGGACCACGCCGACTGTGCGGGAAATATCGGCACCACCGCCCAAGAAGCGCTGGCCATCTGTTTTCTATCGCGAACGATAAGAATCTATTGCAAACACTAGATGTGTCAACTACCATTACCGGAACGTCATCCAGGCGTTCCGGCGTCCAATACTCCGCGCCATGTGTGGGAGCCATCAGTCGGAACGCGACCCTGATATCAGGAGAAGACATGCCCCACGACCACCCGGTTATGCCCACCGGTTCAGCTCCGCACGAATCTGTCGACGTTCTAGTCGTGGGTGCGGGGTTCGGCGGCCTTTACGCCATCTACCGGATGCGGGCCCTCGGGCTGCGCGTCAGATGTATCGAAGCTGCTGACGGCGTAGGCGGCACCTGGTACTGGAACCGTTATCCCGGCGCCCGATGCGATGTCGAAAGCCTGGACTATTCCTACTCGTTCTCCGACGAACTCCAACAAGAATGGTGCTGGTCCCACCGCTACGCCGAACAGCCGGAGATATTGGCCTACCTTAACCACGTCGCCGACCGGTTTGAACTGCGGCCCCATATCCGTTTTGAAACGCGGGTAACGGCCATGCACTACGACGCCACGGGTGGCAGCTGGACCGTGCAAACTGATCGTGGGCCGTGGGTTCGGGCGCGTTATTGCATTATGGCGAGCGGCAACCTGTCAGCGCCGCGGATCCCGGATATCAAGGGTGTCGAGCGCTTCAAGGGCGAATGGCACCATTCGGCCCGCTGGCCGAAAGCAGGCGTGGATTTCGCCGGCAAGCGTGTCGCCCTGATCGGAACCGGGGCGACGGGTGTGCAGATGCTGCCCAAGATCGCGCCGCACGCAAGTATGGTTACCGTCTTCCAGCGCACGGCGAATTTCAGCGTGCCGGCGCGCAATTACCCCATGCCGCCTGAAGAAGAACGGCAGCAGAAGGCGAACTATCCCGCCCTGCGCAAGGCGGCGCGCCTGCAGAATTCCGGGATGTCGCGCGTGCCGATACCGGTCATGTCTGCGCTTGATCTATCCGAGCAAGAGCGTCTGCGTGTGTATGAGCAACTGTGGCAAAAGGGCGGCAGCGCTCGGATGATGGGCGCATTTACCGACCTGATGCGTAACGAAGCAGCAAACGAGACGCTGGCGTCATTCGTGCGCGCCAAGATACACGCCATTGTGAAAGATCCGCTCAAGCGTGAGATTCTCACGCCGCGCGATCATCCCATCGGGTCCCGGCGCCTCTGTGTGGACACGGACTACTACGAGACGTTTAATCGCGCCAATGTGGCCCTGGTGGACGCCCGCCGCACGCCTATCACGGAAATCACGGAGCGCGGCGTGCGCACCACCGATGCCGAGTATGTGGTGGACATCATCGCCTTCGCCACCGGGTTTGACGCCATGACCGGCGCGCTCAGCGAAATACTGATAACCGGCCGGGACGGCGTCCGCCTGCGCGACAAATGGGCATCTGGCCCGGCCAACTACCTGGGCTTGATGGTACATGGCTTTCCGAACCTGTTTGTGCTTACCGGCCCCGGCAGCCCGTCGGTAAAGGCCAACATGGTTACGGCGATCGAACAGCACATTGAATGGATTGCCGGCTGCCTGGTGTATCTCGACCAACACGACATAGCTACCATCGAACCCACCGCCCAGGCCGAGGATGATTGGGTGCAGCACGTCAACGACGTGGCCAACGGCACGCTGTTCCCGCGGGCGACCAATTCATGGTACGTGGGCGCCAATATTCCCGGCAAGCCGCGCGTGTTCATGCCTTATGTGGGCGGCATGCCCGCATACATCAAGGTCTGCGAAGACGTAGCGGCACACGGGTACCGCGGGTTCCATCTGCAAAAGGCTACCTGCCTGGCTGCACAACTTTCCTGAAGGAACTGTCTATGAACGCGCGCCACGTGCTCGTAGTCGGCGGTGCGTCGGGCATCGGCCTGGAAGCTGCACGCCATTTCGTGGCGCAAGGCGCCGCCGCCACGATTATCGACGTCGACGCCACGAAACTGCAGCAGGTTGAACACGCCCTGACCAGCGCCGGCGGCCGCGCGCTGGCGCTAGCCGCTGACGTACGGAACCGCGCCAGCGTAGATCACGCATTCGCGGGCGGGGCGGCACGGCATGGGCATATCGACGCGCTGATATATACCGCAGGGGTGCTGCTGCCCGCCACGCTTGCCGACATGACCGAAGCCGCCTACGACCTGACATTCGACGTAAACGCCAAGGGATTCTGGCACTGCACCCAGGCCGGGCTTGCGCATTTTGCACCACACGGAGGCGCTATCGTCGGCGTGTCCTCGTCGTCGGGGCTACGCCCAAAGGCCGGCAACGGAGCCTATGCCGCGTCGAAGGTCGCAATGCAATTCCTTGCCCGCACATTGGCCCTGGAGCTCGCAGCCCGCCAGATCCGCGTCAACTGCGTGTGTCCCAGCATGCTCAAGACGCCGCTGACGGAAAAGCTGCGGGCAGATGCCTCGCACGGAGCGTTCCAGCTTACAGCCACCACCCCGATGGGGCGTATCTGCACCGAGAAGGACGTCGTAGAGGCCATCGCATTCCTGTGTTCCCCGCAGGCGAGCTTCATTACCGGCACGGCGATCCCCGTGGACGGCGGCGCCACGGCCGGGGCGCCGCTGCGCCCGTGATAACGCCCGCGCCTACGGATTCGCCTCGCGACGGGGGATAGGCCTAAGGTATTATGAGTCCCGCCTGGAGTACGCTGGTTCTCTGGAAAAGACGAAATACTTGGCGTGGCGCGACACGCCATCCTGAGGGATGAATTCATTTTGGCTACAAAGCACGAAGTCGAGAGCGTAACCCTGCCGGAGCGCGTCGCCGAGGCAGGGCCGGAAGACACATCCGGCCGCACGGTAGGCAAACCGGTAGGCGCGATTATTTCCGGACTGGCCGTATTGCGCGCCCTGCATCACGCGCAACGCCCCCTGCGGGCCAGCGAAGTCGCCAGGCAGACCGGCCTGCACCGCGGTACCGCTTTCAATATTCTGCGCACCTTCCAACGTGAAGGCATGGTGGCTTACAACGAGCTCGACCAGACCTACAGCATCGGCGTCATGATGCTCGAACTGGCGCATGGCGTGTTGCGCACCAGCGGGCTGCTGGATGTCATCAGGCCCGAAATGTTCTCACTGGCTGAGCGCGTCGGCGTCACCGTGGCCTTGGCAAAGGTCGAGAAAAGCTATGACCTGGTGCTGCTGGATTTCGTGGGCGGCGGTTTCCGGGTCGACAGCTACTTCAGCGTAGGCCGCCGCTCTCGCCGATTTTCCGGCGCGTCGGGCCTGGTCATGGCTGCGTTCTCAGGCGCCCAGGACGAGTTCATCGAGCAAGAGTTCGAACATACTGAATGGTTCCGTCGGCCCAGTTTCGAGGAATATCGGGAACGCATGCTCGCCACGCGAGCCCGCGGCTTTGCGCTCGACCAGGGGAACCGGCGCAGCGGGCTGACGCAGATCGCCGTTCCGATCTTCTCGCAGCAAGGCCCGCTGGCCCTGGTGCTGACTGCGGCGAATTTCAGCTACACCATGAACGAACAGAAGATCACCGAAGTCGCCGAAGCGATGCTGGCGTTTGCAGACCGCATCTCGCCGGAACTGGGCCGTCTACGACTCGATTGAAAATTCACCGGGCAGCATTCCCCGGGGGCCGGTGCGGCGGCACACCCACACGCGCCAAGCGCCCGGCGCCCGGCGCTCGCGCGTTACCAGCGCCCTGGAGGCTCGGGCAGATCCAGCGCGCTGCGCAGGGCGGCGCACAGCAGCTGAAACTCGGCTTCTACCGCGTCGCTGAACCGGCGCGCGCGCATGAATCCGTGGATCATGCCTTTGCCCACGCGCAACTGCACCGGAACGTGCGCCGCACGTAATTTCTCTGCATAGCGGATGCCATCGTCCAGCAGTGGGTCGTGGTCAGCCAGCAGCAAGTAGGCCGGCGCAAGCGCGGCATGGCTGGCTGCGCGCATCGGCAGGGCGTAGCCATCGGTGTACGCCCCTGCCGACGGCAGGAAAGCTGCAAACGACGCCTTCATTGCGTCGCGGGTAAGAAAGGCGTCGTTGGTATTGTTCAGATAGCTGGGGGTATCGAAATCGGCGTCCAGCGTCGGATAAACCAGGGCTTGCATCCGCAGCCTGGGGCCGTTGCGGTCACGCGCCAACAAGGCGCACGCCGCCGCGAGATTGCCGCCCGCGCTATCGCCTGCTACCGCGATGCGGTGAGGGTCGATACCCAGCAGGTCGGCTTCGCGAGCCGCCCAGCACAAGGCTTCGTAGGAATCTTCAGTGGGTGCGGGATATGGGTTTTCGGGCGCGCGCCGATAGTGCACGCTGATCACCTGGGCGCCGGTATTGCATGCCAGGCTGGCGGTGATGAAGTCGTGCCCCTGCGGACTGCCCGCCATGAAACTACCGCCATGCAGGAATACGATTGCCGGCAGCGGCAGCTGCGAGCGGGGGCGATACACCCGCACAAGCAATTCTCGGCCCGGCAATACGATATATGTATCGCTGACTTCCAGCCACGCGGGGTAAGGTTCGTTGACCAACGCGGCGGCGCGATCGGCTCGCAGGCGCCGTTGCGTCAGCGTCAGCGCACCCAGGTCGGCCATATTGCCCAATGCCCCGCGCGCGCGCTCAACGTACTCCTGAATACCCGGATCGTAAGCCATCGTGGACCGCCCCGCCGCAATCATGAGAGAAGGGTCACTATACCAAGCCCGCATCAGGTACAGATCCCCGCCAGCCGCCACTTGCGGCGTATACGACAACGGAGCAGGCCACTCCGCCCGCTGGGCAAAGCGCGCCTACAGCGTCTGCCAGATCATGTGCACGCTGACCACTGTCATCACGATCTTGAAGCCCAGCCGGAAGGTGGATTCAGGCAGGTTGTCGAGCAGGCGCGTGCCCACCCAGGTTCCGGCCACGCCGCTGGCGATCATGGCGGCGATCAGCGGCGCCCACTGGGCATAGGCAAAGCCCAGCGTACCGAATGCCAGGATCTTCAGGCCATGCTGGATCACCATGCACGCCGCATGCGTGGCGACCAGGGGCTGCTTGACCAGGCCGGTGCCAGCCAGCAACGCGGCCACGAACGGGCCGGTGGCGCCCACCAGCATCGAGCCGAAGCTGGAAATCGCGCCGCCCACGACAAAATAAGGCTTGCCGTGGCGTTGCGCCCGGGCGTCAGGCTTTTTGCGGTATACCGACCATAGGATGAACAAGGCCAGCAGCCACTTGGCCAATGCGTCGGGAATATTCACCACCACCGATGCGCCCAGTGCAATGCCCACGATGCTGCCCAGCGAAAACCACAGCAGCACCGGCAGCACCAAGTGGCGGCGCTGGATGATGACGCGCCCACCGTTCGAACCCATTTGCACGACGCCGTGCACAGGCAGGACGCTGGTCACCGGCAACCCCAGGCTCAGCACCGCCAGCATGGCAACGCCACCGCCCAGTCCCATCGCCGCGGTCAGGGCCGACGTAAGAAAGCTGGTAACCACCAGCACGGCGGCGAATACATGGCTGATTTCGGCGGGCACGAAGGGCATGGCGGGGTCTCGGGTAACCGGCGGCAAGTGTAGCGCGCCGGTTCGGGCGCCGGCGCCCGTGGCCCCGGCGGCAGTGCCATGCTCAACGCGGGCGCGGCATCGCGGCGGTGGCCGCGCCCCGCCTGGCGCCTGCCCGCGCAAACACCAGCACGTTGCCCAACATGACCAGCGCCAGCCCGGCCGCTGCCGCGAGCGTCCACTGGTAGCCTTCGGCCACGCTGGAAATGCTCAGCGCCACCACCGGGAACAGCACGGTGCAATAGCCGGCGCGTGCAGGGCCCAGGCGCCCGACCAGGGTCAGGTAGGCGGTGAACGCCACGATAGAACCGAACAGCGACAGGTACAGCAGGGCGCCTACATACGTGGGCGACGGGTCGAAATCGAAAGGCTGGCCCGTGATGACACAACCGGCCAGCAGCACCAGCGACCCGTACAACATACTGTAGGCATTGCCCGTAAGAGGGCCGATTCCCGCACGCTGCTGCGCCGACGACAGCATGTTGCCGGTGGAAAAGCACAGTGTGCCCAGCAACGCCAGCCCCAGGCCCAGCAGGGTTTCGTGGCTGGCCTGCTGGCCGGCCACTTCCGGCCAGAACAGCAACAGCAGGCCCGCCAGGCCGAATACGCCGCCCAGCACCACGCGCGACGTGATGCGGGTGCCGAACCACAGGCGCGCGTTCAGCGCGTTCCAGATCGTCGACGCCGAAAACACCACGGACACCAGGCCGCTGGAGATCCATACGGTGGCGCTATAGAAACACAGGAAGTTCAGGCAGAACAGGCACAGACCTTGCCCCAGGCACAGCAGGTGGCCGCGCCGGTCCAGGCGCTGCAGCCGCCCCAGCAGGATCAGCCCGGCCAGCATCAGCACCGAGGCCAGCGCGAACCGGTAGAACACCGACACGGGTATGGCCACCACGCCCAGCTGCAGCTTGATGGCGATCCAGGTGCTGCCCCAGATCAGTACGGTAAGCAGGTAGAGAAACAGGTTCACGATAGCTTTGCGGCAGTAAAAATGGCCGGCCTCGTGCGCAGTCTAGACGCGAGCGCCACGGCGCGATTGCCGGTTCTTGCGGTTTTTGAAGAAGCGGCGCGCGGGCGCGCGCACACACGCGCCAAGCTGGCGTACGATAAAGACGCCATGAGCCAGACCGCCTCGGCGCCCGCCGACTTCGCCCTGTTCCACACGCTGCGCAACGCGCGGGTGCAGCTCGTGCGCGCCGCCTCGCTGGGCGCCGGCCTGGCGGCGGCCCAATGGAACCGCGACCAGCGCGCCGGCCGGGCCCTCATCGACTACGACGCGCCCGGGCACCACACGCTTTCGCTGTATTTGCAGGGCGGCGACACCTGTTTCCGGCTGGGGCACCGCGACCGCCACGGCGGCGCGGGCAAGTTCTGCGTGCTGCCCGACCAGCACCATTCACGCTGGAGCATGAACGAAGAGGTGCGCTTCCTGCACCTGTACATAGCGCCGCAGCGGCTGGCGCGCGAGGCAGTGATGCGGCTGGACCGCGAGCCGCGCGAACTCGAACTGCACGATCGCACCTACATACGCGACCCGTCGCTCGCGCAGGCCTGCCGTGCGCTGCTTGCCACCGACTGGAACGTGCCGGCACAGCGGCTGGCAGCCAGCAGCGCCGCCGAAAGCGTGCTGCATCACCTGCTGGACCAGAACACCGGGCGGGCCGCCAGCGCCACGGCTGCCCGCGGCGGCTTGGCCCCGGCGGTGCGGCGCCGCGTGCGCGACTACATCGATAGCCACCTGGCCGAGCCCCTGACGCTGGACGTGCTGGCGGGTGTGGCGGCGCTGTCCACCTATCATTTCGCGCGCATGTTCCATGCCTCGTTCGGCGAGCCGCCGCACTCATGGGTGCTGGGCCGCCGCCTGGCCCGCGCCCGCCTGCTGCTGGCCACCAGCAGCGACGACCTGGCCGGCATTGCCCAGGCATGCGGCTTCGGTAACGCCAGCCACCTGAGCCGAGCCTTTGCGCACGCCGTGGGGGCCACCCCGGGGCAGTACCGCGCTGCCCACCGGCCCGGACGCTAGTCCCGCATCCGGCCCCGGGGGGTCTACAATGGGCCATTGACCGTGACATACCGGGCGTTGCGCCCGACGTACCATGCCAATAGCCACTCCCTTCCACGAACAGGCCTATTCCGACAACCGCTTCTGGCGCAAGGCGACACGCCATGCGTCGGCCGCAGGCCGTCAGGTCGTGGAAAAAGCCCTCTGGCTGTACTACGCCGTACAGAACCCGGGCACGCCCAAATGGGCGCGGCGTGTCATTTATGGCGCCCTGGGCTACTTCGTGCTGCCGCTGGACGCCATTCCGGACCTGGCCCCCCTGGTGGGCTATACCGACGACCTCAGCGTCATGACTGCGGCGCTGGCCACGGTGGCCTTCTACATCAACGACGACGTCAAGCAGCAGGCCAGCCGCAAGCTGCAGGACTGGTTCGGCACGCCGCCCGCCGATTCGCGTCACGCCGGCTGAATGGCGACCCCAGCACCTGGCGCCGCGCCGGTGTCCAGGCAAGCCCAGGCGTGGCGGGCCCACTGGCTGGCAGAGATCATCCGCCTGCGCGAAGAACACTGGGGCCCGCTGGAAGACGCCGACGCGGTGCGGCAGGCCCGCAACGCGCCCGGCACGCTTGAAACCCGCATCCTGATGCGGGCGCGCCTGCTGGCGCAGCGCGAAGGGCACGACGGCCTGGCAGCACGCTGGCGGCAAGGGGCGGTATACAGCCTGCTGGGCCTGCTGGCGGCCGCCGTCATCGCGGGCGTGGCCTCGGCGGCCGGCGCGCTCGGCGATGGAAGCCGTCCCGTCAATGTACTGTGGGCCCTGGGGGCGTTGCTGGGCATCCATCTGCTGACCCTGGTGCTGTGGCTGGCCTCGTTCCTGCTGCCGCCCGGCGGCGCCACCGGGCTGGGCCGGCTGTGGCTGTGGGCCACCCGCAAGCTGGCGCGCGGCCCGGACGCCGCGCTGGTGCCCCAGGCGCTGCTGAACCTGCTTGGCCGGGCGGGGGCCCGGCGCTGGCTGTTCGGCGCCATCAGCCATGGGCTGTGGCTGGCCGCGCTGGCCGCGGCCCTGATCACCCTGCTGGCGCTGTTGTCTACCGCAAGCTATCGGTTCGTATGGGCCACCACGCTGCTGCAGCCCGACGCCTTTATTTTCCTGACGCGGGCATTGGGCTGGCTGCCGGCGCAGTTTGGCTTTGCCATGCCCTCGGCCGATGTCGTGCGCGCCAGCGACAACACCCAGGTGTTGCCCGCCGTGGCGCAGGCGCAATGGTCGATATGGTTGATTGGCGTGATTGCCATCTATGGCGTATTGCCGCGCCTGGTGGCCTGCACGCTGTGCCTGCTGCGCCTGCGCCAGGCCCGGCGCGGCCTGCGCATCGACGCCGCGCTGCCCGGCTACGCCGCCCTGCGAGACCGTCTGGTGCCGCCCGTGCAGTCCACCGGTATCGACCGTCCGGCCGATCCGCTGCATCAGCCGCGCGTGGCCGCCGGCAATATCGGCAATCTGGCAGACATGCCGGTGCTGGTGGGGCTGGAACTGCCGGCCGACGTTCCATGGCCGCCCGTCGGCTTGCCGCCCGGCGTGCAGGACGCGGGCAATCTCGATAGCCGCGAACAGCGCAACCGCCTGCTTGACGCGTTGGCGCACGCGGGCGCGCGGCGGCTGCTGATCGCCTGCGACGCCCGCCAGACTCCCGACCGCGGCACGCTCAACCTTATCGCCGCGCTGTCCGGAAAAGCCGGGCAGACGCGAGTCTGGCTGTACACCGCCGCCAGCGCATTGCCGCCGGCCGTCCAAGCGCGCCTGGACGTGTGGCGCGATCGCCTGGCCGCCTCGGGCATGACATCGCAAGCCATCGTGCGCGACACTGACGAACCGTTGCGCTGGCTGGAGACAGGCCATGACTGACGCCATGCTCCGAGTCGCCGTCGTCGGGCACACGAACACCGGCAAAACCTCGCTGTTGCGCACGCTGACGCGAGACGGCAGGTTCGGAGAAGTCGCCGACAGCCCCGGCACCACCCGCCACGTTGAAGGCGCGCGGCTGCAGCTCGATGGCAGGCCCGCGCTCGAATGGTTCGACACACCCGGCATGGAAGACAGCATCGCGCTGCTCGAATACCTGGAACGCCTGGACGAGCCTGGCACGCGCAGCGACGGGCCGGCGCGCATACGCCGCTTCCTGGATTCGCCCGAGGCGCATCGCCGCTACGAACAAGAAGCGCGTGTGCTGGCCAAGATGCTCGAGTGCGATGCCGCACTGTACGTCATCGACGCGCGCGATCCCGTGTTGAGCAAGCACCGCGACGAACTCGCGCTGCTGGCCGCCTGCGGACGGCCGCTGCTGCCGGTTCTGAATTTCGTCAACACGCCCGGCCACCGGGCCGATGAATGGCGCGACGCCATGGCGCGGCTCGGCCTGCATGCGGCCCTGGAATTCGACACCGTGGCGCCGCCGCTGGACGGCGACCGGCAGTTGTACGCCAAGCTCGCCGTGCTGCTGGATCGCCATGCGGCCACGCTGAACCGCCTTGCCGATGAACTGGCGCGCCAGCGCCGGGAACGCAGCCTGGCCGCCTGGGTGCTGGCCGCCGACCTGCTGGTCGATGTGGCCGCGCTTCGGCTGGCAAGCCCCGCCGACGACGCGGCGCTGCAGGCCCACGCCGCCACGCTGCGCGACCAGGTCCGCAAGCGCGAGCAGGCCTGCGTCGATGCGCTGCTCGCGCTGTATAACTTCCGCCGCAGCGATTATGCAGACGACACACTGCCGCTCGAAGGCACGCGCTGGGGCATGGACCTGTTCCATCCACAGGCCCTGAAAGACATGGGCATACAGCTGGGCACCGGCATGGCCGCCGGCGCCATGGCGGGCGCGGCGGTCGACCTGTTCAGCGCCGGGCTGAGCCTGGGCACCGGCATGCTGATCGGCGCAGCCGCGGGCGGGTTATGGCAAGGGGTAGAGCGCTTCGGGGGGCGCATCCTGGGCAGGTTGCGCGGCTACCGCGAGATCACGGTCGATGACGCGGTGCTGCGCCTGCTTGCCCTGCGGCAACGTCAGCTCGTCCATGCCCTGGAACGCCGCGGCCACGCTGCGCGCGATCCGCTGCGCCTGGGCCAGCCGGCCGACGCCCAGTGGCGGTCGGGCCGCCTGCCCGAGCCCCTGCGCGAAGCCCGCAGCCGTCCGCAATGGTCGGCCCTGGCCAAGGGCTACGAAGACGACGAGCGGCGCAAGCATGTGGTCGCCGAACTGGCCCGTATCCTGGCCGACGATGTGCCTGAAGGCCAGCCTGCCGCCGGCGCCCAAGGTTCGTAAGACGCGTCCTACATTGCTTTCCGGCAGTGTTTTTCACCGCCCGCAACCAAGTACTAACCCCAAGTCAAAACGATTGACGCTTAAATCACTGCCTCTATAAGATTCGATCTACATTGGGACGGTCATCCGCCCCAACGAGAATTACCGAGGTCGGCCAATCGTGAATCCGAAGTCCGCTGCAATGACCGCTACCCCCGCGCTCGCACAAGCGCGCGCGATCACGCGCCGTCAGCCGCAACACCTCGCATTGTCGTAAGCAGCACGCCGAGCCCCCGGCCTGGTCCAAAAGAAAAGGGGCGGGGGCCCTGTCACTTCTGTCGCGCGATCCCGCGCACTACACGGAGCAAGAAGGGCTATGCGTATCACACCATTCATCAAGAAATCGGCGCTGGCATTGGCGGTATGCGGTGTCATGCTGGTTGGCACGGCGCACGCCAAGACGCTGCGCTGGGCCTACCAGGGCGATGCCACGTCCATGGACCCCATGGCCCTGAACGAGACGTTCACGCTGGGCTTCCAGGGCAATATCTACGAAACGCTGGCGGGCTACGACGGCGACATGAAGCTGACGCCGCTGCTGGCAGAAAGCTGGGAAAACACCGAGCCCACCAAATGGGTGTTCAAGCTGCGCAAGGGCGTGAAGTTCCATGACGGATCGCCCTTTACGGCCGACGATGTGATCTTCTCGTGGAAGCGCAGCCTGACGCCCGGGTCGGACATGAAGGGCTATGGCGCCAAGGCGTCCGATATCAAGAAAATCGACGACCACACCATCGAAGTCACCACGCCGACGCCCAACCCCATTCTGCCGCGCGAGTGGACTTTCCTGTACATCATGAGCAAATCATGGTCAGAGAAGAACAACACCACCGAGGCCACCAACGTCAAGGGCGACAACCAGGGCAACTACGCCAATCTGCATGCCAACGGCACCGGCCCGTTCATGCTGGCCGAGCGGCAGCCCGATGTCAAAACCGTGCTCAAGCGTTTCGACGGATACTGGGACAAGAACATCAAGACCAATGTCGATGAAGTCGTGTTCCAGCCCATCTCGCAGGAAGCCACCCGCGTGGCGGCGCTGATCTCGGGCGAGATGGACATCGTGCAGCCGGTGCCGGTGCAGGACTGGCAGCGCCTGGAAGACGCGCCCGGCGTAAAGCCGCTTACCGAGCCCGAAGCGCGCGCCATTTTCATCGGCATGGACCAGCATCGCGACGAACTGCTGTTTTCGAACATCAAGGGCAAGAATCCGTTCAAGGACGCCCGCGTGCGCGAGGCCGTGGTGCTGGCGGTGGACATCGAGGCCATCAACAAGAAGATCATGCGCGACGCGGCCAAGCCGCTGGGTTCGCTGGTTGCCACCTCGGTCAACGGCTATGACGATTCCTACGGCACGCCCTACAAGCCCGACCCCGCCCGCGCCAAGAAGCTGCTGGCCGACGCAGGCTATCCCGACGGCTTTACCGTGACGCTCGACTGCCCCAACGACCGCTATGTCAATGACGAGAAGATCTGCCAGGCGGTTGCGGGCATGCTGGCGCGCGTAGGCATCAAGATCAATCTGCTGGCGCAGACCAAGTCCAAGTACTTCGGCAAGATCCTGCTGCAGGCGGGCAACGACACCAGCATGTACATGCTGGGCTGGACGCCAAGCTCGACCGACGCGCACAACGTGCTGTTGAATCTGGCCGCGTGCCGCGACAGCAAGACCGCAGCGGGGCAGTTCAACCTGGGCGGCTATTGCAATCCGAAGGTCGACGAACTTACCGCGAAGATCGGCGTGGAAACCGACCAGGCCAAGCGCAACGCGATGATCAAGGAAGCCTTCGAGATCGTACGCAACGACTACGGCTACCTGCCATTGCACCAGCAACCCATGTCGTGGGGCATCAAAGACAACCTGCAAGTCGTGCAGCGCGCCGATGACGTGCTGGACCTGCGCCACGTTGTCATGCCCTGATGCGGCTGCGCATCCCGGAGCAGGAAGCGCTGCGCGCTTCCTTTCATGACGTTCACCCCGGCGGGCCGGCAAGTCCGGTGTCGCCGCGTGCCGTCTGATCCTCATCCGTTGCATGCCCGCGCGGCTCCGGGCGCGGGCATGCACGGCTGACGCAATCATGTCCGGCCCGCATGGTGGCCGGGCCTCCACCAGGATACTGAACCATGCTTGGATTCATCGGGCAACGCCTGCTGCAATCGGTGCTGGTCATGCTGACCGTCGCGCTGATCGCATTCGGCATGTTCCGCTATGTGGGCGACCCCATCGTCAGTATGGTGGGGCAGGATACAACCGAAGCGCAGCGCGCCCAGCTGCGCGAGAGCCTGGGGCTCAACGACCCGTTCATCGTGCAGTACGCGCGCTTCGTGCGCAACGCGGCCGAAGGCAATTTCGGCGTGTCGTACCGCCAGCGCCAGCCCGTCAGCGACTTGATCAAGCAGCGCCTGCCCGCCACGCTGGAACTGTCGTTTGTATCGGCGCTGATGGCGCTGGCATTCGGCATTCCAATGGGCATTTATACGGCCCTGAAGCGTCGTGGCGTACTGTCGCGCGCCTTCATGGCGTTGTCGCTGGCCGGCATTTCTCTGCCCACCTTTCTGATCGGCATCCTGTTGATCCTGGTGTTCAGCGTGCAGCTGCGCTGGCTGCCCAGTTTCGGGCGGGGCGAAGTCATTTCCATCGGCGGCTGGACCACCGGGCTGCTCACACCATCCGGACTTGCGGCGCTGATCTTGCCGGCGATCACGCTGGCGCTTTTCCAGATGACCCTGATCATGCGCCTGGTGCGCGCCGAAATGCTGGAAATCCTGCGGTCCGATTTCATCAAGTTTGCCCGCGCCCGCGGCCTGCCCGAAAGGCTGATCAATTTCCGGCATGCCTTGAAGAACACGCTGGTGCCCGTCATCACCATTACCGGCCTGCAGCTGGGCTCGATCATCGCGTTTGCGATCATCACCGAAACCGTGTTCCAGTGGCCCGGCATGGGCCTGCTGTTCATCCAGGCCATCAGCACCGTCGATATTCCGGTCATGGCTGCATACCTTGTGCTGACCGCATTCTTTTTCGTTGTGATCAACCTTATCGTCGACATCCTGTATGTGGTGGTCGACCCGCGCCTGCGCGTGCAGAGCAAGTGAAGGATTTCTTATGACTGCCCGCATAGCTCCGTGGTTCGCGCGCGCGGCCGACAGCGACCTTTGGTACAGCTTCCGGCGCACACCCAGCGCGGTGATCTCGGCCATCGTCACGCTGGTCATGCTGGCCGGCGCCCTGTGCGCCCCCATCGTGGCGCCCCACAACCCCTTCGATCTGGCGTCGTTGAACATCATGGATGCCAACACGCCGCCGGTGTGGCACGTCGACGGCAATGCCGACTTCCTGCTCGGCACGGATGACCAGGGCCGCGACATACTGTCGGCCATTCTGTACGGCTCGCGCGTATCGTTGTTCGTGGGGTTCGCGTCCGTGCTGTTCTCGATGCTGCTGGGCGTATCGCTGGGGCTGATCAGCGGCTATGTAGGCGGGCGCGTCGACAGCGTCATCATGCGCATTGCCGATGTGCAGCTGTCGTTTCCGGCGATTCTGGTGGCGCTGCTGATCGACGGCATCGCGCGCGGCCTGCTGCCGCGCGATATGCACGACGACCTGGCCCTGTATGTGCTGATCTTCGCGATCGGCATTTCCGGCTGGGTGCAGTACGCGCGCACCGTGCGCGGCTCCACGCTGGTGGAACGCAACAAAGAATACGTGCAGGCCGCCAAGCTGATCGGCATCAGGCCGTTCACCATACTGCGGCGACACATCCTGCCCAACGTCATGGGCCCGGTGCTGGTGATCGCCACCATCCACCTGGCCATTGCCATCATCACCGAAGCCACACTGTCCTTCCTGGGCGTGGGCGTGCCGCCCACCGCGCCTTCGCTGGGCACGCTGATCCGCATCGGCAACAGCTACCTGTTCTCGGGCATGTGGTGGATTTCGATTTTCCCGGGCATCGCCCTGGTCGCGCTGGTGCTGTCTGTGAACCTGCTGGGCGACTGGCTGCGCGACGCGCTCAACCCCAAGCTGCGCTGAGGGACGCGCCATGGCATTGCTCGACATTGAAAAAATGCGCATCGAATTCGCCAGCCGCCGCGGCAGCCTGGTCGCGGTGGACGGCGTCACGCTATCGCTCGATCGCGGCGAGATCCTGGGCGTCGTAGGCGAATCGGGCGCCGGCAAATCCACGATAGGCAACGCCGTCATGGGCTTGCTGGAGTTCCCGGGGCGGCTAGCCGGCGGCGAAGTCCACCTGGACGGCAAGCGCATCGACGCGCTGCCCGAATGGGAAAAGCGCAAGGTCCGCGGACGCCGCATCGGCATGATCTTCCAGGATCCACTGACATCGCTGGACCCCTTGCAGACAGTAGAAAACCAGCTGGTGGAAACGATGCTGGTGCACCTGGACCTGAACGAGGCGCAAGCCCGGCAGCGCGCCGTAGAACTGTTGCGCCAGGTGGGCATCGACGAACCGGAACTGCGCGTCAAGCAGTATCCGCACCAGTTCTCGGGCGGCATGCGGCAGCGTGTCGTCATTGCGCTGGCGCTGTGCTGCGAGCCCGAGGTCATCATTGCAGACGAGCCCACCACGGCGCTCGATGTTTCCATCCAGGCGCAGATTCTCGAGCTGCTGCGCAAGCTCTGCAAAGAAAAGCAGGTGGGGATGATCATCATCACGCACGACATGGGCGTGATCGCCGACGTGACCGACCGCGTGGCGGTGCTGTACCGAGGCAAGCTGGTCGAGCAGGGGCCCACCGGCAAAATTCTCGGCGACCCCGACCATCCCTATACGCGCAGCCTGATCTCGGCCGTGCCGCGCCCCGACGTAAAGCTGCGGCGCTTTCCGCTGGTGACCTATATCGAAGACGTGAAAACGCCCGCCAGGCCGCTGGACATCACGACGCACTGGCTGGGCCAGCGACGCGATTTCGGCCAGGACGCCGCCGGGCCTCTGGTGCAGACGCAAGACCTGGGCATGCGCTTCGTGCTGAAGAATGCGTTCCTCGCCCGCAACCGCCGTACGCTGGACGCGGTTAAAGGCGTCAACCTGTCCATCGCCCAGGGCGAGGTTTTCGGCCTGGTAGGCGAATCGGGTTCGGGCAAGTCCACCGTCGCCCGCCTGATCGCGGGCCTGTATACGCCCAGCAGCGGTTCGGTGGCCTTCAACGGCACCAACCTTACCGGCCTGAAAGACGAAAAGCGCCTGAACGCCTTCAGGCGCCAGATCCAGATGGTGTTCCAGGACCCATTCTCGTCGCTCAATCCGCGCATGCGCGTGCTGGACATCGTGGCCGAGCCCATCCGCTTTCACAGGCTGGCGGCCAGCGAAAGCGAAACGCGCCAGATCGTGACCGACCTGCTCGACATCGTCGGGCTGGGCGCGGCCGCCGCGCAACGATATCCGCACGAGTTCTCGGGCGGCCAGCGCCAGCGTATCTGCATCGCGCGCGCCCTGGCCACGCGCCCGCGTTTCCTGATCTGCGATGAACCCACTTCGGCGCTCGACGTTTCGATCCAGGCGCAGATTCTCAATCTGCTCAAAGACCTTCAAGAGCAACTGGGCCTGACCATGCTGTTCATCAGCCACGACCTGCCGGTGATCCGGCAGATGTGCGACCGGGTCGGCGTGATGCGCCATGGCGAATTGCTGGAAGTGGCCGACACCGAAACACTGTTCGCCGCGCCGCGGCACGAATACACGCAACACCTGCTCGGCCTGATGCCGCGGCTGCAGGTCATGTCGCGCGAAGGACTGGAGGTAGAAGCATGAGCAACCCCGACACCATGCTGTTTATCGGCGGCGCAGTGTTCGATGGCCGGGGCGAACGGCTGGACGGCCATGCAGTACTGGTAGAAGGCGCGAGCACTGCGCGGGTCGCGCCGGCGGCGCAATTCGAAGGCTATGCCGGGCGCAGAGTCGATACGCGCGGCATGACCTTGATTCCCGGCCTGGCCGATTGCCACGTGCATTTGGTATTTACGGGCAGCGCCGATCCTCATGCACAGATGAGCCGCCAGGGCCCCGCCCAGATCACGCTGACCGCGTTGGAAAACGCGCAGGCCGCGCTGCGCGGCGGCATCACGGCGGTACGCGATTGCGGCGGCAAAGACTATCTGGAATTCGGCGTGCGCGACGCCATCGCGCGCGGCGCGTTTGCAGGCCCCACCATCAGGGCGGCCGGCCGCATGATCTGCATGACCGGCGGCCATGGCAATCGCACCGGACGCGTAGCGGATGGCTGCGACGAAGTCATCAAGGCCGTGCGCGAACAGGTGCACGCGGGCTGCGACCTGGTGAAAATCATGGCGACGGGCGGCGTGATGACCCCTGGCGTCAACCCCATGGACGCACACTACAGTTTCGACGAAATGCGCGCGGGCGTGCACGAAGCCAGGCGCTTCAGCAAAAGTACGGCCAGCCACGCCCAAGGCACCGAAGGCATTCTCAATGCCGTGCGCGCGGGCATTGATTCGATCGAACACGGCATTTTCATGGACCAGCAGTGCCTGGAAGAAATGCTCGAGCGCCAGACCTACCTGGTGCCTACCATCGCCGCGTTGCGCAACATCCTGGCCAACGCCGACCGCGGCATTCCCGCTTACGTGGTGGACAAAGCGCGCGCGGTCGAACAGCGCCATCGCGAGTCGCTCCAGATGTACTACCGGGCGGGCGGGCGCATCGCCATGGGTACCGATGCCGGCACGCCGTTCAACCGCCACGGCCGCAATGCCGAAGAGCTGGCCTACATGGTGGAATTCGGCATGAGCCCCGCCGATGCCCTGGTGGCCGGCACGTCCCGGGCGCATGACCTGCTGGGCCTGCCCGATCGCGGCATCGTGGCCGACGGCGCGGTAGCCGACCTGCTGCTCGTGCGCGGCGACCCGACTCAAGACATTAACCAGGCCGCCGACTGCCAGCATCACGTCGCCGTGTTCAAGCAAGGCGTACTCGTCGCCGGCGCACTGCCTGAAACGACAGCAGCGTGAAGCAGAGTGGTGTCAGACACCAACCGTTGAGCCGGCGCGCCGCAACCGGGCTACCAACGCCCCGATGCCCCGCCGCCGCCGCTGCGACCCCCGCCGCCGCCGAAGCCGCCAAAACCGCCGCCGCCTCGTCCCCGGCCGCCGCCGAAACCGCCTCCGAATCCGCCGCCGCCGCGCCCGCCGCGGGTCAGGCGGCGCTTGATGCCCAGCAGCCCCAACAACCCGCTGATCGCGAATCCGCCGATGCCGCCCAGCACTGCCGCCCACCACGTGCCGAATATCATCCACGACGCAAAGGCCGCAGCCACCCCGGCCAGCGCCGCCGGCAGCCCCAGCAAGAATGCCGCCAGCAACAGGATGAACGGCCAGTCCTGGCCGGCGCCGTCATCTGCCGCGCGCGCAGCGGGCGGGGGCAGGGGTTCGCCGTCGACCAGCTTCTCG
This sequence comes from Bordetella genomosp. 7, assembly GCF_002261265.1. GTDB lineage: Bacteria > Pseudomonadota > Gammaproteobacteria > Burkholderiales > Burkholderiaceae_B > Bordetella_A. The sequence continues at coordinate 679,518 of NZ_NEVK01000008.1, read as the reverse complement.
ATGGCCCCCACGCCGGCTTCTATCCCGCCCGCATAATCACCCGCCTGGAACGCCGGCACGATCTGCTCGCGGATGATGCGGCTGGCCATGGCATCAGGGATCGCGCCCTCGAGCCCGTAGCCCACTTCAATGCGCACCGCCCGGTCATTCTTGGCAACCACCAGCAACACGCCATCATCCGTGCCTTTGCGCCCCAGCTTCCATTGATCGAACACGCGCGTGGCGTACTGCTCGATCGTGTCCGGCGCGGTAGACGGCACCACCAGCACGGCAATCTGCGCGCCCTTGCGCTGCTCGAAGGCCGCCAGGCGCTGCTCCAGGGCCTGGCGGCGCGATGCATCGAGCGTACTCGTCGTGTCGGTGACACGCGCCTGCAAGGCAGGAACGGCGGCGGGGCCGGCAGGCTGGGCGATGGCCGGCGCCGCCAGCGCCCCCAGCACCACCAGCAGGGCCGCCAGCCATACGGCCACGCCGCGCAGCGTGGCGCCCAGCGCGTTATTGGGCAGGCTTGGGAGCAGATGCATCATTGCTGAAGCGGATTTCCGGCGGACGCGAGATCGCCGCTTCATCGGCCACACCGAAATTGGCCTTGGGCGCATACCCGAAGATCTTGGCCGTGATCACGGCGGGGAACTGCCGCACCAGCACGTTATAGGCCTGCACCGACTGCACATAGCGGCCCCGTGCCACCGAGATACGGTTCTCGGTGCCTTCAAGCTGCGCCTGCAGATCGCGGAACAGGCCATCTGCCTTGAGCTGCGGGTAGTTTTCGGACACGGCAATCAGCCGGGACAAAGCCGACGTCAGCTGGCCTTGCGCCTGCTGGAAGCGCTCGACCGCGGCCGGGTCTTCCAGCTGGTCGGCCGTGATCTGCACACCGCCGACCTTGCTGCGCGCCTCGGTTACCTGGGTCAGTACGTCGCGCTCGTGAGTCATATAGGCGTCGACGGCCTTGACCAGCTGCGGCACCAGGTCGGCGCGCCGCTGGTATTGATTCAGCACCTCGGACCACGCCGCCTTCACCTGCTCGTCGGCGGCCTGGATGCTGTTGTAACCGCAACCCGACAAGACCGTAGCGGCCATCGCCATAAGAAAAAGGCCCAGCCAACGGGATATAGCCATGTTGTTTTGACGTCCTTCTAATGCGGCGCCGCGGGCGCGGCAACGGTTTCTGTGGCAGTTGCCATTACATCAGGTCGCGCAGACCTTTGCCCAGCGCACGATGTAACGGCCTCTGTCTATTGTTACGCAGGGCGGGACGATACGCGCAAATGCGCGGCCATCGGCTACAATGCCGGCGGTGTGTCTAGCCAATCGGCACACGTTTCGCTGGCGCATCGCCGCCACGCCCGGCCCTTTACCGTTATGCGGGCCTTCCTTTTCTCCTTACCCGACCGCCTGGATTGGAGTCTCTCAAACCGAGCGACAGGCTGCCGCTGGAGTAGTTTTGACTGCCTCTGTTTCTTTCGCCGACCTCGGTCTGGCCGATTCCCTTTTGCGCGCCATTGCCGACACCGGCTACACCGCGCCCACCCCCATCCAGGCGCAAGCCATTCCCCAGGTGCTCAAGGGCGGCGACCTGCTTGCCGCTGCGCAGACCGGCACCGGCAAGACCGCCGGCTTTACGCTGCCTATCCTGCACCTGCTCATGCAGCAGAAGCCTGCACTGAAAAAACCGGGCCGTCCGCGTTGCCTGATCCTGACGCCCACGCGCGAACTGACCGCGCAGGTCGCCGAGTCGGTGCAGACCTACGGCAAGTACACGCCGCTGACGTCCATGGTGATGTTCGGCGGCGTCAATATCAATCCGCAGATCAGCGCGCTGCGCAAACCCGTCGACATCCTGGTGGCGACCCCCGGCCGCCTGCTCGACCACTGCGGGCAGAAAACCGTGGACCTCTCCGGCGTCGAGATCCTGGTGCTGGACGAAGCCGACCGCATGCTCGACATGGGCTTTATCCGCGACATCCGCAAAGTGCTGGCCCTGCTGCCCAAGCAACGCCAGAACCTGCTGTTCTCGGCCACGTTCTCGGACGAAATCCGCAGCCTGGCGCGCGGCGTGCTCAACAACCCCGGCGAAGTGTCGGTAACCCCGCGCAATACCGCTACCGAGCTGGTCACGCAGACTGTCCACCTGGTCGAGCAGCACCATAAGCGCGACCTGATCAGCCATATCATCCGCGAAAGCGGCTGGCACCAGGTGCTGGTGTTCACGCGCACCAAGCACGGCGCCAACCGTCTGGCCGAAAAGCTGGCCAAAGACGGCCTGAGCGCCGCGGCCATCCATGGCAACAAGAGCCAGGCGGCGCGCACGCGCGCGCTGGCCGGGTTCAAGGCAGGCGATGTGGCCGTGCTGGTGGCCACCGACATCGCCGCGCGCGGGCTCGACATCGACCAGTTGCCGCAGGTCGTGAACTTCGAACTGCCCAACGTGCCCGAAGACTACGTGCATCGCATCGGCCGCACGGGCCGGGCAGGCGCCACGGGCGCCGCCGTATCCCTGGTGGACAACAGCGAAATCAAGCTGCTCAAGGGTATCGAACGCCTGATCGGCAAGACGATCGAACGCCGGTCGGTACAGGGCTGGACGCCGCCCGCGGGCAGCAGCGCCAGCGCATACGAACGCCAGGAACGCGACGAAGACAACCGCCAGCCCCGTCGCCAGGGCTCGCCGCGCGGCAACGGCGACCGTGCCGGCCGCCCCGGCCAGGCGCCCCGTCAGGGCGCGGGCAGGGCTGGCTCGCAAGGCAGGCCGGCGGGCCAGCGGCAAGCTGCCGCGGGGCGCTCCGACCGCCCCGCCGTCGCCCACCATGGCGATTCGCGCACGCCTTCGCCGGCTCCGCGCAAGCCGGCCGCCGGCGGTCGTGCGCCCGGGGCGCCACGCGCCGCGCTGCTGGGCAAGTAATATCGCATTCTGTCACCCGCAGCCGCCCCGCCCGATCCGGAAACCGACATGACCTTCTCCACCTGGCTGACTTTCTTCGTGGCCTCCTGGGCCATCTCGTTTTCCCCTGGCGCGGGGGCCATCTCGGCCATGAGTTCGGGGCTGAAGTACGGTTTCGCGCGCGGCTACTGGAATACGGTGGGGCTCATCCTGGGCATCCTGGCGCAGTTTGTCATCGTGGCGGTTGGCCTGGGCGCGGTGCTGGCCACATCCGAGATCGCCTTCGCGGTAGTGAAATACCTGGGGGTGGCGTACCTGGTCTATCTGGGTTGGCGCCAGATCCGCACCGACGCCGCGCCCGTCGCGGTGGATACCGGCGATCCCGCGCAGTTTTCGGTTCGCGAATTGGTCGTGCGTGGCCTGCTGGTCAACCTGATGAACCCCAAGGGCACCGTATTCCTGCTGGCCGTGGTGCCCCAGTTCGTCAACCCGGCTCATGCCCTGACACCGCAGTACGCCGCGCTGGCCGGCACGCTGGCGTTTACCGACCTGGTGGCCATGGGCGTGTACACGCTGCTCGCGGCCAAGGTATTGCGCCTGTTGCGCGACGCGCGCCACATCCGCTGGATGAATCGTATTTTCGGTTCCCTGTTCATCCTGGCGGGCGCTTTCCTGGCCACCTTCCGCCGCCAGGCATAACAGCAAGACACGGGGCCGGCGCACCGGCCAGGTGCCGGTAAAATCGCAGCAACCATGAATATTTCCCAAGAAGTCGCCCGGCGACGCACGTTCGCCATCATCTCCCACCCCGACGCCGGCAAGACCACGCTTACCGAAAAGCTGCTGCTGTTCGCGGGCGCCATCCAGATCGCCGGCAGCGTCAAGGCGCGCAAGGCGTCGCGGCATGCCTCATCCGACTGGATGGAAATCGAAAAGCAGCGCGGCATTTCGGTGGCCTCGTCCGTGATGCAGATGGAATACCGCGACTGCGTCATCAACCTGCTCGACACCCCGGGCCACCAGGACTTCTCCGAAGACACCTACCGCGTGCTTACCGCGGTGGATGCCGCGCTGATGGTCATCGACGCGGCCAACGGCGTCGAGCCGCAGACCATCCGCCTGCTGCAGGTGTGTCGCGCCCGCAACACGCCCATCATTACGTTCATCAACAAACTCGACCGTGAAGTCCGCGAGCCGCTCGACCTGCTTTCCGAGATCGAAGGGCACCTGGGCATGGACGCGGTGCCGTTTTCGTGGCCGGTGGGCATGGGCAAGTCATTCGGCGGCGTGTTCGACATCCGCCGCGACCGCATGCGGGTGTTCCGCCCAGGCCAGGAACGCCGCGCCGACGATGACGACGACATCATCCAGGGGCTGTCCAACCCCGAGATCGCACAGCGCTTCGGCTCGGCCTACGAGCAGGCGCACGGCGAAATCGAGCTCATCCGGGAAGCAGCGCTTCCCTTCGACCGCGACGCCTTCCTGGCGGGCAAGCAGACACCGGTGTTTTTCGGTTCGGCCATCAACAACTTTGGCGTACAAGAGGTGCTGGACGCGCTGGTCGAGATGGCTCCGCCGCCGGGCCCGCGCCAGGCGCTCGAACGCATGGTCGAACCCACCGAGCCCAAGTTCACCGGCGTGGTGTTCAAGGTGCAGGCCAACATGGACCCTGCCCACCGCGACCGGGTGGCCTTCGTGCGCGTAAGCTCCGGCCGCTTCGAGCGGGGCATGCGCCTGAGAGTGGCGCGCACCAACAAAGAGATGCGCCCCAACAACGTCGTGTCGTTCCTGTCGCAACGGCGTGAATTGCTGGACGAAGCCTACGCCGGCGACGTCATCGGCATTCCCAACCACGGCGTGCTGCAACTGGGCGACGTGCTCACCGAAGGCGAAAGCCTGCGGTTTACGGGCTTGCCGTTCTTTGCCCCCGAACTCTTCCAGGCCGTGGAAGTCAAGGATCCGCTGCGCACCAAGCAATTGCGCATCGGCCTGACCCAGCTGGGCGAAGAAGGGGCCATCCAGGTGTTCCGCCCCGAGGCGGCCGGCGGCACGCTGCTGCTTGGCGCGGTGGGGCAGCTGCAGTTCGAAGTGGTGGCCCACCGCCTCAAGACGGAATACGGCGTCGAGGCCCGGATGTTGCCTTCGCGCTACACCATGGCGCGCTGGATTACCTCTGAGAACCCCCGCGCGCTGCGCAAGTTCATGGATGCCAATGCGGCACACATCGCCTATGATGTGGTGGATGCGGCGGCTTTTCTCATAGGGTCGCCCGCGCAATTGCGGGTCGCCGAAGACCTGTATCCGGACGTGAAATTCCACGCCATGCGCGAACACGGCGGCCGGGTCTTTGGAAGCCAGGCATAAGCCGGGCCGGCCACCGCAAAATCGAGGGTAGCAATGTCTTGGCGAGTTTTATTCGCAACGCTTCTGCTGGCGCTGGGCGTTGCGGCATGGGGCGGAATCCAATTGGGCGATTGGCTGGTGGCGCACGCGCCCAAGGCCACGCCCGCGCCCGGCCAGGAAGCCGCGCTGTCGCAAGAACCGATACTCGACGCCAACGGCAAGCCCTACGTGGCCCAGCCGCCGCAGCCCCTGGTGGATGGCACCCTGGGCGTGCCCGACAAGCCGCACGGCGAAAACTGGACCGTCTCTACCGTATCGTTGTTCGACATCACCACCGACCCGTCGGTGCAGATCTCGCGCGATAACATCAGCATGGACGAAGCTCGTGAACTGGCAGCCTCGTCGCAGGTACCCCTGCCGTCGGGCCCATCGGATGTCACCACGCTGGACCTGGGTGCGCTGCCACCCACGACCACCGTGCCGCCCTCCGGCCAGCAGGCTTATTCGGTCAATCCGCCGGTCACCATGCCCAGCGCGCCCCAGCCCACGGCTGCCAATGGCAGCTGGAAGCAGGACTTGCAGCGCGAGCTGGCCCACTGCGCCAAACAGGGCTTCTTCGAGCGGCCCACGTGTTCATGGAATGCGCGGTACAAATACTGCGGCCCCAACCGCGCCTGGGGCACCATCCCCGAATGCCCGCGCCGGCCTGATTGACGACGGCCCGCATAGTCATTCCGGTCGGTGTCAGACACCCTTCGGGAGTCAGACACCGAGGTACACACCGCTTCGCATTGGTGTCTGACTCCCGCAGGGTGTCTGACACCGATGGTACGCACCTCTTCGCACTGGTGTGTCTGACTCCCGAAGGGTGTCTGACACCGTTGGTACGCACCTCTTCGCACTGGTGTGTCTGACTCCCGCAGGGTGTCTGACACCGATGGTACGCGCCTCTTCGCACTGGTGTGTCTGACTCCCGAAGGGTGTCAGACACCGCCACCGCACAAAAAAAGGCCCGCTGCTGCGGGCCTTTTGCATGGTGCGAACCGACGCGGATCAGCTGTCTACTTCCATCTGGCTTTGCAGGTAGTTCTGCAGCCCCACCTTGCCGATCAGTTCGATCTGCGTTTCCAGATAGTCGATGTGTTCTTCGGTGTCGTCCAGGATGTCCTGGAATAGGTCGCGCGATACATAGTCGCGCACCGACTCGCAATGCGCGATGGCGTCTTTCACCGTGGCTTGCGCGCCTTGCTCGAGCCGCAGGTCACAGGACAGGATTTCCGGCACGTCCTCGCCGATGAGCAGCTTGTGCAGGTCTTGCAGGTTGGGCAGGCCATCCAGCATCAGAATACGCTCGATCAGGCGGTCGGCGTGCTTCATTTCGCCGATCGACTCTTCATATTCATGCTTGCCCAGCTTTTTCAGGCCCCAGTGGTTCAGGATGCGGGCATGCAGAAAATATTGGTTGATGGCCGTCAGTTCGTTCGTGAGCTGCTTGTTCAAAAACTGAATGACCGTCTTGTCGCCTTTCATGATGTACTCCTTTGATCCGGAGCGCGTCGGCCGCGCTCTTTCCTGCGCTCGAAGCGCACATATCACGGTGGCAGGCTAACACCCCCTCGGCGCCTCGGCTAGGGCTGGCCCGCATTTGGTAAATGGCTTTGCAAGCGCGATGCGCAACCTACAATCTAATGAGAATGAGTATGCGTTTTGGATGGCCCGCCGATGGGGTCACGCTATACATGGCCCTGCAAGCCGCTGCGAAGTAAAAGCGCGGCGAAATGCGGCGTAAATCGCGATCATTTGACGCGCGATAAAGACAAATCACGCGACTTTTCGCAAGAAGCTATGCGTTGGGGAAGTACAACGTTACTTCCCGGGGCGGGCATCCGCCACAGCCGGGCGATACCGGCAGGCCGGTTCTTCAGGCTGCGGCGACCAGGGTAATGGGAATAGTGTTGGCGGCCGGCGCGCCGCGCTCTTCGATGGCCACGCTGGCGGTAACCGGGGCGGACGCCACGGCCACGGACTGTACATTGCATACGCTCGAGCAGCGGCCGCCCGGCAGGTATTCCTGCGCCGTGGCTGCGCAGCAGCCGCAGCAGGTAGCCACGCCAAGTTCAAACTGCAGGTCAGATAGCGTCATGGCGCCGGCGTCCACAGAGGCGCGGACCTGGCGTTCGGTGACGGCATTACATACGCAAATGTACATGAGAACAATTATCGTGTTTTATTCTCATCAAAGCAAGCGCCCGGCGCCCGCCCGGACTGCGCAAGCAATTGAAAAACAGGGACAAATTGCGAAAGCCGCCTAGCGCGATGCGTGTACTTTGCGCAGGCTGGCGGGGGCGATACGCAGCGCTTCGCGGTATTTCGCCACGGTGCGCCGCGCGATCACGATGCCCTGGTCGGCCAGGCGCTGCATGATCTGGTTGTCGGACAGTGGCTTGGCGCGGTCTTCTTCGGCCACCAGCTTGCGTATGAAGGACTGCACGGCCGTGGCCGAGGCGACGTCGCCGCCATCGGTGGCCACGCCGCTGCCGAAAAACCGCTTGAGCTCCAGCGTGCCAAACGGCGTCAACATGTATTTCTGGGTGGTGGCCCGCGATATGGTCGATTCGTGCAGCCCGAGTTCGCCGGCGATGTCTTTCAGGGTAAGCGGCCGCATGGCCGACGGGCCTTCCGAAAAAAACGCCGACTGATGCGCCACGATGGCTTGCGACACCCGCAGGATGGTGTCGAAACGCTGCTCCACGTTGCGTATCATCCAGCGCGCCTGTTGCAGTTGCGCATGCAGGCCGGCGTGACTGGATTCGCGCTGGTTGCCCAGCAACTGGGCATACAGGCCATTGACCTGCAGGCGCGGCACAGCCGCGCCGTTGAGCACGGCCTGCCAGCCCTGGCGCGTTCGGCGCACGATGACGTCGGGCACGGCGTAATCGGCGGCGGGAACCGACCATGCGCGGCCCGGGCGGGGGTCCAGCCGGCGGATCAGCGCATGGGCCGCGCGAGTGGTGGCCTCGTCGCACAGCAGGGCATCGCGCAGCCGCGCCACGTTGCCCGCCGCCAGCAGGGGCAGGTGGTCGGCGCACAGGCGCCGCGCGCACGCCAGTACCGCCGGATCGGCGGCTTCGGGCAGGCGCGTCAGGTCCGGGTTGCGCAGCTGCAGCACCAGGCATTCGGCCACATCGCGCGCGCCAACCCCCACGGGGTCGAACGACTGCAGCAGACTCAAGGCCGCGCGCATTTCATCCAGGTCGACCTCGGCTTGCGCAGGCAGCCATCCCAGGATTTCTTCAAGAGGCGAGGCCAGGTGGCCATTTTCGTCGAGCTCGTCGATCAGCAGGGCCACCAGCGCCGCGTCACGCGGGCCGGCGTGCGTCAGCCCCAACTGGGCCAGCAAATGCTCTCGCAACGTGTCGTTGCGCGCCGAGTCGAATCCGTCCGGGCGGTCGTCGGGATAAACGCCTCCCGACCCCGGCATTTCGTCCGACCGCGGCTCTGCCTCGTTCCAAGGCTCGTCCGCCACCGTTTCTTCGCGGTCGGATGCCGCCTCGGACTCGGCCGGTTCATCGGCGCGCTCCAGCATGGGGTTCTCGGCCAGCGCCTCGGCGATCTCGGCCTGCAGATCCAGCGTCGAAAGCTGCAGCAACCGGATCGATTGCTGCAGTTGCGGAGTCAGGGTCAGGTGTTGCCCTGTACGTAGTTCTAGCGCTGGCCTGGTCATAGGTACAATATTTTGCATGATGAATCGCACCTCGCCCGAACGCGTCCGGCAAGATTGCCGCCTGATTGGCCAGACCCTCATGAGACTGGCGCTGCCGCGGCTGCTGGTGCGCGCGCTGGTGCTGGGCATCGCCGCCATCATATGGCTACTGGTTGCCTCCTGGCTGCTGGACTTCGGCCGGGGGCTGTCGTTTGACAACCTGCAGGCCCTGGGCCAGCAGACCGCGGGGTTCCTGGCGCGCATCAACCCCTACTTCTGGTGGGGCGTGGTGGTCATCTGGACGCTGATCATATTCTTCATTGCCCGCGGGTGGCTCGCCGCCGACGTGGCCGCCGCGCGCGCACGCCCGGTTCCGGCCGACGAGCTGGCCACGCTCACCGGCCAGTTGTCCGACGATTCTGTTGCCGTACTGCGCTGGGTTTGGGGCAGCCGCGACGAACCCTTTACGTTGGGCGACCTGCGCCTGGCGCACGCCGAATTGCGCCACAGCCGCATCGACAAACTCGAACTGGTGCGCCAGCAGGGCGACATCCTGGATGGCCGCGCGGCCCGGGTGCCCGGCGCGACGGCGCCCGGCACGACGGCGCCCGGCACGGCGGTGCGTGGCACGTCGGTGCCCGGCACGGCGGCGCCTGCCGGTGCGCCGGCCGGGCCCCGCCTGGCGAGCGAACGCGTCGAACCCAACCTGTAGGCACGGCGGGCGGTTTTCCACGAGCCCATTGCGCTTACTGACGAAATGTGTTTGACTTACGGCTTATGGCCGAATTCCGAATCCCCCTCGTGACTGCCTCCGGACGCATCAGCGCTCCGGGCGCCGGCCTGCGCGCGCGAATTTCCCTCATTGCGCTATCGCTATACCTACCGATCGGTTGCCGGGCCTAGCGCCCTGTGGTAGCTCGGCAGCCACGCTCGCCACAAGCCTGATCCCTGTTCATTGCACGACCCCGGCTGGCCCATCCATGGCCGCCGATGTCCCCGGACCATCATCCCGGCCTGTAGAACAGGGTTCCCCGGAACCGCAACCGGAATTCTTCCCGCCACCACGGGACTCTTGATCAAGGTGTACTGATGCTTGCCAACCCCGCTACCAAATACGTACCTTTCGCGCCCTTCGCCCGCGACTTCTCCGAACGCACCTGGCCCAGCCGCCGCATTACGCAGCCGCCCATCTGGATGAGCACCGACCTGCGCGACGGCAACCAGGCGCTGATCGAGCCCATGAGCGTCGAGCGCAAGCTGCGCTTTTTCGAGCAGCTGGTAAAGATCGGGTTCAAGGAAATCGAGGTCGGCTTTCCCTCGGCGTCGCAGACCGACTTCGACTTCGTGCGCAAGCTGGTCGACGAAAAGCGCATTCCCGATGACGTCACCATCATTGTGCTGACCCAATCGCGCGAAGATCTCATCAGCCGCACCGTGGAGTCGGCAGCGGGCGCCAAGCAGGCAATGGTGCACCTGTACAACGCCTGCGCGCCGGCGTTTCGCAAGATCGTCTTCAACATGAGCAAAGAAGAGATCAAGCAGATCGCGGTCACGGGCACGCGGCTGGTCAAGCAGTACATGGCCAAGCACCCCGAAACGCAATGGCGCTACCAGTATTCGCCCGAAGTATTCAGCACGACCGAACCCGAATTCGCGCTCGACGTGTCCAACGCCGTGGCCGACGAGTGGCAGCCCACGCCGGACCGCAAAATGGTGCTGAACCTGCCGGCCACCGTGGAAGCCACCACGCCCAACCTGTACGCCGACCAGATCGAATGGATGCACAGGAACCTTGCCCGCCGCGACAGCATCGTCCTGAGCGTGCACCCCCACAATGACCGCGGCACCGCCGTGGCCGCCGCCGAATTCGCGGTGATGGCCGGCGCCGACCGCATCGAGGGCTGCCTCTTCGGCAGCGGCGAACGCACCGGCAACGTCGATCTGGTGACGCTGGCGCTGAACCTGTACACGCATGGCGTGCACCCCGGGCTGGATTTTTCCGATATCGACGAAGTGCGTCGCTGCGCCGAATACTGCAACCAGCTTCCCGTACATCCGCGCCACCCGTACGCCGGCGATCTGGTGTTTACCGCGTTTTCGGGCTCGCACCAGGACGCCATCAAAAAGGGCTTTGCCCAGCAGCAGCCCGATGCCGTCTGGGAAGTTCCCTACCTGCCGATCGACCCGGCCGACCTGGGCCGCAGCTATGACGCCGTCATCCGCGTCAACAGCCAGTCGGGCAAGGGCGGCGTGTCGTACCTGCTCGAACAAGAACACGGGCTGGTTCTGCCGCGCCGCCTGCAGATTGAGTTCAGCCGCGCCATCCAGCGCGTTACCGACGAAACCGGCCGCGAAGTCACCGCCGATGACGTGCACTCGATTTTCAGCCGCGAATACCTGGAGCAGCACACGCCCTGGAAACTGGTGCGCCACCGCATCGACGGCGACCCGGGCGCCGGAGAGGGCAAGCAATTCAGCATCCAGGTCGAGCTGGAATGCAATGGCGAGCGCCGCGTCTTCACCGGCACCGGCGACGGCGCGATCTCTGCCTTCGTCGCGGCGCTGCACCTGCCTGTGCGCATCATGGACTACCATGAGCACGCCATCGGCACCGGCACCGACACGCGCGCTGCCAGCTACGTTGAAGTGCGCCTGGGCGATTCGCCCACCGGCTTTGGCGTCGGCATCGACCGCGATATCGTCACCGCGTCTTTCAAGGCCGTGCTCAGCGCGGTAAACCGACACCTGGCCAATGGGGTCGCCGTGGCAGCCGAAACCGACGCTGTCCAGGCCGCGTAAGCCGCATAACGCCGCCCCCGACGAAATGCCCGCCTGTACGGCGGGCATTTTTTTGCGCCATACTTGCCCCGGCACGCCGATTGCTGGCTCCGACCCCGACAGACGTGCAATTGCACCGCAGGGATACCTTATCGATGTACAAGTCACCCCTATCAAATGTCGGCGTCGCGCCTTCCCAGCCCGAAGTGCCCGAGACCGGCGCCGCGTCCGCGTTGCCACCGGCGGCGCTGGCGGTACATCAGGGCCGCCTGCTCGAACTGGTCGCAACGGGCGCGCCTTTGCAGGATGCGTTGCTGGCCCTGACCGCCACGGCCACCGAGCTGGACCCCGACGTGCGCGCCGCAGTAGTGGTCACCGCCCCTGCGGGAGGCCCGGCCGAAGCGTACGCGGCCCATCTGCCCGCGTCTTTCATCGAACACATGCGTCGGCCGCGGGCGGCGGACGCCGACGATGCCACCACCTGCGCCGCCGCCATGCGGCAAGGCGCACGCGTCTATTGCACCGATATCGCGCACGACGACCAGTGGTCGCCCCAATGGCGCGCCGCCTGCCTGGCCGCCGGCCTGGGCGCATGCCTGTCCACGCCCATCGTCGATATCGAAGGCAGGGCGGTGGGTTCATTCTTCATGGGGTTGTCCCGGGTCGAACGCAATTGGGCGCATCTGCTGGCGCTTGCCGACTTCGGAGCCAGGCTGGCCGGCATTGCCGTGGCCAACGCGCGCGCCACGGTCGAGATGCAGCGCGCGCGCGTCGAACTGGAGCAGGAGCTGGCCGATACGCGCCGCCTGCAGCAGATCAGCATGCGCCTGCTGGCCTCGGGCCACGACGATAGCCTGTACAGCGAAATCGCCGATACCGCGGCCGACATCATGGAAGCCGACTTCGCCAGCATGCAGATTCTGCACGCCGAGCGCGGCGACAGCGGCGAGCTGCACCTGGTCGCCCACAAGGGGTTTTCTCCCGAGGCCGAGGCGTTCTGGGAATGGGTCACGCTGCAATCGCACAGCACCTGCGGCGAAGCCTTGCGCACCCGCGCGCGGGTGTTTGTCAGCGATGTCCGCGTCTGCCAGTTCATGGAGCGCAGCGGCGACCTGGCCACTTCCCTGAGCCTGGGCATACTGGCCGTGCAGACCACGCCCCTGATATCGCGCCGCGGCCGGGTGCTGGGCATGATATCGACGCACTGGCGCGCGCCGCACCAGCCTTGCGAACGCGACCTGCGCCACCTTGACCTGCTGGCGCGGCAAGCGGCCGACCTGGTGGACCAGCGCTTGGCCGAACAAGACTTGAAAGAAGCCGACCGCCAGAAGGACCAGTTCCTTGCGCAGTTGGCCCACGAGCTGCGCAACCCCCTCGCGCCCATACGCAACATCGCCGAACTGCTCAAGCGCAAGTCGGAAGACGACGCGACGCTGCGCGAACCCAGCGCCGTTATCGTGCGCCAGATCGATCATTTCTCGCGCCTGATCGACGATCTGCTCGATGTGGGCCGGATCGGCAACGGCATGATCGGGCTCAAGAAGGAACCCACCACGCTGTGCACGGTGTTGCAGCATGCCATGGAAACCAGCGCCCCGCAGATCAACGCCAAGTTGCAGCGGGTGACGCTGAACCTGCCCGCCAGCCCCGTGCAGCTGACCGTCGACAAAGTACGCATGGCGCAGGTGTTTGCCAACCTGCTTGTCAATAGCTCCAAGTATTCGGAACCCGGCAGTACCATCTGGATCGACGCCGCGACCGAGCCCGATGGCTACGTTACGGTGCGCGTGCGCGACGAGGGCATTGGCATCGAACCGCAGAATCTCGGCAAGCTGTTCAGGCTTTTCTACCAGACCGAACGCTCGCTCGAACGCTCGCAGGGCGGGCTGGGCATCGGCCTGTTCCTGGTGCAACGCCTGGTGGCGCTGCACGACGGCACCGTGCAGGCGTGCAGCGCAGGCCTGGGGCGCGGCTCGGAGTTCCAGGTACGCCTGCCATTGCCGCAGGCCGCGCACGACGCGCCCGCCAGCAGCAGCCGCGCCGACGACGATACCGCAGCCAGGCGCGGATTGAACGTGCTGCTCGCTGATGACAACGTCGATGCCGCCCAGACCCTTGCCGCCATTCTGGAGCTGGACGGCCATCGCGTCGCCCTCGCCGCCGATGGCGAGCAAGCGCTGTCGGAAGCCAGGAGGCTTAGACCCGACGTTGCCATCCTGGACATCGGCATGCCCAAGCTCGATGGCTACACCGTGTGCGCCAGGCTGCGGTCAGAGCCCTGGGCGAGCCCCCTGAAAATCGTCGCCATGAGCGGGTATGGCGCAATGTCGGATATTGCGCGCAGCGAACAGGCCGGGTTCGACCGGCACTTCACCAAGCCCGCCGACCTCAACGAGCTGCTGGCCTTCCTGGCGTCACTGTAAACGGGTGGTGGTGGCGCATGCGCGCTACCCCCCATTGGCGCGCCTGCGAATTCGCGATACCTTATCGCGTCACGCGGCTGTCATATGCTGCCCATAGAATGAAATCGTTTACAGCCTGAGCCCCGCCGTGCCCGGTCAGCCCTCCCGACGCCCCTCGATACTCGAAATCGCCCGCAAGGCGGGCGTATCGCCGGCGACCGTCTCGCGCGCGTTCAACCAGCCCGAGCTGTTGCGCGCCGAAACGCGGGCGCGCATTGCGGCGGTTGCGCAGCGCAGCGGGTTCCGGCCCAACCGCGTGGGCCGCAGCCTGCGCGCGGGGCGCACGCGCACAATAGGTCTGTTGCTTCCCACACTGACCAACCCCGTTTTTGCCGATTGCTTCGAAGGCGCAGAGCAGCATGCGCGCGCGGCCGGGTACAGCGTGATGATGAGCATCACAGGCTACGACCCATCGGTGGAATCCGCTTCGGTACAGGCGCTGATCGACCACCAAATCGACGGCCTGATCCTCACCGTGGGCAACGCCGCCCGCAATGCCACGCTGCGCGCGCTGGACCAGGCGGGCATGCCGCATGTGCTGGCTTACAACGAATCGCGTTCACACCCCTTCGTGTCGGTGGACAATCGCGCCGCTGCCCACGAAATGGTGGCTCACCTGGCCACGCTGGGGCACCGGCACATCGCCTTTGTCAGCGGGCCGCTGGCCGCGTCCGACCGCGCGCATCGCCGGCTGCTGGGCGCGCGCGCCAGCGCCCGGGCGTTGGGGCTGCCGGCATTGGCGCACCTGGAAGTCCAAGCCCACACCGAAGCCGGCGCGCCGGCTCTACGCCAATTGCTGGGGCGGCGCAATGCGCCCACGGCGCTGTTCTGTTCCAACGACCTGCTGGCCGCATCGGTCATTGCGCAACTGGCGACGCTGGGCGTACACGTGCCGGGCGACGTCGCCGTATGCGGATTCGACGGTGTGAAAATCGGCGCGATGATGGTGCCGGCGCTCAGCACCGTGGAACAGCCCAGCCGCGAAATCGGCGCCACGGCGTGCGCGCTGCTGCTGGCGCGCCTGAATGGCCAGCAGCCTCCTTCCGTACGCCTGCCGCATCGCATCGTGGGGGGCGGCACCGCAAGCAGCGCCGCAGCCCGGCCGCGCGCGCGCACCTCAACAGCTTGAGTTACCCATCATGCTTATTGCACAGATCAGCGACCTGCACATCCGCATGCCCGGCCAGAAGGCGTACAACGTCGTCGAAACCGACAGATTCCTGCCGCCCGCCATCGACACGCTGAACCGGCTGGATCCTGCTCCGGATCTGGTGATCATCAGCGGCGACCTGACCGACTTCGGCAAGCCGCAGGAATACGCCCACCTGAAACGCATGCTCGACGCGCTGCGGCTGCCGTACTTTCTGATGCCCGGCAATCACGACGACCGCCAAGCCATGGCCGACGCGTTCACGCAGCACGCGTATCTGCGCTCGGCGCAGGGGTACTTGCAGTATGCGGTGGAAGACTACCCCTTGCGCCTGCTGATGCTCGATACCGTCGTGCCGCGCAGCGGCCATGGCACCCTGTGTGAACAACGCCTGGGATGGCTGCGTGATCGGCTGGCCGAACAACCCGGACGCCCCACGCTTATCGCCATGCATCACCCCCCCTTTGCCACCGGTATCGCCTATATGGACGCCATCGGGCTGCTCGAGGGCGCAGGCGAGCTCGAGCGCATCGTGGCGGAACATCCCAATGTCGAACGCATCCTGTGCGGGCATTTGCACCGCACCATTTTCCGCCGCTTCGGCGGCACCATCGCGTCTACCTGCCCCGGTCCCGCGCACCAGATCAACCTGGACCTGCGCCCCCACGGAACGGGAGACTTCATCATGGAACCGCCGGGCTACCACCTGCACCAATGGCGTGACGGTGCGCTCGTGACGCATCACGCCTATATCGGCGCCTATCCGGGGCCGTATCCGTTTCACGAATAGCGCGCTGCCGGCCGCACCCGCAGACGGCGCGCCCGTGACACGACCATGTCATGGTTGCACCGCAAAATGAAAAGGATTTCATTTGCCGCCAGAATGAGGCCTGCGCCACCACTCGTTACACACCGCCACAATACGCCCCGATCATGTCCACGCTTATTCTCGAAGACCTGACCAAACAGTACGGAGACGCCGCCGCCATACAGGGCGTGGGTTTTACCGCGCCGGCCGGCAGTTTCACGGTACTGCTGGGGCCATCCGGCTGCGGCAAATCGACGACCCTGCGCATGATCGCGGGGCTGGATACGCCCACGTCCGGCCGCATTCTTATCGGCGACCGCGACGTCACGCACCTGCCGCCGTCGCAGCGGCGCATCTCGATGGTGTTCCAGTCGTATGCCCTGTTTCCGCACCTGACGGTGCGCGAGAACATTCTGTTCGGCCTGAAGGTGCGCAAAGAGCCGGCGGCCGACTACCCCCGCCGCCTGCAACGCGTGGCCGACCTGCTGGGCCTGACGGCCTTGCTGGACCGCAAGCCGTCGCAGTTGTCGGGCGGTCAGCAGCAGCGGGTGGCGCTGGGCCGCGCGGTCATTTCCGAAGCCCCGGTATGCCTGATGGACGAGCCGCTTTCCAATCTGGACGCACAGCTGCGGCACGACATGCGGCGCGAGATCCGCGGCCTGCAACAGGCCTTGGGCATCACCATGGTGTATGTCACGCACGACCAGACCGAGGCCATGAGCATGGCCGACCAGGTGGTGTTGCTGCGCAATGGCCGCATCGAGCAGCTGGACACGCCCGACGGTCTGTACGCGCGCCCGGCCACGGAGTTCGCGGCGCGCTTTATCGGCACGCCCCCCATGAACCTGCTCGACCTGGGCGACCATGGCGGACAGCGCGTTGTCGCCGGCGCCGAGGGCCCGCCGGTGCCGCATGCGCCCGCGGCGGCGGCGCGCCTGGGCGTGCGCCCGGAGCATATCGTCATCGGTGAAGACGGACACGCCGCGACCATCGAAAGCGTCGAGTACTTCGGCGCCGATTCCATCGTGGTGTGCCGCATCGGCAGCAGCCGCGGCGTCGCGGTACGCGTGGGCGGGCACTTGCGCGCAAATGCCGGCGACACGCTGCGCCTGTCGTGGCTGCCCGAACACCAGCATTTCTTCGCCGCCGACACGGCGGTTATTCCCAACCCCGGGCGCCCCGGCGCCGACCTTTCTTTGTAGGAAAGCCATCATGCGACGCACCGCTCTCAAAGCCCTGGCAGCCGCCCTGGCCGGCGCCTTTTTCTCGTTGCCCCTGCATGCGCAGAACAAGCCGGTAGAAGTCGAGTTCTACTACCCGGTGGCAGTGGGTGGGCCCATCACCAAGATCGTCGACGACATGGTCGCCGACTTCGAGAAAGAAAATCCCGATATCGACATCAAGCCCATCTATGCGGGCTCGTACCAGGACTCGATCGCCAAGGCGCTTACCGCGCTCAAGGGCGGCACGCCGCCGCAGCTGGCCGTGCTGTTGTCCACCGACATGTTCACGCTGATCGACGAAGACGCCATCGTGCCCATCGACAGCCTCACCAAGACCGACGCCGACAAGCAATGGCTGGGCGGCTTCTACGACGCGTTCATGCAGAACAGCCGCACCGGCGGCCACGTCTGGGGCGTGCCGTTCCAGCGCTCGACCATCGTGATGTACTACAACAAAGACCTGTTCAAAGAAGCAGGCCTGGATCCCGAGCGCGCGCCCGCCACCTGGGACGAGCTGGTCGAATACGGCAAGAAGCTCACCAAGAAAGACGCCTCCGGCAACGTGACGCAATGGGGCATCAAGATTCCCTCCGGTGGCGCGTTCGCCTACTGGCTGTTCCAGGCCCTGACCACGCCCAACGACGCCATCCTGATGAACGAGGAAGGCAACGAGGTTTACCTGGACAAGCCCGCGGTGATCGAGGCCGCGCAGTTCTGGCACGACCTGGCGGCCAAGCACGGCGTGATGCCGCGCGGCACCATCGACTGGGGCACCACGCCCAAGGACTTCCTGGAAAAGAAGGCGGCCATTGTCTGGACCACCACGGGCAACCTGACCAATATCCGCAAGAATGCCGACTTTCCGTTCGGGGTGGCAATGATGCCCAAGGCCAAGCGGGGCGGCAGCCCCACCGGCGGCGGCAACTTCTACATTTTCAAGAGCGGCACGCCCGAGCAGCAGGCGGCCGCGCTGAAATTCGCCAAATGGACCACCGCACCCGAACGCGCCGCCGACTGGAGCATCGCCACGGGCTATGTCGCCGTCACCCCGGCCGCATGGGAAACCGAAAAGATGAAGAAGTACGCCGCCGAAGTCCCGGCTGCCACCGTGGCGCGCGACCAGCTCGAAGTCAGCGTGGCCGAGTTCTCCACCCATGAGAACCAGCGCGTGACCAAAGCCCTGAACGATGGCCTGCAAGCCATGCTGACCGGCGCGAAGACGCCGCAGCAGGCCATGGCCGACGCGCAACGCGAAGCCGATCGCGTACTGCGCGCTTACCGCTGAACCGCCAACCAGGAGCCGCCGCGTGAACAGATCCATGCAGGCAATTTATGGCTGGCTGTTGCTGTTGCCCGCCCTGGTGCTGCTGGCCGCGTTCACGCACTACCCGGCAGTGGCCACGGTGTGGCACAGCTTCTTTTCCACCCCGCGCGGCAACCGCCCGGCGCGCTTCGTGGGGCTGGAAAACTATGCGCTGATGCGCGACGACCCGGTGTTCTGGCAGGCGTTATGGAACAACCTGTGGTTCGTGCTCGTCACCATTCCGCTGTCCATCATCATCGCGCTGGCCATGGCGCTGTGGGTCAACCGCAACCTGGCGGGCAGGGGCTTCCTGCGCATGGCCTACTTCACCCCCACCGTGCTGCCCATGGTCGCGGTGGCCAATATCTGGCTGTTCTTCTATACCCCGCAGTATGGCCTGATCGCGCAGGTGATGCAGTGGTTCGGCTCGGCCGGCTACAACTGGCTGGGCAGCCGCGACACGGCACTGCCCGCGCTGATGGTCGTCACCATCTGGAAGGAAGCCGGGTTCTTCATGATTTTCTACCTGGCCGCGCTGCAGACCATTTCACCTTCGTTGCGCGAAGCGGCCCTGCTTGAAGGCGCATCGCGCTGGCAATACTTCCGGCGCGTGCTCTGGCCGCTGCTGATGCCCACCACGCTGTTCGTACTGGTAAACGCCCTGATCAACGCCTTCCGCCTTGTCGACCACGTGGTGGTCATGACGCGCGGCGGGCCCGATAACGCCAGCACGCTCTTGCTGTTCTATATCTATCAAGTGGGCTTCAGCTTCTGGGATACCTCGTATGCGGCCACGCTGACTGTCGTGCTGCTGCTGATACTGGCCATCACCGCGCTGGTTAAATTCCGCTGGCTCGACCGCAGGACACACTACCAATGACGCGCAAGCTCGATACCCTGGGCGCCTGGCTGCTGGGCCTGTTGTGGATACTGCCGCTGGCCTATGCCGTGTGGGCGGCCTTCCACCCGCCGGCATATGCCACCCGTTTCGACCTGCTGGCGCCGCTGACGCTCGAAAACTTCACGCGAGCCTGGCAGGCCGCGCCGTTTCCGCGCTATTTCCTGAATACCTTCATCCTGGTCACCATGGTGCTGGCCGCCCAACTGGTGCTGTCCACGCTGGCCGGATACGCGTTCGCGCGCTTTGAGTTCCGTGGCCGCGACTTCGTCTTTATGCTGGTGCTGCTGCAGCTGATGATCATGCCCGACGTGCTGCTGGTCGAGAACTACCGCTCGATGAGCCTGCTGGGCGTGCGCGACACCATCTTCGCGGTGGGGCTGCCGTACTTCGCCTCGGCGTTCGGCATTTTCCTGTTGCGGCAAACCTTCAAGACCGTGCCGCGCGAGCTCGAAGAGGCCGCACGCGTCGAAGGCGCGGGCCCGCTGCAGGTGCTGCTGAAGGTATACGTGCCCCTGGCCAAGCCCATCTACGTCGCCTATGGCCTGGTGTCTGTCAGCCACCACTGGAACAACTTCCTGTGGCCGCTCATCATTACCAATTCGGTGGAATCGCGCCCGCTGACGGTGGGACTGCAGGTGTTCTCGGCCACCGACCAGGGCATCGACTGGTCGGTCATCACGGCAGCCACGCTGCTGTCGGCCGCGCCCTTGCTGCTGGGCTTCTTGCTGTTCCAGCGGCAGTTCGTGCAGTCGTTCATGCGCGCCGGCATCCGCTAGCCGCGCGCGCCCCGTTCAGTAGCCGACCGACAGGCCGGGCAGGTCGACGATGATGCGCGGCTTGTCCAGCGCCAGGGCGGCATGCTGGGCGAACTCGCGGCTTTCCTTGGCGTCCGACGACAAGACGTCGTACCCCAGCGCATCGGCCACGCCCATGATCTTGTCCAGCAGCAATACCTTGCCGCTGGGCCGCAGGGGCTCGCAGCCCAGCGTGTCCCAGGCGGCCTCGAACCAGTCGCGCGCATCGCTGGCGGCCTGCGGCGTGGGCGTGACATCCACGGCAAGGTCGACGGAACGGCGGTCGTCGAAGATGATCGTTACATCGCTGCGCATGAAATGCTCCATTGCAAGAGAGCGCCAGTATGCCGGTACGACCTGCCGCAGACTGTCAGGGGTGCGACATTGCCGGCAGCCTACCAGCCCCGCGTGGCTTCCCAGGTGACGTCGGCGCCCTCGTCCAGCGAACGGCGCATCATGTCCAGCAGCGGATACGCCCGCTGGTGCAGTTCGACATGCTGCGCTATGGGGTGCACCGGCGGCTCGTCCGGGTCCTCTTTTTCGTCGGTGTCGCCGGCACGGGCGCGCTCGTCCGCATGGATGGCGGCCTCGATGCCCGCAATGGCGGCGGGAAGCTGTTCGCGGGTGAACACGCCGCGCTCGGGAATCTCGTCTCTGATGGATTTGCCGGCCGCTCGCAGCAGGGGGGCGGCGTTCTGCGACAGCATCAGGACCTCGGCAGCCGCCTTGGAATGGAATTTGATAAGCATCGCTGGCTCCTGAAATGGGTACTGTCCATACACTACCGCAATGCGCGGGCCGGCGCTATGGCGCAATGTAATCGCGCCGCGCCCCGAGGCAAGGGCTCGACGGGCGCGGCAAACCTCGCCCAGGGCAAGAGAAAAGCGCCCAAATCACGCTATGATCTAGGATATTCCTGTGTTTAGCAGGGTTTCGATTCGCACGCTTTCGTCACATGGCGCATGGCCACGGCCGGTCGCCGCGGCAGCGGGGCAGGCTGGCCTGCCTGGTGCTGCCGATACTCCAGAACCTTCAGCAGATTCCCCATGCTCCCCGAGCAACAACAACAACTGATTTCGCTGCTCCAGGCCGCCGTCGCGCGCGTCCTGCCCGACGCCCAGGCCACGGTGCTGCTCGAGCGCCCCAAGATCGCCGCGCACGGCGACGTGGCCACCAACATCGCCATGCAGCTGGCCAAGCCGGCGCGCCGCAACCCTCGCGACCTGGCGCAGTCCATCGTCGACGCCCTGATGGCCGAAACAGCGGCCCGCGCGCTCGTCGAAAGCGCCGAGATCGCAGGCCCCGGCTTCATCAATTTCCGCATCACCACGGCAGCCCGCCAGGCGGTCATCCAGGCCGTGGCGGCGCAGGGCGAAGCCTATGGCCGCGCGGCGCCCAATGGCGAAAAGGTGCTGGTCGAGTTCGTATCGGCCAACCCCACCGGCCCGCTGCACGTGGGGCATGCGCGCCAGGCCGCCCTGGGCGACGCTATCTGCCGCCTGTACGAGGCCACCGGGTGGGACGTCACCCGCGAGTTCTACTACAACGACGCCGGCAACCAGATCCACAACCTGGCCATCAGCGTGCAGGCGCGCGCCCGCGGCATCGGGCCCGATTCGCCCGATTATCCGGCCGACGGCTACAAGGGCGACTACATCGCCGACATCGCCCAGGACTTCCTCGCCGGCAAGACGCTGCAGGCCGCCGACGGCGCGGCCGTCACGGCCAGCGGCAATGTCGACAACCTGGATGACATCCGCGTGTTCGCTGTGGCTTACCTGCGCCGCGAGCAAGACCTCGATCTGCAAGCCTTCGGCCTGGCGTTCGACAACTACTACCTGGAAAGCTCGCTGTATACGTCGGGCCGCGTCGAACAGACCGTCCAGGCGCTGATCGACAGCGGCCACACATACGAGCAGGACGGCGCGCTCTGGCTGCGCACGACCGAGCTCGGCACCGGCGACGACAAAGACCGCGTCATGCGCAAAAGCGAAGGCGGCTACACGTATTTCGTGCCCGACGTCGCCTACCACAAGGCCAAATGGGAACGCGGCTTTCACCGCGCCGTGAACATCCAGGGCAGCGACCACCACGGCACCGTGGCGCGCGTGCGGGCCGGCCTGCAGGCGCTGGGCGTGGGCATCCCTGCCGATTACCCCGCGTACGTGCTGCACAAAATGGTAAAGGTCACGCGCGGCGGCGAAGAGGTCAAGATCTCAAAACGCGCCGGCAGTTACGTCACCCTGCGCGACCTGATCGACTGGGTGGGCCGCGATGCAGTGCGGTACTTCCTGATTCAACGCAGGGCCGATACCGAATTCGTGTTCGACATCGACCTCGCGCTGTCCAAGAGCGACGAAAACCCGGTGTACTACATCCAGTATGCGCACGCCCGCATATGCTCGATGATCGCCCAGTCGGGCGCCGACGAGGCCGGCATCGCGCAGGCCGACGCCGCGTTCCTGACGGCACCCACCGAATTTGCGCTGATGCAGCGGTTGGCCGGGTTCCCGCAGGTGGTGGCGCAAGCCGCCCAAGAACTGGCGCCGCACCACATTGCGTTCTGGCTGCGCGATTGCGCATCCGACTTCCACGCCTGGTACAACGCCGAGCGCGTGCTGGTCGACGACGAACCCCTGAAGCTGGCCCGCCTGCGCCTGGCCGCCACCACCCGGCAGGTGCTGGC
The DNA here is from genome assembly GCF_002261265.1 of Bordetella genomosp. 7. Taxonomy (GTDB): domain Bacteria; phylum Pseudomonadota; class Gammaproteobacteria; order Burkholderiales; family Burkholderiaceae_B; genus Bordetella_A. The sequence goes on along the minus strand of NZ_NEVK01000008.1, from coordinate 656,483 downwards.
CAACGGCCTGGCGCTGCTGGGCGTGTCGGCGCCGCAACGGATGTAAGCTGCGCCCATGGCCACCAAACGCAAATCATCCCGGCAGCCCCGGCAAGGCGGCAGCACGCTGTACGGCGCCCTGGCCGGGCTGCTGATCGGCCTGGTCATCGCGGCCATCGTGGCGTTCTACGTCACCAAGGCGCCCATGCCGTTCGTCGACCGCGCCACGCGCGACACGTCCCGCACCCAGACCCCCACCGACCCTCGCCAGGCGCCCGACCCCAACCTGGGCCTGTATGGCCGCGACGGCGCTGCCGGCACGCCCCCCAGCGGCCCCACGGCCACGGCGCCGGCCCCGCTGCCGGGCGTGCAGCCGACTCCGCCCGCCCCGGCGCAGGGCCCATCCGACGAATTGGGCGCGCTGATCGCCACCCTGCCGCCCGGCGGGGCGCCGTCCGAAGCGCCCCCGGCGCGTGTGGCGACGCCAGCCTCGGGCAAGTATTTTCTGCAGGCAGGCGCATTCCGCGTGCTCGAAGATGCCGAGGCCCTGAAAGCGCGCATCCTGCTGCTGGGGTTGCCGGTGGCGGTGCAGCGCGCCGAGGTCAACGGCATGCAGGTCAACCGCGTGCGGGTCGGGCCCTTTGCGCGGCTCGACGACATGAATCGCGCCCGCAGCAGGCTGGGCGAAAACAAGATCGAATCGGACGTGGTGCGCCAATAGCGCGACCCCGGGCCGATTGAACTTATGCCCTACGCGGCTGGTCTGTAACCGTAACTCTTCACTCAGGAACACGCCCGATGCAGTTTTCCACGCTTACCCGTCTTGCCGCCGCCGCCGCGCTGGCCGCATCCACGCTGTTCGCGCCGGCCAGCCAGGCCCAGGGCGCGCAGCCCTACGTGGCCATCAACCCGCCGCTGCCTTCGGATACCCCGGGCAAGGTCGAAGTGCTCGAGTTCTTTGCCTACACATGCCCGCACTGCGCCACCATGGAGCCCCTGGTCCACGAATGGGCCAAGACGGCGCCGTCCGACGTCGTGCTCAAGCAGGTTCCCGTGGCGTTCAATGCCGGCATGAAGCCGCTGCAGCAGCTGTACTACACGCTGCAGACGCTCAACCGCCCCGACCTGCATGCCAAGGTATTTACCGCCATGCACGTCGAGCGCAAGCGTATGTTCGATAAAAAAGCCATGGGCGACTGGGCGGCCGAGCAGGGCGTGGACCGCGCCAAGTTCGACTCGGTGTTTGACTCGTTCAGCGTGCAGACCCAGGTGCAGCGCGCCGACCAGCTGGCCCAGGCCTACAACATCGACGGCACGCCGGCCTTCGGCGTGGGCGGCAAGTTCCTGACGTCGCCCGCGCTGGCCGGCAACAGCTACCAGGGGGCGCTACAACAAGTCGACAAGCTCATCCCCATGGCGCGTCAGCAGTAAGCGCGCTTGCCAAGGGGCGGTTTCACCGCGCCTGCGGCACATCCCGGCGTGTGGCGCCCACAGGCGCCGCCGCCACCCCTGCGCCCGCCAGCCGCTCAACGGCCTTTCAAGCTGCCGCTTCCAGCGCCTGCTTCAGATCGGCGATAAGGTCGCGCGGGTCTTCCAGGCCGATGTGCAGGCGTACCAGGGCGTCGTCTGCGCCCGTCCAGTACTGGTGGCGCGCCAGTTCGCCGCGCGTTACCCACTGCACCAGGCTTTCGAAGCCGCCCCACGAAAACCCGATGCCGAACAGGCGCAACGCGTCGACGAAGCGGCGCGACGCCTGGGGCGTCATGCGCAACTGCACCGCCAGCATGCCGTTGGACCCGGTGCAGTCGCGTTGCCACAGCGCGTGGCCCGGGTCGGCCGGCCAGGCAGGGTGATAGATGCGCGCTACCTCGGGCCGCGTGGACAGGAATTCGCACACCTGCAAGGCGTGGCGGGCGTGTTGCGCCATGCGGATGGGCAGGGTGCGCACCCCGCGCAGGGCCAGCCAGGCGTCGTCGGCGCTGACGGAATATCCCATGGCGTACTGGGTGCGGTTCAGGCGCTGCGCGATGGCCGCGTCGTTGGTTACCACGGCGCCCAGCATCAGGTCGGAATGGCCGCCCACATACTTGGTGCCTGCCACGACCGACACCTGCGCGCCCAGGGCCAGCGGACGATAGATATAGCCCGACCCCCAGGTGTTGTCGCACGCCAGCACCAGGCCGTGGCGGCGCGCGAACCCGGACAGCGCAGGCAGATCGAGCATCTGGAACAACAGCGATCCGGGCGATTCCACATACACCAGCCGCGTGTTGGGGCGCACCAGCGATTCCAGGTCGTCGCCGGCCGAGAAATACGTCAGCTCGATGTTCATGCGCTTGAGCAGCGCCTCGTCCAGCTCATACACGGGCCCGTACACGCAGTCGGCCACCAGCGCGTGGTCGCCTGCCGACAGCAGCGACGTCATTACCATCGTGATGCCGGCCAGCCCCGAAGACGCCAGATACGCGTGCGTACCGCCCTCGAGCTCGCAGAACACCTGTTCCAGCGCCGCGTGGGTATCCATGCCCATGCGGCCGTAGGTCGCCGCGCGCTGTCCGCCTGCCTTGCGGCGCTGGACGGTCTCGAGCGCGTCGAGGTTCTTGAAGCGCACGGTGCTGGCGCGCATGGATGGCAGATTGACCGGCGCGGAGCCGGTTTGCGAATCAAACGCCGCGGTGGCGGTGTGCTGCAGCAGCGTGTCGATATGCACGTCGGAGTCTTTGGACATGGAGCGGGGGCAACGGCAAGAAGTAGCGAAGACCCCGATATTAGGAGATTCGGCGCCGATCCGAAAACACGCGCGTTGCCATGCGCGCGCCTGGCGCAGTACGCTTGAAGCCCTTATCAATGCGCGCGTGGCGGCGCCCACACTGCCATTGGACGTCTATGCTGCCCTTCGACACGCTGCTCGCCTTCTTTGGTATCGCCGTACTGCTGGCCCTGGCGCCCGGCCCCGACAACCTGTTCGTCCTGATGCAGTCGGCCTTGTGGGGCCGGCGCGCGGGTCTGTTCGTGGTGCTGGGCCTGTGCACGGGCCTGCTCGGCCATACCGCCGCCGTAGCGGCAGGGCTGGCGGCGATGTTTGCCGCATCGCCCATGGCGTTCACCGCCATGAAGCTGGCGGGTGCGGCCTACCTGGCCTACCTGGCGTGGCAGGCGCTGCGCGACCCGGGCACCGCCGCACAATCGGAACGGCCGCCGGCGTTGTCGCGCGGCGCGCTGTATCGGCGCGGCATCATCATGAACCTGACCAACCCCAAGGTGCTGCTGTTTTTCTTTGCCTTTCTGCCGCAGTTCGTGGCCCCCGCGCATGGGCCCGTAGGCCTGCAGATCGTGATGCTGGGGGCGGTGTTCATGCTGGCCACCTTGCTGGTGTTCGGCGCCATCGCGTTTTTCTCGGGCGCCTTCGGGCAACTATTGCAACGCTCGCCAACGGCGTCGCGCTGGCTCAATCGCCTGGCGGGCATGGTTTTCCTGGGCCTGGCGGTGCGGCTGGCCACTGCCAGCCGCTAGCCGCTCATCGAGCGATGGCCGCAAACCCGGGCGTCCCGCCGCACGCCCGCACGCAATGGTTCAGTTTGCCGTAAACCGCACGATTCCGTCGTCCCCTTCCTGCCGCGCCACCTTGCCCTCGAAATACAGCGCATGCAGGTGGGCCAGCGCCTCGCCCATGGCGAAGGTCAGCTGGTGCAGGTCGAGCTTGCGCTTGAACAACACCGGCACGATGTCGGCCGTGGATTGGGGCGCGGCACAGGCCTGCAGCACCTCGCTCAGCCTATCCGCATGATGCTGGTGCTGCTGGGCGATGCGCTCGTGCAAGCCACGGAAAGGCCGCCCATGCGAGGGCAGCACCAGCGTATCCGCGGGCAAATGGTTGTAGCGATCCAGCGAACTCAAATACAGCGGCAGCGGGTTGGCATCGGGTTCGTAGTCGAACACGCTGATATTCGTGGAGATGCGCGGCAAGACCATGTCGCCCGAGATCAGCGTGGCAAGGCTCGGACTGAACAGCGACAGGTGCTCGGGCGCGTGCCCGTACCCCACGATCACCTGCCAGGGTCGCCCGCCGATCATCACCTCGTCGCCATGCAGCAGCCGCGTATAGCGCGCCGGCATGGAGGGCACCAGGTCCGGGTAGTAGCCGGCCCGGCGGCGGATCTGTTCCTGGGCTTCCGGATCGGTCAGGCCATGCCTGGCAAAATGCTCGACCGCCGCCTGCCCGTTGGGCCCCGAGCCATCGCGGCGCGACGTCCACAACGTGGCCACCATGAAGTCCGTCATGCTCATCCATAGCTCGGCGTCCCATCGGTCGCACAGCCAGTGCGCCAGCCCCACGTGGTCGGGGTGCATGTGCGTCACGATCACGCGCAGCACGGGCAGCCCGTCGAGCTCATTGGCGAAGATCTGCTCCCACAGCGTCTTGACCTGATCGCGGCTGATACCGCAGTCCACGATGGTCCAGCCCTGACGGCCGTCGATCTCGTCGCGCAAGAGCCAGAGGTTGATGTGGTCCAGCGCGAAAGGCAGCGGCATGCGTATCCATTTCACGCCGTCCGCCACCCGCTGGGCGACGCCAGGTTCAGGCTGCACATCGCCCCAGGGATACTGCAATTGATGCTCGTTGGGATTCATGTAGTGTCTCGGATGGGCTTGACGATTGGTCTGGACCATCATAATTTACGTTTACGTAAACTGCCAAACCTCGCATGCCCTCCACCTGGACGATTTCCGAACTCGCGCGCGAGTTCGATATCACGCCTCGCACCATCCGCTTCTATGAAGACCAGGGCATCGTCAGCCCGGCTCGCGATGGCCGCAACCGCGTGTACAGCTCGCGCGACCGCACCCGGTTGAAACTGGCGCTGCGTGGCAAGCGGCTGGGCTTTCAGCTGTCGGAAATCCGCGACCTCATCGACATGTATGACGGGCCGGGCGACAGCGTGTTGCAATTAAGGCAATATCTCGACGTGCTGGCCCGGCATCGCGCCGCGCTCGAACAGCAGCGGCGCGATATTGAAGACACGCTGTCCGAAATCGACGCACAAGAGCGGCAATGCCGGCAATTGCTGGCGCAGCACTCCACGCCCTGAGCGCGACCTGCCGGCTTGGGGCGGCAAGGAACCCACCACCTATGTATCTGCCTCACCACTTCGAAGAATCCCGGCCGGCCGTGCTGCATGCGCTGATGCGCGCGCGCCCGCTTGCCACATTGGTCATGGGCGATGGCAACGGCGGCTTCGACGCCAACCATATTCCGTTTTTCCTGGACGCCGCCACGGGCGCCCATGGCGTGCTGCGCGGCCACGTGGCGCGGGCCAACCCGCTATGGAAGCAGGCCGGCGCCGGCGCACCGGCCCTGGCCATCTTCCAGGGCGACGATGCCTATATCTCGCCGTCGTGGTATCCCACCAAGCGCGAGCATGGCAAGGCGGTGCCCACCTGGAACTACGTGGTGGTGCACGCCCGGGGCACGCTGCGGGCCATCGACGATGCCGCCTGGCTGCGCGGCTTGCTGGACACCCTCACGGCAGAACACGAAGCCGGCATGCCGCAGCCATGGTCGGTCGGCGACGCCCCGCCAGACTACCTCGACAAAATGGTGGCGGCCGTGGTGGGCATCGAGCTGCATATCGAGCAGCTCGTGGGTAAATGGAAAGTCAGCCAGAACCAGCCGGGCGCCAACCGGGCGGGCGCCGCCCGGGGGCTGCGCGAACACGGGCAGCACGGCGGCGCCGGCATGGCGCGCCTGGTTGCCGGCTACCCCGAGACGTCATGACGCTGCCTCAGATCCTGGGGCTATTCGCGCTGACCGCCGTGGCCGAGATCGTCGGATGTTATCTGCCATACCTGTGGCTGAAGCAGGGATATTCCGCCTGGCTGCTGGTTCCGGCGGCGGCCAGCCTGGCCCTGTTCGCCTGGTTGCTCACGCTGCACCCGACGGCCGCCGGCCGGGTCTATGCGGCGTACGGCGGTGTCTACGTCAGCATGGCGTTGCTGTGGCTATGGGCGGTAGACGGCGTCAGGCCCAGCATTACCGATCTTGCCGGCGTGGGCCTGTGCCTGGCTGGCATGGCGCTCATCATGGCCGGGCCGGCCCGCAGCTGATCTGCGTCCGCCCGTCGCGCCGCGCCACGGTTCGCCCGCGCGAATACGCTAGGGAAAACCCGCCTCTACTTTACGTTTACGTAAACGTAATATAAATACTCCCATTGCCGGGTGGGGGCGCTGCGGTGCATCATAAAAAGCTGCGCCTGCCCCAGGCGATAGGTGTAAGCACATACTCTCTTGGAGACGCCGATGAATCTTCCCGGCTTGAATTTCGACTTGGGCGAAGACCTGGACATGCTGCGCGATGCCGTGCGCACTTTCGCCCAGGCAGAGATCGCACCCCGCGCCGCCGAAGTCGACCGTACCGACCAATTCCCCATGGACCTGTGGCGCAAGTTCGGCGACCTGGGCGTTCTGGGCATGACGGTCGGCGAAGAGTACGGCGGCTCGAATATGGGGTACCTGGCGCACATGGTCGCCATGGAAGAGATTTCACGCGCGAGCGCATCCGTGGGGCTGTCATACGGCGCGCATTCCAACCTGTGCGTCAACCAGATCCACCGCAACGGCACCGCCGCGCAAAAGGCCCGCTACCTGCCCAAGCTGGTGTCGGGCGAACATGTGGGGGCGCTTGCCATGAGCGAACCCGGCGCGGGGTCGGACGTGGTCAGCATGTCTTTGCGCGCCGACAAAAAAGGCGACCGCTACGTGCTCAACGGCACGAAAATGTGGATCACCAACGGCCCCGACGCCGACACCCTGGTGGTGTACGCCAAGACCGATCCGGCCGCCCACCAGCGCGGCATCACCGCGTTCCTGGTCGAAAAATCCTTCAAGGGTTTTTCAGTGGCGCAGAAACTCGACAAGCTCGGCATGCGCGGCAGCCACACCGGCGAACTGGTGTTCGAAGATTGCGAGATCCCCGAAGAAAATGTGCTGGGGCAGGTCAACGGCGGCGTACGGGTGCTGATGAGCGGGCTCGACTATGAACGCGCGGTCCTGTCCGGCGGCCCGTTGGGCATCATGCAGGCCGTGATGGACGTGGTCGTGCCGTACATCCACGAACGCAAGCAGTTCGGCCAGGCGATCGGCGAATTCCAGCTTATCCAGGGCAAGGTGGCCGATATGTACACCACGCTGCAGGCCAGCCGCGCGTTCTGCTACGCGGTGGGCAAGAACCTGGACCAGCTCGGCGCCGAACACGTGCGGCAAGTGCGCAAAGACTGCGCCGCACTGATCCTGTACACCGCCGAAAAAGCCACCTGGATGGCGGGCGAAGGCGTGCAGATACTGGGGGGCAACGGTTATATCAACGAATACCCCACCGGACGCCTGTGGCGCGACGCCAAGCTGTACGAAATCGGCGCCGGCACCAGCGAAATTCGCCGCATGCTGATTGGCCGCGAACTCTACGCCGAGACTGCCTGACGCGGCGGACCATGATCTACAGCGGCGACGTCCAGCACATCGAGCCGGCTCCGGCCCCCCGCCCGAAGCCGCTGGCCGTCGCCCGGCAGATACTCGCGGGTTTTGACCGCCACTACGCGCTGTTTCGCTATAGCGCCCAACGCGCCAAGGCCCTGTTCGAATCGGGCGACTGGCACGGCATACAGCAGCTATCACGCGAGCGCATCGAGTATTACGACATGCGGGTGCGCGAATGCGTGACACAGTTGCGCCATGTGTTGCGCGATTCTGCCGCGCCCGAGCATGCCGTCAGCCTGACCGCCGAGCAGACCCGCTTCTGGCAAGACGTCAAGCAGCAGTTCGTCAACCTGCTGGCCGGCCACCGCCAGCCCGAATGCGCCGAGACGTTCTTCAATTCGGTATCGTGCCGCATCCTGCACCGCGATTATTTCCATAACGATTTTCTGTTTGTTCGCCCGGCCATCGCGACGGACTACCTCGACAGCCGCATCCCGTCGTATCGCGTGTACTACCCGCTGACAGAGGGCCTGCGCAAGAGCCTGATCCGCATGGTGGCCGACTTTGGCCTGGCCATTGCCTACGCAGACCTGCCTCGCGACGCCCGCCTGCTGGCGCGCGCCGTCGTGCGCAAGCTGCGCGCGCAGTGGCCGCATGACCGCGGGCCGCGCCTGGCCTCGGATTGCCAGGTGCAGGTGCTGAGCACGCTGTTCTTCCGCAACAAAGGCGCATATATCGTGGGGCGCCTGATCAACCAGAGCACGGTGCACCCGTTCGCCGTGGCGCTGGCGCGCAATCCCGCCGGCCAGATCGAACTGGACGCGCTGCTGCTGGGCGCCGACGACCTGAGCACGCTGTTCAGCTTTACGCGCGCCTACTTTCTGGTGGACATGGAAACGCCCGCGGCGGTGGTGAGCTTTCTGTCGAGCCTGCTGCCGCGCAAGCCCAAGGCCGAGCTGTACACCATGATAGGCCTGCAGAAACAGGGCAAGACGCTTTTCTATCGCGATTTCCTGCATCACCTTGCACATTCGCGCGACGCGTTCGATATCGCCCCCGGCATCAAGGGCATGGTGATGTGCGTGTTCACGTTGCCGTCGTACCCGTACGTGTTCAAGCTCATCAAGGACCGCATCCAGAAAGACGGCATGGACCACGCCACCGTGCGGCGCAAGTACCAGATGGTGAAGATGCACGACAGGGTGGGCCGCATGGCCGATACCTGGGAATATTCGCAAGTGGCGCTGCCTCGCGCGCGCTTTTCCGCCGCGCTGCTCGAAGAACTGCGCACGCAGGTTCCCAGCCTGCTCGAAGAAAGCGCCGACACCATCGTGATCCGGCACGTATACATCGAACGGCGCATGACGCCGTTGAACATCTACCTGCGGCACGCGTCGGAACCGCTGCTGGAGCACGCCGTGCGCGAGTACGGCGATGCCATCCGCCAGCTGGCCACTGCCAATATCTTTCCGGGTGACATGCTGTACAAGAATTTCGGCGTCACGCGCCTGGGCCGCGTGGTGTTCTACGACTACGACGAAATCCAGCGCATGACCGAAATGCAGTTCCGCCGCATCCCGCCAGCGCCCAACGAAGAAGCCGAGCTGTCCAGCGAGCCTTGGTATGCGGTGGGCCCCAATGACGTATTTCCCGAAGAGTTCGAACGCTTCCTGCTGGGCGATCCGCGCGTGCGCGCCGCGTTCATGCGGCGCCACGCCGAACTGCTGCGCCCCGAGTGGTGGCAAGCCTGCCGGGCTCGCGTGGCGCAGGGGCGGATAGAAGAGTTTTTCCCTTACGATACTGACAGGCGGCTGCGCCCCGGCAGCGCGCCGCAGCGCGTTGCGGCTTCGTAACGCCAGTCTTTTATTGCATTCCAGGAGTCAATCATGTCTGATCCCGTCGTCATTGTTTCAGTTGCCCGCACCCCCATGGGCGGCATGCTGGGCAGCCTTTCGGGCCTGGCCGCCCATGAACTGGGCTCGGTAGCCATCAAGGCCGCCGTCGAACGCGCGGGCATAAAGCCCGAACAGGTCGATGAAGTCATCATGGGCAACGTGCTGCAGGCCGGCCAGGGCCAGGCCCCGGCGCGCCAGGCGGCGCTGGGCGCGGGCCTGCCGCTGGGCGTAGCGTGCACCACCATTCACAAAGTGTGCGGCTCGGGCCTGAAGGCCGCAATGTTCGGCCACGACCTGCTGTCGGCCGGTTCGGCGCGCATCGTGGTGGCCGGCGGCCAGGAAAGCATGAGCAATGCGCCCTACCTCATGCTCAAGGGCCGCCAGGGATACCGGTATGGCCACGCCACCGTGTACGACCACATGGCGCTCGATGGCCTCGAAGACGCGTACGACCGCGGCAAGGCCATGGGCGTGTTCGCGGAAGACTGCGCCACTAAGTACGAGTTCACGCGCGAGCAGCAAGACGCTTTTGCCCTTGAATCGCTGCGCCGCGCGCGCGCGGCCACCGAAGACGGCAGCTTCAAGTGGGAAATCGCGCCAGTCACCGTGGCCGGGCGCAAGGGCGACACCGTGGTTGATACCGACGAGGCTCCCGCCAAGGCCATGCCGGAAAAAATCCCCACCCTGAAGCCCGCCTTCAAGAAAGACGGCACGGTAACCGCCGCGAATGCCTCGTCGATTTCCGACGGCGCGGCCGCCATGGTGCTGATGCGCGCGTCCACCGCGCAGGAACTGGGCCTGCAGCCGCTGGCCCGCATCGTGGCCCACAGCCAGCATTCCCAGGAACCCGGCTGGTTCACCACCGCCCCGGTCGGCGCGCTGAAGAACCTGTTCACCAAGACCGGCTGGAACGCCCAAGACGTAGACCTTTACGAAATCAACGAAGCGTTCGCGGTGGTCACCATGGCCGCCATGAAAGATTTCGACCTGCCGCACGAGAAGGTCAACATGCACGGGGGCGCTACGGCGCTGGGCCACCCCATCGGCGCATCGGGCGCACGCCTGGTGGCCACGCTGGTGGGCGCGCTGCGCAAGACCGGCGGCAAGCGCGGCGTGGCCACGCTGTGCATCGGCGGCGGCGAAGCCGTGGCCATGGCCATTGAAATGCTCTAGGCCCCTGGGGCATCGGCGCCTGGCTCCCGCAGGGGCCAGGCTCCCACAACAACCCCGAAACCGGATGATGTCCTGCGCCCGCCCGGGCGCCAGGCACGCATAGGAAAAGAATCTCCATGCCCACGATCGAATCCCGCATCAACCCGCGTTCGCAAGACTACGCCGATAACGCGCGCGCCATGCAGGCGCAGCTGGACGACCTGGCGCGCCAGCTGGAACAGGCGGCGCTGGGCGGCGGCGAAGCTGCGCGCGCCAAGCACGTGGCGCGCGGCAAGCTGCTGCCGCGCGAACGCGTCGAACGGCTCATCGATCCGGGCAGCCCGTTCCTGGAGCTGTCACCCATGGCGGCTTACGACATGTATGACGGCGCGGCGCCAGGCGCAGGCATCATCACGGGCATCGGGCGCATCGCGGGCACCGAGTGCGTCATCGTGTGCAACGATGCCACGGTCAAGGGCGGCACCTATTACCCGATGACGGTCAAGAAGCATCTGCGCGCCCAGGAAATCGCGGCGCAGAATCGGCTGCCGTGCGTGTACCTGGTGGATTCGGGCGGCGCCAACCTGCCGCAGCAAGACGAGGTCTTTCCCGACCGCGACCACTTCGGACGCATTTTCTATAACCAGGCGGTGATGTCCTCGCAGGGCATCGCGCAGATCGCAGTGGTAATGGGTTCATGCACTGCCGGGGGAGCATACGTGCCCGCCATGAGCGATGAGTCCATTATCGTGCGCAACCAGGGCACGATTTTCCTGGGCGGCCCGCCGCTGGTAAAGGCCGCCACCGGCGAAGTCGTCAGCGCCGAAGATCTCGGCGGCGGCGACGTGCATACGCGCCTGTCCGGCGTGGCAGACCATCTGGCGGCCAACGACCTGCACGCGCTGCAGCTGGCGCGCAACGCCGTGGCGCGTCTGAACCGGTCCAAGCCCGCACAGCTGGCGCTGGCGCCCGTGCGCGAACCCCGCTACGACCCTGCCGAACTCAACGGCATCATCCCCGCCGACACCCGCAAACCCTACGATGTGCGCGAGATCATCGCGCGCATCGTCGACGGCTCGGACTTCGACGAATTCAAGGCGCGCTTTGGCACCACCCTGGTGACCGGGTTCGCGCACATCCACGGCATGCCGGTGGGCATAGTGGCCAACAACGGCATCCTGTTTTCGGAATCGGCGCAAAAGGGCGCGCACTTCATTGAGCTGTGCGCACAGCGCAAGATCCCGCTGGTGTTCCTGCAGAACATCACCGGCTTCATGGTCGGGCGCAAGTACGAAAACGAAGGCATTGCCCGGCACGGCGCCAAGATGGTAACCGCGGTGGCCACGGCCAACGTGCCCAAGTTCACGGTGCTGATCGGTGGCTCGTTCGGCGCCGGCAACTACGGCATGTGCGGGCGCGCTTATGCGCCGCGCATGCTGTTCATGTGGCCCAATGCGCGCATATCGGTCATGGGCGGCGAACAGGCTGCCAGCGTGCTGGCCACCGTGCGCCGCGACGGCATCGAGGCCAAGGGCGGCAAATGGTCGGCCGAAGAAGAAGAGGCTTTCAAGGCGCCGATACGCGCACAGTACGAACGAGAAGGCCATCCGTACTACGCCACCGCGCGCCTGTGGGACGACGGCATCATCGCGCCGGCCGATACGCGCCGGGTGTTGGCGCTGGGCCTGTCGGCGGCGCTGAACGCGCCCATCGACGACACGCGCTTTGGCGTGTTCCGCATGTAGCGCACGCCGCTGCGCCCCCACCGCCGCCAACTTGACGAAGCCTTCCAGACTGGATGACACCGATGTTCGATACTTTGCTGATTGCCAACCGCGGTGAAATCGCCTGCCGCGTCGCCGCCACCGCTCGCCGCATGGGCATTCGCACGGTCGCCGTCTATTCCGACGCGGACGCCGGCGCGCGCCACGTCGCGGCGTGCGACGTGGCCGTACACATCGGCGGACCGGAGCCGCGCGCCAGCTACCTGCGCGCCGACTTGATCCTGCAGGCCGCGCGCGATACCGGCGCGCAGGCCATCCACCCGGGCTACGGCTTTCTGTCCGAGAACGAAGCCTTCGCGCGGGCCGCCGCCGAGGCCGGCATCGCGTTCGTGGGGCCGCCCGCCGCGGCCATCGCCGCGATGGGCAGCAAGTCCGCCGCCAAGGCGTTGATGGAGAAGGCCGGCGTGCCGTTGGTGCCCGGCTACCATGGCGACAACCAGGACCCGAACTTCCTGAAGTCGCAAGCCGATGCCATCGGCTACCCGGTGCTGATCAAGGCAAGCGCCGGCGGCGGCGGCAAAGGCATGCGCGTGGTCGAATCGGCCGACGCATTCCCGGACGCGCTGGCTTCCTGCCAGCGCGAGGCGGCATCGAGCTTTGGCGACGACCGCGTATTGATCGAGCGTTACCTGCAGAAGCCGCGCCATATCGAAATCCAGGTGTTCGCCGACACACACGGCAATTGCGTCTACCTGTTCGAGCGCGATTGTTCGGTGCAGCGGCGCCACCAGAAAGTCATCGAAGAAGCGCCCGCTCCCGGCATGACCCCCGAGCGCCGCCAGGCCATGGGCGAGGCCGCCGTGGCGGCCGCGCGCGCGGTGGGATATGTGGGCGCGGGCACGGTGGAATTCATCGCCGAACCCGACGGCCGTTTTTATTTCATGGAAATGAACACGCGCCTGCAGGTAGAACACCCGGTCACCGAGATGATCACCGGACACGACCTGGTGGAATGGCAGTTGCGCGTTGCGGCGGGGCAGCCTTTGCCGGCCGCGCAGCAAGACCTGCGTATCCAGGGCCACGCCATCGAAGCGCGCATCTATGCAGAGAACCCCGATAAGGGCTTCCTGCCTTCGATCGGCAAGCTGGCCTACCTGGAGCTTCCGCCGCACGCGGCATTTTCCAACGGCGACGTACGTGTCGATGGCGGGGTGCGCATGGGCGACGGCATCACGCCGTACTACGATCCCATGATCGCCAAGCTGATCGTGCATGGCGCCGACCGCGACCAGGCGCGCGCGCGCATGATCCAGGCGCTGGCGCACACGCATGTCGTGGGCGTGCAGACGAACGTGGCGTTCCTGACGCGGCTGATGCAGGACGAGGCGTTCGCTTCGGCCGACCTTGATACGGGCCTGATCGAGCGCCGCCGCGAAACACTGCTGCCGCCCCCGGCGGCTGCCGACACGGTCGCGCTGGCGCTGGCCACCGCCGCGGCGCTGGTGGGCCAGGGGCTCGCCCGGTCTGCGCCCGCGGGCGCCAGGCAGGACGCCGACCCATGGAACGTGCGCGACGGCTGGCGCGTGGCCGGCCGCTATCGCCAGGCGGTTCAGTGGCAGGACGGCGACACGCTGCGTGACGTTGCCGTAACGCGCGAAGGGCAGGCGTGGTTCCTGCAGATCGATGGCCGCAGCCAGGCGTTTGCCTGGCACGCCCAGCCCAGCGCCAACCCCAACCTGGCCTACCGGCTGCGCGTTTCGCTGGACGGCCGCGAAAGCGTGGGCACCGTCGTCATGAACGCGGGCACGGCACACGTGTTCCGCGACGGCAGCGTGCAATCGCTCGGCTTGTACGACGCGCTGGCGCATGCGCAGGACGACTCGGCCGAGCATGGCGGCGGGCTGACGGCCCCCATGCCCGGCAAGATCATCTCGATCGCCGTGCAGGCCGGCGATACCGTATCCAAGGGCCAACCATTGCTGGTCATGGAAGCCATGAAGATGGAACACACCATTTCTGCGCCGGCCGACGGCAAGGTTCAGGAGCTGTTCTATGCCGTGGGCGACCAGGTGACAGAAGGCGCGGAACTGGTCGCCATCGGCTAGGCGCGCGAGCCGCCGGCCCCGGCCGCCCGGCTATGGTACGTTTAAGGTCCGAGGTGCCGGCTCAACGGCACCCCCGTAGCGCGGCAGCAGACCGAGGTAGGGGGAGTGGATGTTCGAGGACTTGCAGTCGAAGACGGCATTGATCACGGGCGCGTATAGCGGCCTGGGACTGCATTTTGCCGGCGTGCTTTCGCGGGCCGGCATGCGCGTGGCGCTGTGCGGCCGCCGCGTCGAGCTGGGCGAGGAACTCGCCGCCGGCATACGACGGGCGGGCGGCGTGGCGTGCGCCGTCAAGCTGGACGTGACGCAGGCAGACAGCGTGCGCGCCGCCCTCGAAACGGCCGCGGACGCACTCGGCCCGCTGGACGTCATCGTCAACAACGCCGGCATCGCGCTGAGCCAGCCCGCGCTGGATATTTCCGAGGCCGGCTGGACAGATCTCGTCGACACCAATCTCAATGGCGCCTGGCGCGTGGCGCAGGCGGCCGCCCATCATTTCAGGGCGGGCGAACGCCAGGGCGTCATCATCAATATCGCGTCCATCCTGGGGCAGCGCGTCGCCTCGCACGTGGCGCCCTATGCGGTGGCCAAGGCGGGCCTGCTGCACCTGACGCGCGCGCTGGCGCTCGAATGGGCGCGCTACGGCATTCGGGTCAACGCCTTGGCGCCAGGCTATGTTGCCACTGATCTCAACCGCGATTTTTTCGAATCGCCGGCCGGCCAGGCGCTGATCAAACGCATACCGCAGCGCCGGCTGGGCCGGCCCGCCGACCTAGATGGCCCTTTGCTGTTGCTGGCATCGAACGCCTCGGCCTACATGACCGGATCGGTCGTCGATGTGGACGGCGGCCACCTGGTCAGCAGCCTCTGACAACAAGCTCATTGCCGCCGTCGCGGCACCTGGAGACTGTGCATGGACTTTTCCCTGCCCCCCGAAATCGATAATTACCGCCAGCGCGTGCGCCGCCTGGTCGACGCGCACCTGATTCCGCTGGAAGCCGACCGCGCCAACTACGATGAGCACGAGAACATCTCCGAAGCCGCGCTGCAGGACGCGCGCGCCAAGGTACGCGAAGCGGGGCTGTGGGCCTTGCAGATGCCTCGCGAACTGGGCGGGCAAGGGTTGCCCATCACAGGCCTGGCCGCGTGCTATGAAGAGATGAACCGGTCGATATTCGGCCCGGTGGCGTTCAACGCCGCTGCGCCGGACGACGGCAACATGCGCGTGCTGGCCCAGGTCGCGCGCCCGGACCAGAAAGCCCGTTGGCTGCAGCCCATTATCGATGGCAAGGTCCGGTCGTCGTTTGTCATGACCGAACCGCATCCGGGCAGCGGATCAGACCCATCCATGATGCGCACCACCGCCACCCGCAAAGCAGACAAGTGGGTGATCCACGGCCGCAAGTGGTTCATTACCGGCGCTGGCGCGGCACGGCACTTTATCCTGATCGCGCGTACATCCGATGACCCGCGGAAGGGCCTGAGCGCATTCCTGTTCGATGCCGACCAGCCCGGCTGGCGCATCGAACGCCGCATCCCCATCATGGGCCCGGAAGAACATGGCGGGCACTGCGAACTGGTCTTCGACGGATTGGAAATCCCCGACGAAAACCGCCTGATGGAAGTCGGCGACGGCCTGAAGCTGACGCAGATCCGGCTCGGTCCGGCGCGGCTGACGCACTGCATGCGCTGGCTGGGACTGGCGCGCCGGGCGATGGAAATCGCCGTAGAGTACGTGGGCCGGCGCAGCAGCTTCGGCCAGACACTCGCCCAACGCGAAGGCGTGCAATGGCTGCTGGGCGACGCCGCCATGCAGATTGAGATCGGCCGCCTGCTTACCATGCGCGCCGCCGTGCGACTGGACCAGGGCGACTACGCGCGCAAAGAGATCTCCATGGCCAAGATCGTCGTGTCGGAAACCCTGCACAAGGTGGTCGATACGGCGTTGCAATTGAACGGCGCGCGCGGCTATTCGAAAGACACGCCGCTTGAATGGATATACCGCTACGCACGCCAGGCGCGCCTGGTCGACGGCGCGTCCGAAGTGCACAAGATGGTACTGGCCCGTTACTTGATGGACGAAGGCGACGCGTTCTGGCGCTGGGACGATGCCGGAGCGCCGCGCAAGGCGCTGGTATGACCCCGCAGGGCCAAGCATCGCCGACGCAGCCGGACTGGCTGCCTGCGCTCGCGGGCTATCTGCAGGCGCACGGGCTGGGCCATGCCGCCAGCCTGCGGGTGCGGCCGCTGTCGGGCGGCCAGTCCAATCCCACCTACGTGCTGCACGACGACACCGGCGTGCGCGTGCTGCGCAAGCAGCCGCCCGGCACGCTGCTGCCCTCGGCGCATGCCATCGACAGGGAATACCGAGTCATGAATGCGCTGTCCGGCACCGCCGTGCCGGTGCCGCGCATGCTGCACTATTGCGATGACCGCACGGTGATCGGCACACCCTTTTATTTGATGAGCTACGCGCAGGGCCGGGTGTTCATGGACCCGGCCTTGCCCGGCCTGGCGCCCGCTCAACGCCGCGCCATCTACGCAGAAGCCGGCAAGGTGCTGGCCACCTTGCACACGGTGGCGCCCGGCGATATCGGGCTGGCCGATTATGGCCGCGCGGGCGATTACTACGCCCGCCAGGTAGCCCGCTGGACGCGGCAGTATCGCGACACTGCCACAGGCGCTGTTGCGGCCATGGACGCGCTGATGGACTGGCTGCCCCGGCGCCTGCCCCCCGACGACGGCCAGGTGTGTCTGGTGCACGGCGACTACCGCATCGACAACCTGGTGTTCGACGCCGACGCGCCGCGCGCCATCGCCCTGCTCGATTGGGAACTCTCCACATTGGGGCATCCTCTTGCCGACCTGGCGTATCACTGTATGTGCTGGCGTATTCCGCCTCAGTTATGGCGCGGCATCGGAGGGCTGGATCTGCAGGCGCTTGGCATTCCGGACGAGGCAGGCTTTGTGGCCGCGTATTGCGATGCGCGCGGCATCGCGGCGCCGGCGAACTGGGATTTTTACCTGGCCTACAGTTTCTTTCGCATCGCCGCGATTCTGCAGGGCGTATACGCACGCGCGCGCGCCGGCAACGCGGCCGCCCCCGACGCCCTGGAAATGGGCGCGCGCGTGGCTCCGTTGGCCGAGCTGGGATGGCAGGCCGCCTGCCGCGAAGACGCCCGTCACGCTTGAGAGGCGCTTATGACAGCCACCCCGCACGATGACCTGCCCCGCAATGCCGCCAACCACGTGGCGCTGACGCCGCTAGGGTTTTTGCAGTGGTCGGCCGGTGTGTATCCGCAACGTCCCGCGCTGGTGCATGGCGAACGCAGCCAAAGCTGGCATGACACCCGCGCACGCTGTCGGCAGATGGCCGCGGCGCTGCGCGCATGGGGCGTACAGCCGGGCGACGTGGTGGCCGTACTCGCGCCCAATGTGCCTGCGCTGTATGAGGCACACTTCGGCGTGCCCATGGCCGGCGCGGTGCTCAACGCGCTGAACACGCGGCTGGACGCGGCCACGCTGGCGTTCATTCTTGAGCACGGCGGGGCCAAGGTCCTGTTGTACGACAGCGAATACGCCGACCTGGTCCGCGACGTGTGGTCCCGCATGGCGGCGCCGCCGCGAGTGGTGCGCATCGAAGACACGGAATTCACCGGCAGCCACGGCGACTTCGGCGACGCGGAATACGAAGCGTGGCTCGGCGCGCACGCGCCCGACGCGCCATGGGACTGGCCTGCAGACGAATGGCAGAGCATCTGCCTGAACTACACGTCGGGCACGACGGGCAACCCAAAGGGCGTGGTCTACCACCATCGGGGCGCTTATCTCAACGCCACCGGCAACGTACTGGCTTGCGGCATGCCGCCCCACGCCGTGTACCTGTGGACCTTGCCGATGTTCCATTGCAACGGCTGGTGCTTTCCCTGGACGCTTGCCGCGCTTGCCGGCACCAGCGTCTGCCTGCGGCGGGTCGAGCCGGCGGCCATCTTCTCGGCCATCCGGCGCCACCATGTCGGCTACTTCTGTGCCGCGCCCGTGGTGCTGAATATGCTGGTCAACGCGCCGGCCGAGGTACAGTATCGCGCCGCACATCCCGTGCACGCGCTTACCGGCGGGGCCGCGCCCCCGGCGGCCGTTATCGAAGCCATGGAGCAACTGGGCGTGACGGTCACGCACCTGTACGGCCTGACAGAAACGTACGGTCCTTCGGTCAGCTGTGCCTGGCACGATGAATGGGACGGGCTGCCGCTGGCCGAGCGCGCCGCGCTCAAGGCCCGCATCGGCGTGCGCAAGCTGAACGTCGAGGATGTGCAGGTGGTCGATGCGCAACTGCGGCCGGTGCCCGCCGATGGCAAATCGCTGGGCGAGATCGTGCTGCGCGGCAACACCCTGATGAAGGGATACCTGCACAACCCGGCGGCCACCGCCGAAGCCTTCGCCGGCGGCTGGTTCCATTCCGGCGACCTGGGCGTGCTGCACCCGGACGGCTACATCGAAATCAAGGACCGCGCCAAAGACATCGTGATCTCCGGCGGCGAGAACATCTCGACCGTGGAAGTCGAAAGCGTGCTGTACCGGCATCCCGCCGTCCTGGAGGCGGCGGTGGTCGCGCGCCCCGATCCTGCCTGGGGCGAAACGCCCTGCGCCTTCGTCACCCTGAAAGAAGGCGCGTCATGCTCGGCCGAAGATATCGTGAACCATTGCCGGGCTCAGCTCGCGCGCTTCAAGGTGCCGCGCACCGTCGTGTTCGGCCCGCTACCCAAGACCGCCACCGGCAAGATACAGAAGTACATCCTGCGCAGCCAGGCGGCGGCGCTGGACGAAACAAAAGGGCCCGGCTGACAGCAAGCCAGCCGGGCCCCGTGCCATGCGGGCAGGCGGTTATTTGCGCAACGCGCCGATCACGCCGTCGAGTTGCGACAGCATCGTCTCGATCTCTGCCTCGGTGACGTTCAATGCAGGCATGAAGCGCAGCAGGTTGCCGCGCGGCGCGTTCAGCAGCAGGCCTTGCGGCGCCAGGTTACGCGCCGCGTCGACAATGGCGGGGCCGTCGTCGCGGTCCAGGATCAGCGCGCGCAACAGGCCCATGCCGCGTTCGCCGCGCAGGCCGCGCTTGGACGACAAGGCCAGCAAGCCTTCCGACAACTGCTGGCTGCGGGCGCGCATGGTATCCATGAAGCCCGGCGAGGCCAGCGTGTCGAACACGGCCACGCCCACGGCGGCCATCAGCGGGTTGCCGTTGTAGGTGCCGCCCTGGTCGCCGTGCGCGAACACGCAGACTTCCTCGCGGGCGAGCAGCGCGGCCAGCGGCACGCCGCCGCCGATGCCTTTGGCCAGCGTCATGATGTCGGGCACAACGTCGAAGTGCTGGTAGGCGAAGAGCTTGCCCGTGCGGCCCATGCCGGTCTGCACTTCGTCGACGATAAGCAGCAGCTGGTGCTCGTCGGCCAATTGGCGCAGGCCCTTCATGAACTCGGGGGTGGCCGGAACCACGCCCGACTCGCCCTGCACCGGCTCGAGCATGATGGCCACGGTCTGGTTGTCGATCAGCGCGCGCACCGAATCCAGGTCGTTGAGTTCGGCCTTCGGAAAGCCTTCGACCTGCGGCGCATACATCGTGTCCCAGCCCGGCTTGCCGGAAGCCGACATGGTGGCCAGCGTGCGGCCATGAAAGCCGTGGTTCATCGTGATGATCTTGTAGGCGCCATTGCGCTTGACGCGCCCCCACTTGCGCGCCAGCTTGATGGCGCCTTCGTTGGCCTCGGCGCCGCTGTTGGCAAAGAACACGCGATCAAAGCACGATGCGCCCGTCAGCCGCTGGGCCAGTTCGATCGACGGCGCGTTATAGAACGCGGGCGACGGGTTCATCAGCTTGTCGGCCTGCTCGATCAGCGCGCGCTTCATTTCCGGCGCGCAGTGGCCCAGCGTGTTCACCGCCCAACCCTGCACGAAATCCAGGTATCGCTTGCCCGTGTGATCCTCCAGCCAGGAGCCCTGGCCTCGCACGAACACCAGGTCCGGGCGAGCGGTGATCTCCATGAGGGCATTGACGTTGAACTGGCTGAATTCCATGGCGGTTCCTGCGGAATAGGGAAACAAGGGGGGGTGGAAAACCTGCAATTTAGCACCGTATGGCGGCCGCGGGCGGGCCGGCGCCCGCGCCGTACGCCGCCTTAGCGGCTCAGCCCGCGCGCGGCGATGTCCCAGATGCCCTCGACCACGCCGTCGCGATAGGCCACCAGGGTATCGTGCAGGTTGAAGGTGGGATCGACGTGAGCGGGCACCAGCAGCAACGTATCGCCCAGCCGCACGTTCGCATCGGCGGCGACTTCCAGCACGCCGTGTTCGTCGTTGGCGGCTATATAGCGCAAGCCGTCGCGGCCGGCCACGCGGGGCAAGCCGCTTTCAATGGTGGTGGATTTAAGCCCCGCATCCACCACCGCCCGGCCCGCCACGGGCCGGCTCATGACCGTAGCCAGCAGGTAAAGGCTGTGGCGGAAAGCCAACGGCCCCGACCAGTCGTTGGCGCCGTAGTCGCCATCCATGAACGCGTACGAGCCCGCTTGCAGCTCTGTGTACACGCCCGACGCCGCATCGAATTCCGCGCTGCCCGTACCCGCGCCGGTAATGCGGTCGCACGGGATGCCGGCCGAACGCAGCGCGCGCGCGCACTCGGCCGCCAGGCGGGCCGCGCGCGAGGCCGCCTCGGCGCGTCCGGCGTGGCTGCGCACATGCTGCGCCGACCCGTGATAGGCCTGCAAGCCTCCGAAGCTCACACCGGGCAGATCCTGCACGCGCCGCGCCAGCGCCACGGCTTCGGCCACATCCGGAACGCCGCAACGGCCCTGTCCGACATCGATCTCGACCAGCACTTCGACCTGGGCCCCGGCCTGTGTCATGGCGGCGGAAATATCGGCCAGGTTGCCGGCGTCGTCCACGCACACGCTGACGCGGGCCGCGCGCGCCAGTTGCGCCAGCAGCGCCAGCTTGGCCGGCCCGACGATTTCGTTGCTGATGTGCACGTCATCGATGCCCGCCGCCACGAACGGAACCGCCTCGCTGACCTTCTGGCAGCAGATGCCGCGGGCGCCCAGGGCCAGCTGCCGTCGCGCAATTTCCGGGCACTTGTGCGCCTTGGCGTGCGGGCGCAGGCGCACGCCGTGGCGGTCGGCCCAGGCCTGCATCGCCCGCAGGTTGTGTTCGAAGGCGTCCAGGTCCAGCACCAGGCTGGGCGTGTCGACCCGGGCCAGCGGGTCGCCCGCCGCCGCAGCAGGAATCAAACCGGGGACGGATACCGAAGGGTGGACAGCCATGAATGTGCGTTCCTTTTTCGTACGAACATGCGTGGCGCCAGGACAGACGCCCACTGGGTGTTTCATTGCGGTTTAGTGTATCCGCCGCTGCGGCGGCCGCCTCGATTGCGGGCCGGGAGCGCGCCTTCCGTTGTATATCGCCAACCCGGTAGGGTGAAGTTGCCCCGGATGACGTTTCAGCGTACAGTTAAATTCACGTTTGCTGGTTTGCCGATATGCGGGCCGACTGTGCAAACCGGCACGACAATGCGCCATATGTTCGATATCCTCGTCTATTTGTTCGAAAACTACTACACGCCGCAAGCCTGTCCCGCGGCCGACGTTCTCGCCAAACGCCTTGCTGCCGCCGGCTTCGAGCACGATGACATCGACGACGCGCTGGGCTGGCTTTATGGCCTGGCCGAAACCACCGAACGCTGCGTCGATCTCGCCCAGGCTCCCAGCTCCGGCGTCCGTATCTACACCGACTCCGAATACCAACAGCTCGGCACCGAATCCATCGGGTTCATCGCATTTCTCGAATCGGCCGGCGTGCTGCCGGCGCCATTGCGCGAAATCGTCATCGACCGCGCCCTGGCAGCGCCGGAAACCCCGGTATCGCTGGCCAAGATCAAGATCATCGCCCTGATGGTCCTCTGGAGCCAGGAAGCCGAAATCGACAACCTGGTTCTCGAAGAACTGCTCGACGACGATGGTGTGCGCAGGCTCCACTGAGCCGTGAACTACGTAGGTCGCTTCGCCCCCAGCCCTAGCGGGCCGCTGCACCTGGGTTCGCTGGTAGCCGCCCTGGCCAGCTGGCTGGATGCGCGCGCGCATGGCGGCCGCTGGCTGCTGCGCATCGAAGATGTCGATTCCCCGCGCACCGTCGCGGGCGCCGCCGAAACCATCATGCAGCAACTGCGCCGCCTGGAACTGCACTGGGATGGCGACATCTGGTGGCAGTCACGGCGTGGCGACGCCTACCAGCGCGCCTTCGACAGGCTTGCCTCGCAAGGCCTGGTCTATGGGTGCGGCTGCACGCGGCGGGAAATCGCCGATTCATCGCTGCGCGGGCCGGGCACCGTCACCGACGGCGAGCGCCCGTATCCCGGTACCTGCCGGCATGGCCTGCCCCCTGGCCGACAGGCCCGCGCATGGCGGCTGCGCGTGCCGCCGGGTTGCGAACACTTTACCGACCGATGGCTGGGGCCGCAGCAACAGGACGTGGCCCGCGCCGTGGGCGACTTCGTGCTCAGGCGTGCCGATGGCCTGTGGGCCTACCAGCTGGCGGTCGTGGTGGATGACGCCGAGCAGGGCGTCACCGACGTCGTGCGCGGCGCCGACCTGCTCAGTTCCACGGCTCGCCAGCGTATCCTGGCCCGGCTGCTGGGCGCGGGGCCGCCGCGCGTCATGCACGTGCCGTTGGTAACCGACCCCCAAAGCGGGCTGAAGTTATCGAAACAGAACGGCGCGCCGGCCATCGACACGGCCCGGCCGCTGGCCATGCTGGCCCAGGCCTGGCAGGCGCTGGATTTTGCGCCCTTGCAGGCCGCGACGCCAGGCGAATTCCTGGCGGCAGCCACCGCCCGCTGGTCGGCGCGCTACGGGCCACAGGCCGCGCGGTAGCGCGGCGCCCCTACAGCGGCTGCAGATCCGCCCCGAGCATGCGCACCAGCAGCCCCGTGCCGTCTTTGCCCACCCGAACTTCGCCATACCGCGCCGACTCGTAACGTTCGGCCTGCCCTTCGGGAAAGAAGTACGCGTTGGTGACGATGCGCACCTGGCCGCCCCGCATGCGGTAGCGCAGGGCGATTTCGTTGGCGGCCTGCGGTTGCGCCTGCGGCTGGATGCGCGCCACCTGCGCCACGCCTTTGCCGTCCGGCACCAACACGACATAGCCGTCGAGCAGGGGCTTGCCCGGCGTGTGCGCAGCGAACCGCTGCATGACCTCGTCGCCGGCGGCAAAGCGCAAGGCCATGTAGTCGCCCTGCATCAACGAACGCGGATCCACCGGCGCCAGTTCCAGGATGGCCACGCGGCCCGTGGCCAGCAGTCCCTCGCGTTGCCAGATCGCGGTATTGACGAACCCGAGCGCAAGCACCAGGCCGCCCAGCACCACGGCCGTACGCCAGCGCAATGCCGCGCCCGGCGGGTCGGCCACGGCCTGCTCGGTGGGCGGCGCCGTGCGGGTCAGGCGAGGCACCAGCCACAGCAGGGCGCGCAGCAGGAACAGAAGCACGGCGGCCCCGCCCAGCCACAGCGCCTTGTCGAGCAGCGGCACCTGCAGCTGGTAATAATAGATAAGCAGATAGACCAGCAGGCTCAGGCCGCCAAAAACGGCCAGATGCCGCCGGTTCAGGCCAAAGCCCAGCAACATCCAGGCCAGCGCGAAGGCGATGCCCGGGCTGGGCAGCCAGAACAGTGCCAGCACCAGCAAGGCCAGGGGCACCCCCCACATCACCCCCGCGGTCAGCGCGTGCCGACGCGGCCACAATACGGCCAGGGCGCTGCCCACCGGCAACAGCACGCCTGCCACCGTCAGCATCGCGGCCACCCGGTTGGCTTCCCAGATGACGGGCAACTGCGCCAGGGTCGTGCCGCCGGCCAGCCACACCATGCTTTGCACCGCAAGCACGAATGCCCAGGCCAGCGGCAGCAGCAGATTCGGGCGCGTGCGCGCCAGACGATGCCCGACGCAGAAAGCGGCCGCGGCTGTCCAGCCGCCCGCCACCGCCACAGGCAGCCACACGAAGGTGGCTTGCAAGGTGTCGAAATCGAGCCACATTTCGAGCAGGTCGTTGCTCATCAGGCCAGGCACCAGCCCCAACCAGATGAGCCCGGCCAGCGCCAGCGCAACCATCCAGGCGCTCAGGAACCGCAACAGCGCGTCTGGCGCCAAGGCATATACGGCCGCCCCCAGCAACAGTACGAAGGCGCAGGCGCTGGACAGCGATGCCGAGTCGGAAAGGCCGAACGCGACCAGGATCTGGCCTGCAAAGCCCAGGGCCGTGGCGCACTGGCGCCAGAAAGGCCCCGCATCGGTGCGCAGCACGGCCACCGCGCCGGCGCAAAGCACCAGCCCCACCACCAGGGCGCCCTGCAGCGTCTGCACCAGGCCCGAAACAGCCAGAAAAACCAGCAGCAGCAGGGTGCTCAGCCAGGCGCTCAGGCCCAGCAGGCCCTGCACATACCAGGCGGGCTCAAGGCGCGGCGGTTCCGCGGGTTCGGCCACTTCGGCCACGGGACTGCCCAGAACCGGGGGCGCCACGGCGTTGCCCGCCGAAGCCCCCGCCGGTTCGGCGTCGGCCAGCGCGCGGCCCGTCGGCAGCCGGGCGGCCAGGCGGCGCAACCAACGCGCCGCCCACACGGCTTCGGCCATCAGGAGCCCTGCCAGGGGCAGAATGGCCCAAGGCCCCGGTTCCAGGCGGAACAGCCATTCGCCCGCCAGGCGCATCGTCACGCAGATGACGCCGGCGGCCAGCATGGCCAGGATAAGCAGATCACGCCGGCCGCGGTGGTAGTAGTAGCCCAGGCCCAGGGTGACGGCCAGCCACGCTGCGCCCCTGATCGAGCCCAGCTCGTACAGCACCGAACCGCCGAACGTCAGGCTGAAGACCAGGATGCCGATGACCAGCGCGGCCAGCGCGCGCGGTCCCACGCGGGTGTCGGCCCGCCAGCGCCACGCGGCGCATTCCCACACCGCCAGCATCGTCAGATTTAGCGCGGCCAGCGTCAGGGCAGGTATGCTGGCGTCGAGGTTCCACCAGAATGGGCTGGGCGATTGCTGCAAATAAAGCAGCGCCGCAATATTGACGACCGCTATCCATAGCAGCCAGACTGCCTGGCTGGCTGCCACCAGCGCCCAGGGCAACAATAGCGCGGCCCACCAGGCAAAGAGTTCCCAGGTGTCGGCGCCCGTCTGGTAAGACTGGCCTAGCAAGGCCAGCAACGCGCCCAGCAACAGACCGCCCAGGGTCAGCAGCGCGCCGGGCGCGTGCCGGCGCGCGCCGCCGCTGGACCGCAGGCGCCAACCTGCCCACGCTGCGGCCAGCACGCACCCGGCCAATAGCGCCTGCGCACCGGCAAAGCGCTGCGTCTTGGACATGTCCGGCCAGTTGGCGGCTACCCAGCAGATCACGGCGCTGCCCAGCAGCCATACGGCCAGCCAAAGCGTGGTGCGGCCCAAAAATTGCCGCCATGCGTGCAGTTCCGAACCCGCCTGGCCTGTAGCCCCGACTTGCATGCGGCGAATCTCCCCTCGTATTATCCGCGCTACACCGGCGGGTCTACCGCCACTGGATACCCATGAGCAAAACGTTGATTATTGCCGAGAAGCCCTCGGTAGCCCTTGATATATCACGCGCCCTCGGAGGCTTCGCGCGCGAGGGCGACTATTTTGAAAGCGAACGTTACGTGCTCGCTTCCAGTATCGGGCATTTGCTCGGTCTTGTCGCGCCCAACGATCCGGTCAAGGGAAAATGGAGCTTCACTCACCTGCCCGTAATTCCGCCGGAATTCGAACTGGGGCCCGCAGACAAGCGCTCGGCCGAACGCCTGAAGCTGCTGGTCAAGCTGGCCAAGCGCAAAGACGTCGATTCGCTGATCAACGCCTGTGACGCGGGCCGCGAGGGCGAACTGATCTTCCGCTATATCGTCCAGTATGCGGGGGTAAAGAAACCCATACGCCGTCTGTGGCTGCAATCCATGACGCAGGCCGCGATCCGTGAAGCGTTCGAGAACCTGCGCGACGACGAACAGCTCAAGCCGCTTGAAGCCGCCGCGCGCTCGCGCGCCGAGGCCGACTGGCTGGTCGGCATCAACGGCACCCGCGCCATGACGGCCTTCAACAGCAAGGACGGCGGTTTCTTCAAGACCCCGGTGGGGCGCGTGCAGACGCCCACATTGGCCATCGTGGCCGAACGCGAGGCGCGCATCCGCGCATTCGTGCCGCGCGATTACTGGGAAGTGCACGCCACCTTCGTGGCCGCCGCGGGCCTGTACCAGGGCCGCTGGATCGACCCGGAGTTCAAGCGCGACGAGCGCGACCCCGAAAAGCGCGAATCGCGCCTGTGGTCGCAGGCCGCCGCGCAGAGCGTGGTGGCGGCCTGCCGCCAGCAGCCCGGCAACGTCACCGAAGAATCCAAGCCGTCCACGCAGGCATCGCCCGCCCTGTACGACCTGACCTCGCTGCAGCGCGAGGCCAACGGGCGCTTCGGCTTTTCGGCCAAGACCACGCTGGCCCTGGCCCAGACCCTGTACGAACGCCACAAGGCGCTTACCTATCCGCGTACCGATTCCCGCTACCTGCCCGAAGACTATCTGGGCACCGTGCGCGAAACCATGCAGGCCCTGGCCAAGGGCGGCTCGAACGCCGTGGGCCAGCTTGCGCGGCATGCCGGCACGGTTGTGACGCAGAACTGGGTCAAGCCCAACCGGCGCATTTTCGACAACAAGAAGGTGTCGGATCACTTTGCCATCATTCCCACGCTGCAGATCCCGCACGATCTGAGCGAGGCCGAAGGCAAGCTGTACGATCTGGTGCTCAAGCGCTTCCTGGCGGTGTTCTTTCCGTCCGCCGAGTATCGCGTCACCACGCGCATCACCGAGGTACAGGGCCATCGGTTCAAGACCGAAGGCAAGGTGCTGGTGTCGCCGGGCTGGCTTGCGGTGTACGGCAAAGAAGCCCAGGGCGAAGACGCCAATCTGGTGCCGGTGGCCAACAATGAAACCGTGCGCACCGAAGACGTCGAGGCCGTGGGTCTGTCGACCAAGCCGCCGCCACGCTATACCGAAGCGACGCTGCTTTCGGCCATGGAAGGCGCGGGCAAGCTGGTCGACGACGAAGAGCTGCGCGAGGCCATGTCCGAACGAGGCCTGGGCACCCCGGCCACCCGGGCGGGCATTATCGAAGGTCTGCTTGGCGAAGGATACCTGCGGCGCGAAGGGCGCGAACTGGTGCCCACCGCCAAGGCGCGCCAGCTCATGACCCTGCTCTCGGGGCTCGATGTCAGCGAACTCACTTCGCCTGAACTGACGGGCGAATGGGAACACAAACTCAAGCAGATCGAGCAGGGCAGGCTCGACCGCACGGCGTTCATGCGAGAAATCGCGCAGATGACCCAGATCATCGTCAAGCGCGCCAAAGAATACGAACGCGACACGGTGCCGGGCGACTACGCCACCCTTGAAACGCCGTGCCCGAAATGCGGCGGCGTGGTCAAGGAAAACTACCGCCGCTACGCGTGCACCCAGTGCGATTTCTCGATGGGCAAGCATCCGGGCGGACGCACCTTCGAGCTGCCCGAAGTGGAAGAGCTGCTGGCCAAGCGCGAAATCGGCCCGCTGCAGGGCTTCATCAGCAAAATGGGGCGCCCGTTTGCCGCCATCCTGCGCATCGGCGACGAATACAAGCTGGAGTTCGACTTCGGCCAGAACGAAGACGACGGCAGCGAGCCGGTGGACTTCAGCGGGCATACGCCCGTGGGCCCGTGCCCCAAATGCCGGTCGCATGTGTTTGAACATGGCCTGAGCTACGTCTGCGAAAAATCCGTCGGCCCCGAGAAGCAATGCGACTTCCGGTCGGGCAAGATCATCCTGCAACAGGAAATCTCGCGCGAGCAGATGCACAAGCTTCTGGCCGACGGCCGCACCGACCTGCTCGATGGTTTCGTGTCGAGCCGCACCAACCGCAAGTTCAAGGCGTTCCTGGTGCGTCAGCCCGACGGCAAGGTGGGCTTCGAGTTCGAGCCGCGCGCGGCCAAGACGGGGCGCGCGCCGGCCAAGTCCGCCGCCAGGACGGCAGCGAAATCACCCGCCAAGTCCGCCACCAAGTCCGCCACCAAGACGGCAGCCAAGACCGCGGCCAAGAAAACTGCGGCCAAGCCACCGGCGGCCAAGAAGGCCGCCAGGAAAGCGGTAAAAAAAGCCGCCAAGACGGCGTCCTAGCCCACGCCTGCGCCCGCGCGTCTTTGCACGAGACACGCGGGCGCGACCAAGCAGCGGCGATCGTCCGGCCCGCCGAATTTGCGGTATTGTTACGTCCACAACGATTACAAGCCTATCGAGGACGACATGCCCCGCAGCCCCGTTTCCCCAGTTTCCCGCCGTAGTTTCCTGTCTGCCACCGGCGCGCTCGGCGCCGCATGCCTGCTTGGCCCGCGCCTGGCTTTCGGCCAGGGCGCCTCCGGCAAAACCGTCTTCGGGCTTGGCAGCATCGACCCGTTTTTCGCGGCCGCTTATGTCGCCCTGAAAAAAGGCTACTTTGGCGACGCGGGGCTGGACGTCGAATACCTGAACTCGCAGAGCGGGCCGCGCACGATGCAGATGCTGGCCGCCGGGCAAATCGCCTTCGGCGCAACGGCAGCCACCGCGGCCCCCGCGCTGACGCTGGCGGGCAAGCCGGCCAGCCTGGTGTTCGGCTTTGACCGCAAGCTCACGTACGCCAACATCATTGTGCGGCGCGAAGACTACGAAAGCGGCAAGATCAAATCGCTGAAAGACCTGGCCGGCAAGCGCGTGGGGGCCACCCAGCCCCAGTCGGTCACCTGGCTCATGGCCGTGTACCTGATGCAGCAGGCGGGCGTTGCCGATAAGGTCGATGTGCGGCCGCTGGGCGACCTGGCCACCATGCTGGGCGCGCTCAAGACCGGATCGGTGTCGGCCACCATGGCCACCATGTCCATGATGGAGCAGGCCCGCGAAGAAGGCTGGGGCGTGCCCATCTTCGACGCCACCACCGATGCCTCATGGCAGGAATTCATGGGCGGCGACGTGCCGGGCATCGCGGCGCTGACGTTGCAAGACACCATCCAGAAGCGCCCCGAAACCGTGCAGGGGTTCGTCACGGCGATGGTTCGCGCGCAGAGCTTCATCAACGACAGCAGCGCCGCAGAGCTTACCGACGCCATCTACGACGACTACCTCAGCGCCTTCCCGCGCAGCGCGATCGAGAAGACCCTGGCCGTGTACCAGAAAACCGTATTTCTCAAAGACAACATCATCACCGAAGATGCCTACCAGCGCATGCTGGGCATCATGGGCGATGATCGCCAGTTCTCGAACGAAGAACTGAAAAAGGTTCCCTACGCAAAATGCGTGGACATGTCGTTCGTGCAGCGTGCCCACCAGAAAAAGTAGACCCGCATGATTGAACTCGATCGCGTGGGCAAGGCCTACCAGACGCGCGGCGGACTGGTGCACGCCGTGGGCGAGGTCTCGCTCACCATCGCCGAAGGCGAGTTCGTGTCCATCGTCGGGCCGTCCGGCTGCGGCAAGAGCACGCTGCTCAACATGATCGCGGGCTTTTTTCCCGTCACCACCGGCGCCATCCGGGTCGCTGGCATGCCCGTGCACGGGCAGGTTCCCCCCGCGCTGGGCTACATCTTCCAGAAAGACACGCTGCTGCCCTGGTTCAATGTGCGCAAGAACGTTGCGCTGGGCCTGAAGTTCCAGGGCGTGCCGGCCGCGCGCATCGAGCAGCGCGTGGCCGAACTGCTGGAACTCGGCCATCTCAGCCAGTTTGCGCAGGCCTATCCGCACCAGCTGTCGGGCGGAATGCGCCGGCGCGTGGCCCTGCTGATGAGCCTGGCGGTCGAGCCGCGCATTCTGCTGCTGGACGAACCGTTCGGCGCGCTGGACACCCACACCAAAACGCACCTGCACCGCGAACTCATCGACATCTGGCGCAAGCTCGGCCAGACGATCATCATGGTGACGCACGATCTGGACGAGGCCATCACGCTGTCGGACCGGGTCGTGGTGCTGTCGGGGCCTCCCAGCCGCGTATTGCTCGACGAGCGCATCACCATCCCGCATCCGCGCGACGTCTTTACCTTGCGCGAGACGCCTCAGTTCACCGCCCACGTGCAAAGTCTGTGGGCAGTGCTGGGCCAGGAGTTCCGCGCCGCCGCCTGAGCCGCCGCCTTATGTCCGCAACCTCGATACCTACGCTGCAAGACCAGATCCGCCAGGACCGCCGCGCCGGCCTGCGCCGGCGGCTGAAAGTCCATGCATGGCAGGCGCTGATCCTGCTCGTGCTGCTGGGCGCCTGGGAAGGCCTGACCCGCATTCCCTGGTTCGCGCAGAACACCCTGTTCGACCCGTTTTTCATCAGCCAGCCGTCGCGCATCGCAGTCCGGCTCTGGGAATGGATGCAGCCGGGGCCGCGTTCGGTCTGGCCGCACCTGCTGCTGACGCTCGAGGCCACGCTGGTCGGCCTGGTGGTGGGGGTGGGCAGCGGGTTCCTGGTAGGCATGACGCTCAGCCGCAGCCGCATGCTGGCCGATGTCTTCAACCCGTTCATCGTGGCCTTCAACTCGATGCCGCGCATCGCGTTCGTGCCCCTCATCACCATGTTCTTCGGCCTGGGCCTGGCCTCGAAAGTGGTGACATCGTGGTTCGTGGTGTTCTTCCTGGTGTTCTTCAATACCTACAAGGGGGGCCGCAGCGTCGAGCGCGAACTGGTGGACTTCTGCCGCACGCTGGGCGGCTCGCCGCGGCAGATCCTGTGGCGCGTGCGCATTCCCACCGCCGCCGCCTGGACCTTCGCGTCGCTGCCCAATGCCATCAGCTTCGCGCTGATCGGCGTCGTGCTTGCCGAGTTCGTCGGATCCACCACCGGCATGGGCTACCTGATGATCACCGCGCTGGCCACGCTCAATGCCACCGACATGTTCGCAGCGGTAACACTGCTCTCGATCGTCGGCATCGTATTGGTTTATTGTGTCACCTGGCTGGAACGTCGGCTGTTGCATTGGGCGCCCGAGTTCCGTAACTGAACACCGGTCCCTATGTCTGTTTCGCAATCCTACTTGCAGAATTTCTCGCTGGCCGGACAGGTCGCGCTGATCACCGGGTCGGCGCGCGGCCTGGGGCTGAGCATCGCCCGCGCCATGGCGGCCAGCGGCGCCCATGTGCTCATCAACGGGCGCAACGAGGCCGCCGTCCTGGCCGCGGTGCAATCGCTGCGCGAAGCGAACCTGGCCGCATCGCCACTGGTGTTCGACGTCTGCAACGAAGATGCCATGCGCGGCGCCTTCGAACGTATCGATGCCGAGCACGGGCGGCTCGACATCCTGGTCGGCAATGTGGGGGCGCGCAACCGCAAGCCCTTGCAAGACATCTCGCCCGCCGAGGTGCGTGCGCTGATCGAAACCGACCTGGTGGCGGGCATCCTGCTGGCCAAGCTCGCGGCCGAGCGCATGGTGCGCCAGCGCAGCGGTCGGCTGATCACCATCACGTCGATCGCGGGCGAGCTGGCGCGGCCCGGAGACGCAGTCTACCCGGCCGCAAAACAGGGCCTCACGGGCATGATGCGAGCGCTGGCCGTGGAATTCGGCCCGCTGGGCATCACCAGCAATGCCATCGCCCCCGGCACGTTCGCCACCGAGACCAACGCCGCCTACGTGGCCGACCCCAACGACCCGCTGGCTGCCCGCAACCCCATGGGCCGTTGGGGCCAGCCCGACGAAATCGCCGGCGCCGCCGTGTTCCTGGCATCGCCGGCAGCCTCGTATGTCAACGGACAGGTCCTGGCCGTGGACGGAGGCCTTTCCATCCTGTTCTAGATAGTCCGGCTGCATGGCCGGCCCCTTGCAACGACACTCCTGAGGTTCATCGGCATGAAGCAGCATTTCATTGACAATCGCACCGTGCCCGGCGCGTCGGGCGAATCCATTCCGGTCTTCGACCCCTCGACTGGCCAGGTATACGACAGCATCGCCCGGGGCAACGCCACGGATATCGACCTGGCGGTACGGGCGGCTCGCCGCGCGTTCGATGAAGGCCCTTGGGGCAGGCTCACGGCGGCGGAGCGCGGCCGGCTGATGCTGAAGCTGTCGCTCAAGATCCTGGACCACGCCGACGAGCTTACCGAGATCGAATCGCGCGACTGTGGCAAGCCCACCAAGCAGGCGCGCGCCGACGTCACCGCGGTGGCTCGGTATTTCGAGTATTACGGCGGCGCCGCCGACAAACTGCATGGCGAAACGCTTCCGTACCAGAACGGTTATACCGTGCTGACGCTACGCGAGCCGCATGGCGTCACCGGGCACGTCGTGCCCTGGAACTACCCGTTGCAGATCTTCGGCCGCAGCGTGGGCGGCGCTTTGGCGGCGGGCAACGCGTGCGTGGTCAAGCCCGCCGAAGACGCGTGCCTGTCACTGTTGCGCCTGGCCGAGCTGGCCGCCGACGTGGGCTTCCCGCCCGGCGCCATCAACATCGTCACGGGGTACGGCCACGAAGCCGGCGACGCACTGACGCGCCACCCGGGCGTAGACCACATCTCGTTCACCGGCTCGCCGCGTATTGGCGTGCTGGTCACACAGACCGCCGCCGAGCGCCATGTGCCGGTCACCCTGGAGCTGGGCGGCAAGTCGCCCCAGATCGTGTTCGCCGATGCCGACATCGATGCGCTGGTGCCCGTGGCAGTGAACGCCATCATTCAGAATGCCGGGCAGACGTGCTCGGCCGGCAGCCGGCTGCTGGTCGAACGCAGCGCATACGACCGCGTGCTGGAGCGCCTGTCGCAAGCATTTGCCGCACTCCGCACGGGCCCGGCCACACAAGACCTGGATTGCGGCCCGCTGATCCGCAAGACGCAGCAGGAGCGGGTGCAGGGCTTCCTGAAAGACGCCGAGCGCGACGGCATCGCCACCGTCGCGCAAGGCAAGGTCGCCGACGGAGCGCCGGCCGAAGGCTATTACCAGGCCCCCACGCTGCTGCGCGATGTGCCGGTGGACCACCGGCTGGCCCAGGAAGAAGTCTTCGGCCCGGTGTTGGCCGCCATGCCGTTCGACGACGAAGCCGACGCGGTGCGCATCGCCAATGCCACCGAGTATGGCCTTGCCGCCAGCGTCTGGACCCGCGACGGCGCGCGCCAGCTGCGCATCGCCCGCAAGGTGCGCAGCGGCCAGGTGTTCATCAACAACTATGGCGCGGGCGGCGGCATCGAACTGCCCTTTGGCGGCGTCAAGGCCAGCGGCCACGGCCGCGAGAAAGGCTTCGAAGCGTTGTACAGCTTCACCGTGCTGAAGACCATTTCCATCAAGCACGACTGACCCCCGCACGCCGCCGGCACGCAACGGTGTCTGACACCCTTCGGGAGTCAGACACCAACATCACCTGCCCAAGCCACCGCAAGCCCCACGTCCAGGTGTCCGACTCCCAAAGGGTGTCAGACACCAACATCACCTGCCCAAGCCACGGCAAGCCACACACGTCCAGGTGTCTGACTCCCAAAGGGTGTCAGACACCAACATCACCTGCCCCAGCCACGGCAAGCCACACGTCCAGGTGTCCGACTCCCAAAGGGTGTCAGACACCAACATCACCTGCCCCAGCCACGGCAAGCCACACACGTCCAGGTGTCTGACTCCCAAAGGGTGTCAGACACCAACATCACCTGCCCCAGCCACCGCAAGCCCCATACGTTCAGGTGTCTGACTCCCGAAGGGTGTCAGACACCAACATCACCGGCCCAAGCCACGGCGAGCCCCACACGTCCAGGTGTCTGAGTCCCGAAGGGTGTCAGACACCCCCGCAAATAACCGACTCAACCGCCTCCGACACGCTTAGGCCGTATCGTCTTCGTACCAGACCCCTTCGGCCAGCATCATCCGATGATGCCCTTCGCCCGCCGGCATCATGGGAAAGCAGTTCTCTTGCCCCGCCACCACCACATCCAGGAAGTACGGGCCGGGGTGTGCCAGGCATTCGCGCAGCGCCTCGTCCAGCCTGGCCGGATCGTCGACCCGCGCCGCGCCCCAGCCGAAGGCCTTGGCCAGCGCCACGAAATCGGGCAAAGACGCGTTATAGCTGTGGCTATAGCGTCCGCCGTGGATCAGTTCCTGCCACTGGCGCACCATGCCCATGTAGCCGTTGTTGCACAGCACGACCTTCACGGGGGTCTCGTGCTGCATCGCCGTGGACAGCTCCTGGATATTCATCAACACCGAAGCGTCGCCGCTGACGCACACCACCAACCGGTCCGGATGCGCCACCTGCGCGCCGATCGCGGCCGGCACGCCATAGCCCATGGTGCCCGCGCCGCCCGAAGTCAGCCACCGGTTGGGGCGCTCGAACTCCAGATACTGGGCGGCCCACATCTGGTGTTGCCCCACGTCGGTCGACACGATCGCATCGCGGCCGGCCAGCGCGGTGTTCAGGCGCTGCATCAGGTGCTGCGGCAGGATGGCCTGATCGTTGCGGGGGTAGGCCAGGCAGTCCTTGGCTCGCCACGCATCGATGCGCCGCCACCAACTGTCCAGGCGGGCGGGCGCCAGCGTATGGTCATCCAATGCCTCGCGCAAGGCGGTGAGCATGGGCAGGCAATCGCCCACCAGCGCCACGTCCACCCGCACCACTTTATTGATCGAGGCCGGATCGATGTCGATATGGATCTTGCGCGCATGGGGACAGAATTCCGCAAGCTTGCCGGTAATGCGGTCGTCGAACCGCGCCCCGATGCACACCACCAGGTCGGCATGGTGCATGGCCATGTTGGCCTCCAGCCTGCCGTGCATGCCCAGCATGCCCACGAACTGCGGGTCGGACGCGGGAAACGCGCCCAGCCCCATCAGCGTAAGCGTGCAGGGCGCACCCGTGTGGCGCACCAGACGCGTAAAGGCCTCGCAGGCCTGGGGGCCCGAATTCACCAGGCCGCCCCCGCCATAGAACACCGGACGGCGGGCCTGGGCAATCAGCGCGGCGGCGCGGCGCAAGGCCGTCTGCGGCAGCTTCAGGGGCGATTTGCCGGCCTGGCGGCGCATGCGCAGCGCCGCCACCTGCCGATTCTGCAATGTCGCGCCGCCTGCGTCGGCCACCGGCCGGGCCAGCTGCATATCTTTGGGGAAATCCACCAGCACCGGGCCCGGCCGCCCCTGGCGGGTCAGGTCGAATGCGCGCCCCGCAACGTCGGCCACGCTTTCCACCGACCGGATCTGCGTATTCCATTTCGTCACCGACCGCGAAATGCCCATGGCATCGCATTCCTGGAACGCGTCGGTGCCGATGGCGCCCGAGGCCACCTGTCCGCTGATGCACAGCACCGGGATGGAATCGCACATAGCATCGAGCAGGCCCGAAGTCGTGTTGGCCATGCCCGGCCCCGAGGTGACAAACACCACGCCGGGCCGGCCGGTAGTGCGCGCATAGCCTTCGGCCGCATGCACCGCCGCCTGCTCGTGGCGCACCAGCACATGCCGCAGACGCGACTCGGCGTACAGGGCGTCGTAAAGCGGCAGCACCGCGCCGCCCGGATAGCCGAATACCGTGTCCACGCCTCGTTCAATCAGGGTGTCCAGCAGGATCTGTGCGCCGTTGCGTTCAGCGGATTCATCGTGGCCCAAAGCTGCCAGGGCCGAGGCGTGGAGGCGATCGTTCATGATGAATATCTTACGCTTACATGCCTAGAAGATTTCTCTTCTTTTCTCCGTTAACGCCCGGTTTACAGTAAATTCATCTTTATTTGCCGGGGAATGCAGAAAATGAAACTGGACAAGTTCGATCTCGCCATCCTGCGGGTGCTGCAGCAGAATGCGCGCGCCAGCCTGAACGACATCGGCAGCGAAGTGGGGCTATCGTCCACCCCCTGCTGGAACCGCATTAAACGCATGGAGGCCGCCGGCATCATCCGCGGCTACACCGTCGA
The DNA here is from genome assembly GCF_002261265.1 of Bordetella genomosp. 7. Classification (GTDB taxonomy): domain Bacteria; phylum Pseudomonadota; class Gammaproteobacteria; order Burkholderiales; family Burkholderiaceae_B; genus Bordetella_A. The sequence continues at coordinate 620,213 of NZ_NEVK01000008.1, read as the reverse complement.
CATCGATCCGGCCAGCCTGGGGTTCATGGACACCGTCATCGTCCACATCACCCTCGAAAGCCACAGCGAAGAAACCCTCTACGAATTCGGCCGCGCCCTGGCGCAGATTCCCGAAGTGCTGGAAGCCTTCCTGGTATCGGGCGACTACGACTACTACATACGCATCGCGGTGCGCGACACGCGCGATTACGAACGGCTGCTGCGCGAGCGGCTCTACCGCATTCCGGGCATACGCCACAGCAAGTCATGTTTCGTGCTGCGCCGCCTGAAAGAATCGCAATTGCCGCTGACGGCGGCCGCCGCCGAATAGGCCGGGGCCGCACCGGCAGGGCGCGCCGTGCGCCGATATAATCGCCGCTGGCCCGCTACCTGCCCAGATTCATGACCACTGCTGATCCCTCCAAGCCCTGGCACGTCGTGCGCCGCTCCAAGCTGCACGGCAATGGCGTGTTTGCCGCCCGGAAGATCCCCGCCGGCACGCGCATCATCGAATACACAGGCAAGCGCATCAGCGCCAAGGAAGCCGACCGCCGCCATCCCACCAATCCCGACGACCCTTTTCACACGTTTTTCTTCTCGCTGAGTTCGGGTCGCGTCATCGATGGCGGCGACGACGGCAACGACGCGCGCTGGATCAACCATTCGTGCGAGCCCAATTGCGAAGCCCAGGAAGGCCGCCATGGCAAGCGCGTGTACATCACCGCATTGCGCGACATTGCCCGCGGCGAAGAGCTGTTCTACGACTACGGCCTGGTGATCGAAGGCCGCATCACCAAGAAGCTCAAGGAAAACTATCGGTGCCTGTGCGGCGCGTCCGCTTGCCGCGGCACCATGCTGGCGCTCAAGACCAAGAAGAAAAACGACCAGGGCTGACCTGGCGCAACTTCCGCGTACAATAGGAGCCGGCCGCAATACGCGGCCAGTGCAGTACGTCTTCAGGGCGGGGTGCAATTCCCCACCGGCGGTAAGCCGCAATGCGGCAAGCCCGCGAGCGCCCGCGCCGCCATGCGGCCGGGGTCAGCAGATCTGGTGCGATGCCAGGGCCGACGGTCACAGTCCGGATGAAAGAAGATGTGCCAGCGCCATCCCGCTCATGGGCGGGGCGCGCCGCGGCTCGGGCCGGGGCATCGCCCTGTCTGCGCGCGGCGGTGGGGCTTGGCGTCATGTGCCCTGAAACGTTTTTCGCCCACTTTTCCTGCGAGAGCGTTTCAATGTCAGCCGTAATTTCTTCCGTACCCTACCTTCCCCCCGATCTGTACGCGCAGCCCTTCGAAATGCGGCTGGCGCGCGCACTGCAACACTTGCGTCTCGGGCGGCCCGTCATCCTGATGGACGACTACGACCGCGAGAACGAGGCCGATCTCATCGTAGCCGCCGACAAACTCACCGTGCCCGTCATGGCCCAGCTGATTCGCGACTGCAGCGGAATCGTGTGCCTGTGCCTGACCGATGAAGCGCTGGACAACCTGGGCCTGCCGCCCATGGTTCCCCGCAACCAGAGCCGCTACAGCACGGCCTTCACGGTATCGATCGAAGCCCGCGAAGGCGTGTCCACCGGCGTGTCTGCGGCCGACCGTGTCACCACCATCCGCGCCGCCATTGCGCCGGGAGCCCAGGCCACGGATATCGTCAGCCCGGGGCATGTGTTTCCGCTGCGCGCCAGGCCCGGCGGTGTTCTGGAACGGCGCGGCCATACCGAAGGCTCGGTGGACCTGGCTGTTCTGGCGGGCCTGCGGCCGGCCGCGGTACTGTGCGAGCTGATGAATCCCGACGGAACCATGGCTCGCGGAACCAGTGTTGCGCGCTACGCGGCCGAGCATGGCCTGGTGGCGCTGACGATCGCCGAACTGGCAGACCACCTTCAGCGCACGGGCGCAGACGCCGCCGCAGCCGCGGCACAAGTGGCCGCGTAGACCCCTGCGAGGCCGGGCGGGGCGCGCTGGCGCCCCGCGGCTACCCGCGCAGCGCCGGGGCCATTTCCTGCAGGCAGCGCTGCGCGTCGCCCACCACCACGCGGGCGCTGCAGGCCAGCATCAGGTTCAGGTTCAATCCGAAGTCTTCTACCGTATACCCCTGCGCGTCGACATGGCGCGGCGGGTCGTCGGCGCTGGCCGTCGCCACGCGCTGCACCAGCGTTTCGGCATGGTCCACATAGGCCCATACCGGCTTGCCCAGGGCAATGGCGTAACCCACTTCGAACGCCGTGCCCGAATCCGGCTCGTCGCCGCGAAACGGGTTCAGGTTGGCCATCACGGCGTCGGACTGGCGTATCAACGCGGTGTTGGCGTCGTAGATCCATTGCGCCAGCGCCCGCGGCGCCAGGTCCGACGGCGCCTGGTTGTCCAGCGGATACAGGCCTTCAAGGCCGTGCGCACGGCACGCCAGCTTCAACCGCTCGCCATGCGCCAAGGCGTCGGGACGGAACACATCAAAACCCGCCAGGTAGATTTTTTTCATGGCCGCACGAGATCAGTAGCCCACGGTAAACCGGCGCCGCACATGGCGAGGCGTTTCCAGCTCGTCCGCCAGCGCAATCGCGTAGTCTTCCATCGAAATCCAGCTCTTGCCCTCGCCGTCGGCCAGCAGTTCGTCGCCACCCACCCGAAAGCTGCCCGTGCGTTCTCCCGGCATGAACAAGGCCGAGGGTGATAAAAAGGTCCAGTCCAGCGCCGTTTCCTGCCGCAGCGTTTCCAGAAACGCCACGCCGGCCCGCGCTTCAGGCCGATAGACATCGGGAAAGTCGGGCGTGTCGATCAGCATCAGGCCGGGTGCGACCCGCAGGCTGCCCGCGCCCCCCACGACCAGCAGGCGCGACACGCCCGCACTGCGTACCGCCTGGAGCAACTGCCTGGCGTCCGTTGAAACGAACCGGGTGGCGCTGACCACGGCGTCATGGCCCGCAAGCAGCGGCGCCAGCCCGGCGGGGTCGGTGGCGTCTCCCTGCTCGAGCGTGAGCCCGGGGCGCGGCGCGACCTCGGCCGTATTGCGCGCGATGCCGGTTACCTGATGGCCCCGGCGCAGCAGCTCGTCTGCGATACGCGAACCCGCGCGGCCGGAAATACCGATAAGTGCGATTTTCATGGAAGGCTCCGGAATGGTTGGAAATTCCATGCTATCCCCGGCCCGCCGGCCCGCATACTCCGCGGCGCGCGATAGTCAGTTGCAGTTTATGCACCAATGGCGCGCTGCGCCTGATACACCTGCAGGTGAGCATACGCAACGCGCAGAATGGGCGTCTCCAGCCCCAGGGTGCGGGCGCGGTGCAGCATGTCGCCCACGATATGGTCGGCCTCGACCTTGCCGCCCTGGCTCAGGTCGCGGAACATGGATGCGGTCACCGGCGACTGGCGATCTGTCAGCACCTTCAGCGCCGCCGCGTCGGCTGCTGCGCGCACGGTATGCCCCGACGCCGCCGCCACTTGCTGGCACTCGCGCAGCAAGTCACGCATGATGGCCTCGCCATCATCGGTGGACACAATCTGCCCCACGGCCCCACGCATCAGGCAGGTTGCCGCCGCCAGCGTGGCCAGGAACACGAACTTTTCCCAGATGTCCTGCAGGATCGCGTCGCTGAGCCGGCTGTCGAATCCGGCGTCGGCCAGCGCAGACTCCAGCGCGACACAGCGTGCGCTGCGCGGCTCGCCCGCGCGTTCGCCATAAACGAACAGCGCGTGCTGGCCCATATGGCGCACCTGCCCCTGGGGCCCGAGCGACGCATTGATCTGGCAAAGCCCGCCCAGCACGCGCGCCGCGCCAAACTCGGCATCCAGCGCGTCGTACTGCAGCACGCCGTTCATGATGGGCAGGATTGCTGTGTCCGGGCCCACGGCCGGGCGAATGGCGTCCACCGCGCTGGCGAAGTCATAGGCTTTGCAACTGAGCACCACCACGTCGTAAGGGCCGTCCAGTTCGGCGGCTGTGACGATGCGCGGCTTGATCACCGCGTCGCCGCGCGGGCTTTCGATGCGCAAGCCTTCGGCCCGCAACTTCTGCGCACGGGCCTCGCGCACCAGGAAGGTGACATCGGCCCCGGCCTGCACGGCGCGCCCGCCAAAGTAGCCGCCGGTGCCGCCGGCTCCAAGAAACAGCAATCGCATTCAATTTCTCCGAGTAGTTCCGCCACGCCATGCCGCGCAGTGCGCCAGCCTGCGATTATGCACTCAAGCGTGCTTTGCAACCGACAAGCTGCCTATAATCGCTTCGCGCGGCGCTCGCCTGCACCCGGCGTGCCGCCCGACCTCATCGCACTGCGTGCAGGAGCCTACGCCGATGATTTCCCGCAATACACCGCCAACCGCCCGACGAACGCGACGCGACGTCCTGGTGCGGCTGGGCGCGGCAGTCGGCTGGCTGGCCTCGGGCCGGCTGCACGCCCAGCCCGCCGCCCGCATCAAGGTCGCCGGGGTCTATACGGTGCACATCGGCCAGCAATGGGTGTCGCGCGTGCACCGGGCCCTCGTGCTTGCCAGTGCCCGCGGTGAAATCGATTATGTATTTTCCGAAAACGTCTCGCACGACACCTACGAGCAGGTGCTGCGGCGCTATGCCGATGGGGGCGTCCAGCTGATCGTGGGCGAGGCTTTTCGCGCCGAGGCGGCCTCAAGGGCGGTGGCGCGCGACTATCCCCAGACCGCCTTCCTGATGGGCTCGTCGGGGCGGCCGCAGCAGCCCAACTTCTCGGTATTCGACAACTATATCCAGGAACCCGCCTACCTGGGCGGCATGATCGCCGGCGGGCTCAGCGAAAGCGGCCGGATCGGTCTGGTGGGCGGCTATCCCATACCCGAGGTCAACCGCCTGATGCACGCCTTCATGGATGGCGTGCGTGAAGTCAATCCTGATGCGGTGTTCTACGTATCGTTCATCGGTTCGTGGTTCGATCCGCCCAAGGCCAGGCAGGCGGCCCACAGCATGATCGACCAGGGCGTTGACATCCTTTACGCCGAGCGCCTGAACGCCGTTCAGGCCGCACAAGAGCGCGGCAAGCTGGCCATCGGCAACGTCGTGGACGCGCGGCATCAGTACCCGGACACGGTGGTCGTCTCGGCGCTCTGGGACGCCGAGCCCACAATCGTGCGGGCGCTTACCATGGTGCGGCGCGGCACCTTCAAGGCCGACGACTACGGCATGTATTCGCAGATGCGCTACCAGGGCTCGATGCTGTCATCGCTGGGCGCGTTCGCCGACAAGCTGCCGGGCGGGCTGGTGGCAAGCGTCGAGTCGCGGCGCAAGACCATCCTGGATGGCACCTTCACGATCAAGATCAACGACACACAGCCGCAGTCGACGGCCCCCTGAACCGGCCGGCCCCGGTGCCCGGGCCGTTGCGCAGCCCGGGCGCGGCCGGCGCCATTACGCCAGCGGCAGATAGATGCGCGTCCTCAATTCCGACGCCGGCGTCACCTTGGGGTCGTTGACGTATTCTTCCCACATGGGAAAGTCCAGGGTCTCGTGGCCGCTTTCGGGCAGCCATTCCGAGAACAGCCAGTTATAGGCGGCTTCGATCTCGCTATAGGGGCCGGTGTATTCCAGCACCGCACAACGCGCCGCGGGCAGCGCAAAAGGTTCGAAAACGGCGTCCACCGCCGCGCCCGCCGGCACGGTCAGCCCGGCACGCGAGCGCAGCTGCGAAGCCGGCACTTGCGCGGGGTCGTCGTAGTACACGCCAAAGGACCGCGTATCCGGCCCCACCAGGTCGCGGCTGGACGCCAGCATGAACAGTCGGTCGAAAGTGGCGCCGATATGCTGGTAGTCGCCCTGATGCGCCAGGGTGGCCAGTGACGCGCCGGAAAATTGCTCGATGGTAGTGGGGTACATGCCTAGCTCCTGAGGGTTGAAAGGTCTGGAGCGCGCATGACGATACCGGCCCGGCGGCATTCCGAACACCGCGCCGAACGCGCGGTTGAAGGCGGCTTGCGAGGCGTACCCCGCGCGTTGCGCCACCTGCTGCATCGGACGATTGCCTGCCAGATCCACCGACGCGCGATGCATGCGCAGCCGCTGCATCGTGGCGTTCACCGTCTCACCCATCAGCGCGCGGTACACGCGATGAAAATGGTAGGGCGACAAACACGCCAGGTCGGCCAGGTGATACAGGTCGGGCGCCGCATCGGGGTGGGCGGCCAACCATTGCAGCACGGGTTCCAGCCGGGTGGCGTAGTGGATACGGGTCGTGGATTTCATGCGTCCTCCAGGGCTCCCACTGTATTTCCGGCCGATTTGCAGATTTTGCGCATTTTGCGCAGGCAGACCGCGCATACATGTGCAGCAACGGCCGCCTGCCGCGTCGGCAGGCCTTCGAGCGCATCACAAAGTGCCGGGTCCCGCGCAAGGTGTCAGACACCCTTCGGGAGTCAGACACCGCTGCAGCAACCATGGCCAGCCCCACCGCACGCGCCGCCGACGGCCCGGTGTCTGACTCCCGAAGGGTGTCTGACACCGCCCGCGGCCGTCTCAGGTCGGATACGTTCCCGGCACCAGCAGACTGCGGTCGCCCGGCGTGATGGACTTGCGGCCGCACAGCGCCATGGTGACGTCCATTTCCTTGTACAGGATCTCCAGCGCGCGCGTCACGCCGGCCTTGCCGTAGGCGCCCAGGCCGTAGAGGAACGCGCGGCCTATCATGGTGCCCCGAGCCCCCAGCGCCACCGCCTTCAGGACATCCTGCCCCGACCGTATCCCGCCATCCATCCATACCTCGATACGCGAACCCACCGCGTCCGCGATGGCCGGCAGGGCGCTGATGGATGACATGGCGCCATCGAGCTGGCGGCCGCCATGGTTGCTGACAATCAGCGCGTCGGCGCCGCTGTCGGCCGCCAGGCGGGCATCTTCGACATCCAGCACACCCTTCAGGATGAGCTTGCCGCCCCAGCGCTGCTTGATCCATTCGACGTCGGCCCAGCTCAGGCGCGGATCGAACTGCTCGGCCGTCCACGACGACAGGGACGACAAGTCGGCCACCCCCTTGGCGTGCCCCACGATGTTGCCGAACGTGCGCCGCCGTGTGCCCAGCATACCCATGCACCACCGCGGCTTGGTGGCCAGGTTGAGCAGATTGGCCAGCGTGGGCTTGGGCGGCGCCGACAGACCGTTGCGAATGTCTTTGTGCCGCTGGCCCAGGATCTGCAGGTCCAGCGTCAGCACCAGCGCCGAACACCCCGCGGCCTTCGCGCGGTCGATCAGGTTGGCCACGAACTCGCGGTCGCGCATGACATAAAGCTGGAACCAGAATGGCTTGCCGGTCGCGCGGGCCACGTCTTCGATCGAGCAGATGCTCATCGTTGAAAGCGTAAAGGGCACCCCGAACTCGGCCGCGGCCTGCGCCCCCAGGATCTCGCCATCGGCGTGCTGCATGCCCGTCAGCCCCGTCGGCGCAATGGCCACCGGCATGACCGCCTCGGTGCCGGCCAGGGTGGTGCGCAACGACCGGCCTTCCATGTCGACGGCTACCCGCTGGCGCAGCTTGATCGCCTGGAAATCGGCCTCGTTGGCGCGATAGGTACCTTCGGTCCATGCGCCGGAGTCGGCATAGTCATAGAACATGCGCGGCACACGTTTCTGGGCGACGGCGCGCAGCTCTTCAATGCAGGTGATCTTGGCAAGATTCGGATTCATGGGACACTATTAGAGCAATAGAGGACCAACAGGGCGTAGCAAGTATACGCGCGCCCTGCGCCACCACAGGAACCGCAGTATGCAAGCCCCTCAACACGAAACCGTACATGTCATTGTCAAGGGCGTCGTACAGGGCGTGGGATACCGGCACGCCACCGTGCGCCGCGCCCATATGCTGGGTGTAACAGGATGGGTGCAGAATATGGAAGACGGCACCGTGCAGGCCCTGGTGCAGGGCACCGCCGACCAGGTCGACCACATGCTCGAATGGCTGCGGCGCGGCCCGCCCGCCGCCCAGGTGCGCGAGCTCATCACCGAGCGCCAATACATCGACAAACGCTACGCCCGCTTCGAGCAACTCTAGGCTTTCACCCTTACGCTACACGGATATCGCCATGCCTACCTTGCCTACCTTGCAACTGAAGGTCGAACCCGACTGGATCGATCTTTACGGCCACATGAACGCCGCCCGCTATGTGGGGGTTTTCGATCACTACGGCTACGAACTGCTGGGCGAACTGGGGGTGGGCGAAAGCTACACACGCGAATCGCGCTGCGGCATCTACACCGTGGACATCGCGGTCAGCTACCGGCGCGAGCTGCTGGCCGGCGACCCGCTGGAATTGCGGCTGCGCGTGCTGGGCGCCGACGACAAGCGGCTGCTGTGCCTGATGGAACTCTTCCAGACCCGCGACAACTACCTCGCGGCCACGATGGAACAGCTGTCGGTGCACGTCAACCTCGACACGCGCCGCAGCCAGGCGTTTCCGGACTCGCTGCTGCACTCGCTGCAGGCGGCCGCCCACACCCATGCAACCGTGCCGCTGCCCGACCGCCATGTCTGGCGGCTGTCCCTGGCGCGCCGGGCCTGATGCCCTGACTCGCCTGCGCGCGGCGGCAACGGCCGGATAAAACAAGGCTGCCCGAGGGCAGCCTTGTTTTATCCGGGCCGCGGGCCGTCGCCGGCCCGGACATCGAACGCTTACGCGTCGATATTGGACGCCGACAGCGCATGGGTTTCGATGAACGCGCGGCGCGGCTCGACGTCGTCGCCCATCAGCGTGGTGAAGATCTCGTCGGCGGCGATCGCGTCTTCGATCTTCACGCGCAGCAGGCGGCGCACGGTCGGGTCCATGGTGGTTTCCCACAGCTGCTCGGGATTCATTTCTCCCAGGCCCTTATAGCGCTGCTTGGAAATGCCGCGTTCGGCTTCGTTGCGCAGCCACTGCATGGCCTCGCGGAAGTCGCCGATGAACTGTTCCTTGCGCTTGTCGCCTTCGCCACGCGCCACGACGGCGCCGGGGCCGATCAGGCCCAGGAAGGTCTTGGCGGACTTGGCCAGCACGGCGTAGTCGGCGCCTTGCACGAAGTCGGCGTCGATGATGCTCAGGCGCACGTTGCCGTGATGCATGCGGCGCACCATCAGGCGATGCTGCTCTTGCGCTTCGTCGAACTCGGCGGTGACCTCTACGCCGTTGCCGGCCACCGCTTCGCGCAGCGCGTCAGTCAGGCGCTTGGCGGACGCCGCGGCCGTCTCGCCGGTGGACAGGTCGATCTCGACGCCTTCGGCCATGGCCGACAGGGCATCCACGTCAAACAGGCGCGACAGGCGCGCAATGACGGCATCGGCCAGTACGTACTGGCGCGCGAGCTCGGCCAACGCTTCGCCGGTGATGGGCTCGGCGCCTTGCGACGGGATGAGCGCGGCGTCTTTCAGCGCCAGCTGCAGCATGAACTGCGCTTCTTCCTGGTCGTCTTTCAGATAGCGCTCTTCGCGGCCGACCTTCACCTTGTACAGCGGCGGCTGCGCGATGTACACGTAGCCGCGCTCGATCAGCTCGGGCATCTGGCGATACAGCAGCGTCAGCAGCAGGGTGCGGATGTGCGCGCCGTCGACGTCCGCGTCGGTCATGATGATCAGGCGGTGGTAGCGCAGCTTGTCGATATTGAAATCCGGCCCGATGCTGGTGCCCAGCGCCGTGATCAGCGTGGCGATCTGTTCGCTGGCGATCAGGCGGTCAAAGCGCGCCTTCTCGACGTTGAGCACCTTGCCGCGCAGCGGCAGGATGGCCTGGAACTTGCGGTCGCGCCCCTGCTTGGCCGAGCCGCCGGCCGAGTCGCCCTCGACGATGTACAGCTCGCACAGCGCCGGGTCTTTCTCTTGGCAGTCAGCCAGCTTGCCCGGCAGGCCGGCGCCTTCCAGCACGCTTTTGCGGCGCGTCATTTCGCGGGCCTTGCGCGCGGCCTCACGGGCGCGCGCGGCCTCGATGATCTTGCCGCACAGGGCCTTGGCGTCGTTCGGGTGTTCCAGCAGCCAGGTTTCCAGCGTGCGAGCCACGGCGTCTTCCACGGCCGGGCGCACTTCGCTGGACACCAGCTTGTCTTTGGTCTGGCTGCTGAACTTGGGCTCGGGCACCTTCACCGACAGCACGCAGGCCAGACCTTCACGCATGTCGTCGCCAGCGGTTTCGACCTTGGCCTTCTTGGCCAGTTCGTTATCGGCGATGTACTTGTTGATGACACGGGTCATGGCGGCGCGCAGGCCGGTCATGTGGGTGCCGCCATCGCGCTGCGGGATGTTGTTGGTGAAGCACAGCACGGTTTCCGAGTACGAGTCGTTCCATTGCATGGCGACTTCGACGCCCACCGGCACGCCGCCCGCGCTGGATTCGGTCGACACCGCGAAAACATTGGAATGCAGCACGGTCTTGGAACGATTGATGTACTCGACAAAGCCGCGCACGCCGCCCGAGAAGGCGAAGTTCTCTTCCTTGCCCTGGCGCTGGTCGACAAGGCGGATCTTCACGCCATTGTTCAGGAACGACAGTTCGCGCAGGCGCTTGGACAGGATGTCGTAGTGGTATTCAATGTTGGTGAAAATCTGCGGGTCGGCCAGGAAGCGCACTTCGGTGCCGCGCTTGTCGGTAGGGCCGGTAACCGTCAATGGCGCCACGCGCACGCCCTGGCGGAACTCCATCTGATGCACCTGGCCGTTGCGGCGGATGGTCAGGCGCAGCCATTCGGACAGCGCGTTCACGCACGACACGCCCACGCCGTGCAGCCCCCCGGACACCTTGTAGGAGTTCTGGTCGAACTTGCCGCCTGCGTGCAGCTCGGTCATGACGATTTCGGCGGCGCTGCGGCCGAACTCGTCGTCTTTGTGGATGTCGGTGGGAATGCCGCGTCCGTTGTCGGTCACCGAAATCGAATTGTCGGTGTGAATGGTGACCACGATGTCGTCGCAGTGCCCGGCCAGGGCCTCGTCGATCGCGTTATCGACTACCTCGAACACCATGTGGTGCAGACCCGTGCCGTCGGACGTGTCGCCGATATACATGCCCGGGCGCTTGCGCACGGCCTCCAGCCCTTTGAGCATCTTGATCGAATCGGCGCCATAGCCGGCGTTCTCGGGATTGCTGTTCTGCTGATCTGACATGTTTATATCGCTAACACTTCAAAAGACGGCCAGGCGGCCGGACCACGGCGGGCGGCCTGGCGCCCGCGCGGCATGAGCCCATATGCGCGGATCAGATCCGCATGGGCATGACGACGTACTTGAACTGCTCGTCGTCGGGCAGGGTGATCAGCGCCGACGCGTTGGCATCGGGCATCACCGACCACTGCACATTCTCGGTCTTGACGTTGGACAGGACGTCGAGCAGGTAGCCGACGTTGAAGCCCACATCGAGCGCTTCGTGGCCGTAATCGATGTCGAGTTCTTCCTGGGCCTCTTCCTGCTCGGCGTTGGAAGACGAGATCTTCATCTGGTTCTGCGCCAGCTGCAGACGCACGCCCTTGAACTTGTCGGTGGTGAGAATGGCCGCGCGCTGCAGGCTGCCTTGCAGGGCCTCGCGGCTGATCACGAAATGGCGGGTGTAGTTGGTGGGGATCACCCGCGTGAAATCGGGGAACTTGCCTTCGACCAGCTTGGACACCAGTTCGACATCGCCGAAGCGGAAACGGATCTGGCCCGGCGCCACGTCGATGGAGACGGGCTCGTCGGAATCTTCAAGCAGGCGCTGCATTTCAAGCACCGTCTTGCGCGGCACGATGACTTCGTGGCGCTGCTCGATGCCGTCGGCCTTGGTGGCGCAATGGGCCAGGCGGTGGCCGTCGGTGGCCACGGCGCGCACGTGGCCGGCTTCGAACACCAGCAGCATGCCGTTCAGGTAATAACGGATGTCTTGCTGCGCCATGGCAAAGTGCACCATGTTCAGCAGGTGGCGCAGGGTGCGCTGCGGCAGGCTCAGCGACACATCCCAGTGGTCGGGTTGAGCCACGGTGGGGAATTCGCTGGCGGCCAGCGTCTGCAGGGCGAACCGGCTCTTGGCCGACTGCACCGACAGCTTGTTGTTGGCCAGGCCGAGCTTGACTTCGCCCGTGTCGGGCAACGCTTTCAGGATGTCCAGCAACTTGCGCGCGGCGACCGTGGTGGATTCGTTGTCATTGCCCACGCCGAAATCGGCATGCGTGGTGATCTGGACTTCGAGGTCGGTGGCAATGAAGGCGACCTTGTTGCCTTCCTTGCGCATGAGGATGTTCGCCAGGATGGGCAGGGTATGGCGTCTTTCGACGATTCCCGCCACGGTCGACAGCGGTTTCAGCAATGCATCGCGCGTGGTTTGTACGAGTTGCATGTTCATCCTTTTAGAGTTTGTTCCAACACGTGCAGGGTATGGTTAAGCTCGGCCTGCTTGGCGCGGGCATCGGAAATCTTGCGTACCGCATGCAGCACGGTGGTGTGGTCGCGGCCACCGAACAAATCGCCGATTTCCGGCAGGCTTTTCTGGGTGAGCTCCTTGGCCAGGTACATGGCGACCTGGCGCGGCAAGGCAATATTGGCGGGACGCCGTTTCGAATACATGTCGGCGACCTTGATCTTGTAGAAATCGGCCACCGTTTTCTGGATGTTCTCGACCGTGATCTGCCCGTTGGACACCGACAGCAGGTCTTTCAGCGCCTCTTTGCAGACGTCGACCGACAGCACATCGCGCCCGTGGAAGCGGGCATAGGCCAGCACCTTGCGCAACGCGCCCTCGAGTTCGCGCACATTGCTGCGCAAATGCTTGGCAATGAAGAAGGCGACTTCCTCGGGCATGGGAACGCCTTCGGATTCGGCCTTGCGCAGCAGGATGGCCACGCGCATTTCGAGTTCGGGCGGCTCGATGGCGACGGTCAGGCCGGAATCGAAGCGCGAGATCAGGCGGCTGTCGATGCCGGCGAGTTCCTTGGGGTAGGTGTCGCTGGTGATGATGATCTGCTTGCGCTGCGCGACCATCGCTTCAAAGGCGTAGAAGAATTCTTCCTGGGTGCGGCTTTTGCCCGAGAAGAACTGGATGTCGTCGATCAGCAGCAGGTCAAGCGAATGGTAATAGCGCTTGAAGTCGTCGAACGCCTTGCGCTGGTACGCCTTGACCACGTCGGACACGTACTGGTCGGCGTGCACATAGCGCACCCGCACGCCCGTGCCCGCGGCCACCATGGCGTTGCCGATGGCATGGATCAGGTGGGTCTTGCCCAGGCCCACGCCGCCATACAGGAACAGCGGGTTGTACGAAATGCCGGGGTTCTCGGCCACTTGCAGCGCCGCGGCGCGGGCCAGCTGGTTGGCCTTGCCGGTAACGAAGTTCTCGAAGGTAAGGTCGGTGTTCAGGCGGGACCGCTCGTACACCACGCCGGCGGCGTCGGCCTGCATGGCCGCCGCCACGTTCGCTGCGGGCGGATTCGGCGCCTGCGCCGGCACGGCGCCCTGGACGGCGGGCGCAACCGGCGCCGCCGCCCCGGGGGCCGGGGACGGCGCGCGGGGGGCCGCCGGCATGCGCGGCGCCGCGCTGCCCGATGGCAGTTCGAAAGCAACCTGCACCGGCCGCTGGAACCATTCGGCGGCCAAGGCCTCTATCTGGTGGGAAAAATTCTTGCGCACCCAGTCCAGCTTGAACCGGTTGGGCGCGGCAACGCGTAACACGGCCTGCGTCTCGTCGTACGCAAGCGGCACCAGCGGCCTGATCCAGGCGCTGATCTGTTGGGGGGGGAGTTCCTGCTCTAGACGACTGACGCAGGTCTGCCAGAAATCTTTCATGTCGCTCTTGTTCAAACCTCGATTCTACCTTGCCTGGGGGTAGGTTATCCACAGGCCGGACGTGCCCCTTGCCCGCGCCCGACCCGTAACTGTTTGACAAGGCAGAGAAAACTTGCTGAAATGATGGGCTTTTCCGAATTCTGTCTGTCAGAAGGTTCTATTTACGCGCACCGGGGGCACCCCCGGTTGCCTTATGCGCCAAGCGTTGTCCTGGCCAAGAACCCGTCGGGCAGGTCCCTTCTGACTTTGTTCTTTTTGTGGATCGTCCATGAAACGCACCTACCAACCTTCCGTCACCCGCCGCAAGCGTACCCACGGCTTTCGCGTGCGCATGAAAACCCGTGGCGGCCGCGCCGTACTGAACGCCCGCCGCGCCAAGGGCCGCAAGCGCCTGGCCGTCTAAGGCCGGCACCCGGTCTATTCGTCCGCCGCGTATCGCCGCTCCGGTCGTTCATGCCGCGCGCCACGCTTCCTCCCGAGGCGCGGCTGCATCGCCCCTCTGAGTTTGCCGCTGCCCTTAAAGGGCGCCGGCTGGCCCGAGGGGCTTTCTTCGTCCTCAGCGGCGCGCCCAACAGCCTGCTGCCCGGCCAGCCCGAACAGGCCCGTCTGGGCATGGTGATCGCCAAGCGCTATGCGGCTCGCGCAACCACGCGCAACGCCATCAAGCGCGTCATACGCGAATCGTTCCGGCACCATCGGCAGCAGTTGCCCGCGCGCGACTACGTGGTGCGGCTGCACAGCAAGCCCGCTGCCGCCACACTTACTGAACTCAAGCGGCAGGTGCGCGCCGAAGTAGACGCTCACTTCTCGCGGGTGCGGCCATGATCAAGGCATTCCTGATCGCCCCCATCCGGTTCTACCGGTTCTTTCTCAGCCCCTGGCTGGGCCGGCAGTGCCGGTTTACCCCCACCTGCTCGGCGTATGCGATTGAAGCCATCGAGCAGCACGGCGCCTGGCGGGGCCTGTTGATGGCGGCGGGCCGCATCGGCCGCTGCCATCCCTGGGCCGCCGGCGGCTACGACCCGGTGCCCCATACGCATCATCCCGACTCGCCCCCGTGTAACGCCCATCGGCACCGCACTGGTCCCAATTGACGCTAAACTCGCGGGTTTGCCGTTCCGCTTCCGGCCGGCCCGCATACTTACCGTAGGCATCATGGATATCCGACGAACCATCCTCTGGATGATCTTCTCTTTTTCGCTGTTGCTCCTGTGGAACAACTGGCAAGTCCAGCACGGCAAGCCGTCGTTGTTCGGCGCGCCCCCCGCCGGGGCCGGCGCCGAATCCTCCGCGCAACAGCCCGGCGCCAACGGCCAGGCGGCCACGCCTTCGGTGCCATCGGCGCCGGCCGCGGCCGCCGCGCCCAGCGCAGTGCCAGGGGCGGCCCCCGCGCCGGCGGCCGCCCAGGCCGAACAAGTGGTGGTCAGCACCGATGTATTGCGCCTGACCTTCGACACCACGGGCGCCCAACTGGTGCGGGCGGAACTGCTGAAATACCCCACCGCCGGTCAGCCCAACAAGCCCACCATCCTGCTAGACCGCTCGCCCGAACTGACGTACGTCGTGCAGTCCGGCCTGGTGGGCGCGCCCAATGGCCAGAACTTCCCCACCCACCTGACGCCTTTCCGCGTGGTGTCCCGCGAGCGCGAGCTGTCCGGCGACACCCTCAAAGTCGTGTTCGAGGCGGAATCGGGCGGCTTGAAGGTCACCAAGACCTACACACTGCATCGTGGCCGCTACGACATCGACGTCCAGCATTCGCTGACCAACGCGTCCGATGCGCCGCTGTCGCCTTCGCTGTACCTGCAGCTCGAGCGCGACGGCAACGACCCGGCGGACACGTCCAGCTTCTATCACACGTTCACGGGCTTCGCGGTCTACTCTGAACAGGACAAATTCCAGAAGATCACCTTCTCGGACATCGCCAAAGACAAGGGCGACTACATCAAACAGGCCGACAACGGCTGGATCGCCGTGGTGCAGCACTATTTCGCCACGGCCTGGGTACCGCCCCAGGGCAAGCCCCGCGCCAACGAACTGCTGCAAGTCCAGCCCAACCTGTACGCGGCGCGCAGCATCGAAGCCGTAGGCGCGGTGCAGCCCGGCGACACCGCCCGTGTCGACTCGCACCTGTGGGTAGGCCCGCAAGACCAGAAGGCCATGGGCGAACTTGCGCCCGGGCTTGAACTGGTGGTCGATTACGGCTGGCTCACCATCATCGCCAAACCCCTGTTCCTGCTGCTGACGTGGTTGCACGGGCTGCTGGGCAACTGGGGCTGGGCCATCGTCGCCCTTACCGTGATCATCAAGGCCGTGTTCTTCCCGCTGGCCTCGGCCAGCTACCGGTCGATGGCGCGCATGAAGCAGGTGGCGCCGCGACTGCAGGCCCTGAAAGAAAAGTATGGCGACGACCGCCAGAAGCTCAACCAGGCCATGATGGAGATGTACCGCACCGAGAAAATCAACCCGCTGGGCGGCTGCCTGCCCATGCTGGTGCAGATCCCGGTGTTCATCGCCCTGTACTGGGTGCTGCTGGCCAGCGTCGAAATGCGCGGCGCGCCGTGGATCCTGTGGGTGCAAGACCTGTCGGTGCGCGATCCGTACTTCATACTGCCCGCGATCATGATGGCGACCATGTTCCTGCAGATCAAGCTGAACCCCACGCCGCCTGATCCCATCCAGGCCAAGGTCATGATGATCATGCCCCTGGTGTTTGGCGGCATGATGTTCTTCTTCCCCGCAGGCCTGGTGCTGTACTGGTGCGTGAACAACACCCTGTCCATCGCACAGCAATGGGTGATCACGCGCGGCATCGAGCGCAAGGCCGCCACCGCAGCCAACAGCTGATCCGACTGCGGCCCGCATCACACGGCCGCCAAGGGCCGGGCTTCTGACAGAGCCCGGCCCTTTTTCTATTTCGGAAGGTCGCGGCCGTGTCGGTCCGGCGTCCGGCACAGGCCGGTTAGGTTTTATTTATGGAATTTGATTAATAAATCAATTTCCTAGAATTAATAGTTTTTCCTAATATGAGTCCACGCGCCGCCCTGCGGCCCTCGTCACTCAGCTTGGAAAGACGCATGACAGACAAAACTCTTACGACTGCCGCCGGCGCTCCCGTCGCCAACAACAACCATTCGCTCACGGCCGGCCCGCGCGGCCCGGTCTTGTTGCAGGATGTCTGGCTTATCGACAAGCTGGCCCACTTTGCCCGCGAACGCATTCCCGAGCGCGTCGTGCACGCCAAGGGCTCGGGCGCGTATGGCACGCTGACCATCACGCACGACATCACCCGGTACACGCGCGCCAGGGTTTTCGCCGAAGTCGGCAAGCAAACCCCCTTGTTCCTGCGGTTTTCTACCGTGGCCGGCGAACGCGGCGCGGCCGACGCCGAACGCGACGTGCGCGGCTTTGCACTGAAGTTCTATACCGAAGAAGGCAACTGGGACCTGGTGGGCAACAACACGCCGGTGTTCTTCCTGCGCGACCCCGTCAAGTTCCCGGACTTCATCCACACGCAAAAGCGCGACCCGCAGACCAACCTGCGCAGCGCCACGGCGGCATGGGATTTCTGGTCACTGAACCCGGAATCGCTGCATCAGGTCACCATCGTGATGAGCGATCGAGGCCTGCCGAAGAACTACCGGCAGCAGCACGGCTTCGGCTCGCACACGTACAGCTTCATCAATGCCGACAATGAACGCTTCTATGTGAAGTTCCACTTCAAATCGCTGCAGGGCATCGCCAATTACACCGACGCCGAAGCCGCCGACGTCGTGGGCAGCGACCGCGAAAGCGCGCAGCGCGACCTGTACGAACATATCGAGCGGGGCGACTTTCCGCGCTGGGCCATGAAAGTGCAGATCATGCCCGAGTCCGAAGCGGCAACCTACCACATCAACCCGTTCGACCTGACCAAGGTGTGGCCGCATGCGGACTACCCCTTGATCGACGTGGGCGTCATCGAACTTAACCGCAACCCGCAAAACTACTTTGCCGAAGTGGAGCAGGCGGCGTTTACGCCCGCCAACGTCGTGCCGGGCATCGGCTATTCGCCCGACAAGATGCTGCAGGGCCGCCTTTTCTCGTACGGCGACGCGCATCGCTACCGGCTGGGCGTCAATCATCACCAGATACCGGTCAATGCACCGCGTTGCCCCTTCCATAGCTTCCATCGCGATGGCGCGGGACGCGTAGACGGCAACCTGGGCGGCACGATCAACTACGAGCCGAACAGTTTCGGCCAGTGGCGCGAATCCCCCGCCGCGGCCGAGCCGCCGCTGGCGCTGGACGGCCAGGCCGCCGACCGCTGGAGCCACCGGGTCGATGATGACTACTATTCGCAGCCCGGCGCGCTGTTCCGGTTGATGACGCCGGCCCAGCAGCAGGCCTTGTTCGACAACATTGCCCGCCACATGGCTGGTGTGCCCGAAACCATCCAGCGCCGGCAGCTGGAGCATTTCCGCCGCGCAGACCCCCGTTACGCGGCGGGTGTCGCGGCCGCACTCGGCCTGAACTGACCCCATGGCCGTCGCGGCAACGCGACGGCGCCCCATGGGCCCCTATCGCCCCACGGCATCGCGCCGTGGGACGATGCTTTTGGCGCGCGCGGCTCGGAATACGTGCAGCGCTCTTGACATATCGACTGTGCCGGTCGTATGGTTTATAGAACCTTTAGATGTATAGCGAAATACACACCCCATGCAACGCCATACGCCGGATCGCGCCTGCAATAAGCGCCGGCCTTGGCACAGGAGACAAGTATGAAGCGTTTTGCCCCAGCGGGCGCCGCCATCGGCCGCCGCCGTTTCACTTCGGGTCTGGCAGGCCTGCTGCTGCTCGGCGGGGTGACCACAGCCGCAGCGGCAAACTACCCGACGCAGGCCATACGCATCGTCGTCCCCTGGCCTGCGGGCGGCCTGGTAGACCTGCCGGCAAGGCTGCTGGCCGATAAGCTGCAGGCCGAGCTTGGCGTTACCGTGGTGGTCGAGAACAAGCCTGGGGCGGGCGGCACCATTGGGGCCGACGCGGTGGCCAAGGCGGCTCCCGACGGGTACACGCTGATGGTAACCACCAGTGCCATCGCCATCAATCAGGCGGTGGGCCTGCCGCAGCCGTTCACGCTATTGAAGGATTTCAAGCCGGTCGCGCCGCTGGCCTATGCTTCGCTCATCCTGGTCACTCACCCGCAGCAAGGGCCCAAGACACTGTCCGATCTGGTTGATCGGGCGCGTGCCGCGCCGGGGCAGCTCAACTATGCATCCGCGGGCAACGGCACGCCGGGACACCTGGCCGGCGAATGGCTGAAATCCCGCGAGCAGTTGGATATCGTGCATGTTGCCTACAAGGGCGGCCCCCCCGCCATGACGGACCAGATTGGCGGCAGAGTGGATTTCCATTTTGCCAACGCCGCGGTGGCATTGCCGCAGCTGGCGGCCGGCAAGGTCACGGCGGTGGCAGTCGGCGGCGCGCAGCGTATGCCGCAATTGCCCCAGGTGCCCACCATGAAAGAGGCCGGCATCGCCGGGTTCGACACCGATCAATGGATAGGCCTGCTGGCCCCCGCCGCGACACCGGCTCCCGTGATCGACCGCCTGAACCAGGCCACGGGCAAGGCGCTGCAAGACCCGAAAGTCCGCGAGGCCTTGACGGCCGCGGGCATTACGGCAGCCGACCCCACCGCAAGCGATGCGTTCGCCGCGCAGGTGCGCGCCGACCTGGACAAATGGACCGACGTGGTCCGCAGCGCGCAGATCAAGGTGGAGTGATACATGCGTACTATTTTCATGCTGTTCGATTCGCTGATGCGCTCGGCGCTGCAATGCTACGGCGGCACGGCCATCGATACGCCCAACTTCAACCGGTTCGCGCAAAAAGCCGTGGCGTTCGATCGGCATTTCGTGGGCAGCCTGCCGTGCATGCCCGCCCGCCGCGAGATGCATACCGGACGGCTGAACTTCCTGCACCGCAGCTGGGGGCCGCTGGAGCCGTTTGACCAGTCGTTCGCACAGTTGCTCGGCGCCCAAGACATATACACGCACCTGGTGTCCGACCATTACCACTACTGGGAAGACGGCGGCGCGACTTATCACAACCGCTACAACACCTGGGAATTCGTGCGCGGCCAGGAATGGGACAAGTGGAAAGCCATGGTGCAGCCGCCCCTGGAACGCTTGCGCGCCATGTACCACCCCATGCAGCACCCCATGGGCAAGAACGACGGCCGGGTACAGGCGATGGTGAACCGCGAATTCATGCGCGAAGAAGCCGACTATTGCTGCCCGCGCACCTTCGACGCCGGCCTGGAGTTCCTGGAACACAACCGCCATGCGGACAACTGGCTGCTGCACCTGGAATGCTTCGACCCGCACGAGCCCTTTCATGCGCCGGCCCATTATCGCGAACGGTATCCCACCGATTACGACGGCCCCATCCTCGACTGGCCGCGCTATAAGCGCAATGAAGAATCGGCCAGCGAGATCGCCGAGCTGCGCGCGAACTATGCGGCACTGGTGGCCATGTGCGACCACCATTTCGGCCGGCTGCTCGATTTCATGGACAAGCACGACATGTGGAAAGACACCGCCGTGGTGCTGACCACCGACCACGGCTTCCTGCTGGCCGAGCACGACTGGTGGGGCAAGAACCGCATGCCCTTCTATAACGAGATCGCGCATATACCGCTTATGGTCTATCACCCTGACTGCGCCAGCCAGGCGGGGCAACGGCGCATGGCACTGACGCAGACCATCGACATCATGCCCACGCTGCTGGCCTTGCATGGCGTAGAGGCGCCCCCCACGTGCGATGGCCGGTCATTGCTGCCGCTGTTGACGCAAGACGGCCCGGGGCGCGAGGCCGCGCTTTACGGCATGTTCGGGGCCGGCACCAACATTACCGATGGCCGGTACACCTACTTCTTGTACCCCGAAGACATGACGCGCCAGCAGTTGTACGAATACACACTGATGCCGATGCACCTGAAATCCATGTTCCATGTCGACGACCTGCGTGGGTTGGAGCTGGCGCCGCCGTTTTCCTTCACCCAGGGCGTTCCGTTGCTGAAAGTGCCCGCGCGCCGCAACGATCGTGGCCAACCCACCGGCCACCAGGGGCAGGGCGGCGGATACGAAGACACCACGACGGTGCTGTATGACCTGGAGACCGACTATGCGCAAGAACAACCGTTCCGCGACGCGGCGATCGAAGCACGACTGCAGGAGCTGATGATGAAGATCATGCGCGACAATGACGCGCCCGCCGAAGCGTACTCGCGGCTGGGCCTGCGGACGCCCGCGCCATGAGCCGCGACACCGGGCGGCCCGGGGGCTACGACTACATCATTGTCGGCGCGGGCTCGGCAGGCTGCGTGCTGGCCAACCGGCTCAGCGCCGACCCCCGCTGCCGTGTCCTCTTGATCGAGGCGGGCGGCAGCAGCCGCAATTTCTGGCTGCGTTTGCCGATCGGGTACTTTCGCACCATCTACGACCCCCGGTTCTCGTGGCAATTCTCCACCGAACCCCAGCAGGCCACCGGCAACCGCACCATCGTGTGGCCGCGCGGCCGCGTGCTGGGCGGCTCCAGCGCCATCAACGGGCTGCTGTACATCCGTGGGCAGCATGCAGACTTCGACGACTGGCAGCGGCTGGGCGCCGACGGGTGGAGCTATAGGCAGGTGCTGCCGTTTTTCAAGCGATCCGAACGCTACCAGGGCGGCGCCAATGAATACCATGGCGCGTCGGGCGAATTGTGCGTCTCGGATCTGCGCAACAACCACCCGTACTGCCACGCATGGCTGCAGGCCGGCGCCGAAGCGGGCTTTGCGCACAACCCCGATTTCAACGGGGCACAGACCGAAGGGCTGGGATCGTACCAGCTTACGCTGCGGGGCCACTGGCGCTGCGATGCAGCCACGGCCTTCCTGCTGCCTGTGCTGGCCCGCCCCAACCTCAAAGTCCTGACTCACGCCCACGTCACCCGCGTGCTGATCCGGCAGGGTCGGGCAACCGGTGTCGAATGGCTGCGCGATGGCGTGGTGGAATCCGCGCGCGCCGAAAGCGAGGTACTGCTTGCCGCCGGCGCGCTGCAGTCGCCCCAGTTGCTGCAGTTATCGGGCGTGGGCCCGGCCGCGCTGCTGCAACAGCACGGCATAGCGGTCACGGCAGACCTGCCCGCCGTCGGCGAGAACCTGCAAGACCACTATCAGGCGCGGGTGGTAGTCAAGCTGCGCAAGAAGATGTCATTGAACGACCAGTCGCGCAGCATCGCAGGGTTGGCGTCCATGGGCGCGCAGTGGCTGTTTTCCCAATCGGGCCCCCTGACCGTGGGCGCGGGCCAGATGGGCGGCATGGTGTGCAGCCGGTACGCGCAGGGCGGCCGGCCCGACCTGTTGTTCAACGTCATGCCTCTGTCGGTAGACAAGCCGGGCGACCCCCTGCACCGGTTTTCGGGCTTTTCGGCCTCGGCTACACAATGCCGGCCGCTGTCGCGTGGGCACGTGCGCATACGCTCTGCCGATGCGCTGCAGCCGCCGGCCATTGTCACCAACTATCTCACCGAGCCGCACGATGCGCGCGTGCTGGTGGACGGCTTGAAGATACTGCGGGACATCTTCCGGCAGCCGTCGTTCCGCGACCTGGTCACATCCGAAGAATATATGCCCGGCAATGCGGTGACCGACGATGCCAGCCTGGAACAGTTTGCCCGCCACAACGGCGGCACGGTGTTCCATGCCAGCGGCTCGTGCAAGATGGGCAAGGACGAAAGCGCGGTGGTAGACCCGGAATTGCGCGTGCACGGCGTGTCGGCCCTGCGCGTGATCGACGCGTCGGTCATGCCTGCGATGGTGTCCACCAACACCAACGCTGCAAGCATCATGATCGGGGAAAAGGGCGCCGACCTGGTGCTGCGCGCCGCCGGCAGACGGTGATTCCGGGCCCAGTACCCGGAGTTACTTCTGCATGCCCCACCGCCGCACGGTCACGCGTTCCAGTGTGTTGAACACCAGGTTCTCGACCGCCAGCCCTATCATCACCACGGCCGCCAGGCCCGCGAACACGCGGTCGGTATAGAGTTCATTGCGGTTCTGGAAGATGTACCAACCCAGGCCGCCCTTGCCGCTCGATGCGCCGAACACCAGTTCGGCCGCGATCAGCGTGCGCCACGCAAACGCCCAGCCGATGCGCAGCCCCGCCACGATCGACGGCAGAGCCGCCGGTATGAGAATGCCCAGCACATACCGCGGCCCCTTCAGGCCATAGTTGCGTCCCGCCATGCGCAGCGTTTCCGGCACCGCCAGGAAACCGGAATAGATGTTCAGCGCCAACGCCCACAGCACGGAGTGAATCAGCACGAACACCAGGCTGCCTTCGCCCAGGCCGAACCACAGCAGCGCCAGCGGCAACAGCGCAATTGCCGGCAGAGGGTTGAACATGGCTGTCAACGTCGAGAGTACGTCGCGGCCCACCCGCGTCGAGACAGCGAGCGTGGTAAGCACAAACGCCAGCACGATGCCCGCCGCATAGCCCTTGAGCAGCACGGAAAGCGACTGGAGCGCGCGGCGGGGCAACTCGCCATCCAGCAAGCCCTGCACGAAAGCCTGGGCGGTCTGCCATGCGCCCGGCAACAGCAGGTCATTGTCGGTATACCGGGCCGCCGCTTCCCATGCCAATGCGAGCAGCAGCAGAATGCCCGCCTTGCGCACGCCGGCATGCTGGCGCAGCCGCTCGTGCCAGGCCAAAGGCGCCTCGCTAGCCAGCTCCGGCAGGGGCGGCAGGATGTATTCGATTTCGGGGCGCGCCGCGGCGCCGCTTGCTTGCAATGTCATGACAGGACTTCCGGCGGGCTCAGGCGGCCCGCTGCAGCGGACGATGCGCGGGTGCGTCGAACAACAGATCATGGATGCGCCGCGTTGCCGCCTGGAACGCCGCGGACCCCTGGCTGTGCAAGTCGAACGCCTGGGCGTCGAGCTCGGCCCGCACGCGGCCGGGATGCGGCGACAACAGCAGAATGCGATTGCCCAGCACCAGCGCCTCTTCGATCGAGTGCGTGACGAAAAGCAGGGTGAAGCGCGCTTCGTCCCACAATGCCTGCAGTTCTTCTTGCATCTTGCGGCGCGTCAGCGCATCCAGCGCCGCGAACGGCTCGTCCATCAGCAAGATGCGCGGCTGCATGGCCAGCGCACGCGCGATCGCCACCCGCTGCTTCATTCCACCCGACAGGGTATGAGGGTATGCGCCCGCAAATGCCGACAGGCCCACCTTGTCCAGGTAGTGCAGCGCGCGCTCGCGCGCCTCGGCCCGGCCCAGCCTGCGCGAGGCCGCCAGCGGAAACATCACGTTGTCCAGCACTGTCTTCCAGGGCGGCAGCTGGTCGAATTCCTGGAACACCACGATGCGATCGGGCCCGGGGCCCGACACCGGATTGCCGCCCAACAGGATCTGGCCGGATGTGGGTGCGACAAAACCCGCGATGGCCTTGAGCAGGGTGGATTTGCCACACCCGGATGCGCCCAGCAGGATATAGCGATCGCCTTCCAGCACCTCGAAGCTGACCTCGTGCGTTGCCCGCACACGGCGCTGCGGCGTCTTGTATTCCAGTGTCAGGTCTCGCACCTGCAGTAGCGATTCTGACATCTCAGCTGCCCTGCCCGATGGCGGGATCGTCGAAGAAGTATTCGGTCCAGTCGTGGGGGGTTTTCTTGATGGCGCCCACCTGGCCCATGAACTTGGCAAGCACCAGCGTATTGTTGGGCTGCAAGGTAAATGACACGTCGGGATTGGTAATGACCTTGACCAGGAAATCGCGGTGGAGTTTCGCCCCCGTCACGCGCAGATAAATATCGGCCGCCTGCTCCGGATTGGCCGACACGAATTGCGCCGCCTCTTGCAGCGCCTTCAGGAAAGCGCCGTAAGTCTTGGGATTATCTTCGCGAAACTTCTCGGTAGCGAACAGCACCGTGGCGGAACTGGGCCCGCCCAGCACATCGTACGAATTCAGCACGATGCGCGCGTCGGGGTTCTGCGCCAGCTCCTGGTCCTGGAACGGCGGGTTGCCGAAGTGCGCCGTGATTTCCGTGCCGCCCGAGATAATGGCGGCCGCCGCGTCAGGGTGCGGCATGGCCACCGAGATCGTATCCAGCCTGGCATACTGCGCATCGCCCCATTGCTTGGCCGCAGCCAGCTGCAGCACGCGAGCCTGTACCGACACGCCCACCGCCGGCAGGGCGATGCGGTCTTTATCGGTGAAGTCGGCGATCGTCCTGACTGCAGGGTTGTTGGTCACCAGGTAATAGGGAAAATTGCCCAGCGACGCCACGCCCTTGACGTTCTGGCGGCCGCGCGTGCGATCCCAGATGGTAAGCAGGGGGCCCACGCCCGCCGCGGCGATGTCCACGCTGCCCGACAACAACGCATCGTTGACCGCCGCGCCCCCGGATAGCTTGACCCATTCCACCTCGATATCCACACCGGCCGCCTTGCCGTGCTTTTCGATCAATTGCTGGTCGCGCGCCACATTCAACATCAGGTACACGATGCCGTACTGCTCGGCGATGCGCAGGCGGCCTTCGGCCAGCGCCGGCGTGGGCGACAACAGCGCCAGCACGGCAATCACGAGCGCCAGGAACGCGGCGCCAAGGTAGCGCCGCAGGCGATGTCGGGCGGGGGACAGTTTATGCATGGTGTGATCCCGTTCAGTACGGCAGGTCGCCTTCGATGGTGGTGCGATACAGCTTGCGGCGCAGGTGCGGCGGGCACCCCGTGGCCAGGTGGATCAGCGACCGGTTGTCCCAGAAGACCAGATCGTGATCGCGCCATACGTGGCGGTACGTGTGCTCGGGCCGCACGCTGTGCGCGAACAGCTCGTCCAGAATCTGCCGGCTTTCGTCTTCGGGCAGGCCCTCGATGCGGGTCGTGAAGCCTTCGCTGACAAACAGCGCCTTGCGGCCGGTTTCCGGATGCGTGCGCACGACGGGATGCACGACCTCCTGCACTTGTGCCAATTGCTCGGGGCTGAGGGTGGGGCGCCAGTTGCCGTCTTTCTGCATCTGGCCATACTTGGCCAGATACGAGTGCACGGCGCGCCGGCCATCGATGGCCCGGCGCAAGTGAAGCGGCAGTGTCTCGTACGCCTTGTGCATGTCCGCGAACAGGGTGTCGCCGCCCTCGGCGGGCAGTTCCTGCGCATGCAGCAGCGAGCCCAGGCTGGGCAGCGGCTTGTACGAGATGTCGGAATGCCAGTACTTGCCTGCATCACCCAGCCCCACGGGCTTGCCCTGCTCGATGATGTTCGACACGATCAGGACTTCGGGATGGCCCGGCAAGTGGTACTGGTGCAGTACGTGGATCATCAGCTTGCCGAAGCGGCGGCTGAAGTCGATATGCTGCTGCGGCGTGATGCGCTGGTCGCGAAAGACCACGACATGGTGGTCCAGGTGCGCGCGGTGGACGCGCGCGAAGTCATCGTCGCCCAGCGGCTGTGCAAGGTCCAGGCCGACAATTTCGGCGCCCAGCCCGCCGGGCAGGGGGCGGACATCGAAATCCTGGAAAAATGCATCGGCACGTTCGGCGTGGCGCAGCGCGGTACTGGCAGACATGGACGGCTCCGGTATTCAGAGCCTTGAATTATGCAAACCGCCGCCTGCACCCCCAACGAAGTTATCGGTGTTTGGACAAAGCCTCAGGTCATATAGGTCCGCACCGCCGCGCACCACACTGGCCGCGCGGCGGCGGGGCAGCGCCGTTCAGGCGGCCAGGAACTTCTCCACCAGCTTGACCCAGTAGGTGGCGCCCACCGGCAGCAAGGCGTCATTGAAGTCGTAGTTGGGGTTGTGCAGTTGGCAGGGCCCCATGCCGTGATAACTGGCCAGGCGGTGGTCACCGTCGCCGTTGCCCAGGAACAGATAGCAACCGGGAACCTTCTCAAGATAGAAGGCAAAGTCTTCGGCGCCCATGAAAGCCGGGATATCGCAGTTGACCTGCTCGTCGCCGAAGGTTTCGCGCGCCACCTGGGCGGCAAACTCGGTTTCCTTTTCCCAGTTCACCAGCGGCGGATAGGCGCGCACGAAATCCAGTTCGCCCGTCGCGCCATATACCTGCGGCAGGGTCGTGGCAATGCGGCGCATGCCTTCTTCGATCTGGTCCAGCACGTCCACCGTGTAGGTGCGCACCGTTCCACGCAGCACGGCCTCGCCGGGGATGACGTTGTAGGCGTCGCCGGCATGGATCTGGGTGATGGTCAGCACCGCCGATTCCAACGGGTCTTTGCTGCGCGAGATCAGCGTCTGCAGCGCGTGCACCATATCCGCCGCGATGACGATGGAGTCCACCGAACGGTGCGGCTGCGCCGCATGGCCGCCCACGCCGCGTATGGTGATGTCCCACCGGTTGCTCGAAGCCATCGCGGGGCCGCTGCGAAAGCCGAACTGGTTCACCGGCATGCCCGGCATGTTGTGCAGCCCGAACACGGCATCGCAGGGGAATTTCTCGAACAGGCCGTCTTCCATCATGGCGCGCGCGCCGGCATTGCCGCCTTCTTCGGCGGGCTGGAAAATGAAGACGACAGTCCCGTTGAAATTGCGGTGCTTCGCCAGGTACTCGGCTGCGCCCAGCAAAATGGTCGTATGTCCATCGTGGCCGCAACCGTGCATACGGCCTTCGATGGTGGACTTGTGCGCGAAACGATTGTGCTCGGGCATGGGCAGGGCGTCCATGTCGGCGCGCACGCCGACGGTCTTGCCGCCCGATCCCGACTTCAGCACGCCCACCACGCCCGTCTTGCCAAAGCCGGTATGCACCTCGATACCGAAGCTGCGCAGCCGTTCGGCCACCAGCGCCGACGTACGGGTTTCCTGGAACGCCAGTTCGGGATGCGCATGGATATCGCGCCGCAGACTGGTCAAGTCGGCATGAGCGCGTTCAATCTCATCAATGGTTTTCATAGCGTCTGGCCTACAGAAATTGCTGATACCCAAGTCTTTTAGCATATCGGGGGCGCATTTCCGGCGGAGCAAATAAACCGCTCCGCGGGCGTGCATTCAACTGCCCACCGCTCGGTGTCAGACACCCTGCCGGGAGTCTGACACCCACCGAAAAATCACCACCCGCTCACCCCCGCCCACGCCCCGGTGTCTGACTCCCGCAGGGTGTCAGACACCATTCGCGCTTGCGCCGGCCGCGCCCGGGCGTCCCGGCTCATCATTCAAATGACATGCGCTGGCGTGGCCGGGCGCGATCTGGCGCAGCAGCGGCCGCTCGGCCGAGCAGCGCGGCATGGCGTGCGGGCACCGGGGATGAAACGCACAGCCAGCCGGCGGCGCCAGCGGCGAGGGCAGCTCGCCCTTGATGGGCTGGTAATCGCGCCGTCCGGGGCGCAGGTCCGGCAGCTCTTTCAGCAGGGCCTGGGTGTACGGGTGATTCGCCCGCGAGAACACCGCCTCGGTCGGCGCGAGTTCGACAATGCGGCCCAGGTACATGATGGCCACACGGTCCGAGATATGGCTCACCACGCTGAGGTTATGACTGATGAAGAGATACGTCAGGTCCAGCTCGCGGCGCAACTGCGCGAACAGATTCAGCACTTGCGCCTGGATCGACACATCCAGCGCGGCGACCGCCTCGTCGCACACGATCACCGATGGCTTGAGCGCCAGGGCGCGTGCAATGCCGATGCGCTGTCGCTGCCCGCCAGAGAACTGGTGCGGATAGCGCTGCGCGTAAGCCGGGTCCAGGCCCACCTGGCGCATCAAGCCAGCCACATAAGCGGCCTTCTCGCCACTGCGGATCAGGCCGTGCGCCACGGGCGCCTCGCCGATGATGTCCAGCACCCGCATGCGGGGGTTCAACGATGCATAAGGATCCTGGAAGATCATCTGCACCCCAAGTTCATAGGCGCGGCGCTCGCGTGCCGGCATCTTCGCCACGGACGCGCCGCGGTACAGGATTTCTCCCCCCGTGGGGCGCAGGATGCCGGCCACCATGCGGCCCAGGGTCGACTTGCCGCAGCCGGACTCGCCGACGATGCCTATCACTTCGCCCGCGCGCACGTCCAGGTCCACGCCGCCCACCGCCTGCACCACCAGCGTCTTCAGGCCGGCCCCGAACAGGTTGGCGATGCGGCCGGCCAAATCGACAGGCTGCACGAAATGCTGCTCTACCTGTCGCAGCGACAAAACCGGAACGCCTGCCTGCCGCGATGGCGGTTGCCCCGAAGGCACGGAAGACGGGAATGCGGGGGTCTGCACTACGAATCTCCTGCATGCCAGCAGCGCGCCCAGTGGCCCGGCCGGTGCTCGACGGCCGGCGGAGCCTGCAGACAGGCTTCGGTGGCACGCGCACAACGTTCGCGAAACGCACAGCCCTGCGGCAGGTTCAATAGCGACGGCGTCATGCCCGGGATGGGCTCCAGCGGCTCGCCGCGCGTATGCGGCGTGGGGATCGACGCGATCAGGCCTCGCGTATAGGGGTGCAAGGGCTGGCCGATTACGTCGGCCGTCGTGCCGGTTTCCACCACGCGGCCGGCATACATCACCGCCACGCGGTCCGCCAACCCCGCGACCACCGCCAGATCGTGGGTGATCCAGATCAGCCCCGTGCCGGTCTCGCGGCACAGCTTCTGCATCTCGTAAAGAATCTGGCCCTGTATGGTCACGTCCAGCGCCGTGGTGGGCTCGTCGGCAATGATCAGCCGCGGCGCATTGAGCAGCGCAATCGCAATGGCCACGCGCTGCCGCATGCCGCCCGACAACTGGTGCGGGTAGGCGCGCAGGCGCTCCTGGGGCGACGGAATGCCCACTTTGGTCAACACCTCGAGTGCGCGCGCGTGCGCGTCGGCCCGGCTGACCCGACGGTGCGCCAACACCGTCTCGACCATCTGGGTGTCCACCCGCAGCACCGGGTTCAGCGTCATCATGGGGTCCTGGAAGATCATGGCGATGTCGCTGCCGCGCAGTTCGCGCCAGCGCCGCGGCGAAGCCTGGCGCAGGTCTTCACCGTTCAGGCGTATCTCGCCATCGACCACACGGCCTGGCGGATCCACCAGCCCCAGCAG
The DNA here is from genome assembly GCF_002261265.1 of Bordetella genomosp. 7. GTDB lineage: Bacteria > Pseudomonadota > Gammaproteobacteria > Burkholderiales > Burkholderiaceae_B > Bordetella_A. The sequence goes on along the minus strand of NZ_NEVK01000008.1, from coordinate 590,473 downwards.
AGAAAACCCCGTGATGCTCTTGCCCGATCCCGATTCGCCGACCAGGCCCAGGATCTCGCCCGCGCCTACCGACAGGTCTACCCCGTCAACGGCCTTGACGACCCCGGCTCGCGTAAAGAAATGCGTCTTCAGGCCGCGCACTTCGAGCATGGGCGCGGCGGACGGATGCGCGTTCATGTCGGGCATGCTGCTCATGTCGCATTGCGGGGGTTGAGCACGTCGCGCAAGTGATCCCCCACCAGGTTGATGCCCACGATGGCAATCGCCAGTGCGATGCCCGGAAAGAACGAAATCCAGTACAGGCCCGACAACAGATACTCGAAGCCATTCGAGATCAGCATGCCGAGCGATGGCTCGGTCACCGGCACGCCCACGCCCAGGAACGACAGCGTGGCTTCCAGTGCAATAGCGTGCGCCAGGTCTATGGTGGCAATGACGATAAGCGGCGGCATGCAGTTGGGCAGCACGTGGCGAAACAATACGCGCCCCCAGCCCAGCGACATGCAACGCGCCGCCTCGACATACTCGCGGCTGCGCTCAACCAGCGCAGCCCCGCGGGCGGCGCGCGCAAAGTACGCCCATTGCACCACCACCAGCGCGATGATGACCTTGTCCACGCCCTTGCCCAGGATCGCCAGCAGGATCAACGCAACCAGGATGGCCGGGAACGACAACTGGATATCCACGGCGCGCATCAGGAACGCGTCGACGCGCCCCCCGAAATAGGCGGCGATCAGCCCCACCGTGGCGCCGATGATAAAGGCGGCAAGCACCGAGATCGTGCCCACCATCAGGCTCGTGCGCATGCCATACAGAATGGCCGAGAACACATCGCGCGCCTGGCCGTCGGTGCCCAGCCAGTACGTCATGCTGCCGTCGCTGCTCGTGCTGCCTGGCGGCAGCTTTGAATCCAGGATGTCCAGCGATCCGATGTCGAACGGGTTCTGCGGCGCGATCCAGGGGGCGAACAGCGCCGCGCCCACCGTCAGCAGCAACAGCGCCAAGCCCAGCAACGCCAGCTTGCTGGCGCAGAAATCCGCCATGAACCGCCGCAACGGCGTCTCCACCGGCGCGGCGACAGGCGGCTCGGCAACATTGGCGGGGCTAACGGGCGTGGTCATGCGCGGCGCTCCAGACGCACCCGCGGGTCGAGCACGGTATAGACGATGTCCACGATCAGATTCAGCATCACCAGGAAGAAAACGATCAACATCAGGTAGGCCACCACCACCGGGCGATCCAGGTTGATGATGGAGTCGATCAGCAGCTTGCCCATGCCCGGCCAGGAAAACACGGTTTCGGTCACCACGGCAAAGGCCATGACCTGCCCGAATTCCAGCCCGGCCACCGTCACGATGGGAATCAGGATGTTCTTGAGCAGGTGCACGCCCAGCACGCGCTTTTCGGACAGGCCCTTCGCCCGGGCGAACTTGATGTAATCCATAGGCAGGGACTCGCGCGTGGCCGCGCGGGTCACCCGCACGATCATGGCGCACTTGGCCAGCGCAATCGTGCTGGCCGGCAGGATCAGGCTCGCCCAGCCGCTCAGGGTCAGCACGCTGAGCGGCACGCCCAGCACCGTAACCGTCGCGCCGCGGCCGCTGGCCGGCAGCCAGCCCAGCGTCACGGCAAACAGCATGATCAGCATCAGGCCGACCCAGAAGTTCGGCAGCGAAAAGCCCAACACCGATCCTGTCATGATGGCCCGCGATCCAACCGCCTTGGGACGCAGGCCCGCGATGATGCCCAGCGGCACGCCGATCAGCACCGACATCAGCATGGCCACGGTGGCCAGTTCAACGGTGGCCGGCATGCGCTCGAGTATCAGGCGCATGGCCGGCTCGCCGGTCAGGAAGCTGTTGCCGAAGTCGCCTTGCACCGCCTGGCCCAGGAAGGTCAGGTACTGCATCAACAGGGGCCGGTCCAGCCCCAGCGATGCGCGTATTTCCTCCCGCTGCGCATCCGTGGCCTCGGGGCTGGCCATCATCGACACCGGGTCGCCTACCAGGTAGATGCCCACGAACACCAGCGCGGACATCACCAGCAATACAACCAGCGTCTGCAGCAGCCTGCGAATAATGGTGGCCAGCACGTTGGCGCGGCTCCAGCGTTACTTCTTCAGGGTCGCATACTGCACCAGCGTGGTCTGGTCGGGCCGCCCCTGGTAGCGGATGTCGTTCTTCATGGCCCACACAGACAACTCGAAATGCAGCGGCAGCAACGCGAAGTCGTCCATGGCGATATTGCTGGCCTGCTGCAGCAGCTTGGCGCGCTTGTCGTCGTCCATGGTGGATGCCGCCTCTCGCACCAGCTTGTCCATTTCAGGGTTGGAATAGCGGCCGCGGTTGGTGGTGCCTTCGCCCGCATCCGGATTGCGGGTCATCAGCAGCGAGGTCAGCGGATTGGACATTTCGCCACTGGTTACCGACCAGCCCGCCATATAGGCGCTGAACTCATAGCTGTCGCGCTTCTTGAAGAACACCGACGGCGCCAGCGCTTCGACGCTGGTCTTCACGCCTATGCGCGACCACATCGACGCCAGCGCCTGGGCGATCTTCGAGTCGTTGACATACCGGCCCGACGGCGAGCCCAGCGTAATCGTGAACCCATCCGGATAGCCCGCTTCCTTCAGCAAGGCCTTGGCCTTATCCGTGTCGGCCTTGGGCGCTTCGGCATGTTCCTTCGACGAGCCGAACATAGGATACGGCAGCACGTTGCCCGCGGCCTTGGCCACCCCGCCCATGACGCGGTCGACGATGGCATCGCGGTTGATCGCCAGCGACAGCGCTTCGCGCACGCGCTTGTCTTTCAGCGGGTTCTTGTCGAGCGGGATGCCCGGCGTCGGCTCGGCATGCTGGTCCATCGCCACGTACATCACCCGTACCGACGGCGTTTCTTCCACGTACAGGTCTTCGTTCTTCTTCAGGTTGGGCAGGTCGTCGGTGGGCGGATCCTCGATCAAGTCCACATCGCCCGCCAGCAGCGCGGCCACACGGCCCGCGGCGTTCGACATGGGGCGGTAGATCACGCGGTCCCAGTCGGGCTTGTCGCCCCAATAGTGTTCATTGCGTTCGAACACCAGCTCGGCCCCGCGCTTCCAGGACACGAACTTATATGGCCCCGTACCCACCAGCCCGTCGCCGCTATTGAGCTGCGTGGTGGTCTTGCCCTCGGGCGCGGGGCCCGAAGCCGCCTGCTTCGACAAAATCGGCAACTGCGCCAGATTGATCAGCAACAGCGGCGCCGGAGCCTTGGTGGTGATGCGCACGGTCAGGGGGTCCACGGCCTCGGTCTTGGCCACCGACCCCAGGTACAGGGTAAAGGGCGACGGGCTATTGGGCACCTTGGGAATGCGGTCGTACGTGAACACCACATCTTCCGACGTGAACGGCGTGCCGTCCGAGAACTTCACGTCAGGCCGCAGCTTGAACGTCCAGACATTGCCGTCCACCGTCCAGGACTCCGCCAGCGCGGGCTGCGGCTGCAGCTTCGAATCGGCGCGCACCAGCGGATCGAACAGCGTCTGGGATATCTGCGTATTCGGCGTCAGCGCGTGATATTGCGGATCCAGCGAACTGGGTTCGGTTTTCAAGGCCACCACCAGGTCGCGGGCCGCCGCCGGCCCCGTGGCGCCCAGCGCCATCGCCAGGGTCACCACACCACCTGCCAATAAACGTAACCATCGAGACGCCATCTTGCTTCTCCCAGTTTGTTCCGCGGTTGGACTGCCGAAGAACATAACCAGCAAACCTCGGCCCACGCAACAGTTATATTCCCTTATTGCCCTTCTGGCTCTGTCTGGATTCTGCTTTCTATGGCCCTGCCCACACACGCCCCCATCGCTGCGATTGCCACCGCGCCCGGCCGTGGCGGCATAGGCGTTGTCCGGGTGTCCGGCCCCGATCTGTCCGGCCTTGTGCGGCGCCTGTTCGGCCGCGCCCTTACACCGCGCCACGCGCACTATCTGCCCTTTACGGCCGATACCGGCGAACACCTGGACGAAGGCATCGCGCTGTACTTCCGCGCGCCGCACTCGTATACCGGCGAAGACGTGCTGGAACTGCAGGGGCACGGCGGGCCCGCCGTGCTGCGGCGCATCCTGGACCGCTGCCTGCAGGCCGGCGCCGACCTGGGCCTGCGCCTGGCCGAGCCGGGCGAATTCACGCGACGAGCCTTTCTGAACGACCGCATGGACCTGGCCCAGGCCGAAGCGGTGGCCGATCTGATTGATGCATCATCGATTGCCGCCGCGCGCGGCGCCATGGCGTCCCTGTCGGGCGAATTCTCGGCGCGCGTCAACGCCCTGTCCGACCGCATCGTGCACCTGCGCATGCTGGTCGAAGCCACGCTGGACTTTCCCGAAGAAGAAATCGACTTTCTTGAAAAGTACCAGGCGCGGCCCACGCTCGAAACACTGGCCGCCGATCTGGACGCGCTTATCGCGCAGGCGCGTCAGGGCGTCATCCTGCGCGAGGGCCTGCACGTCGTGCTGGCGGGCAAGCCCAACGTCGGCAAATCCAGCCTGCTGAATGCGCTGGCAGGCGACGACATCGCCATCGTCACACCCATTGCCGGTACCACGCGCGACAAAGTGGTGCAGGAAATCCACATCGACGGCGTGCCGCTGCACGTGGTCGACACCGCCGGACTGCGCGATACCGACGATACGGTCGAAAGCATAGGCATCGCCCGCACCTGGCAGGAAATCGAACGGGCCGACGTCATCCTGCACCTGCAGGACGCCACGCAGCCCGGCGACGAGATCGACGCGCAGATCGTGGCGCGCCTGCCCGCCCGCACCCCGGTGCTGACGGTGTTCAACAAGGTGGACCTGCTGGATGCGCCGTTTCAACCGTCCGACAAACAGCTGGGCATCTCGGCGCGCCAGGGCACAGGGCTGGACGATCTGCGCGCGCGCCTGCTGGCCCTGGCCGGCTGGAACCCCGGCGCCGAATCGCCCTGGCTTGCGCGCGAACGGCATGTGCGGGCCCTGCAGATGGCGGCCGAACACCTGGCCCTGGCGTGCGAACACGCCGCGCAGGACGACCGCGTGCTGGATCTGTTTGCCGAAGAACTGCGGCTGGCGCACGAAAGCCTGACCAGCATCACGGGCAAGTTCACCAGCGACGACTTGCTGGGAGAGATCTTCTCGAGTTTTTGCATCGGCAAGTAATGCCCGAGGCCGCCTTACCCACCACGCTACACCCCCGAATACAACCCCAGGCCCGCCACGGCCACGTCCGCCTGCAGGATCTGGCCGCTTTCGGACTCTGTGATGTATAGGGTCTTTCCGTGCGGGCCGCCGTATGCGACGTTGGTCGTGTGGTCGCCCACCGCGGACTGCACTTTGCCCACCGGCACGCCGCGCCGGTCGAACAGCCACACCACTCCCAGGCCAATATGGGCCACGGCCAGGCCTCCCTGGCTATCCACGGCCAACCCGTCGGGCCCACCGCCGCCCGATAACTGGATGTAGTTCGCCACCTTGGCAATCGTGCCGTCCGGCATCAGCGGCACGCGCCATACGGCATTGGCGCGGGTCACCGCCACATACAGCACCGTACCGCTGGGATCCAGCGCGATCCCGTTCGGGCTGGGAATGTTGTCCAGCAGGCAGTCCACGCGGCCATCGACCCGTACACGAAACACTCGTCCCGTGGGGTCATGCAGGCCCGTTAGCCCCTGGTCGGTAAAGAACAGGTCGCCGTTGGGCGCGAACACCAGGTCGTTGACGGCCTTCAGACGTTCCAGCCGTACCCGCGTGACGAACGGTTGTATGTCACCCGTGCGCGGGTCGTACACCAAGATGCCGTGCGCGTAGTCGGCGATGAACAGACGCCCGTCCTGATGAATGGCAACGCCGTTGGGCTCGCCGTCATATTCCAGCGCAAGCGAGAACTCGCCGTCGGGCGACACCTTGAATATGCGTCCGTACGGAATATCTACGCACCACAGCGTGCCGTCGCGGTCGAAGGCCGGGCCTTCCAACAATGAATGCTCGGGCAGATTGCCCGGCTGGCCACAGTGCCATTCAGTATCCTTGCCCCGCTTGCGCAAGGTATCGGGCAGGCGCGCGAATACGCGGGTGGGAATAACCGGCGGTGCATCGAACAACACGCTTACGCTCCTTTCATCATCGACGGCAGCCACAGGGCGACGCCGGGGAAGGCATACAGCAAGAAGGCGAACGCCACAATGATCAGCGCAAATGGCATGGAGGCGCGTGCCACGGCACCCAGTCGAGTATCACTGGCGATTGATTGCACCGCAAACAGGTTCAGGCCCATGGGCGGCGTCAGCGCGCCCAGTTCGATGAACACGACAATGATGATGCCTGTCCAGACGCCGTCAAAACCCATGGCCATGAACGACGAATACAGAATGGGTACTGTCAGCAGCATGATCGACAACCCGTCGATGAACATGCCCACCACCAGATACACCACCAGCAACACCAGGAAGAACGCAAATGGCGTCAGCCCCAGGTCGACCATGCCGTTGGCAAGCCCCTGGCCGACGCCCGAGGTCACGATGGCGAAATTGAGAATCTGCGCGTTGATGGTGATGAACATCACCACGCCGCTGGTGATCGCCGCATTGACCAGTGCGTGCATCAGGCGGGCGCGCGTCAGCACCCGGTAGGCCGCCGCCAGGACCAGGGCAAACAGACATCCCAACGCTGCGGCTTCTGTCGGCGTCACGACTCCGAAATACATGCTGCCGATCACAGCGGCAATCAAGCCTACCACCGGCAAGACATCCCGCGCCGCCTGCGCCACCTGTTGGGAAGTGGGGCGCTCGACATCGCGAGGCGCCAGTGCCGGGTCCAGGGCAACGCGCAAGGCCACGTACGCCATGAAGATGGCCGCCATCAGCAAACCCGGAATCACACCCGCCATGAACAGGTCCAGCAGTGATACCTGCGTCATGGACGCATAGACAATCATTGGAATCGACGGTGGAATCAGTATGCCCAGGCAGCCGCCGCCCGTTAGCGTGCCCAGCGTCAGGCTGTCCGCATAGCCCCGCTTGCGCATTTCTGGAATAGCCACCGAGCCCACGGTCATGGCAGTAGCCACGGAAGAACCCGCGATGGCCGAGAAGATCGCGCAACCGATAATGTTGGTCTGGGCCAGGCCACCGGGCAGCCAGCGCAGCAGCACCGCCACGCCGGAATAAAAACGTCCGGCGATGCCGCTGCGCAGGATGACTTCGCCCATCAACACGAACAGCGGTATCGAGACCAGCGTGAAGTTATTGGTGGTGTTCCAAACGATGTCGCCGAGCGACAACCAGAGGTCAGTGCCGGCCACCAAGGTGATGCCGACGATGCCCACCAGCCCGATACTGATGCCTATGCCTACGCCCCCAACCAGGGTGGCCAGCAACATCACGCCATAGATGCCCAGCGTCGCTTGCCAGCTCATTCGTGCACCGCCTTTGGCGGATCGGCGGCAATCACCATCGGCTGGGGCACGGGCCCGAGTCCGCACGCGGCGCGCCACTGCGCAAACGCGGTGTGCAGGAACGCCAGGGCCAGCAACCCGAACCCCACGGGCATGATCACCTGGGGCAGATACAGCGGCGTTTCGGAATACTGCATGGACGTGGTTTCAAACAGGACGCTACTGTAAAAGGTGTCCCACGTCGCCTCCAGCAGAATCAGTGAAAGCACTGCGCCGGCCAACGCAGCCAGCCCATCGACAGCGGCGCGCACTCGCACGGGAAGCGCGTTGCGCAGCGCATCCACGCGCAGGAATCGGTCCGACCGTTGGGCATACAGAAAGCCGCCCATCGTGGCCCAGGTGAACAGATAGCCGCTGTACTCTTCCGATATCTGTATCGATGTCTTGAAGAACAGGCGCGCGGCGATCTCCACACACATCAGGACCATCATCAAGAGCAGCATGCAGGCCGATGCGGTCAGCGCGCCCGACCCCAGGCGGTCCAGCGCACGGCCGAGCCTGTCGGGCGGCGCAACGGCCTTCATTGGGGCGCGTGGATCAGCGGCAGGCATCGATGGCGCCGGCCAGCATCTTGGCGGCCAGATCGCCGTTCTTGGCCGCCCACGCTTCGCCGATCGGGCGCGTGGCAGCCCGCAGCTTTTCCATATCGGCCGAGCTGACATCCTGCAGCGTCATGCCCTTTTCCTGCAGCTGGCGACGCGCATCGCGATCTGCTTCTATCATGGCGGCACGGTACTTCGGCGCCCACTCCACGGCCTTGTCGGCCAGCAGTTTCTGCAGGTCATCGGGCAAGCCCTGCAACGCCTTCTGGTTCACCACCATGGCCTGGTGAGCGAGCGTCAGGTTGAGCATATAGCCCATTTTCGTCACTTCGTTGAACTTCCAGTCCAACGCCGGCACGGCCGCCGTGAAGGCGCCATCGACCACCTTGCGTTGCAAAGAAGGGATCACTTCGGCGGGCGTCACCGTCACACCGGCGCCCCCCAGCGCCGCCATCATGTCGACCTGCTCGCGGTTCCAGGCGCGCACCTTCAGGCCCTTGAGCCCTTCGATGTCATCAATAGGCTTGACCAGCCATAATTGTTGCGGCGGCATCACCCATTGCATAATGGATTGCGTCTTGAACTTCCCGCCCAGCACGTCGTTGATGTCCTTCTCCATGGCTGGCGCAGCCTTGTCGTAGAACTTGTCTATCGATGTGCACGAGAATGGCATAGACAAGGCATTGAGCTGCGGCACATCGCCTGCCACGAAGCCGAACGCAACGTCTCCGATTTGCACTTGGTTGCGCGCCACCGCGCGCAATACGTCTGACGCCTTGTAAGGCAATTCACCGGACGCATATACCTGGATGTTCAAGCGGCCCTGGCTGGCCTTCGTCACGTCCTCGGCGAACGCTTTGTGCAACAGCGTAGGCTTATCGTTGGCGGCAAAGTAGGTGAAGAACTTCCAGTCGGCCTGCGGCGCAGCAATGGCCGGCAGGCAAGACACCATCAGGGTGGCGGCGCATAGCACAAACGCCTTGGCTTGCGTTTTCATGATTGTCTCCTTGTGGGGCTGGCTGCTGGCTCGCCGCCCTGCACATTTTTTGACCATCGTCGCACGCGAGGTTTTGTCATGTCAACGAAATTCTGCGCGTTTCGATCAAAACTATCGTCAACCGGCTTTTGTTATACGAAATATTGATTGAAACAATCATGTTCCAGGCAAAATGCCCGCATAGTTGCGCATAGAACGCAACCGCAGCGACTGCATCCGACCTTCCATATACCCATGCCGGCGAGGCCTCCAATGTCGTCCAGCAAAACCCGCGAGCGCCAGCAGCGCATCACTCAATTGGTGCACGAAGGCATCAACGACGTCGAGGAACTCAGCCACAACCTGCGGGTATCGATTTCGACCATCCGGCGCGACCTCGCCCATCTGGCCGCGCAAGGGCGGCTACTGCGCACGTATGGCGGCGCCGCATACGTTTCCCACGACCGCCGCGAGCACACGCTGAACGAACGCATGTTCATCCAGCGCCCACAAAAAGAGGCCATCGCTGCGCTGGCGCTACGGCAGATCAAGGACGGAGACACGCTGCTGCTGGATGCTGGTACGACCACCGCGGCGCTGGCACGCATGCTACGCGGCCGTGACCGACTGCATGTCGTCACCAACAATATCGAAGCGCTGACTATCCTTGCACGCGACGACTGTATACGCGTCACCATGCTGGGCGGCGAGGTGCGCAAGCTCAGCATGGGTACAGTGGGGCCGCTGGCCGACCTCGCGCTGGGGCGCATCACCGCCGACAAGGTTTTCCTGGGCGCCGATGGCATCGTGGCCGGACGCGGCCTGTGCGAAGCCAGTGCCGACCAGGCCTACTTGAAAGAGCAGATGATGGACCGTGCCGAAGCCGTTTATGTGCTGGCCGATTCGCAAAAGCTGGGCTTTGCCGGCCAGCAGGCCTGGACGCCCATGCGCGGCGTCTGGACGCTGATCACCGACGCTGACGCCAGCCCTGCGCAACTGGCGCCATTCCAGGCGCTGGAGAACGTGCGGGTACTGGTCGCCCCACTTGCCTGAAGGCGATAAGGCAGTGGATATTCGCGGCTCCCACGTGCTGGCGCCGGCGAACTGGCAGGGCCCGAATCAATCCGACACCAACCCATGCTCGACCGCATACACGGCCACCTGTACGCGGCTCGTCAGGTTGAGCTTCTTCAGGATGTTCTGCACGTGTATCTTCACCGTGCTCTCGGCAATATCAAGCTGCCGCGCAATTACCTTGTTGCTGGCGCCGTGCGCCAGGCATTGCACGATTTCCCGTTCGCGCGCCGTCAGGCGCGTGCGTTCGCCGCCCGCGGCCGCGCCGTTGCTCTGCGCGGCCTGCTCGCGAAAACGGTCGACCAGCTTGGCTGTCATGTTGTCGGCTATCACCGGCTCGCCCGACGCCGCGCGGCGTATCGCCGTCGTCAGGGCCTCGGCATCGATATTCTTCACCAGATAGCCTCGCGCGCCGTCGCGCAGCGCCTGGCTGAGTTCGTCGGCTTCTTCTGATACGGTCAGGATGACCACATTGCTGCGCGGCACGTCCTGCACCAGCAACTGCAGCGTTTCCAGGCCCGACAGCCCCGGCATGTTCAGGTCCAGCAGGATCACGTCGGGTTGGAATTCCTTGGCGCGCTTGACGCCTTCCAGCCCGTCTGCCGCTTCGGCCACGACTTCGAAATCGGGTTGGCGCTGCAACAGCAGCCGCACGCCGGATCGGAACAGGCTGTGGTCGTCGATAAGCAGGATGCGGATAGCCATGGTAGCGAGCGTCTTCAGGCGGCGCGGCGCTTGTCGCGCGGCAGTACCAGCCGCACCGTGGCGCCGGCGCCGGGCCGGGATGACAGTTTTATCACAGCGTTAAGGCGAGCCGCTCGCTCGCGCATGATATGCAGCCCGATATGGCTGTCGACCCGCTGCCCGACTTCGTCCGGATCGTATCCGACGCCGTCGTCGGCAATCTCCAGTTCGAAGTCCTGGTTATTGCGCAGCCACACCCGTACACGGTTCGCCTCTGCGTGCTTGCGCACGTTCGACAGGGCTTCCTGCAGGATGAACAGCACCTGCAGCTGCTGGTCGGGCGCAAGCGGTCGGTCGGTGTCATAACGCATGTCCAGGTCGACCTCTATGCCCGTCTGGCGCTGGAACCGCAAAATCGCCTCTTCGATGGCATCGGGCAGCGCACCCTGGTCGAGCTTGGTGCGGAAGTTCACCAGCAGCTCGCGTACGTCCTGGTAGCTTTCTTCGACGCCCGTGCGCAACAGCGGCACGATATCGCGAACGTCGTCCTGGTCGCCTCGCGCCAGCGCATCGTCCAGCAGTTGCAGCTGCAGCTTCAAAAAGTTCAGGCCCTGGGCGATGCTGTCGTGCAGGCCCTGCGCCACCAGGTTGCGCTCGCGTTCCACTGCCAACTGGCGCGCATGGGCTTCCAGGCGGCGGTTTTCCAGCGCAACGCCCAGGTGCTGCCCCAGGGTTTCGAGCAGTTGGGTTTCCGCTGGCGTGATGTCGCGCTGCGTCTTGAAGTGCAGCGAGTAGGAACCCAGCACCTCGTCACGCGCAACGATGCGGAACACGGCCAGGCTGCGAAAGCCCTCGTTGGAGCAATGAAAGGCCTCGATGGGGGCCAGCTTGCGCATGTCGCGCACGATCTGCGTGCCGTCCTGCGTCGCGATGCCGCAATAGCAATGGTCGGCCCGCATGCAGCGTTCGGCTTCGGCCAGTTCGGGCGACAGCCCTTCAGACACCATCATGTTCAGGCGTTCGTCGGAAGGATCCAGCGTGCGAATGGTGCCGCCCGCAGCGCCGAACTGGCTCATTGCCCGCTGCAAGAACCCGCGGCAGATGGCTTCGATGCTGTTGGGCTGGTTCAGGAACGCCGTCATGTCGTACAGCGCGCCAATGTCGCGGTTCTGGGCCTCGAGCTCGGCCGTCTTGTGGCGCACCCGGTTTTCCAGGTCGCGATACAGGTTCTCGAGTTTGTCGGCCATCAAGTTGAAGCCGCGCGCCAGCACGCCGAACTCGTCGCGCGATTCCACGGGCAGGCGGGCGCTGAACTCGCCGGCGGTCATGCGCCGCAGGCCATCTCGCAGGCGCATGACGGGTGAAATGATCCACAGATACAGCAGATAGATCATGGCCACCGTGCCCACGCTGCCTATGCCTGCCAGCACGCCCTGCGAGAGCCTCAGCAACGTGGTCTTGCCGGCGTTGTCGTGTTCGATCATGCGCACGAGGTGGTCTGCCTGGGCCACGAATTCGGGCAGGGCGCGCAGATAGTCGGCCAGCTCGCCGCCGTCACGCGCGCGCAGCGCCGCGGGCTTCATGACGTCGTGCCACTGCCGCGCCACGACGGCCAGCTGGTCGGCAATGGCGGGGTCGTCGGGCAGGAACAGCGGGCGTGCCGGGTTGCCGCGCTCGAGCAGCGCAAGTGTGTCATCCTGGGCGCGCAGGAATTCATCGGCCTGCGCCCGCCCTGGGTCGGGCCGCATCAGCTCGACGGCCACGCGATTGGCGGCCATGCGCAGGCTGCCGGTGTCATTGATCGCCGCGCCCGCGCCTTCAAGCCCCCACGACAGCCAGAGCGTCCACGCGACCATGCTCAGCACCACGGCCAGGGCCACGAGCGAACTGGCGATGATGCGGGTGGGTAGCCTATCGCGCAGAGTAGGCAGGTCGTCCGGGCCGACGGGAGGATCTGAAGAAGGCATGTTGCGGGTGCCAGCGAACGGGCTTGGGCAGGATAGTGTCTATTATCACCCCCCCGTCTGGGACATGAACCGCACGATGCGCTCGGGGTGACGCGTGAAGTCGTGGCGTTCGGGCTTGGCGGCGATCGCGCCGACGATGGCGTGCGCCAATTGCGCGTCGCTGGCCCCCTGGCGCAGCAACGCACCCAACGGCACGCTGGCGTGTTCGCCCAGGCAGGGATACAAGGTGCCGTCGGCGCCCAGGCGCACCCGGTTACACGCGTCGCAGAAGTGCTGGGACATGGGCGTGATCACCCCCAGCGCAGGCGACCCGGCGTCGCCCCAGTACCGTGCCGGGCCGGCGCCGCGGCCCGCCAGCACGGGCAGCAGCCCGTGACGGTCGGCCAGCCGCGGGCCCAGCGCGCTCAGATCGACTCCCATCGTGCGCCGGCCCGTGCTGCCCACGGGCATCGGCTCTATCAGACGCAGGATATACCCATGGGCACGGCTATAGGCCAGCAGTCTGTCCAGATCGTTTTCGGGGGTTCCTGCCTGCACCACCGCGTTGAGCTTGATGGGCGCAAAGCCGGCAGATCGCGCGGCGTGCAGGCCACGCAGAACATCGTCCAGGCAATCACGTCCGGTAATGCGCGCGTAGGCTGCCGCATCCAGTGTGTCCAGGCTGACATTCAGGCGCTTGACGCCCGCCGCGCGCAGGTCGGCGGCATGTCGCGCCAACCGCGTGCCGTTCGTGGACAACGACAGGTCTTGCACGCCGGGCAACGCCGCCAGGGCGCCCGCCAAGGTAGCAAGGCCGCCGCGCGTCAATGGCTCGCCACCCGTCAGGCGCAGCTTGCGCACCCCCATTGCGGTGAACAGGCCCACCAGCCGCGTCATTTCATCGTGGGTCAGCCAATGGGCGGGCGCGTCGAAATCCTTGAAATGCGCAGGCAGGCAGTAGGTGCAACGCAGGTCGCAGCGATCCGTTACCGAGATGCGCAGGTAGTCGATCCGCCGGCCATGGCCGTCCACCAGCGCCGCATTGCCAGGCATGCCAGGCTCCTATTGCACCAGAAGGCCGTCTGCGCCTTCGAGCTCGATGCCTTCGATGCGTGCCCGGCCCACCAGCATGCGCGCATATTGCCGCCACGCGGTGTCCCGGGCGGCCGCGGCGAGCGCCTGGGCGATGCCTGCCGCCACCTGCTCGTACGGCAACAGGCGCCCCGCCACGCGACGCCCGATGCGCACAATATGCAAGCCATGGCGCGTTTGCACCAGCCGGGGTACCACGCTGCCCGCGGGCGGGCCGAATATCGCACGTTCGAACTCGGGTACGGTATCGCCGCGCCCCAGCTGCCCCAGGCTGCCTCCCAGCGCGCCGGACGGGCAATTCGACCAGGTGCGCGCCAGCTCGGCAAAGCAGGACGGATCCGCCAGCACGGTTGCCAACACAGATTCGGCCTGCTCACGCAGGCGATGCAGATCGACGTGGGGCGTCACCTGGAACAGGATGTGATCGGCCTCCACCAGTTCGCCCACGGTAAAGCGTTCGGGATGCGCGTCGTAGTGGCGCCGGCAGGCCGCTGCGTCCGGCGTGGGAACGCTTGCCTGTGATTCAAGCAACGCGCCGATTACCGCCTCATCGTGGTCATCGCCGTAGCTGCACGCCGGGGCGGAAAGCCCCAGGCGTTGCGCCTCGTCCAGCATCAGCCTGCGCAGCACCAGCGCCGTGATGGCGCGGCGTTGAGGATTGCCGGCATCGCCGTGGCGGGGCAGTTCATGCATGAGCTCGGCATCTGTCAGCTCTACACCGTTGACAACTATGGGCATGATCGTTTCGTGTGCCGTGGTTCAGCGCGTCCGCACCAGCTGCCAGGCGCGGCCCAGGTAGCCCAGCGATGCAAAGCCGCTCCAGACATGCACCAGCCGGGTAAACGGAAAGATGACGAACAGCGTCAGCCCCATGAACAAGTGTGCCTTGAAGAGCAGCGGGGCATCGGCGATATGGCTGGCCGCGTCACCCTGGAAGGTCACGATGTGCTGGGCCCAGGTCATGAACTGCACCATCATGTGGCCATCCATGTGGTCGGCGGACACGGCAATGGTGGAAAGCCCGAGCAGCAGGGTAACCAGCAGCCACAACAACAGCAGCTTGTCGCCGGGGCGCGATGCGCGGGCGATGCGAGGGTGCGCCAGCCGACGGTGCAGCAGGATGACCAGGCCCGCCAGGCAGGTGACACCCATGACCCCGCCCGCCACCATGGCGACTCCCTGCTTCACGCTGTGTGACACGCCCAGCGCGTCCCACACCACGACCGGGGTAAGCAGGCCTGCCAGGTGGCCGAAAAACAGACCCAGGATGCCCACGTGGAAAAGAATATTTCCCAGGCGCAGCTGGCCGCGATACAGCAGCTGCGAACTGTCGCTTTTCCAGGTGTACTGTTCGCGCTCGAAGCGCGCCAGGCTGCCCAGCAGAAAGATGCCGAGTGCAATGTAGGGATAGATGCCGAATAGAAACTGATGCACGGTGTTCATCGAAGTCGTCCCGTCTTAATGTTGAGCGCCACGCGAGCGGGGATGGAAATGCACGACATGCGTACCCGCGGCGGCCATCGGCAACAGGGGTTCTACGCCGTCAGGACCCACGCCGTAGACTTCGAGCGCGTCGTCCATGTCGCGCACGGGGGGGTCGGTCTGCTCGCGCGGCACCACGTCGGTCATGCCGCGCAGCACCGCGAACACGGTCGAGTACGGGCTGCCGTCGCGCGCCAGACGCGCACCGATGGCGGCCAGCACATGGATGGCGTCATCAAGCAGGGCCCCTGCCTGCGCCGGCTCGATCACACCCAGGAACTCCAGGAACAGCGGCACGTGATCCGGCAGTTCGGCAGCGCCGGGCTCCAGGCCGTGCCGGCGGTATTCCTGCAGCAGGTCCACCATTGCCTGGCCGCGATCGCGGCTTTCCCCGTGCACGTGCTCGAACAGGTGCAGCGAACACGCGGGCTGGCGATCAAAGGTGGCCACGTAGTTCTCTTGCAGCTCGATCAGGCTATGGGTCTTGAGATAGTCGGTCAGCGCAGACAACTGGTCTTGCGCCTCGGGATGCGCGTCGAGCGCATCGTCGATCTCGAGCAAAGCGTCGATGAGCGGCTGCTCGGGGTACATCAGCAAAGCAGAAAGAATGCGATAAAGGCTCATGATGGGTTCCTCATGCGGCGGCGGCTTTCTTGCGAGACTTGGGCATTTCAATGAAGATCTCGCTGCCGCGCGCCTTCTTGCCAAACAGCGCGCCATCGGACACGCCGCCAGAGCATCCATTGCCGAACGTGAAGCCGCAGCTGCCCTTTTCGTTGAAGCTGTCTTCCACCATTTCTTTGTGGCTGGACGGCACCACGAAGCGGTCTTCGTAGTTGGCAATAGCCATGATGCGATACATGTCGCGCACCGTTTCCGCATCCAGGCCCACGTCGCGCAAGATGGCGTCGTCAGGCTCGCCGTGCACCGTTTCGGCGCGCATGTAGGCGCGCATGGCCAGCAGGCGCTCCAGCGCCCGCTGCACCGGCGTTTCGTCGCCGGCCGTCAGCAGGTTGGCCAGGTAGCGCATGGGAATGCGCAGGCTGGACACATCGGGAATCACACCCGAACGCCCCACCGTCTTGTGCGGCATATGGCCCGCTTCAGCAGCCGATTGAATCGGCGAAAGCGGCGGTATGTACCACACCATGGGCAACGTGCGGTATTCGGGGTGCAAGGGAAATGCCACCTTCCATTCGCATGCCATTTTGTACACGGGCGACTGCCGCGCGGCCTGCAGCCACGAGTCGGGTATGCCCTGGCGCCGCGCCTCGGCGATGACGTCCGGCGAATGCGGATCCAGAAAGACATCGAGCTGCGCCTGGTATAGATCCTGTTCGCTTGGGCTGGCTGCGGCCGCCTCGATGCGGTCGGCGTCATACAGCAACACGCCCAGGTAGCGGATGCGCCCTACGCAGGTTTCCGAACACACCGTAGGCTGGCCCGCTTCGATGCGCGGGTAGCAGAACGTGCACTTCTCGGCTTTGCCGCTTTGCCAGTTGTAGTACACCTTTTTATAGGGGCAGCCCGAAATGCACATGCGCCAGCCGCGGCATTTGTCCTGGTCGACCAGCACGATGCCGTCGTCTTCGCGCTTGTATATCGAGCCCGACGGGCAACTGGCCACGCATGCCGGGTTCAGACAATGTTCACACAGGCGCGGCAGGTACATCATGAACGTGTTTTCGAAGGTGGCGTACATTTCTTTCTGCACACCTTCGAACAGCGCGTCGCGGCTGCGCGAACTGAACTCGCCGCCCAGGTCGTCTTCCCAGTTGGGGCCCCATTCGATCTTGTCCATCTTGCGCCCCGTAAGCACGGAAATGGGGCGCGCGGTGGGCGGCGTCTGGGAAAGCGGCGCGTTCTGCAGCCGCTCGTAGTCGTAAGTGAAAGGCTCGTAGTAATCGTCAATGGCGGGCAGGTTCGGGTTGGCGAACAGGTTGGCCAGGATCTTCACCTTGCCGCCCTGGCGCGGTTCGAGCTTGCCGGCTGCGGTTCGGGTCCAGCCGCCGTTCCAGCGCGACTGGTTTTCCCATTCTTTGGGGTAACCGATGCCGGGCTTGGTTTCCACGTTGTTGAACCAGGCGTACTCGACGCCATCGCGGCTCGTCCAGACGTTCTTGCAGGTGATGGAGCAGGTGTGGCAGCCGATGCACTTGTCCAGGTTCAGCACCATCCCAACTTGGGCACGGATTTTCATTTTGCGCTTCCTTCCTCGAGCTGCTGTTGCGCCAGCGGGCCTTCCATCCAATCCACCTTTTTCATCTTGCGCACGACAACGTATTCGTCGCGATTGCTGCCCACCGTGCCGTAGTAGTTAAAGCCGTAAGCCTGCTGCGCGTACCCGCCTATCATGTGGGTGGGCTTGAGCACGGTGCGCGTCACCGAGTTGTGTATGCCGCCGCGCATGCCGCTGGTCTCGGCGCCGGGCACGTTCACGATCTTTTCCTGCGCGTGGTACATCAGGCACATGCCCACCGGCACGCGTTGGCTGACCACGACCCGCGCGGTCAGTGTGCCGTTGACGTTGAATACCTCTACCCAATCGTTGTCGACCAGCCCGGCCTGCCTGGCCTCGGCTTCCGACACCCACACATGCGGGCCGCCGCGACTGAGCGTCAGCATGCGCAAGTTGTCGGAATAGGTGCTGTGGATGCCCCATTTCTGGTGTGGCGTGATCCAGTTCAGCACCAGCTCGTGCTCGCCGTTGGGGTAGCGGCCCAGCATGGGTTCGATTGTGCGCGTGTCGATGGGCGGCTTGTAGGCGCACAGCCCTTCGCCGAAATCCAGCATCCAGCGGTGGTCTTGGTAGAACTGCTGGCGCCCGGTCAGCGTGCGCCATGGAATCAGCTCGTGCACGTTGGTATAGCCGGCGTTGTAGCTGACTTCTTCGCTTTCGAGGCCCGACCATGTGGGCGCAGAGATGATCTTGCGCGGCTGCGCCTGGATATCGCGAAAGCGAATCTTGTCGTGTTCGCGGCCCGCCGCAAGATGGGTGTGATCGCGCCCGGTTATCCTGCCCAGCGCTTCCCAGGCCTTCACCGACACATGGCCGTTGGTTTCGGGCGCGAAGGTCAGGATCATTTCGGCTGCGTCGATGGCCGTTTCCAGGCGGGGCCGCCCGTGGCTTACGCCGGGCTGCTCGACGCAACGGTTCAGTTCGCCGAGTTCGCGTACCTCGTGTTCAGTGTTCCAGTTGATGCCCTTGCCGCCATTGCCGAGTTTGTCGAGCAGGGGGCCTACCGACGTGAACTTGCGATAGATGTCGTTGTAGTCACGCTCCACAACCGTCATGGTGGGCGCCGTCTTGCCGGGGATCAGGTCGCACTCGCCAAGTTTCCAGTCTTTCGGCTCAAACGCCTGGCCCAGCTCTCCCGGAGTGTCGTGCAGCAGCGGCGTCAGCACCAGGTCTTTGCGCTTGCCCAGGTACGGGCCGCCTATATCGCTGAACTTGCGCGCCAGCAGCTTGTAGATTTCCCAGTCGGTCTTGCTTTCCCACAGGGGCTGCACCGCTTCGGACAATGGGTGGATGAACGGGTGCATGTCCGACGTGTTGAGGTCGTCTTTTTCGTACCAGGTGGCCGTGGGCAGCACGATGTCGCCATACAGGCAGGTGGTGCTCATGCGGAAGTCGAGCACCGTGAGCAGGTCGAGCTTGCCTTCGGCAGCTTCTTCGCGATAGCGCACCTGCGCGGGCTTGATGGCATCGGCCTCGTCGCCGAACATGGCGTTCTGCGTGCCCAGCAGATACTTCAGGAAGTATTCGTGTCCCTTGCCGCTGGACCCAAGAATGTTCGAGCGCCACACGAACATGTTGCGCGGGAAATTGGCGGGGTTGTCGGGATCGTCGCAACTGAGGTTGAGTTCGCCGTTCTTGAGCCGCCGCGCAGCGTACGCGACGGCGTCTTCGCCAGCCGCTTCGGCCTGCGCCACCACGTCCAGCGGATTGGTTTCGAGTTGCGGCGCGGACGGCAGCCAGCCCATGCGTTCGGACTTGGCATTGAGGTCGATGAGGCTCAGATTGCTGTAGCGCTTCGCATCGGCGGTGGGCCCCAGGATATCGCTGACGGGCAGCTTCTCGTGCCGCCATTGGCTCGTGTGCGCATAGAAGAAAGATGTGCCGTTCATGTGGCGCGGCGGGCGCGACCAGTCTGCGGCAAAGGCCAGCGGCGCCCATCCGAACTGCGGGCGAAGCTTTTCCTGGCCCACGTAATGCGCCCAGCCGCCGCCGCTCTTGCCCACGCAGCCGCACATCATCAGCAGGTTGATGATGCCGCGGTAAGTCATGTCCATGTGGTACCAGTGGTTCAGCGCCGCGCCGACGATGACCATGGACTTGCCTTGGGTATCGTGCGCGTTCTGCGCGAACTCGCGCGCCACCTGTATGACCAGGTGGCGCGGCACGGTCGTGTGCTTTTCCTGCCAGGCCGGCGTGTAGGGAACGTCGTCGTCGTACGATGCCGCAACGTTGTCGCCGCCCAGGCCGCGGTCTACGCCATAGCTGGCCATCTGCAAGTCATACACCGTGGCCACGCATGCGCGGCTGCCGTCGGCGAGCGTCACATGGCGCACGGGAACGTTGCGTTGCAGTACGCTGCCGTGCTCGCCGCCAAAGTACGGGAACCCGACGCTGGCCACTGCATCGTGGTTGTCGAGCAGGCTGAGCACGGGGTCGATGGCGCGGCCGCTTCCGCCGTCGTTCTGTTCCAGGTTCCAGCGTCCCGTCCTGGCGCCGCCGTCGACGGCGGCCTCGCCCCACCGGAAGCCGATGCTGCCGTTGGGCGCACACAGATCGCCGGTAAGGCCGTCGTACACCAGCGTCTTCCAGTCGGGGTTGTTGTTCTGCCCCAGCGCATCGGCCAGTTGCGAAGCGCGCAGGAAATGGTCGGGCACCAGGTAACCGTCGCGCTCTTTCAACTGCACCAGCATCGGCATGTCGGTGTAGCGCTTGGCGTAATCGCGGAAGTAATCCGATTTGCCGCCATGGTGGAATTCGTTCAGCACAACGTGGCCCATGGCCAGCGCCAGGGCCGCATCGGTACCCTGCCTGGGCGCCAGCCAGATGTCGCCGAACTTCACCATTTCGCCGAAATCGCTGGACACGGCCACCGTCTTGGTGCCCTTGTAGCGGACTTCGGTGTAGAAATGCGCGTCCGGGGTGCGGGTTTGCGGAACGTTGGAGCCCCATACCAGCAGGTAGGTTGAGTTGTACCAGTCGGCCGACTCGGGCACATCGGTCTGTTCGCCCCATACCTGCGGGCTGGCGGGCGGCAGGTCACAATACCAGTCGTAGAAACTCAGGCAGGCGCCGCCCAGCAGGCTCAGATACCGCGCCCCGGCGGCATAGCTCACCATGGACATGGCGGGGATCGGCGAAAAACCGACCACGCGGTCGGGGCCGAATTTTTTGATGGTGTACGCGTTGGCCGCGGCGATCATCTCGGTGGCCGTGTCCCAGTCGGCACGTACGAAGCCGCCCAGTCCGCGCACCGATTTGTATTGCCTGGCCTTTACCGGGTCCTGGCTGATGGATTCCCACGCGGCGATGGGATCCATGGTCTTGCGCGCCTCGCGCCACATCTGCATCAGGCGGCCGCGAATCATCGGATACTTGATGCGCTGCGCCGAATATACATACCAGCTGTATGACGCCCCGCGCGGACAGCCGCGCGGCTCATGGTTGGGCAGGTCGGGCCGGGTGCGGGGGTAGTCGGTCTGCTGGGTTTCCCAGGTGATCAGGCCGTTCTTGACATACACCTTCCACGAGCACGATCCCGTGCAGTTCACACCGTGGGTAGACCGCACGATCTTGTCATGCTGCCACCGGTTGCGATAGGCGTTTTCCCAGGTGCGGTCTTCGTTGACGACTTCACCGTGCCCATTGGAAAAGGTGGACTTGACCCTTGACAGGAACTTCAGCCGGTCCAGGAAATGACTCATTCTGTTCTCCGTGTACGCCGGAGGTCCGGCGTGATCTTGCTTGACACTTTATTGAGCGCGCACTGGCGTGACCATTCATCGCTAGTAGTGGGCGGGCACGCCATGCGTACTAGGCCTTGCTAGCCCGATATGACTAGGCACAGGCCATGCCTCAGCACGGCACCGGCGCATTGAGCCGTGCGTAGTACCACCAAGTGATGCCCACGCACGTGACGTAAAAGGCCATGAAGCAGTACAGCGCCCCCGCAACGCCCCCGGTCAGTTCAATGGATGTGCCGAAGCTGCGCGGGATGAAGAAACCGCCGTACGCGCCTATGGCCCCCGAAAAACCCAGTACTGCCGCCGACTCTTTGCCCGCATCGATCAGCGCCTGCTTCTGCGCAGCGGCGCCGCGCCCCTGCGCCGCGGCCGTGCGTTCGTGAAGAAAGATCACGGGAATCATGCGGAAGGTCGAACCGTTACCCAGGCCCGTCAGGGCAAACAGCACAATGAACATCGCCAGGAAGCCGGTGAAGTTGCCGGGGCCGGCCGGACCGGGCACATACATCAGCACACCCAGCACGGCGAGGATCATGGCGGCGAACACGAGCAGGGTGACGCGCGCTCCGCCGACCTTGTCGGATATCCAGCCGCCCAGCGGACGGGTCAGCGATCCGACCAGCGGCCCCAGGAAGGCATATGTCATTGGATCGATGTCGGGAAACAATGCTTTGGTCAGCATCGCAAAGCCGGCCGAAAACCCGATGAACGACCCGAAGGTGCCCACATACAGCCAGCACATCAGCCAGTTGTGCTTGCGCGTGAAGATCACCGCCTGGTCGGCGAACGAGGCCTTGGCGTCGGCAATGTCGTTCATGCCGAACCACGCCGCCAGCGACGAGGCCAGGATGATGGGGACCCAGATAAAGCCCGCATTCTGCAGCCAGATCTGGTGCTCGGCGCCATCTACCACGAAGCGTTGCGAGTCGCCGCCCAACGTGCCGAGCACGCCCATGGAAATGATCACCGGCACAACGAACTGCACCAGCGACACGCCCAGATTGCCGATTCCCGCGTTCATGCCGGTGGCGAAGCCCTTCTTTTCCTTGGGAAAGAAGAAACTGATGTTGGCCATGCTGGAACTGAAGTTTCCGCCCCCCAGGCCGCACAACAGGGCCAGTGCCAGCAGGGTGGGGTAAGAGGTGGTGGAGTCCTGCAGCGCGAAGCCCATGCCCAGCGCGGGAATCAGCAAGGTGGCGGTCGAAATGGCGGTCCAGCGGCGGCCGCCGAACACCGGCACCAGGAAGGAATAAAAGATTCGCAAGGTCGCGCCCGACAGCGCGGGAAGGGCGGTGAGCCAGAACATCTGGTTCTTCGAGAGTTCGAATCCGGCCTTGTCGAGATTGACGACCACCACGCTCCACAACATCCAGATGCTGAATGCCAGGGCAAGGGCGGGGATGGAAATCCACAGATTGCGGTTCGCGATGCGGGCGCCGGTGTTGCGCCAGAATTTCTGGTCTTCCGGTTCCCAGCGGTTCAGTACATAGCTGGACATGATGTTCTCGCGTTCAGATGTGCCGGACGCGGCAGGCGCCCGGCTGGGATGACTGGGGCTCAGGCGGCCCGCAGGCGTTCGACAGGGGTGGGACGAAAGCTGTAGTGCATCCAGATGAGCGACACGCATACCGTGCCGTACATGAGCATGAAGGCGCTGGACCGGACGCCGGTCAGGTCCAGCAATGCGCCGAAGAGTATGGGTAGGACGAAGCCGCCCAACCCGCCGGCCAGGCCCACCACGCCCGAGACGGCGCCGATGTTCTGGCCGAACTCATCAGAGATGAACTTGAAGACCGAGGCCTTGCCGATGGCCATGGCAATGCCCACGACAAACATCAGGATCGTGAACAGAGTGGGGCCGATCGCCAGCGAGAACTCGCGCGGCCCGGCGTCGGTCTGTACGATGAAATGCGTTTGCGGGTAACTGAGCAGAAAGAACGCCACCCAGCACACCCACATTACCCACCAGGTGGTGCGGTAAGCGCCGTACTTATCGGAGATCCAGCCGCCTACGGCGCGCAACACGCCGCCCGGCAAAGAGAAGCACGCGGCCAGCAACGCTGCCAGCCGCATATCGAAGCCATATTCGCTGACGTAGTACTTGGTCATCCACAGGGCCAGCGCCACGTAGCCGCCAAACACGACCGAGTAGTACTGGCAATAGCGCCATACACGCGGGTCGCGCAGCATGGCCAGCTGTGCCCGCAGGTTTGTTCCCTGTTGCACCTTGTGGGCCGGGTTGGTGGCAGAACTTGCCCAGAACAGGATTGCCGTGGCCAACAGCGCTATTGCATAGACTTTGGGCACGATGACCCACGCCCCGCCCGCGGCGGCTATCAACGCGGGCGCGGCGAACTTGGTCAAGGCAGACCCGGAATTTCCGGCCCCGAAGATGCCCATCGCCAAACCCTGGCGATGGCGCGGAAACCATCGGGCCACGTAGGGCGTGCCCACCGAGAACGAGCCGCCCGCCAGCCCCACGAACAGCCCCAGCGCCAGGAAATGCCAGTATTGGGTCGCGTACGCCAACAGCCATACGGCAGGCACGGCCGCCAGCATCAGCAGGAAGAAGACGATGCGTCCGCCATACCGGTCCGTCCAGATGCCAAGCGGCACCCGAACCAGCGAGCCGCTGAGCACAGGCATGGCGGCCAGCAGCCCGAACTCGGTTTCCGACAAACCCAGCTGGGTCTTGATCGGAATGCCCAGCACGGCAAATATCATCCATACCGCAAAGCAGATTGTGAAGGCGAACGTACTGGAGATCAGCACACGGGTTGCGGCGCCCGTTGAAGCGGGGTGTTCCATAGCGGGTTGCTCAGGTCGATGAACTTCTGTGGCCATGCACCCAAGATACGGATGCGTACGACCCCTGAACATTCGTCGGCCGACCTGCTGCCGCACGGCAAAGTGACTAGTTCTTTTTCTACCCCTTGGGTAAGCTGGCCGTCCTGGCAACGACGACACTACCCACCGTGGCTGATACTTCTCAACAACGTGCTCAGGTCGTGGACTTCTGGCGCAACGCCGGCCCGCAGCGCTGGTTCACCAAAGACCCGGCGTTCGACCAGGCATTCAGCGCCCGCTTTCTCGACCTGCACATGGCCGCGGCAAGACGGCAACTGGACGCGTGGCAAGACACGGCATACGGAACTCTGGCGCTGCTGATCCTGCTTGATCAGTTCCCGCGCAATGCGTTTCGGGGCACAGGCCACATGTATGCCACCGACCCGCTGGCCCGGTATTACGCGCGCAACATGCTCAAGTCGGGCCAGGACGCCGAAATTGAAGCGTCCATGCGCGTCTTTTGTTATTTGCCGTTTTCGCATTCCGAGAACATGCAAGACCAGCGCCTGGCTGTAGAAAAGAACACACCGCTGGGCTCGCTCGCGCTGTTTCACGCCGAAGAACATCTGGAAATCATCAAACAGTTCGGACGTTTCCCGCACCGTAATCGCGAGTTGGGGCGCGACACCACTCCTGAAGAGCAGGCGTTTCTGGACGGCGGCGGGTTTGCGGGCTGAGCGGCGCGCCGCTCAGGCGGCGCCTGCGTCCGCCACGGTCGGTTCGGCTTCGCGCTTGAGTAGTTCGCGCTTGCGTTCCACGCCCCACCGGTATCCCGATATGTCGCCGTCACGCCTGACCACGCGATGGCACGGAATGGCTACCGCCAGCAGATTCGCGCCGCAGGCCTGGGCCACCGCGCGAACCGCCCTGGGAGCGCCTATGCGTTGCGCAATGTCGGCGTAGCTGACGGTGGCGCCAGCCGGCACCTGCCTCAGTGCTTCCCACACCCGTTGCTGGAACGCCGTGCCGCGCACGTCCAACGGCAGATTGAGCCCCAGCCCGGGAGCTTCCACGAATCCCACCACTTCGGCCACCAGGCGTTCGAAGGACGGGTCGCCGCCATGCAGGCGGGCATTGGGAAAGCGGTCCTGCAGATTTCGCACGAGCGCATCCGGATCGTCGCCCAGGGTAATGGCGCATATGCCGCGCTGACTGCATGCCACCAAGATGGCACCTAGGGAACATTCACCCACGGCAAACCGGATATCCGTATTGCAGCCGCCCCCCCGGTAGTCGCTGGGGCGCATTCCCAGCATGCCCGCGCTGGCCTCGTAGAATCGGCTGTTGGAATTGAATCCGGCATCGTAGATGGCCTGCGTTACCGTGTTGGCGCCCGACAATTCATCGCGCAGCCGCCGTGCGCGATGCGCAGTGGCGTACGCCTTGGGGGTAAGCCCTGTTTCGGCTTTGAAGATGCGATGGAAATGGAATGCACTCAGGCCAGCCTGGGCGGCCAGCATGGACAGATCCACGGCATGCTCGGCAGTCTCGATCCGCCGACAGGCCTGTGCTACCAGGGCCGCGTGCCGGGCGGCGACGCTGCTGCGGTCGGCAGCGGTGCGCCGGGTCGCCCGAAAACCTGCCGCCTCGGCTTGTTCGGGTGTATCGAAAAAGCACACGTTCTCACGGCGCGGCAGGCGGGACGCACTGCTGGGCCGGCAGTACACGCCCGTGGTGCGCACCGCGTAAACAAAATACGGATCGGCAGCGGTATCGCGCGCGCACACAGCCGCCCATCTGGATTCTTCGGTCGTATAGTCAGTGTCCGGCGGCGGGGCATCCATGTTCGCATCACTTTCAAGTTCGCTTGACAACACGGTACTCCAGAATTTGACCGCAAGAATTCCGGTTCTTGCGGTTGAATTGCGGGGCATGTTGGTAAGTATTCACCCTGGGTGGAAATCATGCCCGCGTAAAATTTCGTGCCTGTGGATAACCTCTGGGAAGCCGTACTGTGTACAGTATGTGGACCCAGGATGAACAACCAAGGGTTCGGCAGGCACCCGAAAAAGTTGTTCAACTTGGTCCAAGTCGCTAAACAGAAGTCTTGCACAGTCAAAAATAGCCGTAAGCCGTTGAATTTTCTGGGCAATACGAAGTTAATGGAGTTATCCACAGGCCTTATTAATCATTAGTCTTTATATAAAGAAGAAAGAAGAGAAAAAACATCTATCCCGTCCCGCCACGGCCCTGGTGGCAAAATTTCACCCCATGCGTATCCTGTTGGTAGAAGATGAAGCCGAACTGGCCAGGTGGCTGTCACGCAGCCTGGCGCGCCACGCCGGCTTCGTGGTCGAATGGGCCGATGACGGGCTGTTGGCCGAACGCCGGCTTGCGATCGAAGAATTCGACGCGGTGATTCTCGACCTGGGGTTGCCGGGCATGGACGGCCATACCCTGTTGTCCAAGATCCGCGCCCGCGATGACCGCACTCCGGTGCTGGTGCTGACCGCTCGCGACTCATTGGTCGAACGCGTAGGCACGCTGCATGAAGGCGCGGACGATTTCCTGCCCAAGCCTTTTGTGCTTGAAGAACTCGAAGCACGGCTTACCGCCCTGATCCGGCGCAGCCGCGGACGCGAGCACCCCCGGTTGGCATTGGGTGACCTCGTGCTGGATACGTCGGCGCAGCGTTTTACCGTGCGTGGCCAGGCCTTGCAGTTGTCGCCACGCGAGCATGCCGTGCTCAGGGTGCTGATCCAGCGCAGCGGCGAACCGATGAACAAGCAGCAAATTCTTGACCGCATCCAGACCGACGATTCCGATATCAACCTGGAGGCGGTCGAAGTTCTGGTACACCGGCTGCGCAAGAAACTGGCCGATACTGGTGTGCAGATCGTTACCCTGCGCGGCATGGGGTACTGCCTGGAGGCCACCGTTGAAGGCTAGGCTCGGCCGTGGGTGGCGGCCGGCGCGCCCCCGCACGCTGAAGTCGCTGCTGTTGTGGTGGCTGGTGCCGGCGCTGGTCTGCATTATGTTGGCAGCCCTGTGGTTGTCCAATAACCAGCTGCGCCAACAAGTAGATCTTGCGTACGATCGTTCGCTTGCGGGAGCCTTGCGCTCCATCGACCACAACATATCCACAGCCAGCGGTGGGCTGGCCATGGAGCAGCCCTACCTGATGCTCGAGTTCTTCGAACTCACGGCCAATGGCAATGTGTACTACCGGGTGGCGACGGAAGACGGGCTGGCCGAAATCGGCAACCCGGACCTGCC
The DNA here is from genome assembly GCF_002261265.1 of Bordetella genomosp. 7. Lineage (GTDB taxonomy): Bacteria > Pseudomonadota > Gammaproteobacteria > Burkholderiales > Burkholderiaceae_B > Bordetella_A. The sequence goes on along the minus strand of NZ_NEVK01000008.1, from coordinate 563,169 downwards.
GATGCCCGACAAACCGTTGATATCGGGACAGCCCCAGTTCTTTTACGCGGAATACCAGGGGGTGCCGTTGCGCGTGGCGGCCCTGGCCCGGCCCATGGATCCGCCCCTGTACAACAATCTGGGCGGGCGGGTCATTGTGCAGGTGGCCGAAACGCTTGAGTCACGCCAGGACTTCCTGCAAAGGGCGCTGCTGCGCGCGCTGGAGCGCGATATCGTCGTTATCGGCATAGTGGTGCTGGTGGTGGTGTGGAGCGTTCTCATGGCCGTGCGGCCGCTGGAACGGCTGCGCCAGGACGTCGAGAGCCGGTCGGCAGACGATTTAAGCCCCGTAGAGGCTCCGGACATCCCGGGTGAGGTCAGCCCCCTGGTCGATGCCGTAAACCTCCACATGGGCCGTTTTGCGGCCCAGGCGAGGCTGCAGCGGCAGTTCCTGGATGACGCGTCGCACCAGTTGCGCACGCCCTTGTCGGTTTTGCGTACCCAGACAGCCTACGCATTGCGGGAATCCGACCCGCACGAGGTCCGGTCGGTGTTGCTGGCCATGCAGGAAGGCCTGGACCGCGCCGTACGCACCACCAACCAGATGCTGGCGCTCGCGCGCGCCAAGGATGCATCGCTGGCAGAGGGCGGCCTGGCGTCCGAAAAAGTTGACCTGACCGCTGTCGCCCAAAGCGTGATCCGCGCCCTGCTGCCCGCGGCGCGGGCCCGCCAGCTGGACTTGGGCCTGGAGGCGTCGAGCCTGCCGGTGTGTATCCAGGGCGTTGACTGGCTGTTGCGCGAGGCCTTGAGCAATCTGGTGGACAACGCCATCCGGTACACCGCGCCGGCAAGCCAGGTGACGGTTCGCGTCTATGCCGACGAACGTTATGCACGGGTCACCGTCGAAGACTGCGGCCCCGGGATGTCCGAGGACGACATCCGTCGCGCCAGTGTGCGTTTCAGGCGCGGCGCGGCGGGCAAGAACAAGCCCGGCGCCGGCCTGGGACTGGCCATTGTCCGCACGATCGTCGACATACATGGCGGAAAAATGGTGCTGGAAAACCTTGCCGCTCATGGGGGGTTGCGGGCGGCATTGGTGTTTACCCTTGATTCCTTTCCCGATGCTGCGGTGCGACACGAAATAGCCGGTTTCTGAAAGCTTCCGGAAAGCCTCGATTGGGTACGGTTCTGTTCCGTGGCCCGGGCCGCTCTTCAGTGCCCGGCTGCTGTGATTACTTTTAAAAAGCGATTCACGGAGACCGTAATGCAATCCTTCCTGAAAACCCGCGTGATAGCGGTTGTGGGCGCTTGTGCGCTACTGGCGGGCATGACCGCTCAGGGCGCCGAAGAACCGCGCCGGCCCGAATGCATCGCGCCCGCCCAGCCGGGTGGCGGATTCGACCTGACCTGCCGGCTCGCGACCGAGGGCCTGAAGCAGAGCGGCGCCCTGAAAGAGCCGATGCGCATCATCTACATGCCCGGCGGCATCGGCGCCGTGGCGTACAACAACATTGTGGCCCAGCACCCCGACCAACCGGGCACTATCGTGGCGTTCTCCGGCGGATCACTGTTGAATCTGGCCCAGGGCAAGTTCGGCAAGTACAACGTGAACGATGTGCGCTGGCTCGCAGGCATAGGCACCGACTATGGTGTTGCCGTGGTGCGCAATGATTCACCGTATACCGACCTCAAGAGCCTCATGGAGGCGTTCAAGAAAGACCCCACCAAGATCGTCCTGGGCGCAGGCGGAACGGTGGGCAGCCAGGACTGGATGAAAGCCGCGCTTACCGCCAAGGCGGCTGGCGTTGATTTCCGCAAAATGCGCTTTGTGGCGTTCGAAGGCGGCGGCGAAGCCGTGACGGCCCTGCGCGGTGGCCACATCCAGGCCTACATGGGAGACGCCGCCGAAGCCTTCACCATGCTGGAAGGCGGCGCCCCCATACGCGTGCTGGCGGTGTTCAACAGCGAGCGCCTGCCCGGCAAGCTGGGCGTGGTGCCCACCGCCAAGGAACAGGGCTACGACATCGAATGGCCCATCATCCGCGGGTTCTACGTAGGCCCGAAAGTTTCGGACGAAGCCTACCAATTCTGGGTCAACGCCTTCAACAAGACGATGGCCTCGCCCGAATACGCCAAATTGCGCGAGCAGCAGGGCTTGTTCCCGTTCGACAAAACGGGCGCGGAGCTCGATGCGTATGTCAAAGAGCGCGTACAGGCCTACCGCGAACTGGCCGACAGTTTCGGCCTGATCAAGAAGTAAGCCGCAGGCGGCGACCGCCGCCATCCTCCGTGCCGCGGCGCGAGTAGCGTGTAGTCCGGATGCGCGCGCGGCACTCCGATTCTTGGATATTGATCATGAACGATCGAACCCTGGGCATTGCCGCCCTGGTCCTGGCCGCCCTCATGACGTGGGCCGGCTGGGACATCGAAGCGCCGTTTGCGTACGAGCCCGTGGGGCCGCGCGCCTTTCCCATGCTGATTGCGCTGATCATCGGCCTGTGCGGCCTGCGCCTGGCCATCAAGGGCGGCAATCCGGTCGAAGCCAACTCCGCAGGCGCAAATTCGCGGATTGCCCTGATGGTGCTGGTTGCCGGCGGCTACGCTTTCCTGTTCCAGTGGTTGGGCTTTGTGCTTGCCACCACGCTGATGACGATGTTCGTGGGCCGTCTATTTGGCGGCACCTGGCTCAAGTGCGCCGTTGGCGGCCTGATCATGGGCGTGTTCTTCTTTGTACTGTTTGATCAGGTGCTGGATGTGGTGTTGCCAGCCGGCCTGCTGGGGGATCTGCTATGAGCGGCATCATCGACCATCTGTCTATCGGCTTTGGCGTCGCGTTCTCGCTGACCAACCTGCTGGTGGCGGCCATAGGCTCATTCATCGGCACCATGGTGGGCGTATTGCCAGGCCTGGGCCCCATCAACGGCGTGGCCATGCTGATACCGATCGCCTTCGCCATGAACCTGCCCCCCGAAACCGCGCTGATCCTGCTTGCGGCGGTATATGTGGGAGCGGAGTACGGCGGGCGCATTACGTCCATCCTGCTTAACGTGCCCGGTGAAGCCAGCGCCATCATGACGACACTGGACGGCTATCCGTTGGCCCGGCAGGGGTTGGCCAACGTGGCGCTTTCCCTGTCGGCAGCGTCGGCTTTCGTCGGCGCTCTTGTGTCGGTGACAGGCATCGTTCTGCTTGCGCCGCTGCTGGCCCGGTGGGCGCTGGCGTTCGGGCCCGCGGAATACTTTGTGCTGATGGTGTTCGCGTTCTGCTGCCTGACCAGCCTGCTGGGCAAGCAGCCGGTCAAGGGCGTGCTGGCAGCCATGATAGGCCTCGGTATTTCCGTGATCGGCGTGGACTCGAATTCCGGCGTCTATCGCTATACGTTCGAATCGGTACACCTGGCCGACGGCGTCGATTTCGTTGTGGTGGTTATTGCGCTGTTTGCCATGGCGGAAATGCTGGAAATGCTGGAAAAGGTGGTTGCAGGTCACAGCGTCGAGGTCAAGCCCAGCGGCCGCAAGCTGTTCAACCTGAAGGAACTCGCCTTTACCGCGGGCAGCATCGGACGCAGCTCGCTGGTCGGATTCGGCGTCGGGGTATTGCCTGGCGCGGGCGCCAGCGTGGCCGCCGCCGTGGCGTATTCCCAAGAGAAACGCATCATCGAAGGCAAGGACCCCGATGCCAAGTTCGGCAAAGGCGACATGCGCGGGCTGGTCGCGCCCGAGTCGGCGGCCACCGCGTCGGCGATCGGGTCGTTCGTTCCCATGCTGACCCTGGGCGTGCCCGGATCGGGCACCACGGCGGTGATGATGGGCGCGCTCACGCTCTACAACATTACGCCCGGCCCCGTGCTGTTCGACACCAAGCCAGAACTGGTTTGGGGGCTTATCGCGTCATTGTTCATCGCCAACGTGCTGTTGTTCCTGATGAACGTGCCTATGGTGCGTGTGTTTTCGAAGGTGCTGTCGGTACCGGGCTGGCTGATGGTGCCGGGCATCCTGAGCATCAGCTACATCGGCGTATACGCGATCAATGCCGGTACGTTCGACTTGCTGATGGTGGTGGGCGTCGGCGCCATCGGGTACTTGCTGCGCAAGTTCGGCGTGCCCATGGCGCCCCTGGTGCTTGGCGTGGTGCTGGGCGACATGATGGAACAGAGCTTGCGTCGCGCCCTTTCGATTACCAACGGTGAACTGTCGGTGCTGTACAGCAGCCCCGTATCAGTCGGCCTGTGGATTGCCGCCGCAGCAGTGGTTGTTGTGCCGCAGATACTGCGTCGCAGGCGACAGCATCGCCAGCCGCGCAACGCGGCAGCCTGACCACTGCTTTAATGGGGCCAGATCATTGATCTGGCCCCTTTTTTATACGGCCGCCAGTCGCTCGATAGCGTCATCCAGCGTGGCATCCTTTTTGGCGAAGCAAAAACGCACCAACTGATGGTTCGACTGCGGCGCATCGGGGTGCTGATAGAACGCGGAAACCGGAATAACGGTGACACCGTGGCGTACCGTCAGGTCCTGCGCGAAGTCGGATTCCGATTGCCGGGAAATCGCGCTGTAGTCGGCCAGCAGAAAGAACGTTCCCGCGCTTGGCAGCGGCTTGAACCGCGTACCGGCAAGGCCGGCGGCCAGCCGGTCGCGCTTGGCCTGGTAGAACGCGGACAGTTCCGTATACGGTTTGGGGTCGCGCATGTACTCGGCCAACGCGAACTGCATGGGCGATGAAACCGTAAACACCATGAATTGGTGCACTTTGCGCAGTTCGGCGCTCAGGTGGCGAGGCGCGCAGCAGTACCCGATTTTCCAGCCTGTCGTGTGGTAGGTCTTGCCGAACGACGAAATCACGAAGGCGTGTTCGGCCAGCAGGGGGCGCCGGGCCAGGCTGGCGTGCGGCCGTCCGTCGAACACGATATGTTCGTATACCTCGTCGGACAGCAACAGCACACCCGTTTCGCTGACGATGGTTTCCAGCACATCCAGATCGCTGTCGTCCAGTACTGCGCCCGTGGGGTTGTGGGGGAAGTTGAGTATCAGCAGCCGCGTGCGTGAAGTAATGGCGTCGCGTACCCGTTGCCAGTCGATGCGGTAATGAGGGTCGTCTTGCGTGGGGGCGCGCAAGGGTACAGGCACCGCCGTGCCCCCGGCCAGGCGTATGCCGGGCAGATAGCAGTCGAAGCAGGGCTCGATGACCACGACTTCGTCGCCGCTGTTTACAGAGGCCAGTATGGTGGCCATCAGGGCTTCGGTTGCGCCGCTGGTGACGGTGATTTCGGTTTCGGGGTCGTAGGCGTGCCCGTACAGGGTATTGATTTTGTCGGCAATGCTTTGACGCAGCGGTGCGACGCCAGGCATATAGGGGTACTGATTATGGCCGGCGCGCATTGCTTCGGTGACGAGCGAGCAAAGGCGAGGGTCGGGATCAAAATCGGGAAACCCTTGCCCCAGGTTGATAGCGTCGTGCTCAGTGGCCAGGCGGCTCATGACGGTAAAAATAGTCGTGCCGACATCTGGCAGCTTCGATCGGATCATGGTGTTGTACAGCGGCGAGGTCGTGAATTGAAAACACGTAAGTATCCCACTATTGACGCCTGGCTCCGGCACACGTGACAGGGATATTTACGCGATCCGGCTTGGGGAAAAAGCCACATAGGGGTAAACAACTATTTGTCTTGTCCAAGACCCGTGAGTATGCTGGCTTTCGCAGTTGATTCAAGTGTTGCACAGGCCTTTACAGCGTTGGCGTCCTTGATTCACTTGCATTCGTTTTTACTACCAGGACGCTAGACAATGGTTCAGAAGGGCAAGGTCAAATGGTTTAACGCCGACAAGGGCTTCGGTTTCATTACCCCGGACGCCGGCGGCACCGACGTGTTTGCACATTTCTCCGCGATTCAGGGGCGTGGTTATCGCAGCCTGAACGAAGGTCAGGAAGTCGAGTTCGAAGTCAAGGAAGGGCCCAAAGGGCCTCAGGCGGCCGATATCCGTCCGCTCTGAATCGGTATAGTCCGTTCTTCTGCCAGGGCCCCCCTGGCTGCCGCGCCCCGAAGCTGCACAGCTTGCGGGGCGTTGTTATTTCTGGCTCGGCCGTTGTCGCCTTCGCCCAGCCAACCGCTGTGAGTAAGCTTGGGGATAACACTGTGGAGAAGCGGCCGGGTGGTGGAAGGCGGCCGGGATAAGGCCGTAATAGGCTCGTGTACCGAAATAGTTTTGCACAGTGGAACATGCCGGCGCACCGAAGCTGCAGAACGTCCGGCACCTTACCGTCCACACGGAGGGTGGCGAGGTGCTGTTTCAAAAACTGCCATGATTTCCGGCACTTATCGTCGTTCGTGCGGCTAATGCCGCGGATCCGGGATAACGCAGCGCGGGCGTGCCGTGCTGTTTTCTTATTGCACCGCCGCATGGGGCGGGCAGTTGTTCACAAAGATATCCCCAGATTTGCGCCCTTGCATGCCTGCGCCTGCTCCGTGACGCAGAAGTGACACGTTTGTGTGGATAGTTGCGTCTGGGCTCGTCGAGCCTTAACCGCGGCGTGATGTGTTCCACGTGAAACATGACTTCTGGGGTGCCGCCCCGTACGGGCTAAACGCTAGGTAACTTTCAAGCGAACTCGGAACGCACTGCGCCTAAAGACGGCGTGTCTTGGATATTGGGCTTTCGGATATTTAACACCGGGGTCATCGCCCTGGCGCCTAGGATGCACCCATCAAGGCTCAAGTCGTTCAACCTCAGTTATTGCCCCGATCGTTGAGTTCGGCATGGTGCTTCCAACGCGTAGTGCCTCGGGTGTTAACCGCAATAAGGGGGACATCAGCCACATGACGTGCCTAAGTACCTATAGGTGAGATATGGCTTGGCGGGACGCGATAGGTCGGCCTTGCGTTGCCCATTCTTGTTTGATGATCCAAGCCGGCACGCTGGTTCGATTATCAAAGGTTCCCAGTGCGAAGGAAATCCGGCCGACTATTTGGCGTGAATCAACTATGGGTCCGGCACGTAGCCCTTAGGCATACGGCCCGTAAGTCATGCAACGAAATGGTGGGATGTTCCACGTGAAACAATCTCAATAGGCGCCCGGTACGTGGCACCAGGTGGGCAGACCTCCGGCAGTCGGCTGTTCAGCTGCGAGTATCCACAACGCCACGCGGATAGCGTCCAGCGCGATTGTCTCGGGTCGTCGTCTCGATTCAATTGGCCCTAGGCAGCCGAAGCTCATGTAAGTATGCGGTCTACGGATATGCCAACGACCCGCCCGCGAAACACCATCTTGGCGGTCAGAAGAGCGAGCATATAGGCGCAAGGACAAAGTGCCGATGTTCCACGTGAAACACTGGGGCCACAATCGGCTTCATCCGATTGCAATTCCTCCTAGGTTTCACGTGAAACACCAACTCTGCGCACTCTATAATGGAGCCTAATTAGCTCTTTGTTTTGCTCTGCACTATGGATTATCCGCGCGAATTTGACGTGATTGTCGTTGGGGGCGGCCACGCCGGTACCGAAGCCGCGCTCGCCGCCGCGCGCATCGGCGCGAAAACCCTCCTTCTGACTCACAACATCGAGACCTTGGGTCAGATGTCTTGCAATCCGTCCATAGGCGGTATCGGTAAGGGGCATCTAGTCAAAGAAGTCGACGCATTGGGCGGGGCCATGGCCATTGCCACCGACGAGGCCGGCATTCAGTTCCGGATTCTGAATGGCTCCAAGGGTCCTGCAGTGCGCGCCACGCGGGCTCAAGCGGACCGGGTGCTCTACCGCAAGGCAATTCGCGGCCGGCTGGAAAACCAGCCGAATCTCTGGATATTCCAGCAAGCCGTCGACGACCTGCTCGTGGACGGAGACCGGGTGACAGGCGCCGTCACCCAGATCGGGCTGAAGTTCCGTGCCCGTACGGTTGTGCTTACGGCAGGAACGTTCCTCAATGGCTTGATCCATGTCGGCCTGCAGAACTATTCGGGCGGGCGTGCCGGGGATCCTCCGGCGGTTTCTCTGGCGCAACGTCTGAAGGAATTGAAACTTCCGCAAGGGCGGCTGAAGACGGGCACGCCGCCACGCATCGACGGCCGCTCTATCAACTACAGCGTGCTGGAAGAACAGGCGGGCGACCTTAATCCCGTGCCGGTTTTTTCTTTCATGGGAAACACCGGCATGCATCCGCGTCAGGTGTCGTGCTGGGTAACCCACACCAATGCGCGTACGCACGACATCATCCGGAAAGGGTTGGATCGGTCGCCCATGTACAGCGGCGTCATTGAAGGTGTAGGCCCCCGGTACTGCCCGTCTATCGAAGACAAGATCCATCGCTTCGCGGACAAGGAATCGCACCAGGTATTCCTGGAACCCGAAGGCCTGGATACGCACGAGGTGTATCCCAACGGCGTGTCCACCAGCCTGCCGTTCGATGTGCAATGGGATCTGATCCATTCGCTGCCCGGCCTGGAAAACGCACATATCTTGCGCCCAGGTTACGCGATCGAGTACGACTACTTTGATCCGCGTGGCTTGAAATCTACGCTGGAAACCAAAGCCATCGGCGGCCTGTATTTCGCCGGCCAGATCAACGGCACCACAGGGTACGAAGAGGCGGCCGCGCAAGGCTTGTTGGCGGGCGCCAACGCAGCCTTATGTGCACTGGAGCGCGAGGCCTGGACGCCGCGGCGGGACGAAGCCTACCTGGGCGTGTTGGTAGACGACCTGGTTACGCGCGGCGTCACTGAACCGTATCGCATGTTCACCTCTCGGGCCGAATATCGCCTCAGCCTGCGCGAAGACAACGCCGACTTGCGGCTCACCGAAACCGGACGCAAGCTGGGCTTGGTCGACGACGCACGTTGGGATGCCTTCTGCCGCAAACGCGATGCGGTGTCTGCAGAAGTGCAACGTCTGAAATCCACGTGGGTGAACCCGCGCACCCTGCCCGCAGAAGTAGCCGAGCCACTGCTCGGCAAACCAATTGAACGTGAGTACTCACTAGCAGATTTGCTCAAGCGACCCGCGGTGTCCTATGCCACGTTGATGCAGACGCGCAACCCCGACGGCACGCTGTTGGCCGGCCCGGGGCTGCTGGACGACGACATACTGGCCGAGCAGGTAGAAATACAGGTGAAGTATGCGGGCTACATCGCGCGCCAGCAGGACGAAGTGCAAAAGCATCTTGCACATGAACAGCAGCCCATTCCCGCCGATCTGGATTACGACGCTGTGAGCAGCCTGTCGTTCGAAGTGCGGCAAAAGCTCAAGACGCATCGCCCGGAAACCATCGGCCAGGCCGCCCGCGTGTCCGGCGTCACTCCGGCGGCCATATCGCTGCTGCTCATCCACCTGAAGCGCCTGCACTACGGCTCGCGCAAGCAAGTCGCATGAGCGCCGCAACCGGCGTCGACCTGTCGCAGCAACTGCACGAAGCCGCGGCGGAACTGGGCGTGTCCATAGACACGCCCCAGGCAGAAAAACTATTGGGCTATCTGGTGCAAATGCAGCGTTGGAATCGCACCTACAACCTGACCGCCATCCGTGATCCCGCGCAGATGCTGGTGCAACATCTGTTTGACAGCCTCAGTGTGATTGCGCCGCTGGGTCGCGTCATTGCCGCGCACACGCCGGCCCGCGTCTATGACGTCGGCTCGGGAGGCGGTCTGCCCGGCGTGGTGCTCGCCATCATGCGTGCGCCTTGGCAGGTTACCTGTGTCGACGCCGTCGAAAAGAAAACGGCTTTTGTGCGCCAGGTATCGGGCGTGCTCGCGCTGCCCAACCTGCACGCCGTGCATGCGCGGGTGGAGCAGTTGCAACCTGCGCAGTGCGACCTGGTGATCTCGCGCGCGTTCGCTTCGCTCAAGGATTTCGCGTCGCTGGCAGGCCGCCATGTGCGCAACGATGGTACGCTCGTCGCCATGAAAGGGAAGGTCCCGCAAGACGAGATTGAAGCCTTGCATCAGCAAGGCGATTGGCGCGTAGAAGACATCCAGGCGCTGCAGGTGCCCCGGCTGGATGCGCAACGTTGCCTGATCTGGATGCGTCGCAGTCAAGGAACTCTATGAACACCACTTCGTCAGGTCCTCGCAGTGCCCGCGTATTCTGCATTGCCAACCAGAAAGGCGGGGTAGGCAAGACCACTACTGCCATCAACTTGGCCGCAGGGCTGGCCAAGCACGGCAAGCGCGTACTGCTGGTAGACCTGGACCCCCAGGGCAACGCCACCATGGGAAGCGGCATCGACAAAAGCTCGCTCGAATCCAATCTTTACCAGGTGCTGATAGGCGAGTCTTCCATCGAGCAGGCGCGGGTGTCGTCCGAAGCCGGTGGATACGACGTGCTGCCCGCCAACCGCGAACTGGCCGGCGCCGAAATCGACCTGGTAAACATGGATGAACGAGAGCGGCAACTAAGGGCCGCCATCGATGCAGTAGCCACGCATTACGATTTCATTCTTATCGATTGTCCGCCCACCTTGTCGCTGCTGACGCTCAATGGACTGGCTGCAGCGCATGGCGTCATTATCCCCATGCAGTGCGAGTACTTCGCGCTCGAAGGGCTGTCCGACCTGGTAAACACCATCAAGCGCGTTCACCGCAACATCAACGGTGAACTGCGCCTGATCGGTTTGCTGCGTGTCATGTTCGATCCGCGCATGACGCTGCAGCAGCAAGTGTCGGCGCAGCTCGAATCGCACTTCGGCGACAAGGTGTTCTCGACAGTCATTCCGCGCAACGTCAGGCTCGCCGAGGCGCCCAGCTACGGACTGCCGGGCGTCGTGTACGACGAGAACTCACGAGGCGCGCAGGCATACATCGCTTTTGGCGCCGAGATGGTAAAGCGCGTCGAAAGCATGGACTGACGCGACGCCATGGCTGCCCTGTCGCCATGCTGGGGTTATCCACACGTCCACGGCGGCGTTGGCCGGCGTATCGTTCCAGCTGGCGCAAGAGGGGTGTAGCCGTGGTCGGCACCTTATCGCGCGGCCTGCAGGCCGCCAACACCAATATCGAAAGTAGTAGAAAGGATTAATCGACATGGCCACCAAGAAACCCAAGGGCCTGGGCCGCGGGCTGGATGCGCTGCTAGGTGCAGACGGGCCTGCCATCGAAACCTTCGGCAAGACTCCGGCAAAGTCGGAAGGCCCGCCGTCTACCCTGCCGGTTTCGAAAATGCGCGCCGGCAAGTACCAGCCCCGCACGCGCATGGACGAGGGCGCGTTGAATGAATTGGCCGAGTCCATTCGAGCCCAGGGCATCATGCAGCCCATTCTTGTGCGCGCGCTTGGCGACGACCCCGGTCGCTACGAAATCATCGCCGGAGAGCGGCGCTTTCGCGCCGCCCAGCTCGCGGGCCTGAAAGAAGTGCCTGTGCTGGTGCGTGACGTGGCCGACGAAAACGCCGCGGTCATGGCCCTGATCGAAAACATCCAGCGCGAAGATCTGAACCCCCTCGAAGAAGCCCAGGGCGTGCGCCGGCTGCTGGACGAGTTCGGCCTTACGCACGAGCAGGCGGCCCAGGCCATCGGACGATCGCGTTCGGCTACCAGCAACCTGCTGCGCCTGCTGAACCTGGCCGCTCCGGTACAGACCATGTTGCTGGCCGGCGACATCGACATGGGCCACGCGCGTGCGTTGCTGGCGGTGGACGCCGCCACGCAGATCCAGCTTGCCAACCAGATCATCGCCAAGCGGCTCTCGGTGCGTGAAGCTGAAAAACTGGTTGCAAAGACGGCCAAGGACGCGGAAACGCCGCTGCGCAAAAAGGCAAGCGGCGCCTCGCGCGACGTCGCACGCCTGGAAGAGGCGCTTTCCGATCAGTTGGGTACGCGCGTGGCCCTGAAAGTGGGCGCGCGCGAAAAAGGCCAGATCGTCATCGATTTCCATGGCTGGGAGCATTTAAACGCCCTGCTTGAACGGCAGGGGCTGTCCGGGGTGCTGGATGCCTGAGCCGAGGTTGCCTGCCATCGCGGTTTTGGCAACGGGCGGCACGATCGCCGGCGTCCAGTCCGAGCAGGCTTCGGCGGCCTATCGCGCCGGCGCGCTCGACGTCAGCGAACTGCTGGCGGCCGTGCCGGGCCTGGGCCAACTGGCGCATATACGGGCCGAGCAAGTCGCCAGCGTCGGCAGCCAGAACATGTCCTATGACGTCTGGTCGCGCCTGGCGCGCCGCGTCCAGGCGCTGTGCCAGGATCCCGCCGTGGACGGCATCGTGATCACCCACGGCACCGATACGCTGGAAGAAACCGCGTACTTTCTCAGCCTGGTCATCCGCCACGACAAACCCGTCGTGCTGGTAGGAGCCATGCGCCCGGCCACCGCGCCCGGCGCAGACGGCCCGGCCAATCTGTTCTATGCCGCGGCGCTGGCGGCCTGCCCACAGGCACGCGGGCGCGGCGCGCTGGTCGTCATGAACGAAGACATCCACTACGCACGCGAAGTGCAAAAAATATCCTGCGCCGGTGTCAACGCTTTTGCATCGCCGAACCGGGGCAGGGCCGGCGTCATGCGCGGTTCGCAGGCGTTTTTTTACTCCGGCAACACGACCGTGCATTCAGTGGCCAGCGAATTCTCGCTCGAAACGCTGGAAACCGGGGGGTGGCCCAGGGTGGAAGTGGTGCATGCCGGGGTCGACCTGGGCGGCGACGTGATCGAGTTCCTGGCAGGCCGCTGCCAAGGCATCGTGCTGGCGGGCGTGGGCGACGGCAACGCCACGGATGCCGCGATGCAGGCCTTGCAGCGCGCCGCCGCGTCGGGCGTCGCGGTAGTGCGTGCCAGCCGCACGGGCAGCGGTCGCGTGGGCCGAAACGGCGAAGTCGACGATGACGCTGCCGGGTTCATCGCCGCGGGCGAACTCAGCCCCCAAAAAGCGCGCGTCCTGCTGACGCTGGGGCTGTCGCAGACCCGCGATGTGGGCAAACTCCAGGCTTATTTCGATCGCTATTAGCGGTTCACACACAAATGGGCGCCGCACGATTTGACATTCAATTTAAAAGTGCCCATAATCCCTAGTTCTCCGCTGGAGGGGTGCCCGAGTGGTTAAAGGGGGCAGACTGTAAATCTGTTGGCCTTGCGCCTACGTTGGTTCGAATCCAACCCTCTCCACCAGAGACCCATATTCCGAATCCAGGCGCCATGCCTGGATTCTCAATGTAAGGCCCCAGGTTTTTCCGCTCGGTTCGCTGTGCGGCGGGTACTGCGGAATACGGGCGAGAGGTGAAAGGATAGCCCGCGGGTGTAGCTCAATGGTAGAGCAGAAGCCTTCCAAGCTTACGACGAGGGTTCGATTCCCTTCACCCGCTCCAGAATTTGCCCATGTGGCTCAGTGGTAGAGCACTCCCTTGGTAAGGGAGAGGTCACGCGTTCGATCCGCGTCATGGGCACCACAACTTTTTGTTCTCTTCTTAGTCAGAAGCTTCAATCCAGGTCAGGAGTCAGCCATGGCAAAAGGCAAGTTTGAACGTACCAAGCCGCACGTGAACGTGGGTACGATTGGTCACGTTGACCACGGCAAAACGACGTTGACGGCGGCGATCACGACGGTGCTGTCGACGAAGTTCGGCGGGGAAGCTCGCGGCTACGACCAGATCGACGCGGCGCCGGAAGAGAAGGCGCGTGGCATCACGATCAACACGTCGCACGTTGAATACGAGACGGATACGCGTCACTACGCGCACGTTGACTGCCCGGGCCACGCTGACTACGTCAAGAACATGATCACGGGCGCGGCGCAGATGGACGGCGCGATCCTGGTGTGTTCGGCCGCAGACGGCCCGATGCCGCAGACGCGTGAGCACATTCTGCTGAGCCGCCAGGTTGGCGTGCCGTACATCATCGTGTTCCTGAACAAGGCCGACATGGTTGATGACGCCGAGCTGCTCGAGCTGGTGGAAATGGAAGTGCGCGAGCTGCTGTCGAAGTACGATTTTCCTGGCGACGACACGCCGATCATCAAGGGTTCGGCCAAGCTGGCGCTCGAAGGCAACAAGGGCGAGCTGGGCGAGCAGGCGATTCTGAAGCTGGCCGAGGCGCTGGACACGTACATTCCGACGCCGGAGCGCGCGGTTGACGGCACGTTCCTGATGCCTGTGGAAGACGTGTTCTCGATCTCGGGTCGGGGCACGGTGGTCACGGGCCGCGTCGAGCGCGGCGTGGTCAAGGTTGGCGAAGAAATCGAAATCGTGGGCATCAAGCCGACGGTCAAGACGACGTGCACGGGCGTGGAAATGTTCCGCAAGCTGCTGGATCAGGGCCAGGCCGGCGACAACGTGGGTATTCTGCTGCGCGGCACCAAGCGTGAAGACGTCGAGCGTGGCCAGGTGCTGGCCAAGCCGGGTTCGATCACGCCGCACACGGAATTCACCGCCGAGGTGTACATCCTGTCCAAGGAAGAAGGCGGCCGTCACACGCCGTTCTTCAACGGGTATCGTCCGCAGTTCTACTTCCGCACGACGGACGTGACCGGCTCGATCGAACTGCCCAAGGACAAGGAAATGGTGCTGCCGGGCGACAACGTGTCGATGACGGTCAAGCTGCTGGCGCCCATCGCCATGGAAGAAGGTCTGCGTTTCGCCATCCGTGAAGGCGGCCGTACCGTCGGCGCCGGCGTCGTCGCCAAGATCATCGCCTGATTGGTGCGATCTGCCCGGGAAGCTGGCCCTTTTGGGGCCGCTTCCCATATTTGTGAAAAAAGTAGTACTATGTATGGTTCCGCAAGGTGCCATGCATCACGCGTTGCAAGCGTTTTAGGGGTATAGCTCAATTGGCAGAGCGTCGGTCTCCAAAACCGAAGGTTGTAGGTTCGATTCCTACTGCCCCTGCCACACTTTGGCCCAAGCCGTGGCCAACAAGGCCCTGTTCGTTGTCAACCCCGCTCGCTATCAAACCGCCGGGAGATCACCGCAAGCCCCGCAATCTTGGCTGGCTCGCGTCGCAAAATGTCTAATACCAGCGTAGAAACCGTAACCAGCACCTCCGACCGGGTCAAGCTCGGCCTGGCGGTACTTGTCGTTATTGCTGGCATCGTGGGTTTTTCGGTGCTCAGCGCGCAGCCCATGGCTCTGCGTATCGGCGTGTTCGTGGGTGGCCTCGTGTTGGCTGCCATCATCGTCTGGCTCAGCGAGCCGGGGCGTCGTACGGTCGCCTTTGCCGGCGAGGCCTACAACGAAACCAAGCGGGTTTCGTGGCCCACCCGCAAAGAAACCACCCAGATGACGGGCATCGTATTCGCTTTCGTGGCGATAACGGGCCTGTTGATGTGGGTGTTCGACAAGGGCATCGAATGGATACTCTACGGCCTGTTGCTGGGCTGGAAATAAGGACGCCGCATGAGTAAACGTTGGTATGTCGTCCATGTCTATTCGGGCATGGAAAAAAGCGTCCACAAGGCCCTGCTCGAGCGCATCGAGCGTGCGGCCCTGCAGACGTCGTTCGGCCGCATCCTGGTGCCGTCGGAAGAAGTCGTCGAAATGAAGGGTGGCCAGAAGTCCATCAGCGAGCGTCGCATTTTCCCGGGCTACGTCCTGGTCGAAATGGATCTCACGGACGAAACCTGGCACCTGGTCAAGAACACCAACCGTGTCACCGGCTTTTTGGGTGGCTCGGGCAATCGTCCCACGCCGATTTCCGAAAAAGAAGTCGAGAAGATCCTCTCCCAAATGGAAGAGGGCGTCGAGAAACCCCGTCCCAAGATCCTCTTCGAAGTGGGCGAGATGGTTCGCGTGAAAGAAGGTCCGTTTGCAGACTTCAACGGCAACGTCGAGGAAGTCAACTACGAAAAGAGCAAGGTGCGCGTGTCTGTCACCATTTTTGGTCGCGCCACGCCCGTCGAACTCGATTTCAGCCAGGTCGAAAAGACCTGATTCTCAACCCCGGGGAGCCCGCCGCGTTCGCGATGGGCGCTTGAACCCGCAAGGAGCAAAGCATGGCGAAGAAGATCGTCGGCTTTATCAAGCTGCAAGTACCAGCTGGTAAGGCAAACCCCTCTCCCCCGATTGGCCCGGCGCTGGGTCAGCGTGGCCTGAACATCATGGAATTCTGCAAGGCGTTCAACGCCAAGACCCAGGGCATGGAGCCCGGTCTGCCGATTCCGGTGGTGATCACCGCTTTCGCCGACAAGAGCTTCACCTTCATCATGAAGACCCCGCCCGCGACGGTCCTCATCAAGAAGGCCGCCGGCGTGCAAAAGGGTTCGGCCAAGCCGCACACCGACAAGGTCGGCACGCTGACGCGCGCCCAAGTCGAAGAAATCGCCAAGACCAAGGAACCCGATCTGACGGCCGCCGACCTGGACGCCGCCGTTCGCACGATCGCTGGCAGCGCCCGCAGCATGGGCATCACGGTTGAGGGAGTCTGATCATGGCAAAACTTTCCAAGCGCGCCGCCGCCATCGCCAAGAAAATCGACCGCACCAAGCTGTATCCCGTTTCGGAAGCGCTGGCGCTGGTCAAGGAAACCGCCACCGCCAAGTTCGATGAATCCATCGACGTGGCCGTGCAGCTGGGCATCGACCCCAAGAAATCCGACCAGCTCGTGCGTGGTTCGGTAGTGCTGCCCGCCGGCACCGGCAAGTCGGTTCGCGTGGCCGTGTTCGCCCAGGGCGACAAGGCCGAAGCCGCGCGTGCGGCTGGCGCCGACATCGTCGGCATGGATGACCTGGCCGAAAGCATCAAGGGCGGCCAGATCGATTTCGACGTGGTCATTGCCTCGCCCGACACCATGCGTGTGGTCGGCACCCTGGGCCAGATCCTGGGCCCGCGCGGCCTGATGCCGAACCCCAAGGTCGGCACCGTGACCCCCGACGTCGCCACGGCCGTGAAAAACGCCAAGGCCGGTCAGGTCCAGTACCGTACCGACAAGGCCGGCATCATTCACGCCACCATCGGCCGCGCCTCGTTTGGCGTGGAACAACTGCAAACCAACCTGGCTGCGCTGGTTGACGCCTTGCAAAAGGCCCGTCCCGCTGCCGCCAAGGGTATTTACCTGCGCAAGCTTGCCGTGTCGTCCACCATGGGCGGCGGTGCGCGCGTAGAAGTAGCTTCGCTTTCGGCCAGCTAATCGGCTGAAGGCAAAAACGAACTTTGGGCTGCATCCGGATTTCCGGATGTTGCTGTCAAAGACCGCTGGAGCAGGGCACGGGCAGCCGTAACGTTCTTGCCCCGCTTAATACCGGAGCTTATCCAGTCCGGATCCAGCGTAGACGGCGTCCCCAGGAAGATTTCTTTACCCGAAGAACTCAACCAGGCGCCGCATTCGGTTGACGCGCAAGGCCTCCGGGCCCCAGGCGTCTTTTGATGGAGTGTTCAAACCGTGAGTCTCAATCGTCAAGAGAAAGCGGTGGTGATCGAAGAAGTCTCGGCAGTCGTTGCCAAGGCCCAGTCGATCGTTATCGCCGAGTACCGTGGTCTGGACGTCGCCTCTGTCACCGTACTGCGCAAAACTGCGCGTGAATCGGGCGTGTATCTGCGTGTTCTGAAGAACTCGCTGGCCCGTCGTGCGGTTGCCGGCACGGCTTTCGAGCCGCTGTCCGAGCAACTGACCGGTCCGCTGATCTATAGCATCAGCCAAGATCCGGTGTCGGCGGCCAAGGTCCTCGCTGGTTTCGCGAAAAGCAACGACAAGCTGGTCATCAAGGCGGGCGCACTGCCCAACAACTTGCTGAGCCAAGAAGGTGTGAAGGCCCTGGCCACCATGCCCTCGCGCGAAGAGCTGCTCTCGAAACTGCTGGGCACCATGCAAGCCCCCATCGCGCAATTCGTGCGTACGCTCAACGAAGTTCCCACCAAGTTCGCCCGTGGCCTTGCCGCCGTGCGCGATCAGAAGGCAGCGGCGTAAGCCCTGCTCCGTGGAACTCGCTGAACGACCGAGCGACACCCAACCTGGCATTTATCCAATTCTGGAGTTCTGAAAAATGGCACTGAACAAAGCTGAAATCCTTGACGCCATCGCTGGCATGACCGTGCTCGAGCTGTCCGAGCTGATCAAGGAAATGGAAGAGAAGTTTGGCGTGTCGGCTGCTGCCGCCGCCGTGGCCGTGGCTGCCCCCGCTGCGGGTGGCGGTGCTGCCGCTGCTGAAGAGCAGACCGAATTCACCGTGGTTCTGGCTGAAGCCGGCGCCAACAAGGTGAGCGTCATCAAGGCCGTGCGTGAACTGACCGGCCTGGGTCTGAAGGAAGCCAAGGACCTGGTCGACGGCGCGCCGAAGCCCGTCAAGGAAGGCGTTGCCAAGGCTGACGCCGAAGCCGCCAAGAAGAAGCTGGAAGAAGCTGGCGCCAAGGTCGAAGTCAAATAAGCCTTGCGTCAACTGCCCGGGGACAGCGCAGTTTGCCGTCCCCGGGCTTTTGCGTTTCCAGGAAACCCCTGCTGACAGGGTGACCTTTACAGAGGGGTTTTCTGGAGTCGTATCACCTGGGGCCGTGGTTGACGGCCCATGCAACCTCGAGTCGGAGTGCTCATGCCTTACTCGTACACCGAAAAAAAGCGCATCCGCAAAAGCTTCGCCAAGCGTGAAGACGTGCAGAACGTCCCCTTCCTGCTGGCGACACAGCTTCAATCCTACCTAACTTTCCTGCAGGCGGATACTCCCCCGTCCGAACGCGCAAGCGAAGGCCTGCAGGCGGCGTTTTCGTCGATTTTCCCGATTGTCAGCCATAACGGAATGGCGCGCTTGGAGTTCGTCAGCTACGTGCTGGGCGAGCCGGTGTTCGATGTCAAAGAATGCCAACAACGTGGCCTTACCTACGCGTCGCCGCTGCGCGCCAAGGTGCGCCTGGTGCTGCTCGACCGCGAAGTCAGCAAGCCCACCATCAAAGAGGTCAAGGAACAGGAAGTCTACATGGGCGAAATTCCGCTCATGACAGGCACCGGGTCCTTTGTCATCAACGGCACCGAGCGCGTCATCGTCTCGCAGCTGCACCGTTCGCCCGGCGTGTTCTTCGAACACGACCGCGGCAAAACTCACAGCTCGGGCAAGCTGCTGTTCTCGGCCCGCGTGATTCCCTACCGTGGTTCGTGGCTTGATTTCGAATTCGACCCGAAGGACATCCTGTTCTTCCGTGTCGACCGTCGTCGCAAGATGCCCGTGACGATCCTGCTCAAAGCCATCGGCATGACGCCGGAATCCATCCTGGCGCATTTCTTTGATTTCGACAATTTCGAAATCAAGAGCGAAGGCGGCATGATCGAGTTCGTGCCCGAGCGCTGGAAAGGCGAAATGGCCCGCTTCGACATCTCCGATCGCGACGGCAACGTCATCGTCGAGAAAGACAAGCGTATCAACGCCAAGCACCTGCGCGATATGGCCAACGCCAATATCCAGCGCATCTCGGTGCCCGAAGAGTTCCTGTATGGCCGCGTGCTGGCCAAGAACATCGTCGATCCCGACACCGGCGAAGTCGTGGCGCACGCCAACGACGAGATCACCGAAAGCGTGCTCAGCGCCCTGCGCGCGGCCAACGTGCGCAACATCCAGACGTTGTACACCAACGACCTGGATCGTGGCCCGTACATCTCGCAGACCCTGCGCACCGATGAAACGGCCGACCAGATGGCCGCGCGCGTGGCCATCTATCGCATGATGCGCCCCGGCGAGCCGCCTACCGAAGACGCCGTTGAAGCGCTGTTCCAGCGCCTGTTCTACAGCGAAGAAACGTACGACCTGTCGCGCGTTGGCCGCATGAAGGTCAACAGCCGCCTGGGTCGCGGTGAAGATATCACCGGCCCCATGACGCTGACCAACGAAGATATCCTTGAAACCATCAAGGTGCTGGTCGAGCTGCGCAACGGCCGTGGCCAGATCGACGATATCGATCACCTGGGCAACCGTCGCGTGCGCTGCGTGGGCGAACTGGCCGAGAACCAGTTCCGCGCCGGCCTCGTGCGTGTCGAACGCGCCGTCAAGGAACGTCTTGGCCAGGCCGAGACCGAAAACCTGATGCCGCACGATCTGATCAACTCCAAGCCGATTTCCGCGGCCATCAAGGAGTTCTTCGGTTCGAGCCAGCTGTCGCAGTTCATGGACCAGACCAACCCCCTTTCGGAAATCACGCACAAGCGTCGTGTTTCCGCTTTGGGCCCGGGTGGTCTGACCCGCGAACGCGCCGGCTTCGAAGTGCGTGACGTGCATCCCACGCACTATGGCCGCGTGTGCCCGATCGAAACGCCGGAAGGCCCGAACATCGGCCTGATCAACTCCATGGCGCTGTACGCTCGCCTGAACGAGTACGGCTTCCTGGAAACGCCTTATCGCCGCATCATCGACGGCAAGGTCAGCGACCAGATCGACTACCTGTCGGCCATCGAAGAAAGCAACTACGTCATCGCGCAGGCCAACGCCGCGCTCGACGATGAAGGCCGTTTTGTCGACGACTTGGTGGCTTGCCGCGAAGCGGGCGAAACCATGCTGACGTCGCCGGCCAACGTGCACTACATGGACGTGGCGCCGTCGCAGATCGTGTCGGTGGCGGCATCGCTGATTCCGTTCCTGGAACACGACGACGCCAACCGTGCACTGATGGGCGCCAACATGCAGCGCCAGGCCGTGCCCTGCCTGCGTCCCGAGAAGCCCCTGGTGGGCACGGGTATCGAGCGCACGGTGGCGGTCGACTCGGGCACCACGGTGCAGGCGCTGCGTGGCGGCGTGGTTGACCACGTCGACGCCGAGCGTGTCGTCATTCGCGTCAACGACGACGAAAACGTCGCCGGCGAAGTCGGTGTCGACATCTACAACCTGATCAAGTACACGCGTTCCAACCAGAACACCAACATCAACCAGCGGCCCATCGTCAAGCGTGGCGACAAGGTCGCCAAGGGCGATGTGCTGGCCGACGGCGCGTCTACCGACCTGGGCGAACTGGCCCTGGGGCAGAACATGCTGATCGCGTTCATGCCCTGGAACGGCTACAACTTCGAAGACTCGATCCTGATCTCCGAAAAAGTCGTGGCCGACGATCGCTATACCTCGATCCACATCGAGGAACTGACCGTCGTGGCTCGCGACACGAAGCTCGGACCCGAGGAAATCACGCGCGACATCAGCAACCTGGCCGAGACCCAGCTCAACCGGCTGGATGACTCGGGCATCGTCTACATCGGCGCCGAAGTGCAGGCCGACGACGTGCTGGTCGGCAAGGTCACGCCCAAGGGCGAAACCCAGCTGACGCCGGAAGAAAAACTGCTGCGCGCGATCTTTGGCGAAAAAGCCTCCGACGTGAAAGACACGTCGTTGCGCGTGCCCTCGGGCATGGTGGGCACCGTCATCGACGTCCAGGTGTTCACCCGCGAAGGCATCGTGCGCGACAAGCGTGCCCAGTCCATCATCGACGATGAACTGCGCCGCTATCGCCAGGACCTCAACGACCAGCTGCGCATCGTCGAAAACGACCAGTTCGATCGTATCGAAAAGCTGCTGATCGGCAAGACCGTCAATGGCGGCCCGCGCAAGCTGGCCAAGGGCGCCACCATTACCAAGGCGTACCTGGCTGACCTGGACCGCTGGCAGTGGTTCGACATCCGCCTGGCCGACGAAGCCCATGCCGTGGTGCTGGAGCAGGCCAAGGAATCGCTCGAACAGAAGCGTCACCAGTTCGACCTGGCCTTCGAGGAAAAGCGCAAGAAGCTGACGCAAGGCGACGAGCTGCCTCCTGGCGTGCTCAAGATGATCAAGGTTTACCTTGCCGTCAAGCGCCGCCTGCAGCCTGGCGACAAGATGGCCGGCCGTCACGGCAACAAGGGTGTCGTGTCGCGCATCACGCCGGTCGAGGACATGCCGCACATGGCCGACGGCACCCCCGCCGACATCGTGCTGAACCCGCTGGGCGTACCGTCGCGGATGAACGTCGGGCAGGTGCTCGAAGTGCACTTGGGTTGGGCCGCAAAGGGCCTGGGCCATCGCATCGCCGACATGATGCGTGACGAGCGCGCGGCGCAGGCCAAGGACATTCGCTCCTATCTCGAGAAGGTGTACAACACCACGGGCACCGGCGCGCATGTCGAAACCCTGAGCGACGACGAAGTCGTCGAGCTGGCGCACAACCTCAAGGGCGGGGTGCCGTTTGCCACGCCGGTGTTCGACGGCGCCACCGAGGAAGAAATCGGCAAGATGCTCGAACTGGCCTATCCCGATGACGTCGCCAAGCGCATGCAGCTGACCGAATCGCGCACTCAGGCCTGGTTGTACGACGGACGTACCGGCGAGAAATTCGAACGTCCCGTCACGGTGGGCTACATGCACTACCTGAAGCTGCACCACTTGGTCGACGACAAGATGCACGCCCGTTCCACCGGCCCGTACTCGCTGGTTACCCAGCAGCCGTTGGGCGGCAAGGCGCAGTTTGGCGGCCAGCGTTTCGGCGAAATGGAAGTGTGGGCGCTGGAAGCCTATGGCGCCGCCTACACCCTGCAGGAAATGCTGACGGTGAAGTCCGACGACATCACCGGCCGTACCAAGGTATACGAAAACATCGTCAAGGGCGACCACGTCATCGATGCCGGCATGCCGGAATCGTTCAACGTGCTGGTCAAGGAAATCCGCTCGCTCGCCCTGGACATGGATTTGGAGCGTAACTGATGAAAGCGCTACTCGACCTCTTCAAGCAAGTCTCGCAAGACGAGCAGTTCGATGCCATCAAGATCGGCATCGCGTCGCCCGAGAAAATCCGTTCGTGGTCTTACGGCGAAGTCCGCAAGCCCGAAACCATCAACTATCGTACGTTCAAGCCCGAGCGCGACGGTTTGTTCTGCTCGAAGATCTTCGGGCCGATCAAAGACTATGAATGCTTGTGCGGCAAGTACAAGCGCCTGAAGCATCGTGGCGTCATCTGCGAGAAGTGCGGCGTGGAAGTCACGGTGGCCAAGGTGCGCCGCGAGCGCATGGGCCACATCGAACTGGCCAGCCCCGTTGCGCACATCTGGTTCCTCAAGAGCCTGCCGTCCCGCCTGGGCATGGTGCTCGACATGACGCTGCGCGACATCGAGCGCGTGCTTTACTTCGAGGCCTGGTGCGTCATCGAGCCCGGCATGACGCCGCTCAAGCGCGGCCAGATCATGTCTGACGACGACTTCCTGGCTAAGACCGAAGAGTATGGCGACGACTTCCGTGCCCTGATGGGCGCCGAAGCCGTGCGCGAATTGCTGCGCACGATCGACATCGACCGTGAAGTCGAAACGCTGCGTGGCGAGCTCAAGGCCACCAGCTCGGAAGCCAAGATCAAGAAGATCTCCAAGCGCCTGAAGGTGCTGGAAGGCTTCCAGAAGTCGGGCATCAAGGCCGAATGGATGGTCATGGAAGTGCTGCCCGTGCTGCCGCCCGACCTGCGCCCGCTGGTGCCGCTGGATGGCGGCCGTTTCGCCACCTCCGACCTGAACGACCTGTACCGGCGCGTCATCAACCGCAACAACCGCCTCAAGCGGTTGCTGGAACTGAAGGCGCCCGAAATCATCCTGCGCAACGAAAAGCGCATGCTGCAGGAAGCGGTGGATTCGCTGCTCGACAACGGTCGCCGCGGCAAGGCCATGACGGGCGCCAACAAGCGCCAGCTGAAGTCGCTGGCCGACATGATCAAGGGCAAGAGCGGCCGCTTCCGGCAGAACCTGCTGGGCAAGCGCGTCGACTACTCCGGCCGTTCCGTCATCGTGGTGGGCCCGCAGCTCAAGCTGCACCAGTGCGGCCTGCCCAAGCTGATGGCGCTGGAGCTGTTCAAACCCTTCATCTTCAACCGCCTTGAAATGATGGGCCTGGCCACCACGATCAAGGCCGCCAAGAAGCTGGTGGAAAGCCAAGAGCCGGTGGTGTGGGACATCCTCGAAGAAGTCATTCGCGAACACCCCGTCATGCTCAACCGCGCGCCCACGCTGCACCGCCTGGGTATCCAGGCGTTCGAGCCGGTGCTGATCGAAGGCAAGGCCATCCAGCTGCACCCGCTGGTTTGCGCGGCGTTCAACGCCGACTTCGACGGCGACCAGATGGCCGTGCACGTGCCGCTTTCGCTCGAAGCCCAGCTGGAAGCGCGTACGCTCATGCTGGCGTCGAACAACGTGCTCTTCCCCGCCAACGGCGAACCCTCGATCGTGCCGTCGCAAGACATCGTGCTGGGGCTGTACTACGCCACGCGCGAGCGCATCAATGGCCAGGGCGAAGGCATCTTCTTTACCGACGTTGCCGAAGTTCAACGTGCATACGACAACGGCCAGGTCGAGCTGCAGTCGCGCATCACCGTGCGCCTGACCGAGTACGACCGCGACGAGAATGGCGAGCAACAGCCCGTGGTGCGTCGCTATGAGACCACCGTTGGGCGCGCGCTGCTGTCCGAGATCCTGCCCAAGGGGCTGCCCTTCAGCGTATTGAACAAGGCGCTGAAGAAGAAAGAAATCTCGCGCCTGATCAACCAGTCGTTCCGCCGTTGCGGCCTGCGCGACACGGTGATTTTCGCCGACAAGCTCATGCAGTCGGGCTTCCGTCTGGCCACGCGCGGCGGTATCTCCATCGCCATGGGCGACATGCTGATTCCGAAAGCCAAGGAAACCATCCTGGCCGAGGCCAGCCGCGAAGTGAAGGAAATCGACAAGCAGTACTCGTCGGGTCTGGTCACGTCGCAAGAGCGCTACAACAACGTGGTCGATATCTGGGGCAAGGCCAGCGACAAGGTCGGCAAGGCGATGATGGAGCAACTGGCGACCGAGCCGGTGGTCAACCGCCATGGCGAAGAAGTGCGCCAGGAATCGTTCAACTCGATCTACATGATGGCCGACTCGGGCGCTCGCGGTTCCGCCGCGCAGATTCGCCAGCTGGCCGGTATGCGCG
Organism: Bordetella genomosp. 7; assembly: GCF_002261265.1. GTDB lineage: Bacteria > Pseudomonadota > Gammaproteobacteria > Burkholderiales > Burkholderiaceae_B > Bordetella_A. The sequence continues at coordinate 538,426 of NZ_NEVK01000008.1, read as the reverse complement.
GCCTGATGGCCAAGCCCGACGGCTCCATTATCGAGACGCCGATTACCGCGAACTTCCGCGAAGGCCTGAACGTACTGCAGTACTTCATCTCGACTCACGGTGCGCGTAAGGGCCTGGCCGATACCGCGCTGAAGACGGCGAACTCGGGCTACCTGACCCGCCGCCTGGTCGACGTGACGCAAGACCTGGTCATAACCGAAGACGATTGCGGCACCAGCCAAGGCTACGCCATGAAGGCGCTGGTCGAAGGCGGTGAGGTCATCGAACCGTTGCGCGATCGCATTCTGGGCCGCGTGACCGCGATCGACGTGGTCAATCCCGACACGCAGGAAACGGCGATCACGGCCGGTGTGCTGCTCGACGAAGACCTGGTCGACCTGATCGACCGGCTTGGCGTCGACGAAGTGAAGGTGCGCACGCCGCTGACTTGCGAAACCCGCCACGGCCTGTGCGCACATTGCTATGGCCGCGACCTGGGCCGTGGCAGCCACGTCAACGTGGGTGAGGCCGTCGGTGTCATCGCCGCTCAGTCGATCGGCGAACCGGGCACGCAGCTGACCATGCGTACGTTCCACATCGGTGGTGCGGCGTCGCGTTCGGCCCTGGCCAGCGCGGTGGAAACCAAGTCCAACGGCAAGGTGGGTTTTGCCAGCACGATGCGGTATGTCACCAACGCCCGAGGCGAACGCGTGGCTATCTCGCGTTCAGGTGAACTGGCCATCTTCGACGACAACGGTCGCGAGCGCGAACGCCACAAGATTCCTTACGGCGCTACCGTGCTGGTGGGCGACGGCGAAGCCGTCAAGGCAGGCACGCGTCTGGCGGCCTGGGATCCGCTGACCCGTCCCATCGTGTCCGAGTACGCCGGCGCGGTGCGCTTCGAGAACATCGAAGAAGGCGTCACTGTCGCCAAGCAGCTCGACGAGATCACCGGCCTGTCGACGCTCGTGGTCATTACGCCCAAGACGCGCGGCGGCAAGGCCGTCATGCGTCCGCAGATCAAGCTGGTCAACGACAACGGCGAAGACGTCAAGATCGCCGGCACGGATCACTCGGTGAACATCTCGTTCCCGGTGGGCGCCCTGATCACGGTGCGCGACGGCCAGCAGGTGTCGGTCGGCGAGGTCTTGGCGCGTATTCCCCAGGAATCGCAGAAGACCCGCGACATTACCGGCGGTCTGCCTCGCGTGGCCGAGTTGTTCGAAGCGCGCTCGCCCAAGGACGCCGGCATGCTGGCCGACGTTACCGGCACGGTTTCGTTCGGCAAGGACACCAAGGGCAAGCAGCGCCTGGTCATCACCGACCTGGAAGGCGTCAGCCACGAATTCCTGATTCCCAAGGAAAAGCAGGTGCTCGTGCACGATGGCCAGGTGGTGAACAAGGGCGAAATGATTGTGGACGGCCCCGCCGATCCGCACGACATCCTGCGCCTGCAAGGCATCGAAAAGCTGGCAACCTACATCGTCGACGAAGTCCAGGACGTCTACCGTCTGCAGGGCGTGAAGATCAACGACAAGCACATCGAGGTGATCGTTCGCCAGATGCTGCGCCGTGTGAACATCGTTGATGCGGGCGATACCGACTTCATCCCCGGCGAACAGGTCGAACGTTCCGAGCTCTTGAACGAGAACGACCGCGTCACGGCAAATGGTGGCCGCCCGGCTTCGTACGACAACGTACTGCTCGGCATCACCAAGGCCTCGCTGTCGACCGACTCGTTCATCTCGGCGGCCTCGTTCCAGGAAACCACGCGTGTCCTGACCGAAGCCGCCATCATGGGCAAGCGCGACGATCTGCGCGGGCTGAAGGAAAACGTCATTGTCGGCCGCCTGATTCCCGCGGGCACCGGCTTGGCGTATCACATTGCCCGCAAGGAGAAGGAAGCCATCGAGGCTGCCGAGCGCGAAGCCGCCCGCCAATTGGCCAACCCCTTCGAAGACGCGCCGGTTACCGTGGATGTCGAACCGCCGCACTCCGAAGACGGCCAGGACAGCCCGGCCGAGTAAGTTTCGGGCTGACCTCCATCGGTGCCGGCGCAAGTCGGCCGGCACCAAATAAAAGGCCGCTGAATACTCAGCGGCCTTTTTACTTTTGTAGCTGATTGCTTCTGGGCCTGGGGACCTACTTGCCCGCGCGCGCCTGGGCGGCCTGGAATACAGGTCCCCACTGAGGATGGCCCGCTTCATTGGGCGCCAGCGTGAAGCCCGGATCCAGCTGCAGGATCCGGACAAAGGTGTCTTCGCACAATTGTGCAAAGTCACGCACGCAGTAGCTGAAGGCCTGCAGCTTGTAAGCCTCGATGCGCAGCGATTTGGGTGCGGTGGCGATGTCGCCCGATACGGCGACCGTGCGAATGACGCCGCCATACTGTCCCGCAGCGTATTGCTCGCGGACGTGGTTCATGGCGCTTTCGGCAGCGGGCGAGGCGGGGCCCTCTGATGCGCCCATGCCGGCGCAACCGGCGAGCAGGGCTACTACGCAAAGCAAAGCAGGCAAAACAACGCGGTTATTCATATGCAATTGCGGGACGGGTGGTCGGGAACATAGTCACATCCTGTTCCTTGAGTAGCCATTGTGAAATGAACCACCCAGGGATGCTCGGATAATATCCGTTGTACGAGTCAATAACGCGTGTTGCGGCGCGATAATAATGCGTCTTACTGCGAGCTTACGTTATAAAAAGTAACTCCGGTAAACTTCGCTGCTAGCGTCGGAATCGGGCGCCGCCACGGGCGCACAACGAGAAAGCATCAATCCCGCTAATTCGGTTATGTATTCCTCTGCCGGTTTTTCATCGCCGCGCGGGCCCTTCGCTGGCGCCGCGCCTCTGGCCCATCGCCCGCTGAGTGCGATCGCGGCCACGACTGCCGGAGGGGTCCCGCAAAAGCGCATTCAACGCATCATTGCCGAACTCATCCCGGTGCTCGAAGATCTGCACCAACACGGCCGGTTGTGCGGCGACATCTCGGTGCATTCCGTGGGCATGGACGAAGACGGCAAAGCGCATTTGATGGCGCTTGCCGCAGCGGCGCGCACGCCCGATGCTCCACCCCTTACGCCGGGATATGCGCCGTTCGAACTGTATACCGAGGCATCCGAATGGCCGCGCGGCCCCTGGACCGACATTTACGCCTTGAGCGCTGTGGCGCACTCGCTGGTTACGGGGCGACGCCCGCCTGCTGCGCCGGAGCGGCGCGTCAATGACACATATCGGCCCCTGGCGGCGCAGGAATTGCCCAACTACGACGCCGGGTTCCTGGCGGCGATAGACGCCGGCTTGGCCATGCGGCCTGCCAGCCGGCCGCAGGCGCTGCGCGAGTACGCCGAATTGCTGGCATTGCCTGCGACGCCACGCGCGGCGCAGCCAGTGTCCGAGCCGGCCGAACCTGCCGAGCCGTCTTACCAGACCGACGATGTCTACGCCTCGCGCCGCGGCCTTCAGTTGCGCTCGATATGCAAGGCCGCGCTGCTAGGCCTTGCCACCATTGCCGTTGCCGTCTATTGGTGGACGCGGCTGACCGAAAAGCCGAACAAGGTGATCACTCACTCCGAGCCTGCCGTCGTGCGCTCGGGAGCGTTGTCGCCTTCGCTAGAGGCCCCGTCCCCCGTCGAGCCGCCGCCAGCCAACAGCCTTCCCGCGCCGACTGACTCCCCGGTGTCAGCCGGCCCCTTGGCCGACGGAGTGACGGACACCGCAGCCCCGGGGGTGGCGTCCGCGTCTGCCGAACCGGAGGCGCAGGCCCCGGCCGCCACCGGTGATACGAAGCCGGTCACGGCTGACCAGCCCGCAGCGCCGGCGGCTACGCCCGTTCGAGTCAGCATCAACGTGCGGCCTTGGGGTGAAATCCTGATCAATGGCGTGTCCAGGGGCGTGACTCCCCCCTTGAAGACACTGCGCCTGGCTCCCGGGCGCTACAAGGTGACGATACGCAATTCGGCCCAGCCCGCCTACCGGACGACGCTGGAGGTCAAGCCAGGCAAACCCACCGTGATCACGCACGTGTTTCGCTAGCACCCAGGACCGTTCGGGCCGTTCAATCGTTGTAAATGGCGTCGTCCAACGCTTTGGGCAGCGTCAACGTGAATCGAGCGCCGGCGCCCGTCTCACTGTGCACGGAAACGCGGCCGCCGTGCCGCTGCGCCACGGTTTTCACGAACGCCAGTCCCAGGCCGGCGCCCTGTACATCGGATCGATGGGCCTGTCCCGTACGGAAAAATGGCTGGAACAGGCGCCGCTGTTCGTCCGGCGCAATGCCCGGGCCTGCGTCCTGGACCACCAGATCCCAGGTGTCTTCGTTTCCGGCGGACACGCTCAACTGAACCTGGCCGCCGGGCGGACTGTACTTTATGGCGTTATCCACGAGGTTGCAGATGGCGCGGCGGACCAGCGCGTGGTCGCCGTAAGCAAGCGCGGGGGCTGGTGGCGCCTGTACGTGCACGCCAACCCTGCGCCCCTGGGCGGCGGCCCAGAACTCGTCGGCGACGTCGCGCGCCATGTCGGCAAGATCCAGCGGCGCCCGGGTGATGTCCATGGATTCGGCGCGGGTCAGATGGATGAAGTCATCCACCAACCCCAAGGTGCGATGCGCGAGCTGCGCAATGCGTGAGAGCGTGACACCGGCCGGTTCGTCGCCCTGTCCGGACTGCTTCAGCGCCACCAATGCCAGGATAGAGTTTTGCGGCGCCCGCATATCGTGCGAAATGAAGCGCAGTGTCTCTTCGCGTTGCCGCTCGGCCTGGCGTATGGCGGTAATGTCGCTCAAGGACACCACCAGCCCGGCGTAGTCGCCCCGGGCCGTATGGATGGGCGCGCACCGCAGCAAAAGATCATTGCCGGCGCGGTCGCGGACTTCGATGCGGGAATGCGCTGCGTGAGACGTTTGTGCGTCGTGGCGCGGGGCGTGCAAGGCCTGGCCGACCATCTGCCGCGTGGACGGGTCGTCGAATGCCTGTTGCAGCGCCGGCGCGAGTTCGCCGCCGATACGCGGCGGCCGGATGCTCAGGTTCAAAAAGTACATGACGGCAGGCCGGTTGCGAAACTGCAGGCGGCCCGCCTGGTCGATTACCAGGGTGGCGTCGGGCAGGCCGTCCAGGCCGTCTATCAAGAAGCGGCGCAGGTTGCGCACCCGGCTCAGTGCCTGGTCGAGCTCTGCCACATGCTGGTCAAGCGAGCGACTCACCCGGATGTCCTGTGTGCCGGCCTCCTGCATGATCGGCGGATACTCGAGCCGCAGGCGCCTGAGCTCGCCGGCCATGTAGCGCAGGGCGGCTTCCTGGCTGCGCCAGCTCCACACCGGGTAGCACACGGCCACCCCCAGCAGGGCGGCCGTCGGCGGGATCCATAGATTAGCCAGGCTCAAGGCAGCCGCTGCCGCGATCAATACCAACGCAAGCAACACCGCCACCGACAGCACGCTCAGCCGTGGTGACAGCCAGGGCAGCGCAAGGCACAGCAGCAGCACCGGGACAGCGCTGGCGGCGGCGCTCAGCCACGGCGGCGCCGTGCGCAATATCCGACCTTCGCGCACGCTCTGCAGCAGCGTGCCCATGATTTCGACGCCCGAGATGCCGCTGGCGCGATGTGACACCGGCGAGGGGAAGATGTCGCCCATGCCCGTGGCCCATGTGCCGACCAATACATACTTGTCGCGGAAATAGTCCGGCGGCAAATCGCCACGCAATACCGACAAATATGACACCATCGAGAAATGGCCGGGGGCGCCGATATACGGAATAAAGGTCGGCTCGCCTGGCAAGTGGCGCAGGAAATCCTGAACCAGCCGATCCTGGCCGCCGGCTTGCAGCATTGCCAGGGCGAAGTGCCGCCACGGCCGGCCTTCTGCGCCATGGTTCCAGGTCGCATGGCGGACCACCCCGTCGGCATCGGGAACGATGTTGATAAAACCCAGGCTCGCAGCGGCGTCCGCAAGCGGCGCGAGCGGGAACTCGACGCGCCTGGCGCTTTCCAGATTGTCCAGCACCACCGGCAATACGACACGGCCGTGCCGCGCGATGGCCTCAGCCAAGGCCCGATCGCTTTCCGGGCGCGCCTCGTCGGCGTCTGCAAAGACGATGTCCAGCCCGACCGCGCGCGCATCGTGCAGGCGATCCAGCAACGCCGCATGTACCGCACGAGGCCACGGCCAGCGCCCCAGCGCGGCCAGGCTTTCATCGTCGATCATGATCAGCACGACGTCCGCAGGCGCGGGCCGGCCAGCCAGCGACAGGGCGCGGTCGTATGCCAACTGGTCGGTGCGTCCGAGCCCGTTGAGCGCCCCGGCCAACGCGGTCAGGGCAACCAGCAGCAAGGTCAGTAGCGGCCGGGAATACTGGCTGCACTTGAGGTGGGGCGCCCGGGACGGCATGGCAGGGTCGCGCGTATCAGTAGTCTGCCAGGGTGACTACGCCGCCATGTTCCAGCGACACTGGGAAACCCCATGCAGTGGTCAGCACATTGGTGGCTTCGAACTGCAGTTTCGCGTCACTGCCTTCGATTCCGGCTGCGTCGATGGCCCGCACCGCCACGAAATAGACACCGCTGCCGGGCGCGGAAAACCGAATGTCGGTGCCGGCAAAGCGTTGCGACGAAGTGAGCTCCAGGCCTTCGGCATCGCGCGATACCTGGACCCGGTACGCTACCGCTCCGGGCACCGGCGACACCGCGGCTGTCCATTGGCCGGAGCCGGCCTTCTGGGGCTCGCCGACCGTCGGCGCCGGCAGCAGTGTATGCACGCCCTTCAAGACGCCATCGGCGCCCACCGCCGCACCGTGGCCCTTATTGACTGCCACGGCGGCGCCCGGACTGTGGCCGGACGCATGGGAATGCAGGCGCACGCTGCCGTCGATGACTTCGCTGCGCACGCCCTGCGTGTCGGCGCGCACACGAAAGCGAGTGCCGCGCACGCCCGTCACGGCGACCGGGGTACGCACTTCGAAGCGGCCCACCCCCTGTCCCGATGGTGCCACATGCGACTCCACGACGCCGCTTTCCACCCGCAGGATGGAGTCCGTAAGCTCGGATCCGTCGAACTGGCGCAAGCGTTGCAGCTCCGTGGTGCCCTGCTGCGGCAGGGTGACCTTGCTGCCGTCGGCCAGCTGCAATGTGACAAAGCCGTTGGGCGCCGTGGTGATAACCGCGCCTTCGGCGACTGTCATGCCCACGCGCAATGGCGCGCCGTCGATGCTGGCCGCCCCGCTGACGTGCACGACCTGGGACGCCGCCGGCCGCTCGGGGATCATTGAAAATGGAATGCGCAACTCTCGGCCCACCATCAAGCGGTGGGGGTCGGTCACCGAGTTCAGCCGCTGCAGGACGCTCCAGTTTGCTTCATTGCGGGTATAGGCGCCTGCCAGGCCGATCAGGGTGTCTCCCGGGCGGACCCGATAGACGAAGTCGTCTCCCAGCGCGCCCAGGGGCTGGGCCGCGGCGAGGCTGCAGGTCATTGTCAGCCACGCCCATACAAATATACGCGTCGGACGCGAGATCATGTAAAAAGTCTCCGGATAGCGCAGGCTCAGCGGGGGCCTGGCGTGTGTGGTGCGCCTGCACCTTCGCTCAATAGTTCAAGCCGATATCCCAGCGCATATGACGACGCCAGGCGCACCCCGTTTTCCGGCCGCAACTGGAGCTTCTGGCGAATATTGGACAAATGTGTGTCCAATGTCCGGGATGTGGCGGGAATTTCGCGGTTCCAGACACTTTCGGCCAGCACCTCGCGCGAAAGCAGGCGGCCCACGTTTCGAAAGAAAAGCTGCGCCAGCTCGAATTCTTTGGGGGCAAGCAAGACATCCGTGCCATTGAGCGAAATGACACGATTGAGCGGGTCGATGCGGTACGTTGCCACGGAGAACGGCGTGTGATCCGGCTGCGCGGCGCGACTGCGCCGCAGCAGGGCCCCGATGCGGGCCAGCAACTCCGCCGGACGCAACGGCTTGGTGACGTAGTCGTCGGCGCCGGCCTGCAGCCCCTGGACCAGGTCGGCTTCCTGGTCGCGGCTGGTCAGGAAGATGATAGGCGTCTGCATCCCCAGGGTAGCGCGCAATTGCCGCAACACTTCGTCGCCGGCCATGTCCGGAACCTGCCAGTCGAGGATGATCAGGTCGAAGGGCTGCTGGCTGCGCGTGGCTGCCAGCAGATCCCGGCTGCGCGGGAAACTCTGGCAGGAATATCCCGCATTGGTAAGGACTTGCTGGATATATCGCGCTTGATCAAGGTCGTCTTCAAGCGAGGCGACGCGCATAGGCTTTGGTGCTGTAGAGAGCATAAGGGCCTTTTCAAGCTGACGGGCTTCGTAACTCGATACCGCAGTGCAATGATAACGCGCCGTTGCTCTTAATAGACTCTTGCAACATTGTGATCGTCAAGCAACGTCAAGTTGACAAAGATTGACTACGTTGTCGCGCAACTTAGCGTCACACTGTCTCAGAAATATCGCATCTGACCCGACATGCCGCAGCGCAAATAAGGGCCGGCGATCTTTAGGGACAACGGTATGAAGCAACTCAACGTACTCATCATGGCGCCCGACGCAACAATCCGCGAGCAGACCGTGGCGGTTTTCTCTCAGGCAGGCATCGCGGCCGAAGGGTGCGCCACCCCGCTCGAGCTCTTCAGGCAGCTCGAGTCCGAGCACTACGATGCAACGGTTCTCGATATCAACCAGCTTGGGGAAATCGGTTATGCGCTGGTGTCGCGTCTTCGGGCCTCGCCGGCACTGGGCATCGTCGTGACGGGTTGCACGGCGGGCGTCGAAGGCCGGCTGCGCTGCCTGCAAAGCGGTGCCGACATCTGCCTGCAGCACCCGGCCGACAGCCGGGAGCTGACCTGTGTGCTATTGGCGCTGGCGCGCCGCCTGCCGGGGAGTTCGATCGAACCGGCCCCTTTTTCGGACCTTGATACGAAGTTCGCCGGCCGGTGGGAAATGCGCGACCAGAACTGGACGCTGGTATCGCCCACGGGCGTCAGCATTTCGCTGTCTGCCAACGAACGCCTGGTGGTGCAGGCGCTGCTCGAGGTCGCCGGACACGCGGTCGGGCGCGCCGAACTCAATCAAAAACTCGAATCCGATGCCCATGTCGGCCGCACCGGCGGTGCGCGCAGCATCGATGTGATCATCAGCCGCCTGCGGCGCAAGGCCGAACTGGCCGGCGCCACGCTGCCCATCCGCACGGTATACGGCAGCGGCTACCTGTTCGCCAACCCTTGACGCGCCGCCCTGGCCGGGCGGGCACGGGGTGCTTTGACACGAACTGCGATCTGGGTTAAGCTGAAGGGCTTACTGCATTATTTGCGCATAAAATCGGGCCAGCCTGTGGCAGCCGGCTTTATGTGTTTTGTTTGCAAGACCCGCTCTTTTACGTACGGAACGTTTGAGGCGGTTTTGCGTGAACTGCCTCTCGCTGGCGGTGTCGGCCCAGCCCAGGGCAGCCCAATAGCGACAAGAGTACACAAAGTACTTACCAGTGGTACGTAAAAGGGATTTAAAAGGTCATGCCTACCATTAGCCAGCTCGTGCGCAAGCCGCGCGAAGTCAGCATCATCAAGAGCAAGAGCCCCGCGCTCGAAAACTGCCCGCAGCGTCGCGGCGTGTGCACCCGTGTGTACACCACCACCCCCAAGAAGCCGAACTCCGCTCTCCGTAAGGTTGCGAAGGTGCGCCTCACCAACGGCTACGAAGTCATTTCGTACATCGGCGGCGAAGGCCACAACCTGCAAGAGCACTCGGTGGTGCTGGTGCGCGGCGGTCGTGTAAAGGACCTGCCGGGTGTGCGTTATCACATCGTGCGCGGCTCGCTCGACCTGCAAGGCGTCAAGGATCGCAAGCAGGCTCGCTCCAAATACGGCGCCAAGCGCCCGAAAAAGGCCTAATACGCCTTACCCGTTTTTTGCTGTACCCGGCTGCGCGCAAGCGTCGCCAACACTGTGCAACCGCGCCAACCCCTTGCCGGGACGGTGCGCGGCACGTAAGGGGCCGTCCCGATGGGCGGCCGTGGCCATGTCAAAAGACATGGTTCAACTGAACTGACACAAGGAAGCAATATGCCCCGTCGTCGCGAAGTACCCAAGCGCGAGATTCTGCCCGATCCCAAGTTCGGCAGCGTCGAGCTCGCCAAGTTCATGAACGTCGTCATGCTGGACGGCAAGAAGGCCGTCGCCGAGCGCATCGTCTATGGCGCGCTCGAGCAAGTGCAGGCCAAGACCGGCAAAGAGCCGATCGAAGTCTTCAGCCTGGCGATCAACAACATCAAGCCGATCGTCGAAGTGAAAAGCCGCCGCGTGGGCGGCGCCAACTACCAAGTGCCGGTTGAAGTGCGCCCCGTGCGCCGCCTGGCACTGGCTATGCGTTGGTTGCGCGAAGCCGCGAAGAAGCGCGGCGAAAAGTCGATGGTCCTGCGCTTGGCAGGCGAACTCGTCGATGCCTCCGAAGGTCGTGGCGCCGCGATGAAGAAGCGCGAAGACACGCACAAGATGGCCGAGGCCAACAAGGCCTTCAGCCATTTCCGCTGGTAATTTAAGGTTAAGGACACCCCTACCATGGCCCGCAAAACCCCGATCGAGCGCTATCGCAACATTGGCATCTCTGCGCACATCGATGCAGGGAAAACCACCACGACCGAACGCATCCTGTTCTATACCGGCGTCAACCACAAGCTTGGCGAAGTGCATGATGGCGCAGCCACCATGGACTGGATGGAGCAAGAGCAAGAGCGCGGCATCACGATTACGTCGGCAGCTACGACGGCGTTTTGGCGCGGCATGGCTGGTAACTACCCCGAGCATCGCATCAACATCATCGACACCCCGGGACACGTTGACTTCACCATCGAAGTCGAACGTTCCATGCGCGTGCTCGATGGCGCCTGCATGGTGTATTGCGCGGTGGGTGGCGTTCAGCCCCAGTCCGAAACCGTGTGGCGCCAGGCCAACAAGTATGGCGTGCCCCGCCTGGCCTTCGTCAACAAGATGGACCGCACCGGCGCGAACTTTTTCAAGGTCTACGACCAGCTCAAGACCCGCCTGCGCGCCAATCCCGTGCCCGTCGTGATCCCCATCGGCGCCGAAGATTCCTTCAAGGGCGTCATCGACCTGGTCAAGATGAAAGCCATCATCTGGGACGACGCCAGCCAGGGCACCAAGTTCGAATACCACGACATCCCGGCCGAACTGCAAGACACCGCCAGCGAATGGCGTGAAAAGCTGGTCGAAGCTGCCGCCGAGTCCACCGAGGAACTGATGAACAAGTACCTCGAAACCGGTTCGCTCGAAGAAGCCGAGATCAACGCTGCCATTCGCCAGCGCACCATCGCTGGCGAAATCCAGCCCATGCTGTGTGGCACCGCCTTCAAGAACAAGGGCGTGCAGCGCATGCTCGACGCGGTCATCGACTACCTGCCCTCGCCGATCGACATTCCGCCGGTCGGTGGCCAGGACGACGACGGCAACGAAGTCTCGCGCAAGGCCGACGACAGCGAAAAAATGTCTGCGCTGGCGTTCAAGTTGATGAGCGACCCGTTCGTGGGCCAGCTGACTTTCGTGCGCGTGTATTCGGGCGTGCTGCGTTCGGGCGACACCGTCTTCAACCCCATCAAGGGCAAGAAAGAACGCGTCGGCCGTCTGCTGCAGATGCATGCAAACAACCGCGAAGAAATCAAGGAAGTTCTGGCGGGCGACATCGCCGCCGTGGTGGGCCTGAAAGACGTCACCACCGGCGAAACGCTGTGCGACATCGATTCGCACATCCTGCTCGAGCGCATGGAGTTCCCCGAGCCCGTGATTTCGCAGGCCGTCGAGCCCAAGTCGAAGGCCGACCAGGAAAAGATGGGCCTGGCCCTGTCGCGCCTGGCCCAGGAAGACCCGTCGTTCCGCGTGCGTACCGACGAAGAATCCGGCCAGACCATCATCTCGGGCATGGGCGAACTGCACCTGGAAATCCTGGTTGACCGCATGAAGCGCGAGTTCGGCGTTGAAGCCAACGTCGGCAAGCCTCAAGTGGCCTACCGCGAAACCATCCGCAAGACCTGCGACGAAATCGAAGGCAAGTTCGTCAAGCAGTCGGGCGGCCGCGGCCAGTACGGCCACGTGGTGCTCAAGCTCGAACCTCTGCCCCCGGGCGGCGGCTACGAGTTCGTCGACGCCATCAAGGGCGGCGTGGTGCCTCGCGAGTACATCCCGGCAGTCGACAAGGGCATCCAGGAAACCCTGCCGGCCGGCGTGCTGGCCGGCTACCCGGTGGTGGACGTCAAGGTCACGCTGTTCTTCGGTTCGTACCACGACGTCGACTCCAACGAAAACGCGTTCAAGATGGCCGCTTCCATGGCTTTCAAGGACGGCATGCGCAAGGCCAGCCCCGTGCTGCTCGAGCCCATGATGGCCGTTGAAGTCGAAACCCCCGAAGACTACGCCGGCACCGTGATGGGCGACCTGTCCTCGCGGCGCGGCATGGTGCAGGGTATGGAAGACATGGTCGGCGGCGGCAAGGCGATCAAGGCCGAGGTTCCCCTGGCCGAGATGTTTGGCTACGCCACCAACCTGCGTTCGCTGACGCAGGGTCGTGCTACCTACACGATGGAATTCAAGCATTACGCTGAAGCTCCGAAGAACGTCGCTGACGAAGTCATCGCCGCTCGGGCCAAGTAAATAACCGTCGCCACGCTTCCGTGATCCGGAAGCGTGGCAAATCATCCCAGTTTCCTTGAAAGTCAAAGGACAAGATCATGGCAAAAGGCAAGTTTGAACGTACCAAGCCGCACGTGAACGTGGGTACGATTGGTCACGTTGACCACGGCAAAACGACGTTGACGGCGGCGATCACGACGGTGCTGTCGACGAAGTTCGGCGGGGAAGCCCGCGGCTACGACCAGATCGACGCGGCGCCGGAAGAGAAGGCGCGTGGCATCACGATCAACACGTCGCACGTTGAATACGAGACGGATACGCGTCACTACGCGCACGTTGACTGCCCGGGCCACGCTGACTACGTCAAGAACATGATCACGGGCGCGGCGCAGATGGACGGCGCGATCCTGGTGTGTTCGGCCGCAGACGGCCCGATGCCGCAGACGCGTGAGCACATTCTGCTGAGCCGCCAGGTTGGCGTGCCGTACATCATCGTGTTCCTGAACAAGGCCGACATGGTTGATGACGCCGAGCTGCTCGAGCTGGTGGAAATGGAAGTGCGCGAGCTGCTGTCGAAGTACGATTTTCCTGGCGACGACACGCCGATCATCAAGGGTTCGGCCAAGCTGGCGCTCGAAGGCGACAAGGGCGAGCTGGGCGAGCAGGCGATTCTGAAGCTGGCCGAGGCGCTGGACACGTACATTCCGACGCCGGAGCGCGCGGTTGACGGCACGTTCCTGATGCCTGTGGAAGACGTGTTCTCGATCTCGGGTCGGGGCACGGTGGTCACGGGCCGCGTCGAGCGCGGCGTGGTCAAGGTTGGCGAAGAAATCGAAATCGTGGGCATCAAGCCGACGGTCAAGACGACGTGCACGGGCGTGGAAATGTTCCGCAAGCTGCTGGATCAGGGCCAGGCCGGCGACAACGTGGGTATTCTGCTGCGCGGCACCAAGCGTGAAGACGTCGAGCGTGGCCAGGTGCTGGCCAAGCCGGGTTCGATCACGCCGCACACGGAATTCACCGCCGAGGTGTACATCCTGTCCAAGGAAGAAGGCGGCCGTCACACGCCGTTCTTCAACGGGTATCGTCCGCAGTTCTACTTCCGCACGACGGACGTGACCGGCTCGATCGAACTGCCCAAGGACAAGGAAATGGTGCTGCCGGGCGACAACGTGTCGATGACGGTCAAGCTGCTGGCGCCCATCGCCATGGAAGAAGGTCTGCGCTTCGCCATCCGTGAAGGCGGCCGTACCGTCGGCGCCGGCGTCGTCGCCAAGATCATCGCCTAAGGCGATCCCTCACCAGCGAAGGCGGCGGGTCCTCTTCTACCGCCTTCGTCTTTCGTTCTTTAGGAATCACCATGAAAAACCAGAAGATCCGCATCCGCTTGAAAGCTTTCGACTACAAGCTGATCGATCAGTCGGCGGCAGAAATCGTCGATACCGCCAAGCGTACTGGCGCCGTGGTTCGTGGCCCCGTGCCGCTGCCCACGCGCATCCGTCGCTACGACGTGCTGCGTTCGCCCCACGTGAACAAGTCGTCGCGCGACCAGTTCGAGATTCGCACGCACCAGCGCCTGATGGACATCGTGGATCCCACCGACAAGACCGTGGACGCCCTGATGCGTCTCGATCTGCCGGCCGGCGTCGACGTGGAAATCGCGTTGCAGTAATAAGGTGGGTCGCGACGCGTCCGCACCTGCGTCTCGCGTCGATACCGCACAGTAAATGGCCGTCCCTCGCGGGTACGGCCATTTTGTTTTGCCGGATGCCGCATGCATTGTGCATGCCGGGTTGCGCCAGGCACGCGCGGCCCCACGCCCACATGCCCGGCCAGGCGCGCACGCAAAGAGAGCCTTGCGATCTTGGTTTGAAGCATGGTATGATGCCCAGCTTGCCGTTTTGGCAGCAGAAGCCGTGGCCGGTTATTTGTAGTTGCTTGCCGCTGGTTACCTGAATTTGTAGGCCCGGAGCTGTTTTCCGGTCCGATTAGCCCCGACCAATCGCAGTCGGGAATGGAGAAAACAATGTCGAATACGACGTCCACGCCCGCCGCGCACCGGCTGGGTCTGGTGGGTCGCAAGGTCGGCATGACCCGCATTTTTACCGAAGATGGTGAATCCATTCCGGTAACCGTGCTGGACGTGTCGAACAACCGCGTGACCCAGATCAAGTCCCTGGAAGCCGACGGCTATGCCGCGATCCAGGTGGCTTATGGCACTCGTCGTGCCTCGCGCGTGACCAAGCCGCAAACCGGTCACTATGCCAAGGCCGGCGCCGAAGCCGGCAGCATCCTGAAAGAATTCCGCCTGGATCCGGCCCGTCTGGCCGAATTCACCCCGGGCGCCGTCATTGCCGTGGAATCCGTCTTCGAGGCCGGCCAGCAGGTCGACGTCACCGGCACCACCATCGGTAAGGGCTTCGCCGGCACCATCAAGCGCCACAACTTCGGTTCGCAACGCGCTTCGCACGGTAACTCGCGTTCGCACCGCGTGCCCGGCTCGATCGGCCAGGCGCAAGACCCGGGCCGCATCTTCCCCGGCAAGCGCATGGCTGGCCACTTGGGCGACGTGACCCGTACTGTTCAAAACCTCGACATCGTGCGCGTCGACGCCGAACGTGGCCTGCTGTTGGTCAAGGGCGCAGTCCCGGGCCACGCGGGTGGCGATGTCGTCGTGCGTCCGGCCATCAAGGCGCCGGCCAAGAAGGGGGCGTAAGCAACATGGATCTCAAGCTCCTGAACGACCAAGGTGAGGCCGCTACTTTCAGCGCGCCGGACACCATCTTCGGTCGCGACTTCAACGAAGCGCTGGTTCACCAGATCGTCGTGGCCTACCAGGCCAACGCACGCAGTGGCAACCGCGCCCAGAAAGACCGCGCCGAAGTCAAGCACAGCACCAAGAAGCCCTGGCGCCAAAAGGGTACCGGCCGCGCGCGCGCCGGTATGACCTCGTCGCCGCTGTGGCGTGGGGGTGGTCGCACGTTCCCCAACTCGCCTGAAGAAAACTTCAGCCAGAAGGTCAACAAGAAGATGTATCGCGCGGGCATCCGTTCGATTCTGTCTCAGTTGGCCCGCGAAGACCGCATCGCTGTTGTCGAGACGTTCGACCTCGAATCGCCCAAGACCAAGCTGGCCGTGGCCAAGCTGAAGACCCTGGGTCTGGATTCGGTGCTGATCATCACCGACAACGTTGACGAAAATATCTACCTCGCCACGCGCAACCTGCCGCACGTTGCCGTGGTCGAACCGCGTTACGCCGATCCATTGTCGCTGATCCACTACAAGAAGGTGCTGATCACCAAGCCGGCCATCGCTCAACTCGAGGAGATGCTGGGATGAACGCCGAACGCCTGATGCAAGTCATTCTGGCTCCTGTGGTGACCGAAAAGGCCACCATGGTTGCCGAAAAGAATCAGCAATTCGCTTTCCGTGTCGTGGCCGATGCCACCAAGCCGGAAATCAAGGCTGCCGTCGAACTGCTGTTCAAGGTGCAGGTCGAGTCCGTGCAGGTCCTCAACCGTAAGGGCAAAGTCAAGCGCTTTGGCCGCTTCGTGGGTCGCCGTCGCAACGAGCGCAAGGCCTATGTCGCGCTCAAGGAAGGCCAGGAAATCGACTTTGCGGAGGTGAAGTAAATGGCCCTCGTCAAAGTAAAACCGACCTCGGCTGGCCGCCGCGGCATGGTGAAGGTGGTTAACGCCAGCCTGCACAAAGGCGCGCCCTACGCCGGCCTGCTCGAAAAGAAGACCCGCGGTTCGGGCCGTAACAACAACGGCCATATCACCGTGCGTCATCGTGGCGGTGGCCACAAGCAGCACTACCGCGTTGTCGACTTCCGTCGCAACAAGGATGGCATTCCGGCCAAGGTGGAACGCCTTGAGTACGACCCCAACCGTACGGCGCACATCGCTCTGCTGTGCTACGCCGACGGCGAGCGTCGCTACATCATCGCGCCGCGCGGCCTGGAAGTGGGCGCCACGCTGGTGTCGGGCATCGAAGCCCCCATCCGCGCCGGCAATACCCTGCCGATCCGCAACATCCCGGTGGGTACCACGATCCACTGCATCGAAATGATCCCCGGCAAGGGCGCCCAGATGGCGCGTTCGGCTGGCGCGTCGGCGGTGCTGCTGGCCCGTGAAGGCACCTACGCTCAAGTGCGTCTGCGTTCGGGCGAAGTCCGTCGCGTGCATATCGAGTGCCGTGCCACCATCGGTGAAGTCGGTAACGAAGAACACAGCCTGCGCCAGATCGGCAAGGCCGGTGCAATGCGTTGGCGCGGTGTGCGTCCGACCGTTCGTGGCGTGGCCATGAACCCGGTGGATCACCCGCACGGCGGTGGCGAAGGCCGCACCGGCGAAGCACGCGAACCGGTCAGCCCGTGGGGCACGCCCTCGAAGGGTTACAAGACCCGTCGCAACAAGCGGACGAACAATATGATCGTCCAACGGCGCAAGCGCAAGTAAGAGGCGAACACTATGTCACGTTCGATCAAGAAAGGCCCGTTTGTCGACGCCCATCTCATCAAGAAGGTGGACTCGGCCGTTGCGGGCAAAGACAAGAAGCCGATCAAGACCTGGTCGCGCCGTTCCACGATCCTGCCCGAGTTCATCGGCCTGACGATCGCGGTGCACAACGGCCGCCAGCACGTTCCCGTTTACATCAACGAGAACATGGTCGGTCACAAGCTCGGCGAGTTCGCGCTGACCCGTACGTTCAAGGGCCACGCTGCGGACAAGAAGGCGAAGAGGTAAGCGATGGAAACTACTGCCGTTATCCGTGGGGTACACATTTCGGCGCAGAAGACCCGTCTGGTCGCGGATCTGATCCGTGGCAAGTCGGTCGCTCAGGCGCTGAACATCCTCACCTTTTCCCCCAAGAAGGCCGCCGGCATCCTGAAAAAGGCTGTCGAGTCCGCCATCGCCAATGCCGAACACAACGACGGCGCCGATATCGACGAACTGAAGGTCACCACGATCTACGTCGACAAGGCGCAATCGATGAAGCGTTTCTCGGCTCGCGCCAAGGGCCGTGGTAACCGCATCGAGAAGCAGACCTGCCACATCACGGTCAAGGTCGGAGCCTAAGGAGTCACGATGGGTCAGAAAATTCACCCCACTGGGTTCCGTCTCGCGGTCACCCGTAATTGGTCCTCGCGCTGGTTCGCTGATGACAAAGCTTTCGGCGGCATGCTGGCCGAAGACATCCGCGTTCGCGAGTACCTGAAGAAAAAACTCAAGAGCGCCTCGGTTGGCCGCGTCATCATCGAGCGCCCCGCCAAGAATGCCCGCATCACCGTCTACTCGGCTCGTCCGGGCGTGGTGATCGGCAAGCGCGGCGAAGACATCGAAAGCCTGAAGGTCGACCTGCAGCGCCTGATGGGCGTGCCCGTGCACGTCAACATCGAGGAAATCCGCAAGCCGGAAACCGATGCCCAGCTGGTCGCCGATTCGATCGCCCAACAGCTCGAAAAGCGCATCATGTTCCGCCGCGCCATGAAACGCGCCATGCAGAACGCCATGCGCCTGGGCGCCCAGGGCATCAAGATCATGAGCTCGGGCCGTTTGAACGGTATCGAAATCGCACGTACCGAGTGGTATCGCGAAGGTCGTGTGCCGCTTCACACGCTGAAGGCCAATATCGATTACGGCACCTCGGAAGCCCACACCACCTATGGTGTGATCGGCATCAAGGTCTGGGTCTATAAGGGCGACATGCTGGCCAACGGCGAATTGCCGCCCGAAGCCGCTACCCCGCGTGAAGAAGAACGCCGTCCGCGTCGCGCGCCGCGTGGCGACCGCCCTGATGGCGGCCGTCCCGGTCGTCCGGGTGGCCGTGGCCGTGGTCCCCGCAAGGCGGACGCTGCTCCGGCGCCTGAAGGAGAATAACCATGCTGCAACCCTCTCGCAGAAAATATCGCAAAGAGCACAAGGGCCGCAACACTGGCCTGGCCTCGCGCGGTACCAACGTTTCGTTTGGTGAGTTCGGCCTGAAGGCCACTGGCCGCGGCCGTCTGACCGCTCGCCAGATCGAAGCCGCTCGTCGTGCCATCAACCGTCACATCAAGCGTGGCGGCCGTATCTGGATTCGCATTTTCCCGGATAAGCCGATCTCGCAAAAGCCTGCCGAAGTCCGGATGGGTAACGGTAAAGGCAACCCGGAATTCTGGGTCGCCGAAATCCAACCCGGCAAGGTGCTCTACGAAATGGAAGGCGTGAGCGAAGAGCTGGCGCGCGAGGCGTTCCGCCTGGCTGCGGCCAAGCTGCCGATCTCGACCACGTTCGTCGCGCGTCATATCGGTGCTTAAGGAGTACACAATGAAAGCCAGCGAACTCCGTTCGAAAGACGCCGCCGAGCTCGGTAAAGAACTCGAAAGCCTGCTGAAGGCGCAATTCGGTCTGCGCATGCAGAAGGCCACGCAGCAGCTTGCCAACACCAGCCAGCTGCGCAACGTGCGGCGCGACATCGCGCGCGTGCGTACCTTGCTGACCGAGAAGGCAGGGAAATAATCATGAGCGAAACTCAAACTACTCAACCCAAGCGCCAGCGTACGCTGGTTGGCAAGGTCGTCAGCAACAAGATGGACAAGACTGTGGTCGTTCTGGTCGAACGCCGCGTCAAGCACCCCATCTATGGCAAGATCGTCATGCGTTCCGCAAAGTACAAGGCGCACGACGAGTCGAACCAGTACAACGAAGGCGACACTGTCGAAATCGCGGAAGGCCGTCCCATCTCGCGTTCCAAGTCGTGGAGCGTGGTGCGTCTGGTCGAAGCGGTGCGCATCATCTAATGGTGCAGCAGGGCGGTACGCCGCCCTGACATGAGAACGGCAAGGATTGCTCCTTGCCGTTTTTTTTTGCCCTTCCAGGCGGTCAGGCACCGTGCGGGAGCCTGACGCCTGGCGCAGGCCCCCTTGCACCAAGCTGGGCCTACACGTGCGTGATGAACTTGGTGACCAGGTATCCGTCAAAGGTTTCCAGGCCGCCTTCGCTGCCGATGCCGCTGTCTTTGATGCCGCCGAAAGGCGTCTCGGCCAGCGCACTGCCGAAGTGGTTGATATTGACCATACCCGCCTCGAGCCCATTGCTGACCTTGGTCGCGGTCTGCAACGAGTTCGTGAACACGTACGACGACAGGCCGAAAGGCAGGCTATTGGCGCGCCGCAGGACTTCGTCGGTGTCTTTGAAGCGAACCACCGGCGCCAAGGGGCCGAACGGTTCTTCGGTCATCAACATCGAATCATCAGGCACCTCGGTAACCACCGTGGGCGAGAAGAAGTAGCCCTTGCGGTCCATCGGCTCGCCGCCCAGCGCAATCTTGCCGCCACGCTGGCGGGCGTCTTCCACGAATTTGCTCATGGCGGGCACGCGGCGTTCGTGCGCCAGGGGCCCCATCTGGGTGCCTTCCTGCAGCCCGTCGCCCACCTTTACGCCTTTGAGCACTTCGGTAAAACGGGCAAGGAACTCTTCGTAGGCCTTTTCCTGTACATAGAAGCGGGTCGGCGACACGCAAACCTGGCCGGCATTGCGGATCTTGAACTTCGCCAGCATCTCGGCAGCCCGGCCGACGTCGGCGTCATCGAACACCAGCACCGGGGAATGGCCGCCCAGTTCCATCGTTACGCGCTTCATGTGCGCGCCTGCCAGCGCGGCCAGCTGCTTGCCCACCGGCACCGAGCCGGTGAACGAGACCTTGCGCACGATGGGCGAACGGATCAGGTAGTCGGATATCTTGGCGGGCTCGCCCCAGACAACGTTCAGGCACCCCTTGGGCAGGCCGGCTTCGTGGAACATGCGGGCGATTGCCATGACCGCGCTGGGCGAGTCTTCGGGGCCTTTCAGGATAACCGTGCAACCGGCGCCCAGGGCGGCGGCGATCTTGCGAATAGCCTGGTTGTAAGGGAAGTTCCAGGGGGTAAACGCGGCGCATACGCCGATGGGTTCGCGTACGACAAACTGGCGCACGTTCGGGTTGCGCGGCGGAACGACCCGCCCGTAGATGCGCCGGCATTCTTCCGCGTGCCAGTCGGCATGTTCGGCGCAGGAGGTGATCTCGCCCACCGACTCGGCCAGCGGCTTGCCCTGGTCCAGCGTCATGTTGCGGCCGATTTCCTGGGCGCGCTCGCGCGACAGCGACGCCACCTTGCGCAAAATAGCCGAGCGCTCCATGGGCGAACTGTGCTTCCAAGATTCGAAGGCGCGTTGGGCAGAGGCGAGCGCACGATCCAGGTCGGCTTCGGTGGCATGCGGCAATTGGCCCAGCACCTCAAGCGTGGCCGGATTGATGACATCTTGCGTGCGGCGGCCTTCGCCGGCCAGGAATTCGCCGTCGATATACAGCGCCAATTGTTCGTACATTCCAGAGTTCCTTGCGAAAGAAAGGGGCAGTAAAGTGCCTCTCAGTCTAAACCAGCTTGGCCGGCTGTGCTTGGTCCACTGTGCCACCCCAGCCGGGAGCCAATTGCGGCAGGTGGCGCCGGCCCCGGCCGGCCCGCCGGGCGCCGCCTGCGCGCGCCCGCAAATTTCAGGGACGCACCCGGGCCGCCCTGCCTTGCCGCGCGGACACAACACCTGCACGGCGGCACACCAAATGACTGGGTGCCAGGACTTGCATGTTGCTCGCGACCGGGGTAGAATTGACAGCTTTCCCGACTTATCGTTATTGATTTGCACGGTATTTGCAGGCTGGTCCTGCGGGCCGTCAGGGCAATTAGCGGTGGCGGGAGAAGCATCCGCAGGATTTCAACCCAGGGTCGCGGCATTGCCTTTGAAGATTGTCTTTAAAGCGGGCGGCGGACCTGACGGGACCAAAACTGGCGGGAAATGCGGGGTTTCCAGGGTGGAAAACCATGTTTCCGGTTAAGTTGGAACAGGAAAAATCATGATCCAAATGCAGACCACGCTGGACGTGGCCGACAACACCGGTGCGCGCGCTGTTATGTGCATCAAGGTGCTCGGTGGCTCCAAGCGCCGTTATGCCGGTATCGGCGACATCATCAAGGTGAGCGTCAAAGATGCAGCCCCCCGCGGCCGCGTCAAGAAAGGCGAAATCTACAACGCCGTGGTGGTTCGCACCGCCAAGGGCGTGCGCCGCAAAGACGGTTCGCTGATCCGCTTCGGTGGCAATGCCGCCGTATTGCTCAACGCCAAGCTGGAGCCTATCGGCACCCGCATCTTCGGACCCGTTACGCGCGAACTGCGTACCGAGAAGTTCATGAAGATCGTGTCGCTGGCCCCCGAAGTGCTGTAAGGAGCCCTCGATGAACAAAATCCGTAAAGGCGACGAAGTCATCGTCCTGACCGGCCGCGACAAGAAGCGGCGCGGTACCGTGCTGGCTCGCGTCGATGCCGACCACGTTCTGGTCGAGGGCGTCAACGTCGTCAAGAAGCACGTCAAGGCCAATCCCATGGCCAACAATCCGGGCGGTATCGTCGAAAAGACCCTGCCGATCCATATTTCCAATGTGGCGCTGTTCAACCCGGCCACGGGCAAGGGCGATCGCGTCGGTGTCCAAGTGATCGACGGTCGCAAGGTCCGCGTGTTCCGTTCCAATGGCGCCGTTGTTGGCGCCAAGGCGTAAGGGGCGACACACATGTCTCGTTTGCAAGATCTTTACAAAAGCAAGGTTGCTCCTGAGCTGCAGGGCAAGTTTGGCTACAAGAGCCTGATGGAAGTGCCGCGCATCACAAAGGTCACCCTGAACATGGGTGTCTCGGAAGCGGTTGCCGACAAGAAGGTTATCGAGCATGCCGTGGCCGACCTGGCCAAGATCGCCGGCCAGAAGCCCGTGGTGACGAAGACCCGCAAGGCTATTGCCGGCTTCAAGATCCGCGAAAACTACCCGATCGGCTGCATGGTCACGCTGCGCGGCCAGCGCATGTACGAATTCCTGGATCGCCTGGTGGCGGTGGCGCTGCCTCGCGTGCGCGACTTCCGCGGCATCTCGGGCCGTGCCTTCGATGGTCGTGGCAACTACAACATCGGTGTGAAAGAGCAGATCATTTTCCCCGAGATCGAGTACGACAAGATCGACGCGTTGCGTGGGCTGAACATCAGCATCACCACTACCGCCAAGACCGACGAAGAAGCCAAGGCGCTGTTGACCGCCTTCAGCTTCCCGTTCCGTAACTAAGAGGCTGATGACGTGGCTAAACTTTCCCTCATCAATCGCGACATCAAGCGCGCCAAGCTGGCCGACAAGTACGCCGCCAAGCGCGCCGAACTGAAGGCGATCATCGACGACCAGTCGAAGACCGACGAAGAGCGTTACCAAGCTCGGCTGAAGCTGCAACAACTGCCGCGCAATGCCAACCCGACGCGCCAGCGTAACCGCTGCGCCGTTACCGGCCGTCCGCGCGGCGTCTTCCGCAAGTTTGGCCTGACCCGCCACAAACTGCGTGAAATGGCGATGAAGGGTGAAATTCCCGGCATCACCAAGGCCAGCTGGTAGGAGAATAAAACATGAGCATGAGCGATCCCATCGCCGATATGCTGACTCGCATTCGCAATGCGCAGCAAGTTGACAAAGTTACGGTGAGCATGCCCTCCTCGAAGCTGAAGGCGGCTATCGCCGCCGTGCTGCGGGACGAAGGCTACATCGACGGCTTTGAAGTCAAGGGCACCCCGGCCAAGCCGGAGCTGGAAATCACCCTGAAATACTACGCCGGCCGTCCGGTCATCGAGCGCATCGAACGCGTCTCGCGCCCCGGCCTGCGTATCTACAAGGGCCGCAGCAACATTCCTCAGGTCATGAACGGCCTGGGCGTGGCCATCGTTTCGACCTCGCGCGGCGTCATGACCGACCGCAAGGCCCGTGCAAACGGCGTCGGCGGCGAAGTGCTGTGCTACGTGGCCTAAGGAGATCTTGAATGTCACGTATCGCTAAGTATCCGGTCGAGCTGCCCAAGGGTGTTGAAGCCAACATCCAGCAGGATCAGATTACCGTCAAGGGCCCGCTGGGCACGTTGACCCAGGCGTTGACCGGTGACGTCAACATCACCCTGGACGACGGCAAGCTGACGTTTGTTGCCGCCAACGACTCGCGCCATGCTGGCGCCATGTCGGGTACCGTGCGCGCCCTGGTGGCCAACATGGTCACCGGCGTGAGCAAGGGCTTCGAACGCAAGCTGAACCTGGTTGGCGTGGGTTTCCGCGCCCAGGCCCAGGGTGATGCCGTCAAGCTGCAGCTCGGTTTCTCGCACGACATCGTGCACAAGCTGCCCGCTGGCGTGAAGGCTGAATGCCCGAGCCAGACGGAAATCATCATCAAAGGCCCCAACAAGCAAGTCGTCGGTCAGGTGGCCGCTGAAATCCGCGCCTATCGCGAACCCGAACCCTACAAGGGCAAGGGCGTGCGTTATGCGGACGAGCGCGTCATCATCAAAGAAACCAAGAAGAAATAACGGCGCACGCAAGGACGAATCATGGACAAAAAAGTTTCCCGTTTGCGTCGTGCGGTTGCGACCCGTCGGAAGATTTCCGAGCTGCGCGTTCATCGCCTCTCGATCTTCCGCTCGAACCTGCACATCTACGCCAACATTATTTCGCCGGAAGGCGATCGCGTGCTGGTCAGCGCTTCCACGCTGGAACCCGAAGTGCGTGCGCAGCTGGCCGGTCAAACCGGCCAGGGCGGCAACACTGCCGCTGCGACGCTGGTGGGCAAGCGCGTTGCCGAAAAGGCCAAGGCGGCCGGCATCGAGCTGGTGGCTTTCGATCGCTCGGGCTTTCGTTACCATGGCCGCGTGAAGGCGCTGGCCGATGCCGCGCGTGAAGCCGGCCTGAAGTTCTAAGCGAGGATCTGTCAAATGGCTAAAGTACAAGGCAAAGGCGCCGCGGAAAAAGAGAACGACGACGGCCTGCGCGAGAAAATGATCGCAGTCAACCGTGTCAGCAAGGTGGTGAAGGGTGGTCGCACCATGAGCTTCGCCGCGCTGACCGTGGTGGGCGACGGCGATGGCCGTATCGGCATGGGCAAGGGCAAGGCTCGCGAAGTGCCGGTGTCGGTTCAGAAGGCAATGGAACAGGCCCGTCGCGGCATGTTCAAGGTTGCCCTGAAGAACGGCACGCTGTATCACTCGGTGGTTGGCAAGCATGGCGCTTCCACCGTGCTGATTTCGCCCGCTGCCGAAGGTACCGGCGTGATTGCCGGCGGCCCGATGCGCGCCATCTTCGAAGTGATGGGCGTGCGTAACGTGGTTGCCAAGAGCCTCGGCTCCAGCAACCCCTACAACATGGTCCGTGCCACGCTCAACGGCCTGCGCGCTTCCCTGACTCCGTCGGAAGTCGCTGCCAAGCGCGGCAAGACTGTTGAAGAGATCCTGGGGTAAATCATGGCTCAGAAGCAGATCAAAGTTACCCTCGTGCGCTCGGTGATCGGCACCAAGCAATCCCACCGCGACACCGTGCGCGGCCTGGGTCTGCGCCGCATCAACAGCAGCCGCGTCCTGGTCGACACGCCCGAGGTGCGCGGGATGATCCGCAAGGTGGATTATCTCGTGACCGTCTCGGAAGCCTAAGGAATTACGATGTCGGAAATCCAACTCAATACGCTGAAGCCCGCCGAGGGCGCCAAGCACGCCAAGCGCCGCGTCGGCCGTGGCATCGGCTCGGGTCTGGGCAAGACCGCCGGCCGTGGCCACAAGGGCCAGAAGTCGCGCTCGGGCGGTTTCCACAAGGTCGGCTTCGAAGGCGGCCAGATGCCGCTGCAGCGCCGCCTGCCCAAGCGTGGCTTCAAGCCCCTGGGCCAGCACCTTTACGCCGAAGTCCGCCTGTCGGACCTGCAGGCCTTGTCCGCCGACGAGGTCGACGTGCAAGTGCTGAAGGCCGCCGGTGTCGTGGGCCAGGCTGTGCGCTACGCCAAGGTCATCAAGTCTGGTGAACTCTCGCGCAAGGTGACGCTCAAGGGCATCACCGCGACGGCCGGCGCGCGCGCCGCCATCGAAGGCGCGGGCGGCTCGCTTGCTTGATTGCGAGGTAACACGTGGCTAATGCACAGGCACTAGGCAAGACCGGATCGCGGTACGGCGATTTGAAGCGCCGGCTCGCGTTCCTGGTGCTCGCCCTGATGGTTTACCGTCTGGGTACGCACATCCCTGTTCCGGGTATCAATCCGGAAGCGCTGGCGGATCTGTTCCGCCAGAACCAGGGTGGAATCCTGGGCCTGTTCAACATGTTCTCGGGCGGCGCGCTGTCGCGCTTTTCGATCTTCGCCCTGGGGATCATGCCGTACATCTCTGCATCGATCATCATGCAGCTGATGGCCGTCGTGGTTCCTTCGCTGGAAGCCCTCAAGAAAGAGGGCGAGGCCGGCCGCCGCAAGATCACCCAGTACACCCGCTATGGCACGGTCGTGCTGGCGCTGGTGCAGGCGGTGGGTATTTCGGTGGCGCTGGAATCCCAGCCGGGCCTGGTGATCGATCCGGGCATGTTGTTCCGCTTCACGACGGTCGTGACGCTGCTGACCGGCACCATGTTCATCATGTGGCTGGGCGAGCAGATCACCGAGCGCGGCCTGGGCAACGGCATCTCGATCCTGATTTTCGCGGGTATCGTAGCCGGTTTGCCTTCGGCTCTGGCCGGGCTGCTGGACCTGGTGCGCACCAACGCGATGGCCGTGCCTTCGGCGCTGTTCATCGTGGCGCTGGTGGTTCTGGTGACTGCGTTCGTGGTGTTCGTCGAACGCGGGCAGCGCAAGATCACTGTCAACTATGCCAAGCGGCAGGTGGGCAACAAGATCTACGGCGGCCAGAGTTCGCACCTGCCGTTGAAGCTGAACATGGCCGGGGTGATTCCGCCGATCTTCGCGTCGTCGATCATCCTGTTTCCCGCTACGATCACGAGCTGGTTCTCGACGGGCGACAGCATGCTGTGGCTGCGCGACCTGGCCGCGGCACTCGAGCCGCGCCAGCCGCTGTACATCACGCTGTATTCCGCCGCGATCATTTTCTTCTGCTTTTTCTACACGGCCCTGGTGTTCAACAGCCGCGAAACTGCAGACAACCTGAAAAAGAGCGGTGCTTTCGTTCCTGGCATCCGTCCGGGTGAGCAGACGGCGCGCTACATCGACAAGATCCTGATGCGCCTGACGCTGGTCGGTGCGCTGTACATCACGTTGGTGTGCCTGCTGCCTGAGTTCCTGGTAATGCGCTGGAATGTACCGTTTTATTTTGGTGGCACGTCCTTGTTGATTATCGTGGTGGTGACGATGGACTTCATGGCGCAGGTTCAGGCCTACATGATGTCGCACCAGTACGATTCCTTGCTGAAGAAGGCGAACTTCAAGGGCTCCTCGGGTTTGCCGATGCGATAGCAGAAGAGAATGTCTAAGGACGACGTCATCCAGATGCAAGGTGAGGTTCTCGAGAACCTCCCCAACGCGACTTTTCGCGTCAAGCTCGAAAACGGCCACGTGGTGCTAGGCCATATTTCCGGCAAGATGCGTATGCATTACATCCGGATCTTGCCGGGCGACAAGGTCACTGTGGAGCTCACGCCCTATGACCTGACGCGGGCAAGAATTGTGTTCCGCTCGAAGTAAACGGACCGGATTACGGAAAATTAGGAGTCAACCATGAAAGTAATGGCATCGGTTAAGCGGATCTGCCGCAACTGCAAAGTTATCAAACGTCACGGCGTGGTGCGCGTCATCTGCACCGACCCGCGTCACAAGCAGCGTCAAGGCTAACCCTGGTTAGCGACACGCAACGGATATATTCAAGGAACAGTCATGGCCCGTATTGCTGGCATTAACATTCCGCCGCAACAGCACGCCGAGATCGGCCTGACCGCCATTTTTGGCATCGGTCGTACGCGCGCTCGCAAAATCTGCGAAGCAGCAAATGTACCCCTTTCCAAAAAGGTCAAGGACCTGACCGACGCTGAACTGGAACGCATCCGCGAACACGTGGGCGTGTTCACGGTCGAAGGTGACCTGCGCCGCGAAGTGCAACTGTCGATAAAGCGCTTGATCGATCTGGGCACCTATCGTGGCATGCGTCACAAGCGCGGTTTGCCCGTGCGCGGCCAGCGCACTCGCACCAACGCCCGCACCCGCAAGGGACCGCGTCGTGCTGCTGCGTCCCTGAAGAAATAATCGAGGAACAGGATAATGGCGAAAGCTTCCACCAGCGGCGCTTCGCGCGTGCGCAAAAAGGTCAAGAAGAACGTCTCGGACGGCATCGCGCACGTTCACGCGTCCTTCAACAACACCATCATCACCATCACCGACCGGCAGGGCAACGCCCTGTCGTGGGCGACATCGGGTGGCGCTGGCTTCAAGGGCTCGCGCAAATCGACGCCGTTCGCCGCGCAGGTGGCCGCCGAGACCGCCGGCCGGGTTGCGCTGGAATACGGCATCAAGACGCTCGAAGTCCGTATCAAAGGCCCCGGCCCCGGCCGTGAGTCGTCGGTGCGTGCTCTGAATGCCCTGGGCATCAAGATCTCGAGCATTGCCGATATCACGCCTGTGCCGCACAACGGCTGCCGTCCGCCGAAGCGTCGTCGTATCTAAAGGGAATCCAAATGGCTCGTTATACTGGACCCAAATGCAAACTCTCGCGCCGCGAGGGTACTGATCTGTTCCTGAAGAGCGCCCGCCGCTCGCTGGATTCCAAGTGCAAGCTGGATTCCAAGCCTGGCCAGCATGGCCGCACTTCGGGCGCCCGCACTTCCGACTACGGCCTGCAGCTGCGTGAAAAGCAGAAGCTCAAGCGCATGTACGGCGTGCTGGAAAAGCAGTTCCGCAAGTACTTTGCCGAAGCCGAGCGCCGTCGTGGCAACACCGGCGAAACCCTGATCCAGCTGCTGGAATCGCGTCTGGACAACGTGGTGTACCGCATGGGCTTCGGCTCGACGCGCGCCGAAGCTCGCCAGCTGGTCAGCCACCGCGCCATCGAAGTCAATGGCCAGACCGCCGACATCGCGTCGATGCTGATCAAGGCCGGCGATGTGATCACGGTGCGCGAGAAGGCCAAGAAGCAAGGCCGCATCCGCGAAGCGCTTGACCTGGCTTCCAGCATCGGCATCCCCCAATGGGTGGAAGTCGACACCAACAAGATGGCCGGCACCTTCAAGTCGGTGCCCGATCGCGCTGACGTCGCTCGCGACATCAACGAATCGATGGTCGTCGAACTGTACTCGCGTTAATCGACACACGCGCGGCCCCGGTGGCCGTGCGACGTGTGCCGCGTATCCGATTGCAGGTCTCGCGAGCCCGCTTCCGCCAATTTTTGCGGGGCGGGCTTTGCGGTAAGTAGCAGGCGGCAATCTGCCGCGCTTTTTCTTGTTTCCATCAGCCTTATCGGTGTAACGAGCCGAGGGTATTGAAAAGGAATACTGTAAATGTCCACTCAAGGTTTTCTGAAGCCGCGTTCCATCGAAGTCGAACCGATCGGCACCCATCATGCCAAGATCGTGATGGAGCCCTTCGAACGCGGCTACGGCCACACGCTGGGCAACGCCCTGCGCCGCATCCTGCTGTCTTCGATGACGGGGTATGCCCCGACCGAAGTGCAAATGACCGGCGTGGTGCACGAATACTCGACCATCCCGGGCGTGCGCGAAGATGTCGTGGACATCCTGCTGAACCTGAAGGGTGTCGTCTTCAAGCTGCACAACCGCGACGAAGTGACCCTGGTGCTGCGCAAGAATGGCGCCGGCACCGTGGTGGCCAGCGATATCGAATTGCCCCACGACGTCGAGATCATCAACCCCGACCACGTCATCTGCAACCTGACCGAAGCCGGCAAGGTTGAAATGCAGATCAAGGTCGAGAAGGGCCGCGGCTATGTGCCGGGCAACGTGCGTGCGTTGTCCGAAGACCGCACCCATACCATTGGCCGTATCGTCCTGGACGCTTCGTACAGCCCCGTGCGCCGCGTGAGCTATGCCGTTGAAAGCGCTCGTGTCGAACAGCGTACCGACCTGGACAAGCTGGTGCTGGACATCGAGACCAACGGCGTGATCTCGCCTGAAGAAGCAGTGCGCCAGTCGGCCCGCATCCTGATGGATCAGATTTCGGTGTTTGCCGCCCTGGAAGGCGCGGGCGATTCGTACGAAGCGCCGGTGCGCGGCACCCCGCAGATCGACCCCGTGCTGCTGCGCCCGGTCGACGACCTGGAGCTGACGGTGCGTTCGGCCAACTGCCTGAAGGCCGAAAACATCTACTACATTGGCGATCTGATCCAACGTACCGAGAACGAGCTGCTCAAGACCCCGAACCTGGGCCGCAAGTCGCTCAACGAGATCAAGGAAGTCCTGGCCGCACGCGGCCTGACCCTGGGCATGAAGCTGGAAAACTGGCCTCCGCTGGGCCTGGAAAGGCCCTGAGGCCAGTTTCGGTGAAGGCAGGCTTCGCGTAGCGAAGTTAAGGCCCGACAGGGCCTGCCGAAACCAAAACACGCGGAATTCAGATCGTCACAGAAACTTTTTTCACCGGACCGCGGGCTGGCAACAGGCCGATAGAAGAGCCGGGCAACCCGACGGTGCATGCACCGTCTTTAGATTCAAAAGGAACTTATCATGCGTCACGGTAATGGCTTGCGTAAGCTCAACCGCACCAGCAGTCACCGTCTTGCCATGTTTCGCAACATGGCCGTTTCGTTGATCACCCACGAAGCGATCAAGACCACGCTGCCCAAGGCGAAAGAGCTGCGCCGCGTCGTTGAACCTCTGATTACCCTGGGCAAGGAACCCACCCTGGCGAACAAGCGTCTGGCATTTGCCCGTCTGCGTGATCGCGCTGCCGTGGTCAAGCTGTTTGCCGAAATCGGTCCGCGCTACGCGAACCGTAACGGTGGCTACACCCGCGTGCTGAAGATGGGCTTCCGTCAAGGCGACAACGCTCCCATGGCCTACATGGAACTGGTTGATCGCCCTGAAGTTTCGGAAACCGAGGCTGACAACGCTGCCGAGTAAATCCGGCCGGTGAATAAGCGCAAGGGCGGGCTTTCGGGCCCGCCCTTGTTTTTTGTGCGACCCGAAGGCGGCCGGGCGTTGACCGCTGGGGCCGCCGCCTGGCCGGCCGGATCAGCCGCTCGCGAGTTCCCGGCGCAGCTGCGCCGCCGTATCAGTCAGTTGGTCGGCCGGGCATTGGGGCGGCATGATGAACTGCAGGTCTTGCTGCGCGATGTACTGCGTGGATGTGATGTCTTGCGGGTGGTGCATGGGAATCACGTGGGCATGGGCGTGGGCGACGTGGATGCCGGTATAGACAAAACCCACGCGCTCGACCTGGTATAGCCGCTTCATGGCGCGCGCCAGTTGTTGACCCAGGGCCATGATGCGGCCGGCCAGCGCGTCGGGCATGTCTTCGAAATAGGCATAATGCTGCCTGGGTATGATCAGCACGTGGCCGCGCCGCACCGGCTGGATATCCAGGAACGCCAGGATGTCGTCATCCTGGTGAACAACGTGGGCGGGAATTTGCTGCCGGGCGATACGGCAGAACAGGCAGTTTTCCGACATGGGGCTGGCCTCGGCGGCGATGGCGCGATGCGCGGTGCCGATAAAATACCGTATTGGCGGCTTGGCCGGCCACTTCCAGGAGCTATCATGTCGCGCGACGACGATATCGTGATGGTGATCAGCAATGCGCCGGACCTTCTGCTGGCCAAGCGCATTGCCCACGTGCTGGTCGAAGACGGGCTGGCCGCCTGCGTGAACCTTGGCGCGCCTGTGCTGTCCATCTATAGCTGGAAAGGCGAAATCGAAGGGGCGGACGAGATACCCATGTGGATCAAGACCACCGCGGGCCGGCAGCAGGCGCTGATCGACGCGCTGTCCCGGCTGCATCCCTATGACGTGCCCGAGATCATTGTCGTGCCTGTTATCGGCGGCAGCCCAGCCTACCTGGGCTGGGTGCGCGAACAGGCCGGCGGCCAGCAGCCGCAATAGCGCCCGGGCCGTGGCCCGGAATGTGGAGCCGGCATGGCCGGCCTCATGCAAGCAATAAAGAGATTCCGATGCATCAGTTTCTGGTTCGTGCGCGCCCGGCGTGGCGAGGTTGGTTGCTGGGCTGCCTGGCCCTGCTGGCGGTGTGTGCCGGGTTGGCAAGCCGCCCTGCTGCGGCGCTGACCGAGTCGGATTTCCTGCCTCCCGAACAGGCCTTCGTCTTCAGCGCCGCCATGGCCGCGCCCGACCAGCTGGAGTTGCGTTATCGCATTGCGCCGGGCTACTACATGTATCGCGAGCGTTTTGCGCTTTCAGTAAGCCCCCCGGGCGCGGCAACGCTGGGCGAACCCACGTATCCATCCGGCAAGGTCAAGTATGACCCCACCTTCGAGAAAGACATGGAGGTGTACTACGACCAAGTCCGCGTCGCCGTGCCTGTTTCCGCAGAGCAACCGTTTACGGTGACGATCACCAGCCAGGGGTGCGCCGATGCAGGGTTGTGCTACCCGCCTGCCGACCACCAGGTGACGCTGGCCCCCGTGGCCGGCGGTTATTCATTGCAGACGGCGGGCGCGGCGGCGGGCGTGGCGGCCGCCCCGTCAGGCCAGACCGGGTCGCCAACAGGCCTGGGCGCGTTGCTTACGGCGGGCGACCTGGGCCTGGCCGATGCGATCGGCGGCTTGGGCTGGCTGAAAACGGCCGGCGTATTCTTTGTGTTGGGGCTGCTGCTGGCATTTACGCCCTGTGTGTTGCCCATGATTCCCATTCTGTCGTCCATTCTGGTGGGCGGCCAGGGGCAGGAACGCCCGGGCCGCGCGCGTGGGCTCGGTCTGGCCGCAGCGTATGTGCTGGGTATGTCGGTGGTCTATACGCTGCTGGGCGTGGCCGCAGGCCTGAGCGGCGCCGGCCTGGCCGCATGGCTGCAGACGCCCTGGATACTGACCGCGTTCGCCCTTGTACTGGTTTTGCTGGCATTGGCTACGTTCGGCGCGTTCGACTTCCAGGTGCCGGGCGCGATGCAAGGTTGGCTGTCGGCGCGCGCGGCACGGATTCCGGGCGGCCGGGCGGCCGGCGCGCTTGCCATGGGCGCGATTTCTGCGCTGATCCTGGGGCCTTGCGTTGCCGCGCCGCTGGCCGGTGCGCTGCTTTATATCTCGCAGACCGGCGACGTGGTCCTGGGCGGCGCGGCCCTGTTTGCGATGGCCTGGGGGATGGGCGTGCCCCTGCTGGCTGTAGGAGCGTCGTCCGGCGCGTTGTTGCCGAAGGCCGGCCCCTGGATGGACGGCGTCAAGCGCGCGTTCGGGATGCTGCTGCTGGCCACTGCGTGGTGGATGCTGATCCCCGTGGTGCCAACGTGGTTGCAAATGGTGGGATGGGCGTTCCTGGCCGTTGTGGCCGCGGTGATGCTGCGCGCGTTCGACGCCCTGCCCCCCGGCGCGGGAGCGCCGCGCATGTTCGCCAAGGGCCTGGGGGTGTTGCTGGCGCTGGCGGCGGTGGTGTGGCTGGCGGGCGCGGCCAGCGGCGGCCGCGATGTGCTGCAGCCGCTGTCTCATCTGGCCCAGCGCACCGCAGGCTCGCAGGTGGCCGCAGCCGCCACGGGCCCGGTGGAATTTGTGCGGGTTCGCAGCAATGCGGAACTCGACGCCCTGCTGGCGCAAAGCAGCCGGCCCGTGATGCTTGATTTCTACGCCGACTGGTGCGTGTCGTGCCGCGAAATGGAGCGCTTTACGTTTTCGGATCCGGGCGTGGCAAGCCGTATGTCGCAACTGCTGCTGGTGCAGGCCGATGTTACCGAGAACAATGCCGACGACCGTGCGCTGTTGAAGCGGTTCCGTCTGTTCGGCCCGCCGGGGATATTGTTCTTTGCGCCCGGCGGCGCCCCGATTGCCGATGCGCGCGTGATCGGCTTTCAGGATGCCCCGCGTTTTGCGGCGGTGCTGGATCGCGTGCTGGCGCGCTAGCAGCGGGCCGCAGCCCGATACCCGGAAGGCGGCCCCCCGGCCGCCTTGATCATGTGTCTCGTGCACGGCGGTGTCAGGCACCCTGCGGGAGCCCGACACAGGGCAACACCTGCGAACGCCTTACTGCTGCTTGAGCAGCCTGGCGGCCTCGACGGCGAAGTAGGTCAGGATGCCGTCGGCGCCAGCGCGCTTGAAGCCCAGCAGGGCTTCCATCATGACTTTGTCATGATCGAGCCAGCCGTTGGCGGCGGCCGCCTTGATCATGGCGTATTCGCCGCTGACCTGGTACGCGAAGGTCGGCGCGCGGAAGGTGTCCTTGACTCGCCGCACCACATCCAGATACGGCATGCCGGGCTTGACCATGACCATGTCGGCGCCTTCCTGCAGGTCGGCCGCGACTTCGCGCAGCGCTTCGTCGATGTTGCCCGGGTCCATCTGGTAGGCCATTTTGTTGGACTTGCCCAGGTTGGAGGCCGAACCCACGGCGTCGCGGAACGGGCCGTAGAAAGCGCTGGCGTACTTGGCCGAGTAAGCCATGATGCGGGTGTGGATGTGTTGTTCGGCTTCGAGCGCCTGGCGGATGGCGCCGATGCGCCCGTCCATCATGTCGCTGGGCGCCACGATGTCGACGCCGGCGGCCGCCTGCACCAGCGCCTGCCGGATCAGGATCTGCACCGTGGGCTCGTTCTGCACGTAGCCTTCTTCGTCGATGACGCCGTCCTGCCCGTGGCTGGTGTAAGGGTCGAGCGCCACGTCGGTCAGCACTCCCAATTGCGGGAAGCGCTGCTTGAGCGCCGCCACGACGCGCGGGACCAGGCCGTCGGGGTTGGTGGCCTCGATGCCGTCGGGGGTCTTGAGCGCGGGGTCGATGACGGGAAACAGCGCCATGACGGGGATGCCCAGGGCGACGCATTCTTCGGCGGCTTCCAGCAAGGTGTCGGGCGAGTAGCGCACGATGCCGGGCAAGGAAGGCACCGGCTGGCGCAGGCCCGTGCCGTCTGCCACGAATACCGGGTAGATGAGATCGTTGACCGTCAGGGCGTGTTCGCGCACCAGGCGACGGGTGAAATCATCGCGGCGCAGGCGGCGCGGCCGCGAAATCGGGAAAGCGGGTGTAATGATGTGCGGCTTCATGGCACGACCTTCGGAGAAATCCAGTTTTCGATGTATTGGGTGGCTTCGGGCAGACCGATGCGCTCGGTGGCGGAAAACGGCACGGTATGCAGCGCGCCGATGTCGGCCAGGTCTTTGCGCACGGCGAACACGGTGCGTTGGCGTTGCCCGTACGGCAGCTTGTCGGCCTTGGACAGCAGGGCCAGCACCGGCCGGCCCGTGGGGGCGATGAAATCGGCCAGCCGGCGGTCGAGCTCGGTGACGCCGCGGCGAATGTCGATGATGAGCACGACGCCGGCCAGCGACTGGCGGTCGCGCAGATAGCCGCCGAGGATGTCGGCCCACTTTTCCTTTTCTTTGTGGGCGACCGATGCATAGCCATAGCCAGGCAGGTCGACAAGAAACCCCAGGTGCTGGTCGGGAGCCAGGGGGTCAGGCAGCCCGAACATGTTGATCAGGCGGGTGCGGCCGGGCGTCTTGCTGGAAAACGCCAGCCGGCGCTGGTTGCACAGCACATTGATGGCCGACGATTTGCCGGCGTTGGAGCGGCCGACGAAGCAGACTTCGGGCGCGCCGGGGGCGGGCAGCTGGTCCAGGCGGGCTGCCGAGATGACGAAAGTGGCGCGGTGCAGGAGGGACACGGATTGGGCCGATACGGTTGGTTGCGAACCCTATTGTATAATCGTGCGTTTGCAACAGTGGTCCCCCTGCATTGCATAGGCTTATTCCGCCCGTTGAAAGCAACGAACCGGCGGTATCAAGGGCCCGGAGCGAACATGTGTTCGCATCGGCATGGCATGGGGCAGGCATGGGGCGCCTTGGCGCCTTGATCGAGATCCGATCGTCGAGGTTTTCAATGAAGCGTGTGCTGTCCCGGATGTTGGTAGCAAGCGGGCTGATGCTCGGTGCGTCCGTAATTTCACCCAGTTTCGCCGCCGACGGCGCCGCGGGCCCGGCCAAGCCGGATGCGGCCAAGGGTGCCCAACTGTACGACCAAGGCGATGCCTCGCGCGGCATTGTCGCCTGTGCTTCCTGTCATGGCCCGGCGGGCAATAGCAGCATTCCCGCCAACCCCAACCTGGCTGCCCAGCCGCACGAATATCTGGTCAAGCAGTTGGCCGACTTCCAGACCAAGGAAGGCGCCGACAAGCCCCTGCGCAATGGCCCCGACGGCAATCCGTCGCCCATGACACCCATGGCGCAGAACCTGACGCCCGAAGACATGCAGAATGTGGCTTTCTACCTGACTCAGCAGTCGCTGCAGCAGCCCGCCACGGCCGGCCACGAAGATCTGGTCGAACTCGGCCGCAAGATCTGGCGCGGCGGCCTGCCCGAGCGCAACGTGCCGGCCTGCGCAGCCTGCCACGGGGCCAATGGCGCCGGCATTCCCGCCCAGTATCCGCGCCTGGCGGGCCAGTTCCCCTCGTACATCGAAGAACAGCTCAAGCTGTTCCGCAGCGGCGATCGCGGCAATAACGCCGTGATGCAGGAAATCGCCGATCGCATGTCGGACGCCGATATCAAGGCCGTTTCCGACTACGCCGCAGGCCTGCGCTAAGCGCCTGTCTGGTCACGCGCGGCCGGCCCGCGCTGCATTACTCGCGCCACCCGGAACCGGATTCCGGGCGCGCTGTCATAAGGGGGGAAGCCGGTGCGCGGCCCCCCTTTTTTTATGAGCAAGACATTGCCTCCTTCCCGCCCCTTGCGCAGCCTGCCGACTGACCTGTTCGAGTTGCTGGGCTCGATGCGTTTCGCGGTAAGCCTGCTGATGTTCATCTGCGTGGCCAGCGTCGTGGGCACCGTGCTGGTGCAGAACCGGTCGTCCAGCACCTATATCGACCAGTTCGGGCCCTTCTGGTTCGAGGTGTTCGACAAGTTCTCGATCTGGCACGTTTACAACAGCTGGTGGTTCCTGGCGATCATGGGCTTTCTGGTCGTGTCGACCACCCTGTGCCTGATCCGCAACACGCCCAAGATGCTGCGCGATGCGCGCTCGTTCCGCGAGCATGTGCGCGCCAGCAGCCTGCGGGCGTTTCCCCATCGGGTCGAGATGCGCGATGCGGCGCCGGCCGAGCAGGCGGCCGGCGATATCAAGGGCGTGCTCGTCGGCCAGGGTTATGCGGTGCGCGAACGCCGCGACGGCGACGGCATCATGCTGGCAGCCAAGAAGGGCAGCGCCAACCGGCTGGGCTATATCTGCGCCCACGCGGCGCTGGTGATCATCTGCCTGGGCGGATTGCTCGACAGCGAACTGGCCGTGCGCCTGCAGGTCTTGCTGGCCGGCAAGCAGCCTATCGTCGAGAACATGCTGATTTCCGAGGTGCCGCCCAGCGGCAGGCTGTCGCCCGCGAACCCCAGTTTCCGGGCCAGCGTGCTGGTGCCCGAGGGCGGCCAGGCCAGCACGGCGGTGGTCATGGTGGGCGACGGCGCGCTGGTGCAACCCCTGCCGTTCACCCTGAAGCTGAAGAAATTCCTGATCGACTATTACTCCACCGGCATGCCCAGCCGCTTTGCCAGCGAGGTGGAAGTGGTCGACCCCGAAACCGGCAAGTCGTTCGAATCCACCATCGAGGTGAACGAGCCCCTGCGCTACAAGGGCGTCACCGTATATCAGTCCAGCTTCGACGATGGCGGAAGCAGCGTCACCCTCAAGGGCTACCCGCTGGTGGGCACCAGCGGAGCCACCTTCGATGTGACGGGCACGGTGGGCAAGCCTGCCGAGATTACCGCGCATGGCGCCGATGGCAGCCCGCGCAGCATGGCCATCGACATCACGGCGCTGCGGCCCATCAACGTCGAGGACCTGACCGGCGGCACGCCCAGCGGCAACCCGCTGACGCTGGGCGAACACGTGGCATCGGTGGCGGGCAGCGCGGCGGGCAAGAAGAACGAGAACCTGCGCAATGTGGGGCCAAGCATCGAGTACAAGCTCCTGGACCAGGCCGGGCAGGCGCATGAGTTCATGAACTATATGCTGCCCGTGGAGCTCGATGGCGCCGCGGTGTTCCTGGCGGGGGTGCGCAACAATGCCTCCGAGAACTACCGGTATCTGCGCATTCCGGCCGATGCCGACAGTTCGCTGGCCGAGTTCATGAACCTGCGGGCCGCGCTGGCCGATCCGGCCGCGCGTCGCGAAGCCGCGCGGCGCTTTGCCGAGCGCAACAGCCCGTCGCCTGCGGAACGCCCGGCGCTGCAGACGGCCGCCGAACGGGCGCTGCAGACATTTTCCCAGGGTGGGCTGCAGGCCATTGCGAACTTCCTGCAGGCCAATACGCCGCCCGACGACCTGGCGCGTGCCGCCGATGTCGTCATCCGGCTTATTGGCGTGTCGATGGCCGAATTGCGCGACGTGGCCCGGGAACGTGCCGGGCAGCCACCGGTGGCCACCGAGGGTGAGCAGGCCGAGCGCGCGGCACAGTGGTCGCGCCTGGCGGTCGCCGCGCTTTCTGACCTGCACGTATATCCCGCGCCGGTGTTCCTGACCCTGAGCGACTTCAATCACCAGCAGGCCAGCGTATTCCAGGTCAGCCGCACGCCGGGCAAGAACGCCGTGTATATCGGTTGCCTGCTGCTGGTGCTGGGGGTGTTTTCCATGTTCTACATTCGCGACCGGCGCGTGTGGGTCTGGGTCAAGCCCGCCGCCGATGGCGCAGGCAGCGATGTCCAGGCCGCCATGACGTCCCAGAAGCGTACACTGGACTTCAATCATGAATTCGAGCGCTTCAAGCAAGCGCTGCTGAGCCGCAACAGGCCCTGAGGTTTGCCATGTCCGTGATTACTTCCTCATCATCGTCCGATGCCGCCTGGCAGCCGCCGCTGTCGGCCACCGGTGACGCGCGCGCCGTGCGCGGCCGCCCCGACTGGACCGATATGGTTTTCTTCGTATTGCTGGCGGTGGGCGCGGGTTTTGCGCTGACGCGCTACAGCACCGCGATGGATTACTACGAGAAGATCATCCTGTGCGGCACGGTGTTGCTGGCGACCTGGATGGGCTGGCTGTGGCGCCCGCTGCGCCGGCTGATGATCGCGTGTGCACTGGCCGCAGGCCTGGCCGTGCTGCTGTACGGCAACGACCTGGGACGCGCCGAGCAGGTGTTCTTCCTGAAGTACCTGTTTTCGTCGCAGTCGGCCATTTTGTGGATGAGCGCATTGTTCATCCTGGCTACGCTGTGCTACTGGATCGGCATCTTCAGCCCCACGGCGGCGTGGCTGGGCACCGCCCTGACCTGGGGCGCGGTGTTCTCGGGCGTGACCGGCATGCTGGTGCGGTGGCGCGAGGGGCACCTGATGGGGCCGGACCTGGGGCATATCCCGGTCAGCAACCTGTACGAAGTTTTCGTGCTGTTTTCGCTGATCACCGCATTGTTCTACCTGTACTACGAGCGCAAGTACGCCACGCGCGCGCTGGGCGGCTTTGTGCTGCTGGTGATTTCATCGGCGACGATCTTCCTGCTCTGGTACGCCTTTACGCGCGATGCGGCGCAGATCCAGCCGCTGGTACCGGCGCTCAAAAGCTGGTGGATGAAGCTGCACGTGCCCGCCAACTTCATCGGCTACGGCACGTTCTCGCTGGCCGCCATGGTGGGCTTTGCGTACCTGGTCAAGCAGCATGGCTCGACGACTTCGTGGGTCAAGCTGGCGCCGTTGTTCGTGCTGGGCGTCCTGCTGTGCGTGGAACCCATCGTGTTCCGTACCGAGGGCGTGTCGGCCACCTGGATCATCTACTTTGGCGTGGGCGTACTGATCGTGGGCGGCATCTTGATGGGCCGCGCGCGTATCGCACGGGCGCTGCCTTCCCTGGAAGTGCTCGACGACATCATGTACCGGGCCATCGCCATCGGCTTCGCGTTCTTCACGGTGGCAACCATCCTGGGGGCGCTGTGGGCGGCCGACGCCTGGGGCGCGTACTGGCAATGGGATCCGAAGGAAACCTGGGCCCTGATCGTGTGGCTGAACTACGCGGCCTGGCTGCACATGCGGCTGATGAAGGGCCTGCGGGGCCAACTGGCGGCTTACTGGGCGCTGGTGGGGCTGCTGGTGACGGGATTCGCGTTTTTGGGCGTCAACATGTTCCTGTCAGGCTTGCATTCTTATGGCGAGCTTTGAGGGCTTGGTGTACATGAAGGGTGTCTGACACCTTCGGAGTCAGACACCTGTGCGGCCGGTGTCAGGCACCTGTGCGGCCCGGAGTCAGGCACCTGTGCGGCCGGAGTCAGGCGCCTGTTTGGCGGCTTTCGGTGTCAGGCGCTTGGCGCGGATGCGTTCGGGCCCGGGCGCGCGGCGGGGCGCCCGGACGGCACCGTGAAGCAAGCCAGCCAAGGCGGCCTTCGACAACGCCGGGAAACCGCACGCAAGCTGCCCTGCCCACGCCCCAAAATGCTTTGGCCAGGATGGCCCGGCCATTACGGCAGTGTCGATTCGCCCCGCAGCAGATCATCCAGCGTTTCGCGCTCGCGCACGACGTAATGCCGCTGGCCGTCGACCATGACTTCGGCCGCTCGAGTGCGCGTGTTGTAGTTGCTGGCCATGGTCATGGCGTAGGCGCCGGCTGATTCCAGGGCCAGTACATCGCCCGCCTGCAGGGTGAGTTTTCGCTGGCGGGCCAGCCAGTCCGCGCTTTCGCAAATGGGGCCGACCACGTCGTATTCGGTGGGCGTGCCGTCGCGCGGCGATACCGGTTGCAGGCCATGGTAGGCGTCGTACAGGGCCGGGCGCAGCAAGTCGTTCATGGCGGCATCCACGATCGCGAAATTGCGCGCTTCGGCGTGCTTCAGGTACTGCACCGTGGTCAGCAGCACGCCGGCGTTGCCCACTAGCGAACGCCCCGGCTCGAGGATCAGGTGCAGGTGCGCCATGCCGCGCGCCTGCAGCCGATCGAACACGCGGTCGAGCAGGGCCTTGGGCGACGGCGGGATTTCGTCGGTATAGCGGATGCCCAGGCCGCCGCCCAGGTCCAGGTGCTGGATGGAGATGCCCGCGGCATCGAGCTGTTCGATCAGGTCGAGCAGTTTTTCCAGTGCGTCGAAATAAGGGCTGATATCCGTGAGCTGCGAGCCGATGTGGCAGTCGACCCCTACGACTTCCAGCCCTGGCAACGAAGCCGCCAGGCGATAGGCGTCCAGCGCCGATTCGATCGCGATGCCGAACTTGTTTTCCTTCAGGCCGGTGGAAATGTAGGGATGGGTGTGGGCGTCGACGTCGGGGTTGACGCGCAGGGACACCCGCGCGCGCCGGCCCATGGACAGCGCTACGTCGGACAGGCAGTGCAGTTCAGCCTGCGATTCGGCGTTGAAGCACTTCACGCCGGCCAGCAGCGCATCGCGAATTTCCCAGGGCTGCTTGCCCACCCCGGAGAACACGACCTTGGACGGATCGCCGCCGGCGGCCAGCACGCGCTTGAGTTCGCCGCCCGAGACGATATCGAAGCCCGCCCCCAGCCGGGCGAACTCTTTCAGCACAGCCAGGTTGGAATTGGCCTTCATGCCATAACAGACCAGCACCGGACGGCTGCCGATGGCGTCGCTGTAGGATTGCCAGGCCTGGCGCAGCGCGGCGCGCGAATACACATAAAGAGGCGTGCCCAGTTGCGCGGCCAGCGTGTCCAGCGCCACGCCTTCGGCATGCAGTACGCCGTTCTGGTAATGAAAATGCGGATCGCCGGCCAGGATAGGCCGCGAGGAACTGTGGGGTGTCATGGAAGCGTTGCGGGAGCGGGGATTTGGGGCGGCGGGGGCGTGGTGGGCCCGGTCTGGCCGGATTCGGGCGGCAGGTACAGCGGGCCCTTGAAGCCGCACGCCGCGACCAGGCTGGTCGCGGCAAGCGTGGCTACAATGCGTAAGACCATGCGGCCGTGTGCCAAGTGGGACACTCGAAACTCCGTAATTCTTGCAGGTTCGATTATGACTGAAACCGAATTCCTTGCGTTGGTCGACCAAGTTCTGGACAGCATCGAAAGCCAGGCCGACGATTGGGCGGCGGGGCAGGACGTCGATATCGAAGCCAGCCGCAGCGGCAATGTGCTGACGCTGGTGTTCGAAGACGGCACCCACGTTGTGGTGAACGCCCAGACTGCCATGCAAGAGATCTGGGTCGCGGCCCGCACCGGCGGGTTTCATTATCGCTACGACGGACAACACTGGAACGACACCCGCGGCGGCCCGCAGCTGGCCGATGCGTTGTCGCAGATCTGTTCCGCAGCGGCCGGCGTGCCCGTCAACGTGAAACTGTAACGCCCGGGCCTGGCGCGGCGAGGCCTAGAAAGGGATCTTCTGCGACCAGGGCGTCTGCTTTTCAGTGTTCATGCTGGGCGACACGCGTATGCTGCTGTCGCCCCCGCCCACCAGTTCGTTCAGGAACTCGCCCAGCTGGTCGGTTTCGGCCGGCGTGGGCTCCGACAGCCCCAGCCGCGCCACCGCCTGGCCCGGGGGAAATTCCGAGAAATAAAACTCGCCGCGCTCGACCAGCAAGCCGTCGGGACGGGGCCGCTGCTTTTGTTCGGGCACGCCCTTGAGCATTTCGGCCATGTAGTCCAGCCAGATCGGCATGGCCACGCCGCCGCCGGTTTCACGCGAACCCAGCGACCTGGGCTGGTCAAAGCCCATCCAGGCCGTGGCCACCAGCGTGGGCGTGTAACCCGAGAACCACGCGTCGACAGATTCGTTGGTGGTGCCCGTCTTGCCGGCCACGTCCGTGCGCTTGAGCGTGGCGCGCGCCCGGGCGGCGGTTCCGCTGGTTGCCACGCCGCGCAGCATGTCGTCCATGACATAAGCCGTGCGCGGGTCGATGGCGCGGGCCGCCGCGTCGCCGGCCACGATGGGCTTGGATTGCATCAGCACCTTGCCGCTGCTGTCGGTGACGCGCTCGATCAGGTACGGCGCGATGCGATAGCCGCCATTGGCGAACACGGCATAGGCGCCGGCCAGCTGCAAGGGCGTGACGGACCCCGCGCCCAATGCGAGCGGCAGTACGGCCGGCTGGCGCGTCTTGTCGAAGCCGAAGCGCGCCAGGTAGTCTTGCGCATACTGCGGCCCGATGGCTTGCAGGATGCGGATCGACACCATGTTCTTGGACTTGTACAGCCCCTGCCGCATGGTCAGCATGGGCTCGTAGGTGTTGCCGTAGTTCTTGGGGTTCCAGGCCTTGGAGCCCGTTTGTTCGGCCGTGAGCTGGAACGGCTGATCGGAGATCTGGGTGGCCGGCGTCAGGCCCCGTTCGAGCGACGCCGCGTAGACGAACGGCTTGATGTTGGAGCCGGGCTGGCGCCAGGCCTGCGTGACGCGGTTGAAGTTGCCCCGGTAGAAGTCGAAGCCGCCCACCATGGCGCGGATGGCGCCGTCTTGCGGCGACAGCGACACGAAGGCGGCTTGCACGGCCGGCATGTTGATGACTTCCCAGCCGTCGCCATATTTGTGGATGTACACCACCGACCCGCGCCGCAGCCGCTTTTCGGCCGAAGCCTTGTTGCCCAGCGAGCGGGCGACAACGCCCAGCGCTTTCTTGTCGGTGATGGAGATGACCTCGTTGGCGCTGCGCGCCACCTTGATTTCGGTGGGGCTGGCCGACAGCACGACGGCGGTGAGCAAGTCATCGCTGTCCGGATGCTTTTCGAACACGCCGTCCAGGAAGTCGTCCAGGGCCTGCGGGTTATTCTCGATGCCCTCCGGCATGTCGAGCTGTTCTTCCGGACCCGGATAGACGGCGCGGCGCGTGTACTGCAGTACGCCTTCGCGCACCGCGCGGTAGGCCGAGTCCTGGTCTTTGGCGCGCACCGTGGTGTAGATGTTGATGCCGCGCGAGTACAGGTCGTCCTGGTAGATGCCGTAGAGCAACTGGCGCGCCAGTTCGGCGACATATTCGCCATGCACGGCATAGCCGCCTGCCGGCGTGCCTTCGGCGGCCTTGATGATGATGGGCTGCGCCTTGGCCTGCTGGTACTCGGCGTCGGTCAGGTACCCCAGGGAGTGCATGCGGCCCAATACGTAATGCTGGCGCAATTCGGCGCGGGGCCGGTTGGCGATGGGGTTGAAACGCGACGGCGCCTTGGGAATGCCGGCCAGCATCGCGGCCTCGGCGGCGGTGACTTGCGACAGCGGCTTGCCAAAGTACGTGCGCGACGCGGCGGCAAAGCCGTACGCGCGATGACCCAGATAGATCTGGTTCATATAGAGCTCGAGAATCTGGTCTTTGGTGAGCTCGGCCTCGATCTTGAACGTAAGCAGCAGTTCGTAGAACTTGCGTGAATACGTTTTTTCGGACGACAGGTAGAAGTTGCGCGCCACCTGCATGGTGATGGTGCTGGCGCCCTGCGACTTGGACATGCTGAGCAGGTTGGCCAGGCCGGCGCGCACCACGCCGGCCCAGTCGATGCCGCCGTGCTGGTAGAAGCGATCGTCTTCGGCAGCCAGCACGGCCGACTTCATCACGTCGGGAAATTCGTTAAAGCGCAGCACGTTGCGGCGTTCTTCGCCGAACTCGCCGATGAGCACGTGGTCGCTGGTATAGACGCGCAGCGGCACCCGGGGCCGATAATCGGTCATGGCGTGCAGGTCGGGCAGGTTGGGCCACGCCAACGCCAACGCCATGCCGCCCAGCAAGACGCCACACAACGCCAGACCGCCCAGCAAAATGCCCGCCTTCACGAAGAACCGCAAAACAGGCGACCCGCTTTTGGGGGGTGGGGCTTTTTTAGAAGAATTCTGCGACTTGCTCATCGCGGCGATTTTACGGGCATCTGCAGGGGCACCCGGGCCAGGGTACCGCGTTTCTGTAACAAATTAGTTCAGTGTGGTAAGCGGGCAACTCGCCGGCGATGTGATAATGCAGGCATGAACGTATTGGAGCATACCGGGGCCGACCCGGGCGATACATCCGCCGGCAGCCCCTGCGCACCGGCCGAGGCCGACGCGCGTGTTGCGCTGCCCCATGACCTGCCGGTTTTTCTGGTGGGCATGATGGGGGCGGGCAAGACGACCATTGGCCGCGGGCTGGCGCGCGTGCTGGGCCGGGAGTT
This sequence comes from Bordetella genomosp. 7, assembly GCF_002261265.1. GTDB lineage: Bacteria > Pseudomonadota > Gammaproteobacteria > Burkholderiales > Burkholderiaceae_B > Bordetella_A. Next base: position 493,845 of record NZ_NEVK01000008.1, on the reverse strand, counting down.
CATCGACCTGGATCACGAGCTCGAAGCGCGCTGCGGCGTGCGCGTGCCCGTCATTTTCGAGATCGAGGGCGAAGGCGGGTTCCGCAAGCGCGAGGCGGCCGCGCTGGACCAGTGCACGCAGCGGCGCGGCATCGTGCTGGCCACGGGCGGCGGGGCCGTGCTTGCGCCGGAGAACCGTCGGCTGCTGCGCGAGCGCGGGGTGGTGGTGTACCTGCGCGCCACGGTCGACGAGCTTTACCGGCGCACCAGCCGCGACCGCAACCGCCCCCTGCTGGCCAATGCGGACCCGCGCGGCACGCTGCGCGACCTGATGACCCAGCGCGAACCCTTATACGACGAGGTGGCCGACCTGGTGGTGGACACCGGCACCATGCCGGTTTCGCACCTGGTGAAGTCGTTGCTGCCCCTGCTGCAAGCCTACGAGAAGAAAATTCCATGACGGTTGTCGATGTCGATACCCCGGGAGGCCGCTACCCCATCCATATCGGGTCGGGCCGCCTGGATGCCCTGGACCAGTCCATTCCGGCCGACGCCACGGCCATTGCGGTAGTTACCAATCCCACCGTGGGCGCGCTGTATGGCGAGCGTGTCGAGGCCGCGCTGGCGCGCACCGGGCGCCGCGTACTGCGTATCGAACTGCCCGATGGCGAGGCCCATAAAGACTGGCAGACGCTGAACCTGATTTTCGACGCCCTGCTGACGCACCGGCTCGATCGCCGCGCCGTGCTGGTGGCGCTGGGAGGCGGGGTAATCGGCGACATGACGGGCTTTGCCGCAGCGGTGTACATGCGCGGCGTCCGTTTCGTGCAGGTGCCGACCACGCTGCTGGCGCAGGTGGATTCGTCGGTGGGGGGCAAGACGGCGGTGAACCACCCGCTGGGCAAGAATATGGTGGGCGCGTTTTATCAGCCGGTGGCGGTCGAGATCGACACCGACGTGCTGCGCACGCTGCCGGCTCGCGAAGTGTCGGCGGGCCTGGCCGAAGTGATCAAGTACGGCCTGATCCTGGACGCGGAGTTCTGGGGCTGGTGCGAAACCAATGCCGCCGCGCTGCGCGCGCTGGATCCGGCCGCCCTGACGTACGCCATCCGCCGCTCTTGCGAGCTGAAGGCGCAAGTGGTGGGGCAAGACGAGCGGGAATCGGGCTTGCGCGCCATTCTCAACCTGGGGCACACGTTCGGCCATGCCATCGAGTCGGGCCTGGGCTACGGTGAATGGCTGCACGGCGAGGCGGTGGGCTGCGGCATGGTGCAGGCAGCCGAGCTTTCGGCCGATGTGGCCGGCTTTCCGCGCGCCGACGTGGCCCGGGTGCGCGACCTGGTGCAGGCCATAGGCTGCCCGATCGTGGCGCCCGACCTGGGCGGCGACCGCTGGCTCGAGTTGATGCAGGTGGACAAGAAAACAGAAGGCGGCGAGATACGTTTCGTGCTGATGCCGCGCATAGGCCAGGCGCTGACCCGCCCCGCGCCGCTGGATGCCGTGCGCGCGGTGCTGGCGCGCACCGTGCAGTGACCGCCATGGGGGTGATGCCGCAGATGGAAGACCTGGCTTGCTACGCATCGAACCCCATGGCCACCCGCGGACGGCGGCACCCCGAACCGCCTCCGCAGAACCGCACTGAATTCCAGCGTGACCGCGACCGCATCATTCATTGCACGGCCTTTCGCCGCCTGGAATACAAGACGCAGGTGTTCGTCAACCATGAAGGCGACCTGTTCCGCACGCGCCTGACGCACAGCCTGGAAGTGGCGCAGATCGCGCGAACGCTGGCGCGCAGCCTGCGTCTGTCGGAAGACCTGACCGAAGCCATTTCCCTGGCGCACGACCTTGGCCATACGCCCTTTGGCCACGCCGGGCAGGACGAGCTCAATGCCTGCATGCGCGAGCTGGCGCCGCATGCCGGCGGCTTTGAGCACAACCTGCAGAGCCTGCGCGTGGTCGACGAACTGGAAGAACGCTATGCGGAATTCAGCGGCCTGAACCTGTGCTTCGAGACGCGCGAGGGCATCCTGAAGCATTGTTCGGTGGCGCACGCGCGCCAGCTGGGCGAGGTGGGCGAGCGGTTTCTGAACCGCACTCGGCCATCGCTGGAAGCGCAGGTGGCCAACCTGGCCGACGAGATCGCCTATAACAACCACGATATCGATGATGGTTTGCGTTCGGGCCTGATCACGCTGGAGCAGATGCAGGAAGTGACCATCTTCGGACGGCATTACGCGCAGGTGGCCGAGCGCTATCCGCGCCTGGCACCGCGTCGGGCGGTGGCCGAAACGGTGCGGCGCATGATCAATACGCTGATCGTGGACCTGACCGCCACGTCGCTGGCACGCATTGCGGACGCGGCCCCCGCAGACGCGGACGCGGTACGGCGCGCGCCGCCGCTGGCCGGCTTTTCGGACAGCGTGCAACGCGAGGCCGATGAACTCAAGCGCTTTCTGTTCGATAACCTGTACCGGCATTACCGCGTGATGCGCATGACGAACAAGGCGCGGCGCATTGTGCGCGAACTGTTCGCGGCTTTTCTGGCCGACCCGCGCCTGCTGCCGCCCGACTATCAGCGTGACGAATTGGAGCAGGCGCGCGCGATTGCCGACTATATCGCCGGCATGACAGACCGCTATGCCATCCGCGAGCACAAACGGCTGTTCGAAATGGGGTGACGGCGTGGTGTCTGACACCCTTCGGGAGTCAGACACCGTCAGAGGAAGCACCGTCATGCAAAGTTGGTGTCTGGCTCCCGCAGGGTGCCTGACACCGCGGGGCGGCGCTCTGGAGCCCGGCAGCGCCTTGATGTCGTGGGTGTGGTGTCTGACACCCTTCGGGAGTCAGACACCTGGAACGGTAGTCAGACACCTGGAACGGAAGCCGGGCGCCTGAAAGTCAGCGTGTCTGGCGCCTATGGCTTGTCAGCGGTGCGTGCGGTAGGGTTCGTCCGCGGGTACGAAAATGCCTTCCGCACAGGCGTCGCGCGTCCATTCCTGCAGGGCGGGCAAGGCCAGTACGGCATCCATATAGTCGCGGGCCGGCCCTTCGGCCGGCACTGCGTAGGTGGTAAAGCGCGAGACGACGGGCGCGTAGAACGCATCGGCGATAGAAAACCGGCCAAACAAAAATGGGCCGCCCTGGCCGAACTCGGCGCGCGTGTCGCGCCACAGGGCCTGCACGCGCGCGATGTCGTCCTGCGCGGCGGAAAGATCCAGGCCCGGCAGGTGCGCTTCGATGTTCATCGGCATGAGCTGCCTCAGCTGGCCGAAACCGCTGTGCATCTGTGCGGCCAGCGAGCGGGCGCGCGCCCGGGCGCGCGGTTCGGCGGGCCAAAGGGCGGCGTCGGGATGTTGTTCGGCCGCATACTCGCAGATGGCCAGCGAATCCCAGACGGCGAATTCGCCATCCAGCAGCACCGGCACCAGGCCGGCGGGCGTCAGCGAGCTGAGGCGTTGCGCGAATTCGGGCGTGAAAAGGCCCAGTTTCTGTTCCTGGAACGCAATGCCTGCCGCGCGCAGGGCGAGCCACGGGCGCAACGACCAGGACGAGTAGTTCTTGTTGCCGATGATGAGGGTATACATGGCGATAAGAGGGATGGGTGCGTGGGTCGGGTGCGCATCGGTGCCTGACGCGCTTGGGATAGACGCCCGTGTATGCAGCACCGGCGCACGCGCCCCCGGCGGGTTCCGGGGCCGTTGGCGCACGAGCATCCGGGCCGGGTCGGCCCAGATGCAGTCTACTGCGGACCCTTGCGTTGCAACACCCGCCCAAGGTAATGGCCGGTATGGCTTTGTGGGCTGGCCGCCACATCTTCGGGCGTGCCGACCGCCACGACCCGCCCGCCGCCATCGCCGCCTTCGGGGCCCATGTCCACCACCCAGTCGGCCGTCTTGATGACGTCCAGGTTGTGTTCGATGACCAGCACCGTATTGCCGCTGTCGACAAGCTGGTTCACGACCTGAAGCAGCATTTCGATGTCGCGGAAATGCAGGCCCGTGGTGGGCTCGTCCAGGATGTACAGCGTGCGCCCCGTACTGCGGCGCGAGAGTTCCAGCGACAGCTTTACGCGCTGCGCCTCGCCGCCCGACAGGGTGGTGGCGCTCTGGCCCAGGCGTATATACGACAGGCCCACGTCGATCAATGTGTGCAGCTTGCGCGCGATGGCGGGCACCGATTCGAAGTATTCCAGCGCCTGTTCGACCGTGAGCTCGAGTACTTCGCTGATATTGCGGCCGCGATAACGGATTTCGAGGGTTTCGCGGTTGTAGCGTTTGCCGTGGCATACGTCGCAGGGCACGTACATGTCGGGCAGGAAATGCATCTCGACCTTGACCACGCCGTCGCCCTGGCAGGCTTCGCACCGGCCGCCCTTGACGTTGAAGCTGAAGCGGCCGGGGTCGTAGCCGCGCGAGCGCGCCTCGGGTACGCCGGCGAACAATTCGCGTATGGGCGTGAACAGGCCCGTGTAGGTGGCCGGGTTGCTGCGGGGGGTGCGGCCGATGGGGCTCTGGTCGACACTGATGATCTTGTCGAAATGTTCCAGGCCGCTGATCGACGCGTATGGCGCCGGCTCGCCCTGCGCATTGTGCAATTGGCGCGAGACGGCGACGGCCAGCGTATCGTTGACCAGCGTGGACTTGCCCGAGCCGGACACGCCGGTGACGCACACCAGCCGGCCGGCGGGTATGCGCAGGTCGACGGACTTGAGGTTATTGCCGCTGGCGCCCTCGATGACCAGCCAGGGCAGGTCGTCGGTGATGGGGCGCCGCCCGGGCACCGGTATGGCGCGCCGTCCGCTGAGATACTGGCCGGTCAGGGACGCGGAGTTTTGCTGGACGGCGTCTGGCGTGCCCTGCGCAACCACCTGGCCGCCGTGTTCGCCGGCGCCCGGGCCCATGTCGACGACCCAGTCGGCCAGGCGGATCATGTCTTCGTCGTGCTCGACCACAATGACGCTATTGCCGAGGTCGCGCAGGTGCTGCAGGGTGCCGATCAGGCGGTCGTTGTCGCGCTGGTGCAGGCCGATGGACGGTTCGTCCAGCACGTACATCACGCCGGTCAGGCCGGAGCCGATCTGGCTGGCCAGGCGGATGCGCTGCGCCTCGCCGCCGGAGATCGTGTCGGCGCTGCGGTCCAGCGACAGGTAGTTCAACCCCACATTGTTCAGGAAGCTCAGCCGCGCCTCGATCTCGCGCACGATGCGCTGGGCGATTTCCTGCTTGGCGCCGGTAAGCGACAGCGCCTTGAACCAGGCCAGGCAGTCTGACAGCGGCATGGCCTCGACTTCGTAAATGGCCTGGCCGCGGCGCTCGTCGCCACGGGGTTCGTCGCCGATGAGCACATGCCGGGCCTCGGCGCGCAGCCGCGAGCCGTTGCAATCGGGGCAGGTCTTGATGTTGCGGTACTTGCCGAGCTCTTCGCGCACGGTGGACGAATCGGTTTCGCGCCAGCGGCGTTCAAGATTGGGGATGACGCCTTCGAAGGGGTGGCGCTTGACCGTGCCCCGGCCTTTTTCGTTCAGGTAGACAAAGGCGATTGCTTCGTCGCCCGAGCCGTAGAGCACCTTCTGGCGCAGCGCTTCGGGCAGTTCTTCGAAGGGCGTGTCGATGTCGAATTCGTAATGCGCCGCCAGGCTGGTGAGCAAAGAATGTGTAAAGGAGTTGCGGCGGTCCCAGCCGCGTATGGCGCCGGCCGCCAGGCTGAGCTCGGGAAACGCCACCACGCGCTTGGGGTCGAAGAAGCCGACCTGCCCGATGCCGTCGCACGTAGGACAGGCGCCCATGGGGTTGTTGAAGCTGAACAGCCGGGGCTCGAGCTCGGGCAGGCTGTGGCTGCACACCGGGCACGCATAGCGGCTGGAAAACACCTGTTCGCGCCCGCTGTCCATATCGAGCGCCACGGTGCGGCCATCGGCCAGCTGCATGGCAGTTTCGAAGCTTTCGGCCAGGCGCTGCTTGCTGTCGGGCCGCACGCGCAGGCGGTCGATCACGACGTCGATGTCGTGCTTTTCATTTTTCTTCAGCGGCGGCAGTTCGCTGATTTCGTGCATCTGGCCATCGACGCGCAGCCGCACGTAACCCTGGGCCTGCAGCGAGGCGCATTCGTCTTCGAAACTGCCTTTCTTGCCGCGCGCCAGGGGCGCCAGCACGGCCAGCCGGGTTTCGGCGTGCCACGCCAGCACGGCATCGACCATCTGGCTGACGCTCTGCGCCTGCAGCGGCAGGCCGTGTTCCGGGCAATACGGCGTGCCCACCCGCGCGTACAACAGCCGCAGGTAATCGTGGATTTCGGTGATGGTGCCCACGGTGGACCGTGGATTGTGACCCGCCGCCTTCTGCTCGATGGAGATCGCAGGAGACAGGCCCTCGATGAGATCGACGTCGGGCTTGTCCATCAGCTGCAGGAACTGCCGCGCGTAGGCCGACAGGCTTTCGACGTAGCGGCGCTGCCCTTCGGCGTACAGCGTGTCGAAGGCCAGCGACGATTTGCCCGAGCCGGACAGGCCCGTGATGACCACGAGCTTGTGACGCGGCAGGTCGAGCGAGACGTTTTTAAGGTTATGGGTGCGGGCACCCCGAATGCGTATCGCGTCCATCGGGCATTATGCGGATTCAAAGGCCAACTTGGTACTATAGCGCGCCGAGTACTTTCCCGTGCGAGGCATTGTCCTTACGTCTTCTGCATGCCCGCTGATACAAAACTGAAATTGACTTCGTCCGAGCGGCGTGCCAGCGTCGCGCTGGCGGGCTTGTTTGCCTGCCGCATGCTGGGGCTGTTCCTGCTGTTGCCGGTGTTTGCGGTGGCCGCGGGCAGCCTGCCCGGAGGCGACGACCCGATGAAGGTCGGCCTGGCCCTGGGCATGTATGGCCTGACCCAGGCCTTTATGCAGATTCCGTTCGGCCTGGCTTCCGATCGCTGGGGGCGCCGCCCCGTGGTGGTGGCCGGGCTGCTGTTGTTCATAGCGGGCAGCGTCGTCTGCGCGCTGGCGCACGACGTATTCTGGATAACCATCGGCCGCGCGATACAGGGCGCGGGCGCCATTTCGGCCGCGGTCACGGCCTGGCTGGCCGACGCCACGCGCGATGCTGTGCGCACGCGCGCCATGGCCATGGTGGGGGCGTCGATCGGCTTGTCGTTTGCCCTGTCGCTGGTGCTGGCGCCGGTGCTGGTGGGCTGGTGGGGCCTGCCCGGGCTGTTCTGGACCATTGCCTGCCTGGGCGTGGCCAGCCTGGCCGTGGCGCGCTGGGTGGTGCCCGTGGTGCCGCGCAGCGAGGCCCGCAGCATGCAGGTCCGGCCCGGCGAAGTGCTGGCCCACCGCGACTTGCTGCGCCTGAATTTCGGCGTGTTCGCTTTGCACTGTACCCAGGTGGCGCTGTTTGTGGTGGTGCCGGCGCTGTTGGCGCAAACGGGGGGGTGGGGCACGCAGGAATTGTGGAAGGTGTACCTGCCCATCATCCTGGTCTCGTTCGTCTTGATGGTCCCGGTCATTTTTGTGGCCGAACGGCATCGCGCGCATCGTGCGGCGTTGCGTGCGTCGGTGGCCGGCCTGGCCGCGGTATGCGCGCTGCTGCCCGCCGCCAGCCACGGGTTCTATACGCTGGCCATCGCGATCACCGCGTTCTTCGTGGTGTTCAACATCCTGGAAGCCTTGCAACCGTCACTGGTTTCGCGCGTTGCGCCCGCCCAGTACAAAGGGCTGGCGCTGGGCTTCTATAACACCGCCCAGGCGGCGGGCCTGTTCTGCGGGGGCGCACTGGGAGGTTGGCTGGCCGCACGTGCGGGCGCCGACGCGGTGTTCCTGGGGGCGGCCGTGCTGGCGGCGGTGTGGCTGGCGGTGACGTGGGCATTGAAACCGCTGCCCTGACCGGCGTATGTTCGAAACTCAACCAAAAATTCAACCAGAACGGGAGTCATCCTTGCGTAAAGTTCATCTTGGGGCCGCCGTGGCCTGCGCTGTTGCCGTTACGTTTGCGGGCGCGTCTTTTGCACAAGACATCGCGACACAGGCGAAGGTGGCGCAGTTCGGCGGCCAGATGCATGCCGTGGCCCAGAAATGCGGCGGTTACACCCAGGCGCAGCTCGACAGCTTGAAGGCGCAGCAGCGGGCCGCGATTGCGGGCATGTCGGCGTCGGACTTCGACGCGGCTTTCAACGACGGGCTGGAACAGGCACGCCAGCGCATTGCGTCCGGCACGCCCGAGCAGATTGCCCAGATGTGCAAGACGCTGCCGTCGCTGATCAAGCCCTGACCCGCGGAGACGGTATTTTCCCTGATGCAGGCGCGGGATGTTCCGGACACCCGCCCCTCTTGCCTGCCAGGGCGGCCTTGAGCATTCTATGCACAAGGATGCGGCAGGCGCTGCCAACCCGGTAGAATTGAAGTTATTGGGCGGTATCCAGCAGGCACCGCCAGCCAGCACCTGCCGCAGGGTCGACCCGGCGGTGTGCAGTTATTAACCATAGGCCACCGGGCGGCGGGGCGCAGGCTCCTGTCCGGCAGGCTTGATCAATTACGTTTACCCGGTTGCAAGCTACGGCTGCCGGGCAAGAGGACACTCGCCATGGCATCGGTCAATAAAGTCATACTCGTCGGCAACCTGGGGCGCGACCCCGAAGTGCGCTACAGCCCCGATGGTGCGGCGATCTGCAATGTATCCATCGCCACGACGTCGCAATGGAAGGACAAGGCCAGCGGCGAACGCCGCGAAGAAACGGAATGGCACCGCGTGGTCATGTATAACCGCCTGGCCGAGATCGCCGGCGAATACCTGAAGAAAGGCCGTTCGGTGTATATCGAGGGCCGCCTGAAAACCCGCAAGTGGCAAGACAAGGAAACGGGCGCCGACCGCTACAGCACCGAAATCGTGGCCGACCAGATGCAGATGCTGGGCGGCCGCGACAGCGGCGACAGCAGCTATGGCGGCGGTGGCGGCTACGAAGACGCGCCGCGCCAGCAGCGCGCCCCGGCCCAGCGCCCGCCCGCGCAACGCCCAGCTCCCGCGGCCGCGCCGGCTGCGGGCGGCGCCGCCAATCTGGCGGACATGGACGACGACATTCCGTTCTGATTCCCCGCCAGCCGGCCCCGTGGCCGCCAGGCCCATCGAAGCCCGCTTTCCTGTGGAAGCGGGCTTTGTTTTACGCGCGCTTCGGGCGCCCGCCAGGGCTTTGCCGCGGCCTTCGTGACGCCCGCCACGCGATATACACCCCGCTGCCGGCGATAAGCAGCGCACCCAGGCAATCGGACCAGTCGGGCGTATCGCGCCAAACCAGCCAGCCCAATAGCGAGGCCCACAGCAACGCGGTGTAGTCGAACGGCGCGACCACCGACGCGGGCCCGATGCGAAAGCCCTGGGTCAGGAAGGTAAGGCCCAGCGTGCTGAACAATGCGATGCCCGCAAAGTAGGGCAGGTGGTCCGCCTGCGGGGGCGTCCAGAACCAGGGCACCGCCACCGCGCTGCAAACAAGCTGCCCGGCCACAATGTAGAACGTGGTGGTGAGCATTCTCTCGGCCTGGCCGATGGCCCGGGCGGTAAGCATCATGCAGGCATACAGCACGGCGGTGGCCAGCGGATAAAGCGCCGCGGGCTGGAAGCTGCTGGCGCCCGGGCGCACGATGACCAGCACGCCCGCGAAGCCTATGCCTACGGCCAGCCAGCGGCGTCCGTCGACTTTTTCTTTGAGCACGAGCACCGAAAGCGCGGTCACGAACAGGGGCGCGGCGAACGCGATGGCCGTGTTCTCGGCCAGCGGCAGTGCGCGCAGCCCCATGTAGAAGAAGCACGCCGAGATGATATTGAGGGCGCCGCGCAGCAGGTGCAGCGTGAGGTGGCGCGTGCGCAGCGCCGGCCGGCCGCCCAGCGCCACGACCAGCGCCAGCACGAACGGAAAGGCAATGGCCGCGCGCAGGAACAGGATCTGCAAGGGGCTGTAGTACTGCCCTATCCATTTCGCGAGCGCGTCGCTGATCGTAAGGAACAGCACGCCTGCCAGCACGCAGGCAATGCCGGCCAGCGGGGTGGTGCGCGAGGAGAAAGCCTGTGCCATGCCTGCCTGCGCTAGACCATGCCGGACGGCGCCGGCGGAAACACGCCGCCCAGGCGGGTGGTGAGTTCGCGCGCGGCGTGCAGCACGGGTTGCGCAAAGGCGGGGTTCAGCCGTTCGGCCGGCATGGTCAGCGTGATGGTGCCGGCCAGGTTTCCGCCGGCATTGAACACGGGCGCCGCCACCCCTGCCACTTCGGCAACGCGGTCGCCCGCGAGTATGGCGACCTGCTGCTGGCGTATGCGCGCATAGATGTCACCCGGTTCGCCTTCGTAGGCCAGCATTACCCGGCCGCCGGCGCCCTGTTCCAGCGGCAGCAGGTCGCCCACGCGGATGTGATCGCGCACCGGCCGGGGCGAGTCCACGCGATGCAGACACAGGCGCTTGCGGCCCTGGCGGATATAGAACGCCGCGCTTTCCTGGGTTTGGTCGACCAGCTCGCGCAGTACCGGCATGACGAGCGGCTCCAGCGAAAACGTGGCCGCGTATATGGCGTGCAGGCGGGCGATTTCCGGCCCCAGGGCGTAGCGCCCGTCGGGCTGGCGGAGCACCACGTGCGCGTGTTCCAGCGATGACAGCATGCGCAGCACGGTGCTTTTGGGAATGCGCGTGCGCGTGGCGAAATCGGCCAGTGTGGGCCGCGGCAGGTCGGTGGAAAACACTGCCAGCACAGACAGGGCGCGGTCGAGCGTCGCGACGCCGCCGGCGGCGGCGTTCAGGTCGGCAACGGACGGAATGGAAGGTCGGCGGGGCATGCGTACAACGACTCGTATAGGAAGGGTGAAGTGTAGATTGACACCACGGGGCGGTGCGCCATAATATAAAGATAGAATATCGTTCTATCTTAGCAATGCAGTCGTCAATCAACAACCTGCGCATCACCCGACACGAAGGCTGGGCGATGGTCGAGCTGAACCGGCCGGCCAGGCGCAATGCGCTGGATCGCGAAACCCGCCATCACCTGGCCATGGCGCTGCGCGCCCTGGCGGGCCAGGCGCGGGCGATCGTGCTGACGGGCACGGGCAGCGCGTTTTGCGCGGGGCTGGACCTGAAGGAGCGCGCCGCTGCGCCCGACGACGATGCCCACGCCGCCGAATGGCTCGAACTGATCGAGTCTGTGCGCCGGCACCCGGCCGTGTTCATCGCCGCTGTGAATGGGGCGGCGCTGGGGGCGGGCGTCACGCTGGTGAACGCCTGCGATCTGGCGATCGCCAGCGAAGACGCGGTGTTCGGCTGTCCGGAACTGGCGGCGGGAGCTTACGCCAGCGCGTCGGGCCCTACGACCCAGCTGTCGGGCGTGTCGCGCAAACGCTCGGCCTGGCTGCTGCTGACGACAGAACGGCTTTCGGCGCATACCTTCGAACGCTGGGGCCTGCTTAACGAGGTTGTCGCGCCGGGCCGCCTGCTGCCGCGCGCAACGGAGCTGGCCGCCCGCATCGCGGCCTACGAGCCGGCCGCGCTTACCGCGGTCAAGCGCGCGCTTGATCACATTCCGGCTGTCACCAGCCACTGGCGCGAGGCCATCGAATATGGCCAGCGCATCAATGCCGAGTTACGGCGCCCACAGAAGCAATATTGCATCCCCACACAGGAGACCTGATCATGACAATTTCTACAACCCGCCGGGCGCTGATCGCGCTGATGACCGCGGCAGTGGTGGCGCCCGCCGCGGCCCAGACTTCGTACCCGAACAAGCCGGTGACCATCGTGGTGCCCTTTTCCGTAGGCGGCAGCACCGACCTGGTGGCCCGCCTGATCGGCGACCAGCTCGGCAACGCGCTGGGGCAGCCGGCAATCGTCACGAACCGCACAGGCGGTGGCGGCATCGTGGGCTGGAGCAATGTGGCCCGCGCGCAGCCCGATGGCTACACGGTGCTGACCACCGAGATGTCATTTGCGATCGCGCCGGGCCTGGTACCCAAGCTGCCCTTTGACGCCAAGAAAGACTTCTCGCACATCACGACGGCCGTGCAAGTGCCCCACGTGCTGGTGGTGAACCCCGACGTGCCGGCCAAGACGGTGCAGGAACTTATCGACCTGGCCAAGCAGAAGCCGGGCGGGCTCTTCTACGGTTCGGGCGGCAATGGCACCAACACCCACCTGGCCGCAGAGCTGTTCAAGGACGCGGCCGGCAACCTGGATATCGTGCACGTACCTTACAAGGGCGCGGGCGCGGTGCTGGCCGACCTGATGGGCGGGCAGGTGCAAATGCTGATTACGTCGCTGCCCACGGCCTTGCCTCACATCCAGTCGGGCAAGCTGCGCGCGCTGATGATCGCGGGCGACAAGCGCAGCGCTGCGCTGCCCGACGTTCCCAGCGCGCCCGAGGTCGGCCTGCCGCGTATGGACATCAAGTTCTGGATCGGCTTTGCCGCGCCCGCCGGCACGCCCCAGGACGCCATCCAAAAACTGAACGAGGCCATCACCGCCACGCTGCGCCTGCCGGCCACGCAGGAACGCGTTGGCCAGATGGGGCTGGAGTCCATTGGCAACACGCCCGCCGAGGCGACCGCGCTGGTTGACGCCGAGATGGCCCGCTGGGCCGACGTCGTGAAGCAACGCGGCATCAAAGTGGACTGACAGAGACTATGGCATATCGACCCTTGCAGGGTGTGCGCGTCCTGGACCTGACCAATGTGCTGGCCGGCCCGTTCGCCTGCCACCAGCTCGCCCACCTGGGCGCGGAAGTCATCAAGGTCGAGGCGCGCGGCACGGGCGACCTGGCCCGCCAGCTGGGCGCCGATCCCGAGCTCAACCGGCGGGGCATGGGCGCATCGTTCCTGGCGCAGAACGCAGGCAAGCGTTCTATCACCATCGACCTGAAGCACCCGCAAGGCAAGGCGGTGTTCCGCCGTCTGGTGCAGGGCGCGCAGGTGGTTGTCGAGAACTTCCGGCCCGGCGTCATGCAGCGCCTGGGCCTGGGGTTCGACGCGCTGCTGGCCGACAACCCCGGGCTGATCTACTGCGCGATCTCGGGGTTCGGGCAGGACGGGCCGCTGCGCGACCTGCCTGCCTACGACCAGATCGTGCAAGGGATGTCCGGCGCGATGAGCATTACCGGCAGCGCCGAATCCGCGCCGCTGCGCGTGGGTTATCCGGTTGCCGACACCATAGGCGGCATGACGGCCGCCTACGCGATTGCCGCCGCGCTGGCCGATCGCGGGCGCACCCGGGGCTGCATGATCGATATATCCATGCTGGAGTCGATCCTGGCGACCATGGGCTGGGCCGTGTCGAATTACCTGGTAGCCGGCCGGCAGGCGCAACCCATGGGCAACGAGAACATGACCGCCAGCCCGTCGGGCACGTTCCAGACGGGCGATGGACTGCTCAACATTGCGGCCAACCGGCAGTCTCAGTTCGAGGCGCTGTGCCGCGTGGTCGGCCGGCCCGACCTTGTCGAAGACCCGCGCTTTGCAGAGCGCGAAGCGCGGCTGCGGCATCGCTTCGAGCTCAAGGCCGAAATCGAGCGGGCATTGCAGGCGAAAAGCGCGGAGCAATGGTGGCCGCTGCTGACCGCGGCCAGCGTGCCGGCCGGGCCGGTGTATACCGTGCCGCAGGCGTTGCAGCATCCGCAGATTGCCGGGCGCGGCATGGTTGCCACTTTCAAGGACGCGCCCGGCGTCGATCGAGACATCAGTGTGCTGCGCACGGGCATCAAACTCGACGGCGAGCCGCCGGCGGTGGATGCGCCTCCGCCGGTGCTGGGCCAGCATACTGAAGCCATCCTGGCGGAAATCGGGTTTACTGCACAAGAGATCCAGACACTGAAAGCGGAGCAAGCCGTATGACCAGCCATGCACCCGGCAAGCGGGCGGCCTTTGCCGAATTGATGCAGGTTCGCAACCTGGAAGAGATCGACCCCGCCGAGGTAACGATATCCGGCGAGGATCCGTTCTACAGCACTCCGTACCGCGTAGGCGAAGCCGTGGCCGCGAGTATCGCTGCCGTGGGTGTTGCCGCCAACGACATCTGGCAATTGCGCACCGGACGGCGCCAGAAACTGGACATCGACGTGCGCGCTGCGGCGGCCACCTTGCGAACCGTGGATTACACACGCGCCCGCCAGCCGGACGGCAGCTTTGCCACGGTGCCCATCCCCGATGCGATGGCCCACATGCTGCGGGTAACGCAGCCGTGGCCGGCGCGCGACGGGCGCTGGTTCCTGCCCCACCTGAACCTGCCGCACCTGTCTGAACGGGTGCTGGGTGTGCTGCAATGTGAAAGCACGCCCGAAGCCGTGAGCGCCGCGGTGGGCCGCTGGGACGCGGACGCGCTGGAAGACGCCATTGCCGAGGCCCGCGCCTGCGGCGGCAAGATCCGCACCGAAGAAGAATGGCTGGCCCATCCGCAGGGCCAATACCTGGCTGGCCGCCCCGTGGTCGAAATTGAACGGGTGGCCGACTCGGCGCCGGAACCCTTTGTGGCAGGGCCCCGCCCGCTGCATGGGGTGCGCGTGCTCGACCTGACGCGCATTCTTGCCGGCCCGGTGGCTGGCCGCACGCTGGCCGAACATGGCGCCGACGTTCTGATGGCGACGGCGCCGCATCTGCCGCAGACGCCCGAACACGTGCGCGACACCAGCCACGGCAAGCGCAGCTGCTTTCTTGATCTGCGCAATTCTGCCGACGCGCAGGCCATGCGCGCCCTGGTGCGCGATGCCGATGTGTTCATCGACGGCTATCGCCCGGGCCGCCTGGGCAGCTTGGGGTTCGACGCCGATGAACTGCTGCATGCGCGCCCCGGCCTGATACACCTGTCGGTAAGCTGCTTCGGATCGGGAGGCCCCTGGGCCGGCCGCGCCGGTTGGGAACAGGTCGCCCAGGCGGTGACGGGCGTGTGCCATCGCAACGGCTTGCTGACCAACGACGGCAAGCCCAAGCTGGTGTTTGCGCCGCTGTGCGACTACACAACCGGCTATCTGGGCGCCCTGGGCGTGATGCTCGCATTGGCGCGCCGGGCTCGCGAGGGCGGCAGCTACCGGGTGCATGTTTCGCTGTGCCAGTCGGCCATGTTCGCGCAGCGCCAGGGGCTGGTCGACCGCTTTGACCACGCGCCGCAGCGGCTCGACGCGCAAGCGCTCGAGGCATACTCGGTAGAGTCCGATACCTGCTACGGCGTGCTCAGGACGCTGGGGCCTGTGCTGCGCATGTCCGACACGGCGCCGCGCTGGGCGCTGCCCACGCCCAGGCTGGGCGGCGATGCGCCCGCCTGGCTGCCCCGTTGATTGCAACGAGACGACTCATGACTTCATCCGCAACTGATCCGCAACAACTGGCGCAAGACTGGTGGCGCACGTCCATCATCGACATGCAGCCCGGCGTCATCCGCTATCGCGGCTACGCCATCGAAGACCTGATCGGCAAGGTCGGGCTTGCCGAAATGATCTGGCTGATGACGCGCGGGGATCTTCCCAGCCGGCATCAGGGCAGGCTGCTCGAAGCGGCGCTGATGTCGGCCGTGGATCACGGGCCGCAGGCTCCCAGCATCGCTATCGCGCGCATGGCGGCGACCTGTGGCGTGGGCATCAACAGCGCCATGGCGTCGGCGGTCAATGTGCTGGGCGATATACACGGGGGCGCGGGCGAACAGGCGCTGGCGCTGTACCAGGATGCCCTGGCGCGTGCGGAATCGGGCATACCGCAGGCACAGGCCATCGAGACTGCGGTGGACGCCTATATCGATGAGCATGGCAAGACGATCCCGGGCTTCGGCCACCGGTTTCACCCGGTGGACCCACGCGCCAAGCCGCTGCTGGCCCTGGTGGACGAGGCGGCGCGCGCCAATGAAGTCAGCGGCCGTTACGCGGCCGTTGCGCGCGGCATTGAAGACCTGCTGCGTGCGCGCAAGGGCAAGGCCATTCCCATGAACATCGACGGGGCCACCGCCGTGATCTATGGCGAGCTGGGCTTTCCCGCGCCGCTGGCGCGCGGGCTGTTCTGCCTGTCGCGTTCGGTGGGCGTGCTGGCGCACGCATGGGAACAGACCGAACAAGGCGGGCGCATCAAGGGCCCGATGCCGCGGCAGTTCCTGCCGACCTACGAGGGGCACCCTGCACGGCCCGTGCCGTCCGCGGAGTAAACGTATGTGGAATCTTTCTTTTGAACCGCCGCAGCGCGTGGATGCCACCGTGCTGGCCGCCCTGCCCGATGCCCTGCGCCTGCGCCGCGCCAGTGAATGGGCGGCCGCCAACAAGCCGGGCCAGACGGTTGACAGCTTCCTGGAGGGCCCCGCGTTCGACCGCGCGGGCAATCTGTACCTGACCGACATCGTGCACGGGCGCATTTTCCGGTTGGCGCCGCACGGCCAGTGGCATACCGTGGCCGAAACCGGCGGGTGGCCCAATGGCATCGCCATCGACCGCACCGGCGACCTGTGGGTGGCTGACTACCGGCGCGGGCTGCTGCGCGTGTCGCCCCACAGCGGCGATGTCGAAGTGGTGCTGGGACACCGCAATTCCGAGAGTTTCAAGGGCCTGAACGACCTGCACTTCGACGGGCAGGGAAACCTGTACTTCACCGACCAGGGCCAGACCGGCCTGCATGATGCGAGCGGCCGCGTGTACCGGCTGCGCGCGTCGGGCCAGCTGGACCTGCTGCTGTCCAACGGGCCCAGTCCGAACGGCATTGCGCTGGACCCGTCCGGCCACGTGCTGTATGTGGCCATGACCCGTGCCAACGCGGTGTGGCGCGCGCCGGTATTGGCCGACGGGTCCCTGTCGAAAGTGGGGGCGTTTCGCACCTTCTTCGGAACGAGCGGGCCGGACGGGCTGGCGGTAGATCAGGACGGCCGCCTGGTGGTGGCGCACGCCAGCCTGGGCGGCGCTTTCGTGCTGAATCCGCGCGGCGAGGTCACGCATTTTGTGCGCAGCCCCGCCGGCGGCACGGTGACCAACGTCGCGTTCAGGCCGGGCACGTCCACACTGGTGATGACCGAGTCGCAAACCGGTACGGTGCTTACTGCCACCCTGCCGGCCGCGGGCGCGCCGCTCTGGTCACACGCCTAGCGGCAGCGCGCCTGCGCCGCGTCAGGGTTGCGGCGCAGGGGTTTTCGGCGCCAGAACCAGCGCGGCCAGAATGCCGGTGACGGCGCCTACCGGCACATACCAGGCGCCAGGCAGCAGCTTGCAGGCCAGCGCAGCCGCAACCAGGCTGGCCAGCCAAGGCAGAGCGCGCCGCGCGCCGCGCCACATGCCGCGCAGCATCACCAGAAACACCGCGGGAAACGCCATATCCAGCCCGTATGTCTCGGGCGGGCCCAGCAGCGGCCCCACAATGGCGCCCAGGGTGGTGCAGGCGATCCAGGCAACATAGAAGACCAGCGCCGAGCCCATATAAAAGGCCAGGCTGAACGCGGGTGCGATGCCCAGGCTGGCGCGCTGGCGGATATCGGCCATGGAAATCGCCCAGCCGGCGTCGGTCATGAAGAACAGCGCCGGCAGCACCTTGCGCTTGGGCAGGTGCCGCAAGAAGGGCGACATCGCGGCGCTCATGACCAGCATGCGGCTGTTGACCAGGAACGTCACCGCCATGATCAACAGCACGTGCGGAGGCGACGACCACAGGCCCAGCGCGGCGAACTCGGAACCGCCGGCGAAGTTCAAGCCTGTCATGAGCGGCACTTCGACGGGCGTCAGGCCGGTGCGCGCCGCCTGCGCGCCCAGCACCAGCCCGAATGGAATCACGCCGAACAGCACCGGCAGGCTGGCCGTTGCGCCGGCACAGCAACGTTCCCAGGCGCTGCCCTGCAAGGCGCGCAGGGTGTCCTGGGCGTGAGACGCCTGGGGGGCGTTTGCCTGGGTGTTCCCCTGTGGATGGGGGCCGGGCTTCATGCCAGCACGTGCCGCAACAGCGCCGCGCTGCCCACGCCGATGAGCACGGTGGGCAGCAGCGACAGGCGAGTGGCGGCCAGCACGGTGCACGCCAGCGCGATCAGGTCGGTGGGCCGGTCGGACACGAAGGCCGGCGCGATGACCGAGATCAGTACGCAGCCCGGTGCGGCTTCCAGCACGGCCATGGCCCGCGGGCCCAGACTGCGGTTGCGCAGCAGGATGTACCCGCCGATGCGGGTCAGGTATGTCACGGCGGCCATCATCAGAATGGCCAGCAGATTGGCGGGATCGACCATTTGTGGGGCAGTCAGTACGCCGTGCCAGGGTGACGGCGCTTCACCATGCGTGCCGGGCTACCCGCGCAACCCCGCGAAAAAGGCTTCGGCGTTTTCTTGCAGGCCTTCGATGTAATAACCGCCTTCCTGTACCACCAGCACCGGCACACCCAGGCTGGCCACGGCCTTGCCCAGGCGTTCGAAGCCCGGGCTGCTGACGGCGACCTTGGCCTGCGGGTCGCGCTCGAAAATGTCGAAGCCCAGCGCCAGCACCACGACGTCGGGCGCGAACACCTGGATGGCGTCGATGGCGATGGCCAGCTTGTCGAAAAACACGGATTCGGGGGAACCGTGCGGCATGGGCAGGTTGAGGTTGTAGCCAAAGCCCGGCCCGGCGCCCTTTTCGTTGTCGTACCCGGTGACGACGGGATAGAAATTCTCGGGGTCGCCGTGGATGGACACGTAGTAAATGTCGTCGCGTTCGTAGAAGATTTCCTGGATGCCCTGCCCGTGATGCATGTCGGTGTCCAGCACCACGACGCGGCCGTATTTGCCGCGCAGCCGCTGGGCGGCGATGGCGCTGTTGTTCAGGTAGCAGAACCCGCCGGCCGCGTCGCGCCGTGCGTGGTGGCCGGGCGGGCGGCACAGCGCATAGGCGTGCCGATCGCCCGCCAGCAGGGCGTCGGCCCCCGCCACCGCGGATTGCGCCGACCAATATGCCGAATGCCATGTGGACGGCCCCACCGGGCAGCTGCCGTCGGCCAGGTAGCGCGCGGCCTTGGCCAGCACGCCGCGCAAGGCGTTGGGTTCGCGCACGAATACGTTGGACACGACCTCGTTGCCCCAGTCTTCGGGCAGTTGCTTCCATTCGCCATGGGCGGTCTTGAGAAACTGCAGATAATCGAGCGCGTGCACCGCGGTCAGGGGCGCCATGCCCGCGTCGGGCGGCTGGCGCAGGTCGAAGCCCAGTTGTTTTACCGCGCCCACCAGGGCGCTTGCGCGGTCGGGCACTTCCTGGGGCGTGCGCATCATGCCGCGCGAGAAGTAGGTTTGGGGATGGTGCAGGGCCTGGTCGGGGTGGTAGTAGGCTTTCATGGTCGTCCGTATATGCGGGGGCGGCGCCTGGAACAACAAAGGGCCGAGCTGCATTGTGGAACACAACGCGCAAGGGCCAAAGTACCACTTTGACGCGCGCACTGCGTACCGCTTGCCGCGGGTACGCAGTGCGCGCCCGGCCTGCTAGTCGCCGTGGAAGACGGCGAATTCGTCCACGGGCACGCGGGTGGTGCGGTACTGGTTGGCGGGCTCGTCCGGGTCCTGGTAACCGATGGCAATGCCGCACGCCACGATCTGGTTGTCGGGAATCCGCAGGTGCTGCTTGACGATGTCGGGATAGTTCGCCAGCGCCGCCTGCGGGCACGTATCCAGACCGCAGCCGCGCGCCATGATCATGATGTTCTGCAGGAACATGCCGTAGTCGAGCCAGCTGCCCTTGTCCAGGTCGTTGTCGATGGTAAACAGCAACACGCACGGCGCGCCAAAGAATTCGTAGTTGCGCCCGTGCTGGCGGGCCGAGGCTTCGCGGTCGCCCTTCTGGATGCCCAGCAGGCTGTACAGGCCCCAGCCGGTTTCGCGGCGGCGGTCCAGGTAGGGGCTGCGCCAGTTCACGGGGTAATACTGGTATTCGCGCCGTTCGCGTTCGCCGCGTTCGTGAGTCTGCAGCAGGGCGCGGGACAGCGCGTCGCGCGTGGCGCCGGTGACCACATGCACTTTCCAGGGCTGGATATTGCTGCCGCTGGGTGCGCGCGCGGCCGCCTGCAAAATGCGGCGGATCAGCGCCTGGGGAACCGGCTTGGGCAGAAAGCCGCGCACGCTCTGGCGCGATACGATGGCCTGTTCGACGATATGCGACGTGTCGCTCATGCAGCAGTCTCCGTTTCGGGGGCGGCGGCCAGCAATTTGGGGCTGCCGTATTTGAATGATCCTTGCGCCGAGGCCAGCACGCGCCCGTCGGGGGTGCACACTTCGGCGCGTGCGAAATAGATCTTGCGGCCGCGGCCGATGACGTTGCCGGTGGCGATCACGCGGCCCGACGTGACCGAGCCGACGAAGTTGATCGCCAGCGATATCGTCACGGCGTTGCCCTGGCTGTCGTCGGCCTGCGGCACGATGCCCGAGTAGCCGCAGGCGGCGTCCAGCAGCGAACACACCACGCCGCCCTGCAGCGCGCCCTGGCGGTTCAGGTGCTGGGGGCGCAGGTCCATGCTCAACACGATCTGGCCGTCTCCCCAGCTTTCGATAACGGCGCCCAGCGAATGCAGAAACGGGTTGTGTTCGAAACCGGTCATGATATTCATTGAGGTAGCAAGTAATTGCCAGATCATACCTGTGCGCGCGGCCGACCATGCCGCGCAAAGGCTGGTGTCTGACTCCGCCAGGTGTCAGACACTCTGTCCGCACGCCCGACCATGCCGCGTAATGACGGGTGTCTGACTCCGCCAGGTGTCAGACACCAACCCGCCAACCGGGACTATGCCGCTTCGGGCTGCGAAGTTTCGGGCAAGCCGTGCGCCTGGCCGGCGTGGTCGTGCAGGGGGTGCGGATGGCGCAGGATGCTGGGGCGGGCGTCGGGCAGGGCTTGCGGCCAATCCTGGTTGTAGTGGGCGCCGCGGCTTTCCGGCCGGGCGGCGGCCGCCTGCACGATCAGCGCGGCCACTTGCAGCAGATTGCGCAGTTCCAGCAGTTCGCCGCTGACGCCGTCGTGCGTCCACCACTGTTGCGCTTCGGCCTGCCATTGCGCGATGCGCCGCGCGGCCCGGGCCAGGCCGGCGTTGGCGCGCACGATGCCGGCATCGTCACGCATGAGCTCGCGCAACGCCTGCCGGCGTGCCGCCAGTAAAGGATGCGCGCACGCAACCGCGCGCGCCCCGGACACGGGCGCGACCGGCGCCCATGCGTGTGCGGGGGGCGCCTGCAGCATGGCACGCGCCGCGGCGCGCCCCATCACCACGCATTCCAGCAGCGAATTGCTGGCCAGGCGATTGGCTCCATGCAGGCCCGTGCAGGCCGTTTCGCCGATTGCGTACAGGCCCGGCAGGTCGGTGCGGCCGGCGGTGTCGGTCAGCACGCCCCCGCAGGTGTAGTGCGCGGCCGGCGCCACGGGAATGGGGCCGGCAGCCATGTCCAGCCCCAGCTTCGCGCAGTGTGCATGGATCGTGGGAAAGTGTTCCAACA
Organism: Bordetella genomosp. 7; assembly: GCF_002261265.1. Taxonomy (GTDB): domain Bacteria; phylum Pseudomonadota; class Gammaproteobacteria; order Burkholderiales; family Burkholderiaceae_B; genus Bordetella_A. Next base: position 472,479 of record NZ_NEVK01000008.1, on the reverse strand, counting down.
GAAATGCGCGGGGCTGGTGGCTGATATCCAGGTACACGCAATCAAGACCATGCCGCTTCATTTCGGTGTCGATGGCTCGCGCCACGACATCGCGCGGCGCGAGCTCTGCGCGCGCATCATGGGCCGGCATGAAGCGTGTGCCATCGGGCAGCAGCAACCGCCCTCCCTCGCCGCGCACCGCCTCGGAAATCAGAAAAGTATCGCCTTCAGGGTGGTACAGGGCCGTGGGGTGGAACTGGATGAATTCCAGGTTGGCGACCCGGCAACCGGCGCGCCAGGCCATGGCGATGCCGTCGCCGGTGGCCGCTGCCGGCGCGGTGGCGTGGGCGTACACCCGGCCCGCCCCGCCGGTGGCCAGCACCACGTGCGAGGCGGCCAGCGTCTCGATGCGGCCGCGGTCCTCATCGAACACGTGCAGGCCGTTGCAGCGCGCCCCCGGGGTGCCGGCGGGGCCGCTGATTGCCAGGTCGATGGCGTAATGCCGGGGCAGGAAGGTAATGTTCGGATGTTGCCGTGCCTGGCTGGCCAGCGCGGCCACCATGGCCCGGCCCGTGGCGTCGGCAGCGTGCACAATGCGGCGGCGGCCATGTCCGCCCTCGCGCGTCAAGTGCAGCGCCGGCGGCTTGCCGTCTGCCTGCGTAAACGCCACACCCTGCGCTTGCAGCCATTCAATGGCGCGCCGCGCGTCGGCGGCGATGCGGCGGGTGGCCTGGGGGTCGCACAGCCCGCCGCCCGCTTCCAGCGTATCGCGCACGTGTTCGTCCACACTGTCATCGGGGCCTAGCGCCGCGGCGATGCCGCCCTGGGCGCGATGACTGGCGCTGTGTTCGGCGCCGCCCTTGGCCAGTATGGCCACGCGGCGATGTGCCGCGAGCTCCAGCGCGGCGGTCAGGCCGGCCAGCCCGCAGCCGGCGATAAGCACGTCGTATTTCATCGGGCGTCTCGTTCAGGCGGGCCCGACGTGCTGGTACAGCGCCATGTCGCGGGCCAAGTCGCCGCTGGCGCGCACGCGCTGCCTGCGCGCGTCGGCAAACGCCAGCATGCGGTCGATGGGGCGCCGGGCGCGCTGGCCCAGCGCGGGGTCCAGCGTGATCTCGTTGTCGCCATGCTCCAGCACGCGGACCAGCCCGGCCAGTTCGTTCATGGCCATCCAGGGGCAATGCGCGCAGCTTTTGCAGGTGGCGCTGTTGCCCGCGGTGGGCGCCGCGATGAATGACTTGCCCGGCGCCGCGGCGCGCATCTTGTGCAGAATGCCCTGGTCGGTGGCCACGATGAAATGGCTGGCGTCCAGTTTGCGCGCCGCGTCGATCAGTTGCGTGGTGGAGCCCACTACGTCGGCCTGGGCGAGTACGGCCTGCGGCGATTCCGGGTGCGCCAGCACGCGCGCGTGCGGATGTTCGGCGCGCAGCAATTCCAGCTCGGTGCCCTTGAATTCGTCGTGCACAATGCAGGCGCCTTGCCACAACAACATGTCGGCGCCGGTCTGCCGCTGCACATAGCTGCCCAGGTGCCGGTCGGGCGCCCACAGGATGCGTTCGCCGCGTGCGTGCAGGTCGGCGATGACGTCCAGCGCGATCGACGAGGTCACCACCCAGTCGGCGCGGGCCTTTACCGCCGCGCTGGTGTTGGCATACACCACGACGGTACGGTCGGGATGCGCATCGCACCATGCGCTGAAATCTTCGGCCGGGCATCCCAGGTCCAGCGAACAAGTGGCCTGCAGGTCGGGCATCAGCACGCGCTTGTGCGGGCTGAGGATTTTCGCCGTTTCGCCCATGAAGCGCACGCCGGCCACGACCAGTGTGTCGGCGGGATGGTCGCGGCCAAAGCGGGCCATTTCGAGTGAATCGCCCACACAGCCGCCGGTGGCTTCGGCGAGTTCCTGCACGTCGGCGTCCACGTAGTAATGCGCCACCAGCACTGCGCCCCGGCTCTGCAGCAGTTCGCGTATGCGGCCCATGGTCTCGGCCTTGTGGGCGGGCGGCAGAGGTTCGGGCACCCGCGCCCATGCCCGGCCCGTCGTGGCCGGACACTGCGCGGCGGTCGTCGGCGCGGGAAGGTCGAACTCAACCGGCCGAAGGGCGGGCGTATCCATTGCTAAGTCTCCTGCTGCGTGAGCGCGATTATGCTCAGTAAGAGCATTTTGTTGGCAAAAAAAGAGGCGTGGGTATTTATGCTACGTCTGAGCATAATTTGATGTCAAGACCCGCCGAACGCGGCAGTGTCTGCGGCCCAAAGGCGTCTCTTCGGGTGGAGGGTGGGGTGGCGCCTTGTGGTGTCTGACACCCTTTGGGAGTCAGACACCTGGGGGAATTTCTTCGGGTGGGGGGTGTGGGTGGAGCCGTTGGTGTCTGACACCCTTTGGGAGTCAGACACCTGGGGAATTTCTTCGGGTGGGGGTGTGGGTGGCGCCGTTGGTGTCTGACACCCTTTGGGAGTCAGACACCTGGGGAATTTCTTCGGGTGGGGGTGTGGGTGGCGCCGTTGGTGTCTGACACCCGTTGGGAGTCAGACACCTGTGGGAACTTCTTCGGGTGAAGGGCGTGGGCAACGCCGTTGGTGTCTGACACCCTTTGGGTGTCAGACACCTGGGAGATCGCTTCGGGTGGCGGGCGGGCGACGCCTGGCGCTTACCTGGCATACACCTGGCGCTTTCGGCGCCTGAACAATCCGGCCCGCTGTTCGATGTGCAGCCCCGGGCGGGTTCCTACGGGTGTTTCGCGGCGGTGCGCGATGGTCAAATAGCTTGCATGGGGTGCTTGCCCCATGCGCGTGTCTTTCTTCGTTCACCCACGGCGACGAGCCACTTACTGGAGCACGATGATGATTCGAAGCATGAAACTTGCCTTGGCCGCCGCGGCGGTTTCTCTGGCCGCCGCGGTTACGCCCGCCACGGCGCAGACGGTGATGAAGGTGGGCACCGAAACCAATGGCGTGCCGTTTTCATTCCTGGATCCCGCTACCCAGCAGATGCAAGGCTTCATGGTCGATCTGATCCAAGCCGTGGGCAAGCATGCCGGCTTTACCCCGGCAGTCGAGCCGATGGAGTTTTCTGCGCTGATCTCGTCGCTGACTTCCAGGAAAATCGACATCATCGCGTCGGCCATGTACATCACCGACAAGCGCAGGCAGGTAATCGACTTCACCAAACCCGTGTACACCTATGGCGAAGGCATGATCGTGCCTTCCACAGACAAGACCGACTACACGTCGTACCAGGCCTTCAAAGACCGCGTGGTGGGTGCGCAGGTGGGCACGGTGTACGTGGACGCGTTAAAGAGCGCCGGCATTTTCAAGGAGATCAAGGTCTACGACACCATTCCGGACATCATGCGCGACGTCAATGCCGGGCGCATCGAGGCGGGCATTGCCGATTACCCCACGCTTTCCTACTATCTGGGCCAGGGGCAGTTTCCGCGTTCCCGGCTGGTACAGAGCTACAAGGCCTCGTTGCCGGGTTCGATCGGGCTGGGCCTGCGGCAGGGCGAAGACGCGCTCAAGCAGAAACTGCAGGCCGCGCTGGACGAGCTCAAGCGCAGTGGCGAGCTCGATGCGCTGCTCAAGAAATGGAAGCTGGTGTAAGCCTCGCCACGCGCGCGGCATGAATTGAACAAGGAAACCCATTCGCATGCGGCTGGTCATCAAATCGGGGGGGCCGCAGGCCCTGCCCGAATGGCGCGAGCATTTCGCCGAATTTGCTCCCGGGTTGCAGGTCTGTGGCCAGCATGAGCCCCTGGACGATCCTTCCGAGGTGGGCTATGCGCTGGTGTGGGAACCCGACCCGGGCTGGCTGGCGTCGCTTTCCGGCTTGAAGCTCATCATCAGTTCCGGCGCGGGCGTGGACCATATCCTGGCCGACCCGCGACGCCCCGAGCACGTGCCCATTGCCCGCCTGGTCATGCAGGAAACCGCCGACGAAATGAGCGAATTCGTGCTGGCTGCCGCCCTGGCGATCACCAAGGAATTCAAGCGCTACACGAACGACCAGGCCATCTGCCGTTGGGATACGCCCGAAGTGCCGCGCATGATGCGCGACATGCGCGTGGGCGTCATGGGCCTGGGCGCCTTGGGGGCGGCCACCGCCACCCTGCTGGCGCGTACGGGCTTTCCCACCGCGGGTTGGTCGCGCTCGGTGGCCGGCTTGCCCGGGGTCGAGAGCTATGCCGGCGCGCAGCAGTTGCCGGAGTTCCTGGCGCGCACCGATATCCTGGTGTGCCTGCTTCCTGGCACCGAAGTCACGCGCGGCATTCTGTGCGCCGAGACATTCGCGCAGTTGCCGCGCGGCGCGGCCCTGATCAACGTGGGACGCGGATCGCATATGGTGGAAGGCGATGTGATCGACGCGCTGGACAGCGGGCAACTGTCGCAGGCGGTGCTGGACGTCTTCGACACCGAGCCCCTGCCGGCAGGCTCGCCGCTGTGGCGGCATCCGGGTGTGCTGATTACCCCGCATTGCGCGGCCACGCCCACGCGCCGCGAGCGCGCCCGCTATGTTGCAGAGCTGATCCGCCGCTGCGAAGCGGGCGAGCCGCTGCCCAATTTATACGACCCTGCCAAAGGCTACTGAAGCCCCGGCGGGGGCGTCCCTGCACCACAGGGCGCCCCGCGGGGCGGCGTCAGCCGGCGGCTTGCAGGCGCGCCTTGCAGGCCTGACGGTACTTGTGCAGCAGCGGCTCGGTGTAGCCGTTGGGCTGGGCCAGCCCTTCGAACACCAGGGCGCAGGCGGCTTGGTAAGCGATCGACGTGTCGAAGTGCCCAGCCATTGGTTGGTACAGCGGGTCGGCGGCGTTCTGTGCATCCACCACCTTGGCCATGCGCTCGAAGGTGTCCTGCACCTGTTCGCGCGTGACGATGCCATGGTGCAGCCAGTTGGCAATGTGCTGGCTGGAAATGCGCAGCGTCGCGCGATCTTCCATCAAGCCCACGTTATTGATGTCTGGCACCTTGGAGCAACCCACGCCCTGATCGATCCAGCGCACGACGTAGCCCAGGATGCCCTGCGCGTTGTTGTCGAGTTCATTGCGGATGTCGTCGGGGCTCCAGTCGGCCGGGTTGCCCACCGGCACGGTCAGCAGGCCGTCGAGCAGTTCGTCGCGCACGCTGGCGAGCGAGGTGCGTTCGAGCTCTTGCTGGACGGCCTGCACATCGACCTGGTGGTAGTGCAGCGCATGCAGCGTGGCCGCGGTGGGCGAAGGCACCCACGCCGTGTTGGCACCCGCCTTGGGGTGCGCGATTTTCTGTTCGAGCATCGCCGCCATGAGGTCGGGCATCGCCCACATGCCCTTGCCGATCTGTGCGCGGCCGCGCAGCCCGCAGTCGAGCCCCACCAGCACGTTGCTGCGCTCGTAGGCGGCGATCCAGGCGCTGGATTTCATGTCGCCTTTGCGCATCATGGGGCCGGCCTGCATGGTGGTGTGCATTTCATCGCCCGTGCGGTCGAGGAACCCGGTGTTGATGAAAGCCACGCGCCCGGCGGCCGCATGGATGCAGGCTTTCAGGTTGACGCTGGTGCGCCGCTCTTCGTCCATGATGCCCATTTTCACGGTATGGCGAGGCAGGCCCAGCAGGTCTTCGACGCGGTCGAAGAGTTCGTTGGCAAAGGCCGCTTCGGCGGGGCCGTGCATCTTGGGCTTGACGATATAGATCGATCCCGTGCGCGAATTGCGGCGGCTGGCGCGGTCGGGCAGGGCGGCCAGCGTGGTCACCACCGCATCCAGGATGCCTTCCGGAATTTCGTGCCCGTCGGCGTCGAGCACGGCGGGGTTGGTCATCAGGTGGCCCACATTGCGCACGAACATCAGCGAGCGGCCGTGCAGCGTCAGCGTGCCGCCGTCGGGCTGCCGGTATTCCCGGTCGGGGTTCAGGCGGCGCGTGAAAGTCTGCCCGCCCTTGGTGACTTGTTCGGCAAGGTCGCCCTTCATCAGGCCCAGCCAGTTGCGGTACACCTGCACTTTGTCTTCGGCATCGACGGCGGCCACCGAGTCTTCGCAGTCCATGATGGTGGTCAGCGCGGCCTCGACCACGACGTCTTTGACGCCCGCCGCGTCGGTGGCGCCTATGGCGTGAACGCGGTCGATCTGGATCTCGATGTGCAGGCCGTGGTGTTTGAGCAGGATGGCCGCAGGCGCTTGTGCGTCGCCCTGGTAGCCGGCGAACTGCGTGGCATCTGCCAGGCCGGTCGTGCCCTGCTCCAGGTCGACGGCCAATTGCCCGTTGGCGACGCGATAGCCTGTGGCCTGGGCGTGCGAACCCTGCGCCAGCGGCGCGGCCTGGTCCAGGAAGGCGCGCGCCCGCGCAATGACGGCCTGGCCGCGCGCGGGGTGATAGCCGCGCCCGGTATCGCCCGGGGTGGGCGCGATGGCGTCGGTGCCGTACAGAGCATCGTACAGGCTGCCCCAGCGCGCGTTCGCGGCGTTGAGCGCATAGCGCGCATTCGATACCGGCACGACCAGCTGCGGGCCCGCCTGCTCGGCGATTTCGGCGTCGACGTTGTCTGTTTGTACCTTTACCGTTTCGGGCTGGGGCTGCAGGTAGCCCACCTTTTCGAGAAAGGCGCGGTAGGCGCGCAGGTCGCGCACCGGCCCGGGGTTGGCGCGATGCCAATCGTCGAGCTCTTGCTGCAGCCGGTCGCGTTCGGCCAGCAGCGCACGGTTGCGCGGGGCCAGGTCACGCACCAGCGCGGCAAAGCCCGACCAGAACTGCCGGCTGTCGATGCCGCTGGCCGGCAGGGCTTCTTCTTCGATAAAGCGATGAAGCGCGGCCGCCACTTGCAGGCCGTCTTGCTGAATACGTTCGGTCATTGGGAATCTCGGATACAAAAAACGGGGCCGGCACTGCCGGAACAGCGAACCCACATGATCGGTGCAGGGCGCGCCAATGTCCAGATCCCAGGCCACTGGTCATACCAGTTTATTCAGGCCCGATTTGCGTCGATGGCGGATTTTATGGTTCTATTTCCGTTAATTGACGAACATTAGCCGGAATGCGCTGGGTTGCCAGCGTCTGGTCATACCAGTTTCATGTCTACCGACACCACCCCCCGCGGGCGACAGGTGGCCGACGTGGTCGCCGAACAGATCGAACGCCTGATCATGGACGGCGTGCTCAAGGCCGGCCAGCCGCTGCCGTCCGAGCGGCGCCTTACCGAAAAGCTCGGCGCATCGCGCACCGCGCTGCGCGAGGGCCTGAAGCTGCTGCGCGCGCGCGGCCTTATTCGCACCGAGCAGGGCAAGGGTTCGTTCGTGGCGCCCATCTCGCAAGTGGACGCGGGCCCGCTGGTGCACCTGTTTCATTCGCAGCCGCGCACGCTTTACGACCTGCTCGAGGTGCGCGCCTTGCTGGAAGGCGAATCGGCGCGCCTGGCGGCCATACGCGGCACCGAGGCCGATTTCATCATGATCCGCCGCCGCTACGAGGCCATGGTGGCCGCGCATGAGCACGACACCGACAGCGCTACGCATGCGCACCTGGATCACGCTTTCCACTTGGCGGTCTGCGAAGCGTCGCACAACCCGGTGCTGACGCACACGCTGCAGTCGCTGACGGACTTGATGCTGGGATCGGTATTCGCCTGCGTCAACAACCTGTATCACCGCGATCCGCACCGTGGTCAGATCGAACGTCAGCATGCCGCTGTGTTCGAAGCCGTGGTGGCGCGCCTGCCGGAGCAGGCGCATCGCGCCGCGACCGAGCACGTCAATAGCGTCCGGCAGAGCCTGCTCGACATCGAGCAGGAAGAACAGCGGCTGGTGCGGGCCACGCTGCGCCTGGAAGGCTGGGCCTAGCCGCGCCCGCCGCGGCCGGCCCTCAGGCAGGCACCGCGTCGGCCTGCCGGGCCGCATAGATGCTGCCGTGCCGGTTGGCCAGCAAGGCCGCCAGGGCAATGTTTTCCTGGCCGACGAAACCCCGCTGCGGCAGCGCCTGTTCTGCCACGAGATCCAGCGCGGCGCAGATGCCCGCCGCAGTGGCGCGCTGTATGGCGCTTAGCGAATGGCCGTCGACGTCGCCGGCATAAATGTGCGTGGTGTACGACTGCTGCAGCAGTTGCCCGTGCCGCATGCCGGATGCCGAGGCCAGAATCACAATGACATCCTGTTCGGTGGCGGGTACGGCGTTTTCCAGGATCTCCCGCAGCAAGTCGCGCCGGTCGCGCAGGCGCAGGTCGTTGAGCAGCAGCTTCATGATGGCGCAGTGACCCGGGTAGCGCACCGATTTGTAGTCGATGTTGCGCGCCTTGCCCGCCCAGGTCTGCGGTAGCGTGCCCAGGCCGCCCGACGTGTTGAACGCCTCGTACTCGATGCCGTCGAGCGTGAATGTCTCGTAGCCTTCCAGCGGTGCGACGTGGGCGAGTTGGCCATCGACCAACGCCACGCAAGGGTTGCAGTACTCATTGATCAACCCTTCGGTGCTCCAGGTCAGGTTGTAGCGCAGCGCGTTGGTGGGATAGCGCGGCAGCGCGCCCACGCGCATGCGCAGGTCGAGCAGCGTATCGAAGCGCCTTGCCAGGTCGTTGCCGACCACGCCTATGAAGCCGGGCGCCAGCCCGCATTGCGGCATCAGCACGCTGCGGGCGTCCGCTCCAAGTTCGCGGATCGCATCGGTGCTGGCCACGTCTTCCGTCAGGTCGAAATAATGTACGCCCAGCCGCGCGCACAGGCGGGCCACGGCCACGGCGCGGTGGAACGGCAGCGCGTTCAGCACGGCATAGCGCCCGGCCACGGCGTCTTGCAGGGCCGCGTCATCGCGCACATGCAGCGTCTGGCAACCCAGCGCCGCCACGGGGGCGAGCCGCTCGCTATCCTGGTCGGCCACGCTTACGACGTAGTCGCCCGTACGCTGCAAAAGCAGGGCGATGGCGAATCCGATCTTGCCTGCGCCCAGGATGGTGACGGGTAGCGGCGATAACGACATGGCGGGCTCCTCGAGGTTGCTATGGTCTGATGCTACCTTCGGCCCGTGTCGATATGTAGTATGCAAAGCGTCGTAAAGTACATGCAACACCGTCAAAATGGCGCCTATAGCCGTTGATTCGACTAAGCGATACGCGGCGCCAAATAAAACAGGCCTTCCGAAGAAGGCCCGTGCGCGGCGCCGCGTGGCGGGTCGATCAGCCTTGCGGCGGATAGTCCAGATCGCCGAACGAATATTCGCCCGAGGCCTTGGCATGGGCCAGCTCGGCGCGCACTTCGCCGCGCGTCCGGTGGCTGCCGGGGCTAGCGGCGGCCTGGGGCGGGTATTGCTCTTCGCCGTAGGTAACCAGGCCAGCGGCGCGGGCCTGGTCGAGCTCTTCCTGCACTTGCGCGCGCGTCAGGTGCGAAGCCTGCGCCTGGACGGCGGGGTAGTCCAGTTCGCCGAAGCTGTACTCGCCGCTGGCCTTGGCCTGGGCCAGCTCGGCCTGTACTTGGGCGCGGGTCAGCGGGGGCTGGGTGTCGGCGGCGTAGGCGCCGGCGGACAGCCCCAGGGACAGCAGAATGGCGGTGGTAAGCGTCTTCATAGTGGATCTCCAGATGTCTGATCGGGATACGCGCCGGAGGAATTCGGCGCAGTTGTTTCCCGGTGATGACATTCTGGATGCGTCGCGCACTAGGATAAACCCTAGTTTTTCGAAAATATCATTCCAAAATCGCGACTAATCCACCCGACTGTTGCGGTTTGCCGGCATGCGCCTAGCGCAGCAGATCGGCTTGAGCCTGCTTGAGCTCGTCCTGCGCTTCTTTCAGCTTGCGCAGGGCTTTGTCGATTTTGTCCGGCCGGCCGTCGCGGCGGGCTTCGGCAAGTTCGTCTTCGCGTTCCTTGAGTTCGGCGCGGCGCTCGGCCAGGGCTTCCTGGCGTTGCGCCCGCAGCGACGCGTCGGTGCAGGACCCGCGCGCTTCAGACAGCGCGCGGCGCAGGCCGGCTTCCTGTGCGGAATTGCCGTGCGCCTGCGCCGCCGCGATGTTGGTTTCCAGTTGGCAGAACTTGGCCGCGCAACCGCGCAGCGCAGAGCAATCCTGCGCCTGCTCCTGGGCGGCGGCGGCCGTGGCGAGCAGCGCGGCGGACAGGGCGAAGACAATGCGTAGTTGCACGGGCATGCGGGCTCCTTGCGAGGCGGGGCCGACCGGGTCGGCCGGGGTCAGAACAGGGTGCCGGCCAGGGCCGCCGCCACCAGCAGCGCGCCCGTCCAGAGATTGGCGCGAAACAGCATGAAATTGCGGTCGGGGCGTTTCAGGTCGAATGTGACCAGCTGCCAGGCCAGGTGCGTCGCCACCACGGCGATGCCGACATGGTAGGCCCAGCCCAGGCCCATCGCGTAGCCGCCCCAGGCCCACAACGCAATGGTGGCCACGTAGAAGCCGCCGATCCACTGTTTGCCGCGGCCGCCGAAACGCATGGCGGTAGAACGCAGCCCCAGTTGCAGGTCGTCGCGCACGTCGACATAGGCATAGATGCTGTCATAGCCCACTTGCCAGAGCACGGCGCCCAGCCACATTGCGATGGCCGCCAGCGGCACCGTGTTCTGCGTGTCGGACCAGGCCATCAGCATGCCCCAATTGAAGCAGATGCCCAGCACGATCTGGGGCCAGTACGTGACGCGCTTGCAAAGAGGGTAGATGAACACGAAGGGCAGCACCGCCACCGCCAGCCAGCGGCTCATCTCGTTGATGAAAAACAGCAGCGACGCGCATACCAGCAATTGCCCCAGCAGGAACCACACCGCGTTGCGCATGCTGAGCTGGCCGCTGGTAAGGGGCCGGAAGCGCGTGCGTTCGACGTGCTTGTCGATGTCGCGGTCGCACATGTCGTTGACCGTGCAGCCGATGCCCCGCATGAGCAATGCGCCCAGCGAAAAGATGATCAGCCGGCGCAGGTCGGGCAGGCCGCCTGCGGCCTGGATCAGCGCGGCAATGCAGGGCAGCAGCGTCAGCCAGGTGCCGATGGGGCGATCCAGCCGGCACAGCCGTGCATAGGGACGCCAGGCGCGGGGCAGCCAGCGCTCGACCCAGTCGGTAAAGACAATATCGCTCAGATCGGGAGTATGGGATTGCGGCGCGCTCACCATGGTGCTTGCAACGGATAGGTACGCGTGGGCATGAATGAAAACCGGGCGGCGGCCGGGTGGGGCGCCGCCCGGCGGGTCAGGCGTATTGCTTGATCAGCTTGCCGAGCACGGCGATGCCGGCGCGGATGCGGTCTTCGGGCACCGTGGCGAAGCTCAGCCGCAACGTGTTGGCCCGCGGCTTGCCGGCGTAGAACGGACCGCCGGGCACGAACGCCACGTTCTGTTCGATGGCCTGTGTCAGCAACTGCGCGCTGTCGATGTGGTCGGGCAGCGTCACCCACAGGAACATGCCGCCTTCGGGGCGCGTCCAGCTTACCGTGGACGGGAACTCGCGCTCGATGGCATCGAGCATGCAGCGGCCTTGCGCCCGGTAGATTTCGCGCACCGTGGGCAGGTGCTGTTCGAGGAAGCCGTCTTTGACGACTTCGTATACCGCCATCTGCGTCAGCGTGGGGGTGTGCAGGTCGGTGGCCTGCTTGGCCTGCACCAGTTTGTCGATGATGCTGCGGTGCGCGGCGATATAGCCCAGGCGCAGGCCGGGCGCCAGCACCTTGGAGAACGTGCCCAGCCGGATGACGTTGGCGCCGCAGGCGGCGCCCAGGGCCAGCAGGCCGGGTTGCGGTTCGCCGGCATAGCGCAGTTCGCCGTAGGGGTCGTCTTCGATGATGGGCAGGCCCAGCTGCGCGGCCCGTTGCACCAGCGCCTGGCGGCGCGCCAGGTTCAGCGTGCGGCCGGTGGGGTTCTGGAAGTTGGGCAAGGCGTACAGGAAGCGCGCGCCGCCGGCGAGTTCGGCGGTGATCGCCTCGGGGATGAGCCCGCCGTCGTCGGTAGGCACCGGCACATACTGCGGCTGGTACAGGCTGAACGATTGCAATGCGCCCAGGTAGCTGGGGTCTTCGACCAGCACCTTGCTGCCTTCGTCGATCAGCACCTTGCCCAGCAGGTCGAGCGCCTGCTGCGAGCCCGACACGATGAGGATCTGGTCGGGGGTGACCTGGGCGCCGGCCCGGTTCAGGTCATCGGCCACCCAGCGGCGCAGCGGCGCATAGCCTTCGGTGGGGCCGTACTGCAGGGCGGCGCGGCCGTTGTCGGCCAGAACCTTGTCGAACGCCGCGCGTACTACCTCTACCGGGAAACCGCCAGGGGCAGGCAGGCCGCCCGCAAAAGAGATGACCTCGGGTCGTTCAGTGACCTTGAGGATCTCGCGGATGGCAGAGCTGGTGAGTTGCTTGGCGCGTTGGGAGAAAGCGCACACGGGTTCGAAGGGCTTGTCCATGGAAGGGCTTCTGGCGAAAGAACGGAAAAAAGTTCGAACATTGTCCCACAACGCCATGCCGGCGCCGCCAGGCGACGGCCGGCCGCTAAAATCAGTTGGTTCGAAACTTGCCTGTACAGTTACATTTCATGTTTACCGCCACCGAGCTGCCCGTCGACGACAAGCCACGCTTCTACGCCGAGCTGGCGTCACAGGCGCGGGCCTTGCTCGCCGGCGAAACCGACCGCATCGCCAACGCCGCAAACCTGGCCGCGCTGGCCTACCACGCCCTGCCCGATGTCAACTGGGCGGGCTTTTATTTCTTCGATGGGCGCGAGCTGGTGCTGGGCCCTTTCCAGGGCAAACCGGCCTGCGTGCGCATCGCGCTGGACCGCGGCGTCTGCGGCGCCGCCGCCAGCCAGCGCCAGACCCAGCTGGTGCCCGACGTTTTTGCCTTTCCCGGTCATATCGCCTGCGATGCGGCGTCGCGCTCTGAAGTCGTGGTGCCCCTGGTGCGCAACGGTGAACTGATAGGCGTGTGGGACGTCGACAGCCCTGAACCCGGGCGTTTCGACGAAGACGACCGACAGGGCATGCAGGCCCTTTGCGCGGTTTACCTGGACAGCCTGGCCTAGCCCGCGCGGGCGGCGCGGCGCGGGTCGCGCGTTGACACGCGCCGGCGCGCTGCGCTAGATTGCCGCATCACCTGCATTTTTTGCGCGTACGCGTCTGCTTCATGTCTTTGGCCCATTGCACCGCTGTCTACGTCCGCTTTTGCGCGGCGCAGCGTTGCTTCGGCCTCAAATCCAAAAAACAGCGGCTCATCTGACCGGAGCATGCTGTTCCGTCAGATGGGCGACGGAACGGCGGCAAACGGCGGCGCGCGCGGTGTTTCACCTCCTTTCCCTGCACTTCTGTACGGTTTCCTGGCGGTCTGACAGGAGTGTGTCATGTCTATTCGTTCAACTTCCGGCGGGTTCCAGGGCGTCTGGGTTCCGCTGGTGACCCCCTTTGCCCGCGATGCGGCGATCGACGGGCAGGCGTTGCGCCGGCTGGTGCGGCACTATGCCGCCGCGGGCGTGCACGGCCTGGTCGTGTGCGGCAGCACGGGCGAGGCCGCCGCGCTGGACGATGCCGAACAGCTGGCGGTGCTGGACACCGTACTGGACGAGGCCGGCGCGCTGCCGGTGGTCATGGGCCTGGCGGGCAACCACCAGGGCCATGCGCTGCACCGGCTGGCCGCATTCGCCACCCGGCCGCTGGCCGGCATACTGGCGCCGGCGCCCTACTATGTGCGGCCGGGGCAGCACGGCGCGCGGGACTACTTCCGTACGCTTGCCGACGCTTCGCGCGCGCCGCTGGTGATCTACGACATTCCGTATCGCACGGGCACGTCGCTTCATGCCGACACCCTGCTGGAACTGGCTTCGCATGGCAACATCGCGGCGGTAAAGGACTGTGGCGGCTCGCTGGACAAGACCGTGGCGCTGATTGCGCACGGCGGCCTGCAGGTGATGGCGGGCGAAGACCTGCAGGCGCTGACCACCTTGTGCCTGGGCGGCAGCGGCATGATCGCCGCGGCTGCGCATATCCGCCCCGATCTGTTCGTGGCCCTGCATCGGGCCGTGCAGGCGCAGCAACTGGACACGGCGCGTCGACTGTTCCATGCCCTGGCGCCGGTTATCCGCCTGGTCTTTGCCGAGCCGAACCCGGGCCCGCTGAAAGCCTGGCTGGCGCAACAAGACTTGCTGCACGATTGCCTGCGTGCGCCCATGCCTGGCGCGAGCGCGGCCTTGGCGGCGCAGCTGGGCGCGGCCGTGGCCGCGCTGGACAGGGACTTTCCGCGGGCTGCGGCGCACGCTGCGGCGGGCGGCCTGCCATCGCCCATGCCCATGCCAGGCGCTGCGGCGGCCCGGGTGCAGCCCGCCGTGGCGGCGCACTGACTGCGGGGGCGCCGCGCGCATGAGATAAACAGGGGCGGTATTGCTATGATTGCCGCCATTCTGGTGGCCGGCTTGGGCGGCGGATCCTATGGCGCAAGAATTTCTATCGCTGTCGGCAATGCAGGTAATGCTGGCGGGGCTGCTGTTCTTCGGCGGCATTTACCTGTTGTTCGGCGCCGCGACGTGGCTGCTGACGCGTCGCATATTGCCGGCATTGGGCATAGGCGCCCCGCTGGATACGCGCCCGCTGGCGCCGGGCCAGCTGCGGCGCGAACTGGCGCAGTCGGGCATATCGGTGCTGATCTTCGGGCTGGGCATGATCTTCCCATGGGGCTTGCTGCAGCTGGGCTGGGCCCGCCTGGACCCGCACGCCGGCGCGTGGCAGATCGTGCTTGAGATCCTGGCGCTGGCAATATGGAATGACGTGCACTTCTGGATCAATCACCGGTTGCTGCACACCCGCCTGCTACGCCGCTTTCACCTGCCGCACCACCGTTCGGTCGTGACCACGCCGTTCTCCACTTACAGCTTTCATCCCGTCGAAGCGCTGATGCTGGGCAACGTCATCCTGCTGCCGATGCTGCTGCATGACTTCAGCTTCTGGTCGCTTCTGTCGGTGCCGCTGTTCAGCCTGTTCTTCAATTGCGTGGGGCACGCCAACTACGACTTCTTTCCCCGGGTGTCGTACGCGCACTGGTTCGCGGCCAGTCGGCGCCATCACCTGCATCATGCGTGCTATCACGGCAATTACGGCTTCCAGTTCACATTCATGGACCGGCTGTTCGGCACGCGCCTGCGGGCCGACGCGGCCCAGGCCCAGTTGGCGGCAGCCAGACAGCGAGGCGCGCTTGGCGGCCGCAGCTAGCCGCGCGCGCCGTCGACCGGCAGCGCTGCGCAACTGGCGCGACATACAAAGTCTGGCGTACATGGCGATGTTGCCCGCGCTGGCTGCGTGGCAATGGGTGCATGGGCTGCACTGGCCGTTGTATGGGCTGATGCTGTTCCTGACGCTGGGCATCGGCGTGGTGCACCACAACCATACTCACCTGCGCATGTGGCGCCGCCGCGCCGCCAACCGCGTCACCGACTTTGCGCTGACCGTGCTGCAGGGTCATCCCACTTTTGTGTTCTTCCCGGCGCATGCGGGCAACCACCATCGCTACAAGCATGGCGCGCGCGATTGGGCGCGCACCTACCGCTTCGGAGGCGACACCAACCATCTGGCCGGCTACCTGCTGCACCCCTTCCAGGCGGCATGGACGCTGTACCCGCAGTTCTGCACGTGGCTGGGCAGGCTGCGCCGCAGCAGGCGCGGCGCCTGGCGCTATTGCATGTGGCAGTACGCGGCCTGGCTGGGGCTGTGGGGCGGGCTGCTGGCGCTGAACCCGGCCAAGGCCCTGGTGTTCGTGATCGTGCCGCAACTGCATGGCCTGCATTGGCTGCTTGCCACCAACTATCTGCAGCACGCCCACGCCGACGGCGGCCCCGGCCGTCATGCGCGCCTCACCTACGCCCGCAATTTCGAAGGCCTCGTCAACCCATTGCTGTTCAACATCGGCCTGCATACGGCGCATCACGAGCACTCGCGCGCACATTGGTCGGAACTGCCGCGCCTGCATGCGCAGCGCTACCGTCATCGTGTCGATCCGCGCCTGATCGAACGGGGGCTGGTGCCATATATGGCGCGCGTCTTCGTCATCGGGCTGGTGTGGCCGCGCTGCCGCAGCCGGTCGCTGATGCGCGCCGCCCCTGCCATTCACGACTAGGAGTTTCCTGTATCCATGCCTGTTGCCTTTGATCGCGTCTATCTTGAAAGCGCCGGCTATTTCATGCCCGGCGAGCCCGTCTCCAACCAGGACATGGACCGGTACATCGCGCCCCTTAACCGCATGTCGGGGCGGATCAAGCAGCGCATCCTGGCCGAGAACGGCATCAGGCAGCGCTATTACGCCATCGATGCGGATGGCAATACCCGCTGCACCAACGCCGGGCAGGCGGCCCAGGCAATCAGCGACTGCCTGCGCAGGCAGTCGCGCGATCTGACGGGGGTCTCGCTGCTGGCCAGCGGTTCGTCGGGCGGCGATGTGCTGATGCCGGGCTTTGCCAACATGATCCAGGGCGAACTGTCGGCGCCGCCCATGGAAGTGCTCTCGGTGCACGGCATCTGCGCCGCTGGCGTGTCGGCCATCCAGGCCGCGGCGCAAGGCATCGAACTCGGCGCGCACCGCCAGGCCCTGGCGGTCGCCAGCGAGATGCCGTCGCGGCTGTTCAAGCGGTCGCGCTTCGCGGCGCGTGACTACGATGCCGACTTCGACGCGCACTTCCTGCGCTGGATGCTGTCGGACGGCGCAGGGGCAGTGCTGCTTGGCAGCGGCGGGGCCGCATTGCCCGGCCCGGCAAACGGCGTGCGCCTGCGGTTGAAGTGGGTGCACCAGCGCTCGTTTTCCGGCGACTATCCGGTGTGCATGCAACTGGGCCAGCCTGCCGAAGGCGGCCGGGGCCACCTGGACTACGCATCATGGTCCGAAGCCGAGGCAGCCGGTGCGCTGGCGCTGCGCCAGAACATCCGTTTGCTGCCCCACCTGTTCGATATCGGTATCCATGAATACGCGGCGCTGGTGCGCGACGGCTGGATCGACCCCGCACGCATCGACCACTTCCTGTGCCACTACTCGTCCGAGAAGTTCATCCCCGTTGTCGAGGGCCTGATGGACAAGGCCGGCCTGTCCATCCCGCGCGAACGCTGGTTCAGCAACCTGGCCTGGCGCGGCAACACCGGCGCGGCGTCCATATTGATCATGCTGGCCGAGTTCCTGGAAACGCACGTGTTGGAGCCGGGCCAGCAGGTGTTCTGC
Organism: Bordetella genomosp. 7; assembly: GCF_002261265.1. Classification (GTDB taxonomy): domain Bacteria; phylum Pseudomonadota; class Gammaproteobacteria; order Burkholderiales; family Burkholderiaceae_B; genus Bordetella_A. The sequence goes on along the minus strand of NZ_NEVK01000008.1, from coordinate 455,388 downwards.
TATATCCCCGAGTCCGGCCGCTTCATGACGGCTTATATGCTCTTCGAGGCCGAGGCCGCCGACGGCCCTGCCCGCGTGGCGCCAGCGGCGGCATCGTCGTCGCAGCCCGCCGCTGCGCACGCCGCTGCGCATGCCGCTGCGCACGCCCCCTTCGCCGGCGACGATGCCGAGTCGATTGCGCCGCCGCACGATCCGGCCAGCGCCCCCCGGGGCCTGGGCCCGCTATTGACCGAACTGGCGTCGATCTGGCATGACTACCGCTCGCGCGTGTGGCGCACGCCGGTCATCAGGCGCCTGCGCGAGCGCCGCTTTACCACGGCCGACTATCTGAACTGGACGGCGCAGTGGGTTCCGCAGGTGCGCGAGGGAAGCAAGTGGATGCGCGAAGGCGCGGCCTCGCTGGGTGCAGCCTATCGGCCGCTGGCCGACCTGATAGGCGTGCACGCCGGCGAAGAGCAGAACGATTTCAAGATTCTGTACCAGGACTATCGCAATGCCGGGGGCGACCAGGCCGATATCGACGCCTTGCGCCGCAACCCGGGCGGCGAGGCGCTCAATGCGTACCTGCATGCGCTGGCCGCCACGCAGGACCCGGTAGGCCTGCTGGGCGCCATCTACATCATCGAGGGCACCGGCCAACGCATCGTGCCGGCCTTGCTGCCGCTGCTGAAGGCCAGCCTGGACCTGCCGCCCGACTGCTTCCGTTTCCTGGAATACCATGGCCACAACGACGAAAACCACCTGGCCCGCTGGCTGATGGCTGTCGAGATCGCGCTGGATGCAGACGAGCGCGGGCAGATCGAACGCCGCATTGCCGACACGGCGCGACGCACCGCCGCGCTTTACTTGATGCAGTTCCACCACGTGATGGAGTCACAGTCCGCATGAATGCCCGCACGCCCGATTTCCTGACGCGCGAACACGACCCGTCGGACCCCAGCCCGTGGCTCGCGTTGTACCTGGACCGCAGCACGCCCTTGCCCGATACGGTAAAAGAAGCCTGGCTGGCCGACTCCAGCTCTGCTTCGCGGCAATACCTGCTGCCCTTCCTGCGGCCGCTTGCGCGCGCGTTCATCATCCTGATCCAGGTGGCAAAGACCTTTCTGCCGCGCAAGTGGTCGCATTCAAAGTTGCTGCACCGCATCCTGGCGTGGGGGCTGGAGCACTTCGTGTCGCCCGAGGCCAACTGGCTGATCCTGCGCCATTTTCATCTGGGCTCGCAGATCCTGGCATTCATCGCCCGCAACGCGCCGGTGCCCGTCACGACCACGCCGCTGGAACCGCGCTGCATCGCCGACCTTAAAGACGAGATGTTCGTCAGGCACGACCTGAACCTGTTCAACTTCGTCATCAACCTCAATGGCGCCATGCGCCAGGCCGGCACAGCTATGCACGCGCCGGCGCAGGTGGACTTTTCGATGGTGCACGACCCCGGGCTGGCGCTTGCCGACATGCCCCGGCGGCGCCGCAACTTCATGGACCTGCAAAGCGCCATCGAGCTGTTCACCCCCATGTATCAGCTGATGCTGACCGACAACGACTTCTGGCGCGCGGCAAACTCGCTGCAGCTGGACGAAACCGTAGGCATCTACGCCGCCCAGATCCTCGGGGCGCCCGAGCATCTCATCCTGGTCAACAACAAGCACCCCCTGGTGCCCATGTCCACCCTGAAAGCCGGATACCGCCTGGTGCTGCATGGCCTTTCCACCGAAATGCTGCACAGCCTGCTCATGCAGATGAAGCAGGAAGCCCAAGCCCCTTCCGCTCGCGCCTGCTGACATCGGGCCGGCAGCAAGGCGCGCCCCTAATCCCGCAACACCCCCGCAGGCACCCCCCGGGCCACCCGCAACAGCGGCAACCCGGCGGCCAGCACCAGGATGCCCAGCAGCGCGCCTACCCCCGCGTACCGCGCGCTCGACCAGACCAGCCCCGCGCAACTCAATGCGAACACCAGCGGCGTCAACGGATAAAGCGGCACACTGAAAGGCCGGGCCCGTTGGGGATACAGCCGCCGCAGCCGCCATACCGACGCCGCCACCAGCAGCATAAAGAACCAGAACACCGGCGCGGTATAGGCCACCATCGCCTGTACGCCGTGATCGGTCAATGCGCCAAAACCCACCAGCGCCAGCGTAATGGCGCCTTGCACCAGCAGCGCCGCGGTAGGCGCCTGCCCGCGCGGCGACCAGGCGCCCAGCCTGCGCAACGCCGGCACATCCGCCCCCAGCGCCACATACACCCGCGCACCGGTCAGGATAGTGCCGTTGATGGTGCTCAGCGCCGTGCAGCACACCAGCAGGCTCAGCAACACTGCCGCGTACGGGCCGGCGGCGATGCGCATCACATCCGCGCCTACCGCATTCGCCTGCCGCAGTCCGTGCAGGCCGAACATTTCCAGCAAGGCCACATTGGCCAGCAAGTACACGCCCGTGACCACCGCCGTGCCGATCAGCAGCACGCGGCTCACATTGCGCGCCGGGTCCCGCAGCTCTCCTGACAGGTAGGCCGATTCATTCCATCCGCCATACGTCAGCAGCACATACACCATGCCCAGGCCCAGCATGGCCGGCAGATTGCCCTGCATCGGCAGGTCTTCGGCGGCCAGCGCGCGCGCCGGGGCGTCGCCCGCCACCATGCCCGCCACCACCACCGTCACCAGCGCCACTACCGTCAGTGCCGTGAACACGATCTGCAGGCGCTTGGACGGTTGCGTGCCGGCCATGTTCAGGATCGTCAGCGCGGCCACCGCCAGCGCCGCGTGCAGCGCCGGCCCATGGCTGCCCAGATCCAGCAATTGCTGCGCATAGTCGCCATAGATGAACGCCACCGCGGCGATGGCGCCGGTCTGGATGACCGTGCATCGCGCCCAGGCGAACATGAGGCCCGTGCGGGGGCCCCATGCCAGGCTGAGGTAGCGGTATTCGCCGCCTGAGTCCGGATACGTGGATCCCAGCTCGGCATAGCACAGCGCACCCAACAGCATGACGACGCCGCCGGCCAGCCACAGCAGAATGTACATGGCGGGCGAGCCGGCATGCTGAGCCACCAGCGGCGGAAAACCGAAGATGCCGATGCCGATGACCACGCCCACCAGTACCGCCACCGCATCCAGTACCGACAGCCCGGCCGGCCGGCCCGTTGTTGTTTCGGATGCTGCGCTCATGATGCCTGCCTGGTGGCCTGCCAGCCTTGCTCTGCGCCGTCGGCAGCCACGGCGTCAATCGTGTCGCCGCGCACCCGGCCCACTAACCGCAGGGGCTGGCCGCCATCGTCAAGCAGCAGTTCAAGGCGGTCGCCTTGCAGGCGCGCCTGCTGCACCCCCAGCATGGCGTCGTGACGCCGCGCGGTCACGGTGAGCTTCTGGTAAAGCTGCGCCACCTGCAATGTGATGTCGCCCTGCGGATGGGCAACGCGCCATGTGCCGGCCACCCGCGCCGGCACAATCCACATATACAGCGAGCGCCCCTCTACCGATTGGTATTGGTCGCTGTCCCAGTCGCCCATGGTGAATGCATGCGACACGATGCGCGTGCCCGGCGCCAGTTCGTCGAGAATCCGGGGGCGCAGCTTGATGTTGACGTCGGGCAGCAAATACATGGTCACCACCGTCGCCTTCGAGAAATCGGTTTCGAAAAGGTCTTGTTCCATGAACCGCACCCGATCCTGCACGCCGGCCTGTTTTGCGTTGGCGCGGGCCTCGGCGACGCGCTGCGGGTCGATGTCCACGCCGGTGGCGCTGCTTGCCCGGAAATCGCGCACGGCCGCGATCGCAATGCGGCCATCGCCCGAGCCCAGGTCGAACACCGTATCCTGGGGGCCGACCGCGGCCATTTCCAGCATCCTGGCAACCGCTTTTTCGGGTGTGGGCACAAACGGGACGTCCAGTTCGACCAGTTCGGCCGCCTGCAGCGGCAAGGCGGCCACGGCCAGCGTGGCCGCCAGGGCTGCCATGGCATGGCGCAAGGCGCGGCGATTCACGGGCACAGCAAGGGCAGGCGCGGGCATGCGAGTCTCCGGAACGCGCGTCCGGACTGCAACTACCGTCCGGCGCGTAGCTGACAAAAAACTGAACGAAATCATCGACGTTATCAGCCGATCTTTCAACCTGTGTTACGTATAGTCAAGCCCGCTTGGCGGGGGCGCAGCCCGGCGCCGCGCCATTAGGGGCTGTCCGGGTTGGCAGCCGGGGCGCTTGTGTTCTACAACCCGCACCATACCGCTGGCCGCCTGGGCGCGCCGGTTCACAAAGGAGGGCGTGCGCAATGGCCGGCAGCGACGGTACCGACCTGGTATTCGATTACATCGTGGTGGGCGCCGGTTCGGCTGGCTGCCTGCTTGCCAATCGCCTGTCGGCGGACCCCGGCACCCGGGTATTGCTGCTCGAAGCCGGCGGCCGCGACAACTGGCACTGGATCCACATTCCCGTGGGCTACCTTTATTGCATCGGCAACCCGCGCACCGACTGGTGCTACCGCACCCAGCCCGACGCGGGCCTGAACGGCCGCAGCCTGGGCTACCCGCGCGGCCGCGTCCTGGGCGGCAGCTCGTCGATCAACGGCATGATCTACATGCGCGGCCAGCGCGCCGACTATGACGGCTGGGCGGCGTTGGGCAACCCGGGCTGGGGTTGGGACGATGTGCTGCCGTACTTCAAGCGCAGTGAAAATCATCACGGCGGCGACAGCGCCTTTCACGGCGGGGCGGGCGAATGGCGCGTCGAGCGGCAGCGCCTGTCTTGGGACTTGCTCGATGCGTTTCGCGCGGCGGCTGCGCAGGCGGGCATTCCGTCAGTGTCCGACTTCAACCAGGGCGACAATGAAGGCTGCGACTACTTCGAAGTCAACCAGAAGCGCGGCGTGCGCTGGAGCGCCGCCAGCGCGTTTCTCAAGCCGGTGGCCAACCGGCCGAACCTGCGCGTGATGACAGGCGCACGGGTATCGCGCATTGTCTTCCGGCATCGCCGCGCCGAAGGGGTGGCGTTTCGCCTGGACGAGCGCGGCGAGCAGATCGCGCGCGCCCGGGCCGAGGTGATTCTTGCGGCGGGCGCCATCGGTTCGCCGCAACTGCTGCAGGTGTCGGGCGTGGGCCCGGCCGCGTTGCTGCAGGAGCGCGGCGTTCCGGTGCTGCACGACTTGCCGGGCGTGGGCGAGAACCTGCAAGACCACCTGCAACTGCGCATGGTGTACCGCGTCACCGGCGCCAAGACGCTGAACGCGATCGCCGGCACGCTGTGGGGCAAGGCCACCATGGCGGCGCAATATGCCTTGTGGCGGCGCGGGCCGCTCAGCATGGCGCCGTCGCAATTGGGCGCGTTCGCGCGCTCGGGGCCCGAGCATGAACGCGCCAATGTCGAATACCACGTGCAACCGTTGTCGCTGGAAAAATTCGGCGATCCGCTGCACGCGTTTCCCGCCTTCACCGCCTCGGTGTGCAATCTGCGGCCCACCAGCCGCGGACACGTGCGCATTGCCAGCCCGCAGGCCGACGATCATCCCCATATCCTGTGCAATTACCTGTCAACCGGCGCCGACCGCCGCGTGGCGGCCGAAAGCCTGCGCCTGACCCGCCGCATCGTGTCGCAGCCGGCGCTGGCCGCCTATGCGCCCGAAGAATACAGGCCGGGCGCCGCACTGCAGTCGGACGACGAGCTGGCGCGGGCGGCGGGCGACATCGGCACCACGATTTTTCACCCCGTAGGCACGTGCAAGATGGGCGTGGACGACATGGCAGTCGTCGATCCTGAACTGCGCGTGCATGGCCTGCAAGGCTTGCGCGTGGTGGACGCCTCGGTCATGCCGACCATCACGTCGGGCAACACCAATGCGCCCACCGTGATGATCGCCGAGAAGGGCGCCGAGCTGCTGCGGCGCGCGGCGGCTGCGTTATAGTCCAGAAGTTTTCGCATGCGCGGGCGGGGCCTGGGCTTCGTCTCACACAGCTATCCCGGGGTTGCCTTCTGATGCCTGACAATATCGAGCTGCTTGCCACCGTGTTGTTCGCGGTGGCCGTCATCCACACATTTTCCGTTCCCGTCTTCGCGCGCCTGGCGCATCGCAACGGCCCTCATGCCGGCATATGGCACCTGCTTTCGGAAGTCGAGGCGGTATTCGGGGTGTGGGCCTTTGTGCTGATCGTCTGCATGGCCCTGCTCAGCGGCAGCGGCGCGGCCATCGAATACATGGACACGCGCAACTTCACCGAGCCGCTGTTCGTGTTCGCGATCATGGTGGTGGCGGCCAGCCGCCCCATCCTGGAACTCGTCGGCATGGGCGTGCGCGCATTGGCGCGCATCTTGCCCATGCGCCGCGAAGTGGCCACCTTCTTCGTGGTGATGTCGGTAGTGCCGCTGGGCGGGTCGTTCATTACCGAGCCGGCGGCCATGACGCTGGCCGCCATCCTGTTGCGCGACGGCTATTTCCGTATGGCGGGTCACACCCGCTTCAAGTACCTGACCCTGGGCGTACTGTTCGTCAACATCTCGATCGGCGGCGTGCTCACGGCATATGCGGCGCCGCCGGTATTGATGGTGGCCTCGACCTTCGGGTGGGACACCGCCTACATGGCCACCCATTTCGGCTGGCGCGCGGTTGTCGCGGTGTTCGTGAACGCCTCCGTGTTGACCTGGGTCTGCCGCGGCGCACTGACCGACGGCAGCATTGGCACGGGGGGCGGCGTGCATGCGGCTGGCGAGTCCCAACCCAAGCGCGATCCCGTGCCGCCGCTGGTCATCGCCATCCACCTGTTGTTCCTGGTGGGCGTGGTGTTGACGGCGCATCATCCCGCCGTGTTCCTGGGCATGTTGATGATGTTCATCGGCTTCGCCCACGCCTATGCGCGTCACCAGGATCGCCTGCTCATTCGCGAAGGCCTGATGGTGGGCTTCTTCCTGGCGGGCCTGGTGATCCTGGGCGGGCTGCAGAAGTGGTGGCTGCAGGATCTGCTGGGCGGCCTGGAGCCCATGGTGCTTTTCTGGGGCGCTACGGCGCTGACGGCCGTCACCGACAATGCCGCGCTGACCTACCTGGGTTCGCTCGTGGAAGGGTCGAGCGAGCTCTGGCGGTACATGCTGGTGGCTGGCGCGGTCACGGGCGGAGGCCTGACCGTCATCGCCAACGCGCCCAATCCGGCCGGCTTTGCCATCCTGCGTCCATTCTTTCCCGACCAGTCGATCTCGGCGGGCCGGCTTCTCATGGCCGCGCTGGTGCCCACCCTGGTGGCGGCGGGCATGTTCCTGCTGCCCCTGGGCCGCTGAGCGCCGCCGCAGCCCATCCCTTCAGGCGCCCGACATCGCATCGGCCGTCCCGGTATAGGGTGTCTGACACCAAAGGTGTCAGACACCGACCCAGGCCCGCCGCGGAAGTCACATGCGGCATCGGCCGCCCCGGCATTGGGTGTCTGACACCAAAGGCGTCAGACACCGACCCAGGCTCGCCGCGGAAGTCACATGCGGCATCGGCCGCCCCGGCATTGGGTGTCTGACACCAAAGGTGTCAGACACCAACCCAGGCCCGCCGCGGGAGCCACATGCGGCATCGGCCGCCCCGGCATTGGGTGTCTGACACCAAAGGTGTCAGACACCAACCCAGGCCCGCCGCGGGAGCCACATGCGGCATCGGCCGCCCCGGCATTGGGTGTCTGACACCTTTGGTGTCAGACACCGCCTTGTTGTAGAGATGCCGTCCCGAGGGGACTGGGCGTCAGACCGACAGCAGGCGCCGGATCAAGGCTATGCCGGACGCCGGCATCCCGCCCTAATGAGGCCTGCAGCCACCCAGCCCCCGCCTATGCGGCGCCGGCTGCGGCCTTTTTGGCAAAAACCGCTAAAATTCAACACTTTCCCGTATTGATCCGGCGCCGCCTGGTCACTGTCCGCCTGTCGCGGGCCGTGAAACGGCGGTTTTTGATGCGCCGGTTTGCCTGGAAATCCCTGTCATGCCTATCTACGCTTACAAGTGCAGCGCCTGCGGCCACGCCCAGGACGTGCTGCAGAAGATCTCCGATGCGCCGCTTTCGGCCTGCCCCGAGTGCGGCCAGGCCACGTTCGCCAAGCAAGTCACGGCCGCCGGCTTCCAATTGAAGGGCTCGGGCTGGTATGTCACCGACTTCCGCAACGGGCCGGGTGGCGCCAAAGCGGGCGCCGACTCCGCGGCCAAGAGCGACTCTGCGGCCAAGACCGATTCTCCGGCCAAGAGCGACTCTGCGGCCCCCGCCGCCGCCCCTGCCGCTCCTGCCGCCGCGACCTGAGCACCCGCCGGCATACCATGCGCGCTTTCAAGAAGCACTTCATCACCGGGCTGCTGGTCTGGATTCCACTGGCCATCACCCTGTGGGTCCTGGGTCTGCTCGTGGCAACCCTCGAAGGCTTCGTGCCAGGCTTCTTGTCGGCGCAATCGCTGTTCGGCATTGATATTCCCGGCTTCCGCTTCGCGCTGGTCATCGCCGTCGTGCTGCTGACCGGCGTGTTCGCCGCCAACCTGCTGGGCCGCACCCTGCTCGAGCAATGGGAAGCACTGCTCGGCCGGATTCCGCTGGTGCGTTCCATCTACAATTCGGTAAAGCAAGTCAGCGATACGGTGCTCGCGCCCAACGGCCAGGCGTTTCGCCAGGCCGTGCTGGTGCAGTATCCGCGCGCCGGCTGCTGGACCATCGCATTCCTGACGGGCGCGCCCGGCGGCGAGATCGCCGGCCACCTGGCCGGTGAGCATGTAAGCGTCTATGTTCCCACCACGCCGAATCCCACGTCGGGGTTCTTCCTGATGATGCCCCGCGACCAGGTGGTCGCGCTGCAGATGAGCGTGGACGCGGCCCTGAAGTACATCGTTTCCATGGGCGTCGTGGCGCCGCCGGCTGTCCCGGCCGCGGCCGCCGCCCCCATCCCGATGGCCCCGGCCGTCGATTCTTGAATTTTTACGCTGACCACAGCACCTAGGAGTCATCCCGCAATGCGTACCTGCTACACCGGCGAGGTTTGTCGCGACCATCTCGGCCAGACCGTTACCCTGTATGGCTGGGTGAACCGCCGCCGTGACCACGGCGGGGTCATCTTCATCGACCTGCGCGATCGCGCCGGGCTGGCGCAGATCGTGTTCGATCCCGACAACGAAGCCTTCGCCACCGCCGAGCGTCTGCGCAACGAATTCTGCGTGCGCGTCACCGGCCTGGTGCGCCTGCGCCCCGAAGGCACGGCCAACCCGGAACTGGCTTCGGGCGAAATCGAAGTGCTGTGCAAGGACGTCGAGATTCTCAACGCGTCGATCACGCCGCCCTTCCAGCTTGACGATGACAACCTGTCCGAGACCACTCGCCTGACGCATCGCGTGCTGGACCTGCGCCGTCCCCAGATGCAGCGCAACCTGATGCTGCGCTACCGCGTGTCGATCGAAGTGCGCAAGTTCCTTGACCAGCTGGGCTTTATCGACATCGAAACGCCCATGCTGACCAAGAGCACGCCCGAAGGTGCGCGCGACTACCTGGTGCCGTCACGTGTCAACGCCGGCCATTTCTTCGCGTTGCCGCAGTCGCCGCAGCTGTTCAAGCAGATGCTGATGGTGTCGGGCTTCGACCGCTACTACCAGATCACCAAGTGCTTCCGCGACGAAGACCTGCGCGCCGACCGCCAGCCTGAATTCACCCAGATCGATTGCGAAACCTCGTTCCTGGACGAGTTCGAAATCCGCCAGATCTTCGAAGACATGGTGCGTCACGTCTTCAAGACGGTGCAGGGCGTCGAGCTGCCCGCTCCGTTCCCGCAGATGACCTGGACCGAAGCCATGCAGCGCTACGGTTCCGACAAGCCTGACCTGCGCGTGAACCTTGAGTTCACCGACGTGACCGACATCATGCGCGACGTCGACTTCAAGGTGTTCGCGGCAGCGGCCACCGCCGCGGGCAGCCGTGTCGTAGCCTTGCGCGTGCCCGGCGGCGCCGAGCTGTCGCGCAGCGAGATCGATGCATACACGCAGTTCGTGGGCATCTATGGCGCCAAGGGCCTGGCCTACATCAAGGTCAATGACGCCGACAAGGGCCGTGATGGCCTGCAGTCGCCCATCGTGAAGAACCTGCACGACGCCGCGCTGGGCGAACTCATCAAGCGCAGCGGCGCGCAAAGCGGCGACATCATCTTCTTCGGCGCCGACCGCGCCAAAGTGGTCAACGATGCCATCGGCGCGCTGCGCGTCAAGATCGGCCACAGCGAGTTCGGCAAAAAGGCCGGCCTGGTGTCGGGCGACTGGAAGCCGCTGTGGGTGGTGGACTTTCCCATGTTCGAATACGACGAAGAAGAAGGCCGCTACACCGCCGCGCACCATCCGTTCACCAGCCCCAAGGACGGCCACGAAGACTTCCTGGAAACCGATCCCAGCAAGGCGATTGCCAAGGCCTACGACATGGTGCTCAACGGCTGGGAAATCGGCGGCGGTTCGGTGCGCATCCACCGCGAAGACGTACAGAGCAAGGTGTTCCGCGCACTGAAGATCGGCGCCGAAGAAGCGCGCGAGAAGTTCGGCTTCCTGCTCGACGCGTTGCGCTACGGCGCGCCTCCGCACGGCGGCATCGCGTTCGGCCTGGATCGCATCGTCACCATGATGACGGGCGCCGAATCGATACGCGACGTTATCGCTTTCCCCAAGACGCAGCGCGCACAGTGCCTGCTTACCCAGGCGCCGTCCGAGGTCGACGAGAAACAACTGCGCGAACTGCACATCCGCCTGCGCAATGTCGAAGTGAAATGAAGTAATCTGCGGGCATACGGAGCCGCCGCCTGGCGGCTTGCACCCGCCACCCGGGGGGCCCGCGCGGCGACGCGCGGGGCTTCCACAACGAAGGGGCGTCATTCGGTTCATGTCGCTTATCCGCGTCGTCAGCTACAACATCCACAAGGGAAGGTCTTCCCTGGGCACGCGCGAATCCCTGAACGATTTGCGCCTGGGGCTGTACAACCTGCGTCCCGACCTGGTGTTCCTGCAAGAGGTTCAGGGCCGCAACAACCATATCTCGCTGCTGGATGCCCAGCACGAATCGCTGGCCGCGGCCTTGCGCCTGGACGTGGCCTACGGCTGCAATGCCATCCGCAACCGGTCCGAGCACGGCAACGCCCTGTTGTCGCGCTACGCCATCCTCGAACACGAAAACCAGGACATCTCCGACCATCGGCTGGAACAGCGCGGGCTGCTGCACGCGCGCGTCGAGGTCGACGGCCGCAACCTGCATTGCTTTGTCGTGCACCTGGGCTTGTTCGCCGGCAGCCGTACGCGCCAGATCCAGGCGCTGACCGACCGGATCAGCCGGCTGGTGCCCGAGGGCGATCCCATCCTCGTGGCCGGCGATTTCAACGACTGGGGCGACCGCCTGGCGCCCTTGTTCGTGCAGCAGCTGGGCCTGTACGAAGTCTTTTCTCATGCGCCGCGCACCCACGGCGGCGAGCTGCCGCGCCTGCGCGATTCGGTGCGGCGGCTGGGCAACGTGCTGCGTGGCGTGCCGAATGATGTGGCCGTGCTCGAACGCAGCAACCAGCTGGGCATGGGGGGCGCCTATTGCCCGCTGCCGCCGCCGCGCACCTTTCCGGCCGTGTTTCCGTGGTTCAGGCTCGACCGCATCTACCAGCGCGGCTTCGCAGTGCGCAGCGCCCGGGTGCTGCGCGGGCGCGAATGGGCGCGGCTGTCCGACCATGCGCCCCTGCTGGCGGAGCTTGAATTGCCGTGAAGGGCGACATCGTCAGGCTGGACTGGACCGACGACAACGCCATCGATCTCTTGCAAAATGGCGCCGATTTTTTTCCGGCGCTATGCCAGGCCATCGACGCCGCGCAAACAAGCGTCCATCTGGAAACCTATATCTTCGTTCTCGACCGTACCGGCGAGAAAGTGCTGCAATGCCTGGAAAGGGCCGCGCGGCGGGGCGTGAAAGTGCGCCTGGTGCTCGACGGTTTCGGCAGCGCCGACGTGGCGGAAGCTGTCACCGCGCGCATGACCGATGCGGGCGGCTACTGCCGCATCTATCGCCCCGAGCCGCCGTGGTATCGCAGGCTGGTGCCGTCGCGCAGCCGCCTGCGGCGCCTGCATCGCAAAGTGGCGGCCATCGATGGCGAGACGGTCTTCATCGGCGGCATCAACATCGTCGACGACTACGATGATCTCGACCCCGCCGACAATATTGCCGGCGCGCGCTTTGATTTTGCGGTGCGCGTGCGCGGGCCGCTGGTGGCCTATGCCGTGCACGCGCAGGAACTCCTGTGGGTGCGCCTGAACTGGGCCCGCCTGCGGCGTCACCCGCGCGAATGGCCGCGCCTGCGCCTGGCCTTGCCGCACACCCCGGCCGCTGCGGGTGCCGGCCGGCGGCGCGCCGCGCTGGTGTTGCGCGACAACCTGCGGTTTCGCCAGACCTTCGAGCGCGCGTATCTGTATGGCATCCAGCATGCGCGCCGCGACATCCTGATCGCCAACGCTTACTTCTTTCCCGGCCGCCAGTTTCGCAAGGCGCTGCTGCGCGCGGCCGCGCGCGGCGTGCGGGTGCGGCTGCTGCTGCAGGGCAAGGTCGAATACCACATGCAGTACCACGCCACCCGTTCGCTGTACGACCAGCTGCTGCGCGGCGGCGTCGAGATCTATGAATACATGCCGGGTTACCTGCACGCCAAGGTCGCGGTCATCGACAACATGGCCATGGTGGGGTCGTCCAATCTGGATCCGTTCAGCCTGCTGCTGGCCCGCGAAGCGAACGTGGTGGTAGACGACCAGCCCTTCGCATGGGAATTGCAGCATCGCCTGGAAAGCGCCATTACCAGCGGCGGCCGCTTTGTACGGCCGCTGGACTACCGGCGGCGCGGCTGGCTGCGGCGCGGCATCGATGCGGCGGCCTATACGCTCTTGCGCATCGGCGTGGCATTGACGGGGCGTTCGGGGGAATACTGAACGGGACGCGACGGCGCGTCAGCGCCGCGTGTTGCCCGGTTGGCAAAGCCCGTCCAGCACACGCCGTATCACGGCTGCCGCAGCCGCGGGCTGCTGCTTATCCGGTACCGTGAATCGAATTTCTTCGAGCTGGTTCTCGGCTTCGAACAGCAAGGCGCGCAGCCCGCTTTCCTCTAGCGCCACGATGGTCTGTTCGGACTGGCGCAGTGCGGCCTGTGTCTGCGCGATGTCGGCGCGCTGTGCCAGAAAGTCGATGCATGCCTGTCGCGCATCCTGGACGGCCTCGGGGTGCAGCCAGTTCGACGCAGGACGCGAGCCTGTTAAGTCATGCATGTCATCCCGCCTGCTACGCGGGCTTGGCCCAATCCCATCCCGGCGACGCCGCGCAGCGCCGGACGAACTCGGCGCCCGGTTCCAGGATCCCGAAATCGTTGTCGACAATAACGTCGTCGCGGTTGGCGATGTCGCGCAGCACGCGTTTCAGTCTTTCGATGTTCTTGAAGTGCACCAGGTAAAAGCGGGGCGTGCCGGGCAGCTTTTCCAGGGCAGCCAGCTCTTCTGGCGTTTCGTAGTAGTCGCCTATCGAGTCATCGCGGGCGATCTCGATAAAGTTGTCGATGTTGTCGTCTTGCAAGACAAGACGTTGCTCATCCTGGTCGATGAACGAAGAAACATCGCGCGGCAGCGCCTGCTGCATTGCTTCGAGACCGTATGTCGCCGTGGTGATCAATGCGATATCCCGCATCTGGTGCCTCTGTCATTACTTGCCAATCAACTTCATCAGATCGTCGACGTTATCGACGATGGTGATGTTGTTCTGTTGCGCGCTATGGAGAATCGACGGCTTGAACGACCGATTCATGCCTGCCAGTTTATTCGCGTCAAAGCCGATGACGGGCAGATCAGTCAATTGCTGGCTGGTCTGGATCTGTTTCACGATACCATTGCCGCCGCCGGTCTTCACCTGGATGACATGGGTGTTCGTCACGATGTCGAAGTCGGTATAGGGCGAGCCATCGGGCCGCATGATATTGATTTCTGCCTGCCGGACCGTGCCGGGGGCCCGGCTTTCGATCTGGTTGATCAGTGTGTCCACGCCCGGATCGCTGGTATGAAAGACGCGCGGCGCCTGCGGGCTTTGGGGCGCGGCGCCCGCCTGTGGCGCCGCTTCCCGCACTTGCCGGGGCGTCTGCGGCGTGGGTTCGGCCGGCTGCGGCGTTGAGCGGCCCACCGGCCGTGGCGCCAGGCGCGTCGCGCCGCGCGTCAGCAGCGCGATAAGCGCGCCCACCCCTATCGTCATGGCGCCATTGGCGAATTCTCGCGCCGCCTGATCCAGTTCGGCCCTGCTGGACGCGTTCTTGGTCAGGGTGAAGAACTGCACCAGATGCTTGATGCCGTCGAAGATCGCCCAGCCCGCCAGGGCAAAGCCGATGGCCAGCAGCGCGGCGTCGGCCAGGAAACCCACGCCCACGGCGTGCGAGCCTGCCCAGACCACCAGCACGCCCACGATGATCGCCAGATTGGTGCCGCTGAGCGCCTGCTCCAATTCGGTGGCCAGCGCGGGCGGCATATGCGGGGGAACACGTTCGAGCACATAGACGAAACGCTCGGCCAGCGACCACTGCGTTACCGGCCCGGCCGGGTTGCCCGTGAACGCCGCGGGCTGCACGTTGCCGTGACCGTCCTGGCCAGAGGTATCGGGCAAAGATACCGCCACGATCTGGCCAAAGCGCATCAGCGCCACCATCTGTTCGGCGGTCTGTTCGGGCGAGTAGTGGCCCCCCACCGAACCGGTGCACACAAGCCGGCGGTACAGGGCCGCCAGCTTGGCCAACGAAGAATCGTCGCGCAGATGCGGGTACAGCACCGTGCGCAGGCGGGCGGGATCGCGAATGATCAGCGACTGCGAAACCCCCTGGAATACCGTCCAGGGGCCGATGAGCAGGAGCTCGCCGCCCGCGCGCAGCGCGGCGACGTCTCCGGACCTTTCAAGAGATCTGACGTCCATGGGGCATGTCGTTGTGCGGTGCAAGCCGGTACAGCGCTGGCCCGGCGGGCGGGCGCTCCTGCAGGCGGCTTGGCCAATTCGCCACAGGGCAGCGAAATCCTAGCAATGTTTCGCTGGCACCAGCCGGAACGACAAGCTTTGTCGCGTCTGTTTCAAACTGATAAGTATTGGCGAGCCGCAAACGCCTGTCGTCAGGCTTTGGGCATTGCGGCGCCGGGCAGCCGCACCAGCCCCAGCGCCAGGGCAGTGCCTGCCAGGATCACGGCGGCGCCCGCCAGGATCTGCGGGGTAACCGTTTCATCCAGGAACCACATCCCCCACAGCACGCCGAATACGGGCACCAGAAAGGTGACGCTGACGGCGGCGGTGGGCCCCACGTTGGCGATCAGCCTGAAGAACACGATGTACGCCGCGCCGGTGCACGCCAGGGCGAGCGCGATGGTGGCCATCCAGGCCTGGCCCGACACGGGCTGCGCGGGCCACGTGGCAATGGCAAGCGGCGCCAGCACCAGCGACGCCGCAATCATGCTGCCCGTGGCGTTGGAAAGGGCATCGACGTCGCCCAGATAGCGCTTGGCCCAGTTGGCCGCAATGCCGTAGAAGAAGGGAGCCGACACGGCGGCCAGCACGGCGGGGCCCTGGCCACCCGCGCCAAAATCGAGCTTGTCCCACACGAGCACCACAATGCCGAGCACGGCAATGGCCAGGCCGGCCATGCGCGATGGCGCCAGCCGGTCTTTCAGCCACAGCCAGCCGATCACCGCGCCCCATACCGGCGTCACGGCGTTGGCCACCGACATGAAGCCCGCGCCCAGCGATTGGGCCGCGTAGGCGTACAGCAGAAAAGGCACGGCGGAATTCAGCGCGCCCACCACCAGGATAGCCTTCCAGCGGCGCGCGATCAGCGGCAGCTTGCCGCGCAGCGCGGCAAGCGGCAGCAGGGAAAGCGCGGCCAGCCCCACGCGCAGTTCCATCAGCGGCCCCGGGCCGAATTCGGGCACCGCCAAGCGCATGAAGAGAAACGACCCGCCCCAAACCGCAGCCAGAAGCAGCAAGTCTCGCAGGTCGCGATAGCGCATGGCAGTGATGTCCGGTCAGGAATGGCGCGGCGCCGTGGCCCGCTTGAGCACGTTCTTCATCTTGACGCGATGCGCCAGGACTGCGCTGGCCAATGCCAGCACGGCGCAGATGATCAGGCCGGCGCGCACGCCGTCCAGCACCGACGTATGGCCGATGATGATGCCCACCATCGCGGTGCCGGCGGCGCTGCCGATGGCCCGTGTGGTCTGCACCAGCGCCGACGCCACCCCCACGTCGCGCCGCTCGCTCAGCATCTGCATGAACAGGGTCAGGTTGGGCAGCATGAATCCCAGCGCGCACCCGTTGACGAAGAACGCAGCAAGAATCCAGGCGACAGGTGTGTCCGGCCTGAATACGAACACCATCATCGAACCCACGGCGAGCAGGCAGCCGCCAAACACCATCAGCCGCTGCGGCTCGCTTTGCTTGGGAAACAACAGCCCGTTGATGATGCTGCCCACCGGGATGGCCGCCACCAGTGGCGTCAGCAGCAGGCCGGCCTGGCTGGGGGTATAGCCCATTTCGGCCTGCAGCAGCAGCGGGGTATAGAAAATCAGCACGAACATGACCGCGCCCACGGCCACCGCGGCAAGATTGAGCAGCTGCGATTCCCGGCGGGCGATGACGCGCAGCGGGAAGATCGGCGATGCCACGCGCCGTTCGTACGGCAGCAGCAACGCGATGGCGGCCAGGCCGGCCAGCATCAGCGCCAGGGCCACCATGGGCAGCCCGTCCCCGGGGGCAAACGCCAGTTCCATGGCGGCCAGCGGCGCACTGACCGCCACGACCAGCAACACGCTGCCCAGCCAGTCGATGCGGGGCTTGGCCGCGCCTGCGTGCGGGCGTATGCGCGGGAAATAGCGCGCCAGCAGCAACAGCGCGGCCACCGCGGCAACCGGCGCAATGAAAAACGCCGCGCGCCATCCCAGCGCCTGCGTGACCGCGCCGCCCAGCAACGGGCCCACGCCGCTTGCCATGGCGAACGCGGCCGAAACCAGCGCCAGCCATCGCACCCTTTCTTTGGCGTCGGGAAACAGGTCGGCGGGCGCGGCAAATGCCGTGGCGATCATCATGCCGCCGCCTATGCCCTGCAACGTGCGAAAGGCAATGAGCTGAGGCATGGACTGCGACAGGCCGCAGGCGATGGAGCCCAGCGCAATAATGGACACTGACAGCAGCATCAAGGGCTTGCGCCCGTACAGGTCGCCCAGGCGACCGAAAATCATGATGGACGCCGCCGTGGCCAGCAGGTAGCCGGTGCCCACCCACGCATACAGCGCCATGCCGTCCAGGGCTTCGGCCACCCGGGGCAAGGTCGTGCTGACAATGGTGGAATCGAACGCCGCCAGCACTACCGTGGCGGCCACGCCGAGCATGGCCTTGAGCAGATCGCGACGGGAGCGTAAGGGGGAACCGGGCGGAGGAACGGGTGCTGGCGCGGCAGGCGTCGTCATGACGCCAAGCATATCACTGCCGGCTTAGGGATTTCACCTATTTGTAGAAGGCGTGGTAGCCCAGTATGACCAGCACCACCGCCGCCACGGCCAGCCACGACCAGCGCGAAGCCGCCAGGCCGCGCTCGGGCTCTTCGGGTTCGGGGGGAGGCGCGGCGCGCGGCACCTTGGCCATGTGCTCGATGAACGCGCCGAAGAATTTGTTCACCAGCTTGCCGCCCGCGTTCATCAGGATGGGCTCGCCCACCTGGGCCAGCGACCCGCCCGCCATGGCCGCCACGGTATAAGCCAGGCGCGTGCCGTCGTCTTTGGGGGAAAGGGTGATTTGCGCGGTGCCGATCGCCAGGCTTGCGGCCGTGCTCTTGGCATCGAAGGCCACTGCGCAGCCGTGCGGGGGGTTGAGTTCGGACAGGAGCACATCGCATTCATAGTGCGATTCCTGGCCGGCCACCCTGGCGTGCAACGACAACGCGTATTCCGTGGCCGTGCGTTTTTCTACCCGGACGCAACCCGGCAGGCACTTCTGCAGCACTTCCGGATCCATGAGGGCATCCCACGTTTGGTGTGGGGTGGAGGGTATCCATTGGGCATCCGCAATGCGCATGGCGGTCTCCTGGGGTGCTTTGGTTCCATTGTGGCCCTGCAAGACGCAGTTGTCACGCCGACGGGCAGATTGCGCCAAGCGACCAGCCTGCACAACGATTTTCATTTAATAATTTGATGTATCGTAATATCACAATTCGATACGGTTAAAATCTAGTTGGTTAATCAATTTGCACGGCGGCTCTAACGCGCAGCCTGCGCACGGAGTTTTTTGGTGTTCTTACGTATAAGCTGGGCCGCGTTGCTGCCTGTGTTGGTGGCGGTCTCGCCGCCGTTGTTGATGACCGTGTCCAGCGCGGCCAGCGTCATCTTCTACGTGCTGGTCCTGGCATTTGCCATCGGCCTGGGGGGCCTGGCCTGTCGGCCGTCGCTGCGTCTGCCCGGATTCTGGGACACCTGGAAGCCGCTGGGCGTCGGCATGGTCATGGTCGTGGCGTCGGTGCTGGCCAGCCAGCTGTATCACGGGCAATTCAGCGGCGCGGGGCTTGAGCGCGCGATCCGCGCCGCGGCCATCCTGCCCGTTACGTGGGTGCTGCTGTATGCAAGGCCCGCGTGGCTGCGCCAGATTCAATGGGGCATCCTGGCCGGGGCCCTCACTGCGGCGTGGCTGCTGCTGTTTCCGCAGCAGGTGGCCGGGTCGCGTCCCTATACAGCGGGCTATACCCCCTATAACAGCGTCACGTTCGGCAACCTGACGCTGTTGTTCTCCGTCATGGCATGGCTGTCGATAGGCTGGCGCCTGACGCGCTGGCATCGCACCGAGATCGCGGTAAAGCTATTGGCCGGCGGCCTGGGGTTCGCCGGTTTCATCGCTTCGGAAACGCGCTCGGGATGGCTGGCCATCCCGGTGTTCCTGCTGATCGGCGTGTGCGCCTACAACCGCGTGCCCTGGTCGCGCCGGCTGGCCGCCGTGGGCGCCGCCGTGGCGATAGGCTGCGGGGTCATCGCGGCCAACGATGCGCTCAACGACCGCGTCGAGGCGGGCGTGAAGCAGTGGAAGGAATGCCAGGTGCACGAGCTGAGCGACACGTCGGTGTGTGTGCGCCTGCAGCTGGCGCGCGCCGCGCTCGAAATGTGGAAGGCCAGCCCCGTGTTCGGGGTAGGCGAAAAAGGTTTCGACCCCACCCTCGAAGCCCTGCAGAAGCGCGGCATCGTATCGGCCGATGTGGCCCGCACCTACGGCGAAACCCACAACGACATGCTTTACGTGCTGGCGCAGTACGGCGCCCTGGGTCTGCTGGGCGGGCTGCTGGTGATCTACCTGCTGCCGGCCTGGTACTTCGCCCGCCGCATCGGCGACGGCGACCGCGCCATCCGTACGGCCGCCGCCATGGGGCTGTGCATCTGTCTGGGCTTTGCCATATTCGGCCTGACGGAACTGATGTTCCGCGGCATGCGCACGGTGGCCTTCTATTCGATCTGGGTGGGGGCGATGCTGGCGTTGACGTATCCGCGCCGCGACCGCGCCACGCAGTCTGCCTGAAACGTGCGGATGTCAGGCCAGGCTGGCGCGCAGCGCCGTTTCCGGATCAACGGGGGGCGTCCAGCCCAGTGCGGCATGCGCATGGGACCAGTCGACCAGCAGGGGCCGGGTGAGGCTGTCCATTTCGCGGCGCAGGCCGGCCAGCCTTGCGGCGGCCCGCAGCCACGCGGCTGGCACCGGGAACAAGCGCGCCGGCCGGCGCGATTCCTGCGCCATGGCGCGCAGCAGCTGCGGCACGGTGTAGTCCGAGCCGTCGCCCGCCAGGAAAAGGCCGTGGCCGGCAGGGTGTGCCGCCACGTGCAGCAGCAGGTCTGCCAGGTTTGCAACATAGATAAACGAACGCGGCGCATCCAATGCGCCGAACGGCAGGGGCGCGCCGGTTTGCAGCAGCTTGCGCAGCCGCGCGAAATTGCCCGGGCAAGCCGGCCCGTACACCATCGGCGGCCGCACAATCGCCAGTTGCGTGGGCGCGTCTTCATATTGCTGCTGCAGCGCTTCGTCGCCCCGGGCCTTGGAACGGGCATAGGGCGTGTCCGGCGCAAGGGGGGCCGCCTCGTTGAGCGGTTCGTCCCGCGTATTGCCATACACGCCTATCGAACTGACATGCACGAAGCGCCGCACGCCCGCCTGGCGGGCCTGGTCAGCCAGGCGCCGCGGCAATTGGTGGTTGGCCTCGTCGAAGGCGTCGTGGCCCGCGCCGGTGTCCGTCGTATGGGCCCGGCCGGCCAGATTGATCAGGGCGTCGGCGCCGTGAAACGCCGCCGGCAGCGGGGCATCGTAAGAAAGCGCCGTGACATCGCCGGGCAGGCCGGCGCGCTGGCGTGTATAAACGGCCAAATCATGGCCGCGTTCGCGGGCTTGCCGCAACAGGTGGCGGCCGATATAGCCGGTTGCGCCGGTAATGATGAATCGCACTGGTCCTCCAGGCGGGGCGGCACACTGCACAACATACAATATAGTGCGGCGTCGCACCGTGGCGTCGGGCCTTATACATATCCATACACATGTCTGTTCTCGTAGTGATCCCCGCCCGTGGCGGATCCAAAGGCATCCCCCGCAAGAGCATACGGCCCGTCGCAGGCAAGCCCATGATCAGTTACGCCATCCGGGCCGCCCTGGCTGCGCAAGGCGTGGATCGCGTGGCGGTGTCTACCGACGATGAAGAAATTGCGCTGCTGTCGCAGCGCTTTGGCGCCGAAGTCCTGATGCGCGATGCGAGCCTGGCCGCCGACCAGGTGACGCTGGATCCGGTGGTGGTCAGCGCCGCCGCGCAGGCCGAACGCCGCTACGGCCAGCAGTACGACATCGTGATCACCGTGCAACCGACGTCGCCGCTGGTGCAGGCCACCGATATCGAGCGTGCGCTTGCGCTGTTTTCGGCGCACCCCGATGCCGACACGGTGCTGTCGGTAGTCGATGACCGCCATTTGCGCTGGACCCTGCGCGACGGCCAGCCGGTGCCCGACTATGCCGCGCGCGTCAACCGGCAGCAACTGCCGCCCAGTTTTCGCGAAACAGGGGCCATCATCGCCTGTCGACGTGGGCAGTTGCAGGCCGGCACCCGGATCGGCGCGCGCATTCAGCTGCTGGAAATGCCGGCCGAGCGCAGCTTCGACATCGACAGCGTGGCCGACCTGTTCCTGTGTGAAAGCCTGCTGGCGCGCAAGCGAATCGTATTCGCCGTGGTGGGATACCCTGCCGTCGGCCTCGGGCACGCGTACCGCGCAGCGATGCTGGCCCACGAGATGGTGCGTCACGAATTGCACTTTGTTTGCGACGCCGGCAGCGAACTCGCCGCCGATTATCTGCGGCAGTTCAATTACGCCGTCACGATCGCGCCTGCGGGCGGTTTGCTCGACACCATTGCTGGCCTGCAGCCGCATCTGGTGGTCAACGATATCCTGGATACCGAAGCGGACTACATCGACGGGCTGCACGCGCTGGGCTGCAAGGTCGTCAATTTCGAAGACCTGGGCCCCGGCCATGAGCGTGCCGACCTGGTATTCAACGCCTTGTATCCCGGGCGGTCGTCGCTGCCGCAGGTACGCTGCGGCGCCGAATATTTCTGCCTGCGCGATGAGTTCCTGTACGCGCCGCACATGCCCGTGCACGACAACGTCGCCCGGGTACTGGTGACCTTTGGCGGGGTGGACGAAGGCAACCTGACGGCGCGTGTGCTCGACCTGGTTGCGCCCGTGTGCCAGGCGCGCGGCATCGCGCTCGACGTGGTGCTGGGCCCGGGCTACGCCCACCAGGACGACCTGCGCGCCGTGCTGGCGCGGCATGTCGACGCCCGGATCGCGGTTACGCAGTCCACCAAGCGGATCTCCGACCACATGGCGCGTGCCGATGTCGCCATTACGTCTGGCGGGCGCACCGTATTTGAACTGGCATCGCTGGGTGTGCCCACATTGGTGGTGTGCCAGAACCGGCGCGAAACGACCCACACCTTTGCCGGCTCCGAGCACGGCGTGATGAACCTGGGTTTTCGTGGCGACGTGACCGACGCGCAGCTTTCGCAGGCGTTCGCCACGTTGCTGGCCGATGCGGCATTGCGCCGCGACATGCGCGCGCGCATGCAGGCGCTTGACCTCAGCCAGGGCAAGGCGCGTGTCATCAACCAGATGCTGGCCTTGCTCGATTAGGAAACCGTCATGTCCAAAGATTATTTTTCGATCAACGGCCGCGCCATTCGCGACGGGCTGAACCCATACATCATTGCCGAGATCGGCGTGAACCACGGCGGCGACATGGAACTGGCCAAGCGGCTGGTGCGCGAAGCCAAGCAAGGCGGCGCCCACGCGGTGAAGTTCCAGTCGTACAAGGCCGAGACCATTGCGTCGCGCCACAGCCCGGCTTACTGGGACACGTCGAAAGAAGCCACGCCCAGCCAATACCAGTTGTTCAAGAAGTACGACCGCTTCGGCGCGGCGGAATACGAAGCGCTGGCGCGATTCTGTGCCGAGGTCGGCATTGATTTCTCGTCCACGCCGTTCGACATGGGCGCGGTGGATTTCCTGAATCCGCTGGTGCCGTTCTTCAAGATCGCTTCGGCCGACATCACCAACGTGCCCCTGCTGCGCAAAGTGGCGGGCACCGGCAAGCCGGTCATTCTTTCGACAGGCGCGTCCACTTTGCCGGAAGTCGCCCATGCCGTCGAGACCTTGCAGGCCGCGGGAGCAACCGAACTGGCGCTGCTGCACTGCGTGCTGAACTATCCGACGCCGCGCGAAAACGCGCAACTCAATGGAATCGCATTGTTGCGCCGCGCGTTCCCCGGAGTGGCCATCGGCTATTCCGACCATGTCGTGCCGGATGCCACCATCAGTGCGCTCGAGGCCGCCACGCTGCTGGGCGCCTGCATCCTAGAGAAGCACTTCACGCACGACAAGACGCTGCCCGGCAACGATCACTACCACGCCATGGACTGCAACGATCTGGCGCGGTTCAATGAAAAGCTGGCGGTGTACCGCGAGCTGGTCGGCGAAGGCCGCACGCTGGACCACGAAGCACCCGCGCGCCTGCACGCGCGGCGCAGCATCGTTGCCGCGCGCGACATCAAGGCCGGCGAAACGCTGACTGAAGACATGCTGATCGCCAAGCGGCCGGGCCACGGCATCAGCCCGGTGCACTGGGACGACATCATCGGGCGGCAGGCAACCTGCGATATTGCGGAAGACGCCCTGCTGGCGTGGCATATGGTTGGCGAGGCAGGCGCCTAGCATGGGTCCGAACCGCTACGTCCTGCTGACCGGCAGCCGCAACAATGCCGGCGATTTCCTGATCAAGCATCGGGCCATGGCGTTGCTGCGCGCCTTGCGGCCCGACCGGGAACTGATCGACCGCAATGCCTGGGAACCCATCGCCGACGACGAGCTGGACGAGATCAACTCGGCCAAGGCCATTATTCTGCTGGGTGGCCCGTCATTCCAGTCGGGGATGTACCCCGGAATCTATGCGCTGACGTCCGATCTGCGCCGCCTGCAAGCGCCCATTATCGCCATGGGAGTGGGCTGGAAGTCGCCCCTGGGCGAATGGCAGGACACACACCGCTACCCGCTTTCCGCGCAGACCCGCCAGCTGCTGGATCGCGTACGCGACAGCGGCTACTTGTCCAGCGTGCGCGACTATCACACGCTGAACGCGGCGGCCGCGGCAGGCTACGACAACTTTCTCATGACCGGCTGCCCCGCGTATTACAGCCTGCCGCATTTGAATACGCCGGTACAGTTCAACGCCACGCCGCGCAAAGTGGCTTTTTCCACAGGCGTGGCCATGGCCGTTTCGCCAGGCATGGCTGCCCAAACGCGCGAGATCATCACGTCTCTTGCCGAGCGCTATGGCAACGATGTGCTGGAAGTCGCATTCCATCACTCGCTATCGGACCATTACGTGTCCGCCTACGGGCGCGCTTCGCCGCTTTTCGATGCGCAGCAGCGGATGGCGTCGTGGCTCGAAAGCCAGCGGATCCGCTATCAAGACATTTCGGGTAGCGCAGAAAAGCTCATCGCGTATTACGGCGATTGCGACCTGCATGTGGGATTCCGTGTCCACGCCCATATTTTCATGAGCAGCGTGTCGCGGCCCTCGGTGCTATTGAGCGAAGATGGTCGCGGCAAGGCTACCCGGCTGGTGGCGGGCGGCGTGGTGCTTGATGCCTATCTGGGCCATCGCCGCTCGGTGCAAGACCGGGTTCTGCGCAAACTGCGGCTGTCCCGGCAAGGGTCGTACATCCCCGCGCCCGGCCTGGCGCAAGATATCGTGCGAGTGTGCGACTACGAGCTACGGGAAGGCGTGCGCTTCAGCAGTGTGCGCGCGAATATCGACAGGCACTATCCCGTCATGCAACGCTTCGTGGCGCAATTGCCCTGATGATGGCTCGACCGTATCCGCATCCTGATCTGTTGCCGGCCCGGGCGCCGGCCGGGCCGGCACGCCCATGAGCGGCCTGCTGGGCAAGGCGGCGTCGTATGTGTTCAGCAGCGGCCTGAACAGCGCGATTCCGTTCTTGCTGATGCCGATTTTCACGCGGTATCTCAGCCCCGACGACATGGGCCACGTGGCCATGTTCACCAGCGCCATGAACCTGTTCGGCATTGCCATCGGCCTGTACCTGCCCGGCTCGACGAGCGTGCGGTATTTCAAGAAAGAGGGCATCGCGCTGCCCGCCTACATGGGCACCGGCCTGGTCCTGATCCTGTGTTCGGCTGCGCTGGTCAGCCTGCTGGCGGCCGCCTTTGCGCCTGTGCTGCAGCGCTATACGGGCCTGTCGCTGGGCTGGCTGCTGCTTGGCGTACTGTCTGCCACCTGGCAGGTAGTGATCCAGTTGCAGTTGAAACTGATGCAAATGCGCGGCCTGGCGTTGCGCTACGCGTTTATCCAGAACCTGTATACCCTGGCCATCATGGCGGCGTCGGTGTGGCTCGTCGTTGCCCTGTCGATGGGCTGGCCCGGACGGGTGTACGGGCACCTGGGCGCCACCATCGGCGTAGCCATCGTATTGCTGGGCCTGATGCTGGCGCGCGGCACCGTACGCCTGGGCTGGAATCGCGAGTACGCCAAGGACATCCTGGCCTTCGGGTTGCCGCTCATCCCACACGGTATAGGCAGCGTGGCAGTGGTGTTGATCAGCCGCGCCGTGCTCAACACAATGGCAGGTATGCACGACGTCGGCCTGTATTCCGTCGCGGCGCAACTGGCCATGGTGATCTCGCTGGTCGCCACTGCCGTCAACCAGGCCTATTCCCCCTGGCTGTATCGCCGGCTTGCGTCGCCGACCGATGCCTTGCGCCGCAAGCTGGTGCAGGCCACGTACCTGTATTTCGTCGTCGCGCTGGCCGGCGCGGGGCTGGTTACGGTTGCCAGTCCGTGGTTCGTCAGTTTCTACCTGGGCGAACGCTATGCAGGCGCGTCAGAGTTCCTGATGTGGCTGGCCTTTGGCGCGGCGTTTACGGGCATGTATTACATGGTGACCAACTACCTGTTCTATCACCGCAAGACCGGGCGCCTGGCCGGCCTGACGCTGGCGCTGGGCGCGTTCAGCGTGCTCAGTTCCATACTGTTCATCCGGATCAACGGCGCCGTGGGTGCGGCGCAGGCAGTCTGCCTGTCCAACTTCCTGCTGTTTATCTGTACCTGGGCCATGGCGGCACGCGTGGAGCGCTTGCCTTGGTTCTCGTTCTGGCGGCGAACAGTGGTAACCAATCGGAGGTCTTAATGCAGATACCACTCAGTCTGCAGCGGGTGATGGCTTTCGAAGATCAAGTTGACCCAGCCGAGTTCGCATTGTCTCCGTGGCGCGTGCCGATGTGGGGAATGGTGCGTTCATATATTGCCGCCGCTTTGTATGATGCCATCGAGGGCACCAATTTTCAGAAAAAAGGGGGTGTTCGAGCTCGTCCCGGAGTCAGCTATTTTTATCGGACTTGGGCAGCGCGCAATGGCACCTCGGCGCGTGGCGAGCAGGTGGATGTTGTCTACATCGCCACTGGGGGAACCAATATTCATCGCCCTGTTGAGGGGCGGTACTTCAATTGGCTCACCGATTATTGTGCGCAAGCTATCAGCGCGCGCTCACAGGTAATTGAGCTGAGCAAGAACTGGGGGTATTCGCGACCAAGGACGCATCCTGACGTATCGACGCAGCACGACTGGATCACGTTATGGTCGAGATTCGCTAAGCGCCTGCGGCGCCTGTCCTTCGCTGAACAGCAAGCCATCGATGGTTTCGTCCGAAAGCTGCGCGAGGCGTTTGGCGACACTCTAGGTCCTGCTCACTTCCAGCATATGCGCCGCACATTGGAGGGCAGCGCTCGCAGTGCTGCCAGTTGGTACACGGGTTACCAACGTTTCTTCGATGCTAGGCGTCCCAAACTGCTGCAGATTGATGGAGCGAGCTATGGGGGGATATGGTCCTATGTAATAAGGTGGGCGCGTGCAGCTGGAATACCGGTTGCAGAATTTCAGCACGGCTATATCGGGCACGATCACTACGCTTACAACTATGCCGCCTCGATGGCGGATTCCATTTATCGAGACGGGCTACCCGACTATTTGCTCACTTTCGGTCAATATTGGGCGGACTCCATATGCACGCCAAGCCAGAAGGTGGTTATCGGCAGCCCCCGGATGAGCGGTTACTGTCTGGCTGATACGCCTCCGGCTGGAACACCCTATGTTTTACTGGCATCCACTGGCGTTGGGCCGGACTTCTATCGATCGGTGGTGCAAGGGCTCTTGAGCACGTTGCCGGCTGGTTTCGAGGTGCGTTTCCGGCCGCACCCTGGTGAGCGCCAGATGGCGGCAGTCAATTATGCCGCCCTATTTACGGATACACGCATCCGTCTTGACACGGAGCCGGACGTCTATCGCAGTATGGCTGGAGCCGCTTTGGTCGTGGGCGACATTACCACGCTGATGTTCGAAGCGGTGGGGCTAGGCGTCCCGACCAGGGTAATAGACTGTGATATTGCTCGCAACCGTATGCCGACGTCCATATTTCAGTTTCTGGATTACGCCGAGGTGCCGGAGTTGCTGCACGGCCGAGTTGCTGATTCACGGCCTGACTCTAAGGTGCGGACGCAGGTCTGGGCGGCTGATTGGCAGGCCCGCTATCAGGATTTCGTCGCACAGTTTTTGTAACGCAACCTCGTCATTTTCGCGCTGATCGCACTAACCAGTAGCCTCATCGGTAAACAGTTTTTCGAGTTCGCTGTACCGAGGATAAGTGATCAATACGGCATCGTGCTTGCCATGGTAGACGAACATGCTACCTGCTGCGACCGCGGACGCCCCGGCATGCCACGCCTGCCGCAAATGGGTCAGGGTTCCGGCTCCACCATTGGCGATGAGAGGAATCGATACAGCACGGCTAACCGATTCGATCAAGGGTAAGTCGTAGCCGGTTCGGGTTCCCTCTCGATCGATGGTCGTCAGCATCAGCTCTCCCGCCCCGGCTTGCTCCATGCGTCTGGCATATTCCACGGGGTCGGAGGAGACGCGCTGGGTCCCTCCCTTGGTGTACACATGCTGGCGGCCAAAGAAATCGCGCTTTACGTCGATGGCCACCACCACGCTTTGGCTGCCGGCGGCGCGCGCAATACCCGCTATCAGATCGGGCGATTGGGCGGCGTGGGTATTAAGGATTACTTTCTCAACTCCCAACGCCAGCAAGCGCAAGGCCTGTTCGACGCTGCTGATACCGCCACCATAAGCAAACGGCATGAAAGCTTCGCTTGCGATGTCTTGGATAAGCTCGAAATTCGGGCCCAGGTTGTTGTGGCAGGCCTCAATATCCAGAAAAACTAGTTCGTCGACTTCCTTGTCGTTGAAAATACGTACCGCATTGATAGGATCGCCGACGTAGGCAGGTCGGTCGAACTTCCGGGTCTTTACGAGGCCGCCGCCCTTAAGTAGCAGGCACGGAATTACACGGGTGCGGAGCATGGTGGAAGATTTGCAAAGTTTCTTAGTAGCGCCATACCAAATTTATGGCTTTTCTCAGGATGAAACTGCGCGCCAGTGATATTTCCACGCTCTACCATGCTAGTGAACTCAATGCCATAGCGGGTCTGCGCTAGACGGTCGGCGGCGTCCTGACATTCGAAGTGATAGCTGTGTACGAAATAGAATCGCGGGTCATTGGGCAATTTATCAAGCAGCGCGCTCGACTTTTGCGGCTCGATAAAATTCCAACCCATGTGTGGCACTTTCAGGCGAGAGGCGTCAGGAAACCGGAACTGTTTGCACTGCCCCGCTATTAATCCGAGCCCTTCCAGGTTGCCCTCTTCGCTGCCGAACCCCAATATCTGCATGCCCAGGCAGATGCCTAGCAGCGGCACGCCGTCTTGCAGCGCACGGAGCTTGAGCGGCTCAACAAGCCCGCGCTGGCGCATAGCTTGCATGGCGTTGTCAAACGCACCGACGCCGGGAAGAAGTATCTTCTGCGCCGTCAGAACTTCTTCAGGCGTGGAGATTAATCGCGCTGGTGCCCCGATATAGCGCAGCATATTCAGAATAGAACCGAAGTTTCCAGTGCCCAGCACGAGCACGGAAATCATGATTCGCCTGCTTGTGCGCCTGCCGGATCCAGGCTTGTTTTGCGGCGCCCCAGCAGCAGGCGTTTAGCGGCACGCATAATTCGGAACATCTGGTCCTGATTGGCATACTCGGAATAAGCGTGCCCAGGAGAGAGCAAAAGTGCCTCAAACTCTTCCGGCGGGAGGCGCAACTTTTTCGCGATATACGTTTTGTCGCGCTGAAGGTCATTTGCGTCGTAAAGCGGCTCTTGCAGGAGCTGTAGCGCGGTTTCCCTAGTCATCAGCCCTGCCAGGATTTCGCTGGAGAGGTGCGCGCGTCGCTTGTCGTAGCCGAACTTGGTCGGCAGGTAATGATTCTGGAAGAATCGTGTGAACACGGATTCGCCATGCTTGTACGCGTAGTCCTTGTACCCGATCGTCGCCTGAAGATGCCGCAACGCATGGCGCTTATCGTACGGCATAAGGTTCAGGGGGCGGAGCACTTTCATCTTCCTGATGTACGGATAATAGATGTTCTTCTCGACGAAACCGAGCACCGGAAATGTACGCAAGGGGCGAGTGCCGTGGCGCTTGTGAATGGCTTTTAGATTGCGCCCATCCATGGCGCTATGGCCCCACGTTTGCGGAAGGACCGATTCGGTAGCGTAGTTGCTGCCGTTGATCACGTGGCGGATGCCATGCTTGATGGCATAGCGGTAAAGCGAAGCAAAAAACGCGTGATCTTGTGGGACATCTTGATTCGCCACTCCCGCGCGCAGGTAGGCCACTTGGAGGTCACGCATTTCTTCCCAATCGATGACTACCGTGGTCAGATCGAACCCACAATAATTGACGACGCGTTCAATATTATGGACGGCGAGTTCGCTGTTCCAGCCAGCATCTACGTGCACAACGAGCGGACGGATGTTCATTTCCTTGACCTTCAAGGCCAGATAGGAACTATCTATTCCGCCGCTCAGTCCCATGATGCAATCGTACTCTTGGCCGCGGCGCTCCGCACGCATGTCGTCGAGTTGGGCTGACAACAGTGCAGCACCATGTTCGTTGGGATGCCATGCTTTGGAAATGACCAAGTCAAAACGCCGGCAGTGGCTGCACACCCCTTGCGCATCGAACGAGATGGCGGGATCGCTTGTGTCCATGACGCAGCGGGTGCAAGTTTGGTGGGTTGGACTAAGCGTGGCTGGTGACATTGGTCGAATGACGAGTAGATGAATGCAGGCGAAATTTTAGGGGATTTCGGTCGAATCAGGGTCTGCCCGGGCCATAAAACAGGGTGTGCCGGTCTTCCAGGCCAGTACAATGCGCCATCGCCGCCACGCCCTCGGGCTGCGGTGGCGTGGCGGCCCGCCTGTAGCGCTGCCAGTAAGTGACTACCCCAAGAGAATTCGATCATCATGGCAGTCAAAGCGCTGCACCTAGTGCGCAATAACTTCGTCTCCGATTCGCGCATACTCAAAGAGACCCGGTCGCTGGTCGAATCCAGCGTGGTGAACGAACTCGAAGTCGTGGCGCTGGGAGATGGCTATCTGCCCGAGCGCGAAGCGCTTGGCCCGGGTCGTTCGGTATGGCGGGTGCCGCTGGCCACGCGCGCGCGCCTCCCCAAAGATCTGGCCAGCCAGTCCGCCAAGTATGCGGAATGGGCGGCACGCATCATCAGGCGGCATGGGGGCGTGCAGTGGGACATTATTCATTGCCACGATCTGTCTCCGCTGCCTATTGCCGCGGCATTGCAGAAGCGCACTGGGGCGCGGCTGATCTATGACGCCCACGAGCTCGAAACCGAGATGATGGACTTGCGCGGCGTGCGCCAGCGCCTGTCGCGATGGACTGAACGCCGCCTGATGCCGCGCGTGGACGCGATGATTACCGTCAGCCCATCGATCGTGCAGTGGTATGCGCAAAAGTATCCCGGTCTGGATGTGACGCTGGTGCGCAATATTCCGAACCGTCCGCCCGCGACGGCCGCGCCGTATCCATGGCGCCAGGAACTGGGCGTGCCGGACGATGCACGGCTTTTCATCTATGTGGGCAATCTGGCGCGCGGCCGCGGCATTCCGTTCTTGTTGCAGGTGTTCCAGCGGCCCGAGTGCCGTCATCACCTTCTGTTCATGGGCAGCGGCGCGCTGTCGCGCGATATCGAAGCGGCAAGGGCAGCGTGCCCGCGTATACATCTGCATCCGCCCGTGCCGCTGGCAGATGTGGTGCCGCGCGTGGCGGGCGCCGATATCGGGTTGTCGTTGCTGGAAGACGCCTGCCTGAGCTACCGGTATGCGTTGCCCAACAAGCTATTCGAGTGCCTGCAGGGCGGCGTGCCGGTGATGGTGAATGATCTGCCCGACCAGGCGGCCATCGTGCGAGATACGGGCGCGGGCTGGGTCGGCACGTACTCGGCGGACGAGTTCGCGGCTGTGGTGGACAGCATCGATGCCGAAGATTTCCAACGCAAGCGCGAGGCCGCCCGGCGCGCGGCGCTGGCCCTGGACTGGCGCTATGAAGCGCAACGCCTGATAGACCTTTACCGTCGCGTGCTGGCCCCGGGCTGGCAGAGGTCGCGATAAAGCTGCAGCAGCGTGCGTTCTTCGTTGGCCCAGTTGTAGCGTTCGTGTACGGCCCGGCGGCCGGCTTCGCCCTGGCGGCGTAGCCTTTGCGGGTCGTCCAGCATGTTGTTCAGTGTTAGCGCGACCGCTTCTGGGTCCAGCGGATTAACGCACGCGCCGGCGTCCGCTCCGTCGATGATCTGGCGCCAGAGTGGAAAATCAGAAGCAAGTACCGGTAGTCCTGCAGACATGTACTCGAACATCTTGATTGGAAGTGAATCCAGGTAATTGCTGACTGGGTGAAGCAGGACTACGCCCAGTTGTGATCGTGCCATTATCTGCCGCACGCCCGTTCGGTCCACGACTCCCAGATACTCGACATGGTGCCATTCGGGCATCGCCTGCAACTGCGCTCGCAGCCCCGGTGTTTGAAAAGGGCCCGCCAGAAGCAGTGTTGCATTGGCCGCAGGCAGTGCCTGCATAATTTCCTTGATGCCTCGAATGTCGCTAATACCGCCGACATAGCAGATGGTGCGCGATCTAGGCGCATCCGCCTCGCTAGCGTCCGCCGTGCGCTCCACTGCCAACTCGTGCGCCATGGGGAAGTTGTTGACGTTCACCGCATGTGCACCAGCTGCGCGAAAGCGCGCGGCGATATGTGGAGTGGAGGTCACTACAACCGCAAAGCGTCGGGCAGCAAAATTTTCAAGCCATTCGAACAGGCGTGCCACGGCCCGATGCGAGCCTTTGGGTAACCAACGTTTGCTAAGAATCTGACGTGGCACATCCTCGTGCGCGTCATAAATGACCGTTACGCCCTGCCAGTGCAGAGCTAGGGCAGCAGGGATGATCTCGGGATCATGAAAATGCACAACCTGTACGCCATCACGGCGTACAGCGCGGAATAAAGCCCAGGGCTTAATCAGCATGCGCAAAAAACGCTTGCCGGTTTTACCCAAGTCGCGAATTTCTACCCCGTTCTTTACTTCATCGCCTTTGCCGTCTGCGACATATAGGCGCACGGCGTACCCGCGACGTGCCAAACTTCCGCACTCTTTTAAGAAAATGCGCACGTCATAGCGGGCATGCACGCTGGTAAGGTGGGCGATTCGGACGCCCGGTGTGGGATCAGTGTTTGGCGGCTGCATATTCCGGTACCAGTACGCGCAGTTGGCGCAGCACGCTTTCCAGGTCGTCGGCCTGCAGGTAGCTCTGCAACGCCTGCAGGCCGGCTTCCAGTTCGGCATGCAGCAGGCAGTGTTCGCGCGCCTTCATGATGCGAGGATGCTCGGTGGTTTGCGAAGCTTCTCCGATCAATAGTTCTTCGTACAGTTTCTCGCCCGGACGCAACCCCGTGATGCGGATCTCGATATCGCCCGACGGGTTTTCTTCGTCGCGCACAGTCAGGCCATACAGGTGGATCATGCGCTCGGCCAGGTCGCGGATGCGCACGGCTTCGCCCATGTCCAGCAGGAACACCGAGCCCGACTCGCCCATGGAACCTGCCTGCAGCACCAGCTGGGCCGCCTCGGGGATGGTCATGAAATAGCGCGTGATGTCCGGGTGCGTCAGGGTGATGGGGCCGCCTGCAAGGATCTGCTTGTGAAACAGCGGCACCACGCTGCCCGAGCTGCCCAGCACATTACCGAAGCGCACCATCGAGAAGCGCGTGGCGGACCCGATTTGCGCACAGCCTTGCAGCACCTGTTCGGCCAACCGCTTCGACGCACCCATGACATTGGTGGGGCGTACCGCCTTGTCGGTGGAGATCAGCACGAAGTCTTGCACGCCCGCTGCGATGGCGGCGCGGGCCATGGCGCGCGTGCCAAAGGTATTGGTTTGTATGCCTTCGGCAATGTTGTGTTCGACGATGGGCACGTGTTTATAGGCGGCAGCGTGATACACGGTTTGCACGCCATGGCGGCGCAACTGCAGCAGACAGTGCTCGTAGTCGCGCACCGAGCCCAGAATGCCAACCAGTTCGGTATCGCTGCCGGCGGCATTGCGCAAGGCGACGAGTTCCTGCTCGATAGCGTAGAGTGCGGGTTCGGATATTTCGAACAACACCAGGCGGTGCGGCCGTAATTCGAGGATCTGGCGGCACAGTTCCGACCCGATAGAGCCGCCCGCGCCCGTTACCATGATGGAACGGCCCGTGACGCAGCGCCCCAGCAGCTCGGGAATGGGCGGAATGGGGTCGCGGCCCAGCAGGTCTTCGACCTGGATGTCGCGCAGCCGTGGCCCGCGGCGTGGATCGACAAGTTCGCGCAGGCTGGATACCGTACGAATGCGCAGCCGGAAGGGCTCGGCCATCTCGACCACTTGCCGGATGCGCGTGCGCGAGGCCGACGGCATGGCAATCAGCAACTGCGCGACCTGGTATTTGGCAACCAGCCGCGCCAATTGCGATGGCGGGTAGATGCGCAGGCCCGCCATGACCAGGCGGTGTTTGCGCGGATCGTCGTCGATCATGGCCACCGGCAGGTAGTGCGGGCTGGCCCGCAGCGCGGCCGCCAGCTGTGAACCCAGGCTGCCGCCTCCGTAGATGACGACGGGCGTTTGCAGGCCCGCGGCCGCTGTCCGTGTGCCGGGAAACAGCACGCGCCGCGCGATAAGCCGAACGCCTAGCAGCAGGATGAGCGCGATGAGCGGGTAGATGACCAGCACAGCGCGCGACAAGCCAAACGACAGGCGCAGGAACGTGTCGATGGCGGTGACGGCCAGCACCGATACGATAACCCCGCCCGCAACGCCCAGCAGCACGCGCTCGTTCATGTAGCGCAGGATGTAATAGTAGACCCGGAATGCTGCTAATGCAGTGACGCCACTGGCACAGGCCACCAGCGACAGAATCGCATAGTAGTGGTTTACGTACAGCACTTCGAACCGCGCCCAGACGGCCAAGTAGAACGACGCTAGCAGCAGCACGGCGTCAAGCAGCGCCGCCAGTATTTGCTTGCAGGGGCGCGGCAGATTCACAAGGAATCGTCGCAAGGCAGCGGGCATGAACATGAAAAACGTGGGCCTGAGGTCGAAGGATGGCGAATTTTACCGGGAACGCCCGGTCAGATCAGTCTCGCGCGGGGGTCCGCCCGACCTCGGCCGCCGCAGCCCGGTTAGCCGAAGTTGCCAGAGCTGCACGACGGTATGCTGGACGGGGCAACTGGGCAAGCATGGCGCCCAACAAGAACCAGAAAGGCTGGAAATAAACCATCGAACTTGGGGCTATTCCGGCGATACCGATGACTAGCAGGCATGTGCGGCCGATCCAGTCCAGCCGCCAGAACAGCCATAATAAGAACAACGGCCACGCAACGCCCAAGTAAAACAGCATCTCTAGCCAGAAGAGGTGGGGCGAACCCCAAGGTACCAGTCCCTCTCGCGTCGGCCATAGCACGTTGAGTTGGCCTGCACCCATTCCCGCTAACCATTGCCACCAAGGCATGTCGCGGGCTTGGCCGATCATGTCCATGAGCAGTACCTTGCGCGAGCCAGTCGACAGATCCCCCTTGGACGTGACTAATTCCCATTCACCGTCGTTCAGGGTGATCTGGGGCAGGGCGCGCAGGGTCATGCCGCCATACTGCTGCCACAACAAGCCAGCACCGGTGACGGCGGCCCATGCAAGCGCCAGCGTTACCTTGCGGCGCCAGGATCCCTCCAGTAGAAAAACCAGGTAGACGGCCCCCAGCACCATCATGCCCAGCATGTCGGCCCGCCGATTCAGCACTAGGCAATACAGCCAACCGGCAGCAAACAACGCCAACGACAGGCGCCGCCGCGCCAGTAGCCACAGCAGGTTGACCACGACCAGAGCGGTCGCCATGTTGTTGATGTTGTCCCAAGGGCCGCCGGTAAGCGGAAAGCGCGCACGAAAGCGCTCGGAATAGGTGATGAGATCAAACCACGGCACCAGCGCCATCAAGAACCATAGCGCCACCAACCATGGTATCCAGCGCAGGTATGCACTGCCCTGTCGGGCAAGGTGTTCTCCCAACAGCGCATACGATAGGCTGATGATGAAGATAACCGCGTACTGTACGTAGCGCGGGAAGTTGTGCGCCCACAGCGCCTGCGCGCATATCAGCAGCAGGACCGCGATGGCGGCAGGCATGACCCGGCCGTACAACAGGCTGCGGCGGGTATGTCCATCGATGCAGAACGCCAGGGCCAACAGCGCTAGGCCCCAATGGAACGGCCGTAACGGGGGTGCCAGGTATATCGACGAGCCCAGCAGCATCAGGACGCAGGCGGCCACCAGTAACCGCTGCGCCAATGCGAAGCGCGGATAGTCAGGGGAAGGCAGAGCAGATGGCATAAAAGATCGCGGGCGCAGCAATGCCTACGGCAATCAGTCTGCCCACCAACATGCGCTGCACCGCAGCATAAACTCGGGCAGGTGTGTGGCTGTCGACAATGTGCGCGATACGGGGTTCGAGAATAAAAGTCAGCAGCACCGTGGCGCCGCCGTTGATGATGCCGGACAACTGTGAAATCGTGCTGCGGTAATCATGGAACACGAGCGCGAAGTAATACGACAGCAATACGCCCAGGGCATAGCAGAGAAACACGGCCGCGGCCAACGGCGCGATGGTGGCCGGTGCCGGTGCGGTCGGCGCATCGAGCTTGGTGCGTAGTTCACCCAGTGTGATGAGGGGCTGCCCTTCATTGCGCGTAATGAAATTGGCCAGCCGCACGATCCAGTGGCGGCGCAGCGCATAGGCAAGCAGCGATAGCATGGTGGCGCCGCCTAAGGCCGCCAGCCCCATATACAGATAATGTTCGCGCGGCACGCTGCGGTCGATCAGAAAGCCCAGCATGGGCATCAACGCCAGATAGAAGAATCGTGTGACCGTCGTGGTGGCGTTCTGGATGGCATAGCCGGTTACCGGCTTGCCGGCCAGGCTCCCGGCTACACGCGCGTAGTAGCTCAGGAATTCGAGCAGGTGAATAATCGAGAAGCTGGCCACCACCAGCAGCAAGAGCAGTTTCATGGCGAGTCCGGACCGGTGCCAGAACGCGCCAGACGTAGCGTTTTACGATACGCCTCGAGCATGACGTCAAGACTGTGTTCCCAGGTATAGTGCCGCAGCACATGTTCCCGGCCGCAGGCTCCCATGCGGGCGCGTTGCTGGGGATCGAGCACGAGATCCACGATGCGTGC
Organism: Bordetella genomosp. 7; assembly: GCF_002261265.1. GTDB lineage: Bacteria > Pseudomonadota > Gammaproteobacteria > Burkholderiales > Burkholderiaceae_B > Bordetella_A. The sequence continues at coordinate 419,110 of NZ_NEVK01000008.1, read as the reverse complement.
AGCGGCGAAGCCCGGATTTTCCACTGGTACGATGAAACCAGTTTCATCGTCGGCAACGACCTCCGCAGGACCATCTGCATCAGAGACGACGACCGGAACGCCACAAGACGACGCTTCGAGTATCGCGACGCCAAAGCTGTCCTGGCGGCTGAGTGCGACGTAGACATCCAGTTCTGCCAGGGCTTTGGGAACCTCTGCGTGGGGTATGAAACCCGCGAACACCACGCGGTCTTGCACGCCAAGTTCGTGAGCCAATTGTTGCAGTGTAGATAGTTGACTGCCCTTACCATAGATTCGCAACTGCAGACGACGCGCGATGTCCGGATGCGACCGCTCGAGTTGTGACACCGCGATGTGGAAGGCCTGCAATAGCGTGTCTATCCCGTATTGGGGTTCCAGGCCCTTGATAGCGCCGATTACGATGGGGCCGGCAGTCGAGGGGGGGCGCCGCTCACCAGGGGAAAATTGGAGATGATCGATCCCGAACGGCGTTACCACTACGGGGAAGTCGCCCACGGCCTTGATGCGGTGTGCCATCGCGTGGCTCGTGGAGCCGATCAGCGTCGCGTGGTTCAGGTTGCTCGCCAAAATTCGCCGGTGCAACCGCGACTTACAGGGGAATCTGTAGATGTCGCTTCCCCAAGCTGAGAGCAGCAACGGTCGCGCATCGGCCAGGCGCGCCAGCAGGCCATACCCTGTCGCGTAATGGGCGTTCACTAATTCTGGGCCGATTTTCTTCAGTATGCGGCGAACTGCTGGTGCCGCCAGGAAATAACCTGTCGGCGCCCGAAAAGGAAGCGGGTGGAATTCGACCGAGTCAGAGAGTTCGGGTGCAGGTCGATGCAGAGACAGCAAATGCACGTCTATACCGCGTTGCGTCAGGCCATTGGCCCATCGCACGGTATGTATGCTATTGGCTGCGCCAAGAAGCGCAACACGCCGGGGGGTGTAGGTGGACGCCAAAATTCGTTCTATCGTCTGCTAGTACATCAAGAATGTACTCGGCCCGCTCTTATGAAAAATGCGACTAAAAGTATCTCGGATTAACCGGATGGGGGCCGTATGTATCGTTACGCTGCCCGGCTTCGAGAGGGTAACTGCTCGAGGGTGGACAGAATATGCCTAGTGTGATGCGCTACCAAGTTATTGGCCAGGCACCATTCGCGTCCAGCCGCCCCCATGGCGTGCAGGTGGTCGGAAGACATGGCTGCCATCTGATCTATAGCAGTCGCAATGGCTAACGGGTCGCCAGGAGGGCAACATAGCCCGGCCCCCGACGCCTGCACAGGATTGTTAGTGTCGCCCACGCTGTAAAGTATAGGTACGCTTGCAAGCATGTAGTCGTTAAGCTTTGTCAGGCTCGCCCCATAGGCGTACAAAGGGGAAGCATGCAGGCCTACATACGCTACGTCTATCCGGTTCAGGAAACTCGGAACCTGCCGACGTGTGACGGGTGCCAGAAAATGCACACGTTCGAGGCAGCCTAGTCGCCCTGCCTGCTTTTGGAGTGACTCTCGACTGGAACCGTCGCCCATCATGACCAGGTGAACCCGGGAATGCGTTCGAGGCAATGCATCGACGACGGCTTCCATTGCATTCGCGTGGCCCAGTGTGCCGGCGTATCCCAATATGAATGCATTGCTGTCTCGTAGGTGGGCCAGTAATGCAGCATGCTGTTCTGGCAAGGGCTGAGGTGGCACTGTGTCTACCAATGCGCCGTTTCCGATCGGCAGGAAGCGTCCCGCCGCAAGGCCTCTGCTCTGCAGGTAGGGTTCCGCGTTGTGCGGAACGGCGGTCACCAAATCAGCGTGGCGACAACCATAGTCCTCAGCAGCTTGCATTGCTCGGATAAATGGATGCCAGGTAGGGGCGTCGCCTAAATGGATAGGGGTAAGCGGCCATAAATCGCGGATGTCGAAAATCAAACGCGCCTTATGGCGACGCGCCAGGCGAGCCGCCGGATAAATGGTGAATGGGTGCGGCGATGAGGCGATGACCACGTCGTAGCGCCTTCCCGCAGGCAGCGGAAAAAGCTGGCACTGCAGTGTATACGCGCCCATGCTGGCGACCCGGCCGAAGTGGCTTGCAGGCGAATATCGGGGCCCCCAAAGCCAAACATATCGCACGCCGTCGAGCATCTGTATCCCAACGCGGCCCTTGAAGGTCGGTTGATGTTGGCGTACGTGGGAGTATCCGGAGGCCACAATTGTCACATCGTGGCCTTGGCGCACCCATTCTCTTGCCATAGCGTAGTTTCGGAACACCATGCCATGTTCAGGAGAACCGGCGTAATGCGAAAAGATCACGATGTTCATTGCGCTGTCGTCATAGTTCTTATAGCAGGGGGAGGGTCAATCCCGGCCTGCACCTAGCAACGCTGCTACCACGCACAATGGGACAGTGCACGCAAGAAGCGCCGGCAGCGCGCGCTGGATGGGCTCTGCGCTTGCCCACCAGAACAGGATCCCGGCGAATAGCGTGGATATGCTTGTATAAATTAGGGTTACTGGCAGATGCGCGTTGAAGCGCCGCGCCAAATGTTGGTATGCATGCGACCGATGGGCGACGCCCGGCCTCTTGCCGCGCAATATGCGCACTACGAGCGTAGTGGTTGCATCGGAAATAAAAGGTGCCAATGGAATCAGCCACCATATGATGGGCGTATTGCTATCGCGCGCCCATATCAACGCGAGCGCTCCCAATGTAAACCCACAGAAGCCACTCCCGACGTCGCCCATGAAAATGCGTGCGGGTGGCCAGTTGTGACGTAGGAAGCCTGCAACCGCGCCGATCAGCACCAGGGCGGCAGGTGCCGCCAAAGGCGCCCCAAGCGCCCACACCGCACCTGCCGCTATGGCTTGCCCGGATGCGATGCCGTCGATGCCGTCCATGAAGTTGTAGAGATTGGTCAGCCAAATGATTCCTACGCCATACAGCACCGCTGCAGCGGGAGCCGGAATGACATAACTGCCAAATGAGAGCTCGGGAAGGGGGGCTGCCAGCCACAATAAGGCGGCGGTACAGAGCGCCTGTACCAGTAGTCTTACCCGAGCGCTGAGGGAAATGATGTCATCGACATAACCCACAATCGCGACAGGCAGGCCGCACGCCAGCGCGAGCAGTAGTTGCCCGGGTACCAGATCCATCGCGTATAGCGCGGTCGTGCCGGCGTAGAGAGCCAGCACGATGGCAATGCCGCCTCCGCGCGGAGTTGCGCGGACATGCGAGCTGCGATGGTTTGGATGGTCCAGTAGGTTTTTCTGTGTTGCCAGTGCTATTGCCCAGCGGGTCGATAGCCATGCCAGCGCAAATGTGCCGACCGAGACCAGAAGAACTGGAAGTGTCATGCGAGCCGAAATATAGAGCGATCAGGCAAGCGCGTCGCGCAGTGCGGCCACGATCCGGTCTTGCGTGGCGGGATCCAGGTCGGGATGCATGGGCAGGCTCATGACCTGTTCGGCAAGCATGTCGGATACGGGCGTGGCGCCGGCCCCTTCGGCATACTGCGCGTAGGCCGGTTGGGCGTGGATGGGGCGGGGGTAATGGATGGCCGTCGGTATGCCGGCCTCTTTCAGTTTGGCCTGCACCTGGTCGCGGTTGGGGACCATGACGGTGTACTGCGCCCAGACGCTGTCGCGGTCGGGCCGTACGGTGACGGTGCGGGCGCCGGCCGGCAGGTCGGCGAGCAGGCGGCTGTAGCGGGCGCCGATTTCGATGCGCTGGCCGATTTCCCATTCAAAGCGTTCGAGCTTGCCCAGCACCACGGCGCATTGCAGGGTGTCCATGCGGCCGCCCACGCCGACCCGCGTGTGGTAGTAGCGGGCCGATTGGCCATGCACGCGGATTTCTCGGCAAGCCTGGGCAATTGCGTCGTCATCGGTGAAGATGGCGCCGCCGTCGCCATAGCAGCCCAGCGGCTTGCTGGGGAAGAAACTGGTGCATCCGATGGTGGACAGGTTGCAGCTCTTGCGGCCCTTGTACGTGGCGCCGAAGCTCTGCGCGGCGTCTTCGATGACGGGGATGCCGTGGCGCGCGGCGATGGCATTGACTTCGTCCATGTCGCCCACCTGGCCGTACAGCGACACCGGCATGATGGCCTTGGTGCGCGGCGTGATCTTGGCTTCGATCAGCGACGTATCGATATTGCAGGTGTCGGGCTCGACGTCGACGAATACCGGCCTGGCGCCCAGCAGCACGATGACTTCGGCGGTGGCCACGAAGGTAAACGACGTGGTGATGACTTCGTCGCCCGGCCCGATGCCCAGCGCCATCAGGGACATGAGCAGGGCCTCGGTGCCCGATGCCACCGTGATGCAATGGCGCGCGCCGCTATGGGCGCAAAGGGCGGCTTCGAGTTCCTTGACCTCGGGGCCCATGATGTACTGCCCGTGATCCAGCACGGCCTGGATGCGCGCGTTGATGGGGTCGCGCAGTGCCTGGTATTGCTTTTTCAGATCGATGAATTGCATAGGAGCTCTCAGGCCAGGCGGCAGACGCCGTCGGTCAGTATGTAGCGGTCGCCGGTATGGGGGCAGGTAGTTTGGGCATTGCCCGCAAGGGGCAGGTCAAGCTGCTCGCCATGGCGGCTCATCCAGCCGATCTGGCGTGCGGGCACGCCCACCACCAGCGCAAAGTCGGGCACGTCTTTGTTGACCACCGCGCCGGCGCCCACGAAGGCATAGCGGCCGATGGTGGCGCCGCATACGATGGTGCAGTTTGCGCCCAGGGTCGCGCCCTGGCGCACGAGCGTGTCGCGGTATTCGCTCTTGCGTTCGATGGCCGCGCGCGGGTTGTAGACGTTGGTGAACACCATGCTCGGGCCGCAGAATACGTCGTCTTCCAGGATGACGTTGTCGTATACCGACACGTTGTTCTGGATTTTTACGCGGTTGCCGATGCGTACCCGGTTGCCCACGTAGACGTTCTGGCCCAGCGAGCAGCCGTCGCCGATCGCGGCGCCGGCGCAAACGTGCACCCAGTGCCAGATGCGGCAGTCGGCGCCGATGCGGGCGCCTTCGTCCACGATGGCGGTGGGATGAATGGTTGTCATGGTCAGTCCAGCGGCAGGGGAATGCGCACGCCATCGCGCGCCGACCGGTAAATGGCCGTCAGCAGGGCCAGCGAGTGCAGGCCTTCGCGCCCGTCGGTTTCGGGCTGGGCTTCGCCGCGCAGCGTGCTGATGACGTTGTCGTAATAAAGCGGGTGGCCAAAGCCATAGACAGACGAGGTTTCGTAGCTGGCGTCGCGGATCTTGTCGTCGTCCGGATGCGGCTCGGCGAATTTCCATTCGTCGATGCGGTTGACGGCCACCCCGCCCACCCGCACGGTACCCTTTTCGCCCAGGATGGTGATGGAGCCTTCCAGGTTTTGCGGGTAGGTCAGCATGGTGACGTTGATCGAACCCATGGCGCCATGCCGCCAGCGCACGGCCGCCACGCCGGTATCTTCGGCCTCGATGTGGCGGGCCAGCGTGCCGGTGTAGGCGTACACGCTTTCAACCGGCCCGATCAGCCAGTCGAGCAGGTCGACGTAATGGCTGGCCTGGTTCATGAAGGCGCCGCCGTCCCATTCCCATTTGCCGCGCCAGCGCGCCGCGTCGTAGTACTCCTGGGGCCGCGTCCAGAATACGTTGACCGTCACCATGTAGATACGGCCGAAGCGGTTCTGCTCGATGGCTTTTTTCACGAGCTGCAGCGTGGCGTTGCGGCGGTTCTGCTTGACGACGAACAGGTGCACGCCGGCTTCGTCACAGGCCTTGACCATGCGCTTGCCGTCTTCCCAGCGCGTGGCCATGGGCTTTTCGCTGACGACGTGGCGGCCGGCCTGCGCGGCTTCGATGGCCTGCCAGGGGTGCAGCCCCGAAGGGGTGGCCAGTACCACGGCATCGGCAGTGCTCTGGGCCAGCAGCTCCCCCAGCGACTCGAACGGCCGCGCGCCGGTGGCGTCGTGCGCGGCCTTCAGCGCGGCCGGGTTGGTATCACAGACCTCGACGAGTTCGGCGCGGTCCTGGTGAGTCTGGATGGCGCCGATGTGGTTCTTTGAAATGCGACCACAGCCTACCAGAGCGAAGCGGACCTTGCGGTCGGTGATTGGGGGAGACGTCATAAATCGTGGGATTGTTGTAAATTGCCGGGATTCATGGTTGTGACCCGTCCCGGATCGGGGTCTAGCATGCCATTAATAATAACGCGAAGGCCGTTGTGGTCTTTTGCCCGAATACGCCGGAAAGTTCCTACTAGTAATTGATGGCAAATCGCATTCTCATTGTCCGCACCTCGTCACTTGGCGATCTGGTGCACATGCTGCCGGCAATCTCGGATATTGCCCGCCATGTGCCAGACGCCGTGATCGATTGGGTGGCGGAAGAGGCTTTCGCAGAAATTCCGGGCTGGCACCCTGCGGTCAACGAGGTCATCAAGGTGGCCCATCGCCGGTGGCGCAAAGCCTGGTGGTCGGCGCCGGTCAAGGCCGAACGGCAGGCGCTGGCCGAGCGTTTGCGCGCCGTGCAATATGACGTCGTGCTCGACATGCAGGCGCTGTTGAAGTCGGCCTGGCTGGTCAGGCAGACGCGCGGCGTGCGCCACGGGCTGGACTGGCGGTCGGCCCGCGAACCGCTGGCGTCACTGTTTTACCAGCGGCGTCACCGGGTGGAGTTCTGGCAGCCCGCCGTCATCCGCCAGCGCACGCTGGCCGCCCTGGCGTTTGGCTACACGTATACCGGGCCGCCCGATTTCGGCCTGCAAGCCTTTGTGGACGAAGCCCAGGCGCAGGCGCGGGCCTGCCTGGCGCGCACCGAATGCTGCGCCCGGCCGCATCACCACCTGAACACCGATCGGGGCTATGCCGTCATCATGCCGTCGGCCAGTCGCGACGACAAACTCTGGCCGGAAGCCGACTGGCGCGCGGTGTTCGAACGCCTGCGCGGCGCCGGGTGCACCCTGCGCCTGCTGGCCGGCAACGCCCAGGAAACGGCGCGCGCCCAGGCGCTGGTCGAAGGCCTGGACGGTGTGGAGGTGCTGCCGCGCATGGACCTGACCTCGATCGCGCGCCAGCTCGCAGGGGCGCGCGTCATGGTGGGCCTGGACAGCGGGCTGACGCACTTGTCGGCCGCGCTGGGGCGGCCGACTATCGGCATATACCGGGCGTCCACCCCGGTGCGCACGCCGCTGATCGGCGCGAGTTTCACCGCCAGCCTGGGCGACCGGGGCGCGCCGCCTTCGCGCGAGGCGGTGCTGGCTTCGATAGACCAGGCCCTGGCGGCCAACTGACGATGCGCACGCGCACCGCCCGCGTTTCCCGTAGCCGCGGCGCGGCGGGCTGACATGCGGCGCGGCGCCTATACCCTTGCCCTGTATGCGGCGGCGCCGCTGGCGTGGCTGTGGATGGCCAGGCGCGCCCGGCGGGCCGGCGGCGAGTGGGGCATTTTTTCGCCGGCGCGTTTCGGCCGCGCCGACCCGGCCGAGCCGGCGCCCTTCGCCCGGCCGCCCGTGTGGGTGCATGCGGTCAGCCTGGGCGAGACGCGCGCGGCCCAGCCGCTGGTCCAGGCGCTGCTCGACGCGGGGCTGCCGGTTCTGCTGACGCATACGACTGCAACGGGCCGGGCCGAAGGGGCGCGGCTGTTTGGCCAGGCAATTGCCGCGGGGCAATTGCGGCAGACCTGGCTGCCCTACGACTTTCCCGGCGCGGTGCGCGGTTTTCTGCAGCGGCATACGCCGCGCTGCGGGCTGCTTATCGAGCGCGAGGTCTGGCCGAACCTGCTGGCGCAGGCGCGCCGGCAAGGGGTGCGCATGGCGTTGGTCAGCGCGCGTTTTTCGGTGTCGTCGCTGCGGCAGGCGGGATGGATGGGAACCGCCCTGCGCGACGCGCTGGCGGGGCTGGATGCCGTGTTGGCCCAGACGCCCGAAGATGCCCGGCGACTGGAACAGGCGGGGGCGCGGCGGGTCCGCGTCACGGGCAACCTGAAGTTCGACCTGGACTTGCCCGCCGATCAAGTGCAGGCCGGGCGGGCCTGGCGACAGGCGCTGGGGCGGCCTGTGGTGGTCGTGGCCAGCACGCGCGAAGGCGAAGATGTTCCCTTCGCCCAGGCCATGCGCGCGCGTTCCGGCGCGGGGCGCCCGGTGCTCTATGTATTGATTCCGCGCCACCCGCAGCGGTTCGACGCCGCCGCGGGGCAGTTGCGCGCGGCGGGGTTGTCCTGCGTGCGCCGTTCGGCGCTGCAGGGCCGCCTGCAAGACTTGCCGCCCGTAGAGGGCGCCGTTGACGTCGTGCTGGGCGATTCGCTGGGCGAGATGGCGTTTTATTACGCGGCGGCCGACGTGGCCATCGTGGCGGGCAGCTTCGCCCCGCTGGGCGGGCAGAACCTGATCGAAGCCTGCGCCGCGGGCGTGCCGGTAGTCGTCGGGCCGCATACGTTCAATTTCAAGCAGGCGGCCGAAGATGCCATCGCCGCCGGTGCCGCCCTGCGCGCCGCCGACCCGCCCGCCGCGCTGGATGCCGCGCAGTCCCTGCTCGACGACGACGAACGCCGCCAGGCCATGGGCCGGGCCGCCCAAGCCTGGTCTGCCACCCACGCAGGCGCCACCCGGCGCACATTGCAGGCGCTGCAGGCGTGGTTATAGCGGGAATTCCAGCGCCAGGTTCTGGGGTGTCTGACACCCTCGGGTGTCAGACGCCGTATGGCGTGGACGCATTTCCCGTCGCGGCGTTTCAGGGGTGTCTGACACCCAGGGGTGTCTGACACCCCTGGGTGTCAGACACCGTATGGCGTGGATGCATTTCCCGCCGCGGCGTTTCAGGGGTGTCTGACACCCTTGGGTGTCAGACACCGTATGGTGTGGATGCATTTCCGGTCGCGGCGTTTCAGGGGTGTCTGACACCCTTGGGTGTCAGACACCGTATGGCGTGGATGCATTTCCCGTCGCGGCGTTTCAGGGGTGTCTGACACCCTTGGGTGTCAGACACCGCATGGCGTGGAGGCATTTCCTGTCGCGGCGTTTCAAGGGTGTCTGACACCCCCTGGGTGTCAGACACCGTATGGTGTGGAAGCATTTCCCGCCGCGGCATTGCAAGGGTGTCTGACACCCTTGGGTGTCAGACACCGTACAAAGCGGCACACGCCGTGAAAATCGCACGCCGCCTGGTGAGCCGGCGGTAGGTCAGCCTGCCTGGCGGGGTGTCAGTGTCACGCGGTCGGCGTTCAGTTCCCGCCCGGCGTTTGCACGGTCGCGGCCGGCGTCGTCGGGACGGGCGCCCAGCCAGCCCTGGCCCAGGGCATACACCCACAGGTTGGCCGCCACGATCAGCAAGAACAGTATGCGCATCGCATGCCCCTCAGAATGACAGCGGGTCGGGCTGTCCGGCCAGCAGCGCCAGGCCGTCCAGCACCGGGCGGTCCAGGTACACCGGCGCGGGCGGCTGGCCGGCGGCCTTGCCGGCCAGGGCCAGCAGCATCTCGGTCTCGGCCTGCACTTCGGGCCAGCCGCCGCCTGCCACATAAAGCTGGGCAGGGCGGCCGCAGCGCTGGCTGGCGGCCAGCCACTGGCGCATCACGGCGCCCGCCTGGGCGGCGGCGATACCCGACGCAATGGCCCGGTGCGTATCCAGGGGAAAGTCGACAACCTGGCCGTCGGCCACGGGCAGGTTGGCGGTGCCGCGCGCCAATGAATTGCGCATCAGCGCCGGCCCGGGCAGGATCAGCCCGCCGATGAATTCGTTGTCGGCGCCGACAGTGTCGATGGTCGTGGCCGTGCCGAACGACGCCAGCACGAATGGCGCGTGGTCTTGCGGCAGGCGGCCCAGCACGCCCAGCAGGGCCACCAGCCGGTCCGAGCCCAGTTGCGATGGCTGCGTGTAGCCGTTGCGCAGGTGCAGCAGCCGGGCGCGCGAGGTTACCCAGTGCACCGGGCACCCATGGCGCGCCAGGGCGGCGCGGATGCCGGCTCCGCGCTCCGGGCCCGCCACATTGACCCCCAGGGCCAGCCCGGGCGTGCGGCCCAGCGTGCCCAGCCAGTCGCCCAGGGCGTCGGGATCGAGGTTGTCGAACGCCACGGCGGCCGGTTCGCGAGCGGCGGCGGGCGCATCCAGCCAGCCTACCTTCAGGCGGCTGTTGCCGGAATCGATCAGCAGGATCATGAGCGGTTCCCCGCCAGGGCGGCCGTGGGCCGGATCGAGATTTCGCCCACGGATACGGGCACCCGTTCGCTGGCCGTCTGGATATACAGCCGGCCGTCGTCGCTCAGGCCGTCGGCCGTGCCGCTGAACAACACGGCGCCCTGGTCGATGACATTGACCTCGCGGCCCTTCAGTGCGTCCACGGCGGCGTAGCGGCGCTGGAATGCGGCAAAGCCGCCGGTTTCGAATTCGCGTACCGCCGCCTGCCACGCCCGCGCCACGGCGCTGACGATATCGGCGGCGGCGGCCGCCGCGCCGCCCGCCTGCTCGGCCACCAAGGTCCAGTCGGCCACGGGCCGCCCCAGCGCCTGCGACAGGGTGTCGGCGTCCCGCAGGTTCACCCCCATGCCGATGACGACGGCATAGCCGCCCGGCACGGCGGGGTCGCGCGTGGTTTCGACCAGCACGCCGGCCAGTTTGGCGTCGTGCCATTGAATGTCGTTGGGCCACTTGACGCACAGCACCGGCGCGCCGCCCGCCAGGCTGCGCAGCGCTTCGCACGCGGCCATGCCGGCCAGCGGCGACAGCGCCGGCAGGCGGCTGGCCGGCATGCGTACCGGAAACGCACAGGAAAACATCAGCGCCGCTCCGCTGCGGTTCTGCCAGGGTCGCCCGGCGCGGCCGCGGCCGGTCTGCTGCAGGTGCGTGCCCAGCAGCCACGTGCCGGCTCCCGCGCGGGCGCGCGCCAGCAGGTCGGCGTTGGTGGAGCCGGTGCTGGCCGTCCACGCGATGGACTGGAAGTCTTCCAGCCGCGCGGACAGCTCGCGCGCCAGCGCATCGGGCGCGGGCAGATCGGTGTGGCGGGCGTCAGTAAGCATGGGCGCGATTGTAGGGCACCGCGACCGCCTTTACGGCGCAGGCGGGGTTGGTAACATGCAGGCTGCCAACCCTATTTTGACGCTTTTCCCATGTCTGCACGTACCGACACCGAAACCTACACCGGCGAGGCCGGTGTCATTGATTGCGCCATCGACCGACCCGCCGGGTCGCCCCGAGGCTGGGCCCTGGTGCTGCATCCGCATTCGCTGCAGGGAGGCGCCCGCGATAACAAGGTGGTCACCACCATCGCGCGCGCCTGCGTGCAACAAGGCCTGATGGCCGTGCGGCCGGACTTCCGCGGCGTGGGCAAGTCGGAAGGCCAGTTCGACAAGGCGCGCGGCGAAACGCGCGACATGCTGGGGTTGGTGGCCCAGGTGCGCGAACGCTACCCCGAGCTGGCCCAGGCGCCTTGGGTGCTGGCCGGGTTTTCGTTCGGCACGGCCGTGGCCGCGCAGACCTACGCGGGCCTTGCCGCGGCCGGCGACACCGCGCTGCCCGCCGCGTTGATGCTGATGGGGGCCGCCGTGCAGCGTTTTCAGGAACAGGAAGTCGACGTGCCTGCCGATACCCTGATGGTGCATGGCGAGCAGGACGAAGTGGTGCCGCTGTCGGAAACGCTCGACTGGGCGCGCCCGCGCGACGTGCCGGTGGTCGTGGTGCCGGGCGCATCGCACTTTTTCCACGGCAAGCTCCTGGTGCTGCGCGCACTGGTGAACGCCCGCCTGAAAGTGGCCCTCGATTGACGCGCGGCGCGCCGATGGGCGCCCCTGGCGCTGCCATGCCGGCATGGCAAGGAACATTATCGCGCCCGTGCAGTCTTATCCCGCTCCTATAATGTTGCAGCTTTGCGCCCGCTGGGCGGCTCTTGACCGTGGAATCTTCGTGCTAATGAAAATAAACCGTATCCGTCCGACTTCCGTTGTGTTCACTCGCCAGGCCGTGGCCGGCGCCGTCCTGTCTGCGCTGATGTACGCGTCGGCGCCGGCGTGGGCACAACAGCAGCCGGCGGCGCCCGTGTCCAGCACCGCGCCTGCCGCGGCGGCGACGACACCTGTGGTGGAACTGTCGGCCGTGCCCGCGCCCACCATCGCGGCGCGCGCATGGATCACCGTCGATGTCACCAGCGGTCAGGTGCTTGCCGCATCCAACCCCGATACGCAGATCGAGCCGGCGTCGCTGACCAAGATCATGACGGCGTATGTGGTGTTCAACGCCCTGAAAGAAAAGCGCATCACGCTCGAGCAGCAGGTGCCTGTTTCCGAGCAGGCATGGCGCACGGGCGGTTCCCGCATGTTCATCGAGCCGCGCAAGCCCGTTACCGTTGACGAACTTCTGCAGGGCGTCATTGTGCAATCGGGCAACGATGCGTCCGTGGCGCTGGCCGAAGCCGTGGGCGGCAGCGAGTCGGCGTTCGCCGCCATCATGAACCAGGAAGCCCAGCGGCTGGGCATGACGCGCACGCACTTCATGAACGCCACGGGGCTGCCCGACCCGCAGCACATCACCACCGTGGCCGACCTGGCCTTGTTGTCGGCCGCGCTGATCCGCGACCATCCCGAGTACTACCACTACTACAAGCAAAAAGAATTTACGTACAACAAGATCACCCAGCCCAATCGCAACCGCCTGCTGTGGGCCGACCCCTCGGTCGACGGCATGAAGACGGGCCACACTGACGCCGCGGGCTATTGCCTGGTGTCTACCGCCATACGTGGCGACCGCCGCGTGCTCAGCGTGCTGGCCGGCGCCGACAGCGAGGCCACGCGCGCCGAAGAAAGCCTGAAGCTGCTCAACTGGAGCTTCCAGAATTTCGACACCGTGACGCTGTACGACAAGAGCCAGCCGGGCGTCGATGCGCGCGTCTGGGAAGGCACCGTTGAAACGGTCAAGCTCGGGCCTCCCAACCCCGTGTCGCTGACCGTGCCGCGCGGCAAGGCGGGCGATATCAAGCCCGTGGCGCAGCGCACCGATCCGCTGGTGGCGCCGCTGTCCAAGGGCCAGCAGGTCGGCACCCTGCAGCTCACGCTCGACGGCAAGGTGCTGCGCACCGAACCGCTGGTGGTGCAAGACGCGGTCGAGCGCGCCGGGTTCTTTGGCCGTCTGGTCGATATGGTCAAGCGCAAGTTCCAGTAACCCTTTTTTTACGGGGCGGCGTTGCCGCCCCGGATCTTTTCAGGAGCCATCCATGATTCCGGGCATGCCGGGCGACAGCCAGGTATATCTCAACGGTGAATTCACGCGGGCCGACCAGGCCAGGATCTCGGTGCTGGACCGGGGGTTCATTTTCGGCGACGGCATCTACGAAGTCGTGCCGGTGTACAACGGCAAGCCATTCCGCATGGCCGAACACCTGGACCGGCTCGACCGCAGCCTGAAGGCGCTGCGCATCGCGCAACCCATGTCGCGCGACGCGTGGGTCGACGTCATCGGCGAACTGGCGCGCCGTTCGGCCACCCCTACGTGCATCGTGTACCTGCAGGTCACGCGCGGCGTATACAAGCGCGACCACGCCTTCCCGCCGCAGGACATCGCCCCCACGGTGTTCGGCATGGCCACCGTGTTCAACCCGCCGTCGGCGGCGCAGCGCGAAAAAGGCGTCAGCCTGATCAGTATTCCGGACGAACGCTGGCTGCATTGCGAAATCAAGTCGGTCTCGCTGCTGGGCAACGTGCTCGCGCGGCAGCAAGCGGTGGATGCGGGCGTGGACGAAGTGGCGCAGTTCCGCGATGGCTTCCTCACCGAAGGCTCTTCCAGCAATATCTGGGTGGTTTCCGGCGGCAAGCTGCTGGCGCCGCCCAAGAACAACCTTATCCTGGAAGGCATTCGCTATGGCCTGATGGGCGAGCTGGCCGAGGAAGCCGGTATCGATTTCGAGGCGCGGCCATTGTCGCAGCAAGAAGTCGCCAACGCGGATGAGCTGATGGTGACCTCTGCCACCAAAGAGGTGCTGCCGGTGACCACGCTGGACGGCAAGCCGGTGGGCAGTGGCAAACCTGGCCCCGTTTATGCCCGGCTGCGTGCGGGGTATGATGCCCGTATCGCCGCCCTGTGAGCCAGCGCGCCGAGCCGACCATGCACCATATCCCTCCCGAAGAGTCCCTGATCGAATACCCGTCGGACTTTCCCATCAAGGTAATGGGAAAGCAGCACCCCGACTTTGCCCAGACCATGACCGACGTGGTGCGGCAATTCGATCCGGGCTTCGATCCCGCCACGGTGGAAATGCGCCCCAGCAAGGGTGGCAATTACGTGGGGCTGACGTTCACCGTGCGGGCCACCTCTCGAGAGCAGCTCGATAACCTGTATCGCGCGCTGCACGGGCACCCCATGGTGTCCATCGTGCTGTAACGCAAACCGCCAGGCGCGCGCCATGATCCGGTGGCTGACCCGACCGGCCGATTACGCCGCGGTCTGGCACGACATGCAGGCCTTCACGGCCGCGCGCGCCCGCCACACGCCCGACCAGGTCTGGTTGTGCGAACACGCCCCGGTGTACACCCTGGGGCAGGCGGGCAAACCCGAACACCTGTTGAACCCGGGCGACATTCCCGTGGTGATGTGCGATCGCGGCGGCCAGGTCACCTACCACGGGCCGGGGCAGGTGGTGGCCTATGCGTTGTTCGACCTGCGGCGCGCGGGCCTGTTTGTGCGCGAATACGTGCGGCTGCTCGAAGACGCCGCCATAGGCACGCTGGCCGACTTCGGCGTGGCCGATGCGTGCCGGCAGCCGGGCGCGCCCGGCGTGTACGTGCCGCGCGGGCCCGGCGGCGAGCTGGCCAAGATCGCCGCGCTGGGCATCAAGATCCGCAATGGCTACGCGTATCATGGGGTGGCGCTGAACGTCGACATGGACCTCGCGCCTTTCCTGGGCATCAACCCCTGCGGCTACGCCGGCCTGGCCACCGTCGACATGGCCGCGTGCGGCGCGCGCTGCGACCTGGAGCGCGTCGGCCAGCGGCTGGCCGAGCGGCTGCTGGCCGCGTTGCCGGAGCCCGACGGGGTAACGCGCTAAAATGCCTTTTTTTACCGGACCTTGCCGCTGTCTGCCGGCGCGGTCATGACGAAGGTGACGAATGTCCACGCTCGAGCCCTCTGTTTCCCCGAATGATCCGCAATCCGGGGCGCCGGCCGCCTACGACGCCACCCAGAAGCAGAAGTCGCAGGCCAAGACGTCGCGCATTCCCATCAAGGTCGTGCCGGCCGAGCGCCTGAAAAAGCCCGAGTGGATCCGCGTCAAGGCCGCCGCGCCGGGCTCGCGCTTCTACGACATCAAACGCATCCTGCGCGAGCACAATCTGCACACGGTGTGCGAAGAAGCGTCCTGCCCCAATATCGGCGAATGTTTCGGCAAGGGCACGGCCACCTTCATGATCATGGGCGATAAATGCACGCGGCGTTGCCCGTTCTGTGATGTCGGCCATGGGCGCCCCGATCCGCTCGACGCCGACGAACCCGAGAACCTGGCGCGCACCATCGCCGCGCTGAAGCTGTCGTATGTGGTGATCACCTCGGTAGACCGCGACGACCTGCGCGACGGCGGCGCGGCCCATTTCGTCGATTGCATTTCGCGCATCCGCGCGCTGTCGCCCCAGACGCGCATCGAAGTGCTGGTGCCCGACTTCCGTGGCCGCCTGGAGCGTGCGCTGGCCATCCTGAACGCCGGCCCGCCCGATGTCATGAACCACAATCTGGAAACCGTGCCGCGCCTGTACAAGCAAGCGCGGCCGGGGTCGGACTACGCGCATTCGCTGAAGCTGCTGGCCGAGTTCAAGAAGCTGCATCCCGAAGTGCCCACCAAATCGGGCCTGATGCTGGGCCTGGGCGAAACCGACGAAGAAATCCTGCAGGTCATGCGCGACATGCGTGCGCATGACGTAGACATGCTCACCATCGGTCAATACCTGCAGCCGTCCGAACATCACCTGCCGGTGCTGCGCTATGTGCATCCCGACACGTTCGCGATGTTCGAGCGCGAAGCCTATGCCATGGGCTTCAGCCACGCGGCGGTGGGCGCCATGGTGCGGTCGTCGTACCATGCCGACCAGCAGGCCCATGCCGCGGGTGTGAACTAAGCTGTGCACACGCTTGCGCGCGCCGGCATGGCGTCCGTCGCCTGAGAGCCGGTGTCTGACACCCTACGGTGTCAGACACCTGATGGCACAACGATGACGCGCAGGCAGGTCTATTGGCCGGCGTCCGACATTGACGAGGCGCGCGCCGGCATCAATCGTAGGTGTCGGCGTCTTTCAAGGCCGCGCCGCGCTTGTCTTTGTCAGACAGAATGACTTCCCCGACGTCGGGCCAATCGATGCCGATGCACGGGTCGTTCCATATGATGCATCGCTCGTATTCGGGCGCGTAGTAGTCGGTAGCCTTGTACAGGGTTTCCGCCACATCGGTCAGCACCATGAAGCCGTGCGCAAAACCTTCGGGCACCCATAGCTGGCGCTTGTTGTCGGCCGACAGGACAGCCCCCGTCCATTTGCCGAACGTGGGCGATGAGCGGCGCAGGTCCACCGCCACATCGAATATCGCACCCGCCGCGACGCGCACCAGCTTGGCCTGCGGCCGGCGGATCTGGTAATGAAGCCCACGCACGACGTGGCGCACCGAACGCGAGTGATTATCCTGCACGAACTGCGGCGTGCGCGCCAATGCGGCATTCAGCCGCGCGGCGTTGTAGCTCTCGAAGAAGTAGCCGCGCGCGTCGCTGTGGACGTCGGGCTCGATCAGCAACACATCGGCAATGGCAAGCGGCGTGACTTTCATGGCGGACTCTGCCGGGTTTCGTTCGCGTGGCGCACAAGGTCATCGATGGTGAGCTCGAGGTGGGCGGTCCAGTCGGGCAACTGCAACCCCAGGGCGGCGGCCAACCGGCCCGTATCGAGCCGGGAATTGCGCGGCCGGGGCGCCGGCAGGGGATAGTCTTCCGTGCCGATGGCCTGTATGCGCTGCGGTTGCAGCCGCAACACCATGCCCCGTTCATGCGCGCGCTGCACGGTGTGGCAGGCCAGCTGGTGCCAGGTGGTGCTGCCGGCCGCCGTCAGGTGGTAAATGCCATCGGCCAACTGATGTCTGTGGTGGGCTGCCAGCGCCAACGCGGTGACGTCGGCCACCAGCTCGGCCGATGTGGGGCTGCCGACCTGGTCTGCCACCACGCGCAGTGTTTCACGTTGGCGGGCCAGTTCCAGTACGGTCTTTACAAAATTTCTGCCGTGCGCTGCGTAAACCCAGCTGGTGCGCAACACCAGCGCGCGGCAGCCGCTTGCCGCGATGGCATGCTCGGCGGCCAGCTTGGAACGGCCGTATGCGTTCAAGGGGCGTGGCGTATCCGTTTCGATATAGGGCGCCGGCTTGCTTCCGTCGAAGACATAATCCGTGGAATAGTGCACCAGCACCGCGCCGCTGTTGCGCGCCTGCGCGGCCATTATCGCCACGGCATCGGCATTGATGCGCCGGGCGGAACCCTCGTCGGCCTCGGCGGCGTCAACGGCGGTATGAGCGGCCGCGTTCACGATGATGTCGGGCGACTGCGCGCGCAAGTATTCGGCCAGGCTGTCCAGATCGGCCAGGTCTGCCTGCGCTCGCGAGGGCGCGACGACGCGGCCCAGCGGCAAGAGTGTGCGCCGCAAGGCGTTGCCGATCTGGCCCGTGGCGCCCAGCAGCAGGATGTTCATGGCGCGTACTGCGTCTGCAACCAATGGCGATAGGCCCCCCCTGCCACGCCTGCGACCCAATCGGGGTGATCCAGATACCACTGCACGGTGGCGCGCAGGCCGGTGTCGAAGTCGTGCATCGGTTGCCACCGGAGTTCGCGGCGGATCTTGCCGGCATCGATACCGTAGCGCCTGTCGTGCCCGGGGCGGTCTTGTACGAAGCAGATCAGCTCGTCATGCGGGCGGTGGTCTGCGCGCGGACGCCACGCGTCCAGCAGCGCGCACACGGCCCGCGCCACCTGCAGGTTGCTGCGTTCCTGGTTGGCGCCGATATGGTATGCCTGGCCCGGTTCGCCCCCTTCGAGTACGCGCCGCAGGCCATCGCAATGGTCATCCACATACAGCCAGTCGCGCACATGCGAGCCGTCGCCATACAAGGGCAGCGGCCTGCCGGCCAGCGCATGATGAATCAGCAGCGGTATCAGCTTTTCGGGATACTGGCGCGGCCCATAATTGTTCGGGCAATGGGTCGTCAATACGGGCAGCCCGTAGGTTTGCCAATAGGCGCGCGCCAGGTGGTCGCCCGCGGCCTTGCTGGCCGAATAGGGGTTATTGGGCCGGTACACATCGCCTTCGGCGGCGGGCGGGGCGTCGGGCTCGAGCGACCCATAGACTTCATCGGTAGACACCTGCAAGTAGCGGAAGCCGGCGCGCGCGGCGTCGTCCAGCGACAGCCAATAGGTGCGCACCGCTTCCAGCAACTGGAATGTGCCGGTCACGTTGGTGTGTATGAATGCGCCGGGGGTGCGTATGGCGCGATCGACGTGCGACTCTGCCGCGAAGTTCAGCACGGCGCGCGGGCGGTGGGTGCGCAGCAGGCGCGCAACCAGGGCGTGGTCGGCGATGTCGCCCTGCACCAGCTGGTGCCGTGGATCGCCACGCACGCTTTCCAGGTTGCCGGCATGCCCGGCGTACGTCAGCTTGTCCAGGTTCACGATGGGCTCGTCCGTCTGTTCGAGCCATCGCAGAACGAAGTTGGATCCGATGAAGCCGGCGCCGCCGGTGACGAGGATACTCATGATGACGCGCAGGCAGGTCTATAAAGGCCGCCGTCTAGGGCTGCACGCGCGAATGGCGGCTCGTCCAGAACACATCGCCGGTGCCTTGCGCGCCATTGAGGTGGCGGGCCAGCACGAACATCAGGTCTGACAGGCGGTTAAGGTACTGGCGTACCGGCGCGTTCAATTGCTCGACGCGGCCCAGGGCGACCACGGCGCGCTCGGCGCGGCGGGCCACGGTGCGCGCCAGGTGCGCCAGCGCCGCGGCACGGCATCCGCCCGGCAGTATGAACTCGCGCAGCGGCGGCAAGGGGCCGTTGTAATGGGCCAGGCGTTCATCCAGGAAGGCCAGCTGGCCGGGCTCGATGGCCGTGTGGCCGGGAATGCATAGTTCGGCGCCCAGGTCGAACAAGTCGTTCTGGATGACGCCCAGATCGGCCTGTACGTCGTCGGGCAGGGACTCGGTGCGCAGCAGGCCGATGACGCTGTTCAGTTCATCTACATCACCCAGCGCGGCAATGCGGGGAGCGTCTTTGCCGGTGCGGCTGCCGTCGCCCAGGCCGGTGGTGCCGTCATCGCCGGTGCGCGTCGCCACGGCGGAAAGTCGGTTGCCCATTGGATATGCCCTGTCTTGATGGTTGCGTGATGAAACAATACCTTAGTGTAGTGCCAGCGCGGCGCGGCGCGAACGCGTTATCCTGTACCGGTATGTCTGGGTGCGGGGCCGGCGCGGCCTGCCCTGCGTTCACAAGGAGCCATGCCATGCATCAGTTGTACAAAGCGGCAGCCGGCGTGCTGGCGGTTGCCATTCTGGCCGGGTGGGCGACGGCGCCCGCGCGCGCGCAGCCGGCGCAGGCGGCCGCGCAGGCCAGCGCCACCGCCAGCGGCGAGGTGCGTCGGGTGAATCCCGGCGAAGGCAAGGTCACGATCAAGCATGGCGAGATCAAGGCGCTGGATCTGCCCGCCATGACACTCGTGTATCGGGCCGACCCGGCCCTGCTGGCCAACATCCGGCCTGGCGACAGCGTGCGCTTTACCGCTACCCGCCAGGGCGGCAACTACGTCATCACGCAGATCGGCAAATAAGAAACGGCGCGCCGCCGGGCCGCCGTGCCGCCGTGCCGCCGGGCCGCCGTGCAGCAGGTCCGGCGACACGCGCGACGCTATAGCACGTAGCGCGCCAGGTCCTGGCTGGCGGCGGCTTCCGACAACTGCGCGTCAACGTAGGCGGCGTCGACCTTCACCACGCCGCCGCTGCTGGATGTGGCATCGAACGACAGTTCTTCAAGCAGCTTTTCCATTACCGTGTACAGGCGCCGCGCGCCGATATTCTCGGTGCGTTCGTTAACCGAGAACGCCAGTTCGGCCAGCCGCTCGATGCCATCGGCGGTGAAGTCGAGTTGAACGTCTTCGGTGGCCAGCAGCGCCGAATACTGTTTGATCAGCGAGGCGTCGGTATCCGACAGGATGCGCACGAAATCTTGCGTGGTGAGCGAATCCAGTTCGACCCGGATGGGAAAGCGGCCCTGCAGTTCGGGAATGAGATCGGACGGACGCGACAGGTGGAACGCGCCCGACGCGATGAACAGGATATGGTCGGTGCGCACCATGCCGTAGCGGGTGTTGACGGTGGTGCCTTCGACCAGCGGCAACAGGTCGCGCTGCACGCCCTGGCGCGAGACATCGGCCCCGCCGGTTTCCTGGCGCGCCGCGATCTTGTCGATCTCGTCCAGGAAGACGATGCCGTTCTGCTCGACATTGGCGATGGCCGCGGCGCGCAGGTCGTCTTCGTTGACGCGCTTGGACGCCTCTTCTTCGACGATAAGCTTGAAGGCCTCTTTGACCTTCATTTTCTTGGACTTTTTCTTGTCGCGCGCAAGCCCGGCGAACATGCCGCGCAGCTGTTCGGCCATTTCTTCCATGCCCGGCGGCGTCATGACGTCCATTTGCGGCATGGGCTGGGCGATCTCGATTTCGATTTCCAGGTCGTCGCACTTGCCTTCGCGCAGCCGCTTGCGAAAGGTTTGCCGCGCATTGCTTTCTTCGCCGCGCACCGGTTCGCCCGACGCGCCCCGGGCCGGCGGCACCAGTGCGTCCAGGATGCGATCTTCGGCTGCGTCTTCGGCCTGCGTGCGCACGCGGCGCATTTCGAGCTCGCGCGTCTGCTTGATGGAATATTCGGTCAGGTCGCGGATGATGGTGTCGACATCGCGCCCCACATAGCCGACTTCGGTGAACTTGGTGGCTTCGATCTTGATGAAGGGCGCATTGGCCAGCTTGGCCAGGCGGCGCGCGATTTCGGTCTTGCCCACGCCGGTGGGGCCGATCATCAGGATGTTCTTGGGATGGATCTCATGGCGCAGCGGTTCGGGAACCTGCTGGCGGCGCCAGCGGTTGCGCAGCGCCACCGCCACGGCGCGCTTGGCGCGGTTCTGGCCGATGATGTATTTGTCGAGTTCGGAGACGATTTCCCCGGGGGTCATGGTGGATGCGGACATTGAGGAATCCTTGCGCCAGGCCAGGCGGCGGGCTTATTCGCCCAGTGTTTCGATGACGTGGTTCTGGTTGGTGTAAATGCAGATGTCGCCCGCTATTTCGAGCGCCTGCTTGACGATGTCTTGCGGCGGCAATTCGGTATTGCGCAGCAGCGCCAGGGCGGCCGACTGGGCATAGGCGCCGCCCGACCCGATGGCGGCCAGGCCATGTTCGGGCTCGAGCACATCGCCGTTGCCGGTGAGCACGAGCGTGTGTTCGGCATCGGCCACGATCAGCATGGCTTCCAGGCGGCGCAGCACGCGGTCGGTGCGCCAGTCGCGCGTCAGTTCGACGGCGGCGCGCATCAGGTGGCCCTGGTGTTTTTCGAGCTTGGCTTCGAAGCGCTCTTGCAGCGTGAAGGCGTCGGCCGTGGCGCCGGCGAAGCCGGCCAGTACCTTGTCGTGATACAGGCGGCGGATTTTCCGGGCGGTACCCTTGATGACGATGTTGCCCAGGGTGACCTGGCCGTCGCCGCCCAGCGCAACGCGGTTGCCGCGGCGCACGCAGACGATGGTGGTGGCGTGAAATTGTTCCATGCGTTCCTTCCGTTGAAGGGCTTAACTAAGGGCGAAATCGCGGATTTCAAGCGTGCAGCGCGGGTTGGCCTTGTACGATTATCGCCCCGCGGACGTAAAAAAGGCCGCAGCGGTAATACCGCGCGGCCTTGAACAGCGGAAAATTAATAGGGGACGCGATCAGTCGCCGTAGAGCTTCTGGCGCATTTCGCGGCGTTCCTGGGCTTCGAGCGACAGGGTGGCCGTGGGGCGCGCCAGCAGGCGCGGAATGCCGATGGGCTCGCCGGTTTCTTCGCACCAGCCGTATTCGCCGCTGTCGATGCGGGCGATGGACTGCTGCACCTTTTTCAGCAGCTTGCGCTCGCGGTCGCGCGTGCGCAGTTCCAGCGCGTGCTCTTCTTCGATGGTGGCGCGATCGGCGGGGTCGGGCACGAATTGCGTCTCGCGCAGGTGCTCGGTGGTTTCGCCGGCATTGGCCAGGATGTCCTGCTCGAGCTGCTTGAGCCGTTCCTTGAAGAACGCCAGCTGGCGTTCGTTCATGTATTCCGATTCGGGCATGGCCAGCAATTCTTGTTCGCTGGGCAGATCAATCGCCGTATCGCTCGTCGACTTGGTTGATTTTTTGGTTGCTGCCTTGGTAGCCATGAAAACACTCCACTATGAATCGATCCTGGCGCGCGACGCGCGTCTGGATTGCGGCGTTAGCCCGCCAGGCACTGCTCAAGACCCCGGGTGAAAATTTCCTGGGGAAGCTTGCGTCCGATGAAGACCATCTTGGTAGAAGGCTTCTCGGCCGCGGTCCACGGCTTGCCGGGTTCGGCACCCATCATCATGTGCACGCCCTGAAAGAGCATGCGCCGGTTGATGCCCTTCATGTACAGGATGCCCTTGTAGCGCATCAGGTCGGGGCCGTACACCTGCACCACGCCGCCCAGGAATTCTTCCAGGCGGGCCGGGTCGAACGGCTTGTTCGAGCGGAACACGAACGCGCCGATTTCGTCGTTGTGGTGGTGATGATGATGGTGGTGTTCGTGATGGCAATGATCCCCGCATTCGCCATCGTGGTCATGATCGTGGTCGTGGCCGTGATCGTGGCCATGGGCGTGGCTGTGCGCCGCGTCGGGATGTTCGTCGGCCAGGAAATCCGGGTCGATGTCGAGAATGGAATTCAGGTTGAAGCCGCTGATGTCGATGATGGACTTCAGGTCGGCTTCGCCGAAGTTGACCGGCGAAATCGGCGCGCGCGGGTTCATGCGCACCAGGCGGGCGCGCAGCGCTTCGTAGTCGGCGTCGTTGACCAGGTCTTTCTTGGACACCAGGATGCGGTCGGCGAAGCCAACCTGCTTCTGGGCTTCTTCCTGCGCATCGAGCGTGGCCATGCCGTGCTTGGCGTCGACCACCGTGATGACCGCGTCGAGCCGGTAGTACTCGGCGATTTCGTCGTCCATGAAGAACGTCTGGCACACCGGGCCGGGGTTGGCCATGCCGGTCGTTTCGATGATGACGCGTTCGAAGTTCAGTTCGCCGGCCTGGCGCTTGGCGCGCAGGTCGCCCAGCGTGCGCATCAGGTCGCCCCGCACCGTGCAGCAGACGCAGCCGTTGCTGAGTTCGACGATTTCTTCGCTGGTGTCTTGCACCAGCAGGTCGTTGTCGATGCCTTCGGGCCCGAACTCGTTTTCGATGACCGCGACGCGGCGGCCATGGAATTCGCTAAGAATGCGTTTGAGCAGGGTGGTCTTGCCGGCACCGAGAAAGCCGGTGAGGATCGTGACGGGGACCATTTTGTCCAAACTGCGCTGCGTATTCATGGCAAGTCGACGGCGAAAAGCCTGCGGGCGCATGGGGCGCCACTTGGCGGGGACAACGGGGCCGCAGTTGCGGCTGGACGCAGGATTACAGCACAGTCGGGGCAGGGGGGCAAACCCGGACCAACCCCACCCGCGCCCTGCGCAGGAACGCGGAAAAACGCGGCTGTAATCCGCTGGATGTCGTTATATGGGGATGAATTGCCGGATATCAAGCCCTGCCCGCGCGAGCCGGGCAAAAGGCCGGCTGCACCGACGCGCATCGACGCTGCGCCGTCACACTTGAAACAACACGATTCAGTGGGCGTGCCCGTGATGATGGGCGCCGCGCGGCTCGGCCTGGGATTTTTGCTGGCACTGCGGACACAGGGCCCGGATTTCGGTTTCGTGAGTGGCCAGCGTAAAGCCTGTGCGCGCCACGCGTTCGGCCAGTTGACGGCTCATGGCGGGGTCGCTGACTTCTGCTACCGCCCCGCACCCGGTGCACACCACCAGCAGGTCATGCGGCGCGCCGGCCGCGTCGTGGCAGGCTGTCCAGGCGTTGACCGCGTCCAGCCGGTGGATCAGGCCTTCTTCTACCAGGAAGTCGAGCGCGCGGTACACGGTGGGCGGCGCGGCGCCGGGATGCACCGCGCGCATCGCCTCGAGCAATTCGTAGGCTTTCAGGCTGCGGCCGTGCCGCAGCAAGAGTTCCAGCACCTTGCGGCGTATGGGGGTCAGCCGGCGCCCGCGCTGCTCGCACAGGGATTCCGCAGTGCGAAGCTGCTCGTCGACGGAATCGGCGCGGGAAGGGCGGGAAGTAGCGGGCATTACGCGGCAAGCCAGGCGGGCGATCCCCGGAAGGTATCAGAAAACTGACCTGGCGGGGGCGGCGGCGCGTTTCCGACGAAATCGATATGTTATATCATTCCGTAAATGTAATGTTATAACGTTAGGAGAACGCGATGCAGATACGACCCCTGCCGCTGGCCGCGGGGCTGGTGCTGGGCCTGGCATACCCGGTAGTCCAGGCGCGCCAGGCGCCGGCCGAGCCGCCCGAAGCGGCTACGCTGCCGCCGATTACGGTGTCGGCCAGTGCATTGGGGCTGGACACGCTCAGCATGGCGCAGCCGGCCGTGGTGCTGGACGGCCAGGCCCTGTTCGAGCGTCGCCAGGACACCCTGGGCGACACGCTAGGCGGCCTGCCGGGCATTCATTCGGACACGTTCGGCGGGGGCGCGAGCCGGCCGGTAATACGGGGGCAGACTGCGCCGCGGGTAAAGGTGCTGTCCGATGGCTCGGAAGTCATGGACGCCTCGGGCATCTCGCCCGACCATGCGGTGACGGTAGAGCCGTTGCTGGCCGACCGCATCGAGGTGCTGCGCGGGCCGGCGACGCTGTTGTATGGCGGCGGCGCGATAGGCGGGGTGGTAAATGTGCTGGATCGCAAGATCCCCACCGTAGTGCCCGAACGCGGTGTGCAGGCCGAGGCCGAGGTCCGGGGCGCCACGGGTACCGGCGAACGTGCTGGTGTGGTGGGCATTACCGCCGGCAAAGACGAGTTCGCCGTGCGCATCGAAGGCCTGAAGCGCCGCACCAGCGACTACGACGTGCCCGATTGGCCGGGCGGCGAGCTGGCCGGCTCGTACAGCCGGGCCTCGCAGGGGTCGGTAGGCCTGTCGTGGATAACCCCGCGCGGCTATGTGGGGGTGGCCTACACCTACCTGGAGAGCAAGTACGGCTTGCCGGGCCACAATCATGAATACGAAGGTTGCCACCCGCACGGCACGCACCTGCATTGCGGCGGGCATGGCCATGACGACCACGATCACGACCATGACCACGAAGAAGGCGAAGCCGCGCCCTACACCAAGTTGCGCAGCAACCGGCTGGACCTGCGCGCCGAGTACACCGATCCGTTTCCGGGATTCGAGAAGATCCGCCTGCGCGCCGGGCTGACCGACTACCAGCACAAAGAAATTGAAGGGGGCGTGGTGGGCACCACGTTCAAGAATCGTGGCTACGACGCCCGCGTGGAACTGGAGCACAAGCCGGTACACGGATGGCGCGGGGTGCTGGGTATCCAGAATGCCTACAGCGACTTCAGCGCCGAGGGCGAAGAGGCGTTCCTGCCGCGCAGCGACACGCAATCGACCGGCGTGTTCCTGCTGGAAGAATACCGTTGGGGCGACTGGCGGTTCGAAGTCGGTGCGCGTCAGGACTGGCAGCGCATTTCTCCGGAAGGCGGGCAGCCGCGCTCCAGCCAGTCGGCGACATCGGTGTCGGCCGCCGCCATCTGGGATTTCGCGCCGCAGTATGCCGTGGCGTTGTCATTGTCGCGTTCGCAGCGCCTGCCCACCGCGCAGGAGCTGTACGCCGACGGGGTGCACCTGGCGACTAATACCTACGAGATCGGCAATCCGGACCTGGGCAAGGAAACTTCGCACAACATCGACCTGACCCTGCGCAAGCACGCGGGCGATACGACGTTCAGCGTCAGCGCGTTTCACAACCGGGTCAGGAACTACATCTACGCCAACACGCTGGACCAGTACGAAGATTTCCGGTTGATTGAATATTCGCAGCGCGACGCGGAATTCACCGGCCTGGAAGGCGAGGTGCGCCACCAGTTCAGCAAGGTGTTTTCAGCGGCGGTGTTTGGCGACTACGTGCGCGGCAAGCTCACCGGCGGCCACGGAAATTTGCCGCGCATTCCGGCGGCCCGGCTGGGAGTGCGCGCAGATGCAACGTGGCGTCAGTGGTCGGGCGGGGTGGAATACGCTCATGTGTTCCGCCAGGACGACCTGGCGGCGTATGAATCCGGCACGCCAGGCTATGACATGGTCAATGCCGTGGTCAGCTATGGCGGCAAGCTGGCAGACGGCGCCGCGTACGATGTGTATCTGCGCGGAACGAACCTGCTGGACAAACTGGCCTACAACCACGCGTCATTCATTGCCAAGGCCGCGCCGCTGCCTGGGCGCAGCGTGCTGCTTGGCCTTCGCGTGACTTACTGACGGCAGGATCGGTGTCAGATGCCCGCCCCTCTTGCGCAATAACGTCAGGTGTCTGACTCCCGTAGGGTGTCAGACACCGATCCAGGCAGGCGTACGTTCGCCCCTCTGCGCACTAACGTTAGGTGTCAGACACCCTGCGGGAGTCAGACACCGGTCGAGGCAGGTGTACGCTCGCCCCTCTGCGCACTGACGTCAGGTGTCAGACACCCTGCGGGAGTCAGACACCGGTCGAGGCACGTGTATGCCCGCCCCTCTGCGCACTGACGTCAGGTGTCAGACACCCTGCGGGAGTCTGACACCGGTCGAGGCAGCCGTATGTTCGCCCCTCTTGCCCACTAACGTCAGGTGTCTCGCACTAACCAGGTGTCTGACTCCCGTAGGGTGTCAGACACCCCCGGATTGCGCTTGCGTACGGTGTGCCGTTGCGGTGTGGGTTACGACTTCCGGCCGGCGCGGGGGTGGGCCTGGTCGTACGCCTTGGCCAGGTGCTGGAAATCCAGCCGCGTATAGACCTGTGTGGTCGAGATATTGGCGTGGCCGAGCAGTTCCTGCACGGCCCGCAGGTCTTGTGCAGATTGCAGCACGTGGCTGGCGAAACTGTGACGCAGTACGTGCGGATGCACGTGCGCGGGCAGGCCGGCGGCCAACGCCAGCTTGCCCAGCTGCAACTGCACCACGCGCGGGGAAATGCGGCGCCCACGCGCGCCCACGAACAAGGCCGCCGCGTCGGGTTCGGCCGCGTTGGCCGCCGCCAACTGCGGCCGCACTTCTATCCAGCGCAACAAGGCGGCCAGGGCGGCCTGCCCCACCGGCACGGTGCGGCGCTTGTTGCCTTTTCCCAGCACCACGACTTCCGCGTCGGCCTGGTTCAGCCAGCCGCGCGATTCATATGTAGCGGTGCGTTCGTAGCGCAGGTCCAGGCCCACAAGCTCGGACAACCGCAACCCGCTGGAATACAGCAGCTCGAACATGGCGTGATCGCGCAGGCCGGCCGGGTCGGTGGTCAGGCGAGCGGCGTCATGGTCGAGCAGGGCCTGCGCCTGTTCGACCGACAGCGCCTTGGGCAGCGCGCGCGCGGCTTTGGGCGCGCGTATGCCGGCCACGGGGTTGCCCGCCAGGCCTGCCGCAGGCGCCCACCATTGATAGAAACCGCGCCACGCAGCCAGTGTGCGGGCGATGCTGCGCGGCCCCTGGCCTTGCGCATGCAGGCGCGCCACAAACTGGCGGATATGGCCGTTGCCCAGGCTCTCGAGGGGCAGCCCAGCCGCCTGGGCCAGCGCCGCGAGCTGAGCCAGGTCGCGCCGGTAGGCGTCCAGCGTATGGGCGGAATAACGTCGTTGCGTACGCAGGTGATGCAGCCAATCGTCCAGCGGCGCCGACAGGGCTGGCAAGGCAGGGCCGGCGCGGGTCATGATGGCAACGGGCGGTGCATGCCGGCGGCGGCCCGGTGGAGTCAGGGCTGGGCGGGCGCGGCCAGACGGCGCAGCGCGGCGGAGGCCAGCCTGCCAATGTTTTCGAGAAACACCGTGCCCATGTCGGGGCTGAAGCGCTCCGGGTCGTCCGAACCCAGCACCAGCAGGCCTACGCTGGGCTGGTCGGCGTCCAGGCGCAGCGGGATCAGGGCCACGGATTGCGGTTTGGCATCCAGCCAGCCGATTGCCTCGAAACCTGTGTCGGTGCCGCAATAAGGCGCCTTGAGGCTGTCGGTAAATGCGTGCACGTCGGCCGATACCGGTTCGCCATAGCCGGTGGGCGGCTGGCCCGGCAGGTTCCAGAGCCGCAGCGCAACGTGATTCAAGTCGAACTGCTCGGCCAGGCCCAGGGCGATTTCGCCCGGCAGGCGCTGTGGTTCGGATTCACCCAGCAGCCGGCTGCACCACAGCGACACATGTTCGCCGATCGCTTCGTTGGAATCGGCGTAGTGGGTCAGTTCGTTCAGGCGCCATTCGAGTTCGCGATTGCGCTCGCGCAGGGTGAGGATTTGCCGTTCGCCCAACGAAATGGCGCGCGCGCCATGCGGGTGCGGCACCTGCAGCGTGGCGAAGATGTCGGCATGCTGGTCGAAGAATTCGGGATGGTTCTGCAGGAAATCCGCGACGTCCTGGGCGGTGAAAGCGGTATCGGTCATGAGGGCGTGGGATCAGCGGCCAAGGGCCATGGAAAAAACCAGTTTGTCGATGTCGACCTGGCCGGTATAGACGGAAGCTGCAGGGCCGGTCATGCGCAGCCGTTCGCCGTTCCAGTCGACCGTCAGCGTGCCGCCGCGCGTTTGCACCCGCACCGGCGTATCGAGCAGGCCGCGCCGGATGCCGGCGGCCACCGCCGCGCAGGCGCCGGTGCCGCAGGCAAGCGTTTCGCCCGCGCCGCGCTCGTAGACGCGCAGCCGGATGGTGTGGCGGTCGACCACTTGCATGAAGCCGGCGTTGACGCGGCGCGCAAACCGGGGATGTTGTTCGACCAGGGGGCCGATGGCCGCCACCGGCGCGGTGTCGACGTCGTCGACCTGCTGCACGGCGTGCGGATTGGAGATCGCCACGGCCGATACCGCGACATTGCGCGGCAGCCCTGCCGGGGCGCCGGGCAGATCCAGGTGCCACAGCGTATCGTCGCCTTGCGCGGTGCTGGCCAGGCCGGCGGTGTCAAACGGCAGGGCGGCGGGGTCGAACCGGGTGACCCCCATGTCGACGGTGACTTGTTCGTCGGCGCCTTCGTCGAGTATCAGCACGCCGGTGGCGATCTGCGCGCGCAGCGGATTGCGGCTGGACAGCCCCTGTTCGTGGACAAAGCGCACGAAGCAGCGCGCGCCGTTGCCGCAATGTTCGACTTCGGAGCCGTCGGCATTGAAGATGCGATAGCGGAAATCGGCGTCGGGCACGGTGGCGGGCTCGACCAGCAGGATCTGGTCGGCGCCCACGCCGAAATGCCGGTCGGCCAGCGCGCGGGCGCGCTCGGGCGTCATGGCGATGGCCTGGCGCACGCCGTCGAGCACGACGAAGTCGTTGCCGGCCCCGTGCATTTTGGTGAAGTTCCAGATCATCTGGGGATTATCGCCCATTACTGCGCGGCGGTGGCGAGTCTAGTAGAACTTGGCTTCGCCCAGCGGCCGCGTCTTGAAGCGCCGGTGCACCCAGTAATACTGGCTGGGGCAGCGCCGGACCCAGGCCTCGATCTCGCGGTTGAGCCTGGCGGTGGCGTCTTCGAGCGAGCCTTCGCCAGGAAAGTCGTCGAGCGCCGGCAGCACTTCGACGTGGTAGCGCCCGGTGGCAGGGTCCCAGAAATCGATGACCGGCAGCACCGCCGCATCCCATTTGCGGGCAAGCTGAGCCGTTGCCAGCAGCGTGGCGGCCGGCACGCCGAAAAACGGCACGAACACGGCGCCGTTGCGGCCGAAATCCATGTCGGGCAGGTAGTAGACGGGGCGCGGCGCGCGCAGGTGCCGGATCAGCTCGCGCACGCCGTCTTTGCGGCTGACCAGAAAGACTTCGTTAAACCGCGCGCGGCCCCGGCTCACGATGGCATCCACCGAGGGGTCGCTCTGCGGGGTGTACATGGTGGCGCTGCTGGGCACTTCCATGGTCAGGCGCGTGGCGGCCGCGTCCAGGGCCACGAAGTGCGGCGCCAGCAGCAACACCGGGCGGCCTTCGGCGATCAGCGCGTTGATGCGTTCGGCGCCGGTTTGGGTAACCATCTCGCGCACGGCCTCGGGCGTGCCATACCAGAGCACGCCGCGATCGACGATAGTCTGGGCCAGGGCGCGGAAATGCTCGTGCAGCCAGCGTTCGCGCAAGGCCTCGGGCTCGTCGGGAAAGCACAGCCGCAGATTCATGCGCACGATGCGCGCCCGCGATCGGGCCAGCCGAGGCGCCAGCCAGCCCAGCGCCGCGCCCACGCGTTGGCGCGTGGCCGGACGCATGCGGCCAAACCAGGCAAACAGCGCGGCCAGCGCGCGCGTCTTGAAGTCAGTCATGTACGGCGGGGGTGTCGGTGGCATCTGCGCGCGGGGCCGGTGGCGCGCCGCGCGGCGTCTTGTAGCGGTTGTAACTCCACAAATACTGATGCGGGATGCGGCGGATCAGCTTTTCCATGGCGGCGTTGAACAGCGCCGCCTGCCCTTGCGCATCGGCGGGCAGCGGCTCGGGCACTTGTTCGAAGTGCAGGCGCCAGCCCCGTCCGCGCGGCAGGCGTTCGCCCGCCACCACGATGACGGCTACGCCGGTTTGTGCCGCCAGCTTGCCCGGCAGCGTCATGGTGTACGCCATGCGCCCGAAGAACGGCGCCCACACGCCTTCGCCCTCGCCGGGCGCCTGGTCGGGCAACAGCCCTACCGATTCGTGCCGGCGCAGGGCGCGCACGAATTCGCGCACACCCTGCATCGTGGCGGGCACGGCTTTCATGTCGGCCGTATTGCGCGCGGCATCCAGCAGCGGCGCCAGCGCCGGCATGCGCGGCGGGCGGAACATGACGGTCATGGGCGTGCCGCGCGCCGCGATGTAGCGCGCGGTGATCTCGAAGCAGCCCAGGTGCGGGGTCAGGAACAGGATGCCGCGGCCCGCGTCGCGCGCGGCCTGCGCCACCTGGAAACTGTCGGACACGGCCTTGGACAGGGCTTCGGCGCTGCTAAACCATACCTTGGGCATTTCGGCCATCATGGCGCCGGTCTCGGCGGCCGCGCGGCGCGCGAATGCCGCATCGGGATAGCCCGCCTGCGCCGCGTTGGCGCGCAGCCGCTGCCGGTAGCGCCCGGGAATGGCGTAAACCAGCAGCCCCACCGCGCGGCCAAGGGCATGCAGCACGGGCAGGGGGATCAGGGCGACGGCGCGGAACAGGGCAAGCAGCATGCAACAGTAACAACGGCAGGGGCACGCGCGGCGCGCGCAACGGTATATCGATAGATTCAGGCGGTCTGCATGAAGCGGGCATTTTCGCCTAAAATGCCCGCAGTCGCCGAGTTAACCGACAACTTGCGGGGCGACGCCCGGGGCGCAGGCTGCGCATCGGGCAAAATCCGCTAAAGCGTCGCGCCCAGATCGTCACAGGCAGGTTCGGATCCGGGGCGCTACGCGCCTCGTCAACCCTGTGTGCCGGCTACGCCGGTTTCGTAAGGACGCATCCGTGGCCAATAACGATTTTCTCTTTACTTCCGAATCCGTGTCGGAAGGGCACCCGGACAAGGTGGCCGACCAGATCTCCGACGCCATTCTCGACGCCATTTTCACGCAGGATCCGCACGCGCGCGTGGCGGCTGAAACGCTGTGCAATACCGGCCTGGTAGTGCTGGCCGGCGAAATCACCACCAAGGCCAACGTCGACTATATCCAGGTGGCGCGCGACACCATTCGCCGCATCGGCTACGACAATACCGACTACGGCATCGACTACAAAGGTTGCGCGGTGCTGGTCGCCTACGACAAGCAGTCGCCCGACATCGCCCAGGGCGTCGACCGCAACTCTGAAGACTACCTGAACCAGGGGGCGGGCGACCAGGGCCTGATGTTCGGCTATGCCTGCGACGAAACGCCCGACCTGATGCCGGCGCCCATCTGGTATGCGCACCGTCTGGTGCAGCGCCAGAGCGAACTTCGCAAAGACGGCCGCCTGCCGTGGCTGCGCCCCGACGCCAAGTCGCAGGTCACCTTCCGCTACGTTGACGGCCGCCCGGTCGAAGTCGACACGGTGGTGCTGTCCACGCAGCACTCGCCCGAGATTTCCCAGTCGGCCATCCACGAGGCCGTCATCGAAGACATCATCAAGCCCAGCTTCCCGGACGGCCTGATCACCCCGCGCACGAAGTTCCTGGTGAACCCCACCGGCCGCTTTGTCATTGGCGGGCCGCAGGGCGATTGCGGGCTTACGGGCCGCAAGATCATCGTGGACACCTACGGCGGGGCCTGCCCCCACGGCGGCGGCGCGTTCTCGGGCAAGGATCCGTCCAAGGTCGACCGTTCCGCCGCCTACGCGGCGCGCTACGTCGCCAAGAACATCGTGGCGGCCGGCCTGGCGCGCCAGTGCCAGGTGCAGGTCAGCTACGCCATTGGCGTGGCCGAACCCATCAACATCACGGTGTACACCGAAGGCACCGGCGTGATCCCGGACGACCAGATCGCCAAGCTGGTGCGCGAGCACTTCGACCTGCGCCCCAAGGGCATCGTCAATATGCTCGACCTGTTGCGCCCCATCTACACCAAGACGGCGGCTTATGGGCACTTCGGCCGCGCCGAACCCGAGTTCACCTGGGAAGCGGTGGACAAGGCCCAGGCCTTGAAGCAAGCAGCCTGACGCACTACGGCTGGCGCCCGGCACCCCTTGCGGGAGTCAGGCGCCAGCGCCACGCCCAGCATACTGCCGCCACCGGCGCCAGCATCGTCAGCCAGGACAATCCGTCCCATGCGCCGTCGCCAAACAGCGCCGACAGCAGTCCCACGATAGACGCCAGGCCCAGCCATACCGGCACGCGAAACACCTCGCGCGCCGACTGCGCATGGTCGGTACGGGTATGCGTAGCATTGCGGTTCATCGCGCGGCCTCTTGTGTGCCGGCGTCCTGCATCGCATCCGCGAAGTCGGGCGCGTCGCCGGCCTTCCGGCGCGAGGCCGCCGCCGTGGGCTTGCGCAGCCACAGGTACAGGCCGCTGCCCAGCACGATTATCGTGAAGATATCCAGTATGGCCCACAACACTTTCAAGGGCAGTCCGCCGTAGTCGCCGAAATGCAGCGGCTGCGACAGGAACAGTGTCTTCACGTACCACGGCATCTCACGCGAGTCGGTCAGCGCGCCGGTGGATGCATCGACCAGGGCCGGCTTGAGCAGGCGCGAGGTCACCGGTGTGCTGCCTTTCATGAAGAACGTGTAGTGGTGGGGGCTGGAAAACATCGTGCCGGGAAATGCCACCAGGCTTACCGTCATGCCGGGCACGGCGGCGCGCGCGGTTTCCAGCGACGCCTGCAGGTGGGCCGGCTGTGTCACGGGCGGCAGGCCGCGGTAGGGCGCCGTCATCTCGGCCATCTGGTCCATTTGCCATACGCCCAGCACAATGCGGCTCAGGGTGTTGATACTGCCGGTGACGCCTACCACCAGCAGCCAGACGACGGTGACGATGCCCAGCAGGTTATGCCAGTCCAGCCATTTGATGCGGGCGCTGCGCCCGGCGCGCAGCGCGCCGAATTTCAGCCGGCGCATGAACGGGTAGTACAGCACCACGCCCGACACGATCGCCACCGCCATCAGCAGGCCCATCGCGCCCAGGAACAGCATGCCCGGCAGTCCGGCGAACATGTCGGTGTGCAGCCGGAGCATGATGTACATGAACCCCTCGTCGGTGGCCGGCTCGTCCAGCACCCGGGCCGTGCGCGAATCGACGATGAGGGCGTTGTTTTCATCGGGAGGCGCGTCCAAGGCGCGGGCCATGGACACATAGGTCAGGTCGGGATGCTCGTCCTGGTCCCAGAACATATAGCGGATGACCTCGCCGGGGCGGCGCTCGTGGGCGGCCTGTGCGATCCGGTCCAGGCTGGCGTAGGGCGTGCCGGGCGGCATCGGGGGCGCCTCTACCACCCCGGCATATGCTCGATCTCTTCGTGAAAGATCAGGGGCAGGCCGGTGATGCACAGCAGCAGCAGGAACGCCGTGCTGACCAGGCTGCTCCACTTGTGTATCCAGGACCAGGTTTGCGTGGACATCGTCATGTCCTTAGAAAGCGATGCTCGCCGACAAGGTGTAGGTGCGCGGGTTGCCGACGAACAGGTAGCCGCTGGTCGAGGTGCCCCAGTAGTTCTTGTTGAACAGATTCTCCACGTTGAAGCGGAAGGTCACCGGCTTGCCGCTGACGCGGGTTTCGTAGCGCGCGCCCGCGTCAAAGCGGGTCCAGCTGGGCAGCGACAGCGTGTTGGCCGCGTCGGCGTAGCTGCTGTCCGTGTACACGACGCGGCCCAGCAGCGTCAGGCCCGGCACGAAGGGCGTGTCCCATTCGGCTGCCAGGTTGATCTGCCAGTCGGGCACGCCGATGGCCTGGTTATCCTGCAGGTCCGGCGATACCGCTTCGGTGATGACCGCATCGATATAGCTTGCGCCGCCCAGCAGGCGCACCCCGCGCGCCACTTCGGTGGCGAACGTAAGCTCGACCCCGCGATTGCGCTGCTCGCCGTACTCGCCGAACGTATTGCCGGATATCCCGGAACTGGGGCGCGTCAGTTCAAAAAGCGCGAGCGTGGCCAGTGTGCTGTCGCTCGGGCTGAACTTGACGCCGATTTCTTTCTGCTTGGACTTGAACGGCGGCAGCGTTTCGCCGGGATTGGTGATGGCGGCGCTGGTCGGAGCGGTATCGCCTTGCGACAGGCCTTCGACATAGCTGGCATACAGCGATACATCGGGCCGCAATCTGAACACGATCCCGGCAAACGGCGTGGTGGCGCTTTTATCGTAGCGGGGGCCGCTGGGCTCGCCGTTGGTGAAGTTGTAGTTCTGGCCTTCTACCTGCTGGCGCCTCACGCCCAGCGATAACTGCAGGCGATCCTGCATGAATCCCATGGTGTCGGCCAGCGCGTAGCTGGTGAGCCGGGTGCTTTGATAGCGGTTCAGCGGGTTATCGATGCCCGCCGTCGACGGCGTGTCGAACACATCGCCCGAATAGATATTGGACGTGCCGCCCGGATACCCGGTGTAGAACCCCAGTCTGGAATCCTGGTCGAGCCGGGTGTAGCTGAACGCCGCCTTGTGGCTGACAGGGCCGGTATTGAAATGGGCGCGCAAGCCCAGTTCGGTGGACTTGCTGTCTACCGTCATGCGCTGCCAGCCGCCAAAATACGAATAATCGCCCTGCGAATTCAGCAGGACGGGGTTGGCCGCAATGGCATCCCAGTCCAGCTTGCGCTGGCCATAGCCGGCATACGCGGTAAGGTGATCCGTCAGGTCGTATTCCACCTTGAGCACGCCCGAGCCGTTGCGGCCGTCGCTCCAGCCCAGGCCGGGATAGGGGTTCTTTCCGGCAGGCGCCTTGGGAATGGCGTCCAGCCCCGGGCCCAGCTGGAACTGCCGCACCACGTTGTCGATGTGTTCCTTCTGCCACAGCAGGTCCAGCGACGCGCGCAGGGCCTTGCCACGGTAATCCAGGGCCACCGAGCCCAGCGCGTCACGTGCCGACTGGTCTTTGATGGGCGTATCGCCGTCGCGCATCATTGCATTTACGCGTATGCCAAACGCGTTGTCGGGCCCGAAGCGGCGCCCGATGTCTGCATGCACCCCGAATACCGAATCCGACATCACGCTGCCGGTCAGCCGCGTAATGGGCTCGTCGGTCGCGCGCTTGGGAACCAGGTTGACCACGCCGCCCACGCTGCCGCCCGGAGTCATGCCGAACAGCGCCGCCGATGGACCTTTGATGATTTCGATGCGTTCCAGCGCTTCTACCGGGGCGCGCCAATAGGGCGTCAGGCCGAACATGCCGTTGAACGCAAAGTCCGACGTGGGCACCGAGAAGCCGCGGATGGTCAGGTCTTCGTTGATGTTCGAGCGGGCGCTGCCCATGCGCACGGACGGGTCCATGGTGGCCACATCGGCCACCGAACGCGCCTGTTCGTTTTCTATGGTCTGGGCGGTATAGCTGGTGACGCTGAAGGGCGTGTCCATGACCGACGTGTTGCCCAGGATGCCCATGCGGGCGCCGCCGCCGATCTGCCCGCCCGCGATGGCGGCGGGCGCCTCGTCCAGGGCGACCGGCGCGCCGGTGACAGTGACCGTGGGCAGCACGGCGGGGGCGCTGGCGGAATCGGCGCCCTGCGCCGACAGCGCGGCAGCGTACAACGCCGCGCCGCCTGCCAGCACGTGCCTGATCGCGGTCAGCCGCCTTGGCCGGCCCGGATTATCCTGGGAAATGTCGTCCACTTCCTGCCCCCGTAATTAAAAAACGACATGATAATAATTCGCAATAATAATTACTACGGGAATTTCCCTGTGTCGCTGCGAGCGGCGGCACCGGCAGACCGCCCCGGCAGCAGGGATATCCCAATAGGGGACATAGCAGGGGTGTTAAGCTGCCGCGCATGAGCAACACCCCTTCCAAGGGCGCCGGCGCCCCGGATGCTGTCTGCGCCGACGCTTCCCGACAGGCCTTTACCGCTACCGATTCGCCCTGCGTGGCCGTCTGCTCCACCCTGTTCGACGAGATCTGCCGCGGCTGCGGTCGCACGGCCGCCGAAGTGTCCAACTGGGTCTTCATGACCGACGACGAAAAGCAGGCCGTCTGGCAGCGTATCCGCGCGCAGGGATACCCGCGCCGCAAAGGCTGACCGACGGGCGCACGGCGCCTTTGTCTTGGCCCGGTCACATACCGCAGGCTAAATCCGGTTATCGACGACTTCCGTGTCCGGAGGATCCCATGCGGATCGTGCTTGTTACCGACGCCTGGCCCCCGCAGGTCAACGGCGTGGTGCGCACCTGGACCACCATGCAGCGCCTGTTGACCCTGTGGGGCCACGAACTGCTGGTGGTCAGCCCCACGGGTGCGCGCACGGTGCCCGCGCCGTCCGAGCCCGAACTGCGCCTGTGCGTGGCGCCCGGCCGGCAGCTGCGCCGCGTGCTGGGCGACATCGTGCCCGATGCGCTGCACATCGCCACCGAAGGCCCGCTGGGGCTGGCCGCGCGCCGCCTGGCGCTGCGCCGCGGCTGGCAGTTCACCACGTCATTTCACACGATGTTTCCGGATTACCTGCAGGCGCGCATGGGGATCCCGTCCGCCTTGCCATGGCGTTATCTGCGCTGGTTTCACCGGCCTTCGGCCTGCGTGCTGGTGCCCACGCCCACGGTGCGCGACATCGTGGCCGCCCGCGGCCTGGCCAACCTGCGGGTGTGGTCGCGCGGGGTGGACGCGGCACACTTCCGCCCGGGGCGCCGCGACGCCTTCGCCGGCCTGCCGCGGCCCATTTTCCTGAGCGTGGGGCGGGTGGCGCGCGAGAAGAACCTGGACGCCTTCCTGTCGCTGGACCTGCCGGGCAGCAAAGTGGTGATCGGCGCAGGCCCCGACGAGGCGCGCCTGCGCCAGGCGTACCCCCAGGCGCATTTCCTGGGCATGCAGACCGACGACAAGCTGCCGGCTTATTACTCGGCCGCCGACGTGTTTGTGTTTCCCAGCACGACGGACACGTTTGGCCTGGTCATGCTGGAAGCCATGGCCTGCGGCACGCCGGTGGCCGCCTTTCATTCCGAAGCGCCGCGTGCCGTGATAGACGCCGGGGCCACGGGCTTTGTGAATGATGATCTGGGCATGGCCTGCCGTCAGGCCCTGGAGCTGGACCGTGCCGGGGTGCGCGAAGGGGCGCTCAAGCGCACCTGGGAAAGCGTGGCGCAGGACCTGCTGGCCGCCCTGGCGCCGCTGACGCCGGCCGCCGCGGCCCACGGTGGCGCCGCGGCGCATCCCGCCAGCCCGGCGTGAACTACGGCCGGCGGCCGCCCAGTGTTGCGCGCCCGCCTGCACCCGGTACAATTCAGCCAGTCCTGAGGAGCGCTGCGACGATCCATGGCTGCCACACACGCGGGCGGCCGGGTCGCCAGGCTCAGGAATCTCACCAGGCGCCGCCCCGGGCGGCGTCCAGCAACGGCGCTCACCTTTGTCGCAGGGTCGATAAAGGCGGGCGCGCTTTCCATGATCTGTGCTTCCGTCGGCCGCCCGCGACGCGCGTTGCCGTTGAATATTTACCGGAGTACACACATGAACGCAGTTTCCGACCAAGCCGTTGCTGATTATCACGTTGCCGACCTGTCGCTGGCCGCCTGGGGGCGGCGCGAGCTGGCCATCGCCGAAACCGAGATGCCGGGCCTGATGGCCATCCGCGAGGAATTCGCCGCCAGCCAACCCCTGAAGGGCGCGCGCATCGCAGGCAGCCTGCACATGACCATCCAGACCGGCGTGCTGATCGAGACGCTGAAGGCGCTGGGCGCCGAAGTGCGCTGGGCGTCGTGCAATATCTTCTCCACCCAGGACCACGCCGCCGCGGCCATCGCCGCCACCGGCACGCCGGTATTCGCGGTCAAGGGCGAAACGCTCGAAGAATACTGGCAGTACACGCACCGCATTTTCGAATGGCCGGAAGGCCGTCACGCCAACATGATCCTGGACGACGGCGGCGATGCCACGCTGCTGCTGCACCTGGGTGCGCGGGCCGAGCAAGACGCCTCGGTGCTGTCCAAGCCGGGCAGCGAAGAAGAGCGCGTGCTGTTTGCTTCCATCAAGGCCACGCTGGCGCGCGACCCCAAGTGGTATTCGACCCGCCTGGCCGAAGTTCGCGGCGTGACCGAAGAAACCACCACTGGCGTGCACCGCCTGTACCAGATGGCGCAAAAGGGCGAGCTTGCCTTTGCCGCGATCAACGTGAACGACTCGGTCACCAAGTCCAAGTTCGACAACCTGTATGGCTGCCGCGAGTCGCTGGTCGACGGCATCAAGCGCGCCACCGACGTCATGGTGGCCGGCAAGATCGCCGTCGTGGCCGGCTATGGCGACGTGGGCAAGGGCTGCGCCCAGGCGCTGGCCGCGCTGCGCGCCCAGGTGTGGGTCACCGAGGTCGACCCGATCTGCGCGCTGCAGGCCGCGATGGAAGGCTACAAAGTGGTCACCATGGAAGAAGCCGCGCCTCATGCCGACATCTTCGTCACCGCCACCGGCAACTACCACGTCATTACGCGCGAGCACATGGCGGCCATGAAAGACCAGGCCATCGTGTGCAACATCGGCCACTTCGACAACGAAATCGACGTGGCGTCGCTGGACGACTGCCAGTGGGAAGAGATCAAGCCGCAGGTCGACCACGTGGTGTTTCCCGATGGCAAGCGCATCATCCTGCTGGCCAAGGGCCGGCTGGTGAACCTGGGCTGCGCCACGGGCCACCCGTCGTTCGTGATGTCTTCGTCGTTTGCCAACCAGACCATCGCGCAGATCGAACTCTTCACGCGTAACGACGCCTACGTGCGCGGCCAGGTGTATGTGTTGCCCAAGCATCTGGACGAAAAAGTGGCGCGCCTGCACCTGAAGAAACTGGGCGCCAAGCTCACCGAGCTGCGTCCGGAACAAGCCAGCTACATCAACGTGCCGGTAGAAGGCCCCTACAAGCCCGAGCACTATCGTTATTGATCTGTAGCACAATAGGCAGGCCGCGCCAGGTGGCGCGGCGGCCCCACCTGGGCGGCCCCACCTAGGCGGCCCCACCTGGGCGGCCCCACCGTCATTCTGGCGCTTAACCGGAGATCGCAATGACCTTGATACTCGTCTGGATCCTGAACGCAATTGCCCTGCTCGCCGTGGCCTACCTGCTTCCGGGTATCGCGGTGGCGAGCTTTGGCTCGGCCCTGATCGCCGCGCTGGTGCTGGGTCTGTTGAACATGCTGGTCAAGCCGGTGCTGGTGCTGCTGACGCTGCCCATCACGATCGTGACCCTGGGCCTGTTCCTGATCGTGCTCAACGCGCTGCTGTTCTGGCTGGCCGGTTCCATCCTGCGAGGCTTTCAGGTCAACGGCTTCTGGTGGGCCGTGGCGGGCGCCATTCTGTACAGCATCATTTCCGGGCTGCTTTCGCGCCTGATTCCCTGATTTCTTCTTCTGATGACCGCCTCAACTACCGCTGCACTGAGCCTGGAATTTTTCCCGCCGCGCGACATCGCCGCCCAAGAGCGCCTGGTGCGCGCGGCCAAGCAGATGCTGGCCATGCAGCCGCGCTATGTCAGCGTGACGTTCGGCGCGGGCGGCTCTACCCGCGCCGGCACGGCCGATACGGTGCGCATGCTGCAGAACCTGGGTTGCGATGCCGCGCCGCACCTGTCGTGTATTGGCGCCACGCGCGACAGCCTGCGCGACATACTCGCGGCGTACCGCGAACAGGGCGTGCGCCGCCTGGTGGCGCTGCGCGGCGACCTGCCCTCGGGCATGGGGGGCGACCCCGGAGAACTGCGCTACGCCGCCGACCTGGTTGCGTTCATCCGTGCACAGACCGGCGACACGTTCCACATCGAAGTGGCCGCGTATCCCGAAATGCATCCGCAGGCCGCCAGCCCGTCGGTCGACCTGGATCACTTCGTGGCCAAGGTCAACGCCGGCGCCGACGCCGCCATTACACAGTACTTTTTCAACGCCGACGCGTACTTCGATTTTGTCGATCGTGCGCAAGCCAAGGGCGTGAAGATACCCATCGTGCCGGGCATCATGCCCATTACCAACCACAACCAGCTGGTGCGATTCTCGGAAATGTGCGGCGCCGAGATCCCGCGCTGGATCCGGCTGCGGCTGGCCGAGTTCGGCGACGACAAGGCGTCCATCCGCGCCTTCGGCGTCGATGTGGTGGGCGAGCTGTGCCAGACGCTGCTCGACAACGGCGCGCCCGGCCTGCATTTCTATACCTTGAATCACGCCGAGGCTCCCCTGGCCATCTGGCGCGAACTCGACCTGCCCGCCTAACAGGCCATCCGGCCCGCCCCGAGTTGGGGCGCCCTGCGCCAAATGGCTATTTCTTTCGCGCCGCCCCCTGTGGGCGGCGTCGTCGTTCCTGGCCCTTGTACGTATCCATGGCCGATGCCATCCGGGATTTCCTGATTGCGCGGCACGGCCATATCGATATATAAATATCGCATTACAAGTTGTGTTATCGAATAACGATATTAATGTCAAATACCGGTGCGGCCAGGCCACTACCCAAAACACTAGATGTGGCAGTCATTGGCGGGGGAATTATTGGTGTCAGCACCGCGTATGCGCTGGCGCGCGCGGGCGTGCGCGTGGGGGTATTCGAAAAGGGCCATATCGGGGGCGAGCAGTCGTCGCGCAACTGGGGCTGGGTGCGCACGCTGGGGCGCGACCCGGCCGAAGTGCCGCTGGCAATCCGCGCCAAGCAGTTGTGGGCCGATATCCAGGCGCAGGTCGATGTGGGGTTCCGGAACACCGGCGTGCTGTACCTGCAGGAGGCCGATGCCGACAGGCAGCAGCACCAGGGCTGGCTGCAAAGCGTGAGGGACTATGGCGTAGACGCGACCCTGCTTGAGCGCGCGGCATTGTCATCGTTGATTCCCGCGTCGGCCCGGCAATGGTCGGGCGCCATGTACAGCGCCTCGGACGGCGTGGCAGAGCCGGCCATCGCCACGCAATGTATTGCCGACCTTGCCCGCCAGGCGGGCGCGCTGGTGCACGAAAACTGCGCGGTGCGGGGTGTGGAGCAAAGCGGCGGCAAGGTCAGCGCGGTGGTCACCGAGCACGGCGCGGTGGCGGTGCAGTCGGCGCTGCTGGCCGGAGGCGCATGGTCGCGGCTGTTCTGCGGAAATCTCGGCGTGGAGTTTCCCCAGCTCAAGGTGCGAGGGTCGGTGCTGCGCACCACGGCGCTGGACGCGGGCCCGTTGGCCGCCATCAACGGCAAGAATTTCACCTGCCGCAAGCGCGGCGACGGCGGCTACACCGTTTCGCAATTCGGCGCGTCCATGGCCGACCTGGTGCCCGACAGCTTCCGGCTGTTCGGCAGCTTTGTCAGGAGCTGGCTGCGCAACCGCGACTTTGTGCGCCTGCGCGTGGGCAAGCGGTTTTTCGAAGAACTGGCCGTGCCCCGGCGTTTCGCGCTGGACCAAGTGTCGCCGTTTGAAAGAACCCGCGTGCTGGATCCCGGGCCTTCGCAGGCCGGGTTGCGCCAGGCCTGGCAGAACGTCGTGCACGCCTTTCCGGAATTTGCCCAGGCGCGGGTGGCCCAGTCGTGGGCGGGCTACATCGACGTGACTCCCGACGCGCTGCCGGTGATGTCGGCCGTGGACGCTGTGCCGGGCCTCTACCTGGCGTCCGGATTCTCCGGGCACGGGTTCGGCATCGGCCCCGCCGCGGGCGAGGTGATGAAAGACCTGCTGTTGGGCAACCGGCCCGCTGTAGATATGGGCGCGTTCCGATTGGGGCGCTTTTTATAGCTTGCACAATGGGCTCGCGGCCCGCAACGATTGCATCAGGAGAGAATTCAATGAGCGCAACATCCGAAGCCCTGCACCGCAAGTCGGTCGTCATCGACGGGCTGGTGTTCTTCAGTGATGGAAATACACGCGACATGCTCGCAGGGGGCGTCAGCGCCATCAACCTTACCGTTACCGAGATGAGCGCGGGCTTCGAAGAAGCACTGCGCGACGCCATTACCTGGCGCGAGCGCGCGCTCGACCCGTCCGGGTCGTGGCTGCTCGTGCAACAGGCCGGCGATATCGCGCTGGCCAAGCAACAGGGCAAGCTGGGCCTCATCATGGGCTGGCAGAACGCCAAGCCACTGGGAGACCAGGTCGACCGCGTCAAACTTTTCCATACGCTGGGCATCCGGGTCATCCAGCTTACCTACAACGAAGCCAACCTGATCGGCGATGGCTGCCTGGAAAAGCGCAACGCCGGCCTGTCGATGCTGGGCGTCGACATGGTGAAAGAGATGAATCGGGTTGGTATCGCCATCGACCTCAGCCACTGCGCCCCGCAAACCTGCCTGGACGCGGCCCGCCACAGCAGCAAGCCCGTGCTGCTGACGCACGCCAACGCCAATGCAGTGATCGAGCGTCCCCGCAACAAGTCCGACGATGTGATCCGCGCGGTGGCCGACACCGGAGGGGTTATCGGCTGCAGCATCCATGCCTACCTGCTTTGGCGGGGCCAGGCGGGGCAGCGTCCCACGCTGGAAGACTTCGTGGCCAATATCAAGCATATCGGCAACCTGGTGGGATACGAACACGTGGGTATCGGCACCGACTATCCGTCGGTGGATACGTACGAGGCGGTGCGTCACGTGATGGTGATGTCGCGCACCAAGTATGCCGCGTCGGGCGGCGATTTTTCCAGCGCCTTCGGCGATGTGATGGAAGCGCGGTATCCGGAAGAAATTCCCACGCCCGTGCAGTTTCCGCGCATCACGCAGGCGCTGGAAGAAGGCGGCCTGACCGCTGCGCAGATCGAAGGCGTGCTTGGCGGCAATTTCCAGCGCGTATTCGGCGAAATCTGGTCCGCGGCGCAATAACGGGCGGCCGCACAACAAGGGGAAAACCATGAAATACCTGTTTAAACGTATTGCGGCGCTGGTCGCCGCGTCGGCCGCCGTGGCTGCCGCGCCCGCGTTCGCGCAGGCCGATTATCCGTCGCGCCCGATCCGCCTTATCGTGCCG
Source organism: Bordetella genomosp. 7 (assembly GCF_002261265.1). Taxonomy (GTDB): domain Bacteria; phylum Pseudomonadota; class Gammaproteobacteria; order Burkholderiales; family Burkholderiaceae_B; genus Bordetella_A. Next base: position 375,421 of record NZ_NEVK01000008.1, on the reverse strand, counting down.
TACAACGCGGGCGGTTCCACCGACATGGTGGCGCGCCGCCTGGCCGAGCTTTCCGAGCCGATACTGGGCCAGTCGATCATTGTGGAAAACCGCGGCGGGGCCGGCGCCACGCTGAGCTCCAAGGCCATGGTGGGCGCCAGCCCCGATGGCCATACGCTGGCCGTGATCCTGAGCCCGACGTTGCGCATGCCGCACATCGCCGACGTGGGGTACGACCCGCTCAAGGACTTTACCTACATCGTCGCCCTGGCCGGCTACACGGTGGGCGCGGGCGTGCTGGCGGATTCGCCGTTCAAGACGTTCGACGACCTTGTCGCCTACGCCAAGGCCAACCCGGACAAGATCACCTACGGTACGGCCAGCGTGGGCAGTTTCTCGAACGTCATGATGGAAGAAACCGCGGCGCGCCATGGCATCAAATGGCGGCACATTCCGTTCAAGGGCGAATCCGAAGTGATTCCGGCGGTGATGGGCGGTTTTGTCGACGTGTACGCCGGATCGACCACAGTGCTGCCCATGGTGAAGTCGGGCAAGATGCGCATGCTGGTGACCTGGGGCGCCCAGCGTGCGCCGCAGTTCCCCGATACGCCCACGCTGCAGGAAGTGGACGGCACGCCCCCGATCTACGCGCCCATGGGCATCATCGGCCCCAAGGGCATGGACCCGGCCGTGGTGAAGAAACTGCATGACGTGTTCAAGCAGGTGGCCGACACCAAGGAATTCCAGGACGCGCTGTTCCAGTTCGGCATGCAGGAAAGCTACATGAAGACCGAAGACTATGCCAGCTACGCCGCCGAGCAGTTCGAGCTCGAAGGCGAAATCGTCAAGAAGCTGGGCCTGGCGGAAAACGCCAAGAAGTAGCCGGCAGATTTCAGGGGGGAAGAAACACGGACCCGGCGCCGGGTCCGTGTACCGCCGCATCCATGCGGCTCTTCAGCGCGGTGTCAATGATGCGCCAGGATGTTCACCAGCTTGCCGAAGGGGTCGCGCACATAAAAACGCCGCACGCCCCAAGGCTCGTCGGCCGGTCCGTATTCGATGTCGAAGCCGCCTGCCCGCATGCGGCGCAGGGCCTCGTCCACGTCGTCCACTTCGATGGAAAGGTCGGGCACCGGGGTGCCGGACCCGCCCTGCGTCGCCACGCTGAGCTGTACCGTCGCCTGGTGCGCCGTGCCGTAGGTCGCCAGCCAGCCGTGGTCCATCAGTACTTGCAGCCCCAGCGCTTCCTGGTAAAAGCGGCGGGCCGTGGCCATATCTGCGGTAGCAATATTGGGAACGATGCGCTTGACTTGCATAAAGGCCTCTTGATGCGTGCGCCCCGGTGGATGCGCTGGCGGCCCGGAATGAATGATCCCGGTACAACCTGTCCTTTATAAGTCACGAACGGCAATGAGCCAAACCAAGCGGGTCGCAGTCATCGGGGCGGGCATCGTCGGCCTGTCCGTGGCGCTCTGGCTGCAGCGGGCGGGCGTGCGCGACGTCATCCTGATAGACAAGGCGCCGCCCGGCGGCGGCGCATCGTTCGGCAATGCCGGCGTGATGGCCGACTACGCGCGCGTGCCGTTTGCCAATTGGGCGCAGTTCAAGCAGCTGCCCCGCGCGTTGCTCGACCGGTCCAGCCCGGTGGCGGTGCGTCGTCATTATTTGCCCCCGATGCTGCGCTATGCCGCGGGCTTTACGCGAGCCTGCACGCCATCCCGGTTCCACGCCGGTTGCCGGGCCCTGGTCGCGTTGCAGCGCACGGCGGTGCAGGACACCACTACGCTGCTGCAGCACGCCGGCGCCACGTCGCTGGTGCGCGACAGCGGCGTGCTGGCGCTGAGTTCCAGCAGGGCCGGCCTGCAGCAGGCGTTGGCCGGGCATGTGGGGTTGCGTGAACGCCTGGGCGCACGCGCGGCGCGGCTAAGCGCGGCCGAGGCCGCGGCGCTGGAACCCGCCGTCGCCGATTTTCACGCGGGCGGCATTTACTATCCCGGCGGCCGCTACGCGCGCGATCCCCATGAACTGTGCCTGCGCTATGCCTCGCAGTTCGCGCGGGCGGGCGGGCGCTTCGTGCGCATGGAAGTTGAATCGATACAGGCCGCGCGGCACGGGTGCACCGTGGCGGGCGGCGGCCGGCAGCAGGCCTGTGATCATGTGGTGGTATGTACAGGAGCGGCTGGGGCGCGGCTGGCCGCCGCGCTGGGCTTGCGCCTGCCGCTGGTCAGCGAACGGGGCTACCACCTGATGCTGCAGGCCGATGACATCGCGTTGACGCGGCCCGTGGCGTGGCTGGAAAGGTCCGTCTACCTGACCCCCATGCTGGGCGGCATACGCGTGGCGGGCGTGGCCGAGTTCGCGCAGCCCGACCACCCCGCCAGCGATGAACTGTTCGCCCTGCTCGAAGCAGACGCGGCGACCATGCTGGGCAGGCGCCCGACGGTCACGTCCAGGTGGGTGGGCGCGCGGCCATCTACGCCGGACTCGCTGCCCATCGTGGGTCGCGTGCCGTCCTGCAAGGCCGTGAGCCTGGCGCTGGGCCACGGACACCTGGGGCTCACGTTTGCAGCCGTCACGGCACGGCTGGTGGCCGAAAGCGTGGTGCGGGGTGACGATACGGCCGAAATGGCGCCCTTCTTGCCGGCGCGGTTTGCCTGAAGACGGCGGCGTCGCCGCCAGGCGCGGCAGACGGCTATTCGGGCTGCGATTGGCCCGGGTCCTGCGCGAGCACCTGCAAGGGCGGCGCTTCGCCCGCGCCGTCGTCAGGGGTCACGGCGTGCGGCTGGTACAGCCGGCCGGCCGCGGCCAGCGAATCCGAAGCCGGGGCTTCGGTCCATGCCGGATCGGCGATTTCGGCGAAAACCTGGCGCAGCCGCGCGCCCCAGGTCTTGCGTATCATGCGGAAGTACTCGTTGTCTTCGTCGATGTGCGCAAAATGCGTCACGCGCAGCGCGCCGCTTTCATACACCAGCATGTCCAGCGGCAACCCCACCGAGATATTCGATCGCAGGGTCGAGTCCATGGAAATCAACAGGCACTTGGCGGCTTCGTCCAGCGGCGTGGCGGGGCGCAGCACGCGGTCGAGTATGGGCTTGCCGTACTTGGCCTCGCCGATCTGCACGTAGGGGCAATCGGTGCTGGCCTCGATGAAGTTGCCGGCCGAATAAACCTGGAACAGCCGGCAGCGTTCTGTGCCGATCTGGCCGCCGAAGATCAGGTTGATATTGAAGTCGACGCCATGGTCGTTCAGGGCTTCGGCATCGCGCTCGTACACGCGGCGCACCGCCACGCCCACCCGGCGCGCGGCTTCGTACATGTCGGGCGCCGACCATAGCGAGTCGGGGCTGCCGGCGTCCTGCTGGGCCAATGCATTGACGACCGCCTGGCTGATGGCCAGGTTGCCCGATGTGAGCAATGCCATGACGCGATCGCCGGCTTTCTGGAACACATTGAGCTTGCGGGCAACGCTGACTTGATCGACGCCCGCGTTGGTGCGCGAGTCGGACAGAAAAACCAGGCCCGCATCCAGGCGGGCGGCTACACAGTAGGTCATGGTCGTAGGGTGGGATACGGCTGGCGTATTGTAGGGCCAGACGGCCCGGGCGGGCTCAACCTGGCCCCATTTGCGGCGCCTATTGCTGTGCCGTCTGCACGTGTACCGATACGGTCATGGATTCTTCGCCGCCGCCGTGCCGCACGCCGCGCACGGGCGAGGCCGAATCGTAATCGCGCGCCACCGCCAGGCGGCAGTGGCAGTCGGACGCGAACTGGCGGTTCGTGATGTCGACGCTGGTCCATCCCAGGCCGTCCAGCCACACATCGGCCCAGGCGTGGCTGGCAGCATGCTCGGCCTCGGTGTACAGATATCCGCTGACGTAGCGCCCCGGCACGCCCAGGCCGCGCACGCAGGCCAGGAAAAGATGCGCATGGTCCTGGCACACGCCGTGGCCCAGGCGCAGCACCTGGCTGGCCGCCGTCGTCACGTCGGTCGTGCCCGGCTCGTACATGACCCTGTCGCAGATGGCGCTGGCCAGCTCCAGCACATCGGCCGGCGTGCGCAGCCCCTGCGGCAAGGCCGCGCGCGCGAAATCGCGAACCGTATCGTCGGCTTGCGTCAGCGATGTCTGCACACAATAGGCATGCACGGGCAGGCGGTTTTCTTCCTGGCGCAGGCGGCCATCGGACAGCGGCGCGATCTCGACCTGGCCGGTCACGCACAGCTCGATGTGATCGTGCGGACGCCGCAGGGTGAGCATGTGCGTGATGTTGCCGTAGGCATCCACCTGCTGTTCCAGCGCGCCCGGCGCGTCGATGCGCCAGCGCAGCGTGCGCTGGTGCTCGTCGGTGCGCGGCGTCAGCCGCAGCGTCTGGACGCTGTAGCTTACCGGGGCGGTGTAGCGGTACTGGGTCACGTGTCGGATCAGATGCTTCATGCGTTGCTCCCTTTGCGCTAAGCCGCCAGCGACACGAGGAAATCCCGGCTGATGCGGTCGCCCAGGTCGTTGATACGCTCCAGAAAGCGTTCCAGGTACCGATGCAGGCCGCTGCGCAGAATGTCCTCGATCCGGCCGTAGCGCAGCTCCGCGTGCAGCAGGCCGGCCCGTCGTTCCGTTTCGGCCGACCACTGGTTCGACACCCGCGTCAGGTCTTCGGTCAGGGCCTGTACGGTGGCCAGCAGCGAACGCGGCATATCGGGGCGCAGGATCAGCAGTTCGGCGACGCGGTCGGGGGTCATGATGTCGCGATATACCTTGCGGTAGATCTCCAGCCCCGACAGTGAGCTCAGCAGCGCCGACCAGCGGTAGAACTCACTGGCGCGCGCGGGCGTGTCGCCATCTGCCTCGTGGAACTTCACATCGAGCAGGCGCGCGGTATTGTCGGCGCGCTCCAGGTTCATGCCCAGGCGCATGAAATACAGCGCTTCGTCTTCAAGCATGGTGCCGATGGTGACGCCGCGCGCGACGTGGGCGCGAAACTTCACCCACTCGAAGAACTTGGCCGGGTTGCGTTCCGGCAGCTGATCTTGCAGGTGCCGCTGCAATTCCAGCCAGGTGGCGTTGTAGGTTTCCCATACCTCGGTGGTCAGGCTGCCGCGCACGGCGCGCGCGTTTTCGCGGGCGGCATGCAGGCAGGCGTAGATCGACGACTGGTTGGACGGTTCGCGCACCATGTAATGCAGCACGTCCATCGGCGTGACGGCCGGGTAGCGGGCGTCGTAGCCGCTTTGCAGCTCCGAGATGCGCAGCACGGCGCTCCACAGAGTGTCGCCGGCCTGGTCGTCCTGCGGCAGCAGCGACATCTGCAGGTTCACATCAAGCATGCGCGCGGTGTTCTCGGCCCGCTCGATATAGCGGCACATCCAGAACAGGTGATCGGCAGTGCGGCTCAGCATGTCAGTCTCCCAGTACCCATGTGTCTTTGGTGCCGCCGCCCTGGCTGCTGTTGACCACCAGCGACCCTTCCACCAGGGCCACGCGGCACAGCCCGCCGGGCACGGTGCGGATATCTTTGCCGCACAGCACGTAGGGGCGCAGGTCGACATGGCGCGGCGCCACGCCGGATTCCACATAGGTGGGCACGGTGGACAGCGCGAGCGTGGGCTGCGCGATGTAGTTGGCCGGCTGGCTGCGCACGCGCTCCCTGAAGGCTTCGACCTGCGCGCGGGTCGAGCAGGGGCCGACCAGCATGCCGTAGCCGCCCGACCCGTGCACTTCCTTGACCACCAGCTCATGCATGTTGGCCAGCACGTGCGACAGTTCATCCGGCCGCGAGCAGCGCCAGGTGGGCACGTTCGAAAGAATGGGATCTTCCTGCAGGTAAAAGCGGATCATGTCGGGCACGTACTGGTACGTGGACTTGTCGTCGGCGATGCCCGTGCCAATGGCGTTGGCCAGCGTCACGCGACCCGCCCGGTAGACCGACAGCAGGCCCGGCACGCCCAGTGCGGAATCGGCACGGAACGTCAGCGGATCGAGGAAGTCGTCGTCTACGCGCCGGTAGATGACGTCCACGCGGCGCGGCCCGTGCGTCGTGCGCATGTATACGGTGTTCTGGTCCACGAACAGGTCCTGGCCCTCGACCAGTTCCACCCCCATCTGCTGGGCCAGGAAGGCATGCTCGAAATAGGCCGAGTTGTACATGCCGGGCGTCAGCACCACTACCGTGGGGTTTTCTATGCCGCCCGGGGCCACTTCGCGCAGATTGTCCAGCAGCAGGTCGGGATAATGCGCCACCGGACTGACGTTGATGCGGCTGAAGGCCTCGGGCATCAGGCGCATCGACATCTTGCGGTTTTCGAGCATGTACGACACGCCCGAGGGCACGCGCAAGTTGTCTTCCAGCACATAGAACTCGCCCGCCCCGGCGCGCACGATGTCGATGCCGGCGATGTGGCAGTAGATGTCTTCGGCTACGTCCACGTCCTGCATCTCGGGACGGTACTGGGCGTTCAGGAACACCTGTTCGGCCGGAACGATGCCCGCCCGCACGATGTTGTGATCGTGGTAGATGTCGTGGATAAACAGGTTCAGCGCGCGAACCCGCTGCTTCAGGCCCGCCTGCAGGCGCTGCCATTCGGCGGCAGGGATAATGCGCGGAATCAGGTCGAACGGTATCAGGCGTTCGGTGCCGGCCTCGTCGCCCGCCACCGAGAAGGTAATGCCCACGCGCCGGAAGTTGAGGTCGGCCTCGATCTGGCGGGCGGCCATGGTTTCGGCGGGCTGCTGCCCCAGCCATTTTGCAAACGCACGGTAGTGTGGCCGCACCGCGCCGTCGGCGTCGACCATTTCATCGTATGCCGCACCGGGCGGCGGGGAAAACTGCATGGTTCCTCCTGCGTGCGATCGGGGCCGGGCGCGGTCCGGATGGAACACGCGGCCCGGGACGGGGGCGCGCCGCGCCCGGCCGCCGCAAGGCCTGCGTCCGTTTTAGCAGAAGGGCGTCGCTGCAGGTATACGGGATGATCCGCGGCGGGCGCCAGATTTTGCGCATGCCCGGCATGGGCAGGCATACGGCGTATGGCGGGCATGGTGCCGGCACGCGGGCACCCGCGTGCCGGCACCGGTCGGCTCAGCGTAACACGTACGATCCGAAGGTGCCCCCGGTGGGCGCATCCGGGCCCAGCACCGGGGGATGGGGCACCCAGCCATCGGGCGTCAGCACGGCATCAAGCCGCACGTCGTGTGCGGCGGGCCGGTAGCCGACATCGAGCAGGCCTTCGTTCCAGGCCACGCCGATGGCGGTGTAGTCGTGGCCGGCGTCGCGCAGGGCCGCCAGGGTGCGGTCGTAATAGCCGCCGCCGTAGCCCAGGCGGTCGGCCTGCGCGGTGTAGCCCAGGGTGGGCACCAGGATGACGTCCGGCTGCAGCACCGGGCGGTCGGCCGAAGGTTCCTGCACCTGGTATGGGCCCGGGCTGAGCGCGTCGCCCGGCGTCCAGGCGCGGAATTCGAGCGGTTCGCCCGCCGCGCGTATGGCGGGCAACGCCAGGGCGACGCCGGCCTGCGCCCATTGTTCGAGCAGCGGGCGCAGGTCGGGCTCGCCCTCGAGCGGCCAGAAAGCTGCTATGGTGGCAGGGCCCTGCTGGCCGCGCTTGGCTGCCTGTTCGCGCACGACGTTCAGCCACGTAAACAACCGGCCGCGCATCAGCAGGCCGCCCCGGCTGCGCTGTGCTTCGGGCAGCGCAGCGCGGGCTTGCCGCAATCGCGCGCGTAGCGCGACTGCGTTATTCTGTTCGGAATTTTGGATGTCCATGCGGGTCGCAATGCGTCAGTGGCTTGAATCAAGACCTTATCAGAAATCGGCACGGGCCGAGCCACGCGGTCGCCGGTGGCTGCCGGTGTTGGCGCTTTTTACGGCGGCGTGCACGTCAGTCGACGCGCAGCAGCCGCGCCCGGCTGCCCACGCGGCGCCCGCCGCCGCGCGCCCTGTCATTTCGGTGCCGCCCGCCAAGCTGGCGGGCCTGCCGCCCACGCCCCAGACCCCGTCCCTGCAGGCTGTGGTGGCGGCGCGCGAGGCCAACCAGCGCAAGCAATGGTCGGTGCTGGCCATGCTGGCCGAGCAGGCGCGCGGCGACCTGCTGGGCGTTTATCCGCAGTACTGGCTGCTGAATTACAAGCTCTGGAACCCGCCCGGCAATGTCATGCCGCGAGACGAGGCCGCCCAGTTCCTGCGCGAGCACGACGGCACCTATCTGGCCGAACGCCTGCGCGGCAGCTGGATACAGGCCGCGGTGCGGCGCGGCGATTTCGAAACCGCCCGTGAACTGGGCGACGTGGCCGATGCCCGTTCGCAAGTACAGTGCGCCATTCTCGAAGCCCGCCATCTGACGGGCCAGCGCGCCACCGCCAGGCAGGCGCTGGACGCCTTTACACCGGGGCGCGATTGCTGGAACCTGGCCGATCAGCTCGTGGCCGATGGCGTGCTGGGCTGGAAAGAACTGCAGCCGCTCTTGCGCGCCGCGGTCGAAACCGACCGCACGGCCGATGCGCGCAGGTTCGCCGACCTGCTGTTCGAACCCAGCGACCAGAAGGCGTTCGAAGCACTGCTGAAAAGCCCCATGAAATGGCTTACCCGGCAAGAGCGCAAGCGGGTGGGCCGCAACGAAAAAGAACTCGTCACGCTGGCGCTGGCCAGGCTGGCCCGCCAAGACCTGGACGTGGCCGATTCCTACCTGCGCCGCGAATGGGCCAATGCGCTCACAAAGTCTGACCTGGCATGGGTGCGCAGCCAGTATGCGCTCATTGCGGCGCTGAATCTCGACAGCCGCGCCGACGCCTGGTATCGCGAGGCCGGCAATACCGTCGAACTGACCGACTACAACGGCGCGTGGCGCGTGCGCTCGGCGCTGCGCCAGCCCAAAATCGACTGGCGCTGGGTCATCGATTCCATCAGGCACATGCCCGCCGCCCAGCAGGCCGAACCTGTCTGGGTGTACTGGAAGGCGCGCGGCGATGCGGCGCTGGGCCGTGAAACGCAGGCGCGGCAGGGCTACGAAAGCATCGCCGGCCAGTACAACTTCTATGGCCAGCTGGCCGCCGAAGAACTGGGCCGGGCCATTATGGTGCCGCCGCGCCCCGCCCCGGTTACCGACGCCGAAATGGCCGAAGCGCGCGCCAACGCCGGCCTGCAGCGCGCCGTGCACCTGTTCCGACTGGGCTGGCGTCCCGAGGCCGTGGGCGAATGGAATTTCGCCTTGCGCGGCATGTCCGACCGCCAACTGCTGGCGGCCGCAGAGCTGGCGCGGGCCGAAGACGTCTACGATCGAGTCATCAACACATCGGAACGCACACAGCAAGAAGTGGACTTTTCCCAGCGCTTCATCGCGCCCTTCGAAGGGCGGGTAACGGCGCAGGCCAACGCCATCTCTCTGGACCCCGCGTGGGTCTATGGCCTGATCCGCCAGGAATCGCGCTTTATCATGAATGCGCGCTCGCACGTGGGCGCATCGGGGCTGATGCAGCTGATGCCGGCCACCGCGAAGTGGGTGGCGCGCAAGATCGGCATGGCGGATTTCACGCCTTCCAGCGTCAATGATTTCGACACCAACACCATTCTGGGCACCAATTACCTGAACATCGTATTGACCGGCCTGGATGGGTCGCAGGTGCTGGCCAGCGCCGGCTATAACGCAGGGCCCGGCCGGCCGCGCAACTGGCGCGCCACCTTGTCGCACCCCGTAGAAGGCGCGATTTTCGCCGAGACCATTCCCTTCACCGAAACCCGCCTGTACGTGAAACACGTGCTGTCCAACGCCACGTACTACGCCGCCATGTTCACCGGCCAGCCCCAATCGCTCAAAGAACGGCTGGGCCGCATCGAGCCGCCCGCCGTGCGCCAGGCGGAGTTGCAGTGACGGCAAACCAGGCCTTTACGCCCGACCCCGATTGCAAGGGCTTGCAGGTGTATGTGGTGGGCGGCGCGGTGCGCGATGCGTTGCTGGGCCTGCCGGCCGGCGACCGCGACTGGGTCGTGGTGGGCGCCACGCCCGAAGACATGGCGCGGCGCGGGTTTATTCCGGTGGGCGGCGATTTCCCGGTGTTTTTGCATCCCCGCACCAAGGAGGAATACGCGCTGGCCCGCACAGAGCGCAAGTCTGGGCGCGGCTACAAAGGGTTCACCTTCTATACCGGGGCCGACGTCACGCTGGAGCAAGACCTGCGCCGGCGCGACCTGACCGTCAACGCCATCGCCCGCACGCCCCAGGGCCAGTTGCTGGACCCCCTCAATGGCTCGGCCGACATCCAGGCGCGCATATTGCGCCATGTGGGCGACGCCTTCGCCGAAGACCCCGTACGCATCCTGCGGCTGGCTCGCTTTGCAGCCCGCTTTGGCGACTTTGCCGTGGCGCCCGAGACGCTGGAGTTATGCCGCAGCATGGTGCAGGCCGGCGAGGCGGACGCCCTGGTGCCGGAGCGCGTCTGGAAAGAAGTGTCGCGCGGCCTGATGGCCGCCACGCCGTCGCGCATGCTCGATGTACTGGAGCAGTCCGGCGCGCTCGCCCGCGTGATGCCGCAATTGCAGCATGTCAGCGTGGTGGCAAGCGACCTTGATCGCGCATCGGCGGCAAACCTGCCGTTGCCGGGCCGCTATGCGTTGCTGTGCCGCCTGACGCCCGAGCGCGATGAGCTGGGCCGCCGCCTGCGCGTGCCTGCCGAATGCGCCGACCAGGCGCGCCTGTTGCCGCGCGTGGCAGAACAGGCCGATGCCGGCGATACGGCCTCGCAGCTGGCGTTGATCGAGTCGTGCGATGCGTTGCGCAAGCCGGATCGGTTCGCGGCTTTACTGCGGGCCGCCGCAGTGGTGGCGCCCATCGACGAGCCAGCCTGGCTCCGCCGCGTTGACGCGGTGCGCCGCATTGACGCCGGCGCCATCGCCCGCCAGTGCGCGGGCGACCCGGCGCGCATCAAGCCGGCGTTGCAGCGGGCTCGCCTGGATGCGTTGGCGGGGCTATAGGCCCCTGGCCGCTCAGCCCAGCGAGGCCAGCCGGTCCCCGCGTGCAAAGCCCAGCAAGGGCGTGCGTATTCCGCGGCCCACGGCCAGCACCTTGAACAGCTCGCCCATCTCGGCCTCGCTCAGCAGCTTTTGCACCGGGGCGACCGTGCGGGCGTAGGCGGACACATCGCCGGGGTCGTGGCGCGCCAGCAGTTCGGGCAGGCCCGCATTCATCAGAAACCGCGCCTGCGAGGTGTAGCCCAGCACCTGCAAGCCGGATTCCAGCGCGGCATCCGCCATGGCGGTGAAGTCCACGTGAGCGGTGATATCCTGCGCGCCCGGCGCCACCAGGGGGTCGGCATGCGCATGGTGGCGCAGGTGGCACATCAGCGTGCCGCTCGCGCGCTGCGGGTGGTAGTACTCGTGGCGCGGGAAACCATAGTCAAACAGCAATGCGGCGCCGCAGGCCAGCCATCCCGCCATGGCGCGCATCCACGCTTCGGCCTGCAGGTTGATTTCCGATACGTATCCCGGCAGGGCCGGCAGGCGCGCCGCGACGACCCGGGCCAGCGCTTCGGATGCCGGGCGGTCTTCCCAGGCGAACCCGCCAGTGGGGCCCAGCGCCACGCCGCGCTCGAGCACCGTGCCGTCGGGCGCGTAACTGAACAACGAAACCGGCATGGCGTCGAGCACTTCGTTGGCCAGCACGCAGCCCGAGAAGGCCGTGGGCAGGGCGTCCAGCCACTGCACCCGGTCGCCATAGACTTGCAGGCGTTCTTGCTGGCGCGCGCGCAGGTCAGCAGACACTTCGATGATCTGGTACTGCGCGGCGATGCCTTGCGCGTCCAGGCCTGCCAGCACGCTGTCGGCCAGCGCGCCCGTGCCGGCGCCGAATTCCAGCACGACCGTGGTGTCCGTGGCGGCCAGCACCTGGGCGACTTGCAGGGCGACAGTGTGGCCGAACAACGGCGTCAGTTCCGGCGCCGTGACGAAGTCGCCCGCGGCGATCGGCACTCCTTGCGCGGGTGCATGGGCGGGCGATGCAAGCTTGATATGGCCCGACGCGTAATAGCCCAGGCCCGGCGCGTACAAAGCCTGGGCCATCCATTGGTCGAAGGGCAGCCATCCATCGTGCTCGACGATGGCCTGGCGCAGATGCGCCGCGACACGCGCGCTGTGGCGCGCGCTGTCGGGGTCAAGAGGAGGAAGAGACGCAGACGGTGGCATGGGCGTTATTGTCCCATGCCGCCTGCGTGTCGGGCGGCATCAGCCGCGGCGGGCGCCGCCGGGCTTGCCGTAGGGCTTGGCGGGGCCGCCTGCCCGTTGCGAGAAGGGCTTGGCCGACGGGCGGAAACCGCCCGGGCGGCGTTCCGCGCCACGGAAGTCGCCATCGGCGCGTGCAGCGCGAGGCTGGAATTCGCCTCGCGGCTGGTACTCACCGCGAGGCTTGAACTCGCCGCGCGCCTGGAATTCACCACGAGGCTTGAATTCACCACGAGGCTTGAATTCGCCGCGCGCTTGGTATTCGCCGCGGGGCTTGAACTCACCGCGCGGCTGGAACTCACCGCGGGGCTGGAATTCGCGGCGCGGCTGGAACTCGCCATGCGCGCGCTCGCCACGCGGCTGGAACTCGCCGCGCGGCGCACGGGCCTCATAGCCGCCCGCCGCCGGACGGGCGTCGCGCTCGGCGCGCCAGTCATGGTGAGCGGGGCGGTCGCCGTATGCACGGGCCGGACGGAAATCGCGGTCGCCAGGGGCGCGCGCGGGCCGCTCATCATGGCCGCGCCATCCGCCGTCGCGGGCGGCATCCGCACGGAACCCGCGACCTTCGCGCGTCGGCGCGCGGTCATTCGCATAGCCGCCCGGACGCTTGCCAAAGGGCTTGCCGCCCCGGCCGGGCGCGCCGCCATACGGGCGGGGCGTGCGCTTGGGCTCAAGGCCGGCAATCGTTTCGGGCGTGATGGGCTGGCCGATGAAATGCTCGATGCGGCGCACTTTATGGCGTTCGGCGTGCGTGGCCAGGGTAAAGGCCTGCCCGTCGCGGCCGGCGCGGCCGGTGCGGCCGATACGGTGCACATAGTCTTCGGCCTGCATGGGCAGGTCGAAGTTGACCGCGTGGCTGATGCCTTGCACGTCGATGCCGCGCGCGGCGACGTCGGTGGCCACCAGAATGCGCAGCTGGCCGCGCTGCAACTGGGTCAGCGTACGGGTGCGCTGGCGTTGATTCATGTCGCCGTGCAGGGCGGCCGCCGCAAAACCCTGGTCGGCCAGGCGGTCCGCCAGGTCATCGGCGCCGCGCTTGGTGGCCGTGAACACGATGGCCTGGTCCAGTTTGGCGTCGCGCAGCACGTGGTCCAGCAGCTGCATCTTGTGGCTGGCGTCGTCGGCGTACAGCAGGCTTTGCGTGATGTTGGTGTGCTTTTCTTTCTGGCCCGCCATTTCAATGCGCTGGGGTTCGCGCATCATGCGCGCGGCCAGCTTGGCCACCGTGCCGTCCAGCGTGGCCGAGAACAGCAGCGTCTGACGTTCTTGCGGCAGGCGCTCGATGATGGTTTCGATGTCTTCGATGAAACCCATGTCGAGCATGCGGTCGGCTTCGTCCAGCACCAGTGTGTGCACTGTGTTCAGCTTGACGCGGCCGGCCTTCAGGTGGTCGATCAGGCGGCCGGGCGTGGCCACCAGCACATCGACGCGACGCGACAAGGCTTTCAATTGCGCGCCGTACGGCATGCCGCCCACTACGGTTGCAGTGCGCAGGCCTGCCAGGTTGCGGCCGTATGTGGCGGTGGCCTCGGTAACCTGCAGGGCCAGCTCGCGGGTGGGGGTCAGCACCAGCACTTGCACGCCGACGCCCTTGTTGCCGGGTTGGCCGGCAATGCGGTTCAGGGCGGGCAGCATGAAGGCGGCGGTCTTGCCGCTGCCGGTTTGCGACGACACCATCAGGTCGTGGCCGGCCAGCGCCTGCGGGATGGCGGCCGCCTGCACCGGCGTGGGAGCGGCAAAGCCCGCCTGTTGCAGGGCGGTAAGGATGGTGGGGGCAAGACCCAGGGATTCAAAAGACATTACTTGTCCTTGCCGCTCATAGCGGCGCATGTGCCGGGCCAGCCAAGGGGAAAGAGGCGAGATCCGGGCGACGGTTGATGGAGCATCGGGCCGACCGGATCAACCGTGCGCGCGGCGCGTCAAGAGAACAGACGCAGGGCGTAAGGAAAGGAGGTCAGGAATCGATGGTGTCCGGCATGAGGTCGGAATGCTGAACCGACGAACTGCGTGGCAAGCGCAACGTGGCGCGATAAATGCCGGACATAATTTTGTGCAGTGCGGCGATCATAACCTGAATTCGCCCTGCCGTATATCAGTATTTTCGGTTGCCCAGTCAATAGGGGATTTTCCTTGGGCGGCCAGCCAGGCGTTCACCTGGGCGAAATGTCCGCATCCCACGAAGGGCACGGGCGGGCGCCGGGCCGACAATGGCGAAGGGTGGTTGGCCGTCAGCACCAGATGACGATTGTTGTCAGGAAGCAACGCCTGCTTGGCCTGCGCGTGCGCGCCCCAGAGCAGAAAGGCCTTGGGGGCCGGGTCGACCGCCACCTGGCGGATCAGTGCGTCGGTGACCGCTTCCCAGCCGCGCCGGGCATGCGAGGCCGGCGCGCCGTCTTCGACCGTCAGGCAGGTGTTGAGCAGCAACACGCCCTGGCGCGCCCAGCGCGACAAATCATTGCCGCGCGGCAGCGGCGTGCCGGGGCAGTCCTGCGCGACCTGGTTGAAAATATTGCGCAGGCTGGGCGGGCGCCGGCAGTCGTCGGGCACCGAGAATGCCAGGCCCTGCGCCTGCCCCGCGCCGTGGTAGGGGTCTTGCCCCAGGATCACCACGCGTACGTCGGAAGGCGCCAGGCCTTCGAGCGCCCGGAATGGCGTGGCGGGGTACACGATGGCGCCCTGGGCGAGCCGGTCTTCCACATACGCAGTCACGTTTTCCAGCGCGCGCGCTACCGGAGGGTCCTGCAACGCGGCCCGCCACGCGGGCGGCAGGGCGGCGACCTGGGCCGCCAGGGAATGTTGCTGCAAGCGATTGTCATGAGGCATGGGCGCGATTTTTGCATAGCCGGCCTGCGTTGCGTCGTGTATCGCCCGATACAGCGTGATTCCACTTCAACGCGCGAATCGCGCAGCGGGTGCCCATCTGGGCCGCGCGTCGCAGTAAAGTAGACATGACTGGCTGCCTGCCGCCCGGTACTGAGGCTGGGGGCAGTTGATTTTCGGGAATGACATCATGAAGTCCAGATTCTGGCGTGGCGCCCTGGCCGCCGCCGCGCTTACCGCGCTCAGCGCACTCAGCGCTCAGGCCGCGGCCCATGGCCGCTATTACGGGGGCTACTATGGCAGCGGTTGGTGGCTAGGCGGCGCCGCGCTGCTGGGCACGGGCGTGGCATTGGCCCTGAGCACGGGGCCGCGCTATGGCTACAGCGGGGTCACGTATGTGTCTCCGACTATTTACTATCCCCCTGCAACGTATGCGGCGCCGGTCTATGGCGCGCCGGTGTATTCCGCGCCGGCCCCGGTGTATGCGCCGCCGCCCGTTGCCTATGTGGCGCCGGGCGTGGCTACGGCCAGCCTCGATGTAATTGCCTATCCGGCCAAGGGGCAGACCGAAGCGCAGCAGGCGCGCGACAGGCAGGAATGCCGGCGCTGGGCAATGAACCAGAGCGGGTTCGACCCCGACAACATCAGCGAATACACCACGTCGGTGTCCACGGAGTCGTATAGCCGGGCAATGGGGGCTTGCTTCAAGGGGCGGGGGTATACGGTCAATTGAGTTGATCGCCCCGTTTTTGGTTCTGCTGGCGAGGCCCATGTCGTATGGCCCCCCGGACACCTGATTGCCGATGGGGCCGCCGGCGTTATACCTTGAGCGTCAACGGATGGGCAGGGCGTACATCAGGCCGCCTTGGGTCCATTGGGCGTTCAGGCCGCGTTCGATTTTCAGCGGGCTCTTGGCGCCTACGTTGCGGTCGAAGCTCTCGCCGTAGTTGCCGACCTGTTTGATGATGTTGTAGGCCCACTTCTCGTCCAGGCCCATGTTGGCGCCGGCCCCGGGGGTGACGCCCAGGATGCGGCGGATGTTGGGGTTGGGGCTGCCGGTTTGTTGGTCGACGTTGGCCGACGTGACGCCGTATTCCTCGGCTTCGATCATGGCCGACAGCGACCAGCGCACGATATTCAGCCATGCGTCGTCGCCTTGGCGCACGAAGGGGCCCAGCGGTTCTTTCGAGATGATTTCCGGCAACACCATGTAGTCGTCCGGGTTTTGCAGCTTCGAGATGCGGATCGAGGCCAGGCCCGAGGCGTCGGTGCTGAACACATCGCAGCGCCCTGCCGCGAAGGCATTGACGACTTCATTGAAGGTTTCTATCACCACGGGCTTGTATTCGACGTTGTGCGCACGCGCCCAGTCGGCCAGGGTGTTCTCGTTGGATGTGCCGGTTTGCAGGCAGATGGTGGCGCCGTTCAGTTCGGTGGCGCTCTTGACGCCCAGTGACTTGGGCACCAGGAAGCCCTGGCCGTCGTAGAAGTTGATGCCGGCGTGGATGATGCCCAGCGCGGTGTCGCGTTGCTGCGTGACGGTGGTGTTGCGAGTCAGCACGTCGATCTCGCCCGACTGCAGCGCGGTGAAGCGCTGTTGCGAGTTCAACGGCACGATCTCGATTTTGTTGGCGTCGCCGAATACGGCGGCCGCGATGGCGCGGCACAGGTCCACGTCCAGGCCACGCCACACGCCTTGAGCGTCGGGCGCCGAAAAGCCGGCAAAGCCGGTGGTGGTGCCGCAGCGCAGTTCGCCGCGCTGCTTCACGACATCAAGGGTGGCGGCCTGAGCGCCGTTTGCCGCGCCCATCACAATGGCGGCGCCCAGCAGGCAAGATGCAATCTTCATGGTGTGCTTCCCGTATGCACGAACCGGCGACGATGCCGGTCCGTATCGAACAACCCTACAGATTAGCTACCTTGTCTCAGCAAGCCAAATAATCAGACGTTTGTACGTTATATGCGACAGTGGTTATTGCGTTGACGCAACCACAAATGCAATAAGCTGATCATTGCTTGCCAAAAGCGTGTGCCGTTGCGCGGCAACGGTAGACTCGATTGCCGTCCTGCCTTGCGCAGCGCCACATTCTTATTGATACGCCATGGCCCATATAACTGTTACGCGCGCCGAGCTGCATCGGCCTTCCGAACCCCAGCCACAAGCTTCCGCGGGATGGGCGTTGTTTGCCCTGGGGTTTCGTCCGTTCTATTTGTGCGGCGCCGTGTTCGCCGCGCTGGCCGTGGCGGTATGGGCCGGGCAGCTGGCCGGCCTGCTGCCGGCGCCCGCAGGCTCCATGGGCGTGGCGCTGCTGTGGCACGCCCACGAAATGGTGTTCGGCTTTGCGGCTGTCATTGTGGTGGGCTTTTTGTTTACCGCCGGGCGCACCTGGACAGGGGTGGACACGCCTGCCGGCGGCGCGCTGGCGGCCCTGACGGGGCTCTGGATCGCGGGCCGCATCGCCATGTGGGCGGCAACGGCCCCCTGGGCCGCGCTGCTTGATGGGTTGTTCCTGCCCCTGGCGGCGCTGGCCTTCACGCGCGTGCTGGTGCGGGCGGGCAACCGGCGCAACTATCCGCTGGCGCTGGCGTTGTGGGTCTATGCCGCCATCAACTTTGCGTATCACTTCTACGCATGGCAAGGCGACGCCGCGCTGGCTTTGCAGGCCTGCGTGGCCGGCCTGGCGCTGCCGGTGCTGTTTGTTACGGTCATAGGCGCCCGCGTGCTGCCCATGTTCACCACCAATGCCGTCCCCGGGTTCCGCCTGAAGAACGACCCGCGCCTGGGCAAGCCCATCGTGGCCGCTACCGTTGCGGCGCTGCTGGCGTGGGTGCTGCATGCGCCGGCCTGGCTGATGGCGCCGCTTGCTGCCATTGCCGGTGTGTTGCTGGCGCTGCGTGTGGCGGGTTGGCGCGGGTACGCCGTCGGCAACCGCCCCATCTTGTGGATCTTGCACCTGGCTTATGCGTGGTTGCCGGCGGGCTTTCTGCTGCTGGCCGCCGGCGCGTTGGGATGGGTGGCTCCTGGCGTGGCCGAACATGCGTTCGCCGTGGGCGTGGTGGGTACAGCCATCATTGCAATGATCACGCGCACGGCCCTGGGGCATACCGGCCGCCGGCTGATTGCCGGGCGCGCCGAGGTCTGGGCCTATTGGCTGATCGTGGCGGCCGCCGTGCTGCGCGTCATCGGCCCGCTGCTGTGGCCGGCAGGGTACCTGCACTGGGTATACGGCGCGGCGGTGTGCTGGGTGGCAGGCTTCGCGCTTTACGCACTCACCTACGCGCCGCGCCTGGCACGCCCGCGAGTAGACGGCAAACCCGGCTGACGCGGCGCTGTTGCTGATGTGGTGTCTGATGCCGGACGGATCCCGGGCAGCGTGCTGCGCAGTTTTCTGACCTAGGTGTCTGGCACCCTGCGGGAGTCAGACACCGATTTGCAACGGGGCGCGACGGTGGTCAGGTGTCTGACACCCTGCGGGAGTCAGACACCGATTTGCAGCGGGGCGCGACGGTGGTCGGGTGTCTGACATCCTGCGGGAGTCAGACACCGATTTGCAACGGGGTGCGCCGGTGGTCAGGTGTCTGACACCCTGCGGGAGTCAGACACCGATTTGCAACGGGGTGCGCCGGCGGTCAGGTGTCTGACACCCTACGGGAGTCAGACACCGATTTGCAACGGGGTGCGCCGGTGGTCAGGTGTCTGGCACCCTGCGGGAGTCAGACACCGATGTGCAGCGGGGTGCGCCGGTGGTCAGGTGTCTGGCACCCTGCGGGAGTCAGACACCGATGTGCAGCGGGGTGCGCCGGCGGTCAGGTGTCTGACACCTTGCGGGAGTCAGACACCGATTTGCAGGGGGGTGCGCCGGTGGTCAGGTGTCTGACTCCCGTAGGGTGTCAGACACCAATTGCGTAGGCGTCATTGCTTCGATAATGCATTCATGGCGTCGACAAGCCGGCTGCGGTAGCGCGGCAGCAATTGCCGCACGCGGGCCTGTCGATCGTGCCATTCGGGCGGTTCGGCGCCTGGGGCCAGGCGCGGCGGGGCCCAGATGGCGTCGGGGAAATGCCGGTCGCCGCGCCAGCGTGGAACCACATGCCAGTGCAAGTGCGGCACCATGTTGCCCAGCGACGCCACGTTGATTTTGTCGGGCGCCAGGACGTCGCGCTGCGCTTGTTCTACCGCGAACACGGCGCGCATGAGCAGCTCGCGCTCTTGGGGCCGCAGGTCGGTCATTTCGGAAATATGGTGGTTCCAGATTACCCGGGTAAAGCCTGGGTAATCCGGCTCGTCCACTTCGATGACGCGCAGTTGCGAGCCGCGCCACAGCGCCGCACCCGCGTCGTCGCGACACAGCGGGCAGCCGGAGTCGCGTTCGCTCATGGGGTCTTCCGGTATTGCAAGAAGCCGGACCGCTCGGCGATGCGATCGTAAAGCTGCATGGCCGTATGGTTGGTTTCGTGCGTCAGCCAGTACACGCGTGCCGCGTTCACTGCGCGAGCCTGGGCGTAGACGTGCTCGATCAGGGCGCGGCCATGGCCGCCGCCGCGCACGTCCTGAGCCACGAACAGATCCTGCAGATAGCAGTAATCGCCCGCCGTCCAGCACGAGCGGTGGAATATCCAGTGCACCATGCCCACGGCCCGGCCGTTGTCGTAGGCCAGTGCTGCGTACATGGGCTCGGCGGGATCAAGAAAGCGTTCCCAGGTCGTGCGCGTGACGGCGTCGTCAATGTCGACGTTGTAGAAGGCCTGGTAGCCTTTCCAGAGCGGGAGCCACGCTTCGAAGTTGGCGGCGGTTACGGCGCGGATATCGGGGGCGGATTTGACGGGTTTTTGCATAGTGGGCAGCAGTTAAAGAGAGCGTTCCAGGGTTTCGACGATGTGTTTCAGTACTTGGATGCGAGCGTAGCGCTTGTCGTTGGATGGCACCACGTGCCAGGGCGCGTGCGGCGTGTCGGTGCGCGCCAGCATGGCGTCGGCCGCAAGCGTGTAGGCGTCCCATTTTTCGCGATTGCGCCAGTCGTCGGCGGTGATCTTGAAATGCTTGAACGGCGACTGCTGGCGCTCGCGAAACCGTTGCAGCTGCACGTCCGGTGTGATGGCCAGCCAGAACTTCAGCACGATGGCGCCATGATCGGCAAGCTGTTGTTCAAAATCGTTGATCTCTGCATAGGCGCGCCGCCAGTCTGCCGGTTTGGCCAGGCGTTCGACGCGTTCGACCAGTACGCGGCCGTACCACGACCGGTCGAAGATGGCGATACGGCCGCGTCGCGGCAGGCGGCGCCAAAAGCGCCATAGATAGGGCCGCGCCAGTTCGTATGCGGCGGGGGCGCCGATCGGCGTCAGGTCAAACTGGCGAGCATCTAGCGCGCGGGTCACGCGTCGGATGGCGCCGCCTTTGCCGGCAGCATCCTGCCCTTCGAAAACCAGCACCAGCGAGCGCTCGCGGAATGCCGGCGAGCGTACCGCCTTTGCGAGCCGTCCTTGCCAGAGCGGCAGGGCCGCCGCGTATTCGTCCTTGTCGACCCGGGCGTCATCGTCGACGCGGGCCAGCCGCTGCGGCGGGCGGGTTGCGGGCGCCGGGCGCGCCGGGCCGGCGGCCACCCGGGGCGGCCGCCGGCTCAGCGCATCGAGCACCGTTTCGCTGGTTCGTATGGCGCGCAGGCGGTCATCGGCGCTGGGAATGACAGTCCAGGGCGCGTGCGGGCTGTCGGTAAGCTCGATGGCCTGGCGGCCGGCTTCGCACAGGCGCGTGTACTTCTTTTGCACCTTGCGGTCGGCCGGGGTTACCTGCCAGGCCGTTTCGGGGGTGGCCAGCAGTTGCTGTGTGCGCTGCCGCTGCGCCTGGGCCGACAGGTGATACCACAGCTTGATGACCTGCACGCCTTCGGCGGCCAGCAAAGCCTCGAAGCGGCGGATGGACTCGGCATGCGCTTCGATGCGGCGCGTGCGTGGCTTCTTGCGCGCCGCTTCCCGCAGCAGCGGCACGTACCAGGAACCGAACACGATGCCGGTGCGGCCTTTGGCAGGCAAGTCGTTCCAATAGCGCCACAAGGCGGGCCGCTCGAGTTCTTCGCCTTCGGGCGGGCCGAACGCCATCGTCTTGATATGGCGGGGGTCCATCCATTCGTTGAGCAGATTGATAGTGTCGCCCTTGCCGGCGCCGTCGATGCCTGCCACCACGACCAGCAACGCCTGTTCGGCGCGCTCGAGCCTGCGGTACTGGGCCTTGAGCAGCGCCACGCGCAGGCGCGCCTCTTGGGCTTCGTAATCATCTTTGGAAAGCGACGGGTCGGACTGCGCGTGGGCAAACATCAGGGCAAGGCAATCAGGGCGGGTCGACGGATGCGGTGATGTTGCGGCATATCCGCACACCGCGCAAGCGGCGCGTCAGGGCGCGGAGTGGTGCCACAGCCCCTGTCGGTGGGTGTCTGACACCTTCAGGTGTCAGACACCGTGCATTCGCGGCATGGACGCGGGTGCAGCCACTGCCTCTGTTGGTGGGTGTCTGACACCTTCAGGTGTCAGACACCGCGCATTCGCGGCATGGACACGGGTGCAGCCACAGCCTCTGTTGGTGGGTGTCTGACACCTTCAGGTGTCAGACACCGTGCATTCGCGGTATGGACGCGGGTGCAGCCACTGCCTCTGTTGGTGGGTGTCTGACACCTTAAGGTGTCAGACACCGCGCATTCGCGGTATGGACGCGGGTGCAGCCACTGCCTCTGTTGGTGGGTGTCTGACACCTTAAGGTGTCAGACACCGCGCATTCGCGGCGTGGACGCGGGTGCAGCCACTGCCTCTGTTGGTGGGTGTCTGACACCTTAAGGTGTCAGACACCGCACATTCGCGGCATGGCGCGGGCGCAGCCATTGCCCCTGTTGGTGGGTGTCTGACACCTTCAGGTGTCAGACACCGTGCGTTCGAGGCGTGGACGCGGGTGCAGCCATTGCCTCTATTGGTGGGGTGTCTGACACCTTCAGGTGTCAGACACCGTGCATTCGCGGCATGGACACGGGCGCAGCCACTGCCTCTATTGGTGGGGTGTCTGACACCTTCAGGTGTCAGACACCGTGCATTCGCGGCATGGACGCGGGTGCAGCCATTGCCTCTGTTGGTGGGGTGTCTGACACCTTCAGGTGTCAGACACCGCGCATTCGCGGCATGGACACGGGCGCAGCCACTGCCTCTGTTGGTGGGTGTCTGACACCTTCAGGTGTCAGACACCGCGCATTCGCGGCGTGGACGCGAGTGCAGCCACTGCCTCTGTTGGTGGGTGTCAGACACCGCGCGTTCGCCGCATCGGCACGGGTGCAGCCACAGCCTCTATTGGTAGGTGTCAGACACCCTTGCCGCGTGGTTACTCGGCCGTGGTGTCCGCGCCGTAGCCTTTCAGCCCATCCAGATCAAGCACGCGCACCGCCCCGTATTCGACGCGCACCAGGCCGGCTTCTTCGAGCTTGCCCAGCGCCTGGTTGGCGCGTTGCCGCGATACCCGGGCCAGGTATCCCACTTCTTCCTGCGTAATTGCCAGCCGCATGCCCATGCCGGGGTACAGCAGCGGATTGAACAACTCGGCCAGGCAGCGCGCCACGCGGGCGTCGGGATCGAGCAGGCGGTCGTATTCGGCCTTGCCGATGAACTGCGCCACGCGCTCATTCAATTGGTGCAACAGGTAGCGGTTGAACGGAATGCTGTTGTCGAGCAGCCAGTCGAACGTGGCCGCCGGCAGGCGCGCCACCACCGAATCGCGCAGCGCCACCACGTCATATTTGCGGACTTCGCGCTTCAATAGCGAACCTTCGCCGATCCAGCCGCCTGCGGGCACCCCGGTAAGCGACGCGACCTTGCCTTCGGCGTTGCCCACCGATACCTTCACCAGACCGGCCAGCACGCCTATCCACACCTGTGCGAGTTCGCCTTTGCGTTCTATGATCGTGCCAGCCTGCGCGGGTTGTACCGTGATATCCCGCTCGACGCGCGCCTGCTGCTCGTCGGTCAAGACGCGGAACCAGGCCGCGGCAAGGTGCAGGGAATCGGCTAGCTGCATGGGGGAATACCCTAAATGGTCTTGGAATGTCGCAATCGTGACAGTCGGTGGCAATCCAAGCTTATACCTTAACTGCTGCCGTAATTCGAACATGAACTGGTCAAGTGCCGCCCCGGTGCCTATGCCGCCAGCATAGGCTCCACCCAAGGGGCGGCCCCCAAACCGGAGGAGACAACGTGGCGCATGCACAGCCTGCAGCCGGCAACCTGCCGGACGCGTCTGGCACCTTTCCCGGCCTGCTGTTGCAGCATGCCGGCGTGCGCGGGTCGCGGCCCGCTATACGCGAGAAAGACCTGGGCATTTGGCAAACCCTGACCTGGGCCGAAGTGGCCCAGCATGTCAGGCTGGCCGCGCATGGCCTTGCCGCGCTGGGCATCCGTCAGGGCATGCACGTGGCCGTCATCGGCGAGAACCGCCCCCGCCTGTACATTGCGATGATGGCGGCGCAGGCCCTGGGAGCGATACCGGTTCCGCTGTACCAGGACGCCGTCGCGCAAGAGATGGTCTACGTGCTGCAGGATGCCGCCATCACGGTGGCCGTGGTCGAAGACCAGGAACAGGTCGACAAGCTGCTCGAAGTGCGCGGCCAATGTCCCGACCTGGCGCACATCGTCTATGACGATCCGCGCGGCATGCGCCATTATGTCGACACGATGTTGCGCTCGTACGAGCAGCTCGAGGCCACGGGGCGCGACCATGCCCAGGCCCACGCCGGGTATTTCGAGCAGGCGGTGGCCGCCGTGCAGCCCGATGATGCCGCGGCCATGTTCTACACATCGGGCACCACCGGCAAGCCCAAGGGCGTGGTGTTGACCCACCATGCGCTGATCGACCGCGCGCGCGCCGTGGCCGATATGGAAAAACTCACCGATCGGGAAGAGGTGCTGGCCTATCTGCCGCCGGCCTGGATCGGGCAGAACATGTTTTCCTATACCCAGCTGCTGGTCAGCGGGTTTACCGTCAACCACCCCGAGTCGCCCGAAACCGTATCCATCGATATGCGCGACATCGGCCCGACTTACTACTTTGCGCCGCCCCGCGTGCTGGAAGGCCTGCTGACCCATGTGATGATCCGCATGGAAGACGCGGGCCGCATCAAGCGGGCCATGTTCCGCTGGTGCATGAATCTGGCGCGCCGTGTGGGGGTGCGCATCCTGGATGGCGAGCAGGTCGGCGCCTGGGACCGTCTGCGCTATGCCTTGGGCGATATGCTGGTGTACGGGCCGCTGCGCAACGCCCTGGGCATGAGCCGTGTGCGCGTGGCCTATACCGCCGGCGAGGCCATCGGCCCTGACCTGTTCGTGTTCTACCGGTCGATCGGCATCAACCTCAAGCAGCTGTACGGCTCTACCGAGACATCGGTGTTTGTCTGTGTGCAGCCCGACGGCCAGGTGCGCGACGACACGGTGGGCCCGCCGGTCAGCGGCGTGGAGATCCGCGTGGCGGACAATGGCGAAATCCTGGTCAGAAGCCCCGGGCTGTTCAAGGAGTATTACCGCAATCCGCAGGCCACCCAGGAAGCGCGCGACGCCGATGGCTGGTTCCATACGGGCGACGCGGGCTACCTGGACGCCGACGGGCAACTGAAGATCATCGACCGCGCCAAAGACGTGGGCAAGCTGGCCGACGGCAGCCTGTTCGCGCCCAAGTATCTCGAAAACAAGCTCAAGTTCTTTCCGCACATCAAAGAGGCGGTGGCGTTCGGCGATGGGCGCGACTATGTTTGCGCGTTTATCAACATCGACCTGGAAGCCGTGGGCAACTGGGCCGAGCGCCGCGGCCTGCCGTACGCCGGTTATACCGACCTGGCCGGCAAGGACGAGGTCTACCAGCTGGTGGCCGAGTGCATCGAGCAGATCAACGCCGACCTGGCCGGCGACGCCAAGCTGGCGGCCTCGCAAATTGCGCGCTTCCTCATCCTGCATAAAGAGCTCGACCCCGACGACGACGAACTGACCCGTACCCGCAAAGTGCGGCGGGCCTTCATTGCGCAGAAGTACGCGGTGCTGATCGATGCGCTGTTTTCGGACCGGGCGTCGCAGTTCATCGAGACCGAAGTCAAGTTCGAAGACGGCCGGGTGGGCAAGATCGCTGCCGACCTGAAGATCCGGCCGGTCAAGACGTTTCCTCCCATTACTGCCCGGGCCGCGTAGAAGATGACCCAACCAGACCGCGACCAGCGCATCGGCAAGGTGCTGCTCGACCTGCAGAACATATCGTTGTCGTTCGGCGGCGTGAAGGCGCTGACCGATATCTCGTTCGATGTGCGCGAACACGAAATCCGCGCCATCATCGGCCCCAACGGCGCGGGCAAGAGCTCGATGCTGAACGTCATCAATGGCGTCTATACCCCCCAGCAGGGCGGCATCGAATTCGACGGCCGGCGCTATGCGCGCATGAGCCCCCGCCGCGCGGCCGAGATGGGCATCGCCCGCACGTTCCAGAACCTGGCGCTCTTCAAGGGCATGAGCGTGCTGGACAACATCATGACCGGCCGCAACCTGCGCATGCATTGCGGCCTGCTGGCGCAGGCCCTGCGCTGGGGGCCGGCCGAGCGCGAGGAAATCCGGCATCGCGAGTTCGTGGAGAACATCATCGACTTCCTGGAAATCCAGGCGCATCGCAAGACGCCGGTGGGACGCCTGCCGTACGGGCTGCAAAAGCGCGTGGACCTGGGCCGCGCGCTGGCCATGGAGCCGCGCCTGCTGCTGCTGGACGAGCCCATGGCCGGCATGAACATCGAAGAAAAGCAGGACATGAGCCGTTTCATCCTGGATGTGAACGACGAGTTCGGCACCACCATCGTGCTGATCGAGCACGACATGGGGGTGGTGATGGACATATCGGATCGTGTCGTGGTGCTGGACTACGGCAAGAAGATCGGCGATGGCAGGCCCGATGACGTGCGTGCCAATGAAGCGGTTATCCAGGCCTACCTGGGCGTGTCGCATTAGCAAGGCAGAGAGACATGGGATTCTTCCTGGAAACGCTGTTCGGCGGCTTGATGAGCGGCATGTTGTACGCCCTGATCGGCCTGGGGTTCGTGCTGATCTTCAAGGCATCGGGCGTGTTCAACTTCGCCCAGGGCGCCATGGTGCTGGTGGCAGCCCTGTCGATGGCGCGGTTTTCGGAATGGCTTCCGGCGTGGCTGGGCTTCGAAAGCATGTTGCTGGCCAACGTGCTGGCCTTTATCGTCAGCGCCGTGCTGATGTTCGTGCTGGCCGTGGCAGTCGAGCGCTATGTGCTGCGCCACCTGGTCAACCAGGAAGTCACCACGCTGCTGATGGCTACCCTGGGCATCAGCTACTTCCTGGACGGGCTGGGCCAGATCGCGTTCGGCAGCTCGGTCTACAGCATCGACGTGGGCATGCCCAAAGACCCGGCGTTCATCCTGGATTCGGTGTTCGAAGGCGGCATCCTCATCAACCTGGAAGACCTCACCGCCGCCGTGGTGGCGGCCTTGCTGGTGGCGGCCCTGGCGCTTTTCTTCCAGTACACCAGCACCGGGCGGGCGCTGCGCGCCGTGGCCGACGACCACCAGGCTGCGCAATCCATCGGCATACCCCTGAACCGCATCTGGGTCATTGTCTGGAGCGTGGCGGGGTTGGTGGCGCTGGTGGCCGGCATTATCTGGGGCTCGAAGTTCGGCGTGCAGTTCACGCTGTCGACCGCCGCGCTGCGTGCGCTGCCGGTGGTGATCCTGGGCGGGCTGACATCGGTGCCCGGCGCCATCCTGGGCGGACTCATCATCGGCGTGGGCGAAAAGCTGTCCGAGGTGTATCTGGGCTCGCTGGTGGGCGGCGGCATCGAAATCTGGTTCGCGTATGTGCTGGCGCTTGTCTTCCTGCTGTTCCGCCCGCAGGGGCTGTTCGGCGAGAAAATCATCGATCGGGTCTAGGGGAAAACAAGATGTTCTATCGCGAAAACGGCCAATTCAAGACCGGCTATCGCGCCGACCAGCAGATCTTCCCGATCCGCCAGGACCGCATCTTCATCGGGCTGCTGCTCGCGCTCGCTTTCGTGGGCGTGCCGCTGCTGGCCAGCGACTACCTGTTGCGCGCCATTCTGATCCCGTTCCTGATCCTGTCGCTGGCCGCCGTGGGCCTGAACATCCTGGTGGGGTATTGCGGGCAGATTTCGCTGGGCACGGGCGCATTCATGGCCGTGGGAGCCTATGCGGCATGGAACTTCGGCGTGCGTTTTCCGGGTATGCCGCTGGTGGCGCAGATTCTGCTGGGGGGCTGCTTCGCCACGCTGGTGGGGGTGCTGTTCGGCATTCCCAGTCTGCGCATCCGCGGCCTGTACCTGGCGGTGGCCACGCTGGCCGCGCAGTTCTTCGTCGACTGGGCATTCCTGCGCATCGCGTTCTTTACCAATTATTCGTCCTCGGGCAGCGTGTCGGTGCCTGCCCTGACCGCGTTCGGCCTGCCGGTGCAATCGGCCGCGCAGCGCTACATGTTCGTGCTGCTGTTCGTCGTGGTGTTCACCCTGCTGGCCAAGAACCTCGTGCGCGGCGCCATCGGACGCCAATGGATGGCCATCCGCGACATGGACGTCGCAGCGGCGGTGATCGGCATACGCCCCATGTACGCCAAGCTCACCGCGTTCGCCGTCAGTTCATTCATCGTGGGCGTGGCCGGCGCGTTGTGGGGCTACATCCACCTGGGCTCGTGGGAGCCGCTGGCCTTCGACCTGGGCCGTTCCTTCCAGTTGCTGTTCATGGTGATCATCGGCGGGCTGGGCTCCATCATGGGCGGTTTTTTCGGTGCGGCGTTCATCGTGCTGGTGCCGGTGGCGCTGACCAATGTGCCGCACCTGCTGGGCCTGTCGTTGTCGGTGGACACCGCCGCGCACATCGAACATATGGTGTTCGGCGGGCTCATCGTGTTTTTCCTGATTGCCGAGCCGCACGGGCTGGCCCGCCTGTGGAGCATCGGCAAAGAGAAGCTGCGTATCTGGCCGTTCCCGCATTGATTCCCGGCCGCGCGCCCGCCACAAGCGGCTGCGCGGCCTTTTGACTACCCGGCTTCAGACCGGGCCAAACCCGGTGTCAAGCACACCAAGCAGGAGGTAATGGAGATGAAGCGTCTTAACCTGAAATGGGCAGCGGCCATCGTCGCTGCTACCGGTGCGCTGGCGTCGGCCGCCGCGCCGGCGTTGGCGGCAGAAGAGCAGTTCGTTCCGCTGCTGGTGTACCGCACCGGGTCGTTCGCGCCGCTGGGCATACCGTGGGCCGACGGCAAGCTCGACTATCTGAAGCTGGTCAACGCGCGCGACGGCGGCGTCAACGGCGTGAAGATCGTCTACGAAGAATGCGAAACCGCCTACGCCACCGACCGCGGCGTGGAATGCTACGAGCGCCTGAAGGCCAAGAACGGCGGTGCGTCCGGCTTCGATACGCAGTCAACCGGTATTACCTTCGCGGTTTCGGACAAGGCCGTCGTCGACAAGGTGCCGGTGGAAACCATGGGCTACGGGCTGTCGCAATCGGTGGACGGCACGGTGTTCGAATGGAACTTCCCGCTGCTGGGCACCTACTGGACAGCCGCCGACGTGATGATCCAGGACATCGCCAAGAAGGAAGGCGGGCTGGACAAGCTGAAAGGCAAGAAGATCGCGCTGGTGTACCACGACTCGCCATACGGCAAGGAACCCATCCCCCTGTTGCAGAAGCGTGCCGCGGCCCATGGCTTCGAGCTGTTGCTCTACCCCGTGACGGCGCCTGGCGTGGAACAGAAATCCACGTGGCTGCAGATCCGCCAGTCCCGGCCCAGCTATGTGCTGCTCTGGAGCGCGGGCATCATGACTCCCACCGCCATTCGCGAAGCCCAGGCCAGCGGCTATCCGCGCGACAAGATGTACGCCATCTGGTGGGCCGGGTCTGAAGGCGACGTGAAAGACCTGGGCACGGTGGCCAAGGGCTACAACGCCATCACCATTCACAACAGCGCCGCGCACGGCAAGGTGTACGAAGACCTGAAGAAGTACGTATACGACAAGGGCCAGGGCAGCGACGCGTCGGGCAACACCACGCTGGGCACCATCGCGCACACGCGCGGCATGATGATCTCGATGCTGCAGGTCGAGGCCATACGCACCGCCCAGGAAAAGTTCGGCAAGGGCAAGCACATGACGCCGGAGCAAGTGCGCTGGGGCTTCGAAAACCTGAACCTCACCCAGGAAAGGCTGAACGAGCTCGGCTTTGGCGAGATCATGCGGCCGGTCAAGACGTCTTGCGAGAACCATATGGGCGACGACTGGGCCCGTATCGCGCAGTGGGACGGCAAGGAGTTCAAGGTCGTGTCCGAGTGGTACCAGTCGGACAAGTCGGTGACCCGCCCGCTGGTGAAGGAAGCCGCCGAGAAGTACGCCAAAGAGAAGAACATCTCGCCCCGCAAGTGCGAAGGCTGATGTGAATCGGCCGCCGGCGCGTGCGCGCCGGCGGCCCCCATGCGCAGGAATTGCCATGACCGCTGCAACCGCCGCCGAACCCGTCAACATGCTGCTCGACGTCAACGGCATCGAAGTCATCTACAACCACGTCATCCTGGTGCTGAAAGGGGTGTCGCTGCAAGTGCCCGAGGGGCGCATCGTGGCGCTGCTGGGCGCGAACGGCGCGGGCAAGACCACCACCTTGCGGGCCGTATCCAACCTGCTCAAGGGCGAGCGCGGCGACGTGACCAAGGGCTACATCGAGTACCGGGGCCAGCGCATCGAAAAGCTGTCGCCCGCCGAACTGGTCAAGCGCGGCGTGGTGCAGGTCATGGAAGGGCGGCATTGCTTTGCCCACCTGACGATCGAAGAAAACCTGCTCACGGGCGCCTATACGCGCAACCTGAGCCGCGGTGATATGGCCGCTGCCCTGGACCGCGTGTACCAGTATTTTCCCAGGCTGAAGCAGCGGCGCACCAGCCAGGCCGGCTATACCTCGGGCGGCGAACAGCAGATGACGGCCATCGGCCGGGCGTTGATGGCCAACCCCAATATGATCCTGCTCGATGAGCCGTCCATGGGCCTGGCGCCGCAGATCGTCGAGGAAATTTTCGAGATCGTGCGCGACCTGAACCAGCGCGAGCGGGTCAGCTTCCTGCTTGCGGAACAGAACACCAATATCGCGCTGCGCTATGCCGACTACGGTTATATCCTGGAGAACGGGCGCGTCATGATGGACGGGGCCGCCGCTGACCTGGCGCGCAACGAAGACGTCAAAGAGTTCTACCTGGGCATATCCAGCGGCGAGCGCAAGAGTTTCCGCGACAACAAGTTCTACCGGCGCCGCAAGCGCTGGCTGGCCTGAGCGGCCCGTAGTGATGAAGGCTCCGTCCCACCCGGTACCCCGAAGAGTGCGATCTCATGCCTGCGTTTTTTGATGCACTGGAAACCCGCGCCCCTGAACAGCGCGAACGCGATCTGATGGCGGCGCTGCCCGCGGCGATCGAACGCGCGATGGCCGGCGCCCCGGCCATTGCGGAACAGCTGCGCGGCATTGACCCGCGCAGTGTGAATTCTCGCCAGGCGCTGGCCGATCTGCCGGTGCTGCGCAAGCACGAACTGCTCGAACGGCAGCAGCGCAGCCGCGCCGGCAGCGGCCCGGCGGGCGCCGCGAAGGCGTTTGGCGGATTTTCCAGCATAGGGTGGGGCCAGGCCGTGCGCGTATTTGCATCGCCGGGGCCCATCTACGAACCCGAAAGCGGGCGCGCCGACTACTGGCGTTTTGCCCGGGCCCTGTATGCGGCGGGTTTCCGGCCCGGCGAACTGGCGTACAACTGCTTTTCGTACCATTTCACGCCGGCCGGGTCGATGATGGAGACGGCCGCGCATGCAGTGGGCTGCGCGGTGTTCCCGGGCGGCACGGGGCAGACCGAACAGCAAGTGCGGGCAATTGCCGACCTGGCGCCCAGCGGCTACACCGGCACGCCCAGCTTTCTGAAGATCATTCTGGAAAAGGCCGACGAAATGGGTGTGCCCTTGCCGTCGTTGCGACGCGCGCTGGTGTCGGGCGAGGCCTTTCCGCCGTCGCTGCGCGACTGGCTGGCCGCGCGCGGCATCGAGGGCTACCAGGCCTACGGCAGCGCCGACCTGGGCATGATTGCGTTCGAAACCGAGGCCCGCGAAGGCCTGGTGGTAGGAGAAGATATCGTCCTGGAGATTGTGCGGCCCGGCACGGGGATACCGGTGCCCGACGGCGAAGTCGGTGAAGTGGTGGTCACCACCCTCAATCCAGACTACCCGCTGGTGCGGTTCGGCACCGGCGACTTGTCGGCGATCCTGCCGGGGCTGTCGCCCTGCGGGCGCACCAACATCCGCATCAAGGGCTGGGTGGGGCGCGCCGACCAGACCACCAAGGTGCGCGGCATGTTCGTGCATCCGTCGCAGGTTGCCGAAGTGCTGGCCCGTCACCCCGAAATCACGCGCGCGCGCCTGGTGGTAAGCGGGGAAACAGGCTCCGACCGCATGATGCTGCAGGCGGAATCGTCCGAGCAATCGGAAGCGCTGGCGCGCCGCGTCGCGGAATCGGTGCGCGACATCACCAAACTGCGCGCCGATGTGCAATGGGCGCTGCCCGGCACACTGCCCAACGACGGTAAAGTCATCGACGACGTACGTTCGTACGAATAGCGCGCGGCGCCAGCCTACAGCCCGTTATAAGCCAGCCGCAGCGCCAGCGCGGCCATGATCACGGCGATGCTGCCATCCAGCACGCGCCAGGCGCGCGGGTTGGCAAACCACGGTGCGAGCAGCCGCGAACCCAGGCCCAGGGCGGCCAGCCATACCAGGCTGGCAGTCAGCGCGCCGGCCGCAAAGGCCAGGCGGGCCTGGTCGAAGCTGTGGGCAAGCGACCCCACCACCATGATGTCGAGCCAGAAGTGCGGATTGAGCAGCGTGAAGCCGGCAGCCCCCAGCAACGCCGCCCGGCGCGACGGCACGGCCGCGCGCGCCGCCACCAGGCCGCCTTGCGGCCGCAGCGCGCGGCGGGCCGATTGCAGGGCATACCAGGCCAGGAAGGCGACGCCAAACCAAAGGATCGCCTGCGTCAGCCAAGGGAACCACGTTGCCAGCGCCTGCAGGCCCCATACGCTGGCAAAGATGAAAACCGCGTCCAGCGTGGCGCACAGCGCCAGCACGCTGAACAGGTGCGCGCGCATGAGGCCCTGGCGCAGAATAAACGCGCTTTGGGCGCCCACCACTGCAAACAGCCCCAGGCCGGTGGCGGTGCCACTGGCCCAGGCGGTCAGCAAAGTGGGAAGAGTCGCTACGCTAAACATGGAGTCACTGGCCCGAAATAACAGCGCCGCGGCGACCTGCCGCGGCTTTGAACTGAATTCTGGCTTGTATTGATGGTGAAATAAAGCTAATTTTGTTTAACCATATTAAGTAAAACTAAATCATGAAGTTCGACCACGACAGCCTGCGCGCGTTGGCCGCCGTAGTGCGCGAAGGCAGTTTCGAGCGGGCATCGGCCGCGCTGCACGTCACGCCTTCGGCGGTGTCGCAGCGCATCAAGGCGCTTGAAGCCCGTGTGGGCCGCCTGCTGGTGCAGCGCTCGGTGCCGGCCGTGGCCACGGCGGACGGCCAGGTGCTGGTGCAACTGGCAGAGCAGACGGCGCTGCTTGAACACGATGCGCTGGACCGCCTGGGGCTGCAGGGCGAAGATGTGCCGCACGCCAGCATTGCGGTAGCCGTCAACCACGACAGTCTGGAAACCTGGTTCATGGAGGCAGCCCGCTTGTTTGCCGTGAGCACCCGCGCCACCCTGGATATGCAATCCGAAGACCAGGACCACACCGCGGCGTTGCTGCGCAACGGCTCGGTGCTGGGCGCGGTGACGGCGCTGGGCGACCCTGTGCAGGGTTGTCGCATCCACGCGCTGGGCAGCATGCGCTATGTCGCGACCTGCACGCCGCAATTCCATGCGCGCTATTTTTCGCAGGGCGTCAGCGCCCGCACGCTGGCCAGCGCCCCGGTGCTGGTCTTCAATCGCAAAGACGCACTGCAGGCGCGTTTTGCGCGCAAGGTCATGGGCGACCAGCCGTGGCAGCCGCCGGTGTGGTGGTTGCCGTCGTCACGGGCCTTCGTGCAAGCGACGTTGGACGGCCTGGGCTGGACCATGAACCCTTTGCCGCTGATCAAGCATGAACTGGATTCCGGCCGCCTGGTGCCGCTGCGGGCGCGCGCCACCGAAGACGTGCCGCTGTACTGGCAGCACTGGCGGGTAAACTCGCAGGCTATGGAAGCCTTGACCCGGTCGGTCTTGGCGGCCGCCGGCAGCCTGGTCCGGCGGCGTTAACCCGCCGGCGCGGATGCGGGCCGGCAGTATCGGAGGTGCCTTACATGAAAATCCGTCAATGGGCGTTTGTCGCGGCGCTGGGTCTGTGCGCGGCCACCTCGGCCTGGGCCGGCGACTACAAGGTTGGCGAGATCGAGATCGACGACTTGTGGGTGCGTGCCAGCGCTCCGGGGCAGGTCAACGGAGCCGGATACATGGAAATCGACAACGATGCCAAGACGGCCGATCGCCTGGTGTCGGTGACGTCGGACGCGGCCGAACGCATCGAGCTGCACACCGTCGAAACCGAAAACGGCGTGGCGCGCATGCGCCACCTGCCCGACGGCATTGCCGTGCCGGCCGACGGCGAAGTCAAGCTGGCCCCGGGCGGCTACCACGTGATGTTCCTGAAGCTGAAGCAGCCCTTTGCCGAAGGCGCCGAGGTTCCCGCCACCCTGACGTTCCAGAACGCCGGCCAAGTGGCCGTCAAGTTCAAGGTCAAGCCCATCGGCCACAACGCCGGCATGCAGCACCATGGCGGACACATGAAGCATTAACACGCCCGCCGTGCGGGCGCATCGGTGTCAGGCACCTGCGGAGCCTGACACCCCCTTTCCAGGTGCCCGCGGGCGTCTGGCTCCCGCTGGCTCAGGCGTCTTGCTGGCTCAGGCGTCTCGCGAGCTCAGGTGTCTGGCTCCCGCAGGGTGCCTGACACCACTTCCGTCCACAAGATACCGCGGCAGCACCGCAACCCGAGCGTCAGCGCCCGCTGGCGCCGGGCGCGCGGGTTTCAGCCGGCCTGCCCGTAGTTACGCGCACCGAATATCGCGCTGCCGATGCGCACTTCGGTGGCGCCTTCTTCGATGGCGATCTCGAAATCGCCGCTCATGCCCATCGACAGGCGGTCGAGCTCCACGCCCGAGATCGCCTCCTGGCGCAGCTGCTCCTGCAGCATCCGCAGCGCGCGAAAGCAGGCGCGTACCGCTTGCGCATCGTCGGACTGCACTGCCATGGTCATCAGGCCCCGTACCCGCAGGGCGGGGCATTCGCTGGCCAACGTGCGCAGGAAAGCCGGCGCTTCTTCGGGCGGCAGGCCATGCTTGGACGGTTCGGGCGAGGTCTTCACCTGCACCAGCACGTCAAGTTGCCGGCCGGCCGCCTCCAGCCGCCGCTGCAGCGCGTGCGCCAGGTCCAGGCGGTCAAGCGACTGAACCTCGGCGGCGTCGCGCGCGGCGTCTTTGGCCTTGTTGGTCTGCAAATGGCCGATCATGACCCATTGAATATCCAGGTCGGCCAGTTCCGGCGCCTTCTGGCGGATTTCCTGGGTTTTGTTTTCGCCGAACCGGCGCAGGCCCAGGGCGGCGGCTTCGCGTACAGCCTGCGGGGGGAACGTCTTGCTGACCGGCAACAGCGCCACGCTTCCCGCCGGCCGGCCCGCCCGGGCGCAGGCGGCATCGATGCGCTGCCGCACCTGCGCCACGCGGGCGGCCATTGTGTCTTCAGAATGCATGCTTGTGGGGGATATCACACAAAAACCTCATGATTATCGCGCGCCGCCCGCGCAGCACGTCTGCCGCCGCGCGCGCGCATTGACCCGCCTTGGGGGCGGCCATAGAATCAGCTGGCATTTGCCAATTGTTGCAGCTTATCTGCCGTCTCGCGGCCAGGCGCCGCGCCGATGCCCGTCATTCTTGCCGGCCCAGCCCAAACCATGTCTTTCGCAGCACCCAGCTACGCCTTCGCGGCGCCTTTCCAGACCCCCGCCGCTTCTCCCATCCGCTCGTTAATGGCGTATGCCATGCGCCCCGGCAGCATTTCCATGGCGGGCGGCTATCCGGCCCAGGAACTGTTCGACGTAGAAGGCCTCACCATCGCATCCACCCAGGTGCTGGCCCGACTGGGCGGCTGCCTGCAGTATTCCGACATCGATGGGCAAGCCAGCCTGAAGAACGAGTTGGCGCGCCTGAGCGCCGAACGCGGGGTCGTCTGCGATCCCGGCACCGAGCTGGCCGTGACCGGGGGGTCGCAACAGGCGCTGGCGCTGGTCAGCCGCGTCATGTTGCAGCCGGGCGACCACGCTTTTATCGAAAGCCCGGCGTTTCCCAATTCGGTGCAGGCGCTGCGCTATACCGGCGCCACCGTGCATCCCGTCGCGTCCGGTCCGCAGGGTATCGACCTGGAACAGCTCGACGAAATGGCCGGGCGCATCAGGCCCAAGATGGTATGCGTGGTGGCCTCGTTTTCCAATCCCTGCGGCGCCACGATCAGCCGCGAGCGGCGCCTGCGGCTGCTCGAACTGGCCGTCAAGCACCAGTTCCTGATCGTGGAAGACGACCCCTATGGCGAGCTGCGCTTTGCCGGTGAACACGTCCCGCCCATTGCCGCGCTGGCCGACGGCCAGGCGCGGCAATGGGCCGTGTATATCTCGACCATGTCCAAGACCATGGCGCCGTCGCTGCGCATCGGCTGGCTGGTGGCGCCGGCCGAAGTGCGGCGTCGTTGCGTCGGGGCCAAGGCTGCCGACGACATGGCCTCGTCGGCCTGGGTGCAGGAAATCGTGGCGCAGTACCTGGCCAACGGCCGTTACCACGAGCATGTGCCGCGCATCCGTGCAGCCTATGGCCTGCGCTGTGATGCGCTGGCGCAGGCATTGCACAAGCACCTGGACGGCCGCGTGACGTTCATCAAGCCCGAAGGCGGCATGTTCTTCTGGGCACGCCTGAATGGCCAGGCCGATGCCACCCGCCTGCTGCCGTACGCCATCGAGCAAGGGGTGGTATATGTGCCGGGCAAGGCGTTTTACGCCGACCCCGCGCAGGCCGACCCGCACGCCATGCGCCTGTCGTTTGCCACCATGAACGAAAGCCTGATCGCACAGGGCATCGAGCGCCTGGCGCGGGCGCTCGACGCTTGCGAAGCCAACGCGCCGGTATCGGTGTCGCTGGCGGCCTGAAGCCGCCGCGCCAGCCCCTAGCGCTTGCGGCGGTACAACAGCGAGATTTTCGCGAACGCGATCTGTAGTTCGCGGGTTCCGCCCTGAAATACGACCGGGCGGCCGCGCTGCGTGAACACGACCAGCCGCTTCGAGAACAGCAGGGGCACGAACTTGGCAAAGTGAATATCCTGCCAGGCGACCTCACGCCGGGTGATCCAGGTCTGGCGCAGGCCGGTTTCGTCGATGGTGGTGACAGACCTTTGCATGTGCCACGACACCAGCGTCAGGCCCAGGAAGCACAGCGCAACCGTCAGGGCCAGCACGGTGTTGACCTGCCCAGGCGGCAGGCGGATGGCCGAGGACACAATCTGCACCCCGATGATGGCCAGGATGATCCAGGCCAGGATGCGTACCCAGTCGGGCCAGGCCTGGCCTGACAGGGGCAGCGGGCCGATTTCGCGCAGCAGGGCTTCGCGTTCTTCGGCGGTAGGGGCAGCGTAGAGCGAACTCATCTGTCAGGGTTCCGGCGTTGCGGTCAGGCCGCGCGCTTGGCGGCTATGGCGTTGCCGGCGCGGCTGCCGCTCTTGCGGCTGAGGTGGGCCGACATCCATTGGCCTATGTCGACCACCGCGTCGAAATCAATGCCGGTTTCGATCCCCATGCCGCGCAGCATGTACAGCACGTCTTCGGTGGCCACGTTGCCGGTGGCGCCCTTGGCATACGGGCAGCCGCCCAGCCCGGCGACCGAGGTGTGGAAGATGCTGACGCCGGCTTCGAGCGCGGCCAGGATGTTGGCCAGGGCCTGCCCATAGGTGTCATGGAAATGGCCGGCCACGCGGCCGGGGTCGACCACCTGCGTTACCGCGTCCATGACTTCGCGCACGCGTTGCGGCGTGCCCACGCCGATGGTGTCGGCCACATCGATTTCATCGCATCCCAGCGCCACGTAGCGGCGCGCCACGTCTACTACCGCCGACACCGGCACTTCGCCCTGGTAGGGGCATCCCAGCGAGCAACTGATGCTGCCGCGCAGCCGCAGTCCGGCATCGCGGGCGGCCTGGGCCACGGGCTCGAAGCGCGCGATCGACTCGGCGATGGAACAGTTGATGTTCTTCTGCGAAAACGCTTCGCTGGCCGCGCCGAAGATCACTACTTCGTCGGCCTTGGCTGCCAGGGCGCCCTCGAAGCCTTTCAGGTTGGGCGTGAGCACCGAATAAATCACGCCAGGCTTGCGCTGGATGCGCGCCATGACATCGGCGGCGTCCGCCATTTGCGGTACCCACTTGGGCGATACGAACGAGGTGGCCTCGACATTGGGAAACCCCGCAGCAGTGAGGCGGTCGACAAGTTCCACCTTGATATCGGTGGGGATGATCTCTTTTTCGTTCTGCAGGCCGTCGCGGGGCGAAACCTCGACGATCTTGACGCGGGTGGGCAGCGGCATGTCTCTTCCTGTGTGTGCAAGCGCGCCCGGTGGGCGTCGACTGCGATAATCATAATCGCAGCCGGCGGCTATTTCAGGCGCTGGAACCGTCCCCCGTCAAGGCGGGCGACATGGCCCGCGAGCTCAAGCTCGAGCAATTGGGCGTTCAGCGTCGCGATATCCAGCCCTGTCCGGGCCTGCAGCGCATCCAGATGCAGCGGATCAAAGCCCAGGGCGCGCAGCAGCGGTGGTTCGTGGGACGCAGTGGCGGGCGCTGGTGCCTGGTCCGGCGTGGCAACGCCCGACGCTTTGGCGCGGCCGGCGCGCATGGGGGCGCCCAGTTCGTCGGTAATGTCCTGGGCCGTCTCAACCAGCTTGGCGCCCTGCCGTATCAGGGCATGGCAGCCACGCGACAGGGGCGAATGGATGGAACCGGGGATGGCGAACACTTCGCGACCGCTTTCACCCGCCAGCCGGGCGGTGATCAGCGAGCCGCTCTGGCGCGCAGCCTCGACCACCAGTACCCCGCGCGCAAGCCCGGCCACCAGCCGGTTGCGGCGGGGAAAGTGATGCGGCAGCGGGCCCATGCCCAGGGGCAATTCGGACACCAGGGCGCCGTGCGCGGCGACCTGGTGCGCCAGGTCTCGATGGCGGGCGGGGTAGACGCGGTCGACGCCCGTGCCCATGACCGCCACCGTGCCGGCGCCTTGCGGGCCGGCCTGCAGGGCGCCTTCGTGGGCGGCCGCGTCTATGCCCTGCGCCAGGCCGCTGACCACGCACCATCCATGGCCGGCCAGATGCCGTGCGAACGCGCGCGCGTTGTCGCAGCCACCGGGCGTGGCGCTGCGCGCGCCCACCACGGCCAGCGCCGGCTGGGCAAGGCGCGCGGGGTCGCCGGTTACATATAGCAGGACGGGCGGGTCCGCGATCGTGAGCAGGCTCTGGGGATAGGCCGGGTCGGCCAGCGTCAGCACATGGTGGCCGGGCTCGTCGGCCCATTGCAGGGTGCGGTCGATCTGCTCTTGCATGGCGGCCGGCGCCGGCGCGGCCAGCTGGCGCGCCAGGTCCTGGGGCACGTGGCGCGCCAGGGCGGCTGCGCCCAGCGAGTAGATGTGCTCGGGCAGGCCCACCGCAGACAGCAGCGGATAGGCGCTGGCGGGGCCCAGCCCCGGTTCGAGCGACAGGCGCAGCCAGGCGGATAACTCGTCGTGGGTATGCGTAAGCGGCATAGGTTCGGCAATGGGCCTGGCAAGGGTCCGGTAGTGTCGCACAGGCTCTTTGCTGCGGTTGCGCCGGCGCGACCAAAACGGCCTTGCGCGCACCGGGGCCAATGTGCGTATTAGCCGGAATCTATTAGATATCAAGCCCCTGATGAATTATCATTACATTGTCTGCTGAATTGCCAGCCCCCTCATTCGTACGCCATGGCTTTGCTTCCCATCCTTCATTATCCCGATCCGCGCCTGCACAAAAAGGCCAAGCCGGTGGCGGTAGTGGACGACCGCATCCGCCAACTGGTGCGCGACATGGCCGACACCATGTATGAAGCGCCCGGCGTGGGCCTGGCGGCCACTCAGGTCGATGTGCACGAGCGCGTCGTCGTCATCGATGTCTCGGAAGACGGCGACGAGCTGCGTGTGCTGATCAACCCCGAAATCACCTGGAAAAGCGACGAGCGCCAGACATACGAAGAAGGCTGCCTGTCGGTGCCCGGCATCTACGACCAGGTCGAACGGGCGGCCCGCATCCGTTACCGCGCGCTGGACATCGACGGCAAGCCGTACGAGGCCGAGGCCGATGGCCTGCTGGCGGTATGTGTGCAGCACGAGCTCGATCACCTCGACGGCAAGGTGTTTGTCGAGTATTTGTCCAACCTGAAGCAGAACCGCATCAAGACCAAGCTCAAGAAAGCCGAGCGCGAAGCGCTGCGGGCCTGATCCCATGCGCCTGGTCTTTGCCGGAACGCCCGAATTCGCGCGCGTGGCGCTTCAGGCCCTGTTGGCCGCGGGCCACGACGTCCCCCTGGTGCTGACTCAGCCCGACCGGCCTGCCGGGCGCGGCCTGAAACTGACGCCCAGCCCGGTCAAGCAGGCCGCCCTGGACGCGGGCATCCCGGTGGCGCAACCGCGCAGCCTGCGCCTTGACGGCCGCTACCCCGAAGACGCTGCGCAAGCTCAGGCGCAATTGCAGGACGCCGCGCCCGAAGTCATGGTGGTGGCGGCCTATGGCCTCATCCTGCCGGACTGGACGCTGGCGCTGCCGCCGCGGGGGTGCCTCAACATCCATGCAAGCCTGCTGCCGCGCTGGCGAGGCGCCGCGCCCATCCAGCGCGCCATCGAGGCGGGCGATACCGTAACGGGCGTGACCATCATGCAGATGGACCATGGGCTCGACACCGGCGACATGCTGCTGGAACATCGCGTGCCCATCGGGGCCGAAGACACGGCCGCGCAGCTGCACGACGCGCTGGCAGCGGCGGGGGCGCAAGCCATCGTGCAGGCGCTGCGCGCCCTGGAAGCGGGAAATCTGCCCGCCCGGCCGCAGCCGGCCGAAGGCGTGACTTATGCCGCCAAGCTCGACAAGGCCGAGGCCGTGCTCGATTTAAACCTGCCGGCCGCCATACTGGCGCGCCGCGTGCGCGCCTTCAACCCCGTGCCGGGCGCGACGCTGCGCCTGCCGGGGTTGGCGGACCCCGTGAAGGTGTGGCGAGCGCAGCCGCTGCAAGCGTCGGTGGCCGCAGCCCCCGGCACCGTGCTGCGCGCCGGGCCCGACGGAATCGACATCGCCACGGGCGACGGCATCCTGCGCGTGCTCGAACTGCAAAAGGCCGGCGGCAAACGCCAGCCGGCCGATGTCTTCGTGCGCGGCTGGCAGCCAGAAGTCTGATGATTGGTGTCTGACACCCTACGGGAGTCAGACACCTGTTCCCGTTAGACACCGGTTCTCCGCGACGCCCCCGGTGCTACGGTGTCTGACTCCCGCAGGGTGTCAGACACCACGCTCAGCCTGCGAGCGCGCCCACGAGTTCGGCGGGGCTGTTGACGAGGATGTCCGGCGCATGGCTGCGCAGGGCCTGGGCGTGGTTGTAGCCCCAGCTTACGGCGGCGACCTGCACGCCGGCCTTGCGCGCGGCATCGATGTCGCGCATTTCGTCGCCCACCAGCACACAGCGCTGCGGCGCGACGCGATGCCGGGCAA
Organism: Bordetella genomosp. 7; assembly: GCF_002261265.1. Classification (GTDB taxonomy): domain Bacteria; phylum Pseudomonadota; class Gammaproteobacteria; order Burkholderiales; family Burkholderiaceae_B; genus Bordetella_A. Next base: position 334,560 of record NZ_NEVK01000008.1, on the reverse strand, counting down.
GCAGGCGTTTCAGCTTGGCCGCCTTGCCGAACATGTCGGCGCCGCATTCAAAATCGTCGAACCATTCGGTGGCGCGCGGCCCCAGCACACGCTGCACGTTGGCCGCGGAGTTCGAACTCAACACCACCAGGCGCAGGCCGGCGGCGCGCAGCCCGGTCAGCGCCTCGGGGATGCCGTCGAACACCTGCACATTGGGGTCGACGTCGCGCATCAGCTGGCGCACGTGCGCCATGATGGCCGGCATTTTCCACAAAGGGATGCCCAGGATCTTCAGGATGTCGTGCGCGCCGCGATGGCGCAGCTGCTCGCGTTCGGCGGGCCCCGCCTTGCGAAATCCGTACTTGTCGGCCACGCCATCCAGTATGGATTCGAACCAGGGCAGGGTGTCGGCCAGTGTGCCGTCGAAGTCAAAAGCGGCCAGGTCGTATTTCAAGCCGTGCCGTCCAGCGGGTAGGCATCGCGGTCGGCGCGCCGGATCCAGTGCATGACAGGCGCCAGGGCCTCGATGGGCGGCGCGCTGTTGACGAGGTTGCGCGCATCGATCCAGGGGTAGGGCAGCGAGGCCAGCCAGCCGAAAATCTGCGCCTCGGTGTCGGGCGGCAGGCTCAGCATGGTTTCAATGGTGATGGTCAGCTTGCGCGCCAGGTGCGGCGCGGCCTGGAATTCCCAGTCGTAGCTGCCGCAGCCGATGCGCACGCGCCCGGTGTTTTTTTCCGTCATGCCCACGAACCAGTCGCAGGCGTACTCGGTAAGCACGGCGTGCTCGCCCGGATGGGCAAGGTAGAACGTAAATACGTTTTCGTAGGTCTGCCCGAAGGTGCGCACCAGCGCTTCGGTAATGGCGTCAAGGCCGCGCGCTTCGGGCGGAAAGGCGATGGCCGGCGTACGCAGCGTCATCTTCAGCACCGCATCGCTGGCGAAGGCGCGCGCCATGTACAGCGGGCGGTTCTCGTCCTTGGCGCGCAGATAGTTGCGCATCAGGGCGGCAGTCGTGGTGGGGATGGCGGAGGGCATGGCGGAATACGCGATGGTGAGGGGTATTATCAGTGTTCGCCCCGTTCGATCCATTTGGATACGGTGGGCGGTTTATAAGAAGCGTAGCGGTCCAGCAAAGCGGCCGGCCGATCTTCCACGAACAGCATGGCGCGGTGCTCGGCGCGCATGAATGCCTGTTGCACGGCGTGATCCAGGAACCCGGCCAATTGGTCGTAATAGCCCGCAATGTTCAACAGGCCGCACGGCTTCTGGTGCATGCCCAACTGCGCCCAGGTCCAGGTTTCGAAAATTTCTTCGAGTGTGCCCGCGCCGCCGGGCAGCGCCACGAAGGCGTCGGCGCGTTCGGCCATCATCGTCTTGCGCTCGTGCATGGACGCCACGACATGCAGTTCGGTCAGGCCGGAGTGGCCCAGTTCTTTGCGCATCAGGGGCTCGGGAATCACCCCGATGACGCGGCCGCCCTCGGCCATGACGGTGTCGGCCACGATGCCCATGATGCCTACGCTTGCGCCGCCATACACCAGGCCAATGTCGCGCCGCACCAGCTCGCGGGCCAGTTCGCGCGCGCCTTCGGCGTAGTCGGGCAGGCTGCCAGGGTTGGAGCCGCAGTACACGCAGACATTGTTCAGCTTCATAAGACCACAGACACGTTACAAATCACCGCGCCGCAACCGGCGCCAACGGTAACTAGTTTACGCAACTTGGCGGCGGTCTCCGGACAGGGGGGCAATGTTTGGACACAGCGCGGGCACGGGCCGGCCGATACACTCTTCAGTAAAGGCGCCGTGCGCCGCATCGTCTTGCCCTATGAACCCACCAAGGAGCCAGCGATATGACCCAAGCTATTTCCCAACCGCAAGCCGCCTCGGGCGGCGCGTTCAAGATGGACGTCGGCGCCATTCGCGCCAAGGCGCGCCAGGATATCGAATCGGGCGCCGTCACCGAAGGCTACCGGGCCGACCGTGAAACGGTGCTGCGGCTGCTGAACGAAGCCCTGGCCACCGAACTGGTCTGTGTGCTGCGGTACAAGCGCCACCATTTCATGGCGCGCGGCCTGAACGCCGAACCCGTTGCGGCCGAATTCGCGGAACACGCCGCCGAAGAGCTCAGCCATGCCGACCGCCTTGCCGAACGCATCGTGCAACTGGGCGGCGCGCCCGACATGTCGCCCGCCGGCCTGCTCGAGCGCAGCCATTCGGAGTATGTCGAGGCCAATTCACTCGAAGAAATGATCAAGGAAAACCTGATCGCCGAACGCATCGCCATCGACAGTTACCGGCAGATGGTGGACTACGTGGGCGACAATGACCCGACCACGCGCCGCCTGCTCGAAGAGATCCTGGCCGTCGAGGAAGAGCACGCCGATGAGCTGTCGGACTTTCTGGAAAAAGACTGACCCGGCGGAAACAGCGGGGCGGGATGCCTGCGCTGCGGGCGACAGGCTGCCGCCGGGCGCCTGACACCCGCCGCCGCCCAGAGAGAGGGCGCGTCAGATCGCGTCGCCGTACAGGTCGTATTCGTCCGCATCGGTGACGCGCACGCGGATCAGGCTGCCCGGGCTGACCGGCCTCTGGGATTTTACGTACACGTTGCCGTCGATCTCGGGCGCATCGGCGCTGGAGCGGCCCACGATGCCTTCGTCGGTCGCTTCATCGATCAGCACATCGATTTCGCGGCCGATGCGGGTTTGCAGGCGTGCCGCCGAAATCTGCTGCTGGTGTTCCATGAAGCGTTCCCAGCGTTCCTGCTTGACCTCGTCAGGCACCGCGCCGTCCAGCGCGTTGGCGGGCGCGCCTTGCACCGGCGAATACTGGAAACAGCCGACGCGGTCGAGCTGGGCTTCGCTCATCCAGTCGAGCAGGTACTGGAAATCTTCTTCGGTTTCGCCCGGAAAACCTACGATGAACGTCGAGCGCAGCGTCAGGTCGGGGCATTCCTGGCGCCAGCGTTGGATGCGCGCCAGGGTTTTGTCTTCGAATGCGGGCCGCTTCATGGCCTTGAGCACTTTGGGGCTGGCATGCTGGAACGGAATGTCCAGGTACGGCAGGATCTTGCCCTGCGCCATCAGGGGAATCACCTCGTCCACGTGGGGATACGGATAGACGTAATGCAGGCGGGTCCACACGCCCAGTTCAGACAGCGCCGCGCATAATTCGGACATGCGCGTTTTGACCGGGCGGCCGTTCCAGAACCCGCTGCGGTATTTCACGTCCACGCCATAGGCGCTGGTGTCTTGCGAGATCACCAGCAGTTCCTTGACGCCCGCCTTGACCAGGCGTTCGGCTTCGCTCAGCACGTCGCCCACGGGCCGGCTGACCAGGTCGCCGCGCATCGACGGAATAATGCAGAAGCTGCAGCGGTGGTTACAGCCTTCGGAAATCTTCAGATAGGCGTAGTGGCGGGGGGTGAGCTTGATGCCTTGCGGCGGCACCAGGTCGATGTAGGGATCGTGGGTCGTCTTGGGCGGCGCGGCGTCATGCACCGCGCGCACCACTTGCTCGTACTGTTGCGGCCCCGTTACGGCCAGCACGCTGGGATGCACGTCGCGGATGGCCGACTCATCCACACCCATGCAACCGGTGACGATGACCTTGCCGTTCTCGGCCAGGGCTTCCCCGATGGCTTCGAGCGATTCGGCCTTGGCGCTGTCGATGAAACCACAGGTGTTCACGACTACGACATCGGCGCCATCGTACTTGGGCGTGATCTGGTAGCCCTCGGTGCGCAGCTGCGTCAGGATGCGTTCGGAATCGACCAGGGCCTTGGGGCAGCCCAGGCTGACGAACCCCACTTTGGGAGCGGGTTTCTTGGATTGTGTGGAGTTTGCGGGGATTTTCATATGGGCTTCCGTGTGTGGCCCGGACCGAGCGAAAAGGGGTGCCCAGAATTGCGAAGCCAAACGCGGGATTTTAGCTGGTCGCAGCCTTCTCGGAAGTACTGGCGCGGCCGCGCCGCTTTATCGGGCGCGAACTCCCAGTTCGTGGAATAGGTTCGCGGCCGGTTTTCCACGCAGGGCTACCTAAGGCGTTGCCGACCCTGCCAGTTCATCAAGCAGGCTGCGCCGCACGACACTCGTCAGGTGGCTGCGTTTTTCGCTTTCGAACAAGCCCATGGCGCGCTGCGCCCGTGGATCGTCGAAGCGCCGCACACTGAGGCGTTCATCGCTTTCCCAGGACGCGTTGCGGGGCATGGGCACGATAGTTACGCCTATGTCTTGCTCGGCCAGTTCGACTATCGTGCGCAACGAGTTCATTTCGAGGGTGTCGCGCACTTGCAGGCGCTGGCGCCGCATGAAGCGCTCGACCAGCGCGCCGGTATGCGTGCTGAGCGCCGGTTGCAAGAAGAGACGCTTTTGCAGCAGGTCTTTCACGCTGCGTCCTTGCGCGGCGCGGCGGTTCGCTACAAACACCAGCGGCTCGGAATAGAGCGGCGTCCAGGTGGTGCCCGCCGGAATGCGGTGTGAGTTTTTCACTGCCAGCACGGCGTCCAGCTTGCCTTCTTTGACGCGCATGGACAGGTCGCCCGAATAATTGTTTTCAAGGTGGACGCGTAGCTTTGGGTGCGAGACGCGCAGCGCCAGCACCGTGCGTGCCAGCAGGGCCATCGAGGTGGCGACCGCCCCCACCGAGATGGCGCCCACCACTTCGTGGTGGCCTTCGTCGTCGTTGCGCATTTCGTCGTACTGGCTCAGCAACGCTTCGGCTTTGGGAAGCAGGCGATGCCCGCGTTCATTCAGCGCCACGATCTTGCCGGTGCGGTCGAACAGCTCTTGCCCCAGATCGGTCTCTAGCGCACGCATCTGCAGGCTGACAGCCGTCGGGGTCAGCGCCACGCGCTCTGACGCGGCGGAAAACGAGCCGCTGCGCGCGACGGCCACAAAGGTGCGGAAGAACCGGATCGAGCTCATTGGAAATCGATAGATAAGTTTTTCTTCGATTAGTTTAAATAAATTTTAATTTTACTTATCTGTTGCAATGGCCGACAGTGGCGCCTTGGTCTTTGACCAGCCCGCAATAAGAAACCAGGTGGCATGCCTGCCGGTTTTCTGCCACCAATCGGAGACTCGCGACTCATGCTTCGCTTCGTCATGACCCGGGTGGGGATGGCGCTGCCGACACTTTTGATTGTGTCGGTATCCGTGTTCGTCCTGATCCGGCTGATTCCCGGAGACCCTGCCCAGCTGCTGCTGGGCGATCTGGCCGACCCGGCCGCGCTGGAAGATATGCGTCGCCGCATGGGCCTCGACCAGACCTGGCTGCAGCAATTCATTATCTGGTTCGGCCATCTGCTGCAGGGTGACTTGGGCCAGTCGATCAGCACCGGCGAAAGCGTGCTGAACCTGGTCTGGAGCCGTTTTCTGGTCAGTGCGCAGGTCGTGGTGGCGGCGGTTCTGCTTGCCGCGCTGGTTGCCGTGCCGGCCGGCATTATCGCGGCCTGGCGCCAGAACAGCGCGCTGGATCTGGTGATGGTAGGAGCGGCAACGCTGCTGGTGTCGATTCCCACGTTCTGGCTGGGCTTGCTGCTGCTTTTGTTTTTCGGGCTGAAGCTGTCATGGCTGCCGGTGGTGGGCTACGTCTCGTTCGGGCAGGACGCCCGCGCGGCGGCGCTATATCTGATCATGCCGATCCTGACCTTGTTTCTGCACGAAATCGGCGTGCTGATGCGGATGGCGCGTGCCAGCGCGCTGGAAGTGCTACGGCTGGATTACGTCACACACGCGCGCGCCAAGGGGCTCAGCGAGCGCGTCGTCCTGATGCGGCATGTTTTCAAGAACTCGTTCGGCCCGACCTGGACGTTGATAGGCCTGGTGCTCGGCAACTTGCTGGGCGGCATTGCGGTGGTCGAGACCGTGTTCACCATTCCCGGGCTGGGCCGGCTGCTGGTCGATTCGATCTATTCCCGCGATTACCCCGTCATTCAGGGCTGTTTGCTGTTCGTGGCGGTGGTGTACGTTGTGGTCAATCTGGTGATCGACCTTCTTTATCCTGTCTTCGACCCGCGGGTAACCGCAGAATGACTATGCCCAATCTTACGACGACACAGCCCGCGGGCGCGGTCCCCGCGCCGGCCAGGCGGCGCAAGCTGGCTCCCAACGCGCTTCTCGGCGGCATTCTGATCGGCATTCTGTTGGTCGCCGCGCTGCTCGGAGCCGTATGGACGCCGTATGATCCCCTGGCCATCAATTTCACGGCACGCCTGAAGGCCCCGGGAGGCCAGTATTGGCTGGGAACCGACGAATTCGGGCGGGACGTGCTCTCGCGGCTGATGGCCGGGGCGTCCACCAGCGTATGGATCAGCGTGCTGACGGTAGGTTTCGCGGTCGTGATCGGCACCTCGGTGGGCGTGCTGACGGGTTTCCTGCGCGGCTGGACTGACCGTATCGTCATGGCCTTCAATAACGCGCTGCTGGCATTTCCGGGCCTGTTGCTGGCCCTGGCCTTGCTGGCTGTGGTGGGCGCCAACAAATACGGCATCGTCCTGGCCCTGGGGCTGGCCTATACCCCTTCGGTGACCCGCATCGTGCGTGGGGCGGTGCTGTCGCTGCGCGAACGGGAATTCATCGAATCGTCGCGAGTGCTGGGAAATTCCGAGTACTACACGATGCTGCACCACGTGCTGCCCAACTGTATAGCGCCGCTGACGGTGCTGGCCACTTCGATGTTCGGCTGGGTCATTCTGGCTGAAAGCGCGCTGTCATTTCTGGGGCTGGGCGTGCCGCCCCCCGCGCCCACCTGGGGCAACATGCTGGCCTCGGCGCGGCCATTCATGGCGCAGGCCGCGTATTTGAGCGTTCTGCCCGGGTTGTGTATTGCGCTAACGCTGCTGGGGATCAATCTGCTGGGCGATGCAATTCGCGATCGCCTGGATCCGCGCATGCGCGGCGGGGACCATTGAGATGGCCGCAACCAGTCACGGATCGGTAAATATGGGCAATAGCGAATTGCAGCGCGGCGTAAAAGGCGCCGGCAAGCTGGTCGAGGTGCGCGACCTGACACTTACGGTGGGCCGCCATGGGCGCGAGATCGTCAAGCAGGTGTCATTCGACGTCGCGCCGGGCGAGATGGTGGGCATTGTCGGAGAGTCTGGCAGCGGCAAGACGCAGGCGGCCCGGGCCATACTGGGCTTGACCCCGCCGCCGCTGGTACGTGCGGGCGGCGCCATCCTGTTCGAGGGGCAGGACCTGACGCACGCCAGCCAGGCGCAATTGCGGCAATTGCGTGGCGCGCGCATCGGCATGGTGTTCCAGGAACCCATGACTTCGCTCAACCCGTCTATGACCATCGGGCGCCAGCTAGATGAGGGCCTGGCCCTGCATCGCAAAGACCTGAACGCAAGCAGGCGGCGGACGCTGATTCTCGACATGCTTACTCGAGTGGGAATCCGCGACCCTCAGGCCGCACTGACGGCCTGGCCGCATGAGTTCTCGGGCGGCATGCGCCAGCGCATGATGCTGGCGGCCGTGATGCTGCTCGAGCCTGCCCTGTTGGTGGCGGATGAACCCACCACGGCGCTCGACGCGGTGGTGCAGCGCGACGTACTTGAACTGATGGTGGAGCTGACCCGGGCCCGCAATACGGCGGTGCTGATGATCAGCCATGACCTCGCCATGGTGGCCCGCTATACCGAGCGGGTGGTAGTGATGCGCAACGGCGAAGCGGTAGAACGCGGCACCACGCAAGACCTGCTTGCCCGTCCCCAGCATCCCTATACGCAGCGCCTGCTCGCCGCGATGCCGCGGCGTGGCGAAGCGCGCGCGGTTCCTGACGCGGCGCCCCTGGTGTCTGTCAGCAAGCTGGTTGTGGAGTATCCGGGGCGGCAGCGACTGTTGCGGCGCACGGCGCCCAAGCGGGCGCTGCACGGCATCGATATCGAGATCCGGCCCGGCGAAGTGGTGGCGGTGGTGGGCGGCTCGGGCTCCGGCAAGACCACCCTGGGCCGCGCCATTGCCGGATTGATCCAGCCTAGCTCCGGAACCATCATGTTCCGCGGCCGTTCCATCGAGCAGTCGGATGCGGGCTGGAAAGACTACCGGTTGAACTGCCAGATGGTGTTCCAGGACCCTTATTCATCGCTCAACCCCCGGATGACCATCGGCGAGCTGGTGGGCGAAGGGCTGCGCCAGATGCCGCAGCTGGGCCGGCAGGACCGCCTGGCCAGGGTGGCAGAGGTGTTGCGCGAGGTAGGGCTGGACGAGAACTATGCGCGCCGCTTTCCGCACGAGTTGTCGGGCGGGCAGCGCCAGCGGGTGGCCATTGCGCGCGCGGTGGTGCGGCGCCCTGCTTTCGTGATTGCCGACGAGCCGGTTTCGGCCCTGGATGTCACGGTGCGGGCGCAAGTGCTGGAGCTGTTCGCGCAGTTGCAGCGCAAGCACGGGTTCTCGTGTCTGTTCATCAGCCACGACCTGAGCGTGGTCGAACAGGTGGCCGACCGTGTCGTCGTGATGCAGGACGGGCGCATCGTCGAAGAAGGGACACGCGATGCCATCTTCGACCATCCGCGCGAATCCTATACCCGCCGCCTGCTGTCGGCTATTCCCGCGCTGGATGCCAATGACGCGGGCGGGGTGCGGCTGCGCTGGCGGTTTGACGATACCGCGGCCCAGCCCGGTTAGAGGCGCACCCCGCGGCTCGCGCCAGGCCGGTGTGCAATAGCCGCCAGGCGCGGGCAACACAAAACCATAAGCGGCCGCAAGGCCGACTATCCACCTTGGGAGACTTCCATGCATCGACCGCGCTTACCCGCTTTTTTCCTTGCCGGCAGTTTGCTTGCAGCGGGCGTCCTGGATGCCGCGCCGGCCACGGCCACTACCCTGCGCATCCACACTAATTCAGACATTCGCAGCACCGATCCCGGCGTCAACCGTGACAACAACACTGATTCGGTGGTGCTGCACATGGTGGAAGGCCTGGTAGGTTACGACGCGAAAGGCCAACCGCAGCCTTTGCTGGCCGAGCGCATCGAGGTGTCGGATGATGGCCTGGCGTATACATTTCACTTGCGCGAGGGGGTGAAATTCCACAACGGCAAGCCGCTGACGGCCGACGATGTGCTGTGGAGCTGGAACCGCTTTATGGACCCCAAGACGGGTTGGCGCTGCCTGTCTGACTTCGACGGCCGTGTGCGCTTGAAGGTAGAAGAGGTCACGGCGCCCGATGCCAGGACGGTGGTGTTCCGCATCAATCATCCTGATCCGCTGTTTTTGAGTTCGCTGGCGCGCAATGACTGCGGCATGACGGCTATTACGCACCGCGATTCGCTGAAGGCGGACGGCACGTGGGACAAGCCGATAGGCACGGGCCCGTTCAAGCTGGGCGAATGGCGCCAGCGCGAATACATCAGCCTGGTGCGCAACGACGACTACGCCAGCCTGCCCGGCGGGCCCGACGGCTATGTGGGCAGCAAGCGCCCGCTGGTCGACGAAGTGCGCTTTGTGGTGATTCCCGACGCGGCAACCGCCAAGGCGGCCCTTCAACGCGGCGACATCGACATTCTGCATCGCCTGCCCTACGCCGAGGCGGCAGAACTCAAGAAAGACCCGAGTCTTACCGTTTATCCGTCGTCGATCTGGGCGCCCAATACGCTTTTGTTCCAGACGACTGATCCGCTGCTGGGCAAACTGGCCATGCGTCGTGCCATCGCCGCCGCGATCGATTACAAGCAGCTGGTTGACGGCGTGACCTATGGGTTGGCCGAGCCCAACCAGTCTGTCGTGCCGTTGTCGTCGCCCTATCACACGGCAGTCCAGAAGCAGGCGTTTACACACGACGCCACCCGCATCAAGCAGCTGCTTGCCGAAGCGGGCTATCGGGGCGAGCGCCTGCTGATCACCACCAATAAACAGTACACGCACCATTTTGATATGGCGCTGATCGCCCAGGCCATGTTGCAGCAGGCCGGCATCAATGCCGAGCTCGAAGTGGTGGAGTGGGGCGCGCAGCAGGACAAATGGCAAAAGGGCAATTATCAGCTGATGGCGTTCGGCTATTCCGCCCGCCTCGATCCCGCCCTGAGCTACGAATCGGTGATGGGCCCCAAGGCCACCCAGCCGCGCAAGGTATGGGAAGACCCGGCGTCGCTCGCCTTGCTGGCCGACGCCATGCGCCAGGCCGACCCCGCTGCCCGCCAGGCCGCCTTCGACCAGTTGCATCGCAATGCTATCGACCAGGTGCCGCTGATCGTGCTGTTCAACACCTTGGTCAACGATGTGGCGCGTAACGACGTAACCGGCTATCGCGCATCGGTATTTGGCAGCCCGCGGCTCTGGGAAGTCGCCAAACAAGGCCCGGCCGGTGGCTAAGCGCCAACGAGCCGGCTTTTGAAGAGAACCCATGGACGACAACATATTTTTTCCGCTGGTCGAGGTGCATGGCACCCCCTATGAGCGCGGCCGCCAGCACGGCGAGCAGGCGGCGCGCCGGGTGCGGCGCAGCGCAGACATTTATGCCCGCGCGCTCAATGAATTCGGCTTTCCGGCCAGTCGGCTGGACCAGCTGATAGGCGAATTCCGCCGCCAGATTGCCGAGTTCGAACCGGCCTACCTGGACGAAATGCAAGGCGTCGCCGATGGTGCCGGTGTGCGCTTTGACGAAGTGCTGATGATCAACGCGCGTACCGAAATCGTGACGCAGGCCCGCTTGTCCAGAGCGGCTCGCGCCGATGGGCCTCAACCCGACGCTGATGATGCCTGCACCAGCGCGGCCGTGCTGCCCGCGCGCAGCGCCAGCGGCAACCTGCTGCAAGGCCAGAACTGGGATAACCGGGTGGACTGCGCCGATACGGTCATTATCTTGCGCGTTCTTCGCGAAGACGGCCCGGACGTGCTCACCTTTGTCGAAGCGGGCGGCCTGGCGCGCTACGGCATGAACTCCGCCGGGATCGTCCTGAACGGTAACGGCCTGGCTAGCAGCCGCGATTACACCCAGAGCGGCATACCGCTGCCGCTGGTGCGTCGCAAGGCGCTCGAGCAAGAGCACTATGCCGTCGCGCTGCAGATTGTTGCCGCCACGCCCAAGGCCTGCTCGTGCAACGTCATGCTGGGCACCAGCCTGGGCCTGTCGGTGAACCTGGAATGCGCGCCCGACGAGACCTTTTTGCAGTATCCGGAAGACGGGCTGCTGGTGCACGCCAATCACTGGAGTACGCGCGTGGCGCTGGGCAAACTCCGCGAGACCGGCATGGCGACGTCGCCCGAGAGCCCGAATCGGGACGTGCGCGTACTCCAGGCCTTGCGGTCGGCGGGCCCCCTCGTCGGCCTCGACCACCTCAAGCAGGCCTTTGACGACCGCCACGCCAGCCCATATTCCGTGTGCCGGCCGCCGCGCATGGGCGGTCAGGGTTACCCATCCAGTACTACTGCCACGCTGCTTATGGAGCCGGCCGCCGGAACCATGGCCGTGGCCCGCATGCCTTGCCTGGAGCCGCGCTATGCCACGTATGGCATAGCGCGGGGCAGCCAGGCCAGTTTTTGATTTTTCTTTGCCTTCTAGACGGAGCAATCTGAATGCAAAAGCATTTTCTTCTTACCGCGGCCGTAGCCGCGCTGTGCGCCACGAGCACCGTGGCTGCCACGACCCTGCGCGTCCACCAGGACGCCGATATCCGCAGCACTGACCCCGGCGTCAACCGCGATGGCAACACCGACGGAGTGGTCCTGCACATGGTGGAAGGTCTGGTGGGCTACGACGCGAAAGGGCAGCCGCAGCCTTTGCTGGCCGAGCGCATCGAGGTGTCGGACGATGGCCTGGCGTATACGTTTCACCTGCGCGAGGGGGTGAAGTTCCACAACGGCAAGCCGCTGACGGCCGACGACGTGCTGTGGAGCTGGAACCGTTTCATGGACCCCAAGACGGGGTGGCGCTGCCTGTCTGATTTCGACGGACGGGTGCGGTTGAAAGTAGAGGAAGTCACGGCGCCCGATGCCAAGACGGTGGTGTTCCGCATTAACCATCCTGATCCGCTGTTTTTGAGTTCGCTGGCGCGCAATGACTGCGGCATGACGGCTATTACGCACCGCGATTCGCTGAAGGCGGACGGCACGTGGGACAAGCCGATAGGCACGGGCCCGTTCAAGCTGGGCGAATGGCGCCAGCGCGAATACATCAGCCTGGTGCGCAATGACGACTACGCCAGCCTGCCCGGCGGGCCCGACGGCTATGTGGGCAGCAAGCGCCCGCTGGTCGACGAAGTGCGCTTTGTGGTCATTTCGGATCCGGCCACTGCCAAGACGGCGCTCGCAAGCGGCGCGATCGATCTCATGTCGAAGGTGCCCTATTCAGAGATGAGCGAGCTGCAGAACCATGCCGATATCGCGACGACCGTGTCGCCGCAATTGTCTCCCACCACCTTTCCGCTGCAGACGCGCGACAAGCTGCTGTCCAATACCAAGCTGCGCCAGGCCATTGCCGCCGCGCTCGATTACAAGCAATTGGTCGATGGCGTGACCTACGGCCTGGCCGAGCCCAATAACTCCCTGGTGCCCAGCGAGTCGCCGTTTTTCGGCGAGGCACAGGCGCGCGGCTTCCAGCATGACCCGGCGCGTGTCCGGAAGCTGCTGGCCGAGGCTGGCTACAAGGGCGAGAAGATCGTTATTTCCACTAACCGGCGCAACCAGCCCAACTACGACGCTGCCGTCATCGCTCACGCCATGCTGCAGCAGGCCGGGATCAATGCGGACATCGAGGTACTGGAGTGGGGCGCCCAGCAGGACAAGTGGCAAAAGGGCAATTACCAGATGATGTCGTTCTCGTACTCCAGCCGGATGGACCCCTCTCTCAGTTTCGAGGGCGTGATGGGCCCGAAAGACACGCAACCGCGCAAAGTCTGGGATGATGCCGAGTCGCTGGAATTGCTGACGCAGTCCATGCGCGAGACCGATCCCGCGCAGCGCCAGAAGATGTTTGACGATCTTCATGCCCGCATGCTTGAGCAGGTCCCGCTTATCCCGATCTTCAATACGCTGGCCACGGGCGCGTACCGCAAGAACGTCAGCGGCTTCGAGTCGTCGGTCTTCGGCACCCCGCAGCTCTGGGAAGTCAGCAAGAAGGATTGACGCGGCCATGCCACAAGTTCTTTATTTGCTAGGCGATATCAACTTCCGCGGGGTCAATGACGCCAGCGGCTTGTTCGAGCACGTCGGCGAGCCCCTGCGGCGGGCGGACATGGTGTTCGCCAACCTGGAATGCTGCCTGTATGACCTGCCCGGCGACGCCGTGGAGCGGCGCGGTTTCTATGTGCCGCCAGCGGTCGGCGCGGCGCTGGCCCAGGCCGGCGTTCAAGTGGCGGGCAACGCCAACAATGTGACCATCGGGCGCGAGGCGGTCATGGCGTCCCTGGTCGAGCTCGATCGCCTGGGTATCGGCCATGTGGGGGCGGGGGCGGACGATACGCAGGCGCGCGCCGGCCTGGTCGTCGAGCGGGCCGGGGTGCGCTACGGCTTTCTGCAGCGCACCGCGGTGTACTGGCCGGATTTCCATGAGGCAGGCCCGGGGCAGCCGGGCGTGGCGGTCATCAAGGGGCATACGGCTTATCGCCCCGCGCTGGAGCAGCAGGCCGCCCGTACTCGTCCGGGCGTGCCCCCGCAGGTAGTTACCTGGGCCGATCCGGATTCATTGCAACGCTATCGGCAAGACGTGGCCGACTTGCGCGAGCGGGCCGACGTGTTGGTGGCGTCGCTGCATTGGGGCTTCCGGCGCGAAGTGCTGCAGTACCAGCGAGAATTCGCCCACGCCGCGGTGGACGCAGGGGCCGACATTGTGTTCGGGCATGGCCCGCACATGATTCTGCCCATCGAGACCTACCGCGGCCGGCCGATCTTCTATGGCGGGGGCAATTTTTCGTTCCAGATGGCGCACCACAACGACCCCCATACCGACTGGGTGGGCAGCATGTTGCGGGTGGCCATTGATGGGGCGGGCACGGTGGGCGAGATCGAGCTGTCGTTCACCCAGCGCAATGCCGCCAACCAGACCCTGGTGCGTCCGGTAAGTGCACTGCCCCATGAGCGCGACCTGCTGCTGCAAGGCTCGCTGGCGCTGGGCACTTCATTGCAGGTGCGCGGCGACAGCCTTGTGCTGACGCCTTCCGGCCGCTGATTTCCCGCCCACACTATTCATACGGACTTTACATGCAGACCCCCTTTCCTTTCGTTTCTATCTCCGGCGCGCCGTTTGAGCGTGGCCGCCAATACGGAGCCGCTGTGCCCGAACGCATTGCGCACAGCGCCCGCTACTATCGCGGCGAGCTCGACAAGATAGGCACCGACCCGGCCGGCCAGGCCGCCCTGATTGCCGAGTTCGCCGCGCAGATCGAGACGTTCCGGCCCGAGCACGGCGAAGAAATGCGCGGCATCGCGGCCGGATCGGGCGTGTCGTTCGATGATGTCGTCCTGATCAACGCGCGTACCGAGGTCATTGCCAAGGCCCGCTTGCTGGGCCGCCAGGCTGCCATCGACCCGGCCGAAGGCGAGTGCACGGCCGCGATCGTCATGCCCGAGCGCAGCGCCGACGGCCGCATGATCCATGCCCATAACTGGGACTGGGATCCGGACGCGCGCGATAGCACTATCGTGCTGCGGGTGCAGGGCGAAGATGGCTTGAGCCTGGTCACGCTGGTAGAGGCCGGCGGCCTGGCGCGCCACGGCCTCAATTCGGCCGGCTTGGCGCTCACCGGCAACTACATCAGCTGCGACCGCGATTACACGCAGAGCGGCGTGCCCCTCAGCAGCATCCGCCGCGCCGCGCTCGAGCAGCGCCATGTGGCTGTCGCGATGCAACTGCTGGCGGCCACGCCCAAGGCGTGCTCCAGCAACATGATCGTCAGCCAGGATGGCTGGCTGATGGACTTTGAGTGCGTGCCGGACGAGAGCTTTACGCTGTTGCCGCAGAACGGTCTGCTGACCCATTCCAACCATTTCATAAGCGAGGTGGCATTGGGCAAGGTGCGCGAAGCCGGGCTTCGCAATGCAGTGGACACGTACTATCGCGCCTGGCGCGTGCGCGAACTGCTCGATGCATGCGGCCCGCGCATCAGTGTGGCGGATGTGCGGCGCGCCCTGGCCGACGATTGGGCCACGCCTTATTCGGTGTGCCGCCCGCCGCGCGGCACCCTGACCGGTGGCCGCACCGCCACGGTGGCAACAATCATTATTGATCCTGTCGGCCTGACCATGGATATAGCCGCCATGCCCTCGTTCGGCCAGTCTTTCACCCGGTACACATTCGAGGGCGAGCCGCAGCCGGTGGATTGATATAGCCGTCCAGGTGTCAGGCTTCCGAGCGGATCAGGCTGGCGCCTCGTGCCGTCCGGAGCCGCCCAATGAAGGGGGCACGCTGACCCAACGCGTCGTCTGAGCGCTGACGGGCGCGGTGGCTGTTTTCGTGGCCGCGCTGGCCCTGCTGGCCTATCTGGCCTTCGAGCAGATGGGCCTGCGCAAGGCGCGCGGGAACTCGGCGTGTCGATGCGGGCCTGGCTGCAAGACGGCGCGGCTGGCGGCAACATGCCCTCGCAATTGAACAGTTTGCCGCCGCGGTTGCATCTGTTGGAGCCGGGCGCGGAAACCTGGCACGTCATGGTGGCCGACACTTCGCGCGGGCGTCTGTATGTGTTGTACGACGCGACTGACCATGAAGCCCGGGTGCGCGACTTTGGCCTGATCGTGCTGGGCATGGGCGCGCTTTGTATCATGGCCGCCTGCGAAGTCATGTTGCTCAACGCGGAGCTGCCGGGTGATATCCGGCACCGCGTGGCGCGGGCGCAACGCCATTGAACACGCTGCTCCGGCCAAGCTGGTCGCGGCGTTGGCGGCGACGGCTCATTAGAGCTGCGCGATACGGACAAGGGTATCCTGGCTGAAGAGTTGCCGTTTGTGTTCCAGCGCTATTACAGCGGCCGGCTGAAAGATGCGCCGGCTACAACGCCGGACGATGACGGCGGCTTTCCGCGCGGACTGGGGCTCGCTATCGCCAAACGGGTGTGCGACATGCAGGGCTGGCGCCTGCAGGTCGAATCCGAAAGAGAAGGAGTGCGGCGCGGCACCTGTTTCTTGTTGAGGTTTTCATGAGCAGGCATCATGCGCGCGCCCAGCGTTGCATAGGCCAGCATGGCGGCCAGGTTCAGTATCGCCAGTATGGCAGCCAGCGCCAGGTATTGCGGCAGCAGCGGCGCGGCCGGGCGTATGAACTGCGGCAAGAATGCCGACATGAACAGCAAGGCCTTCGGGTTGGTGGCCGCCACCAGGAAACTGCGCAGGAACAACGCGCGCGCTTCGGGCGGCCGCGCCCCGGCCGGCCCGGGCAGGGCGGCGGCCGCATCGGTGCGCAGCAGGCGCCACCCCAGATAGGCCAGGTAGCCGGCACCGGCCCACTTCAGTAGCTGGAACGCGGCCTCCGAGGCCGCCAGCAGCACCCCCAGCCCCGACGCCACGATGGCCACCAGCGCCATGTCGGCCAGCACGGCGCCCGCCATGGTGCGAGCCGTTGCTCATGGCCAGCAGCACGGTGGGCCCCGGCGTGGCGATGGTGATGCCCGAGGTGATGGCAAACAGCAGCAATGTGGCAAGTGTCATGGGTAGCGGGCGGGAAGGCCGCTCTAAATGCACGCACAAGGCGCCAGTCTGATCCGACGTG
The DNA here is from genome assembly GCF_002261265.1 of Bordetella genomosp. 7. Classification (GTDB taxonomy): domain Bacteria; phylum Pseudomonadota; class Gammaproteobacteria; order Burkholderiales; family Burkholderiaceae_B; genus Bordetella_A. The sequence goes on along the minus strand of NZ_NEVK01000008.1, from coordinate 317,941 downwards.
CGGAATTCGTCCAGCGAGCGGCTACCATACCGGGGTTGCATTGTTGTGTATCGCTTATGGTCCCGCCCTTCGTCACCCCTGGTTCCCCCCCCCCTGCGCCGCCCCGGCCGGCGCTATCCGCCATTCTGCAAGCTACCGCCAGCGCCGTGCGCGCTGTCGACCAGGGGCGGTCGCTGACCGACGCGCTGGCCGCCGTGCCGGCGCCGCTGCGCCCGGCGGTACAGGCGGTATCGTTCCACGCCATGCGCCAGCTGGGCTGGGCCGCGGCGATCGGGCACCAGTTGGTGCAGCGGTCGCCCGGGCCGCTCTTTGACGCGCTGCTGCGGGTTTCGCTGGCGCTGTTGCGCGCGGCGCCCGGCGACACGCAGCAGGCCCATGCGGCCAGCATGCCGGGCATGCCCGTGTATGCGCCACACACCGTGGTCAACCAGGCAGTGACCGCTGCCGCCGGCCAGCGTCCCCTGGCGGCGTACAAGGGGCTGCTCAACGCCTGCCTGCGCCGTTTCCTGCGCGAGCGCGACGCGCTGGAAGCCGCCATCAGCGATGATCCCGAAGCCCGCTGGAACCACCCGGCCTGGTGGGTGGACGAGCTCCGCCGGGTTTACCCGGACCAATGGCAGGCCGTCCTGGACGCGGCCAACATTCCGGCGCCGCTGACCCTGCGGGTCAATACGCGCCGGGCCGCGCGGGACCAGGTCAGCCAGGCGTTGCAGGATGCCGGCATTGGCTCTGTGCCGGTCGGCCAGTCTGGCCTGGTGTTGGCGCAACCGCGCCCGGTGCAGCAGCTTCCGGGATTCGAAGAAGGCTGGTGGTCGGTGCAGGACGCGGCCGCACAGCTGGCCGCGCCGCTTCTGGCCCCGCGTGACGGCGAGCGGGTGCTGGACGCCTGCGCCGCGCCGGGCGGCAAGACGGCGCACCTGCTGGAACTGGCCGATCTCGATCTGCTGGCCCTGGATGCCGATGCCGGGCGGCTGGCGCGCGTCGAGCAGAACCTTGACCGCCTGGGGCTGCGCGGCGGCCGGGTGGCCGTGGCGGCAGCCGATGCCGCCGATCTGGATGCGTGGTGGGATGGCAAGCCCTTCGACGCCGTGCTGGCCGACGTGCCCTGCACGGCGTCGGGAATCGTCCGGCGCCATCCCGACATCCGCTGGCTGCGGCGCGCGCCCGACATCGCCCGCACGGCCCGCCTGCAGGCGCGGCTGGTCGATGCTTTGTGGCGTACCGTCGCGCCCGGCGGCCGATTGCTTTACGTAACCTGCTCGGTGTTCCCCGCCGAAGGAGCCAGGCAGGCCGACGCATTTGCCCGCCGCCACCCCGACGCCCTGCGGCTGGCCGCGCCCGGCCAGCTTTTGCCTGTTGCGATCGGCGCAACACTGCAGGCCCAGCACGACGGCTTTTTCTACGCGCTATTTGCCAAGCAGTCATGAATCACCAAGAATAGGGACACAGGCTGGCCGATGCGGCCGGATGACGAATGTCGATGATCTCTCGCCTATGTTGCGCGCTACTGCTGGCATTTCTGCTGCTTCCTCTCGGAGCCGGCGGGTCGGCGTTCGCGGCGGAACCCCGCGTGGCGCGCATCGACCCGGTCATACGCGACGGTAAGCTCGAAGTCGACGCCGACGTCGACATCACGCTGAACAGCCAGCTGCGCGACGCAGCCGAACGGGGCCTGCCGCTGTATTTCACCGCCGACCTCGTCGTCAGCCGCTCGCGGTGGTGGTGGTTCGACGAAACGGTGGTCGATACGTCGCTCACCTGGCGCGTGGTGTACAACGCCCTGACGCGGCAATGGCGGGCGGGGGCGGGCGAACTCAGCCTGCCGGTGTCGTCGCTGGACGAAGCCATGGATATCGTGCGCCACATCCGCGGCTGGCAAGTGGTCGATGTGTCCGACCTCGACTACGGGGTGCCGTACAGCGGCCAGCTGCGCCTGCGCCTGGACACTTCACACCTGGCGCGCCCGTTCCAGGTCAACGCGCTCAACAGCAGTTCATGGTCGCTGGCCACCCCCTGGGCCGATTTTTCATTTTCGCTGGCTGAACCCCAGGATCCGTCATGAGAATGCTGCTGCGCATCGCGCTGATCATCGGCGCCGTCAGCGGACTGGCCTTGCTGGGCCTGCTGGCCTGGTCTACCGGCAACGCATCGCGCTTTGCGCGCTACTACGACACCTTGCTGGTGTTGAACGGCGTGTTCGCGCTGGCGTTGTTCGTGTGGGTGGTGGCGCTGACCACCCGGCTGGTGCGGCAGATCCGCCGGCGGCAGTTCGGCGCGCGCCTGACGGCACGCTTCGCGCTGGCCTTCGCCCTGATCGGCGTGGTGCCCGGCGCCCTGATCTACACCGTATCCGTGCAGTTCATGTCGCGGTCCATCGAGTCCTGGTTCAACGTGCGCGTCGACAGCGCGCTTGAATCCGGGCTGAACCTGGGCCGCGCCGCGCTCGATTCGCTGCTGGCCGATATGGACGCCAAGGCGCGCGCCATGGCCGCCGAGCTCAACAATGTCGCCGACCGCGATATTCCGCTGGCCCTGACGCGGCTGCGCGAATCCAGCGGCGTGCAGGACGTGATGGTATTCACCGGCAGCGGCCGGCTGGTGGCGTTTTCGACGGACCAGTACGGCCAGCTGCTGCCCGAGATTCCGCCCACCACGGTGCTGAACCAGCTGCGCCTGGGGCGCGGCTATTCGGCCGCCGAGGCCGATGACAGCGTCGCGGGGGGCAAGCCCAGCCTGCAGCTGCGCGTGGTCATCCCCCTGAATGCGCCGGCCCGCTACGACAGCCTGACCGCCCTGCAGCCCGAACCGCGCTGGCTGCAGCTGCTGCAGCCCGTGCCCGAGCAGATCGCCGATAACGCCAATCGCGTGCAGCAGGGGTTTCGCGACTACCAGGAACTGGCGCTGTCGCGGCTGGGGCTGCGCAAGCTGTATGGCATTACGCTGACGTTGGCGTTGCTGCTGGCCGTGTTCGCGGCCATTGCCGTGGCGCTGTCGCTGTCCAAGCGCCTGGTGCGCCCGCTGCTGCGCCTGGCCGCCGGCACGCAGGCCGTGGCGGTGGGCGACTACCGCCCGCTGCCCGAGCCGCCCGAGCGCGACGAAGTAGGCCAGCTGACCCGTTCGTTCAACGCCATGACGCGCCAGCTCGACGAGGCGCGCCGCATGGTGGAAAGCAACCGCCGGCAGCTCGAGCGTTCCAATGTGTACCTGGAAAGCGTGCTGTCGAACCTGTCGTCGGGCGTGCTCGTGTTCGACGAAGGGTTCCGCGTCACCACGGTGAACCAGGGCGCGCAGTCCATCCTGCAGGCCGACCTGCGCTCGGTGATCGGCAGGCCGCTCGAAACCGTTGATGGCTTGCTGGAGTTCATCCAGGTTGTGCGCCAGGCCTTCGCGCAGCACGAGGCCGTGGGCTCGGAACGCCTGCATTGGCAGCAACAGTTCGAGATCACGCTGGCGCCGCCCGCCGACTCGAACGAACCGCCGCAGACGCTCACCCTGCTGGCCCGCGGCACGCATCTGCGCGTGGATGGCCGGGGCAATGGGTACCTGGTGGTGTTCGACGACATCACCGAGGTGATCTCGGCCAACCGCACGGTGGCCTGGGGCGAGGTGGCGCGCCGCCTGGCGCACGAAATCAAGAACCCCCTCACGCCTATCCAGCTGTCGGCCGAGCGGCTGGCCATGAAGCTGGCCGATCGCCTGGAGCCGGGCGACCGCCAGATGCTTGAGCGTTCTACCAATACCATCGTCAACCAGGTGGGCTCGCTCAAGCAGATGGTCGACGATTTCCGCGAGTACGCCCGCACGCCCCCGGCCGTGATGCAGTCCATCGATTTCAACGCGCTGGTGGCCGATGTGCTGGCGCTGTACGGGTGGGAGCCTGGCGACAGGGGGGCGGTGCGCCACCGCGAAGCGCTGAACCTGCGTGTCGAGCTGGAGCCCGGCCTGCCCCTGATCGAAGGCGACCCCACCCAGCTGCGGCAGGTCATCCACAACCTGCTGTCGAATGCGCGCGATGCCGTGGCCGACCAGGGCGACGAGGGCCAGGTGCGCGTCACCACACAGCTTATGCAGGGTTCCGACGGCGACGAGGCGGCGCAGCCGGCGGTTCGTTTCACCGTCGCGGACACCGGCCAGGGGTTCTCTCAGAAGGTCATGCAAAGGGCTTTCGAACCGTACGTCACGACCAAGGCCCATGGTACTGGGTTAGGATTGGCCATTGTGCGCAAAATTGTCGAAGAGCATGGCGGCAGGATCGACCTGGCCAATCGCAAGGAAGGGGGGGCGCGAGTCTCGATACTGCTCACCCGGCTGGCGTCGCGCGCCGTTGCTATGGACGCGCCCGCGCAAGAAAAGGATAATGCGGCTACGCAATAGGTGGAAGGTTTATGGCCAGAATTCTGGTGGTTGACGACGAAGTCGGTATTCGCGAGCTTCTGTCCGAAATCCTTTACGACGAGGGGCACACGGTCGAATTGGCCGAAAATGCGGCGCAAGCGCGCGCGGCGCGGCAGCGCACCCGCCCCGATCTGGTGCTGCTCGACATCTGGATGCCCGACACCGACGGGGTCAGCCTGCTCAAGGAATGGGGCTCGCAGGGGCTGCTGGACATGCCCGTCATCATGATGAGCGGCCACGCCACCATCGATACCGCCGTCGAAGCCACGCGCATCGGCGCCATGGACTTCCTCGAAAAACCCATCACGCTGCAGCGCCTGCTCAAGACCATCTCGGCGGGGCTGGCGCGAGGGCGTGCGCCGCATCCCGCGCCGGCCGTCGCCCCGCTGGCTGCCGTGACGCCCCTGGCCCTGCCCGAAGACGAGCTCGATCCGCCCGGCGCGCTGGCCCCGGCGCCCGCCAGCCCCGAGACGCCGCTGTCCAACGGCCGGCTCGGGTCCATCGCCCTTGATCAACCCCTGCGCGAAGCGCGCGACGAGTTCGAACGCATTTATTTCGAGTACCACCTGGCGCGCGAGAACCACAGCATGACGCGCGTTTCCGAGCGCACCGGCCTCGAGCGCACGCACCTGTACCGCAAGCTCAAGCAGCTGGGCATCGAGTCCGCACGCAAGCGGGGCACATGAAGATCCTCATCATGGGGGCCGGTCGCGTTGGCACCAGCGTGGCCGAAAACCTGGTGTCGGAACAGAACGACATCACCGTGATCGACACCAATGTCGATCAGTTGCGATATTTGCAAGATCGGCTGGATCTGCGCGTGGTTCACGGCGATGGCACCCAGGTGTCGGTGCTGGAAAGCGCTGGCGCGGCCGACGCCGACCTGTTCATAGCCTGCTCTGCATCCGATGCCGCCAATATGGTGGGCTGCAAGATGGCCCGCCAGCTGTTCAATGTGCCGCGGCGCATCGCCCGCATCCGCATGCCCGATTTCGCCGAACATCCCGAACTGATGGGCGAAGACGGCTTCTGTATCGACGCCCTGATCAGCCCCGAACGAAGCGTCACCACGTACCTGCACAGCCTGATCGAGTTTCCCGAGGCGCTGCAGGTGGTGGAATTCGCCGACGGCCGCATCAGCGTGGTCACCGTCAGGGTGGGGCATGGCAGCCCCATGGCGCATCACCCGGTGGCGCAATTGCGCGACGTATGGCCCGACGTGGCCGCCCGGGTGATTGATGTCGTGCGCGATGGCCGCCCGCTGCAGGCGGGGCACGGCACGGTCATCGCCCCGGGCGACGAAGTGGTGCTGGTGGTCGATTCCCGCCACGCCCGCCGCGCCGTGCGGAAGCTGCGCGAGGCCGAAAAGTCGGTGCATCGCGTCATGATCGCCGGGGGCGGCAATATCGGCCTGCGGCTGGCGCGCCAGCTGGCCGAAGAAAACTACAGCGTGCGCATCATCGAGCGCAACCTGAAGCGGTGCGAATACCTGGCGGCCGAGCTGCCCAGCAGCGTACTGGTGCTGCACGGCAGCGGCACCGACGAAGAATTGCTCGAACGCGAGAACATCGGCGACATGGATACCTGGCTGGCCCTGACCAGCGACGACGAAGACAACATCATGTCGTCGCTCCTGGCCAAACGCCTGGGCGCGCGCCGCGTCATCGCCCTTATCAATCGCCAGGCATATGGCGAGCTTATGCAGGGCAGCCATATCGATATTGCCGTTTCGCCATCGCACGCCACCATGAGCGAGCTGCTGCGCCACGTGCGCCGCGGCGACATCACGGTGGGGCACCGGTTGCGGCAGGGCGTGGCCGAGGCCATCGAGGCCGTGGCGCACGGCGATGCCCGCACGTCCAAGGTGGTGGGCCGTGCGGTGGGCGATATCCGGCTGCCGCGCGGGGCCAGCATCGGCGCGCTGGCGCGTGGCGACGAAATACTCATGCCCGACGATGACACGGTCATCGAAAGCGGCGACCACGTCATCGTTTTTGCTCCTTCGCGGCAGATGATGCCGCGCGTCGAAAAACTGTTCCAGGTTTCGGCGTCGTTCTTCTAAGCAGCCATGCGCCTTTGCCCCCGCCAGCCCGCTTTATCCATACGGCCATCTGCATGAACCGCTTGCTGGCAACCTTCTACGTGGCGGGCCTGACCATGGTGGTGTTTTCGCTCGCCATGCTGTTGCCGCTGGCGGTTGCCTACCTGGGCGATGACGCCGGCTTTACGGCCTTTCTCGACGGCTTCCTGCTGGCGTTCGGCGCGGGCACGACCGTCTGGCTGGCCACGCGTCGCGCGCGCAGCGAACTGCATGCGCGCGACGGCTTTCTGCTGGTATCGGTGGTGTGGGTCGCGCTGCCGCTGCTCGCCGCCATTCCGTTTCTGATCTACTTCGACCGCGCCGGCCTTGCGCTGTCGTTCACCGATGCGTACTTCGAGGCCATGTCGGGGCTGACCACCACCGGCGCGACGGTGCTGGCCAATCTGGACCAGCTGCCTGCCTCTATCAACCTGTGGCGGGCCACCCTGGTGTGGATCGGCGGCCTGGGCATCCTGGTTCTGGCCGTGGCCATCCTGCCGTTGCTGGGCGTGGGCGGACACCAGGTCGTGCGCGCCGAGACGCCCGGCCCCATGAAAGACGAGCGCCTCACGCCGCGCATCGCCAGCACGGCCAAGGCGCTGTACGCGGTGTACTTCGGGCTGTCGTTGCTGTGCCTGGGGGCGTATCGGGCGGTGGGGCTGAGCTGGTTCGACGCGTGGTGCCACACGGCCACGACCATGGGCCTGGGCGGGTTTTCCACGCGCGACGAAGGCTTTGCCTATTTCGATTCGGTGTCGGTCGAAATGGTGGCCATGGTTTTCATGACCCTGGCCGGCATCAACTTCGCCACGCACTTCAGCGCGCTGCGGCAGCGGCGGCTGCGCGCCTACGTGCTCTGCCCCCAGACCATCCCATACCTTGTGATCATGCTGGGCGCGGGCCTGGTGATTTCGGGCTACCTGTACTTCCGCGGCGTGTATACCGAGCCGCTGCAGGCCCTGCGCTACGGCATGTTCAATACCATCTCGGTGGCTACCACTACCGGCTTTGCCAACGTCGATTACGCCGTGTGGCCCCTGATTGCGCCGCTGACAATGTTGCTGCTCTCGGGCTTTGTCACCTCGGCCGGCTCCACCGGCGGCGGCATCAAGATGGTGCGCGCGCTGCTGCTGGTAAAGCAGGCGCGCAACGAGCTGGTGACCATGCTGCACCCGAATGCCGTCAACCCCATCCGCATGGGCGGCCGGTTGGTCGACCAGCGCGTCATGGCATCGGTACTGGCATTCATGCTCGTGTACGGCCTGTCTATCGGCGTGCTGACCAGCCTGCTGCTGGTTACCGGGCTGGAGCCCATTACCGCCTTCTCGGCCGTGTTCGCCAGCATCAACAACACCGGCCCCGGCCTGGGGCCCGTTGGGCCCATGGGCACCTTCGCGGTGCTGTCGGACTTCCAGACCTGGGTTTGCACCTTTGCGATGTTGATCGGGCGCCTGGAACTGCTGACAGTCGTCGTGCTGTTCACCCCCATGTTCTGGCGCAAATAGCGTCGGCGGCAGCTGCGGCCGGCCGTCCTTCCCCTCATCTGTGGGCGCACCGATCCGCATGGCGAGCGTGCGCAAACTTCATTGGTGCGCCGCCGCAAAATCGGCGTTCGCGCCGTCACTTCGCGTTAAGAAACGGCCCGGCAAAGGCTAGGAATAACCCGGGCAAGGGTTATCCCGCTCCTGTGCAAAGGCGCGATTTCATGCGGGTTTTGGCGGGGTACTGCCCCACGAGCCGCGCCCTGCCTAGGCTGCGAGCACTTACTTACTTTGTAGTCACAGGAGAAAACCTATCGTGTGTTGAAGTTGCGCACATTTGTCACGATTTTGACTCTTCCAGACATAAAGTTGCGGCTATCATGCACGCATAAGACGCCGTCGAGTACCCCCCGGGAAGCAGCCGGGCTTCAAGGTCGAACGGCGCGCTTCCACAAACTAAATCTTAAGGAGTCGGAGATGGAACAAATCCCGTTCAATTCGTCCGCCCCCAACACGCTCGGCATCGAACTAGAACTCCAGCTGATCAATCCGCGCAGTTTCGACCTGGCCGCCGCGGCCGATGAATTGCTGGCCCAGATGGCCAACCACCCCATTGCCGACCGGGTAAAACCCGAGATCACCCGGTCCATGATCGAATTGAATTCCTCGGTGCATGAACACCCCGTGGGGCTGCTGGCGGAAATGCGCGAGATGCGCGACGCGCTGTGCCTGGCCGCTGATGCGGTGGGCGTGTCGGTGGCCGGGGGCGGGGCCCACCCGTTCATGCGCTGGCAGGAACGCGCAATTTCTGATTCGCCGCGGTTCCAGTACCTGGCAGAAATGTACGGCTACCTGGCGCGCCAGTTCACGGTGTTCGGCCAGCATATCCACCTGGGCGTGGCTTCCGGCGACGCCGCCGTGCGCCTGGTGCGCGGCTTGTCGCCGTACGTGCCGCACTTCATTGCGCTGGCCGCGTCATCGCCCTACTACGAAGGCGTGGACACGCTGTTCTCGTGCTGCCGCCTGAATGCCGTCAGCAGCTTCCCGCTGGCTGGCCACATGCCGGCCGAGGTGACCGACTGGTACCGTTTCGAAGCGCACATCGCACAACTGCGCACTAGCGGACTGGCCGAAAGTATCAAGGATCTGTATTGGGACATCCGCCCCAAGCCGGAATTCGGCACGGTTGAAATCCGGGTGTGCGACACCCCGCTGACAGTTGAGCGCGCGTGCCAGCTTGCTGCGTTCGCCCAGGCCCTGGCGGTATTGGCCGCCCGCGACCCCGAGCCGTCGTCGTCGGCGTGGCTGGCTTACCGCAGCAACCATTTCCAGGCCTGCCGCTTCGGCCTTCAAGGCAGCTATGTGACCCCCGCCGGCGAGCGGATGCGCCTGATCGACCACCTGCGCAGCCTGTTCCAGCGCTTGATGCCCATTGCCGAAGAGCTGGGCACGGCCGACATGCTCGGCGCGTTGCGCGATGAAGCCATCCGCAACGGCAACGATTCCCGCTGGCTGCGCAGCCAGTTCCATCGTGTGCGCGAACTGCCGCTGGTGGTGGAATCGATGACACGCGCGTGGCGCGGCGAACGCGAACTGGGGCCGTCTTCCGAAGTGCCGCGCCGCCGCATCCGTGCGAACTCCGAACCGATGCACGAGGTGCAGGCCCTGGCCACGCCCGATGTAGGGGGCGCCGCCGGCTGGCACCCCGACCGTCTGCACTGACCTTCGCCGCCAGATGGCGGGCCGCACGGCCGCCCGCCAGCCGGGTTTCGTCCGGGAGTGTGCAGTTCGAGACGCGTAGTTCGAGACGCGTAGTCCGGGACGCGCTGTTCGGGACGCGCTGTTCGGGACGCGCAGTCCGGCGCTTTCAGCCTGCGGCGGCGTCAGCTCGCGTTGCGCCGGCCGCCAATTGCGCTGACCGACAGGTGCGTTTCGCCGGGTGCGCTGCGCCGGGCGGCGGCCCGCCAGGCGTGCCCGTATGCGACTTCGATGGTCAGGGGAATCACCCCTTGTGCATTGCGCTGGGCCTCTAGCGCGGCGCACAGCCGGTCGCGCCAGGAGCGTCCCACTAACCCGCCGCGCCGACCGCGTGCGGGGTTTCCGCCGAGTGCGCGCACGTCTTCCAGCAGCCGTTCAGGAGAGCGATAGGTCAGCGTAAGGGTTTCCTGGTCCATGACAGGGTCGGCGAAGCCGTTTTCCACCAACAGATCGCCGAAGTCGTGCATGTCCACAAATGCCGGCGTTGCGGTGCGCAGGCCGGCGTCGTCCAGTGCCTGGCGCAACTCGCGCAGCGTGGCCGGCCCCAGGCACGAGAACATTGCCAGGCCGCCCACTTTCAATACGCGGCGCCATTCTGCCAGCACGCTGTGCGGCGCCGGGTGCCAATGCATCGCCAGGTTCGACCACACCAGGTCCAGCGACTCGGGCGCCAGCCGGGTATCGGCCAGGTCGGCGCATACGAACTGCGGGGCGTCGCCGCGCCGCCCGGGCAGCTTGTTGAGCAACCGCGCGACGCCGCGTGGCGCGTAGCGCTGACGAGCGTGGTCCAGCACCGCCGCGCTGGCATCCAAGCCAAGGTAGCTGGCGTCCGGGTACCGTTCGCGCAGCAGCGGCAGGTTGTCACCCGCGCCGCATCCGGCGTCCAGCAGCGCACCGGGTTGCAGCCGGATGTATTGCAGCCGCCCGAGCATGCGCCGGGCGACCTCGGCATACAGGAACTGCGCGTCAGACAAATCGCCACGGCGCGAAAACTGGCGTACGACGTGGGCGGGCACCAAGGGTAGCGAGGGCAGGGGGGCGGATGCAGGCTGTGACATGAAGGGCGCGCCGCACGGCGGCGGCGCTGCAGATACGTGCTGTGATAGGGGCCGGCGATGTTGCGGAGGCCGTCATGCCTTTCATTATTGCGCATTCGGGTGCAAGGGTCTTGCGGCAGGTTGTGCGGCGGGGGGTGGCCCTGCTGCCTTCCGATTGCCCCTTGTGCGAAGGAAGGGCGGCCGGCGGGCTGCTTTGCGCCGGTTGCGCCGACGATATTTCACAGACGATGCGGGCCGGCCTTGCGCGCTGTTCGCGCTGCGCCTTGCGGCTGGCCGGCCCGGGCCGCGCGTGTCCGGACTGCCACGCCACCCCGCCGGCTTTCGCGCGAACAATCGCCGCGTTCGACTATGAGCCGCCGTTCGACTCGCTGATCGGACGCTACAAGGCCGAGCGGCGCTATGGGCTGGCCACGGCGCTGGCGCAGTTGCTGGCCGACCAGGCCGCGCGCCAGGCGCTGCCCTTGCCGGCGGATATGGTGCTGGCGCCTATTCCGGCCAGCCAGGCGTCGCTGCGCCGCCGCGGCTTCAATCCGGCAGCCGAGTTGGCCGCAGGGCTGTCCGCCAGGCTGCATCGGCCGCTGCGACGTGGCCTATTGCGCCGCGTGCGCGAAGGCGCGCGCCAGGCCAGCGGCAATCGCGCGGCGCGCCGCCTGGGCGCGCAGGGCGTGTTCGCGTGCACAAGGCCATTGCACGAACAGTGCGTGGGGCTGGTGGATGACGTGATGACAACGGGCAGCACCGTCGACGCTGCGGCGCGTGCGCTGTTGCAGGCCGGAGCAGCCGAGGTCATCGTACTGGTCGCCGCCCGCACCCCGTGGCGTGACGGCCGCGCAGCCGAGCGGCCGGGCGATGGCGCAGCAAAGTGGCCGAAGGCGAAAGAAATGCGCGGGGGTGTCTGACACCCTGCGGGAGTCAGACACCGTGCTGGTGTGGCGCATCCCATCGCGTTCTGGTGTCTGACTCCGAAGGTGTCAGACACCCTGCGGGAGTCAGACACCTTCTTGCGCCGGCTTCCGCTGACGGCGCACGGTCTGCTGGGCGTTCAGCGCATTACAAAGGGGTTGCCGACCGGCGAGCCGGCGTTGATCACGACGCTCTTGACCTGCTGGTATTCGCGCATGGCGTCGATGCCGCTTTCGCGTCCCAGTCCGGAGTCTTTGTAGCCCCCGAACGGCATCAGGTAGCTGACCAGGCGGTACGTGTTCACCCATACCGTGCCCGACTGGATGCGCTCGGCCATGCGAAGTGCGCGGCCGATGTCGCGGGTCCACACGCCCGCTCCCAGGCCGAAGCGCACGTCGTTGCCCAGCTTTACGGCTTCGTCTTCGTCTTTGAAGCGGATGATGGACAACACCGGCCCGAACACTTCTTCCTGCGCGATGCGCATCTGGTTGTCTACGTCGCCGAAGATCGTGGGCTGGATGAAGCGTCCGTCTTTCCAGGGGCCCTCGCGCACCGCTTCGCCGCCCAGCAGCAGGCGCGCGCCTTCATTGCGGGCGATATCGATATATTCCAGCACCTTCTGGTACTGCGGCGGAGTGGTAATCGGCCCCACCTGCGTGTCCGGCTGCATCGGGTCGCCCATGCGGGCCGTGCGCGCCAGCGCCACCAGCTTTTCAACAAACGTATCGTAGATGCTGTCTTGCAGCAGCAGTCGCGACCCGGCAATGCATGTCTGGCCCGTGGCCGCGAAAATGCCCGACACGGCGCCGTTTACCGCATCGTCCAGGTTGGCGTCGTCGAATACGATGTTGGGCGACTTGCCGCCCAGTTCCAGGCTTACATGCTTGAAGTGGCGTGCGGCCTGCTCGTTGATCAGGCGGCCCGTGGCGTCCGACCCGGTGAAGGTGATTTTGCGCACCAGCGGATGCGTGACCAGCGGCGTGCCGACTTCGGCGCCAAAGCCCGTCACGACGTTCACCACGCCCGGCGGGAAGCCCGCGAGTTCGAAAAGCTTGACGAATTCCAGCGTGGACGCCGATGTGAATTCAGATGGCTTGAGCACAACGGTGCAGCCTGCGGCCAGCGCGGGCGCGATCTTCCAGGCCGTGAGCAGCAGGGGCGAATTCCAGGGGGTGATGGCCGCCACCACGCCCAGCGGCTCGCGTCGCGTATAGCCAAAGTGCCCGGGCTTGTCGATGGGCGGCACGGTGCCCTCGATCTTGTCGGCCAGCCCGCCGTAGTAATAAAACCATTGGGGCACATACTTGAGCTGGCCGGCCATTTCGGCGTACAGCTTGCCGTTGTCGCGCACTTCGGTACGCGCCAGCGCCTCGGCCTCGCGGGCGATCAGGTCACCCACGCGATGCAGCAGCTGGCCGCGTTGGGTGGGCGTGTAACTGGCCCAGGGGCCCTGCGTGCCGGCGCGGTGGGCGGCCTGCACGGCGCGATCGACGTCGTCTGCATTGCCGCGTGGCATGGTGGCCCAGGGTTTGCCGTCGCACGGGTTGTCGGACTCGAACCACGCACCCGACGCAGGGTCGACATACTGCCCGTCAATGTAGAGTTGGTAACGCTTCATGCTTGCCTCCGTTATATGTTTGTCATGGCCGGGCCTGCCGCCTGCCCCAAACCGCCTATTTTGGCGCGAAGCGCGCGCGCCTGCGCGTATTCGGGGCCGTGCGGCGCTTTGCTTTTCTGAAAGGAAGACTTAGCGCATGCATAAGTAGAGGCCCGGCAACAAGCCCCGTCTCCCTGGCACAATAGCGGCAATGCACGGCGCCCCATGCGGCCGCGCCAGGATGAAATCCATGTTCCACGTCGTACTCGTCTGCCCTGAAATTCCTCCCAATACCGGCAACGCCATCCGCCTGTGCGCCAACACCGGGGCCCGGTTGCACCTGGTGCGGCCGCTCGGGTTCGAACTGGACGACGCGCGCCTGCGCCGCGCGGGCCTCGACTACCACGAATGGCAGCCCGTCCAGGTGCACGACAGCCTGCCACAGGCACTGGCCGCGGCCGGGCAGGGGCGGGTCTACGCCATGACGACGCGCGCGCAACGCTGTCTGGCCGATGTGTCGTTCCAGCCCGGGGATGTGTTTGTATTCGGCCGCGAAACCGCCGGCCTGTCGGCAGAGCACATGGCGCTGTTCGAGCCCGGCCAGTGTTTGCGCCTGCCCATGCGCGCGGGCCAGCGCAGTCTGAATCTGTCCAATGCCGTCGCGGTGACGGTGTTCGAGGCCTGGCGCCAGCAGGGGTACGCCGGCGCGGTCTAGGCGGGCATCAACGTGCGCCGTAGTCGGCCGCCTCAAGCGGATATAGCGGCCGGGCGCGCTTGCGGTACGGAAAGATGGTGTAGTCCGAGGTGGTGGCGCCGGGGCTGTCGCACTCTACCAGCCCGGCCGAGATCGGCACGAACACCGGCCGGCAATACATGCGCGATTTCAACAACAGGTAGCGGGCGCGGCGTGGGTCCTGGCCCACGCTTTCGAATACGCCCAGGTCCCAGGGTTCGTGCGGGCGTTCGCACAGCACCAGGCACACTCCGCCCGCATCCAATACGGCTGTGCGCCCCATGTGGCACAGCATGCCGGTGTAGGTGGGGCCGCTGATGCGATATTGGCCATCAGTAATGGCGCGCACCGTGCCGTGCAGCACCAGGGGCTGTGCGTGTATGCCCAGATGGGCCAGCGACCGCTTGTTGCCCACCGCCACCGACACCTGCGCGCCTTCGCCGGCCTGGATCAGTTGCGCCACGGCTTGCGGGTCGCAAAGCGGCCCGGCCAGGATGCCTTCCATGCCTTGCGCCAGCGCGGCCTCGAGGACGGCGGTCGTATCGCAGGTGCCGCCGGAATTGCAGTTGTCGCCGTGGTCCAGCAGCAGCACGGGGCGGGTCTGGCCATGCGCCATTTCCCGAGCGCGGGCCAGCGATTCCTGCAGCGGTTCGCTGCGATAGACGAAGCCGTCGCGGTCGCGCCAGATCTGGGCTGCGATGTCGTCGGCCGCCCGGTCGGCGGCCGCGGCATCGCCATCGGCCACGGCGATCACGCTGATGCACGGACGTTCGATATCGGCCAGGCTGAAGCCCGCCAGCACCGACACCGCAAGCAACCCGTCTGCTTCGAGCCGTTGCGCCGCACTTACTGCAGCCTGCATGGCCCCCTGGTCGGTGGCCGATCGCAGGGTATGGGTCATCAGGGGCAGTTGCCGCCACACCATGACCGGCTTGCACCGGCCTTCCAGCATTCCGAAGAGCAGTCGGCCCGCATGTTCGCCGGTTTCGTACATATCGACGTGCGGGTAAGTCTTGAAGCCGACGATGACATCGGCGTGGTCGACCATGGCCTGCGTCACGTTGCCATGCAGGTCGAGCGCCACGCCAATGGGTGCGTCCGGCGCTGCTTCGCGCACGCGACGCAGCAAGTCGCCTTCGCCGTCGTCGCGGTGTTCGGCCACCATGGCGCCGTGCAGGTCCAGCAGCACCGCACCGCAGCCGGGCGCCGCCGCGACGATGCGGGCGCACATGGCGTCGTAGGCGTCGGCGGCCACCGGGCCGCTGGGGTATGCCCAGCCCGATACGGGCGTCACGATCTCGGCGCCGCGCGCCAGGGCCAGGTCGATGAATGCCCCCATCGCCGTGCGCTGGCCGTGGTTGGCGCGGTACGCGTCGCCGTCGTAGTCGGGCCCGTTTTCCCCGAATGCCGCCAGGGGCGTGGGCACGGGGGAAAACGTATTGGTTTCGTGGTTAAGGCGGGCGATCAGGACTTTCATGCGCGGCTCCACGGCGGGGACTGGTCATGACAGTACCAGATGGACGCACGCTTGCCGAGGTCGTTGGGATGGAGGCGGCAGAACGGCCGGCAAAGCGGGCGCATGTCGGTGTCTGACACCCTTCGGGAGTCAGACACCGGCTGGGACACCGGCTCGTGGCATGAGTCAGACACCCGGCTCGTGGCATTGTTCGGGGGTCAGACACCGGCCCGTGGCATCCTTCGGGACAGGCTCGAGTCCGTGCGTGCCGTGCCGCCAGCGCAGGCAATGGCGGTATCGCTGGTGTCAGGCTCCGGCAGGTGCCTGACACCGATGACGCGACGCCCAGGGATGCCCTGGGGCCGGGGCCTGCTCAATCCAGCGATAGACCCAGTTGCTCGATCACCGCATCCCAGCGCGCCGTGTCTTTCTGGATGCGCTCGGTCAGGCCCTGCGGGGTAGACGGCGCGGCGGTGAAATACTGCTGGGCCAATTGCTTGCGCACCGCTTCACTGTTGATGATGGCGGCCAGTTCGCGGTTCAGGCGCTCGACGATGGGGGCGGGCGTGCCGGCCGGCGCCAGAATGGCGTTCCATGAAATGGCTTCGAAGCCAGGGTAGCCCTGCTTGTCCATGGTGGGAACGCCTTCGAGCGATTCGCTGGGCTCCAGGCTGGTGATGGCCAGCGCCTTGACCTTGCCGCTGCGCACCTGCGGCATGGCGATGGCGGGCACCATGAAACCGGCCTGCACATCGCCCGCGATGATGGCGCTGATCACCTGCGGGAAACCGGAATAAGGAATGTGCGCGAGATCGACCTTGGCCTCGCTCTTGAACATTTCCATGGCCAGGTGAGCCGAGCTGCCCGGCCCCACCGACCCATAGTTCAGCGCGCCATTGCGCTCGCGCGCCAGCTTCACGAAATCGGCCACGTTCTCTACGGGCAGGCTGGCCGGCACCGTCAGCACGTTGGGGCTGGTGGCTACCAGCGTAACGGGCGCCAGGTCTTTCAGCGGATCGTAGCCCAGCGTCTTCTGGTAGAGCCGGGGGGCGGTAACCAGGGGCCCGTTGATGGTGTAGAGCAAGGTGTAGCCGTCGGGCGTGCCCCTGGCCACGATGCGCGTGCCGATATTGCCGCCAGCGCCGGGCTTGTTGTCGACCACGATGGGCTGGCCCAGGGCCTGCGACAGGGGTTCGGATATGGTGCGCGCCAGCAGGTCTGGTGACGAACCCGGCGGAAAAGGCACCACCAGGTGGATCGGCCGCTCGGGCCATTGCGCCATGGCAGCGGCGGGCAGCAAGGCTGCGGCGGTCAGCGCCACCGCAAGTCGGCGCAGCAGCGTACGGGCCCGGAAGGTACGGACGGTAAACATGAAGCAAGCTCCTTTGGTGATAGTCAGGTTTCCACCCGCGCTTCGCGAGCCAATAGCGCCGATACGGCGGTCATGGGGGCGACGCCTTCGAACAGCACGGCGCAGACTGCCTCGGTAATGGGAAGCTCCACGCCCAGCGCCTGGGCACGCTGCAGCGCCGCGCGGGCGCAACGCACGCCTTCGGCGGTGACGCCGCTGGCCAGCACTTCGTCGAGCTTGCGGCCGGCGCCGATCTCAAGGCCCACGCGGCGGTTGCGCGACAGATCGCCGGTGGCGGTCAGCACCAGGTCGCCCAGGCCGGTCAGGCCGGCGAAGGTCTCGGCCTGCGCGCCCAGCGCGACGCCGAAGCGGCTCATCTCGGCCAGGCCGCGAGTGATCAGCGCCGCCCGCGCATTGGTGCCCAGGGCCAGGCCATCTGCAATGCCGCAGGCGATGGCAATTACGTTTTTCAGTGCGCCGCCGACTTCGACGCCGGCGACATCGGTGCTGGCATAGACGCGCACCGGGCCGCCGTGCAGCGCCCGGGTGGCTGCGTCTCGGACGGTTTCATGCGTGCTGGCGATCGTCAGCGCCACGGGCAGGCCCTGTGCGACCTCGCGGGCAAACGACGGGCCGGACAACACGCCCGCGCGGGCTTCGGGCATGCCCGACAGCGCGTCGGCCACGATTTCGTGCGGCAGCCGCGCCGTATCGGCTTCGAAGCCCTTGCAAGTCCAGACGATGGGCGTTTGCGCCAGGCCCAGGGCGGGCAGCCGCGCCGCCAGTTCAAGACAGGTGGCGTGCAGCCCGGCCACGGGCACGCCCAGAATGATCAGCGCGCGTTGCGGATCGGCCGCCAGCGGCGCCAGCGCGGCCGGCAGGTCGCTGGTAACGGCCAGCGCGTCGGGCAGGGCAATGCCCGGCAGGTAACGCGCATTGGTGCGGTCGCCGGCCATGGCGCCGGCCTGGGCCGCGTCGCGCGCCCACAGTACCGTGCGATGGCGGCGGGCGGCGATGGCGGCCAGGGCAGTGCCCCAGCTACCCGCGCCCAGAACGGCGACGCTCAACGAGGCGGGCGCTTGGGTCATGGCGCGGCCGCAGGCTTACTGGCGGGTGGCGCCCGGCGGAAGAATGATGCCGGAATCCGATCCGTTGTCGCCGCCCTGCTGTTGTTGGGCCAGTTCGGCCAGGCGCTGCTCGTACAGGGCCTGGAAATTCACTTCGGCCAGGTGCAGCGCCGGCAGCGACGTGCGGGTAATGGCGTCGGCGACGTTGGCGCGCAGATACGGATACAGCATGGTGGGGCACACGATGCCCAGCAGCGGATCCATCTGCTCTTCCGGAATGTTGGCCAGTTCGAAAATGCCGGCCTGCGTGCCTTCGACCAGGTACAGGACCTTGTCGTTGATGCGGGTCGTGACCGTGGCGGTGACGGTGGATTCGAACACCGTTTCAGCCAGACGCTGACCGCCCACGTTGATGCTTACCTCGACTTGCGGCTGCTCTTGTTCCAGGAACACGTGAGGCGCGTTGGGCATTTCCAGCGACAGGTCTTTCAGGTAGACGCGCTGCAGATTGAACGAAGGCGCGTTGCCTGCTTGCTGGGTGTTTTGATCCTGATCAGCCATGAATATTTCCGTTAGGGTGGGCAAAGAAAAACGACCGGGGCCGGCGGCCCCGCGGTCAGCTTAGTCGCCGAGCAGGGGAGCAAGGCCCCCGGCGCGGTCCAGCGCCATGAGATCATCGCAGCCGCCGACGTGCTTGTCGCCGATGAAAATCTGCGGCACCGTGCGCCGGCCCGTGCGCTGGATCATGATTTCGCGCTGGGACGGGTCCTGGTCGATGCGGACGACTTCAAGGTCGGTGACGCCGCGCTGCTGCAGCAGGCTCTGGGCCCTGGCGCAGTAGGGGCAATAGTCCTTCGAATACATGACAACTTTCGGCATCGCTGGCTCCGGATCAGGGTTTCTGGGTGACGGGCAGGCCGGCAGCGGACCAACCCCGCATGCCGCCTTCCATGACCGCCACTTCCGCGAAACCCTGGGAACGCAGGCGGCTGGCCACGCGTCCGGCATCGCGCCCAGTTTCGCACACCAGCACCAGCGGCTTGTTCTTGGGCAGCGAGCCGGCCTTCTGCTCGAGTTCGGCTGCCGGCATGTTGCGTGCCTGAGGGATATGGCCCGCCCGGAAAGCCTCGGCCGGCCGCACGTCGATCCATACCGCGTGGCGCTGGTTGACCATCTGGATGGCTTCGGAGGTACTGATGCCCTGGCCGGCACGCCCCTTGCGCAGCGCCGGCACAGCCAGCATGATGCCGGACACCAGGGCAACCGCCACGATGAAGATATTGTTCTTATCTACCAAGAATTGCAGAAGATCCACAGAGGTTCCTGAACTGAAATAAGCCGGGCGTGCACATACGGCGCGCAACCGGCCAATAAACGGCGGCCCGGCCGGCCCTGGCGCGCGGCGCAGGCCGCTTGCCTAGAGAAAACCAGGGGCAAAATCGCTCAATTATAAAATGAGCGCATTCGTCAACTCCAAACCCGCCTGCGAGCGGCTGAAAACCATGTATAAACTCGTACTGATGCGTCACGGCGAAAGCCAGTGGAACCTCGAAAACCGCTTTACGGGCTGGACCGACGTCGATCTTACCGACAACGGCCGCGAACAGGCCCGCAAGGCGGGCGAACTGCTCAAAAAAGAAGGCTACGAGTTCGACCTGGCCTTCACGTCCGTGCTCAAGCGGGCCATCCGCACGCTCTGGATTGCGCTGGACGCCATGGACGCCATGTACACCCCGGTAGGAATCAGCTGGCGGCTGAACGAGCGCCACTATGGCAGCCTGCAGGGTCTGAACAAGGCGGAAACCGCTGCCAAGTATGGCGATGAGCAAGTGCTGGTCTGGCGCCGCGCCTATGCCATCGCGCCCGAGCCGCTGTCGCTCGACGACGAGCGCCATCCGCGCTTTGACAGCCGCTACGCGAAAATCCCGGCCGACCAGCTGCCCGCCACCGAATGCCTGAAAGACACTGTGGCGCGCGTGCTGCCGTTCTGGAACGATTCCATCGCCCCGGCGATCCGGGCCGGCCGCCGCGTGCTGGTGGCCGCGCACGGAAACAGCTTGCGCGCCCTGATCAAGCACCTGGACAATATGTCGGACGACGACATCGTGGGCCTGAATATCCCCACCGGGCAGCCCCTGGTCTACGAACTGGATGACGAGCTGCGCCCGATCCGCCATTATTATCTGGGCGATGCCGCCGAGATCGAAGCCGCGATGGCGGCCGTTGCGGCCCAGGGCAAGGCAAAAAAGGACTGATTCATGCGGTTTGCAGCGGGTTTGCTGTGGGTAGCGGCGGTGGCGGCAACGCCATGGCCGTCGGTCGCGGCGTCTGCGGATCTGTCCCAGCGCCAATCGCAGGCCGAACAGCAGCAGGCCGCGCTGCGCGACCGGCTCGAATCGCTGCAAAAAGAAATCGACGCGCGCGAGTCCGCCCGCAAAGAGGCGGCCGACGCGCTCAAGGCTTCCGAAACCGCCATTTCGCGCATCAATCGCCGCCTGCGCGAGCTGTCCGACGACAATCGTCGCGCCGAAGCGCAACTGGGCGAGCTCGAAAGCCAGATTGGCGCCCAGCAGCAGGCCCTGCAACAGCGCCGCACCGAACTGGCCGACCAACTGCGCACGCAGTACACCAGCGGCCTGTCTCCCTGGGCGGCGCTGCTTTCCGGCGACGACCCGCACGAGCTCGGACGCAACCTGGGATATCTGGGCTACGTCTCTCGCGCGCGCGCCCGCGCCGTGCAGGCGCTGCGTCACGATATTGATCGCCTGGCGCAGCTGCAGCAGCAGGCCGACGCCCGCCGCGCCGATATCCAGGCCATGGCCAAAGAGGCCGAATCGCAGAAAGCCGAGCTCGTGGCCCAGCAGAAAGAGCGCGCCACGCTATTGGCCCGCCTGGAGGGGCAGATCGCCGCGCAACGGGCCGAGGCCCAGAAGCTGGGCCGTGACGACACGCGGCTGTCCAACCTGATAGGCGAGCTCGAAAAAGCCATCGTCGAACAGGCCGAAGCGGCGCGGCGCGCCGAAGAGGCTCGCTTGCGAGCCGAAGCCGTCCGGCGCGCCCAGGAAGCCCGCCTGGCCGAAGAGGCGCGTCAGAAAGCCGAGGCCGAACGGCGTGCCCAGGCGGCGCGTCAGGCCGAAGAGGCGCGCCGCAGCGCCGAGGCCCGCGATGCCGCCCGGGCGCGGGAGCAGGTCGAGGCGGCGGCTCGCCAGCCGCAGCCCGACCGTCCGCGCGGCCCCGTGGCGGTTGCCGACCCGGATGCCGCGGGGCTGAAGCCGTTCGGATCGGGCCAGACTCGTGTGCTGGCACAGGCCGCGCCCCCCGCGCCTGCGCCCGAGGCCAGTCCCGACCCGCGCCCGGCCCGGCAGCCTGGCAGCGCGGCCGAGCCCGAAGCCCGGTACGAAGACGCCGGCAGCGCCCGGCCAGCTGCCGCGCGCCGCACCGCCGCGCTCCCCCCGGGGGGTGGCGAAGGCCTGCGCCGGGGCCTGCCGCCGCCGGTGCGTGGTACGGTACAGGGTCGATTCGGGGTCGATCGGCCCGATGGCGGGGTCTGGCGCGGTATTGTGCTGCGTACGGCCGCCGGTACGCCGGTCAAGGCAGTGGCCCCGGGCACGGTGGTCTATGCAGACTGGCTGCGGGGGTTCGGCAACCTGATCATCGTCGATCACGGCAAGCAATACATGAGCGTGTACGCCTATAACCAGAGCCTGCTGAAACAGGTTGGGGAACCGGTCGGTGCCGGCGACGCCATCGCCACGGTGGGCGCCACCGGCGGGCAGGTGGAATCGGGCCTATACTTTGAAATTCGCCATCGTGGCGCTCCGGTGGACCCGGCCCAGTGGCTGGCCCTATAACCCGGTATCAATATCAGGAAGTGTGCATGGGCACTCGCAAGTTTCGCGGTTTCGGTCTGGTCGCCATCGGCGCGGTGGCGGGCATTTTGCTCAGCCTGGGCGTCACTGCGCTCGCGCAGCGTGGCAGCCCCCTGCCGCTGGATGAGCTCAGGCAGCTCAGCAATGTGTTTGCCGCCATCAAGAACAACTACGTCGAGGCGGTCGACGACAAGACCCTGATCAACAATGCCATCTCCGGCATGGTGTCCAGTCTAGACCCGCACTCGGCCTACCTGGATGCCGACGCGTTCCGCGATATGCAGACCAGCACCCAGGGCGAATTCGGCGGCCTGGGCATCGAGGTCGGCGCCGAAGACGGTTTCGTCAAGGTCATCTCGCCCATCGAAGACACTCCGGCTGCGCGCGCGGGCGTCCTGGCGGGCGACCTCATCATCAAGATCGACGACACGCCCACCAAGGGCATGTCGCTCAGCGAAGCCGTCAAGCTCATGCGCGGCGCGCCCAAGACGCCTATCACGCTGACCATCATGCGCGCCGACAACCCGCAGCCGGTGGTGGTGCGCATCGTGCGCGACATCATCAAGGTGCGCAGCGTGCGCAGCAAGATGCTCGATGGCGGCGTCGCCTACGTGCGCATCGCGCAATTCCAGGAGAAAACCGGTTCCGACCTGGCCCGCCAGCTCAAAGAGCTGGGCGCCAAGGGCGCCCCCAAGGGCCTGATCCTGGACCTGCGCAATGATCCCGGCGGCCTGCTGACCAGCGCCATCGGCGTGTCCGCAGCGTTCCTGCCGCCCGATGTGCTGGTCGTGTCCACCGATGGCCGCACACCCGATTCACGCCACAAGTACCTGGCCACGCCGGCCGAATACGCGCGCGGCGAAGGCAATTACCTGGCGGGCCTGCCGGCGTGGGTCAAGACGGTGCCCATGGTGGTGCTGGTCAACGTGGGTTCGGCCTCGGCCTCCGAAATCGTGGCCGGCGCGCTGCAAGACCACAAGCGCGCCAAAGTGCTCGGCAACCGCACGTTCGGCAAGGGTTCGGTGCAGATCATCCTGCCGCTCAGCCAGGACACCGGCGTCAAGCTCACCACGTCGCGCTATTTCACGCCCAGCGGCCGCTCCATCCAGGCTACCGGCATCGAGCCCGACTACGTGGTGGCCGACACGGCCGATGGCGACCTGTTCCGCCTGCCGCGCGAAGCCGATCTGCAACGCCACCTGTCCAACAACCAGAGCGACGAGATCAAATCCACGCTCGATCTCGACACGCCGCCGCCCGCGGCCAAGATGTTCGAGTTCGGCGGCAAGGACGACTTCCAGCTGCAGCAGGCCCTGAATCTGCTGGCCGGCAAGCCGGTGCAAAAGGGCAATCTCCGCGCGCAAGCCAAGGCATCGGCCGCGGCGGGCAGCGGCGACCCCGAGCGCCTGACCATCACGCCGTCCGGAGTCGAGCCCGCCAAGGCCAAATGAACGACCAGCAACTGCTGCGCTATGCGCGGCATATCCTGCTCAACGAGCTGGGTATCGAAGGCCAGGAAAAATTCCTGGCCGGCAAGGTCCTGATCATCGGCGCGGGCGGCCTGGGGTCGCCCGCCGCGCTGTACCTGGCCACCGCCGGCGTGGGCGATATCACCCTGGCCGACGACGACACCGTCGAGCTCAGCAACCTGCAGCGCCAGATCCTGCACGTCAATGCCAGCGTGGGCCGGCCCAAGGCCGAATCGGGGCGCGACACGCTGGCGGCGTACAACCCCGAAACCCGTGTCACCGCCCGTGTCGAACGCCTGGACGGCCAACGCCTGGGCGACGCCGTGGCGGCCGCCGACCTGGTGCTCGATTGCACCGACAACTTCACCACCCGGCACGCCATCAACCGGGCTTGCGTGCAGCATCGCAAGCCGCTGGTGTCCGGCGCTGCCATCCGCTTTGACGGCCAGGTCAGCGTGTACGACCTGCGGCGCGACGACTCCCCGTGTTATCACTGCCTGTTTCCCGAGGCCGACGAAGTCGAAGAGGCCAACTGCGCCACTATGGGCGTGTTTGCGCCGCTGGTGGGCATCATCGGCGCCACGCAGGCCGCCGAAGCCCTGAAGCTGCTGGCCGGCATCGGCGAAAGCCTGGCAGGCAGGCTGCTGTGGCTGGACGTGCGTACGATGCAATGGCGCAGCGTCAATGTGCAGCGCGACCCCGAATGCCAGGTGTGCGGCCACAGGGCGCCCGCCGCAGCGGCATAGCCGTCAGCGTCCGCGCAGCGCCGCCACCGCCAGGTCTACGAACGCTCGCGTTTTAGCCGGGGCCTGCCGGCCTTCGGTATAGACCACGTGTATGGGCAGCGGCGGGTCTTCATAATCGGCAAGCACAATCTGCAGGCGCCCTTCGCGCAGGGCCGGCTCGATCTGGTAGTGCAGCAGCCGCGTCAGCGCCAGGCCGGCCATCGCCGTGTCGATGGCCGAATCGTTGGTGTTGAACTGCAGCCAGTTGTGTATGGTGACGCGCTGGTCACCTGCAAAGCGCCATTCCGGCGAACCCCATACCCCCGTCGACGCCGCGATCCGGTGTTTTTTCAGATCGGCGGGCGTCAGCGGAACCCCATGCTGTTCGAAGTACTCGGGCGCGCCACACACCACGCGTCGCACCGTGCCCACCTGTACCGCGGCGAAGCTTGAGTCCTGCAGGTGTCCGATGCGTATCGCCACATCTATGCCTTCGTCGATCAGGTTGACCTGGCGATCGACGAACATCACGCGGCAGTCGACATTGGGGTACTGCTGCACATATTCGTGCACGACAGGCAGCACGTACATGCGTCCGAACAGTACCGGGGCAGTGACCGACAGCGTTCCGGAAGGGGCGGCATAAAAGCCGGCCGCGGCGGCTTCGGCCTCTTCGATGCTGGCCAGGATGCGCCTGCAATCGTCCAGGTATCGTCCGCCGGGCTCCGTGAGTTTTACCGACCGTGTCGTGCGCACGAACAGTCGCGCGCCTATGGCGTCTTCGAGCGCGGCAATGGCGCGTGTCACGGCAGCCGCGCTCATCTGCAGTTGACGGGCCGCCCCCGCGAAACTTGCCGTCTCGGCCACTTTTACGAAGATGCGCATTGCCTGCCAGCGGTCCATTCGGGGCTTCTCCCGCATGTTGATCCGCCTTGTATATTACGTGGCCCGGCCCCGGCCGCCATGGCGCGAAGGGCGGCGCGCTAAAGCGCCAGGTGCACCGCCTGGGCTCGGTCGGCGTCTTGTTGCGCCGGCACCGCGCAGCAGAGCAGCACTTCATCGGCGGCAACCGCGGCGGTCGGTTCCTTCGTATAGGTGATGGCGCCTTTGAGCAGCCGGGTCCTGCAGCTGCCGCAGCTTCCTGTGCGGCAGCCGAAAGCCGGATCCAGGCCGCATGCCTCGGCCAGTTCGAGCAACGAACCCGATCCGGGCGTCCATCGTGACTCTGTTGCCGACTCCAGAAACATCACCGGCACGGGCCCGGCAGCAGGCGCGGGCCGCGCCGGGGCAGGGGACGCGGGCGTGCCCGGGGCATCCGGCGTGCGCACGAGCGACGCCGGGCCGAACGCTTCGGCATGGATGCGCGAGTCGGCCACGCCGTTGCCGCGCAGTCCGTTGTACAGGGCCTGCACGAACGGCGGCGGGCCGCAAAGAAACCAATCGCAGTCGTCAAACGGCAGCCGGCGCGCCAGCAGCGCCATATCGATGCGGCCCGCTGCGTCATAATCCTGGCCTTCCTGCGCGCCGGTTGTGTCGCCAAGCACGCGCACCAGCCGCAGCGCCCCTTGCGACGCGGCGGCCAGCTCGGAAAGTTCGGCATCGAAGGGGCGCTCGGCCTTCGAACGCGCGGCGTAGAACAGCACGACGGGCCGCATGTGTCCGGTGCGCCGGCCTTCATGGATGCTATGGCGCAGCATGGCGAGCAGGGGCGTGATGCCCACGCCGCCCGCCAGCAGCACGGCGGGCCTGTCCGATGCGGCAGACATGGTGAACTGGCCCGCCGGCCTGCCGGCTTCGATGACGTCGCCCGCGCGGATACGGTCGTGCAGGTATTGCGAAACGGTTCCCTGGCGTTTGACGCTGATGCGATAACCTCCGTCTGACGGCGCGACAGACAATGTGTAGGTGCGTATCGCCCGCGCGCCGCCGGGCAGGCCGACGCGTATGGGCAGGTGTTGCCCGGCAATGTGCGGCGGCGCCCCCTGTCCGTCCGCCGGCTCCAGGTGAAATGATCGTATCGATGCGCTTTCGTCAACGATGCGCGTCACCGCAAAAGGCCGCCAGCGTGTCGAGGGTTGGCTGGGGCGCAGCCGTGTTGCGGCTTGCCGCCAGTCGCCCGTCATCAGCGTATGGGGCGACCCGCCTTGCTCGCGGACCGACCAGCGCAGCGGCAATGCGCCGGCGCTTTGCACGACGCGGCGCGGGCGAAAGGTCCACAGGCGCTGCGCCCCCTCGAACGCCGCAATCTCCGGCGAATCCAGGATCACTGCCGCATCGCCGCTCATCTGCAACATGTCGCCCGTCCTGAAGTCCACGAACACCAGGCCCGCCTTGCCGTTGTGCACGATATTGCCCAGTGTGTTGAAGAACAGGTTGCCATCGAAGTCGGGGATGGTAAGCAGCCCGTCTTCGTCGATGCGCACGAAGCCGGGCTTGCCGCCGCGGTGCGATACGTCTACCTGGCGGCGGCTTTCGCGGTCGGCGTACGAGGCCACAAAAAATGTGTCGGACGCCTCGATCAGCGCCCGCGCCGCAGCGTCCAGCCCGTCCAGGCGCACGCGCGGCGCATCCCCGCGTTCGCGAGGGTCGCGCGTGAACGCGAAGTCGCGCAGCTGGATGTAGCGCGGGCAGTTGCCGAAACTCTGGTCGACGTCGACGCGCACCTCATCGTCCAGCGCCGCAATGATTCCGTTCATGCGGTTGCGCCGGCGAGTATGCAATTCGATGCCCAGCAGCCCGATAGACTGGCCGACGCGCAGGCCGGCCGCGGCAGGGTCGCCTTCATCGGCGCGCGCAGCGATGTGCAGCGTCGTCGGCGTGGGCGACGCCATGAACCCCGGCTTGCCGCATACCAGCGTTGCCCAGGCGTCGCCATCGCTATCGACCAAACCCAGCACGACAAAGGGCAACTGCGCATAGAACTCGCGATGCTGGTCGGGCATGTAATCGCGGATCACACGCTGTCCCAGTTCCCGCATGCGCTCGGCCACCCCCAGATTTTCTTGAAGAAAGGTCTCGCCCGCGTGCCAGGCGGGCAGCTTGGGCAGGATGGCTGTCATTGTTGGCGTCCGGTAAGCGTAAGGCGGAAAGCGCTGGGCGTGCCGGCGCCGCTCAGGCCGCCGGTTGTGCAGGGGTGTGGGCAAACGGCACGAAGCCCGGCAGTGCTTCTATCCGGCGCAGCAGGCGGTTTACGGCGGCGTAGCCGTCCAGGTCGACATGGCCTTCAGGTGCGCGCACAACGTAGCTATAGATCGCGATGTCGGCGATCGTGGGATGGCCGGCAGCCAGCCAGTCCCGCCCGGCCAGGTGGTTTTCCAGTTTTTCCAGCAACGCATGCGCCCGGCCGATGACTTCATCGGCATGGAATGGGGCGCCAAACAGCGCCACCAGGCGGGCCGCCCCGGGCCCGTACGCGACTTCGCCGGCCGCGACGGACAGCCAGCGCTGCACCCGGGCGGCGCCTTCCGGATCTTCGGGCAGCCAGTCGGTCCGTCCGGCTTTCTTGGCCAGGTACACCAGGATGGCGTTCGAGTCTGCAACGATCACGCCATCGTCGTCCAGCACGGGAATCTGCCCGAACGGATTCAGCGCCAGGAATTCCGGCGTCTTGTGCTCTCGCCGGGTCACATCGATTTCTATCAGTTCGTGAGGCAACCCCAGCAGTCCAAGGAACAGGCGGGCGCGGTGGGCGTGACCGGAAAGAGGGTGGTGGTAGAGCTTCATCGGGGTCTCCGTCAGAGAGGCCGGCATGTGCCGGGCCATGACGAGAGCTTAGTTACCTCGATGCAAGTCGTGAATACGCTGTTTTGTCACTTGATAATTGCTTTCAACGCAATAATCTGGCTTTCGCGACTAAAGTTCTCAGATAACCTGAAGACATCGTACAATACCGGGATGCTGACCAAGTCGCTAACCCTGACCGAACAGGTCGCCGGCAAGCTGGCGTCCGACATTGCCGCCGGGCGTTACCCGGTGGGCACCAAGTTGCCCGCAGGCAAGGCGCTGTCGCAGCTTTATGGCGTAAGCGCCGCCGTCATCCGCGAGGCCACCGAGCGGCTGCGCGCCCAGGGGCTGGTGCAAAGCCGGCAGGGCGCCGGGTGCACCGTGGTGTCGCGCACGGCCAGTCGGGGCTTCCAGGTGCCCGGCCGGGTCGCGCTCGACCGCGTCCAACTGGCCTGCGTGTATGAACTGCGCATGGAACTCGAAGGCGGCGCGGCGGCCTTGGCCGCCCTGCGCCGCAACGACGCCGACCTCGAAAAAATGGCGGCCTGCCTGGCCGCGCTGGAAAGCCCCGCATACCATGCCGATGAACAGGGCGTGGAGCAGGACATCGGCTTTCACGCGGCCATTGCGGTGGCCACGCACAACACCTACTACCAGCAGTTGCTGCAGTACCTCAACTTGCAAGTGCGCGCCGCCGTACGCATCGCCCGCGAAAACACGCAGCAGCACCAGGCCAACCTTGCCGCAGACGTATATCGCGAACACGTGGCGTTGTACGAGGCCATTGCCGACCGCGACGCGCCGCGCGCACGGGCGGCTGCCGTACGGCATCTGCAGCGCGCCGCCGAGCGGCTGCGGCTCGATTTCTCTTCTATCCAATCCGGGTCTACACCATGAATCCCACTGAATTCCCGCAGCGCCTGGTGCAGGCGCTGGGTCCCGATACCGTGCTGACGGCGGCCGACGATATCGCGCCCTGGCTAAGCGACTGGCGAGGCCTGTACCGAGGCAACGCCCAGGCCGTGGTTCGGCCGCGCCGCACCGAAGACGTCGCACAATGCCTGGCGCTGTGCCAGCAAGAAGGCGTGCCGGTGGTGCCGCGCGGAGGCAACACCGGCATGTGCGGCGGCGCCACGCCCGACCAGGGTGCCGCCAACGTCGTGTTGTCGCTGGACCGCATGAACCAGGTGCGCTCCATCGACACCATCGCCAACACCATGGTGGCCGAAGCGGGCTGCATACTGGGCAACCTGCGCCGCGCCGCCGACGAGGCCGGCCGCCTGCTGCCGCTCAGCCTGGCTGCCGAAGATTCATGCCAGATCGGCGGCAACGTTTCCACCAACGCCGGCGGCGTCAATGTGGTGCGCTACGGCATGACGCGCGAGCTGGTGCTGGGCATCGAAGCGGTGCTGCCCACCGGCGAAATCTTCCATGGCCTGCGCACCCTGCGCAAAGACAACACGGGCTACGACCTGAAGCAGTTGCTGATCGGCGCCGAAGGCACCCTGGGCGTGATCACGGCCGTGGCGCTGCGCCTGTTTCCGCGTACCGGCGTGCGCTCCGTGGTGCTGGCGGCGGTGCAGTCGCCCAGGCAGGCCCTGCAGCTATTGCAGCTGGTGTACGAGCAGTGCGGGCCGCGGCTGCAGGCATACGAATTCTTTACCGGCGAATGTCTTGAACTGGTGCTGGCCCACGCGCAGGGCGTGCAGAATCCTTTCGCGCAGCGCTATCCAGGCTATGTGCTGATCGAACTGGCGGACACGGCCGACGAAACGGCCCTGAATGCGCTGCTGGAGAGCGTGGTCGGCGACGCCCTGGAACGCGAGCTGTGCCTGGACGCCGCCGTGTCCGCGTCGCTTGCGCAACTGCAGGCCATGTGGAAGCTGCGCGAAGAAATCTCCGAATCGCTGCGCGCGGAGGGCCCCCATCTCAAGCACGACATCTCGCTGCCCATCGAGCGCATCCCCGATTTCATGGAATCGGCCGAAGCCAGATTGCGCCAGTCGCATGGCGATGTGCGGCCTTTCATCTTCGGCCATTTCGGCGACGGCAACCTGCATTACAACCTGTCGCGCCCGGCCGGCGCTCCCCGGGAATGGGCGGCCGAACACGGTGCGGCCGTAACCGATGTCGTGCTGGACGAGGTCAATCGCTACGGGGGCAGCATCAGCGCAGAACACGGAATCGGTCAACTCAAGCGCGACCATTTCCTGCATAGCAAGAACCCCCTTGAACTGCGTCTGATGCGCGATATCAAGCGCCTGCTCGACCCTGCGGGCATCCTCAACCCGGGCAAGCTGCTGTAAGTCCGGCGCCCGCCCGGGGCGGCGCAACGCGTTTTGCACATTTACTTGAAGGAAGAGACATATGCATGCCAACTACATCAACGGAGCGTGGGTCGAAGGCATCGACACGCGCAGCAACATCAACCCTTCCAACCTGGCCGACGTAGTGGGCGAGTATGCGCAGGCAGACGCGGCGCAGACCGCCGATGCCATCGCCGCGGCCCGTGCTGCGTCATACGAATGGGCCCGAACCACCGGCCAGCGTCGGGCCGACATTCTGGATGCGGTGGGCACCGAGATTCTGGCGCGCAAAGAAGAACTGGGCCGTCTGCTGTCGCGCGAAGAAGGCAAGACCTTGCCCGAGGGCATCGGCGAGGCCACGCGCGCGGGCTATATCTTCAAGTTCTTCGCCGGCGAAGCGTTGCGCATCCAGGGCGAAAAGCTGCCCATGACGCGACCGGGCATCGAGGCCGACGTGACCCGCGAACCGGTGGGCGTGGTCGGCATCATTGCGCCGTGGAACTTCCCCATCGCGATTCCCGCCTGGAAAATCGCGCCCGCGCTTGCCTATGGCAATACGGTGGTGTTCAAGCCCGCCGACCTGGTGCCGGGCAGCGCATGGGCGCTGGCCGAAATTCTCAGCCGCGCCGGCCTGCCGCCGGGTGTGTTCAACCTGGTGATGGGCCGTGGCGGCATCGTGGGTCAAACCATCCTTGACGACAAGCGTGTAGACGCGATCAGCTTCACGGGCTCTGTCGCGACCGGCCGCCGCGTGGCCCAGGCCGCGATGATGCGCATGGCCAAGGTGCAGCTGGAAATGGGCGGCAAGAACCCCATGGTGGTGCTCGACGACGCCGATTTGAAGGTTGCGGTAGAAAGCTGCGTCAACGGGGCGTTCTTTTCCACCGGCCAGCGCTGCACCGCCTCCAGCCGTCTGATCGTGCAAAAGGGCATCTATCCGCGCTTTGTCGAGGCCGTGCAGGAACGCCTGAAAACCCTCAAGATCGACGATGCGCTGCTGCCGGGCACCGACATCGGCCCGGTGGTAGACGACAGCCAGCTCGAGCAAAACCTGAAGTACGTACAGATCGGCCGCGACGAAGGCGCCCGGCTTGCCTATGGCGGCGAGCGCGTCAAGCGTGCAGCCGATGGCTACTACATGAATCCGGCGCTGTTCGTCGATTGCGACAACAGCCTGCGCATCAGCCGCGAAGAGATCTTCGGCCCGGTGGCCACCGTCATTCCAGCCGACTCTTTCGAACATGCGCTGGAACTGGCCAACGACACCGAATTCGGCCTGTCGGCGGGCATATGCACCACGTCGCTGAAGTACGCCACGCAGTTCAAGCGCGACGCGCAGGCGGGCATGGTAATGGTCAACTGCCCCACGGCGGGCGTCGATTACCATGTGCCGTTCGGCGGCCGCAAGGGTTCCAGCTACGGCCCGCGCGAGCAAGGCCGCTACGCCGCCGAGTTCTATACCACCGTCAAAACCGCCTACACCGCTGCCTAGATCCGGCATCGCCGGCGCCGCCCGCCACACATAGGTGTCTGACACCTGAAGGTGTCAGACACCACCCGTGACGGCCAACGGTCCGCTCTCCAGGCAACCCAGGTTGCCCCGGTGTCTGACTCCGAAGGTGTCAGACACCCCCCGCGACGGCCGACGGCCCGTTCGCAAGGCAACCCGGGCCCCCCGGTGTCTGACTCCGAAGGTGTCAGACACCCCCCGAGCGATCACGTCTGGTGGTAAATCTCCGCGCCTTTCTTCACGAACTCGACCGCTTTTTCCTGCATACCCTTCTGCAACGCCTCTTGCTCGGCAACACCTTGCGCTGCTGCGTAGTCGCGTACGTCCTGCGTGATCTTCATGCTGCAGAAGTGCGGGCCGCACATCGAGCAGAAGTGCGCCACCTTCATCGAGTCCTTCGGCAGGGTTTCGTCATGGAACTCGCGGGCGGTGTCGGGGTCCAGCCCGAGGTTGAACTGGTCTTGCCAGCGGAACTCGAAACGCGCTTTCGACAGTGCATTGTCGCGAATCGCCGCGCCCGGATGGCCCTTGGCCAGGTCCGCAGCGTGGGCGGCGATCTTGTACGTGATGATGCCGTCTTTCACGTCTTTCTTGTTGGGCAGGCCCAGGTGTTCCTTCGGCGTCACGTAGCACAGCATCGCGGTGCCATACCAGCCGATCAGCGCGGCGCCGATGCCCGACGTGATGTGGTCGTAACCCGGCGCGATGTCGGTGGTCAGCGGGCCCAGCGTATAGAACGGCGCCTCGTGGCAGTGTTCCAGCTGCAGATCCATGTTTTCCTTGATCATGTGCATGGGCACATGGCCCGGGCCTTCGATCATGACCTGCACATCGTGCTTCCAGGCAACTTGCGTCAGCTCGCCCAGCGTCTTCAATTCGGCGAACTGTGCCTCGTCGTTGGCGTCATAGCCCGAGCCCGGACGCAACCCGTCGCCCAGCGAAAAGCTCACGTCGTACGCCTTCATGATCTCGCAGATTTCTTCGAAGCGCTCGTACAAGAAGCTTTCTTTGTGATGGGCCAGACACCATTTGGCCATGATCGAGCCGCCGCGCGACACGATGCCTGTCATGCGATCGGCCGTCATGGGGATGAACGGCAGGCGCACGCCCGCGTGTATCGTGAAATAGTCCACGCCTTGCTCGGCTTGCTCGATAAGGGTGTCGCGGAAGATCTCCCACGTCAGTTCTTCGGCCTTGCCGTCGACTTTCTCCAGCGCCTGGTAGATGGGTACCGTGCCGATGGGCACAGGCGAATTTCGCACGATCCATTCGCGGGTTTCGTGAATGTGCTTGCCTGTGGAAAGATCCATCACCGTGTCGCCGCCCCAGCGGATCGCCCAGGTCATTTTTTCGACCTCTTCGGCGATGCCCGAGCTGACGGCCGAATTGCCGATGTTGGCGTTGATCTTGACCAGGAAGTTGCGGCCGATGGCCATCGGCTCGATTTCCGGATGGTTGATGTTGGCCGGAATAATGGCCCGACCGCGCGCAACTTCCGAGCGCACGAATTCCGGCGTGATCACATCGGGAATGGATGCGCCGAACGACTGCCCGGGGTGCTGGCGCGTCAGGCGGCGCGCCAGCTTCTCGCCGTCGGGGCCGCTGGCGCGCAGGGTCTCCAGGTAATGTTCGCGGCGCAGATTCTCGCGTATGGCCACGAACTCCATTTCCGGCGTGATGATGCCGCGGCGTGCGTAGTGCATCTGCGTGACATTTGCGCCCGCCTTGGCGCGGCGCGGCGGGCGCTGCAAGTCAAAGCGCATGGCGGTCAGCTTCGGGTCGTTCAGGCGCTCGCGGCCGTATGCGCTGGACGGTCCGTCCAGCAGTTCGGTGTCGCCGCGCTCTTCAATCCAGGCCTTGCGCAGGGCCGGCAGGCCGCGGCGGATGTCGATACGAACGTCAGGATCAGTATAGGGGCCGCTCGTGTCGTACACCGTCAGGGGCGGATTCTTCTCGCCGCCGAACATGGTGGGCGTGTCGTCCTGCGCGATTTCGCGAAACGGCACGCGGATATCCGGACGCGTGCCGGTTTCGTACACTTTGCGCGATTGGGGAAGCGGCGTGACGGCAGCGGCATCGACTTCCGCCGTGGCTGCCAGGAACTTGGGATTGGCGTTCATGGAAAGCTCCAATGGTGAATTTGGAGCCGAATCGGGAAGGATTCCGAGCTGGACCGGCCGGAAAGGCCGTGTGCGGCAGGTACGGAATACGCTCCCAGCATCGGCATTATCCGTACTGGTACGAAGGGACTCTCTCAACACGCGGACCGTTGCCGGCCAGCGAGTACCCCTGCGCGAATCCGCAGTATAGGCCGTATTGTCGCTTTACATATGCATACGCTTGGGGCTAGTCGGACCACGCCCCAGACCTGTACACTTTTTTGTAACGCCGGGAAGCACGTAGCCTGGCATGCCAGCCCCCAGTCATTGAAGAAGGAATACCGATATGCAAACGTCTCTACGTAAACTGGCTCCGGCTCTCGCGGTGATGTCGCTCGTGCTCGCGGGCTGCCAGACGGCGTCCAAGAAAGACGCCGATGCCGCCGCCCAGCCCCAGCCCCAGGCTACGCAGCAAGCCACGGTATCGGTGGTGGAGTTCTACGTGGCCCAGGCCCAGGGCGGTCCCGGCCTGATGGAAGTAAAAGTGCCCGACGGCTCGCTGTTCATGCAGCGCCAGCCCGTGCTGACCCGCGCCGACCTGACCGAAGCGGCCGCCCTGGTTGATCGCGAAGGCCAGAACTTCGTGGGCCTGCGCTTTACCGAAGAAGGCGCGCGCAAGCTCAATGACGTCAGCAGCCAGAACATCGGCAATATGCTGGCACTGGTCATCGACCGTGAACTGGTCGCCGCGCCGCGCATCGCCGAGCCGCTGAACCGCGGCGTGCTGGCTTTCAGCGTGTCGTCGGCGCAGGCCGCTTCCGAAATCGCCGCGAAGATCCGCGGCGACCAGGGCGCGCCGGCCAACGGCGCCAGCGCCACCCCGCCCTCGCCGGCCGCCCCCACCGCGCCGGCCTCCAAGGTGCCTTGACGGAACAGGGCCATCCAAGGTCCGGGCGCACGGCTGTTCCCGCCGAAACCGGACTTGTCTGCTGTCGGGCCGGTGCTCACCATGGTGTCTGACACCCTTCGGGAGTCAGACACCGTATGCGCACGATCGGGGCGTCCGACCGTTCCTGCCGAAACCGGACTTGTCTGCTGTCGAGCCGGTGCTCACGATGGTGTCTGACACCCTTCGGGAGTCAGACACCGCGTCGCTACGTCCGGACCTTATCGCATACGGTGTCTGACTCCCGAAGGGTGTCAGACACCTTCCCGCTAGAACGCGGTCGTTAATGGTGGACGCGCTACATAAACAGAAACAAAATTCCGGGCTCGCACGCCGGGAAACAGTCGCCCGGCTCATCGGCCCTTGCGTCGCCTGGCCTCGCCATACGATTGCAGATAGCCATCCACCATCATCCGCAACCACTTGTCCAATTCACGCCTGGCCGAGGCGGGCAGGGCGTTGACCCGCGACGGCGCCACGCTGGGAAAAGGCCAGGGCGTCAAGGGCGGCGGGCTGCCTGGCGCGTCGCCTTCCATCACCTTGCTGCCCGCCGGCGCGGGCGTATCCGGGGCGGTATAGACCGTGCGCCGGTCTATCGGGCCGTTGCCGGTTTCCAGCCATTCGGACTCCACGCGCAATACCTGGGCAATCTTGCGTAACGAGCGGCTTGAACGCCGCTCGCCGTTTTCATAGCTGGCAATCGTGCTTTGCGACAACCCGCAAGCACGCGCCAGCGACTGCTGGGTATGTTGGCGCAGCACCCGGGCGTGCTTCAATCGGTCCGAAAATGTCTTCACCGGCCGATTGAACCGTGCTAAGGAATTACATTGGCGATCTAAATTATTACGTTTGTAATTTTTCTCTCGGGCGGCCAATGCAGACGATAGAAGCCATCGTGATCCAGGGCGGCATTTCGCCTCGCCGACCGCAGCTGGTGCGGTCATTGGCCTCTGTGGGCTGGTCGGTGCGCGACGGTGCGCCCGGCAACCTGGGCGAGCTGGCCCGTACCGGGCCGGCGCAGGTCGTCCTGCTGGATGCGCCTGCGGCATCACTGCGCCACCTGATCGTCGCGGCGCGCAATGGCGCGCCGCAGGCGGTTCTGATCGTGCTTGCGCCCTATGGCGAAGTCGAATCGCGCATCCTGGCCTTGCAGGCGGGCGCCGACATGGCTTGCCCGCTGGAAATCGACGTACGCGAACTGGCCTGCCTGGGGCGCGCGCTGCTGCGCCTGCGCGACGGTGTCGCGCCGCCTGCCGAGGCGAACTCGCCGGCCTGGCGCCTGGCCGAAGGGGGGCGGGTTCTGGCCGGGCCGCACGGCCAACGCCTGCCCCTGACTTTCGCCGAAAGCGCTTTCTTCCTGCGCCTGCTGGGGGCGCCCGGACACCGCTTGCCGCGGGAACAACTGGTTTGCGCGCCGCCCCGACGATCAGCCCGGCGGCAATCGTCGCGCAGCGTAGACGTGCTGGTGTCGCGCCTGCGCGCCAAGGCCCAGCGGCTGGGCGTGCAGCTGCCGCTGCTGGCGGTCAGGCAGTGGGGCTATATCCTGCTGGCCGATGGCGGCGCCGCGCCCGACGTTCACGCGGCTACACCACCACCAGGTTGTCGCGATGCATCAGCTCGGGGTCGGTCATGCTGCCCAGAATGCGGGCAATCTGTGACGACGGTTGGCGCAGAATGCGCCGAGTATCGGCCGACGAATAATTGATCAGGCCGCGCGCGCATTCGTTGCCGTGCATGTCCACGCACGCCACCACGTCGCCGCGGCCGAACTCGCCCTGCACCTCCACCACGCCGATGGGCAGCAGGCTTTTGCCCTCGTGCAGCAGGGCGCGTACGGCGCCGTCGTCCAGGATCACCCGACCGCGCAGGCGCAGATGGTCGGCCAGCCATTGCTTGCGCGCCGACCACACCGGCAACACGGCCTGAAGCTCGGTTCCGATGCATTCGCCGCCGGCCAGCCGCGTCAGTACGTTGGGCTCGCGGCCGGACGCAATCACCGTGTCCGCGCCGCTGTGGGCTGCCCGCTTGGCCGCCAGAATCTTGGTCAGCATGCCCCCGGTGCCTATGCCTGTGCCGGCGCCGCCCGCCATGGCTTCCAGCGCGGGGTCGCCGGCCTGCGCATGGGCCACGAACCGGGCATCGGGGTTCTTGCGTGGGTCGGAATCGTACAGGCCGCGCTGGTCGGTCAGAATGACCAGCGTATCCGCCTCGATCAGATTGGTGACCAGCGCGCCGAGCGTGTCGTTGTCACCCAGGCGGATTTCATCGGTGACCACGGTGTCGTTTTCATTGACGATGGGCACGACGCCCAGGCGCAGCAGGGCAAAGAGGGTGCTGCGCGCATTCAGGTAGCGGTGGCGGTCGGCCAGGTCTTCGTGGGTAAGCAGGATCTGCGCCGTGCGCAGGCCGTATTCGGCGAAGGCCGCCTCGTAGGCCTGGCACAGGCCCATCTGGCCCACGGCGGCGGCGGCCTGCAGCTCATGCATTACCGAGGGCCGCTTGCGCCAGCCCAGGCGCGCCATGCCTTCGGCGATGGCCCCGCTGGAAACCAGCACTACCTGCTTGCCCTGCTGGCGCAGCGCCGCGATCTGGGCGGCCCAGTGCGCCACCGCGGCGCGGTCCAGGCCGCGCCCTTCATTGGTAACCAGGGATGAGCCGACCTTTGCCACGATGCGCGTGGCAGAGGCGACAACAGAGACGGCGGTAGAGTCGGCAGTCATGATGGCCGGGTGTTGCGATGATCGGTGGGCCGCCGCGCAGGCGGCGACAGACGAAAGTGCGATTATGGCTTATTCGTCACCGCCGCGCGGCGTCGCATCGCTGCGCGTTTCATCAAAGCGCGGATCTTCGGCCACATAGGTGCCATCGGCCTGATCCTGAGCCAGGTGGTCTTTGCGCTGTTGTTCGTCCAGGTAGTCTTGCAGGGCCCAGACCAGCTCTTGCGTGCCGTCGCCGCTCAGCCCCGATATGCCGAACGCCGGGCCTTGCCATTCGAACAGTTCGATGAAGCGCTTGCGGGCGTCTTCGGGGGCGGGCACCATGTCCAGCTTGTTCAGCACCAGCCAGCGCGGCTTGGCGGCCAGTTCGGGGTCGTAGCGGCGCAGTTCTTCGACAATGGCGCGCGCATCGGCCACAGCCTGTTCGATGGGGTCGACGTCCGGGTCGGCCGACGAAATATCCACCAGGTGCAGCAGCACCCGCGTGCGCGCCAGGTGCCGCAAAAACAGGTGACCCAGGCCCGCGCCTTCAGAGGCGCCTTCGATCAGGCCGGGAATGTCGGCCACCACAAAGCTGCGCGACGGCGAGGTGCGCACGACGCCCAGGTTGGGATGCAGGGTGGTGAACGGGTAATCGGCCACTTTGGGGCGCGCATTGGAAATGCGGCTGATCAGCGTGGACTTGCCGGCATTGGGCATGCCGAGCAGGCCTACGTCGGCCAGCACCTTCAGTTCGAGCCGCAGGCGGCGCTGCTCGCCTTCTTTGCCCGGCGTCCACTGGCGTGGCGCGCGGTTGACGCTGGACTTGAAGTGCAGGTTGCCCATGCCGCCCTGGCCGCCGGCGGCCAGCGTTACCTTCTGGTCGTGGTGGCTCAGGTCGAACAATTGTTCGCCGGTGTCGGCGTCGTACACCACGGTGCCTACCGGCACGCGCAGGGTGATGTCGGGGGCTGCCGCGCCGTATTGGTCGGAGCCGCGGCCGTTTTCGCCATTCTTGGCCCGATGCAGGCGCGCGTAGCGGAAGTCGATAAGCGTGTTGATGTTGCGGTCGGCCACGGCAAAGATGCTGCCGCCGCGCCCGCCGTCACCGCCATCGGGCCCGCCCTTGGGGATGAATTTTTCGCGGCGAAAGCTCGCCACGCCATTGCCGCCTTTACCGGCGATGACTTCGATGGTGGCTTCGTCTACGAATTTCATATGTATTCCTGAAGCAAAAAAGCCCTGCCGCATGCGACAGGGCTTTTGCCGTGTAGTTAACGGTAGACCGTTACTCGGCCGCAACCACCGACACGACCTGCTTGTTCAACGGGCCCTTGAAGCCGAATTGAACCTTGCCGTCGATCAGCGCGAACAAGGTGTGATCCTTGCCGATGCCGACGTTGGTGCCGGGATGGAAGCGAGTGCCGCGCTGGCGCACGATGATCGAACCAGCCGGGATTTGCTGGCCGCCAAAAACCTTGACGCCCAATCGTTTCGCTTCTGAATCGCGACCGTTCCGCGTAGAGCCGCCGCCCTTCTTCTGTGCCATGTTAAATAGCTCCTGCTAATCAGTACCGGAGAGTCATCAAGCCGTGATGGCTTCGATGCGGATCTCGGTGTAGTTCTGACGGTGGCCCTGATGCTTCTGATAGTGCTTGCGACGGCGCATCTTGAAGATCTTGACCTTGTCGTGCCGGCCATGCGCAAGAACCGTCGCCTTGACCACGGCGCCAGCGACGAGAGGGGTGCCAACTTTCAGTTGGTCGCCTTCGCCCACCGACAGGACCTGGTCCAGGGTGATTTCTTGCCCAATGTCAGCAGGTATCTGTTCTACCTTGAGTTTTTCGCCAGCGGCAACGCGATACTGCTTGCCACCGGTTTTTACGACCGCGTACATGGGATAGTTCCTTAGGTTTTACCGCTATGGGTATTTACTGCTAGGACGTGAGTCCTGGGTTGGCCGGGGCCGCAAGCCCACGGCAATTACTGCATCGGCATACACCCGCCAGAACACAAGCTGGCAATGCGGGTTGGCACTGCCGGGTTGATCAGCGAGGTTGGCACAGAAGTTGGCACCGTTACGTAACACGCGCCAAAATCGGTGTGCGCCGAACCATAAATTCTAGCGTGCGCCTGTGGAAAAGTCAAAAACCTGTTGCGGGCCGGGCGCTTAGCGTGGTTCCGGGGCCAGGGCCACCCGCGCGGCAATGGAACGCGCCGCCCGTTGCACGCCCAGGGCCACGGCCTGCGCGTGGTGGTCTTCCAGGCGGTCGCCGGGGATGGACGTACTGACCGCCACGCGCTTGCCCAATGCCGTTTCGCCCACGTACGCGGCGTAGCAATGCAGCCCCTGCGCCACCTCTTCGTGCTCTTGGGCCAGGCCCTCGGTGCGCACGCGGGCCAGGTCGGCGAGCAGTGTCGCGCGGTCGGTGCAGGTGCGCTCGGTGACGGGCGCCAGCACCGGGGGCAGCAACTGCTGCAACCGGGCATCGGGCAGGCTGGCCAGCAGGGCTTTGCCCAGCGCGCAGGCATGGGCCGGCAGCCGCGACCCCAGTTCGGACACCAGGCGCACAGGCCGGCGGGCGTCTTCGCGGGCCAGGTAGACCACTTCGGCGCCATCCAGCACCGCCAGCTGCATGACTTCGTTGTGCCGCTCGACGAACTCGCTGGCCGCGGCGCGAAAAGCGGCCTGCAGGCCGTCGTGCCGCAGATACGCCGTGCCCAGGGCCATGAGTTCCAGCCCGATGACATAACCGTCGCCCGCCCGGTCGATCCAGCGCCGACGCACCAGCGTATCCAGCAGCAAGTACAGCGAGCTGCGGGGCATATCGCAGGCGCGGGCCAGGTCGGCAGCCCGCAATGGCGTGCGTTGGCAGGCGAGCGTACGCAGAAGATCGTGCGTGCGGCGTATCGCCGGCACGTCGTAATCGGATACCGACACGGGCTGTCCAATATATTGGATAAAAAATCATTATATTGGACAGTGCCGCGGGCGCTTTCTAGACTTTGCCGATCATCCCCACCAGGGCGCCGAGCCCAACACCGGAGACAACGCATGAACCCGCTCAATGACTTGCCCGTCGACCTCGACCATGCCTTGCTGGTTGGCCGCGTGTGGCGCCCAGCGCCGATAGATGGCCCTTGCGTGGTGGTGGTGCGCCAGGGGCAGGTCGTGGACCTGACCGCGCTTGCGCCCACGGTGGCCGACCTGCTCGACAGCCCCGACTGCGTCGCCATCGCCCGCGAGGGCAAAGGCGAAAGCCTGGGTAATGTGGGCGAGTTGCTGACGCGTACCCTGGCCGGCGACAGCTCTGGGCCCGTGCTGCTGGCGCCCTGCGACCTGCAGCCCGTCAAGGCCGCGGGCGTAACCTTTGCCGTCAGCCTGCTCGAACGCCTGATCGAGGAACAGGCCGGCGGCGACCCCGCACAGGCGGAACAGGTGCGCGCCCGCATCCATGCGCTGATCGGGTCGGACCTGTCGCAACTGCAGCCCGGCTCGCCCCAGGCCATGGCGCTGAAGGCCGAGCTGCAGGCGCGGGGGCAGTGGTCCCAGTACCTGGAAGTGGGCATCGGACCCGATGCCGAGGTGTTTTCCAAGGCGCCGCCCATGGCTTCGGTGGGCACCGGCGCATGGGTGGGGTTGCTGCCCCAGTCTGAATGGAACAATCCCGAGCCCGAGGTGGTGCTGGCCGTCAATAGCCGCAACCAGGCGGTGGGCGCTGCCCTGGGCAACGATGTCAACCTGCGCGACATCGAGGGCCGCAGCGCCTTGCTGCTGACCAAGGCCAAGGACAACAACGGGTCGTGCGCCATCGGGCCCTTCGTGCGCCTGTTCGACGAGCGCTACACGCTGGACGACCTGCGGCAGGACGACGTGTCGCTGCGTATCGAGGGCGACGACGGCTTCGTGCTGGACGGCGTCAGCCACATGCGCGAAATCAGCCGCGACCCGCTCGACCTGGTGCGGCAGGCCAGCGAGTATCACCAGTATCCGGACGGTTTCATGCTGTTCCTGGGCACCATGTTCTCGCCCACCCAGGACCGCGATGGCAAGGGCAGCGGGTTTACGCACCGGCAGGGCGATACCGTGCGCATTTCGACGCCCCGGCTGGGTGCGCTGGTCAACAAGGTGGGCCTGTGCAACGCGATTGCGCCCTGGACGTTCGGCGTGCGCGCCCTGTACGCCAGCCTGCGCAAGCGGGGGCTGTGATCGGCGCGGCGGGCCACGGCGACGCATACCCGTATAATTCGGCAGACCCCGGTTCCGGCGCGGTTCGCCGCCCCGGCGAATCAAAGAGCCACGGGTCGGCTCGCCCTGTCATGTGCCGGATACGTCTTGAATCTCCCTGAGCTGATCGCCCCTATTGCCGATGACATGAAGGCCGTCGACGCGGTTATCCGCGCGCGCCTGGATTCGGAAGTTGTACTCATCCGGACGATCGCCGACTACATCGTCGGCGCGGGCGGCAAACGCATGCGGCCCGCCATGGTGCTGATGATGGCGCGGGCGCTGGGTTACCAGGGCGACCAGCATCGGCTGCTGGCCGCCGTGGTGGAATTCATCCATACCGCCACGCTCCTGCACGACGACGTGGTCGATGAATCCGACCTGCGCCGCGGCCGCGAAACCGCCAATGCCATGTTCGGCAACGCCGCCAGCGTACTGGTGGGCGACTACCTGTACTCGCGCTCATTCGAAATGATGGTCGAGGCCGGCTCCATGCGCATCATGCAGATCCTGTCCGAGGCCACCACGGTCATCGCCGAAGGCGAAGTGCTGCAGTTGCTCAACGTGCATGACCCGGACGTCTCGCAAGAGCGGTACTTGCAGGTGGTGCGCTATAAAACCGCCAAGCTGTTCGAGGCCGCTGCACAGGTGGGCGCGGTGCTGGCCGGCGCCACGCCCGACCAGGAAGCCGCCGCCGCGGCCTACGGGCGCCACATCGGCACGGCTTTCCAGCTGGTTGACGACGTACTCGACTACAGCGGCGATGCCCACGCGCTGGGCAAGAATGTGGGCGACGACCTGCGCGAAGGCAAGCCCACGCTGCCGCTCATCCGCGTCATGGAAACCGGCACCCCGCAACAGCGCGAGCTGATCCGCGACGCCATCAAGACGGGCGACGCCGATTTTGCCGCCGTGGCCCAGGCCATCCAGTCCACCGACGCCCTGGAACACGCCCGGCTGGCAGCCGAAACCGAGGCCGACGCGGCCCGCCAGGCCCTGTCCG
Organism: Bordetella genomosp. 7; assembly: GCF_002261265.1. GTDB lineage: Bacteria > Pseudomonadota > Gammaproteobacteria > Burkholderiales > Burkholderiaceae_B > Bordetella_A. Next base: position 275,488 of record NZ_NEVK01000008.1, on the reverse strand, counting down.
GCTTCCCGATTTCCGTTTATCAAGAATCCCTGCTAGAATTTTGCGCTTTCGCGGTAAATCGAGACCGCTGAAAAGCGCGGCGGCTCTGGTAGTACCAACAGCCGCAGGCAAATCGGGGCGTAGCTCAGCCTGGTAGAGTACTGCGTTCGGGACGCAGGAGTCGGAGGTTCGAATCCTCTCGCCCCGACCACTTATGTGGTCGAATTCCCAGGGCCAGATCAGTTTTCAGCTGATCTGGCTTTTTCTATTGGCAAGCCGGTTCTGGCCCGCCCGCCTGGCCGAGGCATGGCGGGCCGTTTTGGCGGGCGCTAGAACTGCACGCTATAGCCGCCGTCCACCCGCAAGGTCTGCCCGTTGACATACGACGCCGCGGGCGAGGCAAAAAACAGCACAGCGCCCACCACCTCCGACGGCTCGCCGGTGCGTTGCTGCGGGTTGCGTTGCCGGATGCGGGCCAGGTTGGCTTCGGTGGTCAACAGGGTGCGGTTGAAGTCGGTGGCAATGGTGGCCGGGGCCACCGCGTTGCAGGTGACGCCATGCTTGCCGTGTTCCACCGCGAGCACCCGCGTCATGGCTTCCAGGGCCTGCTTGCTGATGGGATAGGCGAAATCATCGTCGCGGGCCAGATGCCCGCTCAACGACGACACGTTCACAATGCGGCCGTATCGGTTGCGGCACATCGCGGGCAATACGGCGCGGCAGAGCTCGATCGCTCCGAACAGATTCACTTCGAACACCTGCCGGATGTCGTCGAGCGACAGGCCCGATAAGGGTTGCCGGTTGCGAACGCCGGCATTGTTGACCAGGATGTCGATCTCGCCCAGCGCGTGGCGCACCGTTGCCAGGCCTTGCTCGCGCTGCGCCGCGTTCGCAAGATCAAAGGCGCAGCCCACGGCATGAGGCCCCAGTTGCTCGGCGAGCTCTTGCGCCCGCCGGACATTGCGCCCATGAATCGCCACCCGGGCGCCGTGTCGCAGCAGGCCGCGCGCGATTTCCAGGCCGATGCCGCTGCAGGAGCCGGTCACCAGGGCAGTTTTGCCGGTCAGATCGAAAGAGGCCTCGGGCGTGATGGGGTCGGGCATGGCGTTGAATGGGGGTAGCTGTCGTAGCGGGCCACTATCGCCCAGCCGGCGATCTGCGGTTACCCAGGCGGGCTAAAAAAGTTCATATCATGAAATTTCCCGCGCGCGCGGCACGCGCGATGAAGCCCAGCTTCTAGAATGACCCGGGCCGGCGAGAAATCAGGGCAGACGCCCGCACCCACAAGAAAAACGCCGGCGCAACGGCAAAGGAGAGGAACATGGGTGGGCGAGATATCCCTGCGGCCATCGCGACGACAGCCATGGGGATCGATGCAGCGGCGTTGCCGTCAGACGGCCCCGCGCACGAACCGAAGTCGCGTACGGTGCTGGGCACACGGTGTGTCGAGCGCACACTCTGGTTGCTCAAGACATTGAGCACGCGCGGCGAGTTCGGCTGGCGCCTGTCCGATCTTGCCGAACAGGCGGGGTTGGACAGAGCGACTTGTCATCGCATGCTGACCTGCCTGGTCAAAGAAGGATACGCCCACCGATTTCCGCAGGACGTGAAGTACTACCCGGGGCAGGTGCTATTCGAAATGGGGCTGGCCTTGCCCGAGTACGCGCATTTTCGCGAACTGACTGCGCCCCGCCTGGAGCAGGTCGCCGCCAGTACAGGCTGCATTGCCAGTCTCAGCCTGCGCAGCGGCAACGACACCGTTTGCATTGCACAGAATCGCTCTCGCGCCGATCTGGCCGGCATGCTTATCCGTGTGGGATCGCGTCGTCCGTTGTTCGCCGCCGTGGCGGGCCTGGCCATTTTGCAGTTGTTGGCGCCCGACGAGCGCTCGCGCATCATCGAAGAGAACACGCAGCGCGAGGTTCGCTCACGCGGATCTTCGCGCCTGAAAGATCTGGCGCGCATGCGTGAGCGCAGCGCGGCGGCCGGGTTCGGCTATACCGTCAGCGACCTGGCACCGGGGATCACCGCCATGGGGGTCGCGATACGCGACGCCCATGGCCGCCCGTTTGCCGGCCTGACGCTGACCGGCAGCAATGCGACGCTGCACGAGAATGCCATTGCCGGCCATCACGAACAGATGCTCGACGCCGTGGCAGCCATCGAAGCCGACGCGCGGCAGTCGTTGCGCCCTCCGGCACATGTGGGCGGATACTGATCCGGGCGGCGCCGATCGGCCGGCGTGCATTAAGGCTTTGCCAGGCGTCGGATGTGCATCGTTCACGGCCGCGGCCGGTATAAATTTCGCGCCGTGAAAAAAAGCGGCCGCGCCGGCCTCGGACGGCCTTGTGGCGGGTTGCGCGTCACCCTAGCATCGGTAGTCAGAGAGCAGCGCATGTCGCGCCGCGAGCAGTCCCGCCTTTCGTTGCGAAGGAGACATCGCATGAATGAAGATCTGACCATGGACGTGAAGTCCGCCGTTTCGGCCCAGGAATGGGAAACCCGCGTCGAGCTTGCGGCCGCATACCGGCTGATGCCGCTGTATGGCATGAGCGACCTGATTTATAACCACATTACGGCGCGCATTCCCGGCGAGGCCGATCGCCTGCTCATCAACCCCTATGGGTACCTGTACGAAGAGATCACCGCATCCAGCCTGATCACCATCAACCTGGCTGGCGACGTTCTGCTCAATCCGCACAAGGACTACGGCGTGAATCCGGCCGGGTACGTCATCCACAGCGCCGTGCACGGCGCGCGGCGCGACGCGCACTGTGTCATCCATACGCACAGCCGCGCCGGCATGGCGGTATCGGCGCTCAAGTGCGGGTTGCTGCCCCTGACACAAACCGCCATGCGCTTCGCCAGCATTGCCTACCATGACTTTGAAGGTCCGGCCATCGACACCGAGGAACGCGAACGCCTGGTGCGCGACCTGGGCAGCCGCGATTCGATGATCCTGCGCAACCATGGACTGCTGGTCACGGGCGCCGACATCCCGCAGGCGTTCAACACCATCTACTGGCTGGAGATGGCCTGCCGCGCGCAGGTCGATGCCATGGCATGCAACACCGAGCTGAATATCCCCGATCCCGATGTCGTCGCCAAGACCGAGCATCTGTACAAGCCCGAGGTGCGACGCCCGCACGGCATTCTCGAATGGCCCGCCATGCTGCGCATGCTCAACCGGCGCGATCCGTCGTATCGCACCTGATGCATCGGTACGCTGCATAGGTGTCTGACACCCGTTGGGAGTCAGACACCGGGGCGGGGTAGGCCAGGAGTGGATGTGGTGTTTCTTGGCGTGGGTGTCTGACACCCGTTGGGAGTCAGACACCTGGGCGGGGGGGGCCAGGAGCGGAGGGTGGTGTTTCTTGGCGTGGGTGTCTGACACCCGTTGGGAGTCAGACACCTAGCAGGGTAGGCCCGGAGCGGAGGTTGGTGCTTTTTGGTGTAGGTGTCTGACTCCCGAAGGGTGTCAGACACCTTGGCATTCTTGCCGGCCTGTTGGCTCTTTCCCGTCTCCGGTGAAGCGCGCGCCGTTGCGTAAAGGTCCCGCCACTCAGGCAGCAGGCGGCAAGCAATACCGCTCTTCGCGATAGGCCCAGCTGGGCCACAGCGCATGAGCCAGCGCCTCTTCGGCCAGGGCTTGGTCCACTTCGACTGCCGCGCAGTGATCAGGCATTTGGTAGCGGAACTGCACCGGCGCCTTGCCCGGCAGCAGTACCAGCAGGTCATCGCCCTTCAAATAACCATAGTGGCTTTCGTATTGCATGATCGCGCGGTTGGGAATGCTGCGGGTCAGGTCATGGCCGAGCATCGGGTGTGCGCAGGTTACGCCGGCCAGCGACAGCAGCGTGGGCGGCAAGTCAATCTGGCTGATGATGCCGTCTTCGCGGCGCGGCGCGATACCGCCGCCCAGGATCACCGCCGGAATATGAAAATGGCGCACCGGTATCAGCGTGTCGCCGAACACGCGCGAATCGTGGTCGGCCACCACCAGGAACACGGTGTTTTCCCAGTACGGCGCCTGGCGCGCCCACTCGAAGAACTGCCCCAGCGCCCAGTCGGCGTAGCGCACCGTGTTTTCTACCGTGGCGGGGTTGCCGTCGACCTGGATGCGCCCCGCGGGGTATTCCCAGGGCGAATGATTCGACACGCTGAAGGCCAGCGTAAACGTAGGCTGATCGCCATCGGCGCGCAGGCGCGCGTCCAGCTGCGTGAACATGTCTTCGTCCGACGCGCCCCAGGTGCCTACGAACGCCGGGTTTTTGAAGTCCGGCAGGTCGATGATTTCGTCGAAACCATTGCCCAGGAAGAAGGCCTTCATGTTATCGAAGTGCGACTCGCCGCCGTAGATGAAGCGCGAACGATATCCCTGGCGCCCCAGGCCATCGGCCAGCGTAAAGAACCCGCGCTGCGCCGCAGGCAGCTTGAGCACGGCCTGCGCCGGTGTTGGCAGGAAGCCTGCCGTTACCGCTTCCAGGCCGCGCACGGAACGCGTGCCGGTGGCGTAGGCCCGCGCAAACGCCCAACCCTCGCGTGCCAGGGCGTCCAGGTGCGGGGTGAGGTTGGCGCCGCCCAGCGCGGCGCTGTACTGCGCCCCCAGGCTTTCTTCCAGAATGATCACGATATTGGCGGGCCGCCCGCGCGACCGCGTCGGCTCCTGGCGATGCACGCTGGGGTGCGTGGCCACCGTGGGCGGAACGGGCAGGCCCGCGCACGACAGCACGATGTCGTGCATGCGGTCGCCCGGCATGCGGCCGTACACGGCAGCGGCGGATTTCTCGTTCTTCATGCTGTACACGGCGTAGAACACGTTGTACAGCGAGTTCAGCGGCAGCGTATTCAACATGCCGTCGTTGCAATACGCCACGGTGGACGGATTGATGGGACGATGGCCCAGCGTGCCGCGTATGGCCAGAATTACCGCGGCAAGCGCGCCCAGGCTGCCCAGCGCCATCTGCCACCACGCCCAGCGCGCGTCGGGCAGCGGCTCGCCGAACAACGCGTGCCCCACGGCAATGAGCGCCGCCACAGATACGACGGCAGCGGCCAGTTCGAGCTTGTAGCCGCGCCACAGCATGCCCGATACTTCGCGCGGATGCTTCAGGTATTCCACGAACAGGCGGTTGGGCCGGGTGTCGTACTCGGTGATGAAGGCCGGGGTGGCGACTTCCAGAAAACCCAGCAGGACCCAGCACACCTGTAGCCAGATGCTGGTGGCCGCGGCGGCCTGGGGCAGATGCCCCAGCCAGGGCGACAGCACCGCCGGCAGGGCGGCCAATACCGCGATCTGGTGCGTGTCGATACGCAGCCCGCCCAGCAGTATGGGACGCAGGCCGCCGGCTTTTTGGACGCGTCGCCATTGCCAGGCGGAAAGCGCCAGGCGGCTCAGGGTCAGCAACGCGTAGGCCGCGCCGATAAAGAGAAGTGTGGAATGTCGCATAGGATCCGGCATGCACCGGTACACGGGTACCGGCACAAGGCGGTGCAGAGTCAGGTACAGGCGCCGGCCGGAAGATTTGCGCGCACCAGGCGGCCAGCGATGGATTCGCGCATGGGGATCTGGGGCAGGGCATCGCCCGGCCCGTACCAATTCGCTTCGGCGATCTCGTCGGCCTGCAGGCGGATTTCTCCGCCCGCGTATTCAGCGGTAAAGGCGATCATCAGCGAATGGGGAAACGGCCACGACTGACTGCCGAAATAGCGCAGGTTGTCTACTGCAAGCCCTACCTCTTCCATGACTTCACGATGGATCGCGTCTTCGATGCTTTCGCCGGGCTCGACAAAACCGGCCAGGGCGGTATGGCGCGCCGTGGCATAGGTGGCATGGCGGGCAAGCAGGATGCTGTCGCCCTTGCGCACCAGCACCATCATCGCGGGCGATATGCGGGGGTAGGCCGACATGCCGCAGGCAGGGCAGCGCATGCAGAACTCGTGGCCGGCCGGCTGCATGGGCGTGGCGCATACGCCGCAGTACCGATGTGTACGGGCCCATTCGCAAATCTGGAATGCGCGGCCGGCCAGCGCCGCGTGTTCGCCCAGTTCCGACAGCAGCCCACGCAGGCTGCGAAACGCGTACCCCGGGGGCGCTTCGGACGTCGCCGGTACATGCGTGGTACGGATAGAGGGGTCGTCCAGCCAAACCTGTTGCAAGGCGCCAGGCTGCAGGCCCAGCAATGCGCAGGCGCTGGCATCGGGCAAGGCGATGCCGGCTTCGTGGACCAGCAGCTCATTACCACGAAAAATGAAATTCAAGGGTGCTTCCTTACGAAGTGTCCGGTCGGATGTCGATCGCAGCGCGTAATTTAATGCCAGATCGGGCACGCTTCGCTATTGGGATAACCCCAGTCGGTTACCAAGTGTCAACGAGGCGGCTTCAGGTATCTGTAAGGGGGGTGTCTGACACCCTTCGGGAGTCAGACACCTTTGCCGTTGCGTTGGCCACGTCATTTCGGCATCGTGCTGGGCATCGGCGGTGTCTGACACCCTTTGGGAGTCAGACACCTTTGCTGTTGCGTCGGTGATGTCATTCCGGCATCGCGCTTGGCGTTGGCGGTGTCTGACACCCTTCGGGAGTCAGACACCTTTACCGTTGCGTTGGCCGCGTCATTCCGGCATCGCGCTTGGCATGTGTGGTGTCTGACTCCCGAAGGGTGTCAGACACCTATCCGGCCGCGCCGGCGGTCAAACCGGCTGGGCGCCGAGCCGTTCCACGGCCAGGGGCAGCGGCCAGGCCAGTGAAACCACAAGGTCGGCCACGGCTTCGCAGTCGTCCAGCGATACCCACGGCAGCGCGGCGCCCGTTGGTTTGATGTCGCTGGCGATAGCGCCGATGCTGGGGTCATCGGGGTAAAGCCACGGTTTGCCGTTGGCCTGGCGATGGACTTCGATTTTGATGTGGGCGTTGCGCTTGAAGCCTTCGACCAGGATGAAGTCCACAGGGCTCATGGCGCCCAGCAACTCGCCCAGCTCCGGTTCGGTGGCGCCGCGCAATTCATGCATCAGCGCCCAGCGCGCCGACGAGGCTACCAGCACTTCGGTGGCGCCGGCTTCCCGGTGGCGATAGGAATCCTTGCCCGGCGTATCGATGTCGAAGGCGTGATGGGCGTGCTTCAGCGTCGATACGCTGTAGCCGCGCGCCTTCAGGCACGGTATCAGCTTGGTGAGCAGCGAGGTCTTGCCCGCGCCGCTCCAGCCGGCAAAGCCGATGATCCGGGTCATGCGGGGCTCGTGCATGGCGTTCAAAGCAGGCCCTCGAAAGGCAGTACGTCTACCAGTTCGCCGGCGGCGACATTGCCCTGGTCGTGGTGCAACACCATCAGGCCGTTGGCCTGGCTCATGCTGCGCAGGATGCCCGACCCCTGCGATCCGGTCGTGGCGGCCTGCCAGCCGCCATCGGCAGCCGGCGAGACGATGGCGCGTTGGTATTCGGTGCGGCCCGGCTTCTTGCGTATGGGATGCGCGGCGGCGCAGCGCAGCAGCGGCAGCGGCTGCGGGGTGGCGCCGCCCATGGTGAGCAGCGCGTCGCGCACCAGCGCGTAAAAAGTCACCATGACGGCCACGGGGTTGCCCGGCAGGCCGAACAGGATGGCGTCGCCGTGTTCGGCCTGGATGCGGCCGATAGCCATTGGTCGGCCGGGCCGCATGGCAATGCGCCAGAACAGCACGTCGCCGAGTTGCGCCATGACTGTCTTGGTGTGGTCGGCTTCGCCCACGCTGACCCCGCCCGATGTGATCACCGCGTCCGCGTTCGCCGCCGCAGCGCTGAATGCGTCGGCCAGGGCCTGCGGGTCGTCGCGCACCACGCCCATGTCGATGAGGTCGACTCCCAGGCGCTGCAGCATGCCGTGCAGGGTGTAGCGGTTGCTGTCGTAGACGCAGCCTTCGTCCAGCGGCTCGCCGATGGAGCGCAGTTCGTTGCCCGTGGAAAAGAACGCCACGCGCAGCCGCCGCACGACCGGCACTTCGGCCTGCCCCAGCGAGGCCAGCATGCCGATATCGGCCGGACGCAGCACGCGCCCGGCTGCAAGGGCGGCCTCGCCCTTGGCCAGGTCTTCGCCCGCCAGGCGGCGGTTGTCGCCCGTTTGCACGACGCCCGCCGGAACAACAATGCGGTCGCCCTCCTGGCGCACGAACTCTTGTGGCACGACTGTGTCCAGGCCGGGCGGCATGACCGCGCCGGTCATGATGCGCACGCACTGCCCGGAGGCCGCCTGGCCGGCGTACGGCTCGCCCGCCATGCCGCTGCCCACCACCTGCAAGATGGTGTCGGCGTCCGGCAAAAGCTGGGCGCCCGCGAACGCGTAGCCGTCCATGGCGGAATTGTCGTGCGCCGGCACGTTCAGGGACGAAATGATGTCGCGCGCCAGTACCCGGCCCAGCGCGGAGCGCAAAGGCAGCATTTCCGTGGCGCGCAGGCGGGGCACCAGCTGGTCGATGAAGGCGCGGGCCTGTTCGACCGGCAGGGCGGCCGGATCGTAGCCGCTGATACAAGAGGCGATGGACGCCAGGCTGGGAGGCAAGGGGCGAGTCATATCTGAAGCTGTTGCAGTTCGGCCAGCGTGTTGGCCCCGGCAAAGGCCTGGGCGTCGTCGAAGCTGACTTCGACGCAGCGATGCGTGGCTGTCCAGGCGTCGATCTTGCGCTGGCCGCTTTGCAAGAAGCCGATCAGGCTGGGCAGCAGAGCGCTCTTGAGCAGGCAGAACACCGGCTGTGTGCGCATCTGGCCGTTCTGGAGCGTGGCGGCCATGGCGATGTCTGCGTCATGCTGCGCGAGCCCCTCGGCCAGGCGTTCGACCAGGTCCAGCGGAAAGCGCGGGCAGTCGCACGGCACGGTGACGAGATAGGGCGTTTCGCAGCGTTCCAGCCCCGCCGCCAGGCCGGCCAGCGGGCCGGCGTAGTCGGGCAGCGTATCGGGCCATACCGGCACGCCCATGGCCTCGTAGGCCGACAGGTTGCGGTTGGCGTTGATCATGGTGTGGCCCACCTGTGGCGACAGGCGCAACAGCGCCTGCACGGCCATGGGCATTCCCTGGTAGTTCTGCAGGCCCTTGTCGACACCGCCCATGCGGCTGCCGCGCCCGCCCGCGAGTATCAGGCCCGTGATGTCTGCTTTATCGATCATGGCACGCGATGCAAAAGGCCGCGCTCCACGTCGCGGTCTGGCGGCCAGTATAGACCAGCGGCAACCGGCCTACGCGCTTGCATGCAGGCCCTCATGCGGCGGCGCAAGCCCCTCTGCTAACATGAACCGAGCGGCCGCGGCAGCGGCTTTCTTCTATTTTTTGCGTAAAAGACCCCATGGTCGCCTCAGATACACTAATTCAGGCCTTGCAGGCCGTCATCGACCCCAACACGGGCCGGCCGGTGGCCACGCCCAAAACGGTCAAGAATCTTCAGATCGATGGCGCCGACGTCGCCTTCGATGTCGAACTGGGCTACCCGGCCAAGAGCCAGATCCCGGCGCTGCGCAGCGCCCTGATCGCCGCCGCGCGCGCCGTGCCGGGCGTGGGCAATGTCTCGGTCAACCTGCGTTCGGTCATCGTGGCCCACGCGGCGCAGCGCGGGGTGGCGTTGCTGCCCAACATCAAGAACATCATTGCCGTGGCGTCGGGCAAGGGCGGGGTCGGCAAGAGCACCACCGCCGTCAACCTGGCCCTGGCGCTGGCCGCCGAAGGCGCGCGGGTAGGCGTGCTGGACGCCGACATCTACGGCCCCAGCCAGTCGCTCATGATGGGCATCGACGCCCGTCCGCAAAGCGAAGACGGCACCACCATGGAGCCGCTCGAGAACTACGGCGTGCAGGTCATGTCCATCGGCTTCCTGGTCGATGCCGACGAGGCCATGATCTGGCGCGGGCCCATGGCGGTACAGGCGCTCGAACAACTGCTGCGCCAGACCAACTGGAAAGACCTGGATTACCTGGTCGTCGACATGCCGCCGGGCACGGGCGACATCCACCTGTCGCTCAGCCAGAAGGTGCCGGTGACCGGCGCGGTCGTCATCACCACCCCGCAGGACATCGCCTTGCTCGACGCCCGCAAGGGAGTGAAAATGTTCGAAAAGGTCGGCGTGCCGATCCTGGGCGTGGTCGAGAACATGGCGGTGCATGTCTGTAGCCAGTGCGGTCACGCCGAGCATATATTCGGCGCCGGCGGAGGCAAGAAAATGGCAGCCGACTACAACCTGCCGTACCTGGGCGCATTGCCGCTGGACATCAACATCCGCCTGCAGGCCGACAGCGGCCAGCCCACCGTGGTGGCCGACCCCGATGGCGAGATCGCCGGCATCTATAAATCGGTGGCCCGCCAGGTGGCGGTGGCCATGGCGGGCATGGCCAAAGACCATTCCTCCAAGCTTTCGGCCATTGCGATCAGCCGGGTCAAGTAGGCTTCGCCATGAACGACACCCTTCCCATCAGCCTGGACGTTGCCGTGGTGATGCGCAAAGAGCGCATCACCGGGCCCATGAGCCGCTGGCAGGAATGGCGCTGGGTGCTCGATGACGTCGTGGCCAACGAAGAAACCTTCGGCGACAGCGAACGGCTGCTCTATAAAGACGATGCGCACGAGCGGTGGCTGCACCCCGGCTTCACCGTGCGCCTGTTCAAAGACGACGTCGAAGGCTACGTGCTCAACACCACGACGCCCGCCCCGTGCTGGTTCGTGCTGTGGCGCATGCACGAGCCCGCCGATGGCGGCGAACCGCGCGCGCGGCCCGAAATCGTCACGCTCAGCTATCACGATGCCGGCCGCTGGCTCGATGCCCAGGAAACCGTCGAGCAGGTGCCGGCGCCGCCCATGATCATCGACTGGCTCAACGCCTTCATTGCGCTTTACTACGTGCCCGAGCCCAAGCGGCGCAAGCGCCCCGCCAGCTTCCAGACGCTGCAGGATCGCTTCGGCAATCCCGCCTCGGTGTCCACGATCAAGAAATTCCGTGGCGAAGGCCAGCCATGAACGACGCGGGGCACGACGGTTTCCTGCGCCGCTGGGCGCGGCGCAAGGCACAGGCGCGCGCAGGCACGTCCGAGCACGACGCGCCTGCGCCGGCCGACCCGGCGCAAGACGCCGCGTCTGCTGAGCCGGCCGCCCCTGCCGAAGCCACGCCTGGCGTGTCGACGGCGCCGGAGCAGCGCCCGGCAGACGCCCGCCAAGAGCCGCCGGCCCTGACGCTCGACGACGTGCGGGCCCTGACGCCCGATTCCGATTTCTCGCCGTTCGTTTCCGGGCAGGTGGCGCCCGAAATCAAAAACGCCGCCCTGAAGAAACTGTTCGCCGACCCGCACTTCAACATCATGGACGGGCTGGATGTCTATATTGACGATTATTCGGCCATGGAGCCCATGCCTGCGTCGATGTTGCGTCGGCTGGCCAGCGCGCGCACACTGGCCATGTTCGACGACGACGAGGCCGATGCCGCGCCGGGGTCGCGCGCCGGGCAAGCCGCCGCTGATCCCCCCGACGCGCAAGACACGCAGCCCGCTGCAGGCCCTTCTGACGCGCAGGCCGAGCCGGATGCCCCTGTGCAAGGCGGCGCTGAACCGCCGGCCGGTTCGCGTTCGGTCGAAGAAGGGGTACAGTGCCCTGTCCGGCCGGCCGCCGGCGCCGACCCGGATGTCAACCGGTAAGCGCGCGGGCAGGCTCGACTTCTTTACGCAACAGAACCTATGACCACTCTGATCTGCGATTGCAACCGCACCATGCCGCTGGCGCCCGACGAGCTCGGCCGCGCGCTGGGCGAGCCCCTTGCGCCACATTCCCTGCTGTGCCGCAACCAGGCGGGCGATTTCCAGCAGGCGGTGCGCGGCGCGGGGCCCGTTGTGGTGGCCTGTACGCAAGAACAGCGCCTGTTCGGCGAACTGGGCCGCGCCACCGAGGGCGCCGTGGCGCCGGTGCGGTTTGTCAACATCCGCGAAACCGGCGGCTGGAGCCGCGACGCCGCGCAGGCCATGCCCAAGCTGGCGGCCCTGCTGGCGGCTGCCCATTTGCCCGACCCCGACCCGGTGCCCACGGTTACCTACCAAAGCGCCGGCCGCCTACTGATCATCGGCCCGCTCGACCGCGCCGAGCAGGCCGCGGCGTTGCTCGATGACGCCTTGCAGGTGACATTGTTCGTGCAGAATGCGGGCCGCGATGGCGGCGCCCAGGCGCGCCGCTATCCCGTATTGGCGGGCAGGCTCGACCGGTTGCAGGGCCGATTGGGGGCGTTCGAGCTCACCTGGTCGCAGGACAACCCCATTGACCTGGATCTTTGCACCCGCTGCAACGCATGCCTGACTGCCTGTCCCGAGAACGCCATCGGTTTTGACTACCAAGTCGACACCACGCTGTGCAAGGCGCACCGTGACTGCGTGGCGTCCTGTACGGTGGCAGGCGCCATCGATTTCCAGCGCCCGCCTCGCCAGTTCACCGAGCAATATGATCTGGTGCTCGACCTTGGCGCCACGCCGCAGTTGCGCCGCCATGAGCTGCCGCAGGGCTATTTTGTGTGGGATGGCCGCGACCCCGCCGTCCTGCTCAAGTTGCGCGACATGGTGGGCGAATTCGAAAAGCCCAAGTTTTTCGATTACAAGCAGTCGCTGTGCGCCCATAGCCGCAACGAGACGGTAGGCTGCAGTGCCTGTGTGGATGTCTGTTCGGCAGAAGCCATACGCAGCGACAAGCGCCGCCAGCAGATCGTCGTGGATCCGCACCTGTGTGCGGGCTGCGGCGCATGCACGACGGTGTGCCCGTCGGGGGCCATGTCGTACAGCTACCCGCGCAACCCCGACCAGGCCCGCAAGCTGCGTACGCTGCTGTCCACCTATGCACAGGCGGGCGGGCGCGACGCGGTGTTGCTGCTGCACAGCCAGCAGCACGGCCAGCAGCTTATCGAAACCCTGGGCCGCGCCGCTCAGCTCAAGCTGGCGCACGGCGTGCCGGCCAACGTCATTCCCGTGGCGCTGTGGCATACCGCCAGCCTGGGCGTCGACCTGTGGCTTTCCGCCATCGCCTACGGCGCCGCGCAAGTCGCCGTGCTGGCCACCGACGAAGAGGCGCCGCAGTATTTCGACGCCCTGCAGGCCCAGATGGAATCCGCCCAGGCCATTCTCAACGGATTGGGTTACGAAGGCCGCCATCTGCACTTGCTGCGCGCCGATACGGCCGACGCGCTGGACGCGCATTTGCAGCAACTGGCGCCGCAGGCTCCCGGCGGGCCTGCGCAGGCGGCGCGTTTTGCGGCCGCGCCCGAAAAGCGCGCCACACTCGCCCTGGCGCTGGACCATCTGATCGCCCACGCACCGGGCGCTTTGCCGGAAGCCATCGAATTGCCTGCCGGCGTTCCCGGTACGGGCGCGCCTTTTGGCGCGGTTGCAGTCGATGCCCAGTCCTGTACCCTGTGCATGAGCTGCGTCAGCGCCTGTCCGGCCAACGCGCTGCAAGACAACCCTCAGCTGCCGCAGTTGCGATTCATAGAAAAGAACTGCGTTCAGTGCGGTCTTTGCGAAAAAACCTGCCCCGAAAATGCGATCCGGCTGGTGCCGCGCCTGCTCTTGTCCGAGCGTCGCAAAGAAGCTGTGGTGCTCAATGAAACGCAGCCGTTCCATTGCGTGCGCTGCGGCAATGCCTTCGGCACGCAAAAAGGCGTAGGCGCCATGCTGCAGCGCCTGCAGGGCCACGCCATGTTCCAGGGCGCCGCGCTCGAGCGCCTGAAAATGTGCGGCGACTGCCGCGTGATCGACCTGTACTCAGCGTCCGACGAAGTCCGGATCACCGACCTATGAACGCTTCCGCTCCGCCTGTTGCCATGCCCTCCGCCGGGCTCGACGAAGACGTCGCCCGCGGCGAAATCTACGGCCTGCTTGCGCACCTTTATTACGCCGCGCCGGGCGCCGACTTGCTGGCGACCCTGCGCGACGCCGCCCCGGCTACGCCCGGCAGCCTGCTCGAAGTGTCCTGGAACGCCCTGGCGGCGGCCGCGCGCGACCTCGACGCGGCTGCCATACAGGCTGAATATGACGCCCTGTACGGCGGTGTCGGCAAGCCGGAAATCTATCTGTTCGGCTCGCATTACCTGGCGGGCTTCCTGAACGAAAAACCCTTGGTGCGGCTGCGCGACGACCTGGCCGCCCTGGGGCTGGAGCGCGACCCCGCCATGCCGGAAACCGAAGACCACGTCGCCTACCTTTGCGAAGTCATGCGCTGGCTCATTACCGGGCCGGACGCCGCGGTGGCCAACCTGACGCAGCAAAGTGCTTTTTTCCGGGCGCACCTTCAGCCATGGGTTGGCGATTTGTGCGATGCAATAACGATGCATCCCGCGGCGCGCTTCTATGCGCACGCAGCCGATTTCACGCGTGATTTCATGCACGTAGAGGCCCAGGGCTTCGACATGCTCGCCTGAGCGAGCGCACTGATTCTTAATTCGCATCCGTGGCGGCGAAATTGCCCCAGGGCAAGGTACAGGGTACAGTATGCAAAGCATTTCATATCTCGCTGGTCCAGAGGAGACAGACATGTCCAAGACCTCCCCACGACTCTCACGCCGGGCGTTTCTGGCTGGCGCCGCGACGGCCGGCGCAGCCGTAGCGGGCGCGGCCGCCCTGCCTGGAGCGGCTACGCAGCCGCAACCTGCGGCCGCCACGCCTACGCCGCCAGAGCGGGGCGGCGGCTATCGCTTAAGCGAACACGTCAAGCGGTACTACAAAACCACGCTCGTCTGACGGAGTCCGGCATGCTGCTTACCAAAAAAACCGCTGCCGCACGGGATACCGCGGCCGAAACCCAATTCATGCACAGCCTGCGCCGCGGCATGTCGCAGGCGCTGCCCACCATGGATCGCCGCACCTTCCTGCGCCGTTCGGGCATAGGCGTGGGCGCCGGCCTGGCCGCCGCGCCGCTGGCCCTTGTGAAGCCCGCGCGGGCCGCCGAAGACCGCAAGGTGCCGGTCGGCAATACCAAGACCAGCGTGTATCGCACCGTTTGTACGCACTGTTCGGTGGGCTGTGCGATCGACGCGGTGGTCGAGAATGGCGTGTGGGTGCGCCAGGAACCCGTCTTCGATTCGCCCATCAACCTGGGCGCGCACTGCGCCAAGGGCGCCGCCGTGCGCGAGCACGGCCACGGCGAACATCGCCTGCGCTATCCCATGAAGCTCGTCAACGGCAAGTACCAACGCATCAGTTGGGACACCGCCCTGACCGAGATTTCAGAACGGCTCATGCAGCTGCGCAAGGAAAGCGGCCCGGATTCCATTTACTGGATCGGCTCGTCCAAGCACAGCAACGAGCAGTCGTACCTGCTGCGTAAGTTCGTCAGCTATTGGGGCAGCAACAACTGCGACCACCAGGCTCGCATCTGCCACTCGACCACGGTGGCCGGCGTGGCCAATACGTGGGGCTATGGCGCCATGACCAACTCGTACAACGACATGCAGAATGCCAAGGTCGCCATGTACATCGGGTCCAACGCCGCCGAAGCCCACCCCGTTTCCATGCTGCACATGCTGCATGCCAAGGAATCGGGCTGCAAGATGATTGTCGTGGATCCGCGCTTTACCCGTACGGCGGCCAAGGCCGACCAATACGTGCGCATCCGCTCGGGCACCGACATCCCGTTTCTGTTCGGCCTGCTGTATCACATCTTCAAGAACGGCTGGGAAGACCAGGCCTATATCGATGCGCGGGTCTATGGCATGGACAAGGTCAAGGCCGACGTCCTGGCCAAGTGGACGCCCGACAAAGTCGAAGAGGCCTGTGGCGTTGACGAAGCCACCATGTTCAGCGTGGCCAAGGCGCTGCACGAGAACCGCCCGGGCACCGTGGTGTGGTGCATGGGACAGACGCAGCACAGTATCGGCAACGCCATGGTGCGCGCCTCGTGCATCCTGCAACTGGCGCTGGGCAACATCGGCCGTTCCGGCGGTGGCGCCAACATCTTCCGCGGCCACGACAACGTGCAAGGCGCCACCGACGTGGGGCCCAACCCGGACTCCCTGCCTGGCTACTATGGCCTGACCGAAGGTTCGTGGAAGCACTTCGCCGACGCGTGGGGCGTCGACTACGAATGGATCAAGAGCCGGTACGCCTCGCCCGACCTGATGACCAAGCCGGGCATCACCGTGTCGCGCTGGATCGATGGCGTGCTCGAGAACCCCGACGTCATCGACCAGCCCACCAACCTGCGCGCGGTGTTCTACTGGGGGCACGCGCCCAACTCGCAGACGCGCGGCCTCGAAATGAAGCGCGCCATGGACAAGCTCGACCTGCTGGTGGTGGTCGACCCGTATCCGTCGGCCACCGCGGCCATGGCTGCCATGCCGGGCAAGCCCGAAGACCTCAACCCCAACCGGGCGGTCTATCTGTTGCCGGCGGCCACGCAGTTCGAAACCAGCGGCTCCTGTACCGCGTCGAACCGCTCGCTGCAATGGCGCGAGCGCGTCATCGAGCCTCTGTGGGAAAGCCGCACCGACCACATGATCATGTACCAGCTGGCCGAAAAGCTGGGCTTCGGACAAGAGTTCGTCAAGAACTACAAAATGCAGAAGGTCAAGGGCATGGACGAGCCCGTGATCGAAGACGTGCTGCGTGAAATCAACCGGTGCGTCTGGACCATCGGCTACACGGGTCAGAGCCCCGAGCGCCTGAAGGCGCACATGCGCAACATGCATGTGTTCGACGTCAAGACCCTGCGCGCCAAGGGCGGCAAAGACCCCGAAACGGGCTATGACCTTACCGGCGATTACTTCGGGCTGCCCTGGCCGTGCTGGGGCAACCCCGAACTCAAGCATCCCGGCACCGCCAACCTGTACGACACCAGCCTGCACGTCATGCGCGGCGGCGGCAACTTCCGCGCCAACTTCGGCGTAGAGCGCGACGGCGAAAACCTGCTGGCCGAAGACGGCTCGCATTCGCTGGGCGCGGACCTGACCACCGGCTACCCCGAGTTCGACCATATCCTGCTCAAGAAGCTGGGATGGTGGAACGAACTGTCCGACGCCGAAAAGAAGGCGGCCGAAGGCAAGAACTGGAAAACCGACCCGTCGGGCGGCATTATCCGTGTGACGATGCAGAACCACGGGTGCTATCCGTTCGGCAACGCCAAGGCGCGGGCCGTGGTCTGGAACTTCCCCGACCCCATTCCGCAGCACCGCGAGCCCATCTACGGCACGCGGCCGGACCTGGTCGCCAAGTATCCGTCGCACGACGACCTCAAGACGTTCTGGCGCCTGCCCACGCTGTACACATCGCTGCAGCAAAAGAACGTGGCCGACCGGCTCTACGAGAAGTTCCCCATCATTCTCACGTCGGGCCGCCTGGTCGAATACGAAGGCGGTGGCGACGAAACGCGCTCCAACCCGTGGCTGGCCGAGCTGCAACAACAGAGCTTTGTTGAAATCAACCCCAAGGCGGCGGCAGAGCGGGGCATCCGCAACGGCGACCGCGTGTGGGTCAGCACGCCTACTGGCGCGCGGCTGAACGTGCAGGCCCTGGTTACCGAGCGCGTGGGTCCGGATACCGCCTTCATGCCGTTTCACTTCGCGGGCCACTGGCAAGGGGCCGACCTGCTGTCGAGCTACCCCGAAGGCGCGGCGCCCGTGGTGCGCGGCGAAGCGGTCAATACCGCCACCACCTATGGTTATGACTCTGTGACGATGATGCAGGAAACCAAGACCACCATCTGCAACATTGCGAAGGCCTGAGGAGACGCGTCATGGCAAGAATGAAATTTGTGTGTGATGCAGAACGCTGTATCGAATGCAACAGCTGCGTCACCGCCTGCAAGAACGAACACGAGATCCCATGGGGCGTGAACCGCCGTCGCGTGGTCACCCTGAACGATGGCGTGCCTGGCGAAAAATCGATCTCGGTGGCCTGTATGCACTGCAGCGACGCGCCCTGCATGGCGGTGTGTCCGGTCAATTGCTTCTACCACACCGAAGAAGGCCTGGTGCTGCATAACAAAGACACCTGCATCGGCTGCGGCTATTGCTCGTACGCCTGTCCGTTCGGCGCGCCGCAGTTCCCCTCGCAGGGCACCTTCGGCGTGCGCGGCAAGATGGACAAGTGCACCTTCTGCGCGGGCGGTCCCGAAGAGCACGGCAGCGAAGCCGAATTCGAAAAGTACGGACGCAACCGCCTGGCCGAGGGCAAGCTGCCCGCCTGTGCCGAAATGTGTTCCACCAAGGCGCTGCTGGCCGGCGATGGCGATGTGGTCGCGGATATCTTCCGTACCCGCGTGGTCACGCGCGGCAAGGGCGCGGAAGTCTGGGGCTGGGGCACGGCCTATGGGTCGCAACAGGCGGGCCAGCCGCCCGCCGCAGACGCAAAGGGCAAATCATGATGACGCGCATAGCCTACGCAGGGCTGCTGGCACTGGCGCTGGCGGCGTGTTCCGAACCCTCGCAAGAAGTGCGCTCCGGCACCAATACGGGCGAGCCCCTGTATGCAGGAACCGGAAGCAATTTCGTCGCGCCGGGCTGGAAGCCCGGCGATAAAGCCAGTTGGTCGCGTGAGCTCAACCTGCGCACGCAGCGCGGGCAGAACGAGTACAACAAAGTCAACTGACCGGAGGCTGCCATGGTACGGTCAATCTTCGCGGCAATCCTGATCGGCGCGGCCCTGGCGGCGCCGGCGGCGGCACAGACTGCCGCGCCGGCCGACGGCGGCCTGGGCGGCATCAAGAGCGCCAATATTTTCGAGGTCAAGCCCGACGCGGCCGAGCTGCCGGGCTACGCCGAACAGACCAACGCGCAGCGTGCCCAGGTACAGCCCGGCAACAATGCCCCCATGTGGCGCCAGGTCAACTCCGGCGAGCCGGGCTACAGCAGCCTGCCGCGCACGCAGGCCCCGGAAGCCGGCGTGCTGATCCAGCGCTTCGTGCAGTATCCCGGGTCGCTGTACACCAACGCGGGCGAGGCCTGGCGCCAGGTGCGCAATCACTGGATCATTCCCTATGGCGGCGGGTTGCTGCTGATCGCCCTGGTGGCGATCCTGCTGTTCTACCTGGCCAAGGGCTCCATCAAGCTGCGCGAGGCCGAGACCGGCCGCAAGATCGAGCGCTTTACCTACTTCGAGCGGGCGGCCCACTGGGTCAATGCGGCGGCATTCGTCATCCTGGCGTTGTCCGGCATCGTCATGGCCTTTGGCAGGCACATCATGCTGCCCTGGATGGGCAGCGCCTTGTTCGGCTGGCTGACGTGGGTGCTCAAGACGGTGCACAACTTTGTCGGACCGGTGTTTGCGGTGTCGCTGGCGGTGGTGCTGCTTACCTTCGTCAAAGACAACATATTCCGCCGCTACGACTGGACGTGGCTGCGCAAGGGCGGCGGCCTGCTGCGGTCGCAGCACGTGCCGGCCGGGCGCTTCAACGCGGGCGAGAAGCTGATGTTCTGGTTCGGTATGCTGGCGCTGGGCATCATCGTCGTGGCCTCGGGCCTGTTCCTTGATCGCGTGATTCCGGGCAGCCTGGTGTACACCCGTGGCAACATGCAGATCGCCCACATGGTGCATGCCGTGTCGGTCATCCTGATGATGTGCATGATCATGGGCCACATCTACCTGGGCACGATAGGCATGCAGGGCGCCTACAAGGCCATGAAAACCGGCTACGTTGACGAGACCTGGGCCCGCGAGCACCATGACGTCTGGTACGAAGACATCAAGGCGGGCAAGATCCCGGCCCAGCGCACGCGTCCCAAGAGCGCCAAGCGCCAGGGCGCTCGCCCGGCCGGCGCCTGATAAGGAGTACGCCATGAAACTGCTTGCCGCATTTTCTCTTACCCTGCTTGCCGCCACCGCGCAGGCGGCGTTGCCACAGCCCACTGCCGCCGAACAGGCCAAGGCCGCAGAAGCCAAGGCGCGCGCCGCCTGGACCGCAAAGGTGGCGGCCTACCAGTTGTGCGAAGCGCAAGACCGGGTGGCCGCAGAGTATCTGTCCCGCGTCCAGGGCGCCGGCAAGAAGCCTGTGCAGCCCGTGCCTACCTCGGCCTGCGTGGACCCGGGGCCTTTTGTGTACGCGCCGGCGTCCGTGCAGCCGCGCGAAGGGTCCGGCGCGCATTCTCCGGCAGAGCCGGCCGCCGGTCCGCCCAGTTCGCCGCAGACCGAGGCCGAAGGCGACAAGTCGTCCAAGTGAGCACAGCACGCGCTGCATCGCTGCCGGCCCTGACGCAGGCGCGCGCGCCGCTTACCCGCGAAGTCACTGTCGTCAACGAGCACGGCGCGTCAGAAGTCATCTCGATTCCGGCCGAGCGGCCGTTGACGATCTACGTCGACCGCCGCGAACTCGTCACCCTGATGACGCTGGGCGCAATGCCCGAGCTGCTGGTGCTAGGCTATTTGCGCAACCAGCGGTTGATCCGCGACGTGCACGAAGTCGAATCCATTATGGTCGACTGGGAGGTCAACGCCGCGTCCGTCGTCACCCGCCACGGCATCGCGGATATCGAGGCCCGTACGGCCCAGCGTGTAGTCACCACGGGCTGCGGGCAGGGCAGCGTGTTCGGCGGCCTGATGGAAGAGCTCGACCAGGTGCGGCTGGACCCGGACGCCCGCCTGACGCAGGCGCAGTTGTATGGCCTGCTCAACGCTATTCGCCTGCAGGAAACCACTTACAAGTCGGCGGGGTCGGTGCATGGTTGCGCGCTGTTTCGCGACGAGACGATGCTGATGTTCGTGGAAGACGTAGGCCGCCACAACGCCATTGACACCCTGGCCGGCTGGATGTGGCTGCAGCCGCCCGCGCAGCAGGGCGGCGCCGACAAGGTGTTCTACACCACCGGCCGGCTGACCAGCGAGATGATCATGAAATCGGCGCAGATGGGCGTGCCCGTCGTGGTGTCTCGCAGCGGCATTACACAAATGGGTTACGAGCTCGCGCGCGGCCTGGGCCTGTGCGCCATCGGCAGGGCCGTGAACCGGCATTTCGTGTGCTACACAGCGCCCGAGCGGCTGGTGTTGCAGCCCGAGCTGGCGGCCTCGCGCCTGGCCGCGACCTAGCGCGGGCCGCCGCGCCCGCCGCGTGCGGGCGGCTTGGGCGGGAAGCTCCACCATGGCAGCACGCGCCGCAACGACAGCACCTGTCCGCTCTGCGCCGGCGCGTATCCCGGCATGCGCGCCAGCGCGGCCTGCCAGGCCGCGCTGCGCAGCACGTCCAGCAGGGCGCGCGTAGACGGCAGGTCCAGCGTTGATTTCAAGCACACCAGAAAATAGCTTTCCTGCACCAGCGGCAAGAAGTCCAGATGGTGCTGCCGCGCCGCCGACTCGATGCCCAGGCCCGCGTCGGCCGTGCCCGCCGCAATCGCATGGGCCACTGCAGTGTGGGACGGCTCGGTGCGCGCATAGCCCGCGACATCGGCCGATGCCAGGCCTGCCTGCTCCAGCAATTCGTCGAACAGCACGCGGGTGCCCGTGCCCAGCGCCCGGTTTACATACCGTGTTCCAGGCCGCAGCAGGTCTGCCAGCGTGCGCAGGCCTAACGGATTGCCGCGCGCCACGATCAGGCCCTGGCTGCGCTGTGCAAAGCCGATGATCTTGTGCATTCCGGGCTTGAGCAACGGCTTGTAGATGCGCTCGGTCAGCGAGCCGGGCACCGGATCGTTGCGAGTATGAAACCCCGCGATCACGCAACGCCCCTCGTTCAGGCCGCGGATGGCATCGACGCTGCCGGTATAGCGGATGTCCAGATAGAGCTTCGCGCTGGAAACCGCGTGGTCGCGCAGCGCCCCCAGCGCGTCGTCGTGGCTGGCGTATAGCGGCACGACATGCGCAGCGTCGTCGAACGCCACCGCAAAGGCGCGTTCCAGGTCGGCGCGCAGCGCGTTGATCTGCGGAGCCAGCCGAGCCTGCGCCTGCCGTTCGGCCCACAGCAGTTTTTCGCCGAACTCATTCAGGCGCGCGGGCTGGCCCTTGTCCCAGACGATCAGGGTGCGGCCCAGGGTCTGTTCCCATTTCTTGAGTTCGCCCCACACGTGCCGGTACGACAGGCCCAGCGCCTTGGCAGCGGCCGATATCGAGCCGTGCTGTCGCACAGCAAACAGAAGGTCCATCAGCGCATTGCCGATGGTGGCCGGGGCGGCGTCACTGTCGGCGCCGAGCTGGTAGGTAAGGTCGATACGATGCACGTTCGCGAGTATGCCCTAAGCGCGCGGGCCGGATAGGCCGTCGGGCTTATGCAATCCGTTTCATATGGCTTGCATGATACTGCTGCGATACCCTCAGTACACCTCAGACCAAGACCATCATGAATACCCTGGCCGACAGCGTCCTGACCGCAATCCACCTTATCGCGACCGCCGACTCAGTGCTGCTGTCCATCGTGGCGCGATCGCTGGCCGTCAGCGCCTGTGCGTGCCTGCTGGCGTGCGTGTTCGGCATGGCCGCCGGATCGTGGCTGGCCGTAGCGCGTTTTCGTGGCCGCGGCATCGTGTTGACGCTGCTGAATACGTCACTGGCCCTGCCTTCGGTGGTGGTGGGCCTGGTGGTGTACCTGCTGCTGTCTCATTCCGGCCCGCTGGGCTTTCTGGGCTGGCTGTTCTCGTTCCAGGCCATGGTGCTGGCGCAGACCGTGCTGGTGGTGCCCATCGTTACCGCGCTTGTGCGCCAGACGGTCGAAGACGCCGAGCGCCATCATGGCG
This sequence comes from Bordetella genomosp. 7, assembly GCF_002261265.1. GTDB lineage: Bacteria > Pseudomonadota > Gammaproteobacteria > Burkholderiales > Burkholderiaceae_B > Bordetella_A. Next base: position 252,889 of record NZ_NEVK01000008.1, on the reverse strand, counting down.
AGCAATTGCGTTCATTGCGTGCGCGCTCCATGGTACGCGCGCTGCTGTTGGTGTGGGACGAGCGCTTCACCTTGCTGACCATCGTGATTACCGCCTTCGGGCGCGCCGTTTCCGAAGTGGGCGCGGTGATGGTGGTGGGCGGCAACATCGAAGGCTACACGCGCGTCATGACGACGGCCATCGCACTCGAGACCAGCAAGGGCGACCTGCCGCTGGCGGTGGCGCTGGGCCTGATATTGCTGCTGGTAGTGCTGTTGCTCAACATCCTGGCGGCACTTGTGCGGCGCTGGCGCGAGCGGCGCGACGCCGGACTGTCGGGCCTGTTCGGGGCGGCGGGGGCTGTGCAGTGAAAGGCCTGCGCACCGAAACGGCTCCGGGCCCCGGCGGTGCAACCGACAGCCGTGCGCCCGCCCCGCCTAGGCCCTTGTTCGATCTGCACGAGGTCGACGTCGCTTACGGCGCGGTGCGGGCGCTGCGCGGGGTGTCGCTGAAGATCCACGCCGGCGAATGCGTGGCCCTGGTGGGCGCCAATGGCAGCGGCAAGAGCACCTTGCTGCGTCTATTGCATTGCCTGATCCAGCCCACGCGCGGGGTGGCGCATTGCCTGGCGCGCCGCCGCCAGGCAATGCTGTTCCAGCACCCCTACATGTTGCGCACATCGGCACTGAACAACGTCACGCTGGGCCTGTGGCTGCGCGGCATGCGCTGGCGGGATGCGCGCATGCGGGGCCAGGAAGCGTTGGCGCGCGCGGGCATGTCGGAACTGGCGCAGCGCAATGCCAAGACCTTGTCCGGTGGCCAGCAGCAGCGCCTGGCCATGGTGCGGGCCTGGGCGCTGCAGCCCGACGTCCTGCTGCTGGACGAGCCTACCGCCAGCCTCGATCCGCACGCCAAGCGCGATGTCGAGCAGATGATGCAGGCGTTCACCAGCGGCGGCGCGGATCGCGCGCCCGCCATGGTGTTCAGCAGCCACAACCTGGGGCAGGTCAAGCGCCTGGCGCGCCGCGTGATTTACCTGGAGCGCGGGCAGGTAATCACCGACCTGCCCGTCGACGATTTTTTCTATGGCCCGTTGCCCGAGGCGGCGCGCCTGTTCGTCAAAGGAGAACGCATAACATGAAACTCACCAACTTATTGCGGCGCGCCGCCGCTCCGGCGCTGCTGGCGGCGGCGCTTGTTACATCGCCGGCTGCCAACGCCGAAACAATCGTCATGGCGTCCACCACCTCTACCGAGCAGTCCGGCCTGTTTTCGCATCTGTTGCCGGCGTTCAAGCAGGCAAGCGGCGTGGACGTCAAAGTGGTGGCGCAGGGCACGGGCCAGGCGCTGGACATGGCGCGCCGCGGCGATGCCGATGTGCTGTTCGTGCACGACCAGGTCGCAGAAGAAAAGTTCGTGGCCGACGGCTATGCCACCAAGCGCTATCCGGTGATGTACAACGATTTCGTGCTCGTGGGGCCCGCAGATGATCCGGTCGGCGTCAAGGGCAACGACATCGTCAAGGCGCTGGCCAAACTCGCGCAGGACAACGCACCGTTCGTATCCCGCGGCGACAAGAGCGGCACCCACGCTGCCGAGCTGCGATTCTGGAAGGCGGCACAGGTTCAAGACCAGGGCAAGGGATACAAGGCCTGTGGCTGCGGCATGGGCCCCGCCCTGAATATGGCGTCATCGATGAATGCCTATGCGCTGACCGACCGCGGCACCTGGCTCAGCTTCAAGAACCCGGGCAATCTGGCTGTGCTGGTCGAAGGTGACAAGCGGCTTTTCAACCAGTACGGCGTCATGGTGGTGAACCCCGCCAAATTCCCGCACGTCAAGGCCAAGCAGGCCCAGCAGTTCGTAGACTGGGTGACGTCCAAGGCCGGCCAGGACGCCATTGCCGCCTATAAGGTAAATGGCCAGCAGCTGTTCTTCCCGAACGCCGGCCAATAGCGCGGCGTCTACCAGTGCAGGTAGAACATGCCCTTGGCCAGCAAGACGATCAGCAGCACATGACAGAACACGCTGACGTGGATGCGGTGCGAGTTGCGGCCATTTAGGCGGCCGCGGCGCTGCAACACCATGGCCGCGACAAAGTGGCCGAACACGCTTGCGGCCAATGCGATCTTCAACCAGAGCAATACGCCGAAGCTGCCGGCCGGTGACAGGGCCAGCGCGTGCCGGTGCTGCCACGCCAGGCCCAGCCCGGCCCCATACAGCGCCAGGATGATCCACGGCACGATGCGGCGGGCGCGCGCGCCTATGGCCGCTTCGATGACGCGCATAGCTTCACGCGGCACGTGCCTGCGTACGCCTTCCAGCATGATGATTTCGAAGAACACCGTGCCGGCGAATGCAATGGCGGCAAACAGGTGCACGATCAGCAGGATGGGATAGGCCATGGCATGGGGCGGAAAAAGGGGCGAGGGCGGCGCGCAGGTTCGATGTTGTATCGACGCAGGCCGCGGCGCCCTTGACGGCGATCAAGCCTGCGCCGGGCCGTGCGCCGCGGCCGCGATATCGATTATTCGCGGGCGCTTTCCACTACCATGTCCAGCACGTATGCGTAGCGCGAGGCATCGGCCGGCGCCTGCGGGCGTTCATAGCGCTTGACGCGCAGCACGTTGCGTACGCCGGGCTCATGGGTGTACCCCTCGATTTCGTCATAGAAGGCCTGCCATTCGCCGTGGCCGGTTTTCAGGCCCTGCGCATCGAACTGAACCTCGCGGATCCGCAGGCATTGTTTGCCGGGCACCAGGGGGTGCGAGCAGGGAACTCGCTGCGCGGAGACTTCCATGAACAGGGTCTGGCCTGCCGTGCCGAAGCGTGTCTGGTCGGTAGGCGTGCCCGCCAGCGTCCATGTCGCGCCATCGTTGAAGGTCAGTGTCAGCGCGGGGCCGCCCTGGCCCTGGTCGATGCGCCAGGCGGCGGCCTGCGGCAGGCGCTGGCCCAACGCCTGTTCGTATTGCATGACGGCGGCTTCCGGGCAGGCCATCATGGTGCCCACCACAGGCGAAATGCTGATTCTGCTGCCCTGCAGGGTATAGCTGGCGCCCAGGCGATTGCACAGGCCCGACACCGACAAGCGGCCGTCGGCGAAACTCAGGCGCAGGGGCTGCCCCTGGCGGGTGGCGGGGGGCGCCCAATCAGGCTGCGGCGCGCCATTGCCGTCATGGGCCTGGGCAAGGTCCCAGTGATAGGCCGACAGCGCGGCTGGCGCGGAATCGGACGACGGGCTGGTGGCGCACGCGGCCAGCATGCCCGCGGCGCTGATGAGGAAGAAGCGGCACAGTGAACGATACATGGGCTTTCCCGGTAGCTGCCTGCAGAGAGGCCGACTCCTTGATTATGGCGCGACTTCCGCGCCGTGCGCCATGCACGGGCGTTTGTGCGCGCGGCAACGTCAGCGCGGCCAAACCCCCGAACTGCCCCGCCGATGGCTGTCGAGCAGGTGCGTGTCGACGATGCCCACGGCTTCCATCAGTGCATGCATCGTGGTGGGCCCCACAAACGAGAACCCCCGCTTGCGCAAGGCCTTGCTCAGTGCGGTGGATGCTTCGGACACCGTGGGGATTTCGTCCAGCGTGCGCGGCTCGGGCGTGGCGGGGGGCTTGAACGACCAGATGAATTCCGCCAGGCCGCCGTCGGCGCGCAGCGTGATGGTGGCCGCCGCATTGTTGATGGTTGCCAGGATCTTGGCACGGTTGCGCACGATGCCCGCGTCGGCCATCAGGCGGTCGATATCGCTGGCGTTGAAGGCCGCCACCGCATCGGGGTCGAAATGGCGGAATGCCTTGCGAAAGGCCTCGCGCTTGCGCAGGATGGTGGCCCACGACAGCCCCGACTGGAAGCATTCGAGGCTGAGCCGTTCAAACAGCCCCTGTTCGTCGCGCACCGGCATGCCCCATTCGGTGTCGTAATAGTGCTGCAGCATCGGATCGTGCGCTGCCCAGGGCGGCCGGGCAAGCCCGTCCTGTCCGATGATGACGCTGCGCTGCGTGTTCATGCCGCGAGTTCTCCTTGTTTGGTTTCCAATGCCAGCAGCAGGGCCTTGGCGCGCAGGCCTCCTGCAAAGCCGGTGAGCTGCCCGGTGGCGCCGACCACGCGGTGGCAAGGCGCCACGATCGACAAGGGGTTGCGACCATTGGCCGCGCCCACGGCGCGCACCGCCTTGTCGCGGCCGATCTGCGCGGCGATGTCGCGATAGCTGCGGGTCTGGCCGTACGGGATGGTCAGCAACGCGTTCCAGACCTGTTTTTGAAATTCGGTGCCGTAGTGGAAGTCCAGCGGCAGATCGAACGTATCGCGATGCCCGGAGAAGTATTCGCCGAGCTGGCGTTCGGCTTCGCACAACACGGGATCGTGCGGATCGTGATTCAGGGGGCCCAGCGGGACCCGGCCGGGCCGGTCGTTTTCCCAGAGAACGGCCACCAGCTTCATCTGGCGCGCCACCAGCGTAAGCTGCCCTACGGGCGTGGCGATGGTCTTGCAGGTGTATGACATGATCAGGCTCCTTGCGGGCGCTGCCTGCGCGTGGGGGCGCAGGCAAGCGTGGTCATGTCAGTGTAGGCGTCGCCGTCATGGCGCACACTCGCCTTCTTGCGCTGGATGTTTCCGGTCATGGGCGGGCGCCGAACAAGGCATTGAGCTGGCTGCCCTGGGCCGCGTCGGCAAACGCGGTGTCCAGGTGGCCCTGTGCCAGCAATTGCGCGGCGCGCATAAACCCTGCCCATGCCGAGCGCGCCAGCGCGCCGCCTACGCTGATGCGCCGCACGCCCAGCGACGCGATGTCGTCCAGGCTGAGTTCGGTGGTCGAGCCTACCAGCAAGTTGACTGGCTTGGGCGCGACCGCGGCGACCACCGCACGGATCTGTTCGCGCGTGTGTATGCCCGGCGCGTACAGACAATCGGCCCCCGCCTCGGCGTACGCCTGCAGGCGGGCGATGGTGTCGTGCAGGTCGGGGTTGCCCGCGATGAAATTTTCGGCGCGCCCCACCAGCAATGTGCCGGTGCCCGCCGCGTCGATGGCGCTGCGCGCTGCCTGCAGGCGCTGCACTGCGACGCCAAGTGAATATTGTGGCTGGGCGGCGTCGCCGGTGGCGTCTTCGATGGATAGCCCCGCCACGCCGGTTTCGACGGCCAGCCGCACGTTGCGCGCCACGCCTTCGGCGTCGTCGGCATAGCCGTTTTCGAAGTCGGCGTTCAGCGGCAGCGGCGTAGCCGCCACCATGGTGCGCAGGTGCGCCAGCACCGTGTCCAGGCTTGCGCCGCCATCTGGTCGGGCGCGAGACCAGGCCATGCCCGAGCTGGTGGTGGCCAGCGCCTTGAAACCCAGGCTTTGCAGAAACCTGGCGCTGCCCGCGTCCCAGGGGTTGGGCAGGATAAAGCAGCCGTTTTCGTGCAGGGCACGGAAGGTTGTGCAGGCGGGAGTGAAAGTGGCGGTCATGACGGCTGGCTCCGTGGAGTGGCGGCGGGACGTGCCCCACAATTTACCCGGCATGCAGGGCATTGCAACACCAGGCGGCAGGCAATTTTGCTGTATAAATATGCAGTATATGGAAATCGCCACCAAGCTCGAAATTCTGGCTGACGCCGCCAAATACGACGCGTCATGCGCCAGCAGCGGCGCGCCGCGCCGCGACTCCAAAGGGCGCGCGGGGCTGGGCGCCAGCACGGGCGCGGGCATCTGCCACAGCTTCACGCCCGACGGCCGGTGCGTCTCGTTACTGAAGATACTGCTTACCAATTTCTGCCAGTACGACTGCCAGTACTGCGTCAACAGGCGATCCAGCAACGTGCCGCGCGCGCGCTTCCTGCCGCGCGAAGTGGTCGATCTCACGCTCGACTTCTACCGGCGCAACTACATCGACGGGCTGTTCCTGAGCTCGGGCATCATCCGCAATGCCGACTACACCATGGAACAACTGGTGCAGGTGGCCCGGTCGCTGCGCGAAACCCACCAGTTTCGCGGCTACATCCACCTGAAAACCATCCCCGACGCCGACCCGCGCCTTATTACGCTTGCCGGCCAGTATGCCGACCGGCTCAGCGTCAATATCGAACTGCCCACCGACAAGGGCCTGTACCGCCTGGCGCCCGAGAAGAACGCCGGCACCATCAAGCGGGCCATGGGCTCGATCCGCCTGGCGCAGGAAACCGCGCGCGAAGAAAAACGCCGCAACGCGCCGGCGGGGCAAAGCACGCAGATGATCGTCGGCGCCGACGACGCGGACGACCGCGCCATCCTGAATACCGCGCAGGCGCTGTATGGCGCGTACAAGCTCAAGCGCGTGTATTACTCCGCCTTCAGCCCCATCCCCGACAGCCCCTCCGGCCTGCCCGCGCAGGCGCCGCCCCTGTTGCGCGAGCATCGCCTGTACCAGGCCGATTTCCTGTTGCGCGGCTACGGCTATCGCGCCGAAGAATTGTTCCAGGGCTCGGGCGACCTGCCGCTGGACATCGATCCCAAGCTGGCGTGGGCATTGGCGCACCGCGACCTGTTTCCGGTGGACCTTAACCGCGCGCCGCTACGGCTGGTGGCGCGCGTGCCCGGCATAGGCATACGCAACGCCCAGCGCCTGGTCGAATTGCGCCGCCTGCGAGCCGTGCGCTACCAAGACCTGGTGCGCCTGCGTTGCCCCATGCAAAAACTGCGGCCCTTCGTCGTGGTGCAAGATTACCGGCCGCCGCTGGCCGACCCCACCTCTGAACAACTGCGCCGGGCGCTCAGCCCCGCCCCGGCACAGTTGTCCCTGCTATGAGCCACGCCGTTCAACGCAGGCTTGTCGTGACGCCCACCTACGCCGGCTGGCGCAAACAGGCCCTGATCGCGCTCGCGGCGCAATGGCCCCCTGAAACCCTTGCCTGGGAAGACGCGCCGCATCAGCCACAGGCCGCGCAGATTGCGCTGGACTATGCCGCGCCTGGCGATGAGCCCCACGCCGAAGCGCCTTGCCCGGGCTTGCCTCCGGCGCCGCCGCAGGTGCGTGTTTCCAGAGAGTTCGCGCAACTGCTGCGCGAGGCCGCGCAGTATCGGTCGCCACGGCCGTGGGCTTTGCTGTATCGCGTTCTGTGGCGCTATACGCACGGCGACCGGGCCGGCGTATCGGCGGCCGATGAAGACGGCGCGCGGCTGCATGCCATGGCCAAGGCCGTACGCCGCGACCACCATGACATGATCGCCTATGTCCGCTTTCGTCGCAGCGATCGCCCCGGCATGCCGCAGTACGTGGCCTGGTATGAGCCCCGGCACGATGTGCTGGCCGACGCCGCCGATCACTTCGCACGCCGCATGGGCCATGCGACGTGGTGCATAGGCACGCCGCACGGCCTGGCCCACTGGGATGGCAGCGCCCTGCGCATTACCGACGCGCCCGCCGACGCGCAGGCGTTGCGGGCCGACGCTGCAGCCGATCCGGCCGAGGCGCTGTGGCGGCTGTATTACCAAAGCACCTTCAACCCGGCGCGCCTGAACGAAGCGGCGCTGCACCAGCGCATGCCCGTGCGTTTCTGGAAGGGCCTGCCCGAAGCGGCGCTGATTCCCTCCATGATCGCCCAGGCGCGCCATGGCGCGCGCCGGCACGCCCAGGCACAGGGCGTGGGCGACATGCCGGGCAAGCCGGTGGCGGTAGACGCGCAGCGCGCGCAGCCGCAGCGGCCCGTGCCCGCCGCGCTCGACGCGTGCCGCCGCTGTGAACTGTGGCGCCACGCCACGCAGGCGGTGCCGGGGCAGGGCCGCGATGCGGCGCGCGTCATGCTGGTGGGCGAACAACCGGGCGACCACGAAGACCTGGCCGGGCAGGTTTTCATCGGGCCGGCCGGCCAGGTGCTCGACGAAGCCCTGAAATGCGCCGGCGTGCCGCGCGATGCGCTGTACCTTACCAACGCCGTCAAGCATTTCAAATGGGTGGCTCGCGGCAAACGGCGCATCCACAAGACGCCGGCCCAACGCGAAATCGATGCATGCTCGCTCTGGCTGCAAGAAGAACTCGAACGCGTGCGTCCCGAGGTCATCGTTGCCCTGGGCGCCACGGCGCTGCGAGCCATCGCGGGGCCCGGGGCCCGCCTGCAAGAATGCATGGGACGGCCCATGCGCCTGGGCCGCGCATGGCTGTTGGCCACCTGGCATCCTTCGTATGCGCTGCGGGCGGGCGGCGACGACGCCCGCGGGCGGGTGGTGGCGGGCATCGCCGACGCCGTCGCGCAGGGCTACCAGCTCGCCGGCAGCGCCAGCGAAAATGCCGGCACGTAGGTCACCAGGAACAACACCACCAGCATCACCAGCACAAACGGAATGATGGCGCGGCCCACGTCCCAGAGCTTGAGCTTGCTGATGGCCATGCCGATGAACAGGCAATAGCCGATGGGCGGCGCCGCCATGCCGATAGCCACGTTGGTGACGATCATGCTGCCGAAATGGATGGGGTCCACGCCGTATTGCCGCCCGATGGCAATCAGCATGGGCCCCAGGATGACCATGATCGCCACTTCATCCATTACCGCGGCCAGCAAGAAAAAGCCGATATTCAGCACGGCCAGCATCACCCATTTGGTATGCACGTGGTCGGCCAGCCAGGTGGTCAGCGTCGATGCCAGCTGCTCTTGCGCGACCAGCACGCCGAACCCTTGCGAGAAACCCACAATGGCCAGCACCAGGGCGGTGGTCGAGATGGCCCGCGTAATGATGGCGCCCAGCTGCGTCACTTTCAGCGTGCGTTCGATAAACAGCGTAACCAGCAAGGCATACAGGCAAGCCACCACGGCCGCCTCGGTGGGTGTGAACAGGCCCAGGTAGATGCCGCCAAGCACGAGCAGGGGCGCCAACAATACCCATACCCCCTGGCGCAGCGCGGTGGCGATCTCGGCAAGCGTGGCGCGCGGGCGGCAGGCTACATGGTGCCGGCGCGCGTGCAGCAGCACCAGTAGCGCCATGCCCCCGGCCATGAGCAGCCCCGGCAGCACGCCGGACAAAAACAGCTTCACGATGGATTGCTCGGCGATCACGCCCCAGATCACGAAGGCGATCGACGGCGGAATCAGCGGCGCCAGCACGCCGGCCGCCACGCACAGCGCGGTGGCGTACGCTTTCGAATAGCCGCGTTCGGCCATGGCCGGAATCATGACCGCGCCGATGGCTGCCGTCGTGGCCGGGGCCGAGCCGCTTATCGCCGCGAACACGACCGCCGCCAGAATGGCCACCAGGCCCAGGCCGCCCGGCAGATGGCGCACGAATACGTCGGCCACGTTGACCAGCCGCTTGGACAGGCCGCCTGCCGACATGATTTCGCCGGCCAGCATGAAGAACGGAATCGCCAGCAGGCTGAAACTCTGTGTGCCCGCCACCAGCGTCTGCGGCAACAGCATGGGATCGATGCCGCTGATGGTGATCGACGCAATGATGCAGATCGCCAGCGCAAACGCGAATGGCACGCCCAGCAGCACCAGCCCCGCGAACCCCAGGGAAAGAATCGCCGCAACTGCGCTCATTGCAATGCCTCGGCAGGGTCCGGATCGTCGCTGGCGGCCGCGCCCGCCAGCAGCCGCTCAAGCGCAAAGGCAGCAACCAGCGCGCCGCTGACGACACAGCTCGCGTACAGCAGCGGCATCGGATAACCGGTGGCCGCAGACGTGATGCCGAACGCGCTTTCGGTGTACTGCCATCCGGCCACCACCAGGTACACACCCACCGCCACGATCGCGCTCAGCACCAGGCGTTCCGTCAAGCGGCGCAGCGCGCGGGGAAGCACATCCAGCAGCAGATCCATGCGCACGTGCACCCCTTCGCGTACCCCGTAAGCCATGCCCAGCAACACCGTCCAGCTGAAGGCCAGCAGGGCGATTTCCTCGGTCCAGGAAGGCGGTGCATTGAACGCCGTGCGCATAATGACCTGCACCGCCAACGCCCCCAGCATGACAACCGTCAGCACCCGCACGGCAACCTTGGTGGCTGCCGCCAGCCCCTGCATCAGTTTCCTCATTTGGCGCCGGGCGCGGCGGCCAGTATTGCGTCAATCAGGTCGCCCTGGCCCGCCTTGCGGGCCTTGTCGTATATGGGCGCGACCGCGCTGCGGAAGCTGGCGACTTCCGCAATCGGGTTCACTTGCATCGAGGTTTTCTGCAGGCTGGCCAGCGCCTTGGGCGTCTGCCCGGCCATGGCCTGGCGCTGTTCCCTGACGGCTTCTTTGGCGGCGGCGCGCACCCACTCTTGCTGTTGGGGCGTCATCTTGTCCAGCAGCCGCTTGTTCATCAGCAGTTCGTAGGCGGTAAACGTATGGTTGGTAAGCGACAGGTACTTGGCGAACTCGCTGACCTTCAACGGCTCGATCAGGGCCACAGGCAGTTCCAGCCCGTCAATGGTGCCTTGCTGGATAGCCGTGATGGTCTCGCCCCAGGCCATGGGCACGGCGGCGCCGCCCAGCGAATTGACCAGGTCGATGTAGATGGGGTTCTGCATCACCCGCACCTTGACGCCCTGCAGGTCGGCGGGCTGCGACACGGGGCGCGTGTTGTTGATCATGCTGCGAAAGCCGCCCTCGAAGTATCCCAGCACGACCACTCCCTTGGCAGCCATGCGCTTGGCCAGCTCGTCGCCCACGGCGCCGTCCAGCACTTTGTGCACATGGGCTTCATTCTCGAACAGGAAGGGCAGGTCCAGCACGCCGAATGCGGGCTCGGTCTGCGCCGTGACGGCATTGGTGACCACCGCCGCGTCCACGGTGCCAAAGCGTGTGCCTTCGACCAGTTGCTTGTCATCGCCCAGCTGGCGGTTGGGATAAAGCTGCACCTGCATCGTGCCCCCCGACTGGCGCTCCAGGGCTTCCTTGAAGGCCCGCGCGCTCATGGCCAGGGGGTCGGTGGCGCTGTCCGACGTGGGCCAGCCCAGTTTGATGACCTGGGGCGACTGTGCGTGGGCGCCGCCCAGGGCGGCACACAGCAGGGCAAGCGCGGCGGCCCGGATCAGGGGTGTTTTCAGCATGGTTGTCTCCTTTGTTGGTATGAGGTCGCGGCAGGTGCGTCGCCTTAGCCGTCGAATTGGTAGAGCATGGCCGGGTTCTCCACGAGAATGCGGTAGAACGTGGCAGCATCGCCCGCCCACCTGCGCAGCGCATCCAGCACGGCGGCAGAATCCACGTCGAAAGGCGGGCTGATGTCGCGGGGGTCGGCGCGCACACCGGGCTGCGGATGCGGCCAGTCGCTGCCCCATACCATGCGGTCGGCGCGGGTGCGTATGAACTCGCACGCCAGCGGTTCCATGTCGCTGTAGCCCGGCGCCTGCGACAGGCGATACGGGGCCGACAGTTTGACGTAGGCATTGCCCTCGGCCACCAGCGCAAGCACGTCTTGCAGGCCCGGCTGCTGCAGGCCGCCGCGGGCGGTCGCGCCCGCATAGTGATCCAGCACCACGGGTACCGGCAGGGCGCTCAACACGGGCGCACAGGCGGCCAGCAACGGCAGGTTCGCGTAGATCTGCACGTGCCAGCCCAGCCGCGCCACGCGCGCCGCCGTCGCGCGCAGCTGCGCCGTCGCCGTGTCGGCATTGCTGGCCTGGTCGATTTCCAGATTGACGCGCACGCCGCGCACACCCAGTGTGTGCATGGCATCCAGTTCGGAATCGGTCACGTTTTCGTCGATCACCGCCACCCCGCGCGCGCGTCCCGGCCCCAGCACGCGCAGCCCATGCAGTGTCGCGGCATTATCCGCGCCGTAGACGCTGGGCTGCACGATAACCACGCGGTCTATGCCCAGGGCGTCGTGCAGCTCGATCAGTTGCGCTATCGAGGCGGGCGGCGGCGTATAGCGCCGCACCTCAGCCCACGGATAGTCATGGGGATCCAGGAACACGTGGGTGTGGCTGTCGCAAGCGCCCGGCGGTAGCGCAACGGACGGAGAAGTCAATGTCATGGTCGATGCAGGGCCGCGTGTGATGTGGGTTCTGGCACCATAGCGCCGCCTCGCGCTTGCGGGAATGCCTGCGCGGCGCGGGAATTTCATGTCGTGAACTTTGTTTGCTTTCTGGCCAGGATTGCCGGCATTTCCCGCGTCGACGCATTGTTGAGTGCCGTTGAATTCACAAGCCGGACGCGCGGCATTTATCCGATGACGCCCGCGTGCCACCATGCCGCCCATGGCGTGGCATCGAAGGCGCGCCTGTCCGGTTATTCATCTTCAAGAGGCGACAGACATGACGACTTCTACGCCGGCCCGGCACACCGACGCCGACGCCCAGGCGCCAACTGGCGCGCGCTTGCTGTTTCCGGGGCTGGAGCGCCTTTATCACCGCGCCGAACCCTGCCTGTACGCGTTGCTGCGCCTGGCCTTCGGCATCATCATGCTTACCCATGGCCTGCCCAAGGCATTGGGCATCCCGCACGGGTCCATGGCCGACCCGATGGCAGGGTCCATCAACCTGATCCGCAACGTCATGGGGCTGCCGTTTGCGCCGCAGCTGGCGTTGCTGGTCATGCTGCTCGAAACGCTGGGCGCGGTCATGTTGGCCATCGGCCTGTGGACTCGTCCGGTCGCGCTGGCCATTGCCGTGCAGATGGCGGGCATCTGTTATGCGCTCGGCCCCACTTGGCCATGGATCGACCGCGGCATCGAGTTCCCCGTGCTGATGCTGTTCCTGGCGCTGTATATTGCGGCGCGCGGGGGCGGCCGCTATGCTGTGGACCGGAAAATCAAGTATTCCCTATGATCTTCGCGAGATTCGCGCTGGCCGTGGGCGCGTCGCTGCTCACTATCGCCTGCACGTCACCGGCGGGTCGCTACGATGCCGTCCGGCAGGTTACGTTCGAGGCCCACCGCCAGGATGCCCTGCGGGCGCTGCAGCAGCGGCGCCACTTCCAAAGCAACGATCGCGCCGCCGAGCTGGCCTGGAATGCGCCTCGCGAATGGCGTTCCGCCCGGCCCGCGGATAAAGGCATATTGCTGGTGCACGGCCTGGGCGATTCGCCGTGGTCGTTCCACGATATCGGCGAACAGCTTGCGGCGCGCGGGTTCCTGGTGCGCACGGTTTTGCTGCCCGGTCACGGCACCCATCCCGCCGACCTGCTTGACGTCACTCTCGAAGACTGGCGGCAGGTGCTGGCCGAACAGGCGCAGGCGCTGCGCAAGGAAGCCGCCCAGGTCTACCTGGGCGGGTTTTCCACCGGCGCCAACCTGGTGGTGGACTATGCCTATGCGCACCCGGACGTCGCCGGCCTGCTGCTGTTTTCGCCGGCATTGCGCTCAAATAGTGCATACGATTGGCTGGCCCCCTGGATAGGCTGGGCGCGTCCCTGGCTGCGCGAGCCCGATGGTGTGCGGCCCATGCAGAACACCGTGCGATACCTGACGGTGCCCACTAATGGTTTCGCCCAGTTCTACCGCAGCAGCCAGGCGGCGCGCCAGGCGCTTGGCCGCGCGCCCTACGGCAAGCCCGTGCTGATGATCGTGGCCGAGCATGACTCCGTGCTCGACAGCGTCTACCTTGCAGAGGTGTTCCGGACGCGGTTCACCCACCCCGCCAGCCGGCTGGTGTGGTATGGCCGCGAGCGCGCGGAATTCGCGCGCGACCAGCGTATCCTGGTTCGCCCCGACTACCTGCCCGAACGGCGAATCAGCCAGTTTTCCCATATGGGGCCGCTGTTTTCACCAGCAAATGCGCTCTATGGCGATGCCGGCAGCCTGCGCATATGCTGGAACGGGCAGGCCGAAGCCGAGCGTGCCGCGTGCGAACAAGGCGCGCCCGTATGGTTTTCGGATTGGGGATACCGCGAAGAAGGCAAAACCCACGCGCGCCTGACATTCAACCCCTACTTCGATTGGCAGGCGCAGGTCATGGCGCAGGTGCTGGATGTTTCCGGGCGCGGCGTGGCCGCGGCCCTGCAGGGCGGAACCTGAGGCGGCTCCGCCTTGCGCGGCCTGCTCAGTTGGCCTTCAGGCCGGCCTCGGCGATCACGGGCGCCCACTTCTGGCGTTCATTCTGCGCAAAGTCGCCCAGATCCTTCGGCGTGCCGCCCGCGGGCACGTGGCCCAGCGCCAGCAGGCGCTTTTGCACTTCGGGATCCTTCAGGATCTTTGCAAGCGCTTGGTTCAATGACTGGATGGCTTGCGCCGGCGTGCCGTGGGGCGCATACATGCCGTTCCAGGCAACGACCTCGAATCCCTTGACGCCTTCTTCGGCGACCGAGGGCACGCCGGGCAGCAAGGGCGACGTCTTCAGCGACGTCACTGCCAGCGGCTTGAGCTTGCCGCCGTCGATCTGCGCCGACACTGCGCTGATCGTATCCACGCCCAGACTTACCCGGCCGCCGATCAGGTCGGTCATCGCCGTCGCCGAACCCTTATAGGGAATGCCGACGATCTTGGTTTCCGTCTGCTTTTCCAGCAGTTCCAGCACCAGGCGGGCCGTGGTGCTGGGCAGGCCCACGTCCACGCCGTCCGGCTTGCTCTTGGCCGCCTTCAGTACGTCGTCCAGCGATTTGTACGGAGACTCCGGACGCGTGACGATCACCATGGGGAACGTGCTGACCAGCATGACCGGATCGAAGTTCTTGGCCGGGTCGAAGTTCAGCGTGCTGAACAGATACTGGTTGAGCACGTGCGTCCCGTTCGTGCCCATCAACAAGGTGTATCCGTCGGGCTCGGCGCGCGCGACCTCGGCCGTGCCGATGTTGCCGCCGGCGCCCGGGCGGTTCTCGACGACAAACGGCTGGCCCAGTTCCTTGGCCAGGCGCTCGGACAAAAAGCGCGTGGCCACGTCCGTGCCTTGCCCGGCCTGGTACGGCACGATCACGCGCACGGGCTTGGTGGGATAGGTATCGGCCCATGCCGTTGAACAAAAAGAAACCGCTGCGATGAACAAGGCACTCAATCTCTGTTTCATGAACGTCTCCCGGTGGAATTATTGGCTTGTTGTAGATCTGAAACGACTGCGTCACACGACTGGGTACTGCCGGGCAGCACGCCGCTTTCGCGCAGGTGCGCGATGGCTACGGCGGACAGGCCCGCTTGCTGCAAGACTTCATCGGTATGCTGGGCAAAGCCGGGTGGATTGCCGCCCGGTTGGCCCGGCGTGCGATACAGGCGGTTGGGCAAACCCACGCCGCGGTAGCCGTCGCGCTGCACCAGCATGCCGGCCGCATGTGGCTGCTCGAACGCTTCGGGCACGCTGTTGACGGGGCCCGCAGGCACGCCCAGCGCCATCAGTTCCTTGCACAGCGTCTGGCGGCTGCGCCCTGCCAGCGCCGCTTCGATGGCCACGCGCAGGGCGTCGCGGTGGGCCAGGCGGTCGGCATTGTGCGCGTATCGGGGGTCCGCAAGCACGTCGTGCAGGCCCAGGTGTTCACAGAAGCGGCCGAACTGTCGGTCGTTCAGAATGCCCAGGAAAATCTGCCCGTCCCGGCAATTGAACTTGTCATACGGCGCGATATTGGGATGCGCACTGCCCATCTGGCGTGGCGCCTGCCCCGAAGCGAGCCAGTTGGCGGCATGCGGCACCAGCAAGCTCAGGGCGGTATTGAACAGCGTCGCCTCTACGCGCTGGCCTCGTCCGCTGCGGCTGCGCTCGACGATCGCCATCAGAATGGCCGTCATGGCCGTGTAGCCGGTCAGGTGATCGACGATGGGAATGCCGATGCGCGTGGGTCCGCTGGTGTTCTCGCCGTTGATGCTCATCAACCCGCACATCGCCTGCAGAATGGCGTCGTAGCCGGGAAGGCCGCCCAACGGCCCGTCTTCGCCGAAGCCGCTGATGGTGCAGTACACCAGGCCGGGAAAGCGGGGCGCCAGTATCGTGTCGTAGTCCAGCCCCCAGCGGCGCATGGTGCCGGGCAGGAAATTCTCGACCAGCACGTCGGCATCCTGCAGCAGCGCAAACAAGACATCGTGCGCGCCGGGTTGGGTAAGGTCCAGCGTAATGGCCCGCTTGCCACGGTTCACAGAGCCGAAGTAGGCGGCATTGCCGTCGTCGGCGAACGGCGGCCCCAGCGTGCGGGTCTCGTCGCCCAGCGGAGGCTCAACCTTGATGACATCCGCCCCGTTGTCGGCCAGCATCTGCGTGCACAACGGCCCGGCCAGAACGCGCGACAGGTCGATGACTTTCAGCCCTGCAAGCGCGCCGCCATGGTGTTCGGAAGCGTCGAACATGATCGCACCCTCACAAACGTAAGACCCCGGCCAGCCCTGGCCGGGGAGAAAAGGGGCCGTGGTTCAACCGCGCGCGGGCAGCTCTACGACGCCGGTGCCCAGCACGGACAACTCGTTATCCTGGTTGCGCGCCTCTTGCTCGATTTCCACCAGGTGCTTGCCGTCTTCTACGTACTTGCGCTTGACGCGTGCCTTGAAGAACAGCATGTCGCCCTCGGGGTTGTGGCGGCGGATCTTGCAGTACGACTTGCGCAGGAACCCGTCGTCGCCCATCCAGTTGGTCAGCTGGTGCGTCAGCCAGGAATTGCGCTCGGGGCCGTAGTCGTACGCGCCCGGCGCGCCCACTTCCAGGGCGAAATCTTCTTCCCAGTGCACCCGCTCCGGCACGTCGGGGATGCCGAACCGGTTGGTGATGCCCACGCCGGGGTGCGCGTCGATCAGTTGCCATGCCAGCTTGTTGGCGCGGATGTACAGGCCGCCCCAGCCCTGTGCGTAGGCGATGAAGCCGGTCACCGTCATGGGGCCCTTGAAAAGCACCGGGAGTTCTTCGCCTTCTTGCACGTCGTCCCAGTAGCGGGTGTTGGCGCCGCGCACTTCTTCCTGCGCATACAGCTGATAGGCGGCGCGGATCTCTTCTTCGGTGTAGCGGCGCGGCTCGCGGGCGCGCACTTCTTTGTACTTGCTGCCCTGTTCGCGGGCGTGGTCGCGCTCGGTGCGGAAGCACCAGCTGTCGGCTTCGGCAACCTTGTCGCCTTCCTGGTTGAAGAAATCCACATGGTAGATCTGCTGGACCGCGCGGCCCGCAAAGCGCGTTTCGTGCTCGATCAGGTCTTTAAGATAGGCTTCGGTGCGGATTTCGTCGTTGCGGCGTACGGGCTTGTGCCAGGTCCAGTCGGCCCCCGACCACATGGCGTGCACGCCGGGCAGGCCGCCCACGTATCCGGAAACGATGCGGCTGGTGGCAAACAGAAAGCTGGGCAGGGCGATGATGCCGCCATAGCGGGTGTTCTGCGCGTATTGCGGGTCGCACCACAACGGGTTGTCGTCGCCAATGCCGTGCGCATAGTGGCGGATGTTGTCGCGCGTGGCCTCGTAGCACCAGGGTTCGGCCGTGGCGCCGATCTTTACGCCGATGCGGGCGCGCAGCTCGTCCAGGCCGCGTTCGGTGATCTTGGGAAAACTGCGTGCGGTTTCGGTCTTGGTCAACATGGTGTCTCCGTGTCCTCTCTCGAATTAATGTTCGGCAACGGCCGCGCGCTGCGCCGCTTCCTGGTCGCGCAATTTCTTGCGGTGAATCTTTCCTGCCGGGGTCTTGGGCAGTTCCGCCACGAACACCACCTGGCGGGGATACTCGTGCTGGCTCAGCTGCGTGCGTACGCCGTCCTGGATTTCGCGGATAAAGGCCTCGTCGCCTGGCCTGCGTGCGACTACGAAGGCCTTCACGACCTGGCCGCGCACGGCGTCGGGCACGCCGATGGCGGCGGCCTCTGCCACGTCGGGGTGTTTCAGAATGGCGTCTTCGATCTCGACGGCGCTCATGGTCCAGCCGGCCGAGATAATCACGTCATCGGCACGGCCGCCATGCCAGAAGTAGCCGTCTTCATCCGTGCGTCCCAGGTCTTTGGTGGGCACCCATTCGCCGCGCCGCCAAACCTTCAGTTCGCCCGTTACGCCGGGCGGGCAGGGGGCGCCGCTGGGATCCTGCACTTGCACGCGCAGGCCCGGCACCGCCTTGCCCAGCGAACCCGGCTTGACCTTGAAGTCCGGCGCGCCGGGGTAGCTGACCAGGCACACGCCGATTTCGGTAGTGCCGTACATGCTGCAGGCCGGCCGGCCGAAGGTGGCCTGCACGAATTCCGCCGTTTCACTATCGATGGGCTCGCCCGTGAAGGACAATTTCTGCAGGTAATACTGGTATTGGCCGGCCGCGCCCGAGTTGCGCATCATGCGGTAATGCGTGGCCGCCGCCGACAGATTGTTGAAGCGGTGGTCCTGCAAAGCCTGCAGCAGGCGTTCGGCGTTGTACTTGCCCGAATAGGCGCCTATGGTCACGCCCAGCGCCAACGGCGCCAGCGTGCCATGCCACAGCCCGTGCCCCCATGCCGGAGACGACGGGCACATATAGCGGTCGCCCGGCCGTATGCCCGTGCCGTACAGCGCGGCCAGCATCAAAGTGACGATGGCGCGGTGGCTGTGCCTGACGGCGTCCGGAAGCTCGCGCGTCGTGCCTGACGTGTACTGGAAGATGGCCAGGTCGTCCGCACGGCTTTGCGTCTGGAAGTGATCGGGATACTGCCCGGGCGGCGGAATCAGGTCCTGGTCCGCGACCACCACCTCCAGGTTCGGCAGCGACGGTACTTGCCCGGCCTTTTCGGCGTTGGTGATCAACAGGCGGGGGCGGCAGTCTTCGATGCGCAGGCGGATGCCGTCCGGCCCGAACAGCGTGAACAAGGGAACGGCGATGGCGCCCATCTTGATTGCGCCGAACAGGGCTACGTAGAACTCCCGCGACGGCTCCAGCATCACGGCCACGCGGTCGCCCGGCTGGATGCCGCGCGCCACCAGTGCATGAGCAAAGCGCGACGATTCGCGCGCAAGTTCGTCAAAGCCCAGCACTTCGTCATTGCCTGACGCACGCACCAGGATCACGGCCGGCCGGCCGCTGCCTGCGTGGCGGTCGATGCATTCATGCGCGATGTTCAGGCGCTCGCGGTCGCCATCGAACAATTCCCACAGCCCGGACGGCGTGCAGTGGGTTTGCGCATCGGCATACGAAAGGTAGTCCGTCAACTTTGCCATGGCGCCTTGTCTCCTCAATCGTGTCGGGCAAACTTTGCGCCGCCCGAATAAAATTGTCAATAGCGTTCTAAAATTGTATATGTACAATTATAGGAAATGCAGCATGCGTCCCGGAATTCCTGATCTCGCGCGGCCGGCGTATCCTTGCCAAAGTTTTGTACGGAGACAGAATCCGCATGAGCGAAACCAAACCGGCGAAAGCCCCGTCAGGCCCGCGCATCCGCGAGGTGCCCGCCGTATCGCGCGCCATTGCCATCCTGCGCCTGCTGGGCCGCGGGCAGGGGCCCATGACCCTGAAGGCCATTGCCGAAGAACTGGGCATGGTCACCAGCACCTGCCTGCACATCTTGCGGGTGTTGGTCAGCGAAGGGCTCGTCAAGGTCGATGGCAGCAGCAAGCGCTACAGCCTGGGCGTCGGCATGCTTGCGCTGGCGCGCAACGTCCTGGAAACCAGCCCTTTCCCCAGCCTGGTCCAGCCGGTGCTGGACAAGCTGGCGCAAGAAGACAACATCACGGCCATAGGCGTCGAGATCACGGGCCTGGACCACATGGTGGTGCTGGCCTTGTCGCGTTCGCGCGCGCCGTTTCGCCTGCACGTCGACGTGGGCAGCCGGTTTCCCGCGCTGCTCAGCGCCACGGGGCGGCTGGTTGCCGCCTACGCAGACATCGACGACGCCGAACTCGAACGCCGCTTCAAGTCACTGCGCTGGGATCAGCCGCCCGACATGGAAGCCTGGCGCAAAGAAGTCGACACTGTGCGTCGCAAGGGTTTCAGTATCGATCGCGGCAACTACATCGACGGCGTGGCGCTGGTGGCCGTGCCGGTCTTCGATGCACGCGGCCGTCTCAGCCATTCATTGGTGGGCGCGGCGCTGGCCAACCACATGAGCGCCGCGCGGGCGCTGGACCTGGCCAAGCGCATGCAGGCCGAGGCCGAGGCGCTGTCGCAGATGATGGCCAGGTAAAGCAACGTATTTGGCGCCGCACATATCCAGGGAGCGAAAAATGGCCGGGGCAGACACAGAAGCATGGTTGCAATCCGAGGGCTGGGCCCCGCGTACCGGCAAGGGGTTTTCGCAGCTCGTCGGCCCGTTATGGACGCGGCGCGAAGCCGACGGCTGGGCATACGGGCTGCTTGCCAGCGACGCGCACGCCAACCCCGCCGGGCTCGTGCATGGCGGCCTGATCGCGACATTGCTCGACCATGCACTCAGCACCATTGCCTGGGACGCCATGGCACGCCAGCCCTGCGTGACGGTGCAGCTCGACACCCACTATCTTGCCGCTGCCCGCCCCGGGCAATTTCTGGCCGTGCGCGGACGCGTCATGCGCAAGACGTCCAGCCTGGTGTTCATGCAGGGGGAACTGCAGGCCGATGGCGAAATCATCGCCAGCGCGCAGGCGATGCTCAAGCGGACAGGCTCCCCCGGATGATTCAGTTGGCCGCAATACCTGCGGTCTGCACCACCTTGGTCCACTTGGCCAGGTCATCTTTCACGATCTGCCCCAATTCCTGCGGCGAGCGGTAGCTGGCATTAGAGCCTTGCTCGCGCATGGCCGAGATAAAGGTGTCTGATGTGATGACCTTCTCCATCGCGCCAGAGAGTTTCTGCACGACCTCGTCGGGCATGCCCGCTGGCCCGAACACCGAGAACCACGCTTCAAGCTGGAAATCGGGCAGGCCGGCCTCGGCCGTGGTGGGAATATCGGGCAATTGAGGATGACGCTGCGCACTGGTGATCGCCAAGGCGCGCAGCGTGCCTGCCTGCAGGTGCCCCATTGCCGTGGGGGGCGTGGTGATGAACACTTCGATGCGCGATGCAATCAAGTCCTGCATGGCAGGCGCCGCGCCGCCGTAGGGCACGTGCACCATATCCGTGCCGGTGGTGATCTGGAAAAGCTCGCCGCCCAGGTGCTGGATCGAGCCCACGCCCGACGATGCGAAGTTGAGCTTGCCCGGGTTCTTCTTGGCCAGGTCGATAAGGTCCTGAAGCGACTTGGCGGGCGAATTGGCCGGAACCAAAATCAAGTGGGGCCCGCGTATCACTTCCGCAATCGGCGTGAAGTCCTTGACCGGATCCCACGTCAGTTGCTTGGTCAGCACCGGGTTGCCGGTATGGAATCCCTCATACGACAGCACCAGCGTATAGCCATCCGGCGCCGCGCGTGCAACCTGGGCATTGGCGATGCCCCCGCTCGCGCCCGGCCGATTCTCGACTACAACCGTCTGTCCGAGCTCGTCGGTCAATTGCTTGGCAAGGGCCCGGCCTGCAATGTCCGTGGTGCCGCCCGCCGCAACCGGAATGAGCAGGGTAATCGGCCGGTTCGGGTAATCGCTGGCGGCGGTCGCCGTCGATATCGCCACCAGCCCTGCCGATACCGCCAAAATCCGCATCATCTTCTGCAGCATGCTTGTCTCCCGTTGATCTTTTCGGCATCGCGGCCTGCCGCTGGCCGACGCTTGGGAGATTATGCATAGCCATGGCCTGGCGGCCTATGTTCCAGCACGTTTAGCAGCTATGCCTGCCCGGCCTAGCTTGCGGCTACGGCAAGCCCCGCAAGTGCAGGGCGACAGGCGCCGCCTTGATGGCTTGTTGCAGCGCCGGCCGCAGCCGGTCGATCACCAGCCGGCCCGCCCTGGTCAATGGCCGATTGAGCGAGGTGGCAATCGACAGGCGCGTGCTCAGGTCCGGCGTGCAAAGGGGAATCGCCTCGAGCTGGCCCGCGACCACCTCGCGCATTACGGCCGGCATCGCCAGCACCGTATGCGCAATGCCCGCCACGGTTACCTCTTTCATCAGGCTGAGCGTGTCCAGCTCGTACGCCACATCCAGCCGGATGCCCTGTTTCGCCGCGGCCGCATCCAGCACCCGGCGCAATCCGTGCGTCTGGCTGGGCAGGGCCAACGGCAGGCCCGCCAGCGAGCGCACCGGGAAGCTGCGGGGCCGGGCGCGCCCGGTCTTCGGGCTGCGGCCTGCGGACGAAACCAGGAACAGCCGGGCGTCCAGCAAAGGGTCGACCGCGATATGCTGGGACCGCCGCGCCTCGTGCAGGATGGCGATGTCCAGCCGCCCATCGGATAGCCATTCATGCACGTAGCCGCTATAGCCGGTCAGGAAATTGAGCTTGACGCCGGGCGCTGCGTCGCGCACCGCCTGGATCAGCGGCAGCCCCAACAGCACCATCATCGTGGGGGTCAGGCCCAGCGTGATAGAGCCCGTGACCGGTTGCTGCGCCGACCCCAGCCCCTCGCTCGCCTGCGCCAGCTGCTGCAGCAGCGGCCTGACGCGTTCCGCATACAGCCGGCCTTCGGGCGTCAGCGTCACCCCGCGGCCGTGGCGGTAGAACAGCCGCACCCCGCATTCGCTTTCCAGCCGCTGCACCTGGCGGCCCAGCGCCGGCTGCGCAATCCCGATGACACTCGATGCCCGCGAGAAACTGCCGTGGTCGGCCACCAGCAGAAAGTACTCCAACCGCGTCAAATCCATGGAAGCCCACCGGTTCAATGAACTGCCAATAATATGCCGGAATAGTTTATGCCCGTGAATTGCCAGGCCAGAAAGGTATAGCTGCTATGCCCCGCCGCGCATTGTCATGGCGGGTTCGTATTCCGGACAATGTTTGCCGGATCCGCGCCCCCGCGCGGCACTCGAACCCGCTCCACGGCCGTATATGAACGCAACTTCCTCGCACGCCCTGTTGAACGTCTTTCGCGCCAACCAGATCGACCGCGTCTTCCTGGTGCCCGGCGAAAGCTATCTGGGCGTGCTCGACGCGCTGATCGACTTTCCCGACATCGACACCGTCGTGTGTCGGCACGAAAGCGGCGCCGGGTTCATGGCGGTGGCCGATGGCCGCATCACGGGCCGCCCCGGCGTCGCGATGGTCAGCCGAGGCCCCGGCGCAAGCAATGCGGCCATCGCCGTGCACACTGCGCAGCAAGACGCCGTGCCCATGATCCTGCTTGTCGGCCAGATCCCCAAACAGGACCTGCGGCGGGGCGCCTTCCAGGAAATCGACTATCAGAAGATGTTCGGCTCCATCGCCAAGTGGGTGTTCGAGGCCACCGATCCCGGCCAGCTGGCCGAGGCCGCATTCAAGGCGATACGCGTGGCAACATCCGGCACGCCGGGGCCCGTGGTGCTCGTGCTGCCCGAGAACGTGCAGCAGCAAGTAGTAGAGCAGCATCGCTGGACCTGCACGGAACCGCGCGCCGGCCAGCCCGATGCCGGCACCCTGGCCGAACTGCGCGCGACATTGAAGCGCGCACAAAGGCCGTTGATCATCGCCGGCGGCTGGTTCGAAAGGCCAGGCGGGCGCGAGGCGCTCGAACAGTTCGCGCGCGGCTGGAACATTCCCGTGGCCATCTCCTTTCGCCGCCACGATGTTTTTCCGCCCACCCATCCCCTGTATGCGGGCGAACTCGGCCTGGCGCCCTCTGCAGCACAGATGCAGGCCTTTCGCGAAAGCGACCTGATCCTGGCGCTGGGCACCCGCATGGGCGACATTCCCACGCAGGGCTACACGTTTCCCGACCTGCCCCGCCCGCAACAGGCCTTTGTCCACTGCTATCCTGACAACGGCGTCATCGGCCAGACCTTCCAGGCCGACTTCGGCCTGGTGTGCGATCCCATCCTGCTGGTCAATGCGCTGCCGCCCGACAGCGACGCCGGCGCGCACCGCGATGCGCAATGGCTGTCCCGGCTGGCCGATAACATCAGGCAGCACGTGGCCTGGCCCGACCGCAGGCCCGAGCGGGGCGTGCCGTTCGAGAACGTGGTGCGCAGCGTGTCCGACCGCGCGCCCGACCACACGGTCATCTGCCTGGACGCGGGCACGTTCGCCGCGCCGGTGTATCGACATTTCCGCTTCCGCCCGCCGCAACGGCTGCTGTCTCCGCTGGCAGGCGCCATGGGCTACGGCACACCGGCCGCCATCGCCAACGCGCTGCGGCGCCCCGACACCAGGACCATCTGCATGGTGGGCGACGGCGGCTTCATGATGACCGGCAACGAAATGATCCTGGCCGCGCACCGCCGGCTGCCTGTGCTGTTCATCCTTTCCAACAACGACGCCTACGCCTCGATCCGCATCAACCAGGAGCGCGAATACCCGGGCCGCGTCAGCGGAACATCGTTGTTCAACCCCGATTTCGTCCAGATCGCCCAGGCCTTCGGCATGCCGGCCTTTCGCATCGAGGACGCGGCACAGGTCGATTCCACGGTGGAACGGGCGATGGCCATGGATGGACCGGTGTTTATCGAAGTGCGTACCGACCTTGGGGTGAGCTTGCCATCAAGTCAATGAGCTACACCGCCTGCCAGATTGACGTGCCGATCACCGTCAGAATGGCGAGCACCAACAGCCCGGCCATCAACTTCCAGATCACCTCTGCAAGCATCGAGAACAGCACGGCGCAAAAGCCCGCGCCTGCCAGCACGCCTGCAAAGCGCGTCCATTTCGGCCAGTCGGCCGCGCCGGCGTACTGCAACCCCAGATAGGCCAGCCACCCGCCCACCGCCAAGCCGACCAGGCCGAAAAAGCCCGCTCGCGCCCGTTGGTTCTCTTGGCGCTTTGCAGCCTTTAAAGAGGCTTCACTGTCGTGGTACTCATAAGTGCCGTCCGAGCGACGGCGGCCGTAGCGTGTACCCATTGATCGGTAGTCCCTTTGCCTGCCGCCGTGGCGGCGGCCCTCGTGATGACATGACTTGTGGGTAGGGATTGTAGCGAGGGGTTACTGCATTGAATTCGACCAGGCCGTACGAGAAAAGCTACAGGGAGTTCGAGTTCTGCACGGAGTATGGCGTGCGTAGTCCAATGAAGTATATATACTTCATTGGACATGCATATTCTTGCTCTGAAGATGGCACCAGAAGCCCAAGCGGCAGAAACAGGTATTTTCCGACAGGCAGCGCTGAAGTATATATACTTCAGCGCCGCCTGGTTCTGCCTAACAATCAGCCGGTTCGGGCCGGAACTTCGTCATCCGGGAGCGAAAAATCACATATACTGTGAAGTATATATACTTCACAGCACGACACGAAGATGGTTGGTTTTTCACGCATTCAGATCGCCAAGCCTGACATCTTTGAGTATCTGGCTGGGCAGTCGTCGCCCGTTTTCAAGCTGACGGATCTACAGCGGATTCTGGCCGAACAGCGGCGGGGGTGGCGCCTGGCTCAACGCACCACCACGCAAGAGTTCATCACCTTCCTGGAAAAGCAAGGCAAGCTCAAGACCCTGCGCTTTCCTTTTCCTCACCGGGCGGAAACACGCTTCGTGTGGGGCTCCGTGCCGTTGCTGGAGGTCTTGCTCACTCTCAAGCCAAGCTGTTACTACAGCCATTACACCGCTGTCCGTATGCACGGCTTGACCGAGCAAATTCCCAAAACGATCTACCTGAACCATGAGCAGCATCTCAAGAGCCAGTCCACGGGCGGATTGGCTCAGGAGCGCATCGACGCCGCATTCAAGCGCAAGGCGCGCGAGTCGAACAACGCTATTGATTTTGAAGGCGCCAGGATCTATCTCATCAATGGCAAGAACACGGACGAACTCGGCGTGATCACGGAGTCCGTAACCTATGACAGCGAAACGCCGGTCACCGTCCGCCTGACCAACCTGGAGCGCACGCTTATCGACATCACGGTTCGCCCGGCCTATGCCGGCGGAGTCTTTGAGGTACTCAAGGCTTTCCGGTTGGCTAAAGATCAACTGTCGGTCAATGCTTTGGCCGCCATGCTAAAGAAGATAGACCACACATATCCTTACCATCAGGCCATTGGGTTCTATCTTGAGCGGGCGGGCTATCGGCAAAACTTGCTGGACCTGATCAAGCGGTTTCCGATGAACTACGATTTCTACTTGGCACACGATATGGGCGACATGGACTATGTGAAAGCGTGGCGTCTATACGTCCCAAAGGGAATGTAGCTGCGCAACGAGATCAAGGGTGAACTCGAAGTAAGTGTCAAAATCCTTGAGTACAAAATTTGGGCTCATAGTTGCCTGCACGGCTGCGAAGTCTGCGCGGTGAAACTCACGATAGTGCCGGACACGTCCGAGTAGGGAAAGCGGAACACGCTTGCGAGCGAACATCTCTGCAATGACCGTCCGGTATTCGTCCGAGGTGACGTTCAAGTTCAACATCGTGACTAAGTAGTAGATATCTACGAAGTCTCGCGCGCGTGCGCTACCGGGACGCCCCCTGCGGATTACGGGGCCATACTCAGGCATCTGCTGACAGATCGCCCGCAACTTTTCGCAGACGATCATTTCGGGGGAATACACATAGATGATGTATCCCTCGAATTCCATGCTTTGCTTATGATCGACATACTCGTGGCGACTGATATCGATCAAGAACTTCTTGCCCTGCCCGAGATTGAGCGCGTACTTCCGCATTACGTCTATGTCAGGGCCGTGCTGCTTGTATAAAGGCTCGCTGATTAATTTGAATTCAACGCTGTAGCCACCCCAAAAGGCGGCCATGCCTTCGCTCAAATGCTCGGGTTTTTCAAGCATTTTGAGGTCGAAGACTCGATAGCCGTCCATGCTGAATGTTCGCGTCAAAACGCTGTCGACACGTCGACGCAGTTCGTCGGCGCCGCCAGGGAAATCGCCCGGCATCGAAAAGTCGATGTCAACCGATGCCCGCGCGGCGATCTGATGGATCAGGTCGATCGCATTGCCACCCTTGAGTACCAGATTTTCGAATAGCGTGTCGTCGGATAGGATGGCCTTGACGACAGATCGTTTGATTTGGTCTATGGACAGGGTAAGCGGCTCGCGCATAAGTCACTGCAGGCGGCGGTTCCTCATAACTGATGGCCACCAGCATGCACTAGACTCATGTTGGCGAGAACCAATCCATAAAAAGCAATGCTGGGGTACGTGATCGATTCTATTCCGCAGCTTGCCCAACGCGGTTGATTAACCGCGTCTGATGAATGCCCACCCCACGTTTATCGGGTAGGGCCGCAGACCCCAGCGCACAAATAAAAAATGCCCAGCCATCCGGCTGGGCATTGAATTCTTGGTGGCCTGGGGCGGAATCGAACCACCGACACGCGGATTTTCAATCCGCTGCTCTACCAACTGAGCTACCAGGCCAACGAAGTCCGCCACTATACACAATTTTTTCGATTCGTGCAGGCGGGCTATCGATTCGATCAAAAGTTTTGCTACCCCCGGGAATACCCTTAGAGGTATAATTTTGACCAACTCAGTGTTACAAATGCGCCGTGCTCCGTCCGTACGGCGCTTGCCTCACGCCCAATGTCCGTCGCTGTCCTCGCCTTCGGTCTGAATCACACCTCCGCCCCCGTGTCGGTGCGCGAGCGTGTGTCCATGCCCGTCGATCTGATGCGGCCGGCGCTGGAAGGGCTGCGCTCCGCGTTTGGCGGCGCAGTGCGCGAAGCAGCCATTCTGTCCACCTGTAATCGCACCGAGATCTACTGTGCCGCCGAGGCGCAGGTGGCCGAACACCTGCCGGTATGGCTGGCCGACCACAATCGTATCGAGGCCGGCACGCTCAGCCCCCATCTGTATCGCCACGTGCACGACGACGCAGTGCGCCATGCGTTCCGCGTGGCCAGCGGGCTCGATTCCATGGTGTTGGGCGAACCGCAGATACTGGGGCAGATGAAAGACGCGGTGCGCGCCGCGGGCGAAGCCGGTTCGCTGGGCACGCTGTTGCACCAACTGTTCCAGCGCACGTTTTCCGTGGCCAAGGAAGTCCGCTCGCAAACGGCCATCGGCGCGCATTCGGTGTCGATGGCGGCTGCCGCGGTGCGGCTGGCCGAGCGCGTGTTCGGCAACCTTGACCAGGCGCACACGCTGTTCATCGGCGCGGGCGAAATGATCGAACTCTGTGCCACGCACTTCGCGGCCCAGCGTCCGCGCAGCATGGTGGTGGCCAACCGCACGGCCGAGCGCGCCGAAACGCTGGCGGGCCGGTTCTCGGCCAGCACCATGAAGCTGGCCGATCTGCCCGAGCGCCTGGCCGAATTCGACGTGGTGGTGTCCTGTACGGCCAGTTCGCTGCCCATTCTGGGCCTGGGCCTGGTCGAGCGCGCCACGCGCCTGCGCCGGCACCGCCCCATGGTCATGATCGACCTGGCCGTGCCGCGCGATATCGAACCCGAAGTCGGCCGCCTGGACGACGTCTACCTGTACTCGGTCGACGATCTGGGCCGCCTGGTGCAAAGCGGCACTGATGCGCGGCGGGCCGCCGTGGTGCAGGCCGAAGCCATCATCGAAACGCGCGTCCAGGGCTTTATGCACTGGATGCAATCGCGTGAAGTGGTGCCCGTCATCCGCGACCTGCACCAGGCCGCCGAAGACGTGCGCGCCGCCGAACTCGAACGCGCCCGCCGCCTGCTGGCGCGGGGCGAATCCCCCGAGGCCGTGCTCGAACAGCTGGCGCACGGGCTCACCCAGAAGTATCTGCACGGCCCGCTGGCGGCGTTGAACCGCAGCGAAGGCGACGAGCGCAAGCAATTGCTCGCCTGGATGCCGCGCCTGTTCCCGGGCCGCGATTCGCGCCGTTAGCGCTGCTGCCGCAATGCCCGCCACCCTGGCGGGCGTTCGCTTTTCGGGCGCCCGCTGTTCGCTAATCCGCTATACGCCTTCCTGGTTCTTCCTATGAAATCTTCCATGCGCAGCCGGCTGGAGCAGCTGTCCCACCGTTTGATCGAGCTTGATGCATTATTGGCAGAGCCCGAAATTGCGGCCGACATGGAACGCTTTCGCAAGCTGTCGCGCGAGCGCGCCGAGCTCGAGCCGGTGGTGCAGGCTTTTGCGCAGTTCACGCGTACCGAAGACGACCTGAACACGGCGCAGGAAATGCTGGCCGACCCCGACATGAAGGCGATGGCCGAAGACGAGATCAAGACCGGGCGCCAACGCATCGAGGCGCTGGAAGCCGAGCTGCAGGTGCTGCTGTTGCCGCGCGCCCCCAACGATGGCCGCAGCCTGTTCCTGGAAATCCGCGCGGGCACTGGCGGCGACGAAAGCGCGTTGTTCTCGGGCGATCTGCTGCGCATGTATAGCCGCTATGCCGAGCAACGCGGCTGGCGCGTCGAACTCATGTCCGAAAGCCCGTCCGAACTGGGCGGCTACAAAGAAGTCATCGCCCGCATCGACGGGGACGGCGCCTACGGCAGGCTCAAGTTCGAGTCCGGAGCGCACCGCGTGCAACGCGTGCCCGCCACCGAGGCGCAGGGGCGTATACATACCTCGACCTGCACCGTGGCGGTGCTGCCCGAAGCCGATGCCATGAACGACATTGTCATCAACCCTGCCGACCTGCGCATCGACACCTTCCGCGCCAGCGGCGCGGGCGGGCAGCACATCAACAAGACCGATTCGGCCGTGCGCATTACTCACTTGCCCACGGGCCTGGTGGTGGAATGCCAGGATGACCGGTCGCAGCATCGCAACAAAGACAAGGCCATGCAGGTGCTGGCCGCGCGCCTGAAAGACCGCGAGGTGCGCGAGCGCCAAAGCAAAGAGGCGGCCGAACGCAAGAGTCTGGTGGGCACGGGAGACCGGTCCGAACGTATCCGCACCTACAACTATCCGCAGGGGCGCGTGACGGACCATCGCATCAACCTGACGCTGTACAAGCTGCCGCAAATCATGGAAGGCGATCTTGAAGAACTTACTGGCGCCCTTATCGCCGAACACCAGGCCGAACAGTTGGCGGCGCTGGGGGATGACATCTGACGTGGACCGCCCGATTCTGCACGCGTTTCTGCACGATCCGCGCCTGCCGCGGCTGGAAGCGCGCATGCTGCTCGAACACGTGCTGCAGAAGCCGCGCGCCTGGATGCTGGCGCACGACACCGACCCCATCGAATCGTGGCAGGCGCAGCAATACCAGGTGCTGGCTTCGCGCCGCCTGGCGGGCGAGCCCATGGCCTACTTGGTGGGCCGACGCGAGTTCATGGGCCGCGATTTCGCGGTAACTCCGGATGTCCTGATTCCACGGCCCGATACCGAGCTGCTGGTGGAAACCGCGCTGCAATGGCTGCAAGACCATCACGAGGCCGCCGTGCTGGACCTGGGCACGGGCAGCGGCGTGATTGCCGTGTCGATCGCGCTGGATGCGCCGCACGCGTCGGTAACGGCCACCGACGCCAGCGCGTCCGCGTTGCAGGTGGCCGTGCGCAACGCCGCGCGCCTGGGGGCGCGGGTGGACTTCGCGCAGGGCAGCTGGTACGACGCGCTGCCGGCGCGCGCCCGCTACGACTTGATCGTATCCAACCCCCCCTATATCGCGCATGACGACGACCACCTGCGGCGTGGCGACCTGCGTTACGAGCCGCCATGCGCCCTGACCGACGGTGCCGACGGCCTGCGTGACCTGTGCGCCATCATTGCCGGCGCGCCCGCACGCCTGCGGCCGGGCGGCGCACTGTGGGTAGAACACGGCTGGGACCAGGCCGAAGCGGTACGGCGGTTGCTGGCGCAGGCGGGGTTCCGTCAAATAACCAGCCGCCGGGACCTGGCCGGCATCGAACGGATTTCCGGCGGGTCCCTATAATGGGTCTATTCCGCCACCACTGCTTTACCTGTTTGTGAGACCACCATGAGCGACGTGCAAGAATTCATCCGCGAAACCGTCACGCAGCACCCCGTAGTGCTGTTCATGAAAGGCACCGCCCAGTTTCCCCAATGTGGTTTTTCGGGGCGCGCCATCCAGATCCTGAAGTCGTGTGGCGTGAAGAAGCTGGTCACCGTCAACGTGCTCGAAGACGAAGAAGTTCGCCAGGGCATCAAAGAATTTTCCAACTGGCCCACCATTCCCCAGCTTTACGTCAGCGGCGAATTCATCGGCGGGTCTGACATCATGACCGAGATGAACGAAAACGGCGAACTCAAGACGCTGCTGGACAACTCCGGCGCAACCGCTGCATGAGTTCGCCCCGGCGACTGGTAGTAGGTATTACGGGCGCCACGGGCGCCCTATATGCAGTACGCCTGCTGCAGGCGCTGCGCGGGGTCGACGACGTCGAATCGCACCTGGTGGTGTCGGCCTCGGGCGTGCTCAACATCAAGCACGAGCTCGACCTCGGCCGCCACGATGTCACTGCGCTGGCCGACCACGTGTACAGCGTGCGCGATGTGGGCGCCACCCTTGCCAGCGGGGCTTTTCAGACGGCCGGCATGGTGATCGTGCCGTGCTCGATGCGCACGCTGGCGGCCGTGGCGCACGGGTTGTCCGATAACCTCATCACGCGGGCGGCCGACGTCACCCTGAAAGAACGCCGCCGCCTGGTGCTGATGGTGCGCGAAACGCCGTTCAACCTGGCGCACCTGCGCAACATGACCGCCGTCACCGAGATGGGCGGCATTGTTTTTCCGCCGCTGCCTGCGTTTTATCACCGCCCTGCGTCCATCGAGCAGATGGTCGACCACACCGTTGCGCGCGTGCTGGAACTGTTCGATATCAACGTGCCTGGCCCGCACTGGGAAGGCACGTGACGGTCAATCGGCGGCGGGTGGGGGCGGTGGTGGCCAGGTGACTGATCGGGACGGTATCGCGCAGTGGCGGCCAGGTAACTAATCGGACGGTGTCAGGCGCCCTTCGGGAGCCTGACACCCAAAATCGCCCCAGGCCCCAGGTGTCTGACTCCCGAAGGGTGTCAGACACCACCCCACTGCCAATTCACACATTCCAAACGTTCAGGCTGCCAGCAATTCCGGCGGTTTGGGGTATGTCTGCTGGTAGTGCACCGTGAAAGTCTTGAAGGCGGCCAGCGCCTTGTGCGGGTCGTGCCCTTCTTTGACCAGGAAGCTGTCGAAGCCCACGCGCGCCTGGTAATGAATGGTGTCGATCATGACATCGCCCAGCGCTCGCAGTTCTCCTTGCCAGCCATGCCGCGTACGCAGCAACTGGGCCAGTGAATAACCGCGTCCGTCGGTATAGATGGGAAAGTCGATGGCAATAAATGCCAGGCCGGACGGATCGACGCGGCCTTGGTCGTCGACCAGTTCGTCGAGCTTGGCGGCCGGCCCCAGCAGCACCGCCACGGGATGCTGCCGCTGGCGCAGGGTATCGCGGGCGGCGGCCCACACCGGCAGGGGCACGATCCAGCCGGGTTCGTCGGCAGGCAGTTGCGCGCCTGGCTCGGCGTCGGGCTCGGACGCGAAGACGCGCGCGTCGTTGGCTTGCAGGCGGCCGTGGCGGATCAGGCGTGGTTCGGCAGGATGAATCGTGTCAGACATGGGCAACCTCGCGTTGCGGTGCCGGGGCGGATTTGGCCACACCCGGATCGGCATACACATCTTCTTTGAAAGGCGCGATGCCCACGCGGTCGACGACGTCGATAAAGCGTTCGGCGTCGCTGTCGCGCAGGCGCAGGTAAGTGCGCACCAGGCGTTCGACCACGTCGGGCACCTGGTCGCGCGCAAATGACGGCCCGATAATGCGGCCGATAGCCGCGCCGCCGCCGCGCACCGACTGCAGGTCCGACAGCGGCTTGGCCGCGCCGTTCTGGCGGCCGCCAATGGTAACTTGGTACCACTCCTCGCCGTTCTTGTCGACGCCCAGGATGCCGATGTGGCCTACGTGATGGTGCCCACAGGCGTTGATGCAGCCCGAGATGTTCAGGTCGAGCTCGCCGACTTCGAAAAGGTAGTCCAGGTTGTCGAAACGGCTCTGGATGGCCTGGGCCACCGGAATGGATACGGCATTGGCCAGCGCGCAAAAGTCGCCGCCGGGGCACGAGATGATGTTGGTCAGCAGCCCGATGTTGGCCGTGGCCATGTTCAGGGCGCGCAATTCCTGCCACAGCTCGAACAGCTGCGGCCGGCGCACGTCGGCCAGCACCAGGTTCTGTTCGTGCGATACGCGCACTTCGCCGTAGCCGTAGCGCTCCGACAGATCCGCCACGGCTTCCATTTGTTCTGCGGTGATGTCGCCGGGCGGCACGCCGGTGGGTTTGAGCGACAGGGTCACGGCGGCGTAGCCGGGCACCTTGTGCGGGTGCACGTTTCTACGCAGCCATTGCGCAAAGGCCGGATTCGCGGCGGCATGCGTGCTGGTGGGGTCGGGCTCATTGGCGACGGCGGGGTCGTAATCAGGCCACGTGAAACGGCTGGCAATGGTGTCTACGTATTCTTGCGTCAGCGTGTCCGGGCCGCCCTTGATCAGCTGCCATTGCTCGTCGACTTGCCGGGCATACACCTCGGGCGTCAGGTCCTTCACCAGGATCTTGATGCGCGCCTTGAATTTGTTGTCGCGGCGGCCATGCAGGTTGTAAACCCGCAGCGCGGCCTGCAGGTAGGTCAGCAGATGCTGCCATTCGACGAACGGGTTGATCAGGTGGCCCACCATGGGGGTGCGGCCCAGGCCGCCGCCCACCCACACGCGGAACCCCAGCACGCCGTCGCGCTGCACGGCCTGCAGGCCGATGTCATGAATGCCCACGGCGGCGCGATCTTCTTCCGCACCGCTGACTGCGATCTTGAACTTGCGCGGCAGGAACGCAAATTCGGGATGCAGGGTGGACCATTGCCGGATGATTTCGCACCACACCAGCGGGTTCACCAGTTCATCGGGCGCCACGCCTGCGAAATGATCGCTGGTGGTGTTGCGGATACAGTTGCCGCTGGTCTGGATGGAATGCATCTGCACCTTGGCCAGTTCGGCCAGGATGGTGGGCACATCTTCCAGCTTGGGCCAGTTGAACTGCATGTTCTGCCGCGTGCTGAAGTGGCCATAGCCGCGATCCCAGGTGCGGGCAATGTGGGCCAGCGTGCGCAACTGGCGCGCCGCCAGCAACCCATAGGGAATGGCAATGCGCAGCATGGGCGCATGGCGCTGGATATAAAGGCCGTTCTGAAGCCGCAGTGTGCGGAAGTCGTCTTCGCTCAGTTCGCCGGCAAGAAAGCGTTGCGTCTGGTCGGTGAACTGCGCGACGCGCTGTTCCACGAGCCGTTGATCGACGGGGTCATACACATACATGGCGGTTGCCCTTCGGGAGGCGCCGTGAGGCGCAAGGGAACAACCTGCGGGCTGCTTCGATAAGAAGCGCGGCGGCGTGGCAAGACGCCGCCGGCCGGTGCCGCAGGGTTCAATTCTTACAACCGTAGCAGGCGATAGATCGCACTGTCTAAGTCATTTTCGTTATAAGAAAAGAAGCCCGCGGCCCACGGATCTACGGCGCGGAAGGAGCCGTTTCGATGAGCGACGGGCGCTCGCTGACCGCGGCATGCCAACGCGCCAGCGATGGGTGCCGGGCGCGCCAATCGTACGAAGCGTAGCGGAAGTCCAGATAGCCTAGCGCACAGGCCAGTGCAATGGTGCCGATGTCCCAGCGGCCGGCGAGCGAGCCGGCCTGCTCTTCGAACCGGGCCAGGGCATCGGCGACCTTGCTCATCTGGGCGTCTACCCAGCCCTGCCAGATGGCGGATTCGGGGCGCACAGTCGTCTCGTAGCGTGCCTGGATGGCAGCGGTTACCAGCCCGTCGGCCAGGGATTGGTCGGTCAGGGCTTGCCAGCGAGCCGGCCCGTCTGGCGGAACCAGCGCCCCGCCGCCCAGCTGATTCAGATATTCGCAAATGACGCGGCTGTCGTGCAGCGTCTGGCCGTCGTCGGTGACCAACGTGGGCACCTGGCCCAGCGGGTTGGCGGCAACGATAGACTGGTCCCGGTTGACCGGGTGCGCGGCGCAGCGTTGCGGCTCGATGCGTTCGATCAGCCCCGTTTCGTGTGCGACCACCATGCATTTGCGCACGAAGGGCGAGGTGGGCGAATAAAACAGCTTCATGGACTCCTCCTGTGGGTAATGCTGGCGCGGCGGCTGCATAGGGCTGCCGCGCTGTTCTGATTATTGTGGTGGGATTCAGGCCGGCTGCGACGTGCAGGCGGTGAACTCGCCGGTAACCGGGTCGCGCAGGAACAGCAACCCCGTCGCCACGCCGAAGTAGGTGCCGTGCAGCTCGAGTTTTCCTTGCTCGACCCGGTCACGGATGGACGGGAAGGTCATGAGGTTCTTCAGGCTGTGCTCGACGACTGCCCATTCTAGCCGTCGGACGTCGGTGGCCCTGTCGCCGGTGCGCGGGATGGCGCTGGCCACAGGGGTGATCTGCGACATCCATTTGCCGATGAAGTCGGTGCGGGTCAGGGGTTCGGCGCAGTCGAACACCGCGCGCACGCCCCCGCAGGATGCGTGGCCCAGCACGACGATGTGCTTGACTTCGAGCGCGCTGACGGCGAATTCGATGGCGGCGCTGGTGCCGTGATATGACGAGGCCTTGGCATCGCCCTCATAGGGGGGTACCAGATTGGCGACGTTGCGTATGACGAACATCTCGCCGGGGCCGGCGTCGAAGATCACTTCGGGCGATACCCGGGAGTCGCAGCAGCCGATCAACAGGATTTCGGGGTGTTGGCCGGATTCGCCCAGCTCTTCGTAGCGCTTGCGTTCGTTGTGGAAGCGGCCATCCAGGAAGGCCTGGTAACCGTCGGAAAGTCGTTTTGGAAACATGGGGGTGTCCTATTGTTCTTGCCCCCGTATTTTCCCACAGCACCCTTACAGCATTCGGACGGCGGGCTGCGGCACGGCTGCGGCGCTACTGTGCCTGGATGTCCAGGGCGGTAAAGCGGCTGAAGGTGTGTGGCGTGGTGGCCACCAGCTGCCAGGTTTCTCCGGGCGCGAGGGGCATGTCCCGCGTGGCGCCGGTGCGGCCGATCTCGCGGCCCTGGTCGTCGAACAGCACGAAAGTGACCGACAGGCGGTTCAACGGCTTGTCGCCGTGGTTGACCACGGTGCCGGATATGGACGATGTGCCGTCCGCCTGCCGCGTCGCGGCCAGGTTATCGATAGAAACGCCATAGGGCAGGCTCTGGGCCCCGGCCAGGGCCGAGGCGGCTGCCAGCAACACACAGGCGAACAGCTGTTTCATGACGGTCTCCTGCAGGGTGGGTCGAACCTATAGGCTCCACCATAATTCGCCGCCGGCGGCCGGGCGAAACGGATGGTGTCGGATGGTTGGCAGATGCTTCGCTGGGTGGCATCAGGCGCTTGCGGCTCGGTGTCTGACACCCTTTGGGTGTCAGACACCCCCCGGCGCCAGCGCGGGTGGCGTCAGGAGCTTGCGGCTCGGTGTCTGACACCCTTGGGTGTCAGACACCCCCCGGCGCCAGCGCGGGTCGTGTCAGGAGCTTGCGGCTCGGTGTCTGACACCCTTTGGGTGTCAGACACCCCCCGGCGCCGGAGCGGGTGGTGTCGGGGGCTTGCGGTTCGGTGTCTGACACCCTTTGGGTGTCAGACACCCCCCGGCGCCGGCGCGGGTGGCGTCAGGAGCTTGCGGTTCGGTGTCTGACACCCTTGGGTGTCAGACACCCCCCGGGCGCATGCGCGGGAGGTGTCGGGGGCTTGCAGCTCGGTGTCTGACACCCTTGGGTGTCAGACACCCCCCGGACACCCCCCGGGCGGGTCCGGCGGCTGTGGTGATGCCGCCCGGGGCCGGGGCCTCCAGCCTATACCGTGGCGATGGGCGTGACCGGGGAGCCGATGGCGTGGGGCATGCGCAGCGGCGGGGCGGTCAGCATGAAATGGTGGCGGCCGTTGGCGTGCAGCCAGTCGGCCAGGTCTTTGAGATACCAGAGTTCGGCCAGGGGCAGGCCCAGCTTGAAGAGGCAATGGTGATGCAGCGGCAGCATGGCGCGCGGGCCCTGGCGTTCGCGCGCCGGGTAGGCTTCTACCGCATAGTTGTCGGCGCAGATGGCCACAATGCCGCTATCGGTAATCCATTGCAGCAAGGCGTTGTCGGTGCCGTCCAGTGCCGCGCCGTAGCGATGCAGGACGTCGGAATCCGGCTGGCCGGCCATCTCGACGATTTTTTCGGCAAAACCGGTGCGCAGCACCAGCATATCGCCTGGCTCGACCGTGATGCGCTCGGCCTGCAGCGCGTGCGTCAATTCGGCGTGCCCCACCAGGGTGCGCCCCGTGCCGAAGTGGCGCGCCAGGTCCAGCAAGACGCCGCGCCCCTGTATGCCATGCGAGGCCAGGTTTTCGACGCCCAGCTTCAGCGCGGCGGACGGGCCGCCGCTGTTGCATGCGCAGCCGGCATGGTCGGCATCGGCAGGGCCGATGATGTCGACGCCGGCGCGATAGCCGTTGTAGTAGCAAAGCTCGGCTCGGCCGTCGCCATCGGCGTCAAACAAGGCGCCCACGTGCGCCAGCGAATCCCACTGGGTGGAGTACTGCATGGACAGCAGCACCTGGTCGTCGCTGAGCACATCGACCGCATCCGGGTTCAGGTTGCGCATCGGAAAGTTCAGGTACGGCGTGTCTTGCAGCCTTGTAGGGCTGAGCTGCGGAGGATGGCGACGCGGGTTCAGCACATTGCCGCCGGGCAGGTCCAGGGGCAGCGACAGGCAGAAGGTCTTGCCCGCGCGGATTTCGCGCGCGCCCTTCAGTACCTGGGCTTCGGTCAGCAGGTTAAGCCGGCCGAGCTGGTCGTCGGGGCCGTAATCGCCCCAGTTCGAGCCCTCGGGACGTTGCTTCCAGCGTGCCATGCGCTACTCCATAAGAAAGTCCAGCAACGCGCGGGTAAAGGCCTGGGGTTGTTCCCAGTTGGACAGGTGCGAGGTGTCCAGCTCCAGGTAGCGTGCGCCTGCTATGCCCGCCGCGAGGTCGCGACCGTCTTGCGGCGTGGTGGCCGGGTCTTGCGTGCCCGCGATCACCAGGGTCGGGCTCTTGATCTCGCCAAGCCGCGCGCGCAGGTCGGCATCGCGCAAGGCCGCGCAATTGCCGTTGTAGCCGTCGTTGGGCGTGCGACGCAACATATCGACCAATACCTGCGTCATGCCCGGTTGCGCGGTGCGGAAAGCAGGGGTCAGCCAGCGTTCGACCAGGGCAGGCGCCATGGCTTCCAGGCCGTTCTGCGAAACGGCGGCGATGCGGGCAGACCAGTTTTCGGGGGTGCCGATGCGGGCGGCGGTGTTGCACAGCACCAGCTTCTGCACGCGCCGGGGATGATCCAGCGCCAGTTGCAGGCCGGTGGGGCCGCCCATCGACAGGCCGCAGAAATGCACCTGGCCGATATCCAGGTGGTCGAGCAGTTCGCACACGTCGCCGGCCAGCTGGCTGAAGCAGTATGCCCCTTCGGGCACCGACGACTTGCCGTGCCCGCGTGTGTCGTAGCGCAACACGCGAAAGTGCTGCGACAGAGCGGGAACCTGTTGCGCCCACATGTCGGCGCAGGTGCCCAGCGAATTGGACAGCACCAGTACCGGCGCATCGGTGGGGCCGTCGACAACGTAATACAGGCGGGCCTGGCTCAGATCAGCATAAGACATAGACGATTTCCTGTGCGGGGCGGCGTGCGCTACAGCATGCGCTGGCCGTTGACATAGGCCTTGCGCCAGCGCGTTATGGTGACACGCTCGAACAGGCCCGCCTTGCTGAAAGGGTCTGCCGCGATAAAGGCTTCGGCGGCGTCGCGGGTGTCGACATCTACCACGTACAGCCCGCCGCCCGCGTCCTGGCCGTCATCATGCAGCTTGGCGCCGCAGGCCAGCAGCAGGTGCTTGTTGGATTCCAGGAACTCGAGATGCGCGGGGCGTTCTTGTTGCCGGACGGCCTGATGGCCCGGCTTGTCGAAGGTCTCGATGATGTAGGGCATGGCGAGCGTGCGGGTCAGATGGCGGAAGGGTGGCGGGCCAGGGCAGTGACCTGGATGTCCATGTACGGGAACAGCGGCAGCGACGATAGCAACTGGTGCAGCTCATCGTTGCTTTCTACATCGAAGACACTGACGTTGGCGTAGCGGCCCGCCACGCGCCACAGATGGCGCC
This sequence comes from Bordetella genomosp. 7, assembly GCF_002261265.1. Classification (GTDB taxonomy): domain Bacteria; phylum Pseudomonadota; class Gammaproteobacteria; order Burkholderiales; family Burkholderiaceae_B; genus Bordetella_A. Next base: position 214,164 of record NZ_NEVK01000008.1, on the reverse strand, counting down.
ATTTGCCGTCGCGCTGCAGTTGCTGGGCCAGGGCCTTTTCATCGGCCTTGAGCTTGTCGGCCCGCTCGGCCGGCATGTCGGCCGGCAGGTTCACTTGCATCTGGACCAGGAACAGCATGGCAAAACCTCCGGTGGGGATTCAGCGGGCAAACTGTAGGGGAAGGCCGGTCAGGCGCAGCAGTTCGTCGGCAGTCATGTCGCCAAACATGTCGATGACGGTAACCCCATTGGCGCCGATATCAAACACCGCGACATCGGTATAAACGCGCGACACGCATTGCACGCCCGTAAGGGGGTAGGTGCATTCGGCCACCAGCTTGCTTGCGCCTTCGCGGGTCAGCAGCTCCATCATGACGTAGACATCTTTGGCGCCGATGGCCAGGTCCATTGCGCCGCCCACCGCGGGAATGGCGTCGGGCGCGCCGGTATGCCAGTTGGCCAGGTCGCCGCGCTGCGACACCTGGAAGGCGCCCAGCACGCAGATATCGAGATGGCCGCCGCGCATCATGGCGAACGAATCGGCATGGTGAAAGAACGAGCAGCCGGGCTGCTCGGTAACGGGCTGCTTGCCGGCGTTGATCAGGTCGTAGTCTTCCTGCCCCTTGGCCGGCGCAGGGCCCATGCCCAGCATGCCGTTTTCGGTATGCAGAATGATTTCACGCTCGGCGGGCAGGTGGTTGGCCACCAGCGTGGGCAGGCCGATGCCCAGGTTGACATAGGCGCCCTCGGGGATGTCTTGCGCGACGCGGGCGGCGATCTGGTCGCGGGTCAGTTTGCTGCTCATTGCTGCTCCTTGGCGGCCGGGGCGTCGATCTGCACGACGCGCTTGACGAAAATGCCCGGGGTAACGATGTTTTCGGGGTCGAGTTCGCCCAGTTCGACGATTTCGCGCACTTGCGCCACGGCCACCCGGGCGGCGCTGGCCATGATGGGGCCGAAGTTGCGCGCGGTCTTGCGGTACACCAGGTTGCCCCAGCGGTCGCCGCGATCGGCCTTGATCAGGGCGTAGTCGGCGTGCAGGGGGTATTCCAGCACATAGTGCCGGCCGTTGATTTCGCGCATTTCCTTGCCTTCGGCCAGCGGCGTGCCGTAGCTCGTGGGCGTGAAGAACGCGCCAATGCCGGCGCCAGCGGCGCGGATGCGCTCGGCCAGGTTGCCCTGGGGCACCAGCTCAAGCTCGATTTTGCCGCTGCGGTACAGGCCGTCGAATATCTGCGAATCGGTCTGGCGGGGGAACGAGCAGATGATCTTGCGCACTCGTCCCGCGCCCAACAGCGCGGCCAGGCCGGTGGTGCCATTGCCGGCGTTGTTGTTGATGATGGTGAGGTCTCTGGCGCCCTGCTCGAGCAAGGCGTCGATGAGCTCCATGGGCTGGCCCGCCGTGCCGAAACCGCCGATCAAAACGGTTGCGCCATCAGGAACGTCCGCCAGGGCGGCCGCCGCGTTTTCAACAATCTTGGAAATCATAAGGGTCCCGGAAGGTGAAGGCGTGTCATAATTTTGTTCTATATTCGAACATTCGTTCTATCTAAGAACATCGTTCCACGCTGGCCAGGCAGTGTCAAGGCTCACTCGCCCAAGCGTCTGCTGGCCGGACATTACGGATGGCCTCATGGCCCATGACACGCACGAACCCCCGCAGCCCAGCGATACCTACGTCCAGTCTTTCGCGCGCGGGCTGGCGGTAATCCGCGCCTTTGGCCCGCAGCGCCCGCAAATGACCCTGTCCGAAGTGGCGGCGGCGTGCGGGCTGACGCGGGCCGGCGCGCGCCGCATCCTGCTGACGCTGGCCAGCCTGGGCTATGTGTCTGTGGACGGCCGCCAGTTTGCCTTGACCCCGCGGATTCTCGAACTGGGATACTCGTACCTGTCGGCGACGCCGCTGTGGGATCTGGCGTTGCCCTATATGGAAGAAGTGGCCGAGGCCACGCGCGAGTCCTGCTCGGTGTCCGTGCTGGATGGCACGGACGTGGTGTACATATTGCGGCTGTCATCCCACCGGGTAATGAGCATCAACCTGTCGGTGGGCAGTCGGCTGCCCGCCTGGGTCACGTCCATGGGCCGCGTGCTGCTGGCGGGCTTGCCGCCCGCCGAACAGGACCGCGTGCTCGACGCCAGCGATATCCGCGCCCTGACGCCTCATACGGTGACTGACCGGGCGGTCATCAGGCGCATTCTTGGCCAGGTGCGCGCCGATGGCTACGCATGCGTTGTGCAGGAACTCGAGCCGGGCCTGCAGTCGGTGGCGGTGCCCATCCAGGACCGCGCGGGCCGGGTCATTGGCGCCATGAACGTCAGCAGCCATGCCAGCCGGTATTCACGCCAGGCCATGGTCCAGGCATTCCTGCCGGTTCTGCGGCGCGCCGCGGGGCACATCAACCAGGCGCTGCTCAGCCGCTGAGGCTCGCGCCGCGCCGGCTACGGCACGATGTCGGTCGCGGATTCGGCGTCCAGGTGCGCGATATCGCCCCATTCCAGGACTTGCCACGCGCGGCCTTCGATGCCGACGCGGTTGATGCTGGCATTGAGCAGCGGCACCGGACGGACCGCGTCCAGGGCGGCGCCGCTGGCGCGACGCCAGATGATGTCCATCACCCCGCCATGCGTGACGGCCAGTACGCGCTCGCCAGCGTGGCGTTGCGCGATATCGTCCACTGTGGCGAGAATACGCGCCTGGAACTGGCCCAGCGATTCGCCTCCCTCGATAGGCAGGTCGGGGTCGCGGCTGCGGCGCGCTGCGGCGGCTTGCGGCGCAAGCTCGTCGATGCGGCGCGGATCCAGCCCTTCGAGCACGCCATAGCAGCGTTCGCGCAGCCCGGGCTCGCTGCGGATGCGCAGGCCCAGCGCATCGGACAACGGCTCGGCCGTGGTGTATGCACGCTGCAGGTCGCTGCTGTACAGCGCCTGAAAGGGGGCGTCCATGGCCCCGATGCGCGCGGCAAGCTGGGCGGCCTGGGATCGCCCGGCCGGATTGAGCGCGATGTCTTGCCAGCCTTGCAGGCGGCCTTCTCGGTTCCACGCGGTTTCGCCGTGGCGGATGAACCAGATTTCAGTCATGAGCAGGTAGATAAGGGGTCAGGGGCGGCGCGACGCGCTGGGCAGCCAGATTTTCTGCATCAGGGAGCTTAACGCGACCAGCATGGGTTCGCTGGCGCGCTCGTTGGATATCATGAAACCCAGTGTGGCGTCGGCCCGGGCCTGCCCCCACACCATGAAATCGCCGGATTCGGCGCCGGCCAGGGCGATTTCTTCGCGCAGCAGCGCGCAGCCTGCGCCCGCGCGCACCAGCGCGTCCAGGTTGGCCTGGTCGTCGTGCTGCATCACGACGCGCGGCGCCAGGCCATGGCGTTCGAACATATCGCGCAGCAGCAAGTGGGTATGGCTGCCCGCGGGGCCGTCGAGCCAGGGAAGCTGCGCCACGTCGCGCCAGCCTCCGCGCTTGACCGTGCCCGCCAGCGCGGCAGGCATGGCAATGCGATACCGTACGCTGCGCAGGGGCTGCCAGCAGGTGCCGCGCGGCGGATTGACCACCAGCGTCAGCGCGGCATGCAGCCTGCCTGTATTGACGTACTCGTCCAACTGTACAGTGGACAGGGTGAGCGTTTTCAGTTCGATCAGGGGCAGCTGGTCGCGCACGGCCGAGGCAAGCTCGCCCAGCCTGAGGAAATCCGGCTGCTCGCTGGGGATGCCAAGCTCCACGGCGCCGTGCAGGCTGCCTTGCAGTTGCTGGGCTTCGGATTTGAGCTGGGCGCCGAGCACCAGCAGCGATTCGGCGGTGGGCAGCAGCGCTTCGCCCGCCTTGGCCAGCGTCAGCCGGCCGGCGGCGCGCTCGAACAGCGCTACGCCCAGGCTCTGTTCCAGCGCCTTGATCTGCGCGGTCACGGCGGGTTGCGTCAGCGACAACGCATCCGCGGCCTTGGTCAGGTTGCCCAGCCGGGCGACCGTGACAAAGGCGCGGATCTGATAGATTTCCATGGCGGCAATTATGCCGCCAGCAGTCGTATTTGCGACGGCTCCAGCCCTACCGATACGGGGGCGCCGACCGGAAATGGCGAAAGCCCGGCCAGGTGCGGCTGGTCGGCGGTGATCCGGTGTTCGCCCACCTGCACCTGGTAGCGGGTGAACTCGCCCAGGAACTCGCTGGTTTCCACCACGCCCGGCAACCACACGTAGCGCGCGTCGCCCAGCCCGTCGGCCATGTCGATCTGCACCGTATGGGGCCGGAAGCTGGCGGCCAGGCGGTCGCTTTCGGGAGCTTCGCTGGCCAGCGGCAGCTGCAGGTCGCCCACGCCGGCCACCTTCAGCACGAGACTGTTGCGGCTGCGTTCACGCACCGTTCCTTCCAGTACGTTCATCGTCCCCACGAAGTTCGCCACGAACCGGTTCACCGGATAGTCGAACAGGGTGGTGGGCGAGCCGACCTGCTGCACCACGCCGTGGTCCAGCACCGCCATCCGGTCGGCGGTGGTCATGGCCTCTTCCTGGTCGTGGGTGACGAATATCGTGGTGATGCCCAGGCGGCGTTGCAGGCTGAGCAGGTCCTGCCGCATCTGCACGCGCAGCTTCTTGTCCAGGTTCGACAGCGGCTCGTCCAGCAGCAGCACTTGCGGCTCGATGACGATGGTGCGCGCCAGGGCCACGCGCTGTTGCTGGCCGCCGGACAGCTGGTTGGGCCGGCGATTGGCGTATTGCGCCAGGCCTACGAGTTCCAGCGCCGCCTCGACTTTGTGGCGGATCTCTGCGCGCGGCAGGCGGCGCTCTACCAGGCCGAATGCAACGTTGTCCCATACGGTCATGTGGGGCCACAGCGCGTAGTTCTGAAACACCATGCCAATGTTGCGGCCCCATGGCGGCGTGCCCCCGATGTCTTTGCCGTCGATCAGCAGCTGCCCATGACTGTGCTGGTTAAAGCCGGCGATCAGCCGCAGCAGAGTGGACTTGCCCGAGCCGGAAGGGCCCAGCAGTGCAAAGAATTCGCCGGGCTCTATGTAGATGCTGATGTCTTTCAGGACTTCGGTCTTTCCATAGGAAAGCCGGATATTGCGACATTCGACGCTGACTTTCTTCATTCTGATTCCCCATTGCGCGCGGGCTGCTGGCGCGCGGATGCACGTTCGACCAGCAAGTGCGAGATGTACGTTCCGATGCCGACGGCAACCACGGCCAGCACGCCAAGCGCCGCGCCGGGCCCGCGGCCGGCGGCGCTTTGCATGTACAGATAAATGCCGTAGCTCATGGGAGCCTGGCTGTCGCGCGTGACCAGCATGATGGTGGCGGACAGCTCCACGGCAGCGGTCACGAAGCTGGTGACAAAGCCGGCCAGCATGCCCCCGGCCATCAGCGGCACCACCACCCGGCGGATCGTACGCAGGCGGCCGGCGCCCAGCGACTGCGCCGCTTCTTCGAGCGACACGTTGATCTGCTGCAGCGCGGCCACGCACGAGCGCAATGCATAGGGCAGGCGGCGCACCGAATAGGCGATCATGATCAACACCCAGGAGGATGTCAGCAGCGTTCCGGTCAGCGGAATTTCCCAGCCGCGGAAGGTGCGCAGCAAGCCGATGGCCAGCACCAGGCCGGGGATGGCCAGCGCGGCCGAAGCCAGGAAGTCCAGCCATTGGCGCGCCGGCAGGCGCGTGCGCAGCATCAGGTACGCGATGGCGGTGCCAAGCACCACATCGATGCCCGCCGCCAGCCCGCAATACAGCAGCGTATTGGTGATCATGCCGTGCGAATCGCTGAAGACCGCGGCATAGTGTTCCAGCGTATAGCCGTCGGGCAAGGGCGCGTAGCTCCACACCGTGGCCAGCGACAGCAGCAGCACGCCGATGTGCGGGGACAGCACCAGCAGCAGCACCAGCGTGATCCATCCATACGCCAGCACGCTTTCCGCCGGCTTGAGCCGGCGTTTCTGGATGGAGTTGCCGCCCTTCTGCAGGGTGGAGTAGTCCTTGCCCTTCATGACCCGCGCCGACAGCCACAGGGCCAGGATGGAAAAGCCGATCATGATGACGCTGATCACGTAACCCAGCGGGTCTTCGAGCCCTACCTGCGTGATGCGCAGATAGGCTTGCGGCGCCAGCATGTTGGTGGTGCCCAGCACCAGCGGTGTGCCCAGATCGTCGAACACCTTCACGAACACCAGCGACGTGCCGGCAATATAGCCGGGCAGTGCCAGCGGAAAGATGATGCGCCGAAACAGGCGGAACCCGCGCGATCCCAGGTTGAAGGCGGCCTCTTCCATGGAACCGTCGATGTTGCGCAGCGCCACCACCAGGTTCATGAGGATGAACGGAAAGTAGTGGATGGACTCGACAAAAATCACGCCGTTGAGCCCTTCCATGAAGGGCAGGGTGAATCCGAACCATTCGTCCAGCAGCAGGTTGACCGTGCCCGATCGTCCGAAGATCAGCTGCATGGCCACCGCCCCGACAAACGGCGGCATGATGAGCGGCAGCACGCCCAGTGTCTGGATGATCAGCGCGCCGCGGAACTCGAATCGCACCGTGAAGTACGCCAGCGGGATGGCGATCAGCGACGCGAGCAGGGCCGACCAGCCCGCGACATACAGGCTGTTGAAAAACGCTTCCTGCATCAGGGGCAGGCCGAAGAAGGCGCCGAAGTGCCCCAGGGTGAAACTGCCGTCGGCATTGACGAACGCGCTATAGAACACGGTGCCCACCGGGACTGCCAGGAACAGTCCCAGGAAGCCCAGCACCAATAGCGCTGTCAAGAGCGGACCGGCAGGCAGGCGCGGGCCGTTCGCAAACGTCATCAAGAAACTCCAGTCGTGGCGCCGCGGGCGCGGCAGGGGCGGGCCCGCGCGCGGGCAGGCGGGTGTGGCGGCCGGCCCGCGGCGTGCGCGACTGCGGGCCGGCCATGCTTCATCCGGGTTGGGGCCGGCAATGGGCCGGCGGGGCTACAACGCCGCGGCCTCGCGAGCCAGTTTCACCGCCTGTTCGTAGTTGGCGCGGGCCTTGCTGCTCCATTCGCCTTCGAGCTGCGTGATCTGCTTGCTGGTCGAAGCGTCTTTCTTGTCGCGCAGGAACACGGCCAGGAACTCGGGGTCTGCGGCGGTCCTGGCGTCGATCAGGGGAGACCACGCAAGCGCGCGCGCCTGCGAGAGCAGTTCGGCGGCCTTGCCGGACCTGGCCTTGTCGCCCAATGTCTTCTCGGCATCGTAGATGGCTTTGTTGGCCGCCTGCAGATCGGCCAGGCGGAACGTGATGGTCTGGTCGAACAAGGCCTGCACAACGTAATAGCGCTTTTGCGAAAGGTCGGCATCGAAATGCACCTTGCTGCGCTGCGCGATCTGGGCCGGGTCGGGATAACCTTCGGGAATCTTGCCGGCCAGATCTTTATAGGGCAGCACCGGCAGGCGCGAAATCTTCGGCTCCAGCAGCAGTTCCTGGCCCGCCTGGCTGAGGGTGAACGCCACGAATTTCTTGCCTTCCTCGGTATTCTTCGCGCCCGCGATGAGTGCGATGTTGGCGGGCACCACCGCGGTTTCGGTGGGATAGACGAATTCCACCGGGAACTTGGAGTACTTGCTCGACAGGCCGAAGAAATCGATGACCGGGCCTGCGCCGAACTGCCCGTTGTTGACGCCATCGGGCACGCCGAACGAGCGCTCGGTCATCTGCCTGGCGTTGCCGGACATGCGCAACAGGGTGCGCCAGCCATCTTCCCAGCCTTCGCCCTGCAGAATGGTCTCGACCGTCAGGTGCATCGTGCCCGAGCGGGAAGGCGCCGTCATGCCCAGGTGGCCGAACCACTGCGGATCCAGCAGGTCTTTCCATTCGGCCGGCGGCGTCAGCTTGTGCGCCTTGGTGTAGCGGGTGTTGTACATGATGCCGTAGCCCGCCAGCGCCTGGCCCAGGTACATGCCTCCGGGGTCGTTGATGGGATAGCTGCCGATCTTGTCCGGCACCTGCGGGTTGGCCATGTCAGCGGCCGGGCTCAGCAGTTTTTCGCGGCCCAGTACCTCGAACGCGTCGGGCGCGCTGGCCCAGAACACCTCGGGCCGCTGGCCCTCTGGCGTTTCGCGTACGAACGCGATGCCCGACACCGTGTTTTTGTTCAGGATTTCCAGCGTGATGCCGGGATGGGTTTTTTCGAAGGCGGTTTTATACGCCTGGGTCAAGTCTTTGGGAAACGACGTGATCACCGTGACGGTGCCGGCCAGGGCCGGCGCGCAGGCCGCCAGCAAGGCCCCCGCGAGGGCAGCGCGCATCATGGGCATGATTTGTCTCCATTATGGTTGGAATGTCTGCCCAAGGTAGCCAGCCGCCCGCCGCGCGTCCAATCACAAATTTTGATGCGGGTTATTAATCGAGCGGGCCTTGGCCCGCCTGCCGGCCGTTCAGCCAGGCCACCAGTTCGGCCAGTGCCGCGCTCTTGTCGCGCAGCACCTGTTCGCGCTTGTCGGCCGGCCATTCATAGAACCCCTGGCCCGCCTTGGCCCCGATCTGGCCGCTGGCGACCTTTTGGGCCAGCAGGGGCGAAGGCGTCGTACGGTTTTCCAGATCGGGGTACAGATAGGTGGCAATGGCGTGATGCACGTCGATGCCGTTCATGTCGCGCTGTTCCAGCGGGCCCGACAGCGCCAGCCGGATGCCCAGGCTCCACTTGACCACTTCGTCGATGTCTTCTGCGCTGGCGACGCCGTGTTCCAGCAGCGAGATGGCCTCGCGCGCCAGCGCATGCTGGATGCGGTTGGCGATAAAGCCCGGAATGTCACGCTTGACCAGCACCGGCCGCTTGCCCGCCGTGCGCAGGGCTGCCATGACAGCGTCGACGGTGGCTGTGCTGGTCTCGTCGTTGCGCACCACTTCTACCAGCGGGATGACGTCGGCCGGCGTAAAGAAATGGGTGCCCACGAAACGGTCGCGGCGCGTCACGGCCTGGGCGATGGCATTGATGGACAGGCCCGAGGTGTTGGTAGCGAAAATCGCATCCGGCCGGCACGCGATGTCCAGCCTGGCGAATACGTCGCGCTTGAGTTCCAGTTTTTCCGGAACCGCTTCGATCACCAGGCTGCATGGGGCCGCCGCTTCCAGGCCGCTTTCCATGCGGATGCGGCGGCGCGATGCATCGACGGTGTCGGGCGCGAGCACGCCCAACTGCCGATCAATGATGGCGGCGGCGCGGTCGAGCGCGCCGGGTGCGGGGTCGATCAGCACGACGTCGAGCCCCCTGGCGGCAAACAGCGCGGCAATGCCGCTGCCCATGGCGCCGGCGCCCACGACGGCCACATTCTGGATGGGTAGATTCATGATGTTGCTCTTGATATGCCCAGGGTGCGGCGGCGCACCGGGCCATGCAAAAAGCAGCAGGATAGCGCAAGGGGGGCGGTGCCGACATCAAGTGGCAGCCCCGAAAGCGGCATGCCAATACTAAACGCAGCGAGTCCCCGCCCGTGGGGGCGGGCGGACGCTCGCTGCGCGAGAGGCAGTCATTGCAGGGTGAACTTCGGAATGCGATAGCCGTCGGGATGCTCCACATATTCCATCGCCACCGGCTTGTCCAGCTTCAGGTCGGGCAGGCTGGCGTGGTCCATGTAGCCGATCATGATGGGGCCTTCTTCCAGTGCCACCGCCACCACCAGGTGGGGCGCCGGATAGGCCGGCAGGTACTGGCGATGAAACACAGTCCATGACAGGATCGTGCCGCGCCCGGAAACCGGCGCCCATTCCACATCGAAGCTCAGGGATTGCGGGCAGACCGGGCCGGGCGGATAGTAGAAGGCGCCGGTCTTGCGGCAACGCTGCAGCTTCATCTGGCCCTCTTGGATACTTTCCCACAGGGGCGCATCGTAAGGCGAATAAAGGCGTGGTGTCTTGCTCATGATGTGGTTCGTCCCCGTGATTATTTGCCGTAGATGATCGACATGGCCTTGCCTGCCACGTCCGACACGTACTGCACGTGTTGGCAATCAGCCACCTGGCGTTCGCCCTGGCCGCCACGCAGTTGGCGCACGGCCTCGATCTGGTGGTTCCAGCCCTGCATATACGATTCCGACAAGTGTCCGCCGTGCGTGTTGACCGGCAGGCGGCCGCCCACGCCTATGCCGTTCTCGGCAATGAAGCGCGCGCCTTCGCCCTGGCCGCAGAAGCCGAAGCCTTCCAGTGCAAAGAAGATGTGCGGGCTGAAGCTGTCGTATACCAGCAGCGCGTCCACGTCATTGGGGCCTATGCCCGCCGCGCCGTAGACCTGTTCGGCCGCGCGCATCTGGGCCGGGCGGTAGAAGTCGATCAGGCGCGGACCCAGGCTGGTCGCTTGATGATTCAGGTCCGAGCGGCCCAACCCCTTGATGAACACAGGGTTGCGGCAGGTTTTGCGCGCACGTTCGGCTTCCATGATGATGAGCGCGACGCCGCCGTCGTTGATCAGGCAATAGTCATTCAGACGCAGCGGCTCGGCGATGTACTTGGCCGCCAGGTAGTCTTCGATGGTTAGCGGCTTGCGCATGATGGCGTGCGGGTTCAGGCTGGCCCATTGCCGCTGGCCCACTGCCACCTGGCCCAGGTCGTGGTCGGTGACCCCCCACATTTCTTTGTAGCGCTGGAACATCAGCGCATACAGAGCGCCCTGCGAAGTCAGGCCCCAGGGGCTGTGATACACGTATGACAGGAACGCGCCGCCCCCCATCGCTTCGGGCCCCCCATACTGCACCGCGGCCGAGCGCTGGTCATTGCCGTACACCAGCGCCACCACCTCGGCCATACCCGAGTGAATGGCCAGCACGGCCTGAAACACCGCCTGGACGGCGTCGGCCTGCCCGCCCCACCGCGGGTCGATATTCAGTATTTCGCCCATGCGCTCGTAGGCGGTGGTGGGGCCGACGATCAGGCCGTCTACATCGGAGCGGCTGATGCCTGCATCCTCCAACGCGCGGCTGAATGCCAGCGCGGCGTATCCGTAGGAATCGAACGGCTTCTCGCCGTTGCGGACTCGGCGGTAGTCTTCGGCCCAGTCGGTATGGCCGACTCCCGCGACCGCCGAGATTCCCGATGTGCGCTTGTAGCGCTCTTCTGTAGATCCGCTCACAGCAAACTCCCTCATAGTGGACTAACTCCCCGGATTCACGGTATTGTAGTGGCCGAAACTTGGCAAAAATGCGCCAAAACGACCACATTGTGATATTTCATGGCTACAACCGATGCACGCAAAGACAGGACAGGCACCCAGGCGATTCAACGGTGTGCCGCACTGCTGCGGCTGATCACCACCTACAACCGCACCGGCATGCGCCTGGTCGACCTGCATAACAGTGCCAACCTGACGCGGCCTACCGCCCACCGCTTGCTGCAAGCCCTTGTGGCCGAAGGATTCGTAAGGCAGGACGATCGCAGCAAGCGCTATTTCCTGGGCTCGTTGACTTACGAAATGGGTGTCGCCGCGGCGGCGCCCTACACCTACGACTTGCGCGATACCTGTGTGCCGTACTTGCGGCAGGTGGCGGACGCCACCGGCGATACCGTGTTCCTCACAGTGCGCTCCGGGTTGGATGGCGTGTGCATCGCCAGAGCCGAGGGCGCGTTTCCCATCAAGGTATTCGTACTGGACGTGGGCAGGCGGCGGCCGCTGAATGTAGGGGCGGGAGCAACTGCACTGCTGTCGGCGCTGCCCGACGACGAAATCCAGCGTATATGCCTGGCCAACAAAGAACGCACCGAGCGCGGCTATCCCCGTTTCAGCTGGGACGACCTGCGCCAGCGCATTGCGCGCGCCCGCGAGCAGGGCTACCTGGAAAACGAAGTGCTCGAGGTCGAGTCCGTGCGGTCCATCGCGGTGCCCATTCTCGACCCGCATGGCCGCCCTATCGGCGCGGTCAGCATTTCGGCGTTGAGCAGCCGCCTGAAAGGCCCGGCGCTGGCCGACAAAGTCAAGAATCTTCAGTCGGCGGTGCACGCCATTGAAGAGAAGCTGCGCATACACGCCACCGACGACTGACACCGTAGCGGCGCGCCTGCTGCGCACCGGCCTTATGCCGTCTCGCGCGGCATCACTTCGCCCCTGGCGATGGTGCGGGCGGTGCGATAGATGGCCGCCTGCTCTACCTGCAGGGCCGCGTTGGCGCGCACACGCGCGCGCACCATGATGCGGCCGGCGGGGTGGCCGATACGCAGTGGTTCAGATGTACCGCCGCCCGGACGTAGATGGCGCGCGGCAATCGAACCCGGAATCCGGCAGGCCATGCCGATGGTTGCCGTCACTGTGGCCGCCAGCGCCTTGCTGGTTGCGCCCGTGGAGTATTGGCGGCAGACCAGGTCCAGCGTATCGGCAAGTACGGTCTCGCCGTTGAGCGCTGCATATGACCGTGGCGCCTGCACGGCGACCAACATGGGGTTCGATGGCGCGGCGCGGCTGCGCCAGTAATCGCCCAGCCCCAGGTGTTCGGCCACCTGGGCACGTATGGCCTGCATCCTGGTTACCAGCGCCGCATCATTGTCGATCTGCTGCGGCGATTCGATACCCAGCATGCCAAGGTCGTGCGCTGCAACGAGCACCACCAGGTTCGCGCCATCGATGACGGTGATGTCCACAGGCCCCACGCCGGCGATTTCCATCCGGTTTCGCACGTCGCCCAGCGGAAGCAGCGTGCCGGTAATAGACCCGGTGGCCTCGCGGAAATCCAGTTCGATAGGGGCGCCCGTGCCGGGTACGCCGTCGATGGCCAGATCGCCCGTGTACACCACCTTGCCGTCGCGAACCGGCACGCGTGCGTGGATGACGCGGCGCGTGTTCAGGTTATGGATGCGCACGGCGGTCTGCCCTTCGGTGGCAGGCACGTAGCATTGTTCGATGGCGTGGGCAGCCACCGCCGCGGATAGATTGCCGCAGTTGAGTTTGTAGTCGACTTCCGCGTGGCGGATCCCGACCTGGGCGAACAGGTAATCCACGTCGGCGTGCGGATGGGTAGGGGGCCCCAGCACTGCTGCTTTGCTGGTCAACTTGTCGCCGCCGCCCAGGCCGTCGATCTGTCGTGGGTCGGGGCTGCCAAACACGTTGAGCAGGAATGCCGCGAGTTCGTCGCGGTCCGAAGGCACGGCGGCGCGGTCGAAGAACACGCCTTTGCTCGTACCGCCGCGCAGCAGATGAAAAGGAACTCCGGGCGTCTGGGACATTGGTAAATTTCCCCCTTGAATGAGGTCGCGTGGCGAGTTGCGCCGGCCAGTGCTTTATCCTGATGAGGCCACGGCGCGCTGGGGCATGCGCTTGAGCAGTTCCGGAATCGAAGCCGATGCGATATCCAGGGCGGCGTCAAAGAACTGCCTGCCGCGATCCCGATAGCCGCCAAACGCCAGGCAATCGTCCCACTTGTCTGCCAGTTCGTCGTCCGACAACGGGCAGTCGTGTGAACCGCGCAACGTGCGGATTTCCTTGCGCAGCTTCGTCCCGTCGTGGAGCGTGACGGTCACGATATTCCAGCGCGGGGTTACCGGCCCGTCGGCTTCTTCGGTGGTCACTCGTTGCATCAAGGCGCGCACGGCCGGCCGCTGTACCGCCTGGTCGGTGAAACTGGCAAGGCGCACGTGGCCGTCCAGCGCGGCGGCCGCCATGGCATACGGCATGCTGAACTTCGCTTCCAATCCGGTTTGCGGGCGCGGGTGGATCAAGGGCACCATGGCGCGCCGGTTCGATTCCACATGAATAGCCACCACCTGCTCGGCCTGCAATCCATGTTCGCGGCGCAGGTCCAGCAAGCCGTCTATCGACCGGTGGGCCGCGTAGCACATCGGGTATTTCTTGATTTCCAATCCGCTGGCCAGCAGTTCCAGCGGCGCCTGGCCGAGGCTGGCCAGCTCCGCATCCAGGCTTTCGCGGTTGCCATACAGCGTGGTGAAACCCTGGGGGCCGTCCAGGGCATCGGGTGCCGCGTCCATGCCGGCTTCTGCCAGCAATGCCGCGCGCAGGGCCGAGGCATTGCAATGCCCGGCCTGGAACGGCTTGGCCATGGTGCCGAAGTTGGCCCGGCTCCCCGAGCTTTGCGCGAAGGCCAGCCCGATGGCGTTGGCCGTCTGGCCCGCAGACAGCCCCAGCAGGTGGCTGCAGGCCGTGGCCGCCCCCAGCACGCCGATGGTGGTGGTGGCGTGCCAGCCTTTTGCATAATGGTCCGACACCATGGCGCGCGCAATCTTCACCATGACTTCAAGGCCCACCGCGTAGGCCGACGCGAGCCGTCGGCCGGGAATATCGCGATGCTGCGCCAACGCCAGCAGCGCGGGAAGCATCACCACGCTGGGGTGTCCGCGCAAGGGCGAATTGACGTCATCAAAGTCGAGCACGTGCGCGGCCACGCCGTTGTAGAAGGCCGCGCTGGTCAACGAAGCCGAGTCGGCGTGGGTCCAAATGCGCGCCGCAGCGGAGGCGCCTTCGGCGCGTGCAAGGTTCAATGCAATGGCGCACGCGCCATCATCGGCGGCCGCCAGCGCGATTCCCACCGTATCGACAACGGCGCGTCCCACGCTGCGGTATGCCGCCTGCGGCAGGTCGGACGGGTCGAAGTCAGTAGCAAAGCGCGCAATGCGCATCGAGGCGGTATCCAGAATGGATGACTGCTGGCTCATGGATGTTTCCCGTAGGTCTAGGGCAGGTCACGATATCCGGCGGCGATGCATGGCGAGCTCACCAGGCGTGCGCCAGCACCGCCTCCAGCCGCCCGCGGTGCTGGGACAGCTCGCGATTGCGGTCGGCATTGAAGTTCTGCATGGCGTGCTGGGTGGCCGACGCCAGGAGGTCTTTCGATATGTCGAAGTCGCGCAGCCGCATCGGTATCCCCCATTGAGCGAACCATTGTCCGACCGCATCGCCGATGGCGGCCATGTTGCCTGAAGTGGCTGCGTCCGGAATCGACAGGGCTCGTGCCATGTCGCGTACCGCGTCCGGACACAGTTCGCCAAAGTAGCGGATGGCGGGGCCGGTGAGCAGGGCATGCGTGGTTCCCTGGTCGAGCTGCGCAGCCTGGTTGAACAGCGCAGCCCCCAGCGCATACACGGCGCGCGCGACCCAGTGCGCATCCATGGGGCGTCCGCCGTCGTCTTCGTCGCGATTCTGCAGCATCGCCGCCGCACACATATCTATGCGCGCGTCGACGTCATGGGGATCCGCCATCCGGGGCAGTGCCGCCAGCGACAGGATCAACGCGTGCAGGCGTGACGCCTGCACCAGCGGGTTGGCCTCGCGCACCGCGCCGACGTTCATCAGGGCGCGCCAGAACACGCCTAATCCGGTGGATCGAGCGAGCGAAGTCGGCGCGGTCAACAGTGCGTCGGCGTCCCAGAATATGGCGACGGGCCGAGTCTTGGGGTCGAAGTACTCCAGGCGCGGGCCGCCTGCGGGGTTCTTCAGGGCCGCCCCGCCGCGGTGTTGCGACGAAGTGGCCGCCGTCAGCACGTTGAAAATCGGCGCTTTGGGCGCGCGCAGCCTGGGGCTGACCGGGGGGCCGTCTGGCGGATACTGTGTCGCCAGGCTGGCGGGGTCGCCTGATTCGGCCAGAAATATTGCTACCACACGGGCCGCTTTCAGCACGCTGCCCGCGCCGATGGCAATCAGCGCATCGGCGCCGGCGGCGCGGGCTTGGGCAGTGGCTTCCAAGACGTCGTCCAGCGGCGCGTCCTTGCCAAGCAGGGTGTAGGCGCCCGCATAGCGCGGCCCGGCCAGGGCCTGTACCCGCCGTAGCAGCGGCGTGCGTGTGGCCACGCTGCGGCCGCACAGCACAAAGGCGTGGCGAAGATTCAGGCGGTCCAGTTCGCGGGGCAGGCGCTCCAGGGCCTGCGGGCCGGCATGGATGCGCACCGACGGTGTCACGGAGCTGAAGGGTCTCATGGGCGCCTCTGCTGTCGCGCTTCAGACGGCGGGCAGGCCGTTCTTGAGCAGATCGCGCGCGATGACCCAGCGGTGGACTTCGCTGGGGCCTTCGACGATACGCATGACGCGGCACATGCGCGAGATGTATTCCAGCGGCATCTCCTTCGACACGCCCATGCCCCCGAACAGCTGGATGGCGCGATCGACGACACGTGCGATCATTTCGGTGCCCTGCAGCTTGACCATGGATCCGTCCAGGCGCACGTCGCTGCGCCCGTTGTCCATCTTCCACGCCATCTGATAGACCACCCAGCGCAGCATTTCGATTTCCTGGTAACTGTCGGCGATCCACCATTGGACCGCCTGGCGATCGGCAAGGGGAGCGCCGAAGGTTTTGCGGGTATTGGCCTGCTCGATCATCATCGTCAGGCAGCGCGTGGCCAGGCCCAGGCAGCGCGATGCGATTTCCAGGCGGCGCACGCCCAGGCGCTTGGAGATCGGCGCAAAGCCGCCCCCCACTTCGCCCAGCACCTGGTCGTCGTCCAGTTCAACGTTGTCCAGCACCACCTCGTACGGATGGTATTCGCCGATCATGGGGAAAGAGGTGGGAATCGTCAGGCCCGGGGTGCCCTTGTCGACCAGAAAG
This sequence comes from Bordetella genomosp. 7, assembly GCF_002261265.1. GTDB lineage: Bacteria > Pseudomonadota > Gammaproteobacteria > Burkholderiales > Burkholderiaceae_B > Bordetella_A. Next base: position 197,705 of record NZ_NEVK01000008.1, on the reverse strand, counting down.
GCCGTATAGGCCGAACGCTTGTCGGCCGAGGGATCGGTCACCGCCATGACGATCATGAAATCCGAGCGCCTCGCATTGCTGATCCACAGTTTGGTGCCATTGAGCACCCACTTGCCGTTCTTGCGCTCGGCACGGGTCTTGATGGCGGCTGCGTCCGAGCCGGCGCCCGGTTCCGATAGCGCCAGGCAACTCTTTTTTTCGCCACGCGAGTAGGGCAACAGATAGCGGTCGACCTGGCTGCCCTTGCATAGTTCTTTCAGCAGAAACAGATTGGGGCTTTCTGGCGGCAGCACAAACGGAACAATGCTGTGCTTGAGTTGTTCGACGACCAGGCATTTATTGAGCATGCCGAGGTCCTGCCCGCCGAACTCTTCGGGCACATCGATGCCCCACAGGCCGATATCACGCGCCTTCTGCTGCAGCTGCGCCTCGACGTCAGGCGGAATGAGCGGCGTGTCTTCGTAACCGCGTTCGGCCTCGCGCCGGATGATGAGCGGCTCCAGCCCCACCAGCTCTTGCTGGACAAAGCGTGCGACGGTGTCGCGCACCATGCGCGACGACTCGGGTAGTTCGAAATCCATGTGGCTTCCTGTACTGCAGCGCCGGGGCGAGCAGCGTTGTGTTGACGGGCGATCAGCGGCCGCGGTAGACGGGGCTGCGTTTTTCCTGGAACGCCTTGCGGCCTTCGATGCGGTCTTCGGTGTCGCGCAGCACCCCGAACACATAGCGTTCGGTGTCGATAGCGGCCGGCAGAGGCATGTCCATGCCGCTGTACACCAGCCGTTTGATGGCGCGCACCGACAGCGGCGCGTTGCCGGCGATGCGTTCGGCGATCTGGCGGGCCGAGGCCAGCAGCTGGCCTTGGCTGACTACCTTGCTGACCAGGCCGGTGCGCAACGCCTCCTGGGCATCGATGCGATCGCCGGTCAGCAGCATGAGCAGGGCATTGGAAGCGCCGATGGCACGCGGCAGGCGCTGCGTGCCCCCCGCGCCGGGAATGCTGCCGATGCGTACTTCGGACAAAGCGAACACGGCATTGTCGGATGCGATGCGGATGTCGCAGGCCAGGGCGAGCTCCATGCCGCCGCCCATGGCATAGCCGTTTACGGCGCAGATCAGCGGTTTATCGGTATCAAGCCCGGCAAGCAGATGATCCGATTCCGACCGGCCGAAGGTCAGCTCGGCAAAGCTCTCCTTCGGAGGCATCGTCTTTTTCAGGTCAGAGCCTGTACAGAACGCCTTTTCTCCGGCCCCGGTCAGGATGGCGACCCGGATGTCATCGTCGTGCTTGATGCGTTGCCAGGCATCGTGCAGCTCGGCGCGGGTTTCTGGGTCGATGCTGTTCATCGCTTCCGGGCGGTTCAGCGTAATGGTGGCGATATAGTCTTGCACTTCAAACAGCAGCGGCATGATGGGCTCCCTGGCAGGTTGTACGGCGGGTCACGACAGGACGCCGTCTTGCTCGAGTTGGTTGATTTCGTCGTCGTCCAGGCCCAGCAGATCGCTGCACACCTCGCGCGTGTGTTGGCCCAGTAACGGCGCGGGTGAAGAAGGCGCGGATTCGGCGTGCGAGTAGCGATACGGCGCACTGTTGTAGGTGCTGGGCCCCATTTCGGGGTGATCCAGGGTGACCCAGTGGCCGCGCGCCGCGAGCTGCGGATCGTGGTCGAGCACGTCGCGCGCATCCTGCACCGGGCCGCAAGGCACTTTCGCTGCCTGTAGCGCGCGCGCCAGTTCAAGGGAATCGCGCTGTGCGGTGGCCAGACTGATGGCTGCGTCGATGGTTGCGCGGTCGGCCAGCCGGCCGGCCTGGCTGGTCCACTCTGCCTTGTCATCCAGGGCCAGCGTCGCGGCCAGTGCCTGCCATTGTTCGTCGGTGCATACCGCGATCGCGATCCATCGGTCGTCGCCGGCGCACCGGTACACTCCATGCGGCGCGCGCTCCGGATGCGTGTTGCCGGCCCGTTGCTCTATGACGCCATTAACGAAATAGTTCATCAGAGTGGGCCCCAGCATCGCCAGCGTAGGTTCCATCTGGGCCAGGTCTATCAGTTGCCCTTGGCCCGAACGACGCTGGTGGCGCAGCGCCGCCAGGATGGCGAATGCCGCGTGCCCGGGATTGGGAATATGGTCGGGGTAGTTCGTGCCTGTTCCTGCGGGCTCGCGGTCAGGCAGGCCCGTAAGATGCATGAAACCGGTAAGTGCGGCGATGGTAAGGCCGTAGCCTAGATCTTTGGCCGCGGGGCCGCTCGCGCCCTGCATCGACATCGATGCGAATACCAGGCCGGGTCGTAGTTCGCGCAGGACGCCATAGCCCAGGCCCAGCTTGTCCATTACCCCCGGCGTGAAGTTGTTCGATACCAGGTGTGCGTCGGCGATCAGTCGCTTCACCAGGCGCAGGCCGCGCTCATCCTTGACGTTGATCGTGGCGCTGCGCTTGCTGGAATTTCGGTCGGCAAAGTATCCGCTGCGATTCACACCGGCCACGCCATCCTTGAACGGCTTGGTCACGCGCAGCGTATCCATGCGCTGCGAGCTTTCGATCTTGATCACTTCCGCGCCCAGATCGGCCAGGATCTTGGTGGTATACGAGCCCGCGCCGATCCACGAAAAGTCGATGACCCGAAGCCCGGCCAACAGCCGCTTGCCGCCTGCAGCAGTTCCCCGCGCTATGCGAGCGGGCTGTTCTTCGGCGGACAGTGCGGTCCTGATCTCCGCGCCATGCTGGTCCAGCCTGGGCGCCCCGCGTTCCAGGCGCCATGGCGTGGCGCCCATGCGGTAGGGAGCGCCCGGCATGCGCAGCACCGTGCCGCCGGGTTGCGTCACTTCCACAAAGTAGCCGCGGTGTTCGCGCTGTGGGTCGCGCGCAATGTCGCCCGCATCGCAGATGGGGGCGATGGGTATGCGTTGCTGGCGGCCCTTGGCCTGCAGCTCTGCCTTGGTGTATTTCAGCGCGAACGGCGCGAATACTTCATGGAAGCGGTGTTTGGCCTCGTCGGTCGCGAGGAACGCCTGGTCGCTCCAGCAGGGTTCCCTGAACTGCATGGCGCCTTGCAGCCCTTCGCTGATCAGCCATTCCGTGGTGATGCCCCAGAACCGATTGCTGCCGATGCCGCCGGCCATCAGATAGACATAGCCGTCCCGGCAAGGGAACGCACCGGTGCCGGCCAGGCGCTGCGTGCCGGCGTTGCGCTTGCGTATCGTGCCTTCGAGGTCGTAGAACTGCACGGCATTCTCGAGGCCCATGACTACGCATTCCTGCATCGAAACGTCAACGTGCTGACCCTGGCCGGATGCCTCCGCCGCGTAGCAGGCGGCCAGGCTGGCGACCGCGGCGAACAGGTTGGCAGCAGCTACCGCCTGTTCGCCGCAGGCCACCATGGGGGCGGTGTCCGGATAGCCGGCCAGGTACATCATGCCGCCCATCGCCATGGCCGTCAGGTCGGTGGCCAGCCAATCGGCATAAGGGCCTTCCTGGCCGAATGGCGTGATGCTGGTCAGCACGATCGCCGGATTGGCCTCGCGCAGCGCCTCGTAACCGAGGCCGCGTCGTTGCATTACCCCTGGCGCATCGCTCTCGATCACAATGTGCGCGCGACGCGCCAGTTGCAGGAACGTCTCGCGATCCGACGCCTGGTCCAGGTCCAGCACGATGCTGCGCTTGTTGGTGTTTTCGTACTGGAACCGGAGGCTGGCCTCGAGGCTGGGGTCTCCCTGGATGTACGGTCCGAGGTGCCGGGTGGCGGCGCCACCCGGAGGCTCTACCAGTATGACGTCGGCGCCCATGTCTGCGTAGAGCTTGCCGCAATAGTTGCCCAGTGGTCCGGCAAGGTCTATGACGGTAATTCCCTCCAGGGCGCGGGCCGGGGCGTTCGTGGATTTTTGCATCTGTACTGCCGGTTGATACTCGAATTGCAAGGAATGGGCGCGGCGTGGGCCGGTGCTATTGCATCTGGTAGATGCCCGCCTGCTTGGCCAGGTCGCGCCACTTGACGATGTTCTTTTCGATACTGGCGCGCATTTCGTCTGGCGTGCTGGCGATCACGGTGTAGCCCTGGCGTTCCAGTTCCGCACGATGCGCCTGCAGCGCTTTCACGATGGACGTGTTCAGGGTCTTTACGACGGCCGGGTCGGCATTGGCCGGCATGTTGAAGCCGTACCAGGTGTCCGAGTCATAGCCTTTCAGGCCCACTTCTTCGAAGGTGCGCAGTTCGGGCAGGGCGGGGCTGCGGGCCGGGCTGCCGATGGCCAGCAGCCGCAGCTTGCCCTGGTCGGCGAGGTCTTTCGCCGACGCGCTCTGCACGAACATCATGTCGATGTGGCCGCCCAGCAGGTCGGCCATGGCGGGCGCGCCGCCACGGTAGGGCACGTGGGTGATCTGCACGCCGGCCATCTGCTTCATCAGTTCGCCCGCCATGTGCTGCGAACTGCCCACGCCGGCGGAACCGTACGTGAGTTCGCTCGGGTGGGCCTTTGCGTGCTCGATGACAGCTTCCATGGTCTGGAAAGGCGAGTTCACGGTTACGGCCAGCACCAGCGGCGCAGCGACTGCGATGGACAGCGGCGAGAAGTCCTGCAGCGAGTCGTAGTTCAGCGTCTTGTAGATCGACGGGTTTACCGAAAGCATGCCGTCGGTGGTCAACATCCAGGTGTAGCCGTCGGGCTTCTGGCGTTTGACATAGTCCGATGCGATGGTGCCGCCTGCCCCTGCGCGGTTTTCCACGATGACCGACTGCTTCAGGTCTTCGGCCACCGACTGGCCCACCAGGCGGGCGAGCGTGTCGGTACTGGCGCCGGCGGCATAGGGCACCACCAGCTTCATGGGCCCGGTGGGGAAGTCGCTGGCGACACTGACGCCGCAGGCAGCCAGGGCCATCGTTGACGCAAGCAGCAATTTACGGACGAAGGTAGGGGATCGCATGTTGTCTCCTGTGTGTATCGATCGATTCAGGCGAATCGTATGCAGTACCCGCTACCCGAGGCAATGAAAAATAGTCCGCAGTGTGAGATTGACTCCAGATATGGGGCGAAAGAGGGGCCGACAACAAAATTAAAAGATCGAAATGTGGACTTTAAGGCGGCAGCCAGAAAGCAAATCGCCGGTGCCGGAAGGTATCCGGCACCGGCGTCGCGTGGCGTGCGCGTGGGCGCTTAGCCGGTGTTGCGCAGCCCCGCCGCGATTCCGTTGATGGTCAGGTGAATGGCGCTGCGTACGCGCGGGTCGGGCTCGCCGCTGCCGTCGCGCTGCGCGGCGCGCCAACGGCGGATCAGTTCGATCTGCAGGTAGTTCAGCGGGTCGATGTAGGCAAAGCGCTCGCGCAGCGAGGTAAGCAGCACGGGGTTGTCCGCCAGCAGGTCGCGCTGCGTCAACAGGCGCAACATGGATACGGTGCGCGCGTGTTCTGCGCTGATCTGCCCGAAGATGCGCTCGCGCAGCGAGCGCCCGGGCACCAGTTGTGCGTAGCGCGCCGCGATGGCCAGGTCGGACTTGGCCAGCACCATTTCCATGTTCGAAAGCAATGTACGGAACCCGGGCCATTCGCGTGCCATTTCGCGCAGCTGGACCAGGCGGGCGCGGCGCGAACGCGGTGCGCCGGGTGCGCCGCTTTCCAGATAGGTCTCGATGGCAGAACCCACGCCGTACCAACCCGTCAGCATCAGGCGGCATTGCGCCCATGAAAAGCCCCACGGAATGGCGCGCAGGTCATCAATGCGCTGGCCTTGCTTGCGCGCCGCCGGCCGCGAGCCGATGTTCAGTCCGGCAATTTCGGTAATGGGGGTGGCCGCAAAGAAGTACTCCGCGAACCCCGGGGTGTCGTACACCAGGCCGCGGTAGCAGCGTTGCGCGGTGTCGGACATGAAAGACATTGCCGGGCCGTAATGCGCCATGTGCGCATCTTCGGCGCTGGTGGCGGCCGCGCGCGGCGCCAGGGTCGATTCCAGCGTGGCGGCAACCAGCAGTTCCAGGTGCCAGCGGCCGACTTCCGCGTCCTTGTATTTGCTCTGGATGACTTCGCCCTGTTCGGTCAGACGCAGCTGCCCGGCCACCGTGCCCGGCGGCTGCGCCAGGATAGCGTCGAAACTCGAACCCCCGCCACGGCCCACCGAACCGCCGCGGCCGTGGAACAGGCGTAGCCGCACGCCACGCGCGCTGAATACGTCCACCAGTTCACGTTCGGCCTGGTACAGCGTCCAGTTCGACGTAAGAAAGCCGCCGTCTTTATTGCTGTCGGAATACCCCAGCATGACTTCCTGCGTGCCGCCCTGTGCAAGCTTGACGCGCTGGCGGACTTCGGGAAGATCGAGCCACGCGGCCATGATGCCGGGGCCGCGCTGCAGGTCGGGTATGGTCTCGAACAAGGGCACCACCATCAGGCCGTCGCCGGCGGCGACGGATTCGCCGGGCGCCGGGTCGACGATCAGACCGGTTTCCTTTTGCAGCACCAGCACTTCGAGCAAATCGCTCAGGGTTTCGGTGTGCGACACGATGGTCTGCTGCACGGCGAGCTTGCCGTAGCGGGCGCGCCCTTCTGCCGCCGCGCGCAGTACGGCCAGCTCTCGCCGGGTTTCTTCGCTGTAGGTGATCCAAGGCGATACCAGCGGGCGGGCCAGCGCCAGCTCGGCGCGCAGCACGGCGATACGCGAGTCTTCATCGAGCCTGGCGTAGTCCACCGGCTTGCCGTCGTGCTGGGCGCCGGCGCGTTCGAACAGTTCGGCAAGCACGCGCTCGTGCACGTCCGAACTCTGCCGCAGGTCGACGGTGGCCAGGTGAAAGCCAAACACTTCAACGGCCTGTTGCAGGCCGGCCAGGCGCAGGCGCGCAATGGGCGCAGCGTGATGCGCGGCCAGCGAGGCCGCAATGACGGCCAGGTCGGCGGCCAGTTCTTCGGGCGCGTCATACGGCGGCGCGGGGTGCGTGACGCGGCGCGCCAGGTCGCGGTCGGTCAGCCGCTGCGCGGTGGCGGCCAGGCGGGCATAGACCCCCACCAGAGCCCGCCGGTAGGGTTCATCGCGGCGGTGCGGCGAGTCGTCGCCGCCGCTGTCGGCCAGCGCGTGCAGGGCAGGGTCTGCCTCGATCAGCAAGGTGGTGATCGAAAGTTCCGCGCCCAGCGCGTGTACTTCTTGCAGGTAGTATTCAAACAGCACGGTGGCCTGCCGCAGCAAGGCCAATTCCAGCGTGCGGGCGTCGACGTTGGGGTTGCCGTCCCGGTCGCCGCCGATCCAGCTTCCCATGCGCAGAAAGGGCTCGAGCGGCGGGGGCGGCGCGGCAAACGGTTTGCTTGAATCCCGCCCCAGCAGGCGCGAAAGTTCGGCATAGACGCGCGGGATCACGTTAAGGAACGTACTGCGGTAGTACGACAGCGCGTTCTCGATCTCGTCGGCCACCGTCAGGCGCGTGTAGCGCAACATGCGGGTCTGCCATAGTGTGGCCACGCGGCCCAGCAGGGCCATGTCGATGTCGGCGGCTTCTTCGGTGGTGAGCTCGCCGTCGCGCTGCAGCAGCAGGGCGGCGATTTCGCGGTGCACGTCCAGCGTGCTCTTGCGTTGCACCTCGGTGGGGTGTGCGGTAAGCACGGGCGACACGAAGGCCTCGGCCAGCATGCGCCGGATGCGCGCCGTGCTCACGCCCTGTTCTTTCAGTTGCGCAAAGGCATCGCGCAGGCTGCCGCGCGCAGGGGCGTCGTCGGTCAGGGCGCGCTTGCGCTGTTCGCGGTTCTGGTCGCGGTCTTCGGCAAGGTTGTACAAGTGCAGAAAATAGCTGAACGCGCGCGCCACCGAGTTGGGGTCGCTGTTGCGCAGCCGCTTGACACGCTGCTCCAGCAGTTTGCTGTCGGCCTCGTTGCCCTGGCGACGAAATCGCACCGCGGTGCGCCGCAAGGTTTCGATGGTGTCGAAAACGCGTTCGCCTTCGCATTCCTGAATGACTTGTCCCAATAATCGGCCCAGTAGCCGGATGTCGTGGCGCAAGGGTTCGGCAGTGGCAGACTGCGGGCGGATGGCTTTCATGGAAAATCCGTCAGGAAGAGAAGGTTGACAATCGATTCTTCGGCGATACGAAACAGCAGCAAAAACAGTTGACGGCGGCCATTGTACGCATGCGGCGGCGCAAACACGCCTGCGGTACATTTCGATAGTGCCTTGTCTATTAATCCGGTTGAATTCTTTATGCCAAACCATCAACGACGCGCCCTGGTGCTGTTCTCCGGCGGGCAGGACTCCACCACTTGCCTGGCCTGGGCGCTGGCCCGTTACGCGCACGTGGAAACCGTGGCGTTTGACTACGGCCAGCGCCACCGCATCGAGCTCGACGCGCGCATCAATGTGCTGAACCAGCTGCGGGCGGCGTTTCCGCACTGGTCCGAAAAGCTCGGGGCCGACCATGTGCTTGATCTGCGCGTGCTGGGCCAGGTTGGCGATACCGCCATGACGAGCGAACGCGCCATCGAAATGCAGGCCAATGGCCTGCCAAACACATTCGTGCCCGGTCGCAACCTGCTGTTCTTGACCCTGGCCGCCGCGCTGGGCTACCGGCGACAGCTGGACGTGCTTGTCGGCGGCATGTGTGAAACGGATTTTTCGGGTTATCCCGATTGCCGGGACGACACGATCAAGGCGCAACAGGTGGCGTTGGGGCTGGGCCTGGGCACGCGCGTCACGATCGAAACGCCGCTGATGTGGATAGACAAGGCCGACACCTGGGACCTGGCCCGGCAGCTGGGCGGCCAGGCGCTGGTGGACATCGTCGTGGAACATAGCCACACCTGCTACCTGGGCGAACGCGGCGCGCGGCACGGCTGGGGTTACGGGTGCGGAACATGCCCGGCATGCGCGCTGCGCAAGGCGGGGTGGGAACGCTGGCGCAACCGCGCCAAGGCGTGATGGCGGTGCAAGGTGCGCTGCCCTGGGCAGGTGCCTGATTCCGGTGGTGTCAGACACCCTGCGGGAGTCAGACACCGGACGCGCTGCCGTTGTCGCCGAGTATGCAAGGGTGCACAGGTGTCTGATTCCGAAGGTGTCAGACACCCTGCGGGAGTCAGACACCGGACGCTGCCGTTATCACCGAGTATGCAAGGGTGCACAGGTGTCTGATTCCGAAGGTGTCAGACACCCTGCGGGAGTCAGACACCGGACGCTGCCGTTATCACCGAGTATGCAAGGGTGCATAGGTGTCTGACTCCGAAGGTGTCAGACACCCTGCGGGAGTCAGACACCGGACGCGCTGCCGTTGTCGCCGAGTATGCAAGGGTGCACAGGTGTCTGACTCCGAAGGTGTCAGACACCCTGCGGGTGTCAGACACCCATCACGGCCCGTCTTCTGATGGGCCGGTTGCCGGGCTTGCGATGGCGTCGGCGTGGCCCGGCGCCGCTGGCCGGAACCGCCAGTACAGCCACGCCGATGCCCACAGGATCACGGCGGCCAGGCACATCGACGTCAGCATCGCCGCGCGCGGGCCTTGCCAGTCAATCAATTCCGCATAGGCCACCGGCGCGACGGCGGTCAGCAAAAAGCCCGGCACCAGCAGCCGGCCCACCAGGGCGCCATACACCCGATAGTCGAACAGCGCGAGCGGCAGCGTGCCGCGCGTAATCGTCAGCAACCCGTTGCAGGCGCCATACAGGCCCGCGTACAGGGCTGCCGCCACCGGGTATTCCGCCAGTGCTCCCGCCAGGAAGCACAACGGCATTGCCACCGTGGTGGCCAGGTTCAGGGTAAGGGGATGCAGGCGCGCACCAAACAGCAATTCCAGCAGCCGCGCGCCAACCTGGCCTATCCCCCACAGCGCCGAAATGCCTACCGCCGCAGACGCCGCCAGGCCCAGTCCGGTCAGCATGGCGATCAGGTGCGTGGCGTTGGCCGCCGCCAGGAAATTGGTCAGCATGGCGATCAGCGCGTACAGGCCTTGCGCCAGTTTCTGGTCGGCCGGCGTGCGTGCCAGGCCGGGCCGGTGCGCCGCCTGGTGCGCGCCGCTTGCGTAGCGCGCCCGCGGCAGTGTCAGGTACAGGGGCAGCGTCAGCAACGCAAAGCCGGCATAGGCCAGCACGGCGCCGCGCCACCCCAGCCACTGCGCCAGCAACTGCCCGGTTGGCCACATCACGGTCGAGGCCAGCCCGCCGAACAACGTGATCTGCGACATTGCGCGCCGCGCCTGCGGACCGCCGATGCGCGCCAGTGTGGCGAACGCCGCGTCGTACAGGGTCAGCCGCATCCCCAGCCCCAGCACTATCCAGGCCGCGTAGTAGGGGATGGGCGCATGTGCCACCGCCAGCAACGCACACCCTATGGCGAGCAGTACCGCGCCCGCGGGCATCACGCGTTGTCCGCCCCACCGGTCGATGGCGCGGCCTGCCGCGGGGGATGCAAAGGCCATCACCACAATCGCCAGCGAGAACCCCGCATAGATCTGCGCGCCGCTCCATCCCAGCTCGCCCTGCATGGCGGGGCCGAAGTTGCTGATCAAGTAGAACGAAATGCCCCAGCTCACCAGTTGGGTCAGCCCCAGGCAGACGACGGCTCGTGCGGGGATGGCGGCTGCCATGGCTGGCGCCGTTCAGGGGCGCGACGGCGCGCTGCAGTCGCCGTCGCCCAACGCCCGTTGCATCAGCACGGTGTCGCGCCATTGGCCAAACTTGTGGCCCACCGACCGCAGCGTGCCGGCCGGGTGGAATCCCTGGCTGGCGTGCAGGGCCAGCGATGCGGCGTTGCGGCTGTCGCCCACCACGGCCAGCATCTGGCGCCAGCCCGCCGTGGTGCAGCGCTGGATCAGCTCGGCCAGCAGCCGGCCGCCTATCCCGCGTCCTGCCCTGGCGGGCTTGACGTACACCGAGTCTTCCACGGTGTGCCGATAGGCCGGGCGCGGCCGGTAGGGCGTGACGTACGCATATCCCACCACCTCGCCAGCCTGCTCGGCCACCAGGTATGGCATCCCTTGCGCCAGCACGGCCGCGCGCCGGGCGCGCATGTCGTCCAGGGAAGGCGGGTCCAGTTCGAATGAAGCCGTGCCGTGCAGCACGTGATAGCTGTAGATCGCCTGGATGGCGTCCAGGTCGGCGTCGGTGCTGTCGCGCACGATCACGGGATCGGGATTGGGCATGGCAAAAGGGCGCAGTGTCGAACCCGGCAAGTTTGCGCCCCGGCACCGCATTAATAAAGCTTTGGTTTATTATTCAATGCATAAGAAATTCTTTGGGACTGCCCCGTCATGCGCGGCCTGAACCTGGATCACCTGCGCATTTTTCTCGACGTGATCGAGCTGGGCAGCTTCTCGGCTGCGGCCCAGAAGCACGGGCTGACCCAGCCTGCGGTCAGCCTGCAGATTCGCCAGCTTGAACGCCGGTACGGCTTGAGGCTGGCCGAGCGGGTGGGGCGCCGCGTGGCGCCCACTGCGGCCGGCGCCGACTTGCTGGCGCATATCCGTGCCATCGATGCCGAGGTCGAGCAGGCCGAGCGCAGCATGCAGGCCCACAGCACCCAGATCGTCGGGCGCGTGCGCCTGGGCACGGGCGCCACGGCGTGCGCTTATCTGCTGCCGCGGCTGCTGGCCGACCTGCGGCGCCGCTTCCCTGCGCTGGAAATCGTGGCCAGCACCGGCAATACCGCCGATGTGCTGCGCGGCATCGAAGCCAACACGCTGGACATCGGCCTGGTGACGTTGCCCGCGCCGGGCCGCATGTTCCAGACAACGCCGGTGCTGGAGGACGAGTTTGTCGCCATTTTTCCGGAGCAGGGAAAATGGCCGGTGCGCGTGACCCCGCAGGCCCTGGCCGAATTGCCGCTGGTGCTGTTCGAGCCCGGCGCGCGCACGCGCGAACTGGTCGATGGCTGGTTCGAGACCGCTGGCCTGCGCGTGCGGCCCGTCATGGAACTGGGCAGCACCGAAGCCATGAAAGAGATCGTCGCGGCCGGCCTGGGCTGCGCAATCCTGCCCGGCATGGCGGTTCCCGCAGGGCGGGGCAGGCACGGCGTGCGCGTCAGGCCGCTGGCGCCGCGGCTGTCGCGCACCTTGGCCGTGGTGTTGCGGGGCGACAAGCCGCTGCATCGCGGCCTGGGGCAGCTGCACGCGGCGCTGCTGGGGTTGCGGGGCGCGCGCCGCTAGGGCGGGCGCGGGCGCGGAACCGGACGCCGGCTCGCGATCCGGCGTATTATTTAGCACTTTGCGAACCCAACCCCGCTCGAGAAAGACCATGCCGCAATACCGCTCACGCACGTCCACCCACGGCCGCAATATGGCCGGCGCCCGCGCCCTGTGGCGCGCCACCGGTATGCAGGACGGCGACTTCGGCAAGCCCATCATTGCGGTCGTCAATTCTTTTACGCAGTTCGTGCCGGGCCATGTGCACCTGCGCGACCTGGGCGCGCTGGTCGCCCGCGAAATCGAAGCCGCTGGCGGCGTCGCCAAAGAATTCAACACCATCGCCGTCGATGACGGCATCGCCATGGGGCATGGCGGCATGCTGTATTCGCTGCCATCGCGCGAACTTATCGCCGACTCGGTCGAATACATGGTCAATGCCCACTGCGCCGACGCGATGGTGTGCATCTCGAACTGCGACAAGATCACCCCGGGCATGCTCATGGCCGCGATGCGGCTGAACATTCCGGTGGTATTCGTGTCGGGCGGCCCGATGGAAGCCGGCAAGATCAAGTCGCCTACCGATGGCAAGGTCATCGCCAAGATCGACCTGATCGACGCCATGATCAAGGCGGCCGACCCCAACGTCACCGATGCCGAGGCCGAGCAGTTCGAGCGCAGCGCCTGTCCCACGTGCGGTTCGTGTTCGGGCATGTTCACGGCCAATTCCATGAACTGCCTTACCGAAGCCATCGGCCTGGCATTGCCCGGCAACGGCACCCTGGTGGCCACGCATGCGTGGCGCAAGGGCCTGTTCGAGCAGGCCGGCCGTCTTGTCGTCGACCTGTGCCGCCGCTATTACGAGCAGGACGACGCGTCCGTCCTGCCGCGCAGCATCGCCACCAAGAGCGCATTCCAGAACGCCATGACGCTGGACGTGGCCATGGGCGGGTCCACCAATACGGTGCTTCACCTGCTGGCCGCCGCGCAGGAAGCGGGCGTGGATTTCACCATGGCCGACATCGATCGCATTTCGCGCAAGGTGCCCTGCCTGTGCAAGGCCGCGCCGGCCACCGACAAGTATCACATCGAAGACGTGCATCGCGCCGGCGGCATCCTGGGCATTCTGGGCGAGCTTGCCCGCGCGGATCTGCTCGACCTGACCTGCGGCAACGTGCACAGCGGCACGCTGGGCCAGGCCATCAAAAAGTGGGACGTCAACGGCGGCGCTGGCAGCGATGCGCTCGACTTCTATCGCGCGGCCCCCGGCGGCATTCCCACCACGGTGGCCTTCAGCCAGGACGCCACCTTCCTGACGCTGGACCTCGACCGCCAGTCGGGCTGTATCCGCAGCAAAGAACACGCCTACTCGCAAGATGGCGGCCTGGCCGTGCTGTACGGCAACCTGGCGCCCAACGGCTGCATCGTCAAGACCGCAGGCGTGGACGAATCGCAGTGGGTCTTTACCGGCCGCGCGCGCGTGTTCGAGAGCCAGGACGACGCCGTTGAAGGCATCCTGGGCGACAAGGTGCAGTCGGGCGATGTCGTGATCATCCGCTACGAAGGCCCGAAGGGCGGCCCCGGCATGCAGGAAATGCTCTATCCGACTTCGTACCTGAAGTCCAAGGGCCTGGGCAAGACCTGCGCGCTTTTCACCGACGGCCGCTTTTCGGGCGGGTCGTCGGGCCTGGTTATCGGCCACGCTTCGCCTGAAGCGGCCGAAGGCGGCAATATCGGCCTGGTCGAAGACGGCGACACTATCGAAATCGACATCCCGAACCGCAAGGTGCATCTGGCGGTTTCCGATGAAACCCTGGCCGAGCGGCGGGCTGCCATGCAGGCGCGCGGCGCACAAGCCTGGAAGCCGGTCGACCGCCAACGCGTGGTGTCGCAAGCCCTGCAGGCTTACGCCGCGCTCGCCACCTCCGCCGACCGCGGCGCCGTACGCGACGTCTCGCAGCTGCGTCGCTGAGCAATTGGCCGGTGTCTGACACCCTTTGGGAGTCAGACACCAATAGAGCACAGGCCGCCGTTTACCGGTGTCTGACACCCTTCGGGAGTCAGACGCCCATACAGCACACGCCGTCCATTTGCTCTACCGGTGTCTGATTCCCGAAGGGTGTCAGACACCTGCCCGCCGTCACTACATCCGCTGGCGCGGGCTACGCCGCGCGGGCCCGGCCGCGGGCGTTCCCAGGCGGTTTATCACCAGGTCGTACAACGCCTGTGCGGCGATCGACAATTGCTCGTCCTGCCGGCGGATGATGTAGATCTGCCTTTTCATGCCCGGCAGCGAGATCGGGCGCACCGCCAGCCCGGGGCGTTCAAACTGATAAAGCGTGTAGGTCGGCACCAGGCTGATGCCCAGCCCCGCCTCGACCATGCCGGCCACGGTGGCCAACTGTTCGACCTCGAGCAGCGTGCGCACCACCAGCGGATGCAATGCGGCCTCGACCGCCTGGCGCACGCTGCTGTGGCGCGCAAGATGGATAAACGGCCAGGGCGCCAGGTCGCGCAGCGTCAGGTCCTGTTCCTGCGCCAGCGGGTGGTCTTTGCGGCAAACCAGGTGGAATGTGTCGCTGCACAACGGCTGTGCGTGCAGCACCGCCGGGTCGGCGGGCCGCGTGCCCCGCGACGCCAGGGCGAAGTCGGCCTGGCCCCTGCGCACGAGCTCTATGCACTGGTCCGACAGCACGTCAGACAGCACAAGCTCAATATCGGGATGCGCCGCGTGGTAATCCTTCAGTACGCCGGGCAGCCATCCCGCCGCCAGCGACGGCAAGGCGGCAATATGCGCGCGGCCGCGGCGCAGTTCGGCGTAGTTTTCGATCTGCGCCATCGCATGCCCCAGGTCCGCGAGCAGGCTGCGGGCCAGCGGGTCGAAAAGTTCGCCTTCTTTGGTCAGCATCACGCGGCGGGTGCTGCGGTCGAACAGGCGCACGCCCAACGCCGATTCCAGAGACTGGATCTGCGCGCTGAATGCGGGCTGTGACAAGTGGCACGCCTGCGCGGCCTTGGTGAAATGGCGCAGGTCCGCCAGCATTACAAAGGCGCGCAGCTGGCGCGTCGAGAGGTCTGCCGAGAGTTTCATCCGGATTGCCGATTAATCGATACGTAGAATCGATTTAACTTATCGTTGCGCCTATTCTAGACTCTGCATTGGCTGATGGCGGGCAGAAAGGCGATGAATTCGATTCCTTCCCTATGGATAGGCTGTGCGGCGGGCTTCTCGGGCGACCGGACCGACGCGGCAGGCCCGGTGGTCGACACCCTGATTGCGCGGCTGGGCGGTGCGCCGGCGCAGGGCCGCGCCTTCCTTATTTTCGAGACACTGGCCGAACGCACCCTGGCCCTGGCGCAGCTGCGCAAGCGCGCCGATCCGCAGGCCGGCTACGAGCCACTGCTCGACGACATGCTGCGTCCGGTGCTGGCCCGCTGCCTGCAGTACGGCATACGCATCGTCAGCAACTTCGGGGCGGCCAACCCCAAAGGCGCCGCTCGCCACATCCTGCGCATGGCGGACGAACTGGGGTTGCGCAAACCGCGCATCGCGGTCGTCACGGGCGATGACATTTCGGGGCAACGCCACGCGGAACTGCTGTCGCGCTACCTGGACCCATCCTACGATCCGTCGCATGTCGTCAGCGCCAACGCCTATCTGGGCGGCGAGCCCATCCGCGCCGCGCTCGACCAGGGGGCGGATATTGTGGTGTGCGGGCGCGTGGCCGACCCGTCGCTCACGGTGGGGCCGGTCATGTCGTATTTCGGCTGGCAGCCGCACGACTGGACCCGTCTGGGGCGCGCCACCATGGCCGGGCATCTGCTCGAATGCGGGGCACAGGTTACCGGAGGCTATTACGCCGACCCCGGCTACAAGGACGTGCCCGGCCTGCACCGGGTGGGCTTTCCCATTGCCGAGATCGACGCCGACGGCAACTGCACCATCACCAAGGCCGACAACACCGGCGGGCTGGTTACCGAGGCCACCGTCATCGAACAGTTGCTCTACGAAGTGCATGACCCCGCCGGCTACCTTACGCCCGACGTGGTCGCCGACATTACCCAGGCCGAGGTACGGGCAGTGGGCCCCGATCAGGTGCGCCTGACCGGGGTGCAAGGCCATCCCAGGCCGTCTTCTTATAAGGTCAATGTCTGTGTCGAAGGTGGCTGGCTGGCCGAAGGCGAAATCTCATATGCCGGCCCCCGCGCCGAAGCACGGGCGCGGCTTGCGGCCGATGTGGTGACCGCGCGCCTGCCCGACATGCGCATCCGCGCCGACCTGATCGGTTGCGTCAGCATTTTCGGCGATGACGACGGCCGCCTGCTGGCAAGCCAACCGGCCGGCGATCGCGACGACGTCAGGCTGCGGCTGGCCGCGCACGGCAAAACCCGCGAAGACGCAGCCCGGCTTACCCGCGAAGTCACCGCCCTGTACTGCTGCGGCCCCGCCGGCGGCGGCGGCGTGCGCATAACGCTTACTCCCCGGCTGAACCTGGTGTCATGCCTGGTTCCGCGCGACCTGGTCGCAACCGGCTTCGAAATGGTGGATGCCCATGGCTGATCTCATCGTGCCCTTGTCGCGCGTGGCCCATGCGCGCACCGGCGACAAGGGCGACCGCACCAACATCAGCGTCATCGCCTGGAACCATGCGCTTTATCCGCTGCTGGTCGAGCAGCTCACCACGGCGGCGGTGCAGGCCTTGTTTGCCCATCGCCGGCCGTCGGCCACGCGGCGTTACCTGCTGCCCAAGCTGGGCGCGCTGAACTTCGTCATGGATTCGACACTGGACGGCGGCGTCAACGGCGCGCTGAACCTGGACGCGCACGGCAAGGCCCTGTCGTACTGGATGCTTACTGCGGAAATCGCGGTGCCGCCGCATCTGGCCCAGTACCTGGCCGGGCCGGCGGCGCCGCCTTGCGACGCGGCAGCCGCGCGGCCCTGAACCCGGGCGCAGCGCGCCTCTTCAGATAACAGCCGATGCGCCGCCATCCATCGGAATAATCGCGCCCACCACATACGACGCGCGCGGGCTGGCCAGAAACAGAGCCACGTCGGCGATTTCTTCGGGCTTGGCGTAACGGCCTATCGGGATGCCGGCCTGGTTCTGCTGCAGGGCTTCATCGCGCGTGATGCCGCGTCGCCGGGCGTCCAGGTCCAGGGCCTGTTCTACGCGTTGCGTAAACACGGGGCCCGGGTTGATGGCATTGATGCGGATGCCGTATTGCGCGTAGTGCCCCGCCAGCCCCACCGTAGACAGCATCAGTGCGGCGTTGGCCGAACCGCCCGCCAGGTGGGTGCTCTTGGGATGCTTGCCTCCGCTGCCGATGATGTTCACCACAATGCCGTTGATGGCTCCCGGCGGGCGCGACGCCGCTCGTTCGCGCATGCGCGGCAGCACGGCGTCCTGCACGTAGATGTACGGGAAGAACTTGGCATCCATGGCGGCGCGCCATTTGGCGGCGTCCAGCTCTTCCGGTTCGTGGCGTCGCGCGGCGCCCGCGCTGTTGACCAGGATGTCGATGGGGCCGATGTCGGCCTCGATGCGTTCAATGACCTGTGCGGCTGCCTGGGGGTCCGACAAGTCCGCCGCATACGCCGCGACGTTGTGGCCGCTTGCCTGCAGCTGTGTGCGCGCCTGTTCCAGCCCTTCGGGGCTGCGCGCAATGATGACCACGTATGCGCCTTCGGCGGCGAAGGCATTCGCTACCGCCAGCCCGATACCCTTGCTGCCGCCCGTCACGACCGTGACCTTGCCGTTCAGTTTCAGATTCACTTCGTTCCCCGTCGCAGATAACGTCGCGGTCAACGATACCTCATCCGCGCGCGGGGGAGGGCAGCAGTCCGGTGTCTGACACCCTGCGGGAGTCAGACACCCAACATGTCCCTCGGCGAGTTCGGCTGCAACGCGGCCGGTGTCA
The DNA here is from genome assembly GCF_002261265.1 of Bordetella genomosp. 7. GTDB lineage: Bacteria > Pseudomonadota > Gammaproteobacteria > Burkholderiales > Burkholderiaceae_B > Bordetella_A. The sequence continues at coordinate 179,715 of NZ_NEVK01000008.1, read as the reverse complement.
GACACCCTGCGGGAGTCAGACACCCAACATGTCCCTCGGCGAGTTCGGCTGCAACGCGGCCGGTGTCAGACACCCTGCGGGAGTCAGACACCCAACATGTCCCTCGGCAAGTTCGGCTGCAACGCGGCCGGTGTCTGACACCCTGTGGGAGTCAGACACCTAACATGCCCCCCGGCCAGTTCGGCTACAAGCCACCGGTGTCTGACTCCCGAAGGGTGTCAGACACCCTCAACAATCCGTCACCAGGCGCCGGCATGCCTTGCTCTTACGCCGTGGCCAGTGTGCACGGCTGGCGGTCGAGCTTCCAGCTATAAAGTGCAATGAGCAGGCCGCTGGCCGTAACCGCCGCGGCCACCAGTGGCGTGGCTGCCAGGCCGGGGCCGTGGTCGATGGTCACTCCCCCCAGCCACGCGCCCGCCGCATTGCCCAGATTGAAGGCCGCGATGTTGAAGGCCGAAGCCAAATTGGGCGCGTCGCCTGCCTTTTCGAGCACACGCATCTGCAACGCCGGCACGGTGGCAAATGCCGCGGCGCCCAGCACCGCCACCGTAATCACAGCGGCGATCTTGTCGTGCGCAGTGATACTGAATACCGCCAGGACCACGCTCAGCAAAGCCAGGCTGCCGGCCAGCGTGGGCATGAGCCGCTTGTCCGCCAGTTTGCCGCCATAGGTATTGCCCGCCACCAGTCCCACGCCAAACAGCAGCAGGATGGGCGAGATCGCGCCGGCGTTGAATCCGGCCAGTTCGGTCAGCAGCGCTGCGATATACGTAAACACAGTGAACACGCCGCCAAAACCCAGCACCGTCATGGCAAAACCCAGCAACACTTGGGGGCGGCCCAACGCGCGCAATTCCACCATCAGGTCGCCGCCATGGTCGCCGCGGATGCGCGGCACCCACACGGCGATTGCAAGCATCGCCACCACGCCCACCCCGGTTACCGCCCAGAACGTCGCGCGCCAGCCCCACAGCTGGCCCAGCCAGGTGCCAAACGGTACGCCCAGCACGTTGGCCAGCGTCAGGCCCGTAAACATCAGCGCAATCGCCGAGGCTTGTTTTTCGGGCCTGACCAGGCTGGTGGCCACCACCGAACCAACACCGAAGAACGCGCCGTGCGCCAGCGAAGTCAGCACTCGCGCTGCCATCAGCGCGCCGTAGCCGGGCGCCATGGCACAGGCCAGGTTGCCCAGCGTAAAGATCAACATCAGGGCCAGCAGCAGCGTCTTGCGCGGCATGCGGGTCGTGAGCATCGCCACGGGCGGCGCACCCGCCACTACGCCCAGGGCGTAGCCGGTGACCAGAAGCCCGGCGCTCGATAGCGACACGCCCAGATCCGCCCCGACTTCGCGCAGCAGGCCCATGATGACAAACTCCGTGGTCCCTATCCCAAAAGCTCCCACGGCCAGCGCCCATAGCGCGATCGGCATATCAAACTCCTTGAAACGTTGGGGTTTACCCCGATGCCGCATTGTGCGCCGCCTTATTTTTGAGAAAAATACTCCCCTGGTCATATCACCTTTGCTTTTGAGTCAATAATGCCCTTGAATTCTGACGCCTTGCGTGTGTTTCTGGCGGTGGTGGACACCGGCACCCTCAGCGGCGCGGCCGAGCTGCTGGGGCAAACCGCGTCCGGCGTCAGCCGGGGCCTGTCGCGGTTGGAGTCTCAACTGGGGGTGACTTTGCTGGCGCGCACCACGCGGAGGATGGAACTGACTGAAGAAGGGCAGTTGTTCCTGAAGCGGGCGCGCGAGATCGTGGCCAGCCTGGACGATGCCGAGGAATGCATGCGTATCCGCCACCAGCAGCCGTCGGGCCGGCTGCGCGTGGACGCCTCGGTGCCCGTGATGCTGCACTGTGTTGCGCCGCATATCGCCGACTTCCGCGCCCAGTATCCCGAAATTTCACTGGAGCTGACCAGTAACGACCGTATCGTCGATCTGGTAGAGCACCGCACCGATATTGCATTAAGAGTGGGGACGTTGGCCGATTCCAGCCTGCACGCCCGGCCGCTCAGGCCGGCTCGCCGGTGGGTGCTGGCAAGCCCCGCCTACCTGCTCAGGCGCGGCACGCCATGCAGTGTTGAAGACCTGCAGCGGCACGAATTGCTGGGTTTTACCCAGCCGGAAAGCCTGAACGTCTGGCCGCTGCGCCACGCCGGCGGCAGCGAACTCGCCATCGTGCCCACGCTGGCCGCCTCCAGCGGCGAGACGTTGCGCCAGCTGGCTATCCACGGTGCGGGCATCGGTTGCTTTTCGGAATTCATGGCGGATGCCGACGTGGCCGCGGGGCGGCTGGTCCGCCTGCTGGAGGACGCGCACACCGATCACGTCCAGCCGGTGCATGCGGTGTACTACCGCAACACCCAGCTTGCGCGCCGGATCGCCTGCTTCCTGGATTTTTTCGCGCGACGAATGTAGCCCGGCACGCGCCTGGCACCGCCGCGCCGGCGGCGCCAGGCGCGTGCCAGCGCGGGCGGGTCAGCGCGGATCGTCGAAGGCCGCGTCGATTTCCACGATATCCATCTGCGCGTAGCTGGCCGCTGCGCCGCTCAGGTCCCAGACCGCCGCGCCATTGGCGACCTCGATCGCGGCTGCGTCTTCTTTGCGCATGCGCGCCAGCGCGCGCTCTACCGACTGGGCCGCGTGTTCGCGAGGCACGCAGATCACGCCATCACCGTCGGCCACGATCAGGTCGCCCGGCGACACGGGGGCGCCGTCGCAGACCAGCGGCGCGTTGACGCGTCCGTGCCCCGACTTGTCCGGGTGCGACGGGCAGATATGGGTGGCCCAGGTGGGGCTGCCCAGTTCGCGCAGCATATCCGTGTCGCGCACGCTGCCCTGCACCACAATGCCGGCCAGGCCCTTCTTCAATGCATAGCGCGCCGCCATGTCGCCCCATTGGGCGCCCGAGACGGCGGGTTCGCACACGACCACCAGCACATCGCCCGGCTGCGCCAGGTACAGCGCGCGGTGCATCATCAGGTTGTCGCCAGGCGCGCAGTAGGCGGTGACCGCCGGGCCGGCGATGCGCATGCCGGGCACCACCGGGCGCATGCGGCTGGACATCAGGCCGCGACGGCCCGCAGCGTGCTCGGCCTCGTGCAGGTCAGACACGCTGACCTCGCGCGCCTGCGCGCATACGGCGGCGTCCACGCGGTTGACGCGCAGATAGACTAGGGATCGATTCACTTGCGGTTCCTTTGGCAGTCCAGGGTTAGTGCGGCACGCAATAGGCTTGCGGCGACAGGCGGAAGGTCGTGCGTTTCATCAGGCGTGGCTGGTCCAGCCGCATTTCATCGCGCCGGTGCATGGTGCAGCCGTTGTCCCACATGATCAGGTCGCCGTTGTGCACCTTGTGGCGGTACACGAGTTCGGGGCGGCTGCCCGCTTCAAACAGCAGCGGCAGCACGCGCTCGTTCTCGGCCTCGCTCAGGCCGTCTATCGACACCAGCGTGGTCGGGTCCGCGTACAGCGCCTTGCGGCCCGTGATGGGGTGGGTCAGCACGACAGGATGGCTGGCGTCCGGAAGGCTCAGCATCGCGTTGGCCTGTTTGGCGTCTTTTTTGAGCTCGAGGGGGTTCATGATCGCCATGCGCTTGGCATAGCGATAGATGCCGGTGCGGCCGTCGATAAGCGCCTGGATGTCGCGCGGCAGGCTTTCCCAGGCGGCGTATTGGTTGGCCCAGTAGATGTCGCCGCCGCCCTTGGGCACTTCCACCCCGTACAGCATGGCGCCGGTGGCCGGCTCGCGCATGAAGGTCTGGTCGGAATGCCAGGCCACGTCGTCGCCGCCTGCGAAGCCGCCCACGCCGCGTCCGTCGGCATAGCGCAGCGTACTGAAATAGATGATCTCGTCGTGGTAGGGCGAAAGAATGTCTTTGCGGGCGATGACCTCGCAGGCGCCGAATTGCTGGCTGAACTGCACCTGCTCGTGCTCTTCGATAGACTGGCGCCGGAACACCATCACGGGCGCTTGCTGCCACAGCAGGCGCAGTTGTTCGATGGCGGCGGGATCCTGCAGCAGCAGCTCGATTTTTTCCTGCACTTCCACGACGAAACCGTCGTGCAGCATCTGGTGATTCAGTTCAATGCGCTGGTCGGGCATGGCGGGCCTACTTGAAAGACATGGCGGCGACGCACGCCGCCGGATCGAAGTCCAGCATATCGGCGCGCCGCGGGCCTGCCCATAGCTGCGGGCAGGGGAATTTCACCATTTGAACTTCCGGGGGCGAATCAGCTGATCAGGTGTCTGGAACCAAAGGGTGTCAGACACCTTTGCAGGCACCTTTGCGGGCACCGTTGCGGGCACCGTTGCGGGGGCGGACCGGCTCGAGCCAGGTGTCTGACTCCCTTTGGGTGTCAGACACCTTTAAACGGCGCTGTCTGACACCACCTGCCCGCTTCGCGGCACAGCGCGTCTAGGCAAACAACTTTTCCATCTCGCGCCGAAACCGCACTGCCGGCGCATGCTCATCGAACTCGATGTCATGCCACCGTATCGGCTGCGACTGCCGTACCGGACGCTTGAGCCTTACCTTGTGTGCCAGCCCCAGCGGCAAGAAGCCATCATGCAGCGAATCGCGTGCCGGCGTGAGCTTGCCGTACACCGTATAGCCGCCTTCGCCATCCAGTTCCTGGCCGGCGGGCAGGTCGCGCTTGGCCGTGGCCACCACATCGGCGTGCCATCCCGACGCGGACCCGGTAGGCTCGTGCCGCAGCCCCACGCTTGCCACGCTGATGCCCAGCTCCAGGCCGATCAGGTGGTAGGGTTTGTACATGGCGGCATAGTTGCCGCTGGGGTCGGTGATCAGGCCGTACTCTTTGAAGCATCGCTGCACATAGTCGCTGTCGGCTGCTAGCGTCACGTATACCCCCCAGCGCAGGTCGCGGAACACAGGGCGTCCGTCGCGTTCCAACGACGAAATCACTTCTACCTGCCCGCGATGGTGCAACATGCCGCCGTCTTCGCGCGGGCGCAGCACGCGCGCCAGGTCGTCCACGCCGCAGGGCGGAAAATGCAGGCCCGAAGGCGCCGGCCGCAGCCCCGTGGCGTTGGCCACTGCGGCCATTTCGATGGCGCTTTTGGTGCCGTCCAGAAAGCTGTTGAACATCTGGGCATTGAAGTCGCCGGCCGCCACCATTTCGTCGGTAAAGCCGTAGTACGGCCATACGGTATCGGGGGTAGAGGTATGGAACTCGGGCAGGTATTTCGTGCCTTTGCCCGCCGCGATCACTTCAAAGCCGCTGGCGCGGGCCCAGTCGATCATTTCGCAGATCAGCGCGGGCTGGTCGCCGTAGGCCAGCGAATAGACAATGCCGGCCTCGCGTGCGCGGCGCGCCAGCAGCGGGCCGGCCAGGGCATCGGCTTCTACGTTGACCATGATGATGTGCTTGCCGTGTTCGCAGCAGGCCAGCACGTGGCTGATGCCGGCGGCGGGCTGGCCGGTGGCATCGATCACGATTTCGACCTCGGGGCTGGCGATAACCGACGCTGCGTCGTCGGTGAAATACACCCGCCCCGAACGCATCGCATCCTGCGGGCTGGCGGCCCGCAAGGCATCGGCAGGCCATCCCACCCGCGTCATGGCCGCGCGCGCGCGGTCCGGTTGCAGGTCGGCGACGGCAACCAGCTGGATGCCGGGGGTGCGGCGCGCCTGGCTGAGAAACATGGATCCGAACTTGCCCGCGCCCAATAGTGCGACACGTAGCGGCTTGTGGTCGGCCTGGCGCTGCTTGAGCAGGCGGTGCAGATTCATGGCTCGGTCTCCTTGGCGATGCAGGCGCCGGGGCCCGCGCAAGGCGGCCCGACGCGGGCATGTTGCGAAGGCCAGAATAGCGGCTTTTTTGTACTTGTGGCGCTACATTTTGTGCCGCTGCCTGGGCGGCGGGGGCGGCCTGCGCATGGCGCTATCGGTCGGCGCGATACAGTTCGCCCGCCAGTACGTTGCGCCAATTGGCCCAGGTCAGCCGCGGGCGGTCGGCAACGTGGCGGTTATAGGGAGCGTCGTACACGATATGGCGCCAGCTGGGCGGCACCGCTCCGTTGATACTGGGCCGATCATCGATCAGCAGGTCGCCGCGCACCAGCGTCTTGTCGCGCGTGAGCACCATGCGCTCGGTGGCCGCGCGCCCTAGGTGTCGTTCGACCCATAGGAATTTCTCGGCCACGCAATTCTCGAACTGCCGCAGGGGCGACGTGCAGATGCGCACGTCCATGCCCAGGCCGAGCAGCGCGTGGTAGGCCTCGACCGCGCCGGGCACCGGGGGCAGGTTTCTGATGAAGCCCGGCGACGTATAGATGGCTTCGGCACGCGGGCGCAGCTCGGCCGGGTAGTCTTCCAGGATATGGAAAGCGCGGCGGTCTTCGTATGCCACCGGCTCGATATCGGGGTGGCGCTCGCGCCAGGCGTCGATGAAAGCGTGCTCGAAATCGGCCAGCACGCCATCTTGGTCAAGCAGGATCAGCATGTGGGCTGTACAGGCAGGATGGGGTCTAGATTGTGCCATGCGGCGTCAGCCCGGCGAGCGGGCCAGCACCTGATAGTTTGCGACGCCGTTCTGCGGGCGCGACTGCACCAGCACATAGCCGTCGTAGGCCCAGTTCGCCGGCGGCGGCGCGGGCGGCAGGTTGTCCAGCTGGCTGGCGCGCCGCAGCAAGGTGACGTGCGGCCGGAAAGCCTGGGCCGGCCGACGCCAACCCATGGGCTGCAGCCAGTCCCACAGGCGGTCGTAGGTGTTCTGCAGCGCGGCCTGCGGGTCCGCAGGGCCGGCCCACACGATGCCCTGGCGGCGGAACACGCCGTACCGGTCCAGGGTGATGCGGCCCGGCAACGCGGGCTGGTTCAGGGTTTGGGCCACCAGGTCGGGCACCCGGTCAGCGTCGACCGCGCCCAAAAACGCCAAGGTCAGGTGCAAGGTATCGGGCCGCATGGCGCGACCGCCGCAGGCGGCCCGGGCTTGTGCGGCCCAGCCTGCCAGCGTGGCGGCCAGTCCTGGCCCAGGCCATAACGCAAAAAACAGCCGTGCCCGGCCTGGAGCCGTAGCAGCGTCGGGCACAGCGGTATTGAAAGAGGCGGGCATGACGCCACATTATGGCCGACTCCAGGCAAATCGAAACCAGTGCGCAAGTACAACAACATCAGTCACGCCGCGGCGAACGCGCTCAGCTGAAAGCGGCAACCCCGTTGCCACCCCACATTCGTCGGTGTCTGACACCCAGGCCGTCTCCCGGACACCAGGCCCGCCCCATTCAAGACAGCCCACAGGTGTCTGACACCTTTCGGAGTCAGACACCCAGGCCATCTCCCGGACGCCAGGCCCGTCTCATTCAAGACAGCCCACAGGTGTCTGACTCCGCCAGGTGTCAGACACCCCCGCGCACCCCTTGCCGTCATCGTTGCGCGAATGCGGGCGCCAGCTAGGTGTACCCGTCGGTGTCTGACACCTTTCGGAGTCAGACACCCAGGCCATCTCCCGGACACCAGGCCGCCCCATTCAAGACAGCCTACAGGTGTCTGACACCTTTCGGAGTCAGACACCCAGGCCATCTCCCGGACACCAAGCCCGTCCCATTCAAGACAGCCTACAGGTGTCTGACTCCGCCAGGTGTCAGACACCCTCCCGCGCATCCCTTGCCGTCAGCGTTGCGCCAATGCTGGCGCCAGCGGGGTGTCCCAGCCGCCGCCCAGCGCGCGCACGAGCCGGACGGCCGAGCGGGCGCGTTCGCCGTCGAGCTGCACCGATACACGCTGCTGCGCAAGGACGGTGCGGTCGGCCTCGATCACATCCAGATAGCTGATCGACCCTTCCTCATACTGCACATGCGAAATGCGTGCCGCGCGCTGCGACGCCTGCAGGGCCGCATCCTGTGCCTGTGTCTGGTTCGACAGAATGCGCAGGTTCGACAGGTTGTCTTCCACTTCGCGGAATGCGTTCAGCACGGTTTGCCGATAGTTCGCCACATCTTCTTCGTACGCCGCGCGGGCCCGGTCCAGCCCCGCCTGGCGGCGGCCGCCATCAAAGATCGGCAGCGACAGCGCTGCGCCCACAAGCGGGCCCAGCAGGAAGGTGCGGCTGGACCACTGGAACAGGTTGCCCAGTTCGGATGATTCGAACCCTGCTGCTCCCGTAATATCCAGGCGCGGGAAGAATGCCGCCTGGGCGGCGCCGATGCGCGCATTGGCCGCGGCCATCGCGCGTTCGGCGGCCGCAATGTCCGGACGGCGCTCAAGCAGCGCGGACGGCAGCCCGGCCGGGATGCTCACCGACACCCGCGTCAGCGGCTGGGCGGGCAGGCTGAATTCGGCCGGTGTCTTGCCCAACAGCACGGCCAGCGCGTGTTCGGCTGTAGCGCGGCGGCGCTCGAAGCCCAGCGCTTCGGCGCGTGCCGATTCCAGTTCCGACCGCGCACGCGCCAGGTCCAGTTCGCTGATGTCTCCGGCGTCGTAGCGGCGCTGGATCAGGTCGAGCGTTTCGCTGCGCAATTGCACTGTCTGCCGGTATAACTGCAGGCCGGCGTCAAGCTCGCGCACCTGGAAATAGGCTTCGGCCACGTCCGCCTGCAAGGCAAGCAACACCGAACGGTACAAGGCCTCGCTCTGCTGCACGTCTGCGGTAGCCGCGTCCACGGTCGATGCCACACGGCCGAACAGGTCGGCCTCGTATGCCACCCCCACCTGGGCGCGCCACAGTGTGGTGGTGTCGGCCGAGGCGTCGTCGGCCAGCCCCTGCGAGGCCGGCGACGGGCGCTGGCGCGTTGGCCCGAAACCCGCGTCCACCGTCGGAAACAGCCCGGATCGCGCCGTGCCCAGCAGGGCGCGCGCCTGCTTGAGACGGGCCGCGGCGGCTTGCAGGTTGTGATTGGCCTGTTGCGCCTCTGCCTCGAGCGCGTTCAGCGTCGGGTCGCCAAACAGCTTCCACCATTCGCCGCGCAGGGCCTCTTCGGCGGGCTGCGCGGTTTTCCAGCTGCCCGCTTCATGGGCGGGCAGCGCCTCTTTGTAGGCGGCCGGCGTGTCGACCTGCGGCCGCTGGTACTCGGGGCCCACCGCGCAGCCGGCCAACAACATCAGCAAGGGCAGCAGCGCGGACGAACGTGTCAATAAGTGCTTCATGGTCATGCTCTCTTCAATGGCCCGCATGCGGCGCGGGGACGGGCGCCTCGTGATGGGTGGCCGAGTGCAGCTTGCGCGAGCTCATCGACCTCAGCAGCACGTAGAACACCGGCGTCAGGAACAGCCCGAACAGCGTCACGCCCAGCATGCCGAAGAACACCGCCACGCCCATCGCCTGCCGCATTTCCGAGCCGGCGCCGGTAGACAGCACCAGCGGCACCACGCCCATGATGAAGGCGATCGACGTCATCAGGATCGGCCGCAGGCGCAGGCGGCTGGCTTCGATAGCCGCGTCGAGCGGACTGCTTCCCTGGATTTCCAGCTCGCGCGCAAACTCCACGATCAGAATGGCGTTCTTGGCCGACAGCCCCACCAGCACCATCAGGCCGATCTGCGTGAAGATGTTGTTGTCGCCCTGCGTGAGCCATACCCCGGTCAGCGCGGCCAGAATGCTCATGGGCACGATCAATATCACCGCCAGCGGCAGCGTCAGGCTTTCGTACAAGGCGGCGAGCACCAGGAACACCAGCAGCACGCTGATGGGAAACACCCATATGCCCGCGTTGCCTGCCAGGATCTGCTGGTAAGTCAGGTCGGTCCATTCGAACTTGATGCCGCGCGGCAGGGTCTCGGCCGCGATGCGCTCGGCCGCGTCTTGGGCCTGGTCCGACGAATAGCCGGGCGCCGGCCCGCCGTTGATGTCGGCGGCGGTAAAGCCGTTGTATCGCACCACCATTTCGGGGCCGAACGTCTGCTTCACGTCCACCAGCGCCGACAACGGCACCATCTGGCCGGTTTCGCTGCGCGTTTTCAGCTGCAGGATGTCGTCAGGGTGCGAGCGATACGGCGCATCGGCCTGGGCACGCACCTGGAACACCCGGCCAAAGCGGTTGAAGTCATTCACATACATCGAGCCCAGGTAAATCTGCAGCGTATCGAACACTTCAGTCACGGGCACGCCCAGCTGCTTGGCCTTCACCCGGTCAAGATCCACATCGAGCTGCGGCACATTGATCTGATAGTTGGTGAACGTGGGGCCCAGCTCAGGCGCCTGGCGCGCCTTTTCCAGGAATGCCTGCGTCGCCTTGTCCAGCTCTGCGTAGCCCAGGGCCGAACGGTCTTCGATCTGCAGCTTGAAGCCGCCCATGGTGCCCAGTCCCATCACCGGCGGCGGCGGAAACACCGCGATGAAGGCGTCCTTGATCGCCCCGAACTGGCCGTTCAGGCTTGCCGTGATCGCGTCGCCCGACAGGCCGGCGCTGTCGCGTTCGGCAAAAGGCTTGAGCGTCACGAATACGATGCCGGCACTGGAACTGTTGGTGAACCCGTTGATCGACAAGCCTGGAAAAGCAATGGCGCTTTCCACGCCGGGCTCTTGCATGGCGATGTCCGACATGCGGCGTATCACATCTTCGGTGCGATCCAGCGATGCGCCGTTGGGCAGCTGGGCAAAGCCGATCAGGTACTGCTTGTCCTGCGCCGGCACGAACCCGCCGGGCACGATATACGAAATGCCTACCGTGGCCGCCAGCAGCGCGGCGTACACCGCCATGGCGCCACCCTTGTGGCGGATCACGCGGGTGACACCCGTGGCATATGAGTCGGACGCGCGCCCGAAGAACCGGTTGAACCAGTTGAAAAATCCGCCAAACACCTTGTTCATGCCGCGCGTCAGCATGTCCGGCCTGTCGTGGTGGCCCTTGAGCAGCAGGGCGGACAGCGCCGGGGACAGCGTCAGGGAATTAAAGGCCGAGATCACCGTCGAAATGGCGATGGTCATGGCGAACTGCTTGTAGAACTGCCCCGACAAGCCCGTCATGAACGCCAGCGGCACGAACACCGCGCACAGCGTCAGGGCAATGGCGATGATGGGGCCGCTTACCTCGCGCATGGCCCGGTACGTGGCATCGCGCGGCGTGAGCCCGGCCGCGATATTGCGTTCTACGTTCTCGACCACCACGATGGCGTCATCCACCACAATGCCAATGGCCAGCACCATGCCGAACAGCGACAGCGCGTTGATCGAATAGCCGAACATCAGCAGCAGCGAAAACGTGCCCACAATGGAAACCGGCACCGCCAGAAGCGGAATAATCGATGCGCGCCAGGTCTGCAGGAACACGATCACCACCAGCACCACCAGCGCAATGGCTTCCAGCAGCGTGGTGATCACCGCCTTGATGCTGGCGCGCACAAACTGCGTGGGGTCGTATTCAATGCGGTATTCGACCGACGGCGGAAAATCCGCCGACAGTTCCTTCATGGCTTCGCGCACTTGCGCCGACACATCCAGCGCATTGGCGCCCGGCGACTGCATGATGCCCATGCCGATGGCCGGCTTGTTGTTCAGCAGCGAACGCAGGCCATATTCTTGCGCGCCCAGTTCGATGCGCGCCACGTCAGACAGGCGGGTCACCGCGCCATCGGGCGACGACTTCAGGATGATGTTGCCGAACTCCACTTCATCCTGCAGGCGGCCCTGCGCGTTGACTGAAAACTGCATAGGCACATCGCCTTGCGTGGGCGACGCGCCGATCACGCCGGCGGCCACCTGTACGTTCTGTTCGCGGATGGCATTGACCACGTCGGTGGCGGTCAGCCCGCGCTGGGCAACCTTCTGCGGATCGAGCCATACGCGCATCGAGTAGCTGCCGGAACCCCATATCTGCACTTCGCCGACGCCACCGATGCGCGCCAGCCGGTCTTTGATGTTCAGCACGGCATAGTTGCGCAGGTACGTAATATCGTAGCGGTCGTCAGGCGAAATCAGGTGCACCACCAGCGTCAGTGTCGGCGAGCTCTTGGTGGTGGTAACGCCCAGGCGCTGCACGTCGGGCGGCAGGCGCGGCAGCGCCTGCGCCACGCGGTTCTGCACCAATTGCTGCGCCTTGTCCGGGTCCACCCCCAACTTGAAGTGCACCGTCACAGCCAGGTTGCCGTCGCTATTGGCCTGCGACTGCATGTACAGCATGTCTTCGACGCCGTTGATCGATTCTTCCAGCGGCGAGGCCACCGTGGCCGCGATCACTTTAGGGTTGGCGCCGGGATACTGCGCGCGCACCACCACCGAAGGCGGCACCACTTCCGGATACTCGGAAATGGGCAGCTGGAACATGGCCAACAGGCCGGCCAGCAGCACCACCACCGACAGCACGCCCGCGAAAATCGGGCGGTCGATGAAGAATTTGGAAATATTCATGCTCGGCTTCCGAGGGCTATTTCAGGTTGGCCGCGGCGGTCTGTACAGCGGCCGGCGCCGTGTCCATGGACACGAGATTGGGGGCGACCATTTCCCCGGGGCGCACACGCTGCAGCCCGTTGACCACGATGCGCTCGCCTGCCTGCAGGCCGCTGGTGATGACGCGCAGGTTGCCCTGGGCTGCGCCGAGCGCCACCTGGCGGTAGGCCGTGCGGTTGTTGTTGTCCACCACCAGCACGAAGCGCTTGTCCTGGTCGGTGCCGATGGCCCGTTCCTGAACCAGCACGGCATCGTGCGGCTGGGTGCTGCCCAGGCGAATGCGCGCATACATGCCGGGCACCAGCAAGCCGTCGGCGTTGTTGAACACGGCGCGCACGCGGATCGTGCCCGACGAGGTGTCGATACGGTTGTCCACTGAGTGCAGCACGCCTTCGCGCGCATAGCCCGTTTCGTTGGCCAGGCCCAATTGCACGGGAACCTGCGCGCCGGCCATCCGCGCCGGGCTGACATACTTCAGGTAAGCCTGCTCATCCACGTCGAATGACGCGTACATCTGCGATACCGACACCAGCGTGGTCAGCGCCACCGAGTTTGCGCCGGCGGCCACCACATTGCCTTCGGTGACTTCGGCGCGCGACACGCGCCCGGCCACCGGCGCCACGATTTCGGTGTAGCCCAGGTTCAACTGCGCCGTCTCCAGGGCCGCCTCGGCCGCCTTCAGGTTGGCTTCGGCTTCGCGCGCATCATTGCGCTTGGACTCGAAGTCGCGCCGGGCGATAGCGTTCTCGGCCAGCAGGCGCTTGCCCCGGGCCAGTTCCGATGCCGTGAAGGCCACCCGCGCGCGCGCCGCGGCCAATTGCGCCTGCGCACGGCTGACTTCGGCTGCATACGGGCGCGGGTCTATGGTGAACAGGGGGTCGCCCTTGTTGACCAGGCTGCCATCCTGAAAATGCACGGCCATCAGAGTGCCGGACACCAGCGGGCGGATTTCCACGCGGTCGATGGCTTCCAGCCGGCCGGAATAATCCTGCCAGTCAACGATGCGCTTTCCCAGGGCGGGGGCGACATCCACCGCGGCGGCCGCCGGCGCGGACTGGGCCTGGGCAGCGCCCTTGCCTTCGGGGGTGGCCAGCAAGCTGTAACTGCCGCCTGCAATCAACAGGGCCGCGACGACCGCCAATACAATACGTTGGCGCGAAACAATCATGGTGTTTCCTTGAATTAAATGGGGACATTTGGCCGGCGCAGCGGGAAATGCGATTCCGGAAGCCGGCTGCCGGCGTGTTGGGACGTCGGTTGCGGCTATCGGCCATGTCAGGGCGATTGCATTTTGAGTGTTTTCCCTTAAGGGATAAACACAGATAAATCGTCAACACTAGTCGGCCCAGACGAACAATCTCGGCAAAAACCGCGTTATGCTGAGCGCACTTTCTCTTTTTTGCTCATCCAGGACACGACCATGGACCGCTTTCAGGCAATGCAGGTCTTCGTGCGCGTTGTCGACGCCAACAGCTTCACGCGCGCGGCCGACAGCCTGGCCCTGCCGCGCACGACCGTCACCACCGCCATTCAGAACCTCGAGCGACGCCTGGGCGTGCGGCTGCTCAATCGCACCACACGCCGCATCAGCCTTACCCCCGACGGCGCCGCTTACTACGAACATTGCACGCGCATCCTGGCCGAGGTCGAGGAAACCGAAGCCTGCTTCCAGGACGCCGCCTTGCGCCCCCAGGGCAAGCTGCGCATCGATGTGCCCGCCAGCATCGGGCGGTTGATCCTCATTCCGGCGCTGTGCGAATTCCACACGCGCTATCCGGATGTCGAACTGGTGATAGGCATGGGCGACCGCCGCGTCGATATGGTCCAGGAAGCCGTTGACTGCGTGATCCGCGGCGGCGAACTCGAAGATTCCAGCCTGGTGGCCCGCCGCATCGGCACGTTCCAGGCGCTGACCTGCGCGGCGCCTTCGTATCTGGCGCGCCGCGGCATGCCGCATACGATAGAAGACCTGCAGAATCACTACGCGGTGCATTACTTTTCGAGCCGGTCGGGCCGCAACTGCAATTGGGACTTCGTCATCGATGGCAAGACCCGCGAAGTCGATGTGCCCGGCTGCGTGTCTGTCAACGACTGGAGCGCCCACCTGGCCTGCGCGCTGCAGGGCTTCGGGCTCGTGCAGACGGCGCGCTTCATGGCGCTGCCGCACTTGCAGGCCGGCGAGTTGATCGAAGTGCTGCCGCAGTGGAAGCCGCGTTCGGTGCCCATATCGCTGCTGTATCCGCAAAGCCGGCAGCTGTCGCCCAAAGTGCGGGTGTTTTCGGATTGGGTCGCCGAACTGTTCTCGCGCTGCCCGCTGCTGAACGGCGGCGATGGTTCCGAACCCTGCGCGGATATCGGCAAGCCCGAGCTCACCCCGGCCGCCGAGCGCGCCACCCGGCTGGGCCGTTCCGTGGAAGCCGAATACGTGCTGTAGCGGGCCCGCCGGGCTCGTATCGACGCGCTCGCGCAAGCTGCGCAAGGGCTGTCGCCGGACGGGCGGCGGCGGCCTTACTGTATATTTGTGCGTCGCTTCCACGCAGCTTTGTCCCGCTATATGCAGCAGCCCGTCCTACCCGCATACCTGATTGCCCGTTGGCTCCTTCTGCTGGTGCTGCTGGCGGGTGCGTATTTTCTCAGCGGTTTCCTCGTTCCCGCCCTGGCCGCGCTGATCATCGGGCTGGCCACTTGGCCTGTGTTTCGGCGCGTCGTCGACCGGTGCGGCGGGCGCACGATTCCCGCGGCGACGGTGATGCTGCTGGGCGTCATTCTGATACTGATCATTCCGCTGACGCTGGCCCTGACATACGCCGTGAAAGAGGCCAGCAATTTTTTCGCGTGGGCGCTGGCGGCCAACCGCTACGGAGTGGCCGTGCCGGACTGGATATCTTCGTTGCCCGGCGTAGGGCCGCGCCTGGCGGTGTACTGGCAGACCTACCTGGGCGAGCCGCATGCCCTGGGCGCCATGGTCGAGATGGTCAGCGGCGAACACCTGGGCAACATCTATCGCATGGTCCTGTCGGCCACCGGCAACGCATTCCAGCTGCTGCTCAGCGTGGTCTTCATGCTGATCACACTGTTTTTCGTCTACAAAGACGGCGACCGCATGATCGCGCAGCTGGACGTACTGGGCGAGCGCATCCTGCCTGCGCGCTGGCAGCGTTTCTCGCGGGTGGTGCCCGCCACGGTGGGGTCCACCGTTACCGGCATGAGCCTGATCGCCGCGGGCGAGGGCGTGGTGCTCGGCATTGCATACTGGCTGGCGGGCGTGCCGTCGCCCGTGCTGCTGGGCGTGGTAACGGGCTTCATGGCCCTGATTCCCGGCGGGGCTCCGCTGTCGTTCACCCTGGTTTCGCTGTACCTGGTGGGGTCGGGGCACCTGGTGGCGGGGCTGGCGCTGTTTGCCTGGGGCACCATTGAACTGTTCATTGTCGACAAGACGCTGCGCCCGCGCCTGGTGGGCGGGCCGGTCAAACTGCCGTTCCTGCCCACTTTTTTCGGGCTGGTGGGCGGCGTAAAAACCATGGGCATCGTCGGCCTGTTCGTCGGGCCGGTGCTGATGGCGCTGCTGGTTGCGGTGTGGCGCGAATGGGTGCGCAATGTCGAGCAAGAGCGTGACGCGGCCCGGCTGCAGCCGGCCGCGGAATCGGGCGACAATTGATATCCGCCCGTTGGGCGGGCATAACGTGTACGGGCTTACATCTTCCCGAGGTTGAGAATGTCTGCATCATGCGTGGCCGAGCAATTGGCCACTCTGCGTCGGCAGGGCTATGTCGTAGTACGGCAATTCGCGCCTGCCGCAGTGGTCACGGCGCTGCGCGACGAAGCCGAGCGCCAATTGGCCAGCCAGGCCGGGCCCATCGAGTACGAAGCCGATCTGCAGTACCCTGGCGCGCCACCGTCGCGCCAGGCGCCGGGCGGGGCCACCGCAAGGCGCCTGCTGGGCGCCTTTGGCCGTGGCCCGCAGTTCAAGGCGTGGGCTACGTCGCCCGCCGTGGCCGCCTGGCTGCGCGCGTACTTCGGCGAAACGCCTGTGCTGTCCACCGTGCATCACAACTGCGTGATGACCAAGCATCCCGCGTATGGCAGCCTTACGGGCTGGCACCAGGACATCCGCTATTGGTCGTTCAGCCAGCCCGAGCTGGTGTCGGTGTGGCTGGCGCTGGGGCCGGAAACCGCCGAAAACGGCGGGTTGTACTTCATCCCGGGCTCGCACACGGCGTCTTATTCTGCCGAGCAGTTCGACGAGAAAAAATTCTTCAGGGATGAACTACCGGAAAACCGGCGCTGGATCCAGCAGGCGGTCTGCCCCGAACTGGCGCCTGGCGACGTGGTGTTCTTTCATTGCCGCACCCTGCATGCCGCCCGCCAGAACGGCACCGACCGCGTGAAGTTCTCGCTGGTTCACACGTACCACCCGCAAAGCTGCCTGCCCCTGCCAGGCAGCCGCTCGGCGTCTGCGCCCGGCGTACCGCTGGGCGACGAATAACTCAGCAGGTTCCGTCTGACACCTTTGGGTCAGCCTCCGCGTGGAGGGCCGGCCTGGCTCATCGGGGCCACCTGGGCTGTATCGCAGCGGTGTCTGACACCTTTGGAGTCAGACACCGGGTAGCGGGCGGCCTGGCTTATCGAGGGGCTGTCTGTGGCGTGTGGGGTGTCAGGCTCCGAAGGTGCCTGACACCGCCGACTCTTGTCCGCGCCCATGCCCGGTTTGGTACTATAACTGGACATTTATCCAGCTCTTCGGCCGCCATGCTGCCGCCCCACCGCTTTTACTACCTGCACAACTTCCAGCGCGCGCTGCAAGTCGTGGCCAGCCGCTGCGCGGACTTGCTCGACCCCGCCGAGCACGACTTTCTTCGCCAGTTCGCCATGCTTTCCCAGCCCGCGCAGGCGCTGTTCGTGCGCATGGCGATGCGGCGCGGCCCATGGTTTCGCGCCAGTCGGCTGGTGTACGAAGAAATCCCGGACGGGCCCGCGGCCGCCGCTGCCCTGGCGCAACGGGGCTGGCTGGACGCCGCCGCGCCCATGACGCTCGACGAGCTCTTCGGTCTTTGCACCTTGCCAGAGCTGCGGGCCATCTTTGCCGGGCAGGCGCCCGCATCCGCGCGCAAGTCCGACCTGCTCGAAACCCTGCGCGCGCGCCATGACCAGCCGCGCACCTGCGCGCAATGGTGCGGGCCTTCCTGGGAACCCACCTGGCGCTTCATGCTCGGCGAATGCTGCGATCGCCTGCGCCTGATGTTCTTCGGCAACTTGCACCAGGACTGGTCGGAATTCGTGCTGGCCGACCTGGGCATTTTCCAGTACGAAGCGGTTCCCTTTGATGCCGCCGCGCGCGCATTCCAAAATCGCGACGACGTCGACCGATACCTTGCCCTGCACGCCTGCCGCCAGGCGCTGGAAGACGGCGCGCCGCCCGCCGGGCTCTTGCCCCACATCCAGGCATGCGCCAGTGCCAACCCCTGGATCGAACAACGCCGGGCCAAGACGCTGATGCGCGTGGGCCAGGCCTGCGAACGCGCGCAAGACTGGCAGGCGGCGCTCCAGGTGTACCAGCATTGCCAATATCCGGGCGCACGCCACCGGCGCATCCGCGTTCTGGAACGCATGGGCAAACATCGCGAATCGCTGGGGCTGGCCATGCAGGCACTGGACGCGCCCGAAAACGAAGAAGAGCACCAGCGGGTGGCGCGCATGTTGCCGCGCCTGCGGCGCAACGCCGGCCACCCCGCGGCCCCCAGGGCGGGCAGGCTCGCGCCGCGCCGGCTGGATCTGATGCTGCCGCGTCCGGCCCGGCCGCAGCCCGTCGAGCACGTTGCGCGCGACCACCTGCACTGCGATACCGCGCCGGTGTACTACGTTGAAAATACGCTCATCACATCTTTGTTCGGCCTGCTGTGCTGGCAGGCCGTTTTCGCGCCCGTGCCTGGCGCGTTCTTCCATCCCTTCCAGCGCGGCCCGGCCGACCTGCATGCGCCCGATTTCGCGCAGCGCCGCGCCGAGCTGTTCGCGACCAGCCTTGCTCAACTCGACACGGGCGCCTATCGCGATGTCATCCTCCACAACTATGCCGGCAAGGCAGGGGTGCAGTCGCCGTTCGTCTTCTGGGGCGCGCTGTCCGAACCCTTGCTGCACACGGCGCTGGACTGCCTGCCGCCTCAACACCTGAAACTGTTCTTCACGCGCATGCTGCAAAACGTCGGAAGCAACTGCACCGGCTTGCCGGATCTTGTTCGTTTCTGGCCGGCGCAAAAGCGCTACGAGCTCATCGAGGTAAAGGGGCCGGGCGACAAACTGCAAGACAACCAGGTGCGATGGCTGCAGTACTGTGCTCTGCATGACATACCGGCGCAGGTGTGTCATGTGCGCTGGCTGGAAGAGTCTGCATGAACTACACGGTGGCAGTGCGCGCCCTGTGCGAATTCACCGCCCGCGCCGGCGACCTGGATCTGCGCTTCACGCCCGCGCCTACCGGCCCCGAAGGGGTGGCCGGCCACGCCGTCGTCACGGGCCGGCGCGGCCCTGCCTATGAATCGGAAATCAGCTTGTCGGCCCGCTACCAGAACCTGCTGGTGCGGGGCCGCGCCGATGGGTACGACCCGGAGCTGAACCAGCTCGAAGAAATCAAAACCTACCGGGGCGACTTATCCGGTGTGTGCGACAACCATCGCGCGTTGCATTGGGCGCAGGCGCGCATGTATGGGCATCTGCTGTGCCAGGCGCGCGGCCAGCAAAGCTTGCGCATCGCGCTGGTGTATTTCAACGTCGTCACCGAAGAAGAAACCGTGTTGTGCGAAACCCGCGACGCCGCGTGGCTGAAAGATTACTTCGACACGCAGTGCGCCCTGTTCCAGGCCTGGGCGGCCGCCGAGCTGGCGCACCGGCAGGCGCGCGACAACGCCTTGGCAGCGCTGGGCTTTCCTCCGGGCGAATTCCGGCCCGGCCAGCGCGAACTGGCGGTGGCCACCTATCGCACCGTGCGGGCTGGCGGCTGTCTGCTTGCGCAAGCGTCCACGGGCATCGGCAAAACGTTGGGCACCGTGTTTCCGGCGCTGCGGGCCATGCCCGAAGGGCGCATCGACAAGATGTTTTTCCTGGCCGCCAAGAACGCGGGCAAGCGCCTGGCGCTCGAAGCGCTGGACGCGCTGCAGGCGTCGCTGCCGCGTCCGGTGTTGCGCGTGCTGGACATGCAGGCCCGCGACAAAGTCTGCGTCCACCCCGACAAAGCCTGCCACGGCGATTCGTGCCCGCTGGCCAAGGGCTTCTACGACCGCCTGCCCCAGGCGCGCGCCGCTGCGCTGGCCCAGCACGATCAGCATGGCCCGGCGTTGCGCGCTGCCGCCATCGAACACGACGTCTGCCCGTACTACCTTGCGCAGGAACTGGCGCGGTGGAGCGATGTGGTCGTGGCAGACTACAACTACTACTACGACGCGCACGCCTTGTTGCATGCGCTGACCCAGGCGCACCAATGGCGGGTGGCCGTGCTGGTCGATGAAGCGCACAACCTGGTCGACCGTGCACGCCGCATGTATACGGCGCAGCTTGCACAGCCGGCCCTCAAGGCCGCCCGGCGCGCCGCGCCCAAGGCATTGCACAAGCCCCTGGACAGCGTGTCGCGCGCCTGGGCGGCGTTCAATCGCAAGCAGGCAGCCGCCTACCAACGCTACGACGCGGTTCCGGCGGGCATCCTGGCCGCCCTGCAGAAAGCCGCCGCCGCGATCGCGGAACACCTGGGGCACGCGCCCTTGCCGCAAGACGACCCGCTGCTGCGCTTTTACTTCGATGCGCTGCATTTCATACGCCTGGCCGAACAATTCGGCTCGCATGCGCTGTTCGATGCCGATCAGCATGCGGCCGGCGGCGCCGCGCCATCGGCCTTGGCATCCACCTTGTGCGTGCGCAATGTCGTGCCCGCGCCTTACCTCGCGGCGCGGTACGCGGCCGCGCATGCCACTGTCCTGTTCTCGGCCACGCTGAATCCGCAGCAGTATTATCGCGACGCGCTTGGCCTGCCCGCCCAAACCGCATGGATGGATGTGGCAGGCCCGTTTCGCCCCGAACAGCTCACCGTGCGGCTGGCGCGCGGCGTATCCACGCGCTACCGCGATCGCGAGCGCTCGTTGCAACCCATTGCAGACCTGATCGCCCGCCAGTATGCCCAGCGCCCGGGCAACTACCTGGTCTTTGTGAGCAGCTTTCAATATCTCGAGCAAGTCGCCGCCCTGTTGCGGCAGCGCCATCCGCACGTCCCCGTCTGGGCCCAGGCCCCCGGCATGGACGAAGGCAGCCGCGCCGCGTTCTTGCAGCGCTTCACCGACGACGGCGCGGGGGTCGGTTTTGCGGTGCTGGGCGGCGTTTTCTCAGAAGCCGTGGACCTGCCGGGCAAGCGGCTCATCGGCGCCTTCATCGCGACGCTGGGGCTGCCCCAGGTCAACCCGGTCAACGAAGAGATCAAGGCGGCCATGGACCAGCGTTACGGCAGCGGCCGGGGGTACGACTACACTTACCTGTATCCGGGATTGCAGAAAGTGGTGCAGGCCGCCGGCCGGGTCATCCGCAGCGAAAACGACACCGGCGTGCTGCACCTGATCGACGACCGCTACCGGCGCGCCGAGGTGCAGGCGCTGCTGCCCGCGTGGTGGCAGATAGGTTAGGGTGCCTGCAATGAGGCGCGCAGCGTCCCGCGGCTCGTTGCAACGACTGAAACCGCCATGACGCCTGCCACTGCCCAGTTCTTTGCCACGCACGGCTACGTGCGGTTTCCCGGCTTTTACGCCGTGAAGTATCTGGCGCCGCTTCGTCAGGCGTTGAAAGAAGAATGGAAGCGATTGTCGGGCGTGCCGGGTTTGTCCAGATCGCTGCGCACCATGCCGGCGTTTCAGCAAATAGCGAAACTGTCGTCATTGACGCAGTGTCCGGGCCTGCATCAGGCATTGGTCACCCCGGCGCTTCTTGGCGAAGTCGCGGGGCTTGCCGGGCGCCGGCCCGCGGTAATCCAGGACGCGCGCTTATTGCTGTCCCCGCCGCGCCAGGGCGACTGGACACTGCAGCGCCTGAACTGGCATGTGGACGTAAAAGGCGCCCTGCCCGGCAGCCTGCCGGGCATCCAGGCGTTCGTTCTGATCGATGACGTCGCACAGCGGGGCGGGGCCACCCTGGCCTTGGCGGGTTCGCACCGCATGGGTGCGGCGGCCGCGGACCTGCGCGATGCGCTCAAGCAGGGCGGCCCAGATCTGGCCGCGCGCCTGCGCGACTTACACACGACGCTGGTGGAAATGGCCGGCAGCGCCGGCGACGTGTTCTTGATGGACATGCGTGTACTGCACACACCATCGATCAACACCACGAACCAGCCGCGCATGATGGCAACCGTTCGCTTTTTGTTCGATAACGCGCCAATCGGGTAGCCCTCTATCCGGCACGTCTGCCGCACAGCCCGCGCATTGCGAGCGTCGTGAAACGCCCGGCCCGGGGCCGGGCGCATCTGGCCGACTATTCTGCGGCCTTATAGCGGTTGCGCAGGTCGCGCACCTGGTCGTGGTTGCGCAGCACGCCCTGATACTGGCGTTCGACCACTGCGCGGATGTTCTCCGGCAGCGCTTCCTTCAGCGCATCGGCATATTGCGCCTTGGCGACGTCTTCGCCGCGCTCGCATTCTTCCAGGATGGCCGCGTCGCTGCGGCCAGTGACGGCGGCCTTCAGGTTCGTCCAGCCGCGATGCACCGCGCCGGCCACCGTGCCGCTGTCCTCGGGCTTGCCGCCCAATTGCGCCACCAACGTCTGCAGTTCGGCCGCGCCCGCCGCGCAGTCGCGCGCCCGGTTACGGAACAGGGTCTGCAGTTCGGCGTTCTTGGTGTCTTCGGCGGCGGCTTCAAAGCCCTTTTCACCGTTCTTGGACGTTTCAATAAGGTCGTTCAGTACCTTGATCACATTGTCGGCCATGCTCTTCTCCGTAATGGGTGGGATGGTCGGGCGACATGCCCGCGTGCCGACAGAGCGTCGCAAGTGCCGTGCCTGCCCATTGGCCCCGGGGCAGGAGCAGGGCGCTAATACCCGCGCAACATCTCGTACTGGGCAACTTGGCCGGCGGACAGGATTTCCATCATGCTCAAGTGGTACCGCAGGTGGGTTGCGCGCAACTTGCCGTGGGCTGCCGCGGCTTTGGCGGTGGACGCTGCCACGTTGTCCCGGGTAGCCTTCTTGTCGGCGAACAGCGCGTCCAGTTCGCGTTCCGCGTCGATCACCTGCTGGCCGGCGGCCCGCGCATCTTTCAGCATTTCCGCATATAGCTCGCGCGTGCGCGCGGCTTGCAGGTCAGATAGCTTGAGTTCGGCGGCCAACTCCAGCACGTGCAAGGGCCCGGGGTAGCCATTGAGTTCGGCCGGCATCGCCATGCCCATGCCTCGGCCGTTGAGCAGGCCATCGATCTGCTGGGGAGAAAGCGCCTTGATCGCACGGCCTTGCATGCCGGCGTACGGGCCGGCCTGGCCGTCGGTGTGGCCACGGGGCCCGTGACCATGGTGCTGGGCCATTGCCGGCCATACAGTGGAAAACACCAGGGCTGTGCATGCCAACGCAAATCTGTTTATCGCGACCATCAGATGTAACCGTCCCGTTCAAGAGCGCCACGCCGGTCTGCCGAAGGCCGGCCTTCAATGTATAAGCTCTCAAGGTTATCAGCTGTCAGGCTCGGCGCGATTACACTGTTGGCCATTTCCAGGCACCGATTTTTCCTTGTTTCGTGACTTCTACCTCCTTTTCCACGCTTGCCCTCGGCCCCGCCTTGCAGGAAAACCTGCAGAGCCTGAGCTTTACCCAGATGACGCCCATCCAGGCGCAGAGCCTGCCCCTGATCCTGGAAGGCCGCGACGTTATTGCGCAAGCCAGGACGGGCAGCGGCAAAACGGCCGCGTTCGGGCTGGGACTGCTGCAAAAGCTCGATATCGACCGGCTTGCGCCCCAGGCGCTGGTGTTGTGCCCGACGCGCGAACTGGCCGACCAGGTCGCGCAGGAGCTGCGCCGCCTGGCGCGCCTGATTCCCAACGTCAAGGTGCTGACGCTGTGCGGCGGCGCCGCGGCGCGTCCGCAAGCCGAATCCCTGGCGCGCGGCGCGCACCTGGTGGTGGGCACGCCCGGCCGGGTGCAAGACCATCTGCAGCGCGGCAGCCTGGACTTGTCGGCGCTGACCACGCTGGTGCTGGACGAGGCCGACCGCATGGTCGACATGGGGTTCTACGATGAAATCGTCGCGATTGCGTCGCATTGTCCGCCGCGCCGCCAGACGCTGATGTTCTCGGCAACTTACCCCGACAACATCCGCAAGCTCAGCGCGCGCTTCCTGCGCAACCCGGCCGAAGTCAAAGTCGAGGCCCAGCACGACGCCAGCCGCATCGAGCAGATCTTCTACGAAATCGACGAAGATGCCCGGCTGGACGCCGTGGTGGCCTTGCTGTCTCATTTCCGGCCGTCATCCACCCTGGCGTTCTGCAATACCAAGATACGCAGCCATGACCTGGTTGAACGGCTGCGGGCCGAAGGCATCAGCGCCCATGCGCTCAATGGCGATCTGGAACAGCGCGAGCGCGACGAGATACTTATCCAGTTTGCCAACCAGAGCTGCGCCGTGCTGGTGGCCACCGATGTCGCGGCGCGCGGCCTGGACATCCAGCACCTGGGCGCCGTAATCAATGTAGACGTCACCAAAGACACCGAGGTGCACGTGCACCGCGTGGGCCGCAGCGGCCGTGGCGACCAGAAGGGCCTGGCGCTGAGCCTGTGTTCGCCCGACGAAATGCGCTGGGCGAACCTGATCGAGCAATATCAAGGCGCGCCCCTGAAGTGGGGCGACATCAAGTCGTTGCGGCCCAAGTCCGACCGCCCGTTGCGCGCGCCCATGGTGACGCTGTGCATACAAGGCGGCAAGAAAGACAAACTGCGTCCCGGCGACGTGGTGGGCGCGCTGACGGGCGATGGCGGCCTGGCCTTCGAGCAAGTGGGCAAGATCAATATCACCGAGTACAGCGCCTATGTCGCGCTCGACCGCTCGATTGCCAAGCAGGCGTTTGCGCGCATATCCAACAGCAACATCAAGGGCCGGCGCTTTCGCATGCGCTTCCTTGAAGAGTTCTGAGGCCTCGCGTATACAGGATGCCCACCTTGGCCGAATCTCAACGCCGCAACGAAGCGGACCTGGCTTCCCCCCACGGCGCGCCGTCCGGCGGCCTGCGCCGCACCCTGGCCACGCGCCACCTGTCGATGATCGCGGTCGGCGGGTCGATAGGCACGGGGCTGTTTGTCGCATCCGGCAATACCATCGCCCAGGCAGGCCCGGGCGGGGCGCTGCTGGGCTACGCGCTCATTGGCCTCATGGTCTATTTCCTGATGACCAGCCTGGGTGAACTGGCCGCCGCCATGCCGGTGTCGGGCTCGTTCTCTACTTATGGCGCACGGTATGTCGAGCCCGGCTTCGGCTTCGCGCTGGGTTGGAACTACTGGTACAACTGGGCCGTTACGGTGGCCGTGGACCTGGTGGCGGCGCAACTGGTCATGGCGTACTGGTTTCCCGACGTGCCGGGCGTGTACTGGAGCGCGCTGTTCCTGGCGCTGACCTTCGGCCTGAACGCCTTGTCCGCGCGCGGCTTCGGCGAGGCCGAGTTCTGGTTCGCGCTTATCAAGGTGGTGGCGGTGGTGGTGTTCATCGCGCTGGGCGTAATGATGCTGCTGGGCATCATCCGCGGCGGCGAAGCCGGTGGCTGGCAGAACTGGACGACCGGCGACGCGCCCTTTGCCGGCGGCTTTGCGGCCATGATAGGCGTGGCGATGGTGGTGGGGTTCTCGTTCCAGGGCACCGAGCTCATCGGCATCGCGGCCGGCGAATCCAAAGACCCGGCGCGCAACATTCCCCGCGCCGTGCGGCAGGTATTCTGGCGCATCCTGCTGTTCTATGTGCTGGCCATCGGCGTTATCGGCCTGCTGATTCCCTATACCGATCCGCAGCTGCTGCGCAACGACGTCACCGACATCAGCGTCAGCCCGTTCGCGCTGATCTTCGAGCGCGCGGGGCTGCTGGCTGCAGCTTCCATCATGAACGCGGTGGTGCTGACATCGGTGCTGTCGGCCGGCAACTCCGGCATGTATGCGGCCACGCGCATGCTGTACGCCCTGGCGTGCGAGGGCAAGGCGCCGGCCATGTTCGCCCGCGTGTCCGCCGCGGGCGTGCCCGTGCGGGCATTGCTGGCCACCACGGCGCTGGCCGCGCTGTGTTTCCTGTCGTTCGTCTATAGCCCCAACGACGTGTACATCTGGCTGTTGAACACGTCCGGCATGACGGGCTTCATTGCGTGGCTGGGCATCGCCATCAGCCACTACCGCTTCCGGCGCGGATACGTTGCCCAGGGCGGCCGGCTGGCCGATCTGCCGTACGTATCGCCGTTCTTCCCGTTCGGGCCGATATTTGCGTTTGCCCTGTGCCTGCTGATCACCCTGGGGCAGAACTACGAAGCCTTCCTGCAGGACCGCATCGATTGGGTGGGCGCGGCGGCAACGTATATCGGCATACCGGTTTTCCTGGCCGTATGGGCGGGTTACCGCATCACGCGCGGTTCGCGGTTTGTGCGGTATGCCGAAATGACATTCCCGTTTCGCAAAGAGTAGCGCGCAGCCGATGCCGCACGCGTCAGTGCGGCAGCACCAGCAGCCGCCCCGGCAAGGTGGGATGCGCCAGCACATCCGCCTCGATGTCATATACCTGGCGCAAGGTGGCGGGTGTCAGCACCGCGGCCGGCGGCCCATCCGCCGCGACCGTGCCCCCGCCCAGCATGACGATACGGTCGCACCAGCGCGCGGCAAGATTGATGTCGTGCAGCACCACCAGTACACCCATGCCGTGATCGTGCGCCAGGGACGCGGTCGTGCCCAGCAGCTCGATCTGGTGCCTGGGATCCAGGCTGGATATCGGCTCGTCCAGCAGCATATAGCGCGGCGCCTGCCGGTCGTACAGCGCCTGGCATTGCGCCAGCACGCGCGCGAACTGCACGCGTTGCTGCTCGCCGCCCGATAGCTCGGGATAGCGGCGCGCCGCCAGTTGCGGCACCCCGGCCATGGCCAGCGCGGCGTCGGCAAGCTCCTGCACTTGCACGGGGTCCAGTTCGGGGAACGGGTAGGCGCCCATGGCTACCACTTCGTGCACGCCCAGGTCAAAGGTCAAAGAGGGCTTCTGTGGCAGCACCGCGCGCTGCCGCGCCTGGCGTCGCGCCGGCAGTGCGCCCAGCGCGGCGCCGTTCATTTCGATGTGGCCGCTGTCGGGCGCAAGCTCGCCGGCCAGCGCCGCCAGCAGCGTCGATTTGCCGGCGCCGTTGGCGCCCAGCAGCCCCAGCACGCAGCCGGGTTCGATGGTCAGCGACACGCCCGACAGCAGGCGCGCGCCATTGCGCGACAGGGCAAGGTCGATGGTGCGCAGGCTCATCAGTAGCGCCTACCCCTGGCCAGCAGCCACAAGAAGAACGGGCCGCCCACCAGGCTGGTGACCAGGCCTATCGGCAGTTCTGCCGGAACAACCACAACGCGGGCCAGCCAATCGGCCAGCGTCAGCGCCAGCGCGCCGGCCAGCATCGAGCCCGGCAGCAGCCAGCGGTGGTCTGCGCCCAGCGTCATGCGCACCAGGTGCGGCACGACCAACCCCACGAACCCGATGCCGCCGGTGGCGGCAACCAGGGGGCCAACGATCAAGGCCGTGGCCACGACCAGCCTGTACCGCACCGCAACCAGCGCAAAACCCAAATGCTGCGCTTCGCGCTCGCCCAGCAGCAAAGCGTTCATGGCGCGCCATTGCCGCATCAGCCATGCCGACCATATCAGCGTCCACGGCGCCAGAAAGCCCAGCAAGGCCCAGTTGGCGCCGGCCAGGCTGCCCATGCTCCAGAAGGTAAGGTCGCGCAGTTGCGCGTCCGAGGCCATGTAGGTCAGCAGGCCGATCAAGCTGCCTGCCACCGTATTGATGGCGATGCCTGCCAACAGCAGCCCCGCCACGCCGGCCACGCGCCGTCCCACCGCGTAGGCGGCGCCTGTGGCAAGCAGGCTGCCCGCGAACGCCGCTGGCGCAGTCATTGCAAAACCGCCCGCGGTCAGCACGATGGCAGCCACCGCCCCCAAAGCGCCTCCCGCCGAAATACCCACCAGGCCGGGCTCGGCAAGCGGGTTGCGAAACAGCGCCTGCATCGCAGCGCCCGCAATCGCCAGCGCAGCGCCGGCGACGGCGGCGAACAGTACGCGGGGCAGGCGGATGTCGAGCAGCACATTGCGCCACAGCATGTCGTCGGGCTGGGCGGGCGCGTCGGTAAACAACACGCGCAGCGCATCGCCCAGCGGAATATCGACTGCGCCGCTCAGCGATGCGAGCACCGCCGCCAGCAAGGCCGCCACGCCAAGGCATGCCAGCAGCGCCGGCCCGGCAGGGCGCCTACGCGGCGCCATCGGCGCGCCGGCCTTGGCGAGCAACACAATCGGTCTCCTTTAATGTGCGTATGGCCTGCGGCAGGCGAGGCCCCGTGCCGAGTATAAGCAGGTCGTCCATGACGACAATACACTGGTTGGCCGCGGCCGGCGTGCCTGCCAGGCCCGGCATGGCCATCAGTTGCCGCATTCCCCCCGATGCTTCGAGCGCCGTGCGCGGCACCACGATCACGTCCGGGGCCAGGGACATCAACGCCTCGGCCGACAACGGCTTGTAGCCTTGCTGCTCGTCCAGCACGTTCACCAGCCCCGATAGCTGCAGCACCAGCGATGCCGCGGTATTGCTGCCCGCGCCCAGCGGCGTGCCCGTTCGATTCATGATCAGCACCGCGCGGGCATGCGACTCGGGCAAGGCTTGCGCCTTGTTCAGCGCAAGCGCTACCGAATCGGCCAGTTGCGCGCCGCGCCCGGGCACGCCCAGCGCATCTGCCACCTGGCGGATGCGCGCGTATAGCGACGATACGGTCGGCTCGTCAGACACAATCGCCAGGGGAACGCCTGCTTCCTGCAAGCGCGCGATGGCCGGCGGCGGGCCCGCCTGGTCGGACGCCAGAATCAAGTCGGGCCGCAGCGCCAGCACGCCTTCCACAGGCACCGCGCGGTAATAGCCGACTCGAGGCAGCCGGGTCGCGGCCTCGGGGTACAGGCTGGACAGGTCGGCCCCCGCCAGCCGGTTTCCCTGGCCCAGCGCATAGACGATCTCGGTAATGGTGCCGCCCAGCGACACCACCCGTTCGGCGGCAGGCGCCTGCGCGCCCCGGGCCGGGTGCACGGCAGCAAGCAGGCCGGCGCATGCCAGCACAGCGGCTACCGTCTTGCGGATACGTGCTGCCATGATGTTCCCCAGTTGGCGTCAGGCGGCCAGCGGCTGCGGGCACAAGCTGCCCAACAGGCTGCGCCATTCGGCCAGTTCAGGTCTGCCGGGCTTGCGTTCGCCAAAGAACTGCAGGATCAGCTCCGCGCTGGCCGAGTAAAGCTCCAGCGAAGTCACCCAGCCGTCGCTGGTGGGTTTGCTGACCACCCAGGCCTGGTCGATGGCCTGCGTGTTCAGATGCAAGTTAAAGCGCGCATCCAGCACGTTGAACCAGGGGCCCGTGCGGCGCAGGTTCGATACCGGCCCGGTATGAATCTGGATCATGCCGCGGTTGCCCACGAAGCACATGATGGAAAGCCCCGATGCGGCGGCGGCGGTCAGCGCCTGTTCGGCCGCAGCCGGGTCCACGCGTTGGGCCAGGTCGGTGCCGGCAGCCTGCAGCGCGGCCAGGCGCGATACCTTGAACTTGCGTAGCATCGGGAAAAATTCATGCGTGTCCTGCATGGCCAGCCAGGCCGCGCGCAGCGCCTGCGGGTCGGCCACCGCATGGGATTCGTCGCTGCAAGGGTAGGGCTGCGCCTGCGGCCATGCGGGCTCGCCGGCGTAGCGCGCCACCAGTGCGTCATATGCGGCGCGGTCTGTGGCGTCCGTGCAATACACCTTGTGTACCGCCACACCCGCTTTGTCGAAAAACTGCAGGCTGTGCCGCCCGTCGTGTTGCACCGCCCATGCCGTGTCCCACTGGCTGAAGAACACACGCAGGTCGATATCCGGGCCCAGCACCAGGCCCACCGGGCCGTCGGCGTGGATCGATTCGTATCGGCCGTGGCGCTCATGCACGCACCATTCGTTGCGCGTCAGCGCCATCACTTCGCCCAACGACCCCAATTCGCGAACGATAACCTGCGGCGATTCCGCTCGTGTCAACGCGGTGGCGCGCACCCCGCCACACTGCGCCGCGACCCATTGCGCTTCAGACACCCCCAGGGCTTGCGCCAGGTTGCGGGCCCGCAACCCGGGTTGGCTGGCGGCCAGGGCGTCGTTGCGCGCGCGCAGCGCAGCTGCCTGTTCATCGTACGAGGTAGAACTCAAGAGTGCTGCTCCGGACAGAGGTTGTACTTGCGAACAACTCTCATTCTAAACGGGCGCGCCGCCGCCAACCGAATTCCCGCGCCGCAGCCAAGGGCATGCACGGGCGCAGCCATCACCGCGGCAGCAGCGTGCCTAGCGCAGTCCGGTGTCAGACACCCTTCGGGAGTCAGACACCCGAGCGCAACGCGTTCCGCAGTCCAGGCGCCGCTCAGGTGACCCAGGTGTCTGACTCCCGAAGGGTGTCAGACACTCACAGCCGAACGCAGCACATCGCCAGCAATCCAGGTGTCTGACTCCCGAAGGGTGTCTGACACTCACAGCCGAACGCAGCAGATCGCCAGCAATCCCGGTGTCTGATTCTTGAAGGGTGTCAGACACTCACAGCCGGACGCAGCACATCGCCAGCAATCCAGGTGTCTGACTCCCGAAGGGTGTCAGACACCGACGCACGCCGTCCCCAACATTCCGGCCGTCAGATCAACGCCGCTCTGCCCGCGCAACCCCAGGCGCCGCGCGGGGCGCGGAGGCCTGCGCGCGTTGCACTACCCACACACTGCCAATAACGACGATCATGCCCACCAGTTGCGGCAGCGTCAGGCTTTGCCCCAGCAAGCCCCATCCCAGTATCACGGCCGTCATGGGGCTCAGAAACCCCAGTGCCGCCACCGCCGCAGGCCCCAGCCGCGCCAGCCCGCGAAACCACAGCGCGTAGGTAAAAGCGCCGCCTATCACGGCCAGGTACGCCAGCCCCCCGATATTGGCCGCGGTCAGTTCCGGCAGGGGCGGTTCCAGCCACGCCGCAAAAGGCAGCAGCACCAGCCCGCCGGCCAGCAGTTGCCAGCTTGCGAAGGTAAGCGCAGACACCGGCGGCTGCCACCGGCGGCTCAGGACGGTGCCCAGCGCCATTGCCGCCGCCCCGACCAGCCCCGCGGCCACACCATAGGGGTCCAGCGCGGCGGATGGCGTCAGCACCAGCAAGGCCACGCCGCCTATGCCGGCCAGCGCCGCCACGACCGACCAGCCGCGTACCGGCGAACCCAGCAGGACGCGCGCCAGTCCGATCACAATCAGTGTCTGAATAGCGCCCAGCGTGGCGGCGACCCCGCCGGGCAGCCGGTAGGCCGTCACGAACAGCATGGCCCAGAACAGCGCGAAGTTCAGCGAGCCCAGGGCCAGGCTGCGCAGCCACCAGATCCCACGAGGCAGGCGTCGCGCCCACAGCAGCAGCAACAGCCCTGCAGGCAGGGCTCGCAGCATGGCCACCGTCAAGGGGTACCCCTGGGGCAGGAACTCGGTTGTCACGATATACGTGCTGCCCCAGATGGCCGGGGCCAGGGCGGTGGCAAATACATCCGCGCCGCGCGTCATATACAGGTTCCTACTGTTGCCAGGCGGGCGCGGGCGACGCTACTGCCATCAGCCACGCAAGCTCGGTTTGTCTTAGATCAATAAAGTTTACGGCTTGCGTCGCGACAATGCCTATCTGTGGCAAAGACCCCGAAAAGGCAAACAGCAATGGGTAAACCAACTCGTGACTAGCGTGCTCATCGTCGACGATCACCCGTCATTGCGGCTGGTAATACGGCAGCAGCTTTCGCAGATGCTGGGCGTTACGCAGATCATCGAAGCAAGCAACGGGCAAGATGCCGTCCGTCTGGTGCGCGAGGTTCAACCCCGCCTGGTAGTGCTCGACCTGGACTTGCCCCGGCTCAACGGCCTGGACACCATCCCTCGTATCAAGCAGGCCAGGCCCGACACCCGCATTCTGGTCATATCCGCGCAAGATCCCCTCTTGTACGCGCCGCGTGTCAGGGCGGCGGGGGCGCAGGGCTACATCAGCAAAACCCAGGACGTCACCGAAATCGTGCGCGCCATCGAAACCGTGTTGGCCGGCTATAGCGTGTACCCGGACGATTGCGCCGCGCCCCAGGCGGCGGCCCGCCCGGCCGCCGACGTCATCAGCCTGCTGTCCGACCGCGAAATCACCGTCACGAAACTGCTGGCCAGTGGCATGAGCAACAAAGCCATCGGCGAAACCCTGTTCATCAGCAACAAAACGGTCAGCACATACAAGACGCGGCTGATGGCCAAGCTGGGCGTGCGCACCCTGGTCGAACTTGTCGACTTCGCGCGCAAGAACCGTATCGTTTCCTGATTCCATGACTGCCGCTGTCGTTTCAGCACGGGATGTCTTACCCCGCCCGCCACACCCCGCCCCGTCGGCGCCGGCCGCGCCAGGCGCTGCGGCGCCGCATTTCCAGTTCATTACAGCCGGAGCATTGCCCACGGCAGACGAATGCCGCGCCATAGGCGCGCATGTTTTCCGCTTGGTCAACGATGACAGCGCCGTGGCCGCGGAACTGCTGGCCAGCCTGCTGGAAACCAACCAGGCCGACCTGCACGACATCCAGATCGCCTGTGCCGAAAAAAACTGGGCCGACGTGCGCGCGCACGCGCATCGCATAAAGAACACTGCGCAACTGTCGGGCGCCGGCACCCTGGCCGCGCTATGCCATCGCGTGGAAGCGCTGGCCGAACAACGTGATGGCCAGGCATTGCTAAGCCTGCTTGGCGTATTCTCGGCTGCGGTGCAGCGCCTGTCGCACGCATTGCAGGGCTGGGCCAACCTTGCGGCCACCCAGCGATCGTTCACGGCAGAAGCTTCGCACCGGCGTTAATGCGCCTATGACCCGCCGGGTTGTTGTTCACCAGCCAGATGCGCGTGCTGGGCCCGTTGCAGGTCTGCCAGACCTACGGGCTTTACCAGCACCGCATCCATGCCGGCATTCAGCAGCGCTTGCTCGTAGCTCTTCTGCACGCCGGCCGTATAGCCCAGCACCGGCACCGCCGCATTCATGCTGCCGCCCGCTCGCAACGCGCGCACAAACTCCAGCCCGTTCATGCGCGGCATGGCGCAGTCGCAAATCACCAGCTTGAAGGCTTGCCGTTCCGTGGCGGCCAAAGCCTGCGCGCCGTCTTCGATGCATACGGCACGGTGCCCCAGCGTCTGCAACTGTTGATTCAACAAAATGCGGTTCGGCGCATGATCGTCCACAACAAGTATGGGCAGCCGGGCTTTTGCGGCAGGCGGGCCCGCCAGTGCGCCCGCGTGGCCATCCGAGATGGCCAGCGGCAGTTCTACGTGCACCCGGGTGCCACGCTGCGGCCTGCTATAGACCCGGATACGCCCGCCCATCGCATCTACCAGCTGCTTGCAGATAGACAGGCCCAGCCCGACGCCGCCCTCGGCGCCCGGCGTGTTGGCCTGCACAAACGGTTCGAACAGCGTTGGCAGCGCAGCGGGCGGAATGCCGACGCCAGTGTCCGACACCGTAAACCGTATCCATTGAATGCCTGCGCCCGTAGGCAATACGCTGGCAGGCGCCGCCGCCACCCGGATGCGCACGCGACCGCGTCGTGTATGGCAAATGGCGTTGGACACCAAGTTGTTCAAGACTTGTTTCAGACGCAGCGTGTCAACCAGGTGAGCAGGCGCCAGCCTGCCCGACACCCGGGCGTCCAGCGTCAGCGCCTTGCGCTGTGCCGTTGCCGCGAAAAGCTCACGCACTTCGTGCACCACGTTCGGCACCGATGCCACCTGCGGCCTGATGGCAAACTTGCCCGACTCCAGTTGGGATAGATCGAGCAGGTCGTTCACCAGCGTCAGCAGCGAGCGCGACGCATCCAGTGCGGTGGAGAGCTGACGTTTTTCGGCAAACCCAAGCGAGCCGCTGACCAGGGTGAGTTCCAGCATGCCCACCACCGCGTTCATGGCGGTGCGCAGGTCATGGCTTATTGCGGCCAGGAACGCCGATCTGGTGCGCAATGCCGCTTCGGCTTGGCGGCAGGTATGGCACGTATTGCCCGGCGTGTGGCCGTGTTTGGCATTGTTTTTCGATGGGCGCGTGGCACCCAGTGCCAGAACGACAACTGCCGCAAGTATCGCAACGCAGGCGACGGCCATCGATGCAGTCGGAACGCCCGGCAAACTATGCCAAAGAGAGGTAATCGACCCGTATGTCACTTTGCTCGGCCGAGCCCTTGTTCGTGGACGCAAATGGGCCGACGCCCGAAGAGGTTGAGGCCAAGCACTCCGGCCATTGAAGGTGCGGCAAACCCATGGCGGCGAATTCGTGCGAGTTCATGAAAGCGGTGCGCATGCGGAGCCTTCCGGCAATGCTACGCAGATGTCGCCCTGGGTCTATAAGTAGATGCCGCCGAGCGTGCGACAAATCGCACTTGCCATGCAGTCGAGTCATTGGTGTGTAATCGTGACCGTGGCCGATGCATTAGCCGTTCCGGGCACTACCGAATTGCTGATCTGGTAATAGCGTGCCTTTAGCTGCAGGTCATAATTGGGATAAGCAAGGCCGGATGACGTGAGCGTGATCTTGGTTTCCAGGGGCAACGGAGAGGTGTCCTGGTGCAGCAGCTGGATGCCGACACCAGACGCAATGGACGTGCTGCTATCCAGTTCCATCAGCGACGAGTTTGCGCCCGGGGGGCCAGGAACCACCGCAGTGGCGGGATCGATGCGGTAATAGATCGGCACGCCAGTAGGGCAATTGGTCATCGAAATTGCAAAGTCTTGGGCGGGCGACGTCGATCCTATCGTGCCGCCGCCGAAATCGTGGGTGCCCAGCGTTACTGTGCGATCGGCGACCTTGCAAGTCGTTTGAGAAACTGGAACTTCGTTGTTGCTCCACAATAGAGTCACCAGCTCGTTGGAGACCAAATCCCGGCCATAAGGATCTACCCCCTTGATCGCAACCATCGCTCGCGCGAATAGCCCAGATTCCGACAGCTTTACCACGCTTCCGTCGACTGGGCCCGATCCCAAGTGGACCAGTTCAAAATCTACCTGACCACCATTGCCGTACCAGATCTCGAAGGTATCGTTTCGGTACCCTATATCGCCCCACGCCATGCGCAGTGGATTGTTCTGGATTGTGCGGCCGGCGGTCGTCAGGCGCAGACCGAAGTTCGAGGTTCCCAGGCGTATCGTTTTCGAATCCACATATTGGTAGTAGGGGGTGTCAAAGTATAGGTAGATGTCAATATTCCTGCGCAACCCCTCTGTAGGTTCGATCTTT
Organism: Bordetella genomosp. 7; assembly: GCF_002261265.1. Classification (GTDB taxonomy): domain Bacteria; phylum Pseudomonadota; class Gammaproteobacteria; order Burkholderiales; family Burkholderiaceae_B; genus Bordetella_A. The sequence goes on along the minus strand of NZ_NEVK01000008.1, from coordinate 144,854 downwards.
GCTCCGTGCTCGCAGTCGACCGTACGGCCCGGGCCCCCTGGGCCGGGATCGGTCGCCGAGAATTTTGTTCCGCTGGTTTCCATTCCGGGCATTAGCACGATTTGGGTCGGAGTCGGAATGTACTGTGTGCGATTCGGGTTGAAGAAGGTGCATGAGTACTGCGCCGCATCAGCGGTTCCCCAGGCCAATGCCAGTGAGGCGACGGCAACCAGCCGGGCGAGCAGGGGCCTGGCTGGCTGTCGTGCAAAGGCACGGGGCGCGGCGTAAATGGCATTCAATGGCATGTTAGTGTCCTTGCGCGCAGGTGCCTTGCAACAGATGGAACTGCTGTGTGTCCTTGCCGTTGTTGTCGGGAATGCGGTAATCCACCGAACAATGCTCCAGCACGGATTCGCCCCACTTGACGCGCAGGCGGCCCGCCGTGTCTTTCAGGTTGTTGGCCAGGATGCGGCTGCCCTGCGCCACGGTGCCTATGCTGTTGCCATGGGCATCCTGGACTTCGGCGCCGAAGGGTAGCGGGCTACCGTCTGCCAGGTGCGCGCGTATTACTGCCGCGTGGCCGCCGGCTTCCACTTCGAACTTCACGGGTACGACGGCGCCGGCGGTGGGGGCCACATGCTGGATGGTGGATTTGAACTGCACGTTCAGGGGCAAGCCTTTGGGGTCGACTTCGATCGTGTTTTGTACGTATGGCGTCAGGTTAGGCACCAGGCCGTAGCCGCGCCCGTCTACCCGCAGGCCGTTCATGTTGGCTAGGCGCGCCCCTTCGGCACCTTGCGCTTGCACGATGGCGAAGGTGTCGCCTAACGCTGGCGCCAGCGCCATTCCTCCACCCCAGGCTACGGCGGCGCCGGAAATGCTGGCGCTGCTTTGGCTGCCGGACCTTGATCGGCTGGCACTGCCTGCCAGTTGGGCATAGGGCGACATCCATGACGCGTTGGCGCTGACGTTGTTCGCAATGCCGTGGCGCGACCGTACGTGATTCGCGCTCAGGCCGTAGTAGAGCGGATTGTCGGACCGGCCCAGGCTTCCGTTGACTGTTTCGTAAATCGACGTGCTGTGGTCACGGTTGTTGTGGCGGATGCTGGTGCTGGATCTCGGTGCACCCGCAGACCGGCCCAGCGGCAGGGTGACGTTGAGCATGTAGGTGTTGCCCCACTTGCCGTCGTACACGTTGTACTGGCGCGCAGCGCTGATGCTGTAGCCGATCTGCTTATACGTGTTGCGGTAGCCCGCCTGGTATTCTGTGTCACGGCCTTCGTAGCCCCAGTAATTCTGGCTGTATCCCGACAAATACACTGATCCGAGCCGATCGCCCAATGGCTGGTTCAACATGACTTGAAGGCGGCCCTTGGCATTGGCGCCATAGTGGCGCGGCAACCCGTGCCGTGATCCGGGCGAGCGCAATGCCATTGTGTCGCTCAGGCTGAGAAACCCGCGGGTGGAGTATCGATAGGCTGCCAGCGTGACACTGGTGCTGGTGGGTACAAAGAAGCGCGAGTAGCTCACGCTATAGCTCTGGCCCGTGCGGTTGGCCTGGTTGTTCAACTTGGCACGCGCGTAGGTGGCGTCCAACCCGAAGGCGCCGATGGCGGTATTGAGCGCTGTGCCCAATTGGCCGGCAAGGTAATGCTTGGATGCGAGTACGCCACCGTACCCCGTCAGCAAGTTGTTGAAACCATGGCGTACCGTGCCCTGGAAGACATACGGCTTGTCGTTGACCAGCGCGCTGCGGTACTGGCCGGCCGCCACGCTGTAGCGCGTTGTGCCGGCCCGCAGGGCGTTGACCGGTGCCGAGTAAGGCACCATGGATATGTGTTCGCTGCCATCGGCTTCGGTTACGACGACTTGCAGGTCGCCACCATATCCGGTGGGGTACAGATCGTCGATTTCGAACTCGCCCGGCGCCACCGTGGTTTCGTATATGACGTTGCCATTCTGCAGCACGCGTACGCGGGCATTGCTGTTGGCAATGCCGCGTATCGTGGGGGCATAGCCGCGCTGCGATTCCGGGTACATGCGTTCGTCGCTGGACAGGGCCACGCCCGTGAGACCTATGCTTTCGAGCACGGCGCCTTCGGTATGGAATTCGCCGGCGGTGAGCTGGCTCTTTATGGTTCCAATCGAACGCTGCGCATAGGTTTGTATGCTTTGATACCGGGTACCTTGGGTTTTGCTGTAGTTCAGGTTGCCGCGATGGCGCAGTCGCCAGGCGCCAAGATTGAGGCCGCTGTCCAGCCCCACATAGGCCTGTGTGGTGTCGTTGCCGTGGCGGGCGGCGTACCGGTACAAGTTCGCGTTGTAGCGCAGCACGCCTGCGGTGGTACCTTCATTCCAGTATTTTGGGTCGATATAGCCGCGTGCGCTGCGGTTTAGCCATATCTGCGGAATGCTCATGGTCAGCCGCTGTTCGCCGTTGTCGAATTCGGCGTGCGAGTCAGGGATGAAGTCGTGCAATCGACCGCACGGCGCCGATCGTAGGCGTTCATGGGTGGGCTCGTCCAGCCGACCAAGGTTGACTCCCGCGAGGAGCAGCAGATCGGCGTCTATGCAGGGCTGCGGGTACGCTTCGCCGGCCAGCTGGCGCACCCTCACGGTGCTGCGTCCGGCTTGTATGTGGTTGACCACCACAGGAACGGTGTAATCCCCCGGCGCGGCATAGTTGCCGCGGTTGAAACGGCTGACGTCCACAGCCGTGTCGCCGAAGTTGCGCACCATGTCGGCGTTGAACCGAACTTCTGCGACCTGTGTGGGTGCGGCCTGAGCCTGGGCCGCGTTCCACAGCGACGCAGCCAGCGAGGCCAGTATCAGGTTGAGCGAGTGGCGTCGGGTCGGGATGTAGCGTACGGGCAGCATGTTATCTAGCCTTTGCCTGAGGGCTGCGCGGCTAGCGCGGAACGTCGTGCAATGCGGCTTCGCCGGAAGTCGTGCCGCCATAGTCGTTGATGAACTGATAGCGGACCCGGGCTCCTGCCGAGGAGGATGCGGCGCGTGGCAAGCGCATCGTCCGCGTTTCGAAGGGAGCCAGCATGCCGGGTTCGTCCACTGCAGAAGCCTGGGCGCCTGAAACGAGTTCGACACTGGCAAAACTCACGTAGAACGGCGTGGGATTGGTGACTTCGAGTGCGGTGGGGCCCGAGCGGGCCAGGCGCCAGTTGAGCTTCGCCGCCGCATCCATGGCGCTACCCGCCAACCCTGCCGGCCGGTAGAACAGCTTGATGCGCGAGCGGATGGACAACTGCAGGAAATTCTTTTGGTCGTTGGCGTCGGGGCGCGGCGGGATGCCAAGCACGTTCAGCCAAAACACGCTTTCGCGGTCTTGCGCAAGAGGCTCGCCGGTATGAAGAATGCGCAGCGTCTGGCTTTTCTCAGGATCGATGCGGGCCATGGCAGGCGAGACGATGAACGGTACGACGAGCGCCGAGCGGGCGCCTTGCGGATCTCCGGTGTCCAGCCAGGCCTGCATCAGTACGGGCGCCGCTGCCTTGTTGGTAAGACGCACGGTTTTTTCACCGCTGGCGGCGTCGTAAACGACGCGGGTGGCGCCGATGACGATCGATGCGTCGGCCGGGGCGGAGGCGGCTGCGCATGTGATGGCTACGGATATGGCAGAGAACAAGCGGCGGATGAGCATGGAAATTCCTGGTCTTGCGAGCCCGGCCAAGGGTTCGCCGCGGCCGGGGTGCGGCCGCGCAAGCAAGCATGCGCGGCCGCACGAGCGCGCCTGGTAAGGCGCAAACTGCGCAGGCGGTAAACGCTTACTCGTAGTTCACCGAGTAGGTCACCGACGAGGCGACGCTGCCGGGTGTTACGGCCGTGGCATCCGCGGCGTAATAGCCCGCTTCGTAGCGCATCGTGGCGGTGCCTGCGGTGGTGTCGATGTCAAAGCCGTCCAGCGCGGCCTGGGTGGGGCTGCCGATGGTGATCAGCTGGCCGCTTGCGGCTTGGCGCAACTGCAGTTCGACCCCGGTGGCCGCGCCGGCCACGCTGCCGGTTTCATCGGTGTTGTACAGGCGGCCTTGCGCGTTGACCGTGGTGCCGGATTCGAAGATGGCACGGGCCGTGCTGTACGTGGTGCCCGAGCAGTCTTTCAGTTTGATTTCGAACTGCTGCCAGCCGGCGGTGCTGCCGGTGCCGGTGAACGCGGTGGCGTTGACCGGCAGCAGGCCTACTGTTTGGCTGTGCGGGTTGGCGTGGTCAACCACGCAGGTGCTGGCCTGGATTTCGCCAGTGAAATGGATGGTGCCTTCGCTGGCGAGGGCCACGTTGGCGGCGGCCAGAACCCCAGCGCCCGCGAGCAGGCTGGCAATGCGAGACAGTTTCATGTTTGACTCCTAAAAGATGAAAGGCTGGCGAGCAGGCGCACTCAAGAGCCGATCGCAGCAAGAGGAGTCTAGGTATGAAGCCTGTTTAAAAATGGATGAAAATTCCGACCAAGGTATAGGAAAGTTCTTATCGAGCGGGGCCCGGTGATGGAACCCAAGCGGCGCCAGGCTCAGTGATAGACCAGGTTGTATTCGACGCTAGTTCGCACACTGCCGGGCGACGCCTGGCCCAGGGCGTAATAGCCCGCTTCATAGACCAGCATGGCGTGGTCTTGCAGAAGTTGCGGCGTCGGCCCTTGTTGCCCGACGGGCGCACCGATGAGTATGTGTCGGGCGCTACCCTGTTCGCGCAGCGCGATCTGCACATTGCGGGCGGAACTGTGGGCGTCGACGTCCAGGCGACCGGTAGCAGGGTCGACGAAGGTGCCCGGCTCGAAGTGTGCTCGAACCAGCCTGGCGAACCCGCCGCATTGCCCTATACGGATGACAAACGGCGACCATCCGGCGGTTTGCCCGCGCGTGGTGAGTGCGTCGGTACCTACGGTGGGAAGATCGACGGTAAATGTGGGCGATAGGCTTCGTACCGGTGCGCCATGGGCGTGAGTATGTACGGCGCAGCTGTTGGCGGCGATCGTGCCCTGGAACAACAAGGTGCCGGATTGTGCCAGGCCGCAAGGCGCGACGGAAGTTAAGGCGAGCAACGTAAGGTAGCGCAGCAGTCGGACGGTTGTCATGATCGGCTCTTTTGGGCGCCGCCAGCAACGATGCAGGCGCCCCGTGATACAGCTTGACGGAATGCTTGCTGATGATGTCCGATCGTGCGTTATTACTTCGTCTGAAACTTCCCCCTGTGTGCCGGATTTTTCCGATGGGTATGCGCGGTTGCCGGAACGCGTGCGCCGCGGCGCATCAGGTTACCGCGCCGCGCCGCGAATACCGTTCTTGCTTCCACGTTTCGCCGTCCAGCACCTCTTTCAGTACCTGCACAGCGTCCCATACGTCGGCATATCCCAGGTACAGCGGCGTCAGCCCGAACCGCAAGACTTCCGGTTCGCGGTAGTCGCCGATGACGCCGCGCTCGATCAGCGCCTGCATCACCTGGTAGCCGTGCGGATGGCGGAAGCTGACGTGGCTGCCGCGCCGCGCGGGGTCGCGGGGGGTGACCAGTGTCAGCGGATGCTGCGCGCAGCGGCTTTCTACCAATTGGATGAACAGGTCGCCCAGCGCCAGCGACTTTTTGCGCACTTCGTTCATGTCGGCGGCCAGGGCGATATCCAGGCCGCATTCCACCAGTGAAAGCGACACGATGGGTTGCGTGCCGCACAGGTAGCGGCGGATACCGGCGGCGGGTTCGTAGTCGACAGCCATGTCGAAGGGCCGCTGGTGGCTCCACCAGCCCGACAGCGGCTGCCAGAACTGGTCGGTGTGGCGGGGCGCTACCCAGATGAACGCCGGCGCGCCCGGGCCGGCGTTCAGGTACTTGTATGTGCAGCCTACCGCGAAATCGGCGTTCGATCCCGTCAGGTCGACTGGCACGGCGCCGGCGGAATGGGCCAGGTCCCAGATGGTCAGTGCGCCGTGGCTGTGCGCACGCGCGGTAACGGCGGCCATGTCGTGCAGGTGGCCGGTGCGGTAGTTGACATGGGATAGCGCCACCACCGCCACGGAATCGTCCAGCGCCTGTTCCAGGGGCAGCTGTTCGTCGATCAGGCGCATTTCGTAGCCCTGCTGCAGCAGGTCGATCATGCCCTGGATCATGTACAGGTCGGTGGGAAAGTTGTCGCGCTCGGAAACGATGACGCGCCGCTCGGGCGCGGCATGCTGCTGGATGCGCAATGCGGCGGCCAGCGCCTTGAACAGGTTCAGCGATGTGGTGTCGGTGATGACTACCTGGCCGGGGTCGGCGCCGATCAGCCGGGCCAGCTTGTCGCCCAGCCGCGCCGGCAAGTCGAACCAGCCGGCGGTGTTCCAGCTGCGGATCAGGCCGCTGCCCCATTCCTGGGTGACTACGCTGGCTGCGCGCGCCGCCGCTGCCTTGGGCAACACGCCCAGCGAATTGCCGTCAAGGTAGATGATGCCGTCCGGCAGCTCGAACTGCTGCCGAAGGGGCGCCAGGGGATCTCGCAGGTCGGCGTGCTGGCAATCTGCGCGGGTATGCATGCTCGGCTCCTAAGGTGCCTGCAAATACTAGCAGAGCCAATGCAGCATAGCGCCCGGCTGGCCGCGCAGCGCCATGCGTGGCGCTGCGGGCGGCGGCGATCAGTCCTGGCGGTCGGTGACTTCTACCAGGTGGTAGCCGAACTGTGTTTTTACCGGGCCTTGTACCTGGTTCAGCGGGGCGCTGAACACGACGGTATCGAATTCGCGAACCATCTGCCCCGGGCTGAAGGTGCCCAGGTTGCCGCCGTCGCGGCCCGACGGGCAAGAGGAATGTTCGCGCGCCACTTGGGCGAAATCGGCGCCGTTTTCGATGGCGGCCTTCAGCTCGTTGCACTTGGCCTCGGTAGAAACCAGGATATGGCGGGCGGTGGCTTGGGTCATGAGGATTCCTTAGTTTTTTAAAGCGAACGCCCATATTGCCTTAGTCGGCCGCATGAGTAAAACGGCGCAGATGCCGGTCCCGGGGGCGCCGAAACGCCTGGTTACCACCGATAGGTAGTGGTCAGGGTCACGATGCGGCCCAGCCCATACGCGCAGGATCCCCATTCCCAGCACTGTGTGAAGTACACCTTGTCGGTCAGATTGTTGGCGTTGAGCGCGACGCGCCAGTTGCGGTTTTCCCAGGCCAGCATGGCGTCCAGCAAGGTTACGGATGGCGTGCGGGGCACGTTGGTGCCGTTGACGGATTCATCCACGAAGCTGCTGGCGTAGTGCACGCCTGCGCCCGCCGTAAAGCCGTCGATATTGCCCAGCGAGAACCGGTACGTGCTCCATATTGCCGCCTGACGCTTGGGCACGCCGGTCAATTCGCGATCGACATTCAAATAGGTAAAGCTGGCGTTAATGTCCAGGCGTGGCGTAAGGGAGCCGACCCACTCCAGTTCCAGGCCGGTGTTGCGCGTCTTGCCGCGCTGAGATACCTGGGTTGGCGACACCTCGACGGCGCGATTGACTTCGCGCAGTTCGAACACGGCTGCCGAAGCGCGCCAGTTCTTTGCGGGCGGCTCATACTTGACGCCGGCTTCCCATTGCTTGCCGCGTAGCGGCCGCAGGCGCTGGCCCTGGCTGGTGTTGGCTTGCGGCATGAACGATTCGGCATAGCTGACGTAGGGGAGCAGGCCCGGCGCGATTTCGTACATCAGCCCGACGCGCAGTGAATCTGCTCTGTCGTTGCGGTCGTCCGTGCCGTCTTCCCAGTTGGTGGATTCGTCGTGCCGCCACCCGGCCAGCAGTATCCAGTCGCGCCAGCGCATTTCGTCCTGGATGTAGATGCCCAGTTGTTTGACGCCGCTGGTCGCAATCGGCTCGCGCGGCGGCGGCTGGTACCCCACTTGGTAGACCGGGTCGTATACGTCGATAGGCGCGAGTCCGGTGTAGTCGTCGATGCCCGAGCCCGAGTCGCGATAGCGCATGTAATCCAGGCCCACCAGCAGTTGGTGCGAGACCGGGCCGGTGGAGAAGTTGCCCAGCAGGTTCTGGTCGGTGGCCAGTATCTGCGTGTGGTGCTTCCAGAAGTATCCGGCGCGGTTGAGCGTGCGCTGTTGCGGGTCCAGGTACGGGGCGTATACATCGAAGGCTGCGTAGTCGGTTCTGTTGTCCGTCCAGCGGGTGCTTTGCCGGAACGTCCATTGGTCACTCAATGCCTGGCGGAACGACCAGCCGGCCTGCAGACTGTCGGCGTTGAAATGATCCAGGCCGGGTTGCCCCACGAACGTGTGTCTTGAGATGCGGCCGTTGGGATTGGGCCAGATCGTGCCCTCCCAGGGCAGTGTGCTGCCGGAGTCGCCGCTGGCGCGGTCTTTCTGCCACTTGAGCCGCAACGTCAGTTCAGTGTCTGCGCTGGGCGTCCAGGTGAGCGAGGGCGCGATCAGCTGGCGGTCGTCCTTGCCATAGTCGACCTGTGTGCCGGCTTCGCGGCCCAGCGCCACCAGGCGGTACAGCCATGTTCCGTCTTCGGTCAGCGGGCCGGTCAGGTCGGCCTGTAGCTGGCGCGCGTCATGGCTGCCTATCTGTACGCCCAGTTCGTGGCTCGCTTCGGCTTGCGGAAGCTTGCTCACATTGTTGATCAGGCCGCCGGTGCCTCCTTGCCCATACAGCATGGATGAAGGGCCGCGCAGCACTTCCATGCGTTCCATCAGGTACGGTTCGACGCGCGGCGTGCTGGTCCAGAAGTTGACTCGGTCTTTCAGGCCGTCCAGGAAGATGTCTTCAATTTCCACTCCGCGCGCCTGTACCGTGTCCATGCGCGAGCTTGCCCCATAGATGGACGTGCGCACACCAGCGCTGTACACCAGGGCTTGGTCCAGCGTGTTGGACGCCGTATCGCGGATCTGACTGGCGGTGACCACGGAGATCGATTGCGGTGTTTCGAGAATGGCAGTGTCGGTCTTGGTGGCTGTGGCACTGCGCTGCGCCATGTACCCCACTACCGGCCCGGTAGCGGATTCAGACTGCCCGGTGACGGTCACTGTCGGCAGCTCGCTTACCGCAGCCTGAGGCATGGGTTGCAACACATATCGCCTGTTAGCATCGGGCACGGCGCGCAGGCCGCTGCCGGCGAGCAGGCGCGCCAGGCCTTGTTGTGGGGTATAGCTGCCCCGCAGGCCCGGGCTGCTCTTGCCGTTGGTCAGCTCAATCGAGCCGGCCAGATAAATGCCGGCTTCGCTTGCAAAACGCATCAGCGCCGCGTGCAGCGGGCCCGCCGGTATGTCATAGCTGCGTTGGGGCGCTGGCATGCCGGGGATAGAGGGGTGGCCTGGCGGGGCCGCTGCGTACACGCGACCGGGCAGCGGGCTCAGCCCCATCGTCGTGGCGACGGCCGCAGCCGCCGCCGCGCGCGGCCACGCGCCGGCGCGGCAACCCTGGGGGCGAGGCCGGGTCGGGGCAGGGTTGGAATGGGGCTGTGGGCACCGGGGCATCAGGCGAGTTCCTTTAGATTCAATAGGGCAGGGCCGCGCTCGCCCGTCCGCTGTCAGGCGGATAGTGACGACGAGGCCTTCTCTACCCATGAATCAATCGAAAGGGCGAAAAGCGGAACTCAAAGGGGCAAAATCATTCGGGCGGCGAAGCAGCCGCGCGATCTGCGACCGATATCCAGAACGGCAGCGGCCGTCGCACATGTAGTGACGCCGCTTGCGCCAGCATCGCCAGCGCGCCGTCCAGGTCGCGCAGCGGAAACGTGCCGAATACGCGCCGTTGCGCCACGTCGGCAGCCAGGCTGATGTGGCCAGGGTAGTAGCGGCCCAGTTCTTGGACGACCTGCGCTACGGACAAATCCGACGCAATGAGTTCGCCGCGCGCCCAGGCCTGGCGGGCAATGTCGGCGGGTGACTGGCTTGCGATGTGATCCCTATCGAACCGGGTCTGCCATCCGGCCGCGACGACGCGGGCGCCGCCGGGGCCCGCCGTGCGGATTTCGACCGCGCCTTCATAGACGGCCAGGAAGGTCTGCCCCGCCTCGCGGCGCACGGTGTATCGGGTGCCCAGGGCCTGCATCCGCCCTTGCGGCGTGTCCACGACGAAGGGCCGCGGATCACCGTGCGCCGTGGCCACCAATATTTCGCCATACGTCAATGTCAGACGGCGCAGCTCGCCGCCCATGGCAACGTCCAGGGCGGTGCGGGTGTTGAGCCACGCCCGGGAGCCGTCGGGCAGGGTGAATTCGCGGATGTCACCTATGCCGCTGCGGTAGTCTGCCCCCAGCGTTGCCGTGATACCTTCCAGCGGCCCTTGCGGACGGGCGGCCCAGCCCAGCATGCCGGCGCCGGCGGTCACGCCCAAGCCCAGCAGCAGTCGTCGCCTTGCGCGAGCCCGCGACTGTGCATTTCCGACATTGGCGGCGAGCAGCTTCGCGTCTGCTGCGCCGTGCAGAGGCGACAGCACCTGCTGGCTGACCGACTCCACATATTGCCATGCCTGGCGATGGTACGGATGGACCGAGAGCCACGCTTGCCAGTCTTCCCAGTCGGCGGGGCGCGCGTCGCCAGACACCAACAGTGCGTACCAGGACGCCGCTCGCTCCATGACTTCGTGTGGCGGGGATGCGTGATCGTTGCCGCTTCCCGACAGGCGCAGATGCGCGGGGATGTCGTGCGGATCGGCCATATCAGTCGGGCGGCATGCCTCGCAGCCCGGCGGCGGTGTGGGCCGCCTGCGCCTGAATGCAGCGCAGCATGGCCTGCGCCACGTACTTGCGCACCATGCGCGATGACACACCGAGTTCGCTGCCGATTTCCGCCGCCGTCATGCCGCCTACGGCCGACAACAAGAACGCCTGCGAGGCCTTTGCGGGCAGGCTTTGCAGCAGCGCGGCAATCTCCTGCAGGGCTTGCAGCACGACGGCCTGGCGTTCGGCAGAAGGTGCGACGCTCGCGGGCTGTGCAGCCAGCGTGTCGAGCCAGGCTTGCTCGATCTCGCGCCGGCGCCAAAGGTTGATGCACATGCCTTGCGCCATGGCGCGCAAATACGCGCGCGCCTCTGGTCCGCTGGCCAAGCCTCTGGACGCGGGTTTCACAATAAGGCGCAAGAAAGCATCGTGGGCCAGGTCGGCCGCATCGGCGGCGTTCCCCAGGCGGCGCTGCAACCATGCCTTGAGCCAAGCGTGGTGATCGATGTAGAGCGCGTCGATCGACGGCTGGGGCGATAGGGGGGGCGCGGCGGTCAAGATCCGGTCGCTCCATGGCGGTTTCGGAGAGGACGTCTGGATGGTAATAGAAATTGTTTTTGTTTAAAAGACAAACGCCTTGCTGCGCACGATATGCACCTTGCAACTTATCGGGATTTACCCTTGTCTGCCCTCGTTTGGTGCATGGGGCGCCGGTGCGCCGTTCAGGGCGCGCAGCGGCATGCCGAATCGTAAGTTCTTGTTTAATAGAATGAAAATCTAACTCGCGCCAGGTATTTCAGAACAAGGCGACGTAACATTCCTAAAAAGAATAAGACTTAAGGACTTTAATTCCCTTTTAGCTTGCGGGGGTTTTTTGCATGATCGGCACTTCAGGAGCCTAACCATGCAGAACTCATACGCCATCCATCCCGCCCCGCCGGTTCTCAGTGCCGAACTGGCCACCGCTTTGCAGTCCATCGTCACGCCGCACCTGAGCGACCACCTGCACCGGCAGCGGGGCGTGGTCGGCCTGAACCGGTATAACCGCCGCGGCAAGCTGGTGGGCAGCGCGCTGACCGTAAAGACGCGTCCCGGCGACAACCTGTTCATCTACAAGGCCATGACGCTGATCCAGCCCGGACATGTGCTGGTGGTGGATGCCGGCGGCGAGCTGTCCAACGCCTGCGTGGGCGAGATCATGAAGCGGTACCTGCAGCAGCGCGGCTGCGCCGGCCTGATCGTGGACGGCGCCATTCGCGACGTGGCGGCATTCGAGAACGACGACTTTCCCTGCTATGCGCGCGGGCACGTGCACCGCGGTCCCTATAAGGACGGCCCGGGCGAAGTCAATGCGCCGGTGAGCATCGGCGGGCAGGTCATCCAGCCGGGTGACGTCATTGTGGGTGATGAGGACGGCATCGTGTCCTTCCCCGCAAGCCAGGCCGACGCGCTGGTGCAAAAGGCGCGCGAGCACGCGGCCAAGGAAGAACGGATCATGGCCGAGATCGCCTCTGGCGCCGAACGCCAGAGCTGGCTGCACCCCGTACTGGAAGCGAAGAACCTGCTGTAAGAGACATCATGACCGCAACACCCGAGCAACAAGATTCCGCCAGGTTCCTGGCCCGGCGCATGAGCGCCATCAAGCCGTCGCCCAGCATGGCGGCCAAGCGCAAGGTGGATGCCCTGCGCGCCGAAGGCCAGACCATCATCGACTTCACCATAGGCGAGCCCGACCTGCGCACGCCCGCGCATATTGCCCGCGCGGGCATTGACGCCATCGAGCGCGGCGATGTGAAGTACACATCTTCGTCAGGCATTCGCGAACTGCTGCAGGCCGTGCAGCAGAAGTACCAACGCGAAAACGGCCTGTCGTTCGGCCTGGACCAGCTGGTGGTGGGCACGGGCGCCAAGCAACTGATTTTCTCGGCCCTGCAGGCAACGCTGGACGCCGGCGACGAAGTGATCATCCCCACGCCATACTGGGTCTCGTATCCGGACATGGTGCTGATCAACGAGGGGCAGCCGGTCATTTTGTCCACGACCGAGGCGCAGGACTTCAAACTGACTCCCGAAGCGCTGGAAGCCGCCATTACGCCGCGCACGAAGTGGCTGCTGCTCAATGCGCCCAACAATCCGTCCGGCGCTACGTACACCGAATCCGAGCTGGCCGCCTTGCTGGCGGTGCTGGAGCGCCACCCGCACGTGCTGCTGATGGTCGACGAGATCTACGAGCACTTTTGCTACGATGGCCGCTATGTGTCGGCGCTGTCGGTAAAGCCGGAATTGGCTCCGCGCGTGCTGCTGGTCAATGGCGTATCGAAGGCCTATGCGATGACGGGTTGGCGCGTGGGCTACGCGGCCGGCCCGGCCTGGATGGCCAAGGCGATTTCCACGCTGATATCGCAGTCGACCTCGTGCGCCAGCCAGATCTGCCAGGTGGCGGCGGCCACGGCGCTGACGGCCGACCAGCAATGCGTGGCCGACACCGTGGCCATCTACAAAGAGCGGCGCGACCTGATCGTCGGCCTGCTCAATGGCATCGAGTCGATGTCGTGCGCCAGCCCGGCCGGCGCGTTCTATGTGTTTCCCAATATCCAGGGCTTCCTGGGCAAGCGCACCCCCCAGGGCAAGATCATCGCCAACGACCTGGACTTCGTGCATTACCTGCTTGACGCCGCAGGCGTGGCCGTGCTGGATGGCACCGCTTATGGCAACCCCGGCTATATGCGCATGAGTTTTGCCACCGACCTGGACACCATACGGGTCGGCTGCGAAAAGCTGTCGTGGGCATGCGGCCAACTTCAATAACATCGCAAGGAGAAAACCATGAACTTCAAGAAAATTCTGAAGGCATTGCCATTGGTGGCCTGCCTGGGCGTGGCCGGCGTCGCGCATGCCGATGCGCTGTCCGATATCAAGGCGCGCGGCACGCTGGTGTGCGGCACGCTGGGCACGTCCGAGCCGTTCAGCTTCCAGGACCCGGCCACCCGCCAGGTCGTGGGCTATGAAATCGACCTGTGCAAAGAAATTGCCGATCACCTGGGCGTGAAGCTGGACGTCAAGATGATCGCCGTGGCGGCCCGTATTCCCGAACTGGCCGGCGGGCGCGTCGACGTGGTGGCGGCCAACCTGGGCTGGAGCCCCGACCGCGCCAAGCAGATCGACTACAGCTACCAGCACTACGTCAGCCCGCAGAAAATCCTGATCCGCCGCGACGATGCCGACGCCCTGAAGACCAACGGCGACCTGGCCGGCAAGCGCGTCAGCGCCGTATCGGGCTCGTCGTCCGAGGCCGGCGCCAAGCGCCTGATTCCCGATGTGACCACGGTGACGTTCAAGGATCCGCCCACCGCGTTCATGGCGCTGCAGCAGAAGAAGGTGTCGGGTTTCGTGGGGTCTGAGCTGATGCTGTTGAAGTTCAAGCAAGACGCCGAGCAGTCGCCCGTCAAGCTCGAGATCATCGAAGACCCGCTGTTCGTCGAACCCTGGGGCATCGGCATGGCCAAGGGTGAAGACGGCCTGCGCACCGAAGTGAACAAGGTGCTGGCCGACCTTGAAGCATCGGGCAAGATGCAGGCGATCTTCGAACGCTGGTTCGGTCCGGATACCAAGTTCCCGACCAAGCGCGTGTTCAAGGTCGAAGAAATCAAGGGTTGAGCCCGGCGGGGCGGGTAGCTGCTTATGAACTACACATTGGATTTCGGTGCGTTACTGAGTAACGGCTACCCGTCGCTGATTCTTGGAGGGCTGGTCACCACCCTTCAGATGACCTTGTTCGCCTGGCTGCTGGCCTTCGGCCTGGGCAGCGCCCTTGCGGTGCTGCGCATGCTGAACATACGCGTGCTGAACTACGCCATCGCGGTATACGTGGCGTTTCACCGCAATGTTCCCATGCTGGTGCACATTTTGCTGTGGTACTTCGGCGTGGCGTCCATCGTGCCGCCGGCCATCAACGATGTCATCAACCTGGTGGGCGGCGAATTCTTCTACTCATCGGTTGCCATCGGCCTGGTTACCGCGGCGTATGTCAGCGAAGATCTGCGCAGCGCCATACGCGCCATTCCGCGTGGCCAGATGGAAGCGGCGCGCAGCCTGGGGCTGGGCTATCTGCAGGCCATGCGCAAGGTGATACTGCCGCAGGCGTTCAAGATATCGATTCCGCCGCTTACCAACCAGACGCTGCTGCTGTTCAAGAACACCAGCCTGGCCATGGCCATCGGCCTGATCGAACTCACCGGGGCGGGGCGCGAGATCGAATCCGCCACATTCAAGACTTTCGAGATCTATTTCGTCGTGACGGTGCTGTACCTGGCAATTTCGCTGCTGCTGATGGCCGGCGGCGCCCATTTATCCAAGCGGGTCGCGTACGTGGCCAGGACCCGGTAGGCCGTCATGCTGGAAATACTTTCTGATAACTGGCTGTTGCTGCTGGTGGGCCAGTGGCCCCATGGCCCCATGGGCGGCCTGGTGGCAACAGTGGGCCTGGCGCTCGTGAGCCTGGCGCTGGCGTTTCCGCTGGGCGTGCTGCTGGCGCTGGGGCGCATCAGCTCGCTCAAGGTGTTTTACTGGCCGGCCACGGCCGTGGTGTACCTGGTGCGCGGGTTGCCGCTCATCATGTTCATCTTCTGGGCGTACTTCTTCCTTCCGCTGCTGATAGGCAATTCCGTCAGCGGCGTGGTCACCATGGCCGCGGCGCTGATCATCTACGAAGGCGCCTACCTGGCCGAGATCATCCGCAGCGGCATCCAGGCGCTGCCGGCCGGCCAGATGGAAGCGGGACGCTCGCTGGGCCTGTCGCACATGCAGGCCATGCGCAAGATCGTGCTGCCGCAGGCCCTGTACAACACCATTCCCAGCATGCTCAGCCAGTTCATCTCGACGGTGAAGGAAACATCGCTGGGCTTTGTGATCAGCGTGCACGAACTCACGTTCGCCGCGGCGCAGGTAAACAATATGCTGCTGACCAAGCCGTTCGAAGTGTTTGCGCTGCTGGCGCTGACTTACTTCGTGCTAAACCTGATTCTTACCGGCATCGTCAAGCTCGTTGAGGCCCGCATGGGCGGAAAGCGCACCGTGGCTGCCTAGGCTTTGTCTAACATGATCGAATTCAAGAACGTCAGTAAATGGTATGGCGATTACCTTGCCCTCGACGATATCAACGCCAGCGTGCGACAGGGCGAAGTCCTGGTGGTGTGCGGGCCGTCCGGGTCGGGCAAGTCGACGCTGATCCGCACCATCAACCGGCTTGAACCCATCCAGAAAGGCAGCATCCTGGTCGACGGGGTGGATGTTTACCGCTGCGGGTCGCTCGATGAAATGCGCAGCCATATAGGCTTTGTGTTTCAGTCGTTCAACCTGTTCCCGCACATGAACGTGCGCGAAAACCTGATGATGGCGCCGGTGCTGCTCAAGCGCATGGGCAAAAGCCAGGCGCGACAGCATGCCGAGGCCCTGCTCGAGCGCGTGGGCCTGGCGCACAAGGCCGACGCCTATCCGGGCGAACTGTCGGGCGGCCAGCAGCAGCGCGTGGCCATTGCGCGCGCGCTGGCCATGAAGCCGCGCATCATGCTTTTTGACGAGCCCACCAGCGCGCTGGATCCCGAAATGGTCAACGAGGTGCTGCTGGTGATGAAGTCACTGGCGGCCGAAGGCATGACCATGGTTTGCGTCACGCACGAAATGAACTTTGCCCGGGACGTGGCCGACTCTGTGTGGTTCATGGACGCCGGACGCCTGGTCGAGCAGGCGCCGCCCGCGCAGTTTTTCGCGCAGCCGCAAACCGAACGGGCGCGCAAGTTCCTGGCCGACATCAGACACTGAGCCCGCCGCCATAGGGGCGGGTAAAGTCGCATACGTCGCGCGCGATGCGCGCGATTTCCCGATAGAACATCGGATTGGATTGCCGGGCGTACATGGCGCAGTACATAGACGTAGGCAGCGGCTTGGTGGTGCGCACCTGCACCAGCTTGCGGCTCTTGAACAGGTCTGAAAAGTACCCCAGCGGAATACAGGCCACGCCCAGGCCGGCCACCGTCAGGCCCACCATGGCCTGCAGGCTGTTGATGGTGAACAGGTTTGTCTGCGCCGTGTAGGGCGCCAGCCATTCGTCATAGATAACATTCAGGGCCGAATCCGGGTCCTGCCTGATGACGTTCATGCGGGATATGTCTTCCGGCGTGTAGACCTTGGCCGGCGAAATCAGCGCCGGGCTGCCTGCCCAGCCGAAGTCCACCTGCGCAAGCGGCTCGCTTTCCAGGTGGGGGTTACGGATTTCCCAGTGCAGAATGGCCATGTCCAGCTGGCCGCTCAGCAGGTTCTGCTGCAGGTTCCACGCCATGCCGATCTTCAGCTGCACCGCCAGTTCGGGAAACGCCGCGCGCAAGGCCTGCATCAACTGGGGCAGCCACGTCATGGCGGTAATTTCGGTAATGCCCAGGCGCAGCGAGCCCGTAAAGGGCTTGAACCCCTTCATCTTCAACAGCATCTGGTCGCGCCGCGCGAGCAGGTCGGCAGCCAGTTCCAGCAAGTCTTCGCCGGTGCGCGTCAGCGTGGCCTTCTGGCCGCTGCGATCGAAGATCTGGATGTTGAAACTGGTTTCCAGTTCCTGGATGCGCTTGGTAATGGCCGACTGGGTGGTATTGAGGCGTTCGGCCGCATTGGCGAAGCCGCCCAGCTGCACTACCCAATAAAGCGCCTCGATTTGCTTGAAGGTCAGCATGGCAACGCCGGTAGCCGTGGTTGGGGCGAATTGTAGCCCCGCCCTGTGTGGCAGGCGGGGCGGCGCCGCCCGGGTTGCCCGTGGCTTTAGAGTGCGCCCGCCAGCGCCGGCAGCCACAAGCTCAGGGCAGGGACATACGTCACCAGTAACAGACATATCAGCATGGCCACGTAAAACGGCCATATCGTGCGCGTGATCTGTTCCATGGTGACGCGTCCCACCGCAATGCCCGCAAACAGCGTGGCCCCAACAGGTGGCGTCACCAGCCCGATGGCCAGGTTCAACACCATGATGACGCCGAAATGCACGGGGTCGATACCCAGCTCCATGATGATGGGCATAAACACCGGCACGCAGATCAGCAGCATGGGCGTCAGTTCCATGAAGATGCCCAGCACCAGCAAGGCGATGTTGGCCAGGATCAGGAACACGGTGACGTTGCTGGAATACGCGAGGAACAACTCAGCGATCTGCTGCGGCACGCGTTCCAGCGCCATCATGTAGCCGAAGGCCGATGCGGTGGCCATCATGATCATGATGATGCCGCAGGTGCGAACCACGCCCGACAGCAGCTTGGGCAGGTCTTTCCAGCGGTAGTCCCGGTACACGAACATGGTCACGGCCAGCGCGTACACGCACGCCACACCCGCGGACTCGGTGGCGGTGAACACGCCGGACAGGATGCCGCCGGTGATGATGACGACCGTGATCAGCCCCCATCCCGCGTCGATGAAGCGGGCGCGGATCAGCCGCAGGCCTGTGGCTGATCCGCGAGGAAAGTCATGCCGGTAGGCGTAGTACAGGCATAGCGCTGCCAGGCACAGGCCCAGCAGCAGGCCGGGCAGGATGCCGGCCAGGAACAAGGCGGGCACCGACACCATGCCGCCGGCTGCCAGTGAATAGATCACAAAATTATGTGAAGGCGGCAGGATGGTGGCCTGCAGCGAGCCGGTCATGGTGATGTTGGTGGCAAAGGTGCGCGGATAGCCGTTCTTTTCCATTTGCGGAATCATTACCGAGCCAATCGACGCGGTATCTGCCACTGTCGAGCCCGATATGCAGCCAAACAGTGTCGACGCGCACACATTGACCAGGCTCAGGCCGCCTTTCAGCGATCCAAGCAATGCCTTGGCCAGGTCTACCAGCCGGCGCGCCATGCCGCCTTCGGCCATGATGGCGCCGGCAAGAATGAACAATGGTATGGCCAGCATCGGCACCTGGTTGGTGCCGTCCACCAGCTTGATCACCAGCGCGGCAAACGGGATATCGCTTACATACGCGGCGGCAGCCGCTGCCGCACCCATTGCGAAGGCCACCGGCATGCCCATGACCAGCAGTGCCGCAAACACCAATAGCAGAACGTATGTGGTCATGGTCAGTCCAGTTGCAGATCCGCTTTATCTTGTGAGTTTTCTTCGAGCCGCTGCGCCAGCAGGTTGGCCAGCACCATCAGCGCCATCAGGCCGAAGCCCAGCGGCACCACCGCGTACACGACCGCCGCGGGCAGGGCCGGCACTTCCGGCAGGCTCTGGCCCAGCGTGGACTGGACGAGTTCCCAACTGGCCGCGGCCATTGCCACCAGCAGTGCAAGCAGCAGGACGTGCACGACGTTGGCGTTGATAATGCGCAGCCGCGCAGGCAGCATGTTGGTGAAGGTGTTGACGCACACATGCAGACGGTCGGCCATCGTGACGGCCGCCGATAGGAAGGTAAACGCCACCAGCAGAATCGCCGCCACCGGCTCTATCCACCCTATGGGGGCGTTCAGCCCATACCGCGCAGCCACGCCCACCGGTATCAGTATGGCAATCAACGCCAGTGAAATCGCGGCCAGGAACATCGAGATGCTCCTGGCCCAGCAAGCAAGCTTCTGCATTTGCGTAACCCGGGCGGCCGTGGGCTCAGATGGCTTCGATAGCCAGGATCAGGTCTTGGTGCTTCGCGCCATACTTCTCGCGCACCGGCGCGGTTTTCTCGCGCAGCACATCCTTGCCCTGGAATTCAATCACTTCCACGCCCGCCGCGCGCATGTCCTGCAGCGCTTGCCCGTCGGCCGCCTTCCACAGCTCGCGCTGGCGCTTTTCTGCTTCTTTCGCGCTTTGTTTTACGGCTTGCTGCTGCTGCGGGGTAAGCTTGTCCCAGGCGCGTCGCGACATGACCAGCACGTCGGGAACGATCAGGTGTTCGGTCAGTGAATAATGCTTGGCTACCCGGTGAAACGAGGCCGCCACCAGCGTGGGCGCCGCGCCTTCTGCGCCGTCCAGCATACCCGTCTGCATGCCTGCGAACACATCGCCAAAACCCAGCGGCACGCCGGCGGCGCCCATGGCTTCAATCGCGTCAGACAGAATGGGGTTGGGAATGACACGGATCTTCTGGCCTTGCAGGTCTTGTGCAGTTTCTACCTGCTTCTTGGTGGTCAGCATGCTGCGCGCGCCCGCGCCGATCCATGTAAGCGCAACCAGACGCGAATTGGGCTGATTGGTAATGCGATCGAGCAACTGGTCGCCAAGTGGGCTCTCGATCAATCGTTCGAGATGCGCCTGATCCTTGAACAAGTAGGGCAGGGCCAGTACGTTCAGCTCGTCCACGATCGACGCCAGCACCAGCGCGTTTACGCGGCTGAGCTGGATCGCGCCAAGCTGGGTTTGTTCGATGGTTTCCTTTTCGTTGCCGAGCTGGCCGCCCGCATACACTTGTATCTTGAGCTCGCCATTGGTCTTTGCGCCGAGCAGATCCGACATCTCGGTCAGCGCTTCAGTGGTGGGGTAGCCAATCGGCAGGGTTTCGGCCAGCTTCAGGGTCGTGGCGGCTTGCGCGGGCAGCATCGCCATACCCACGGCGAACGCGCCAGACATTACAACCGAAAGCATGCTGCGACGGGAAATCTTCATTACTCTCTCCAGGCAATTTTTTGTTGTGCTGTCGTTATGCAGTAAGTCAGGTAACCCCCTGACAGGGCTGTTCCATGTGTTCAGACTGCCAGATACCCGCCATCTACCGGGATGATGGCGCCTGTAATAAAGCCCGCCGCCTCGGTGCACAGAAACACCGCCACCGTCGCGATGTCATCGGGGGTGCCCCACCGGCCCATGGGCGTACGCTCCAGAATGGCCCGATTGCGCGCCGGATCATCTTGCACACCCTGGGTGAACTTCGTGGCGATCCACCCCGGCGCGATCGCGTTGACTCGGATACCCTCGGCCGCGTAGGCAATGGCAAGCGACTTGGTCAATTGCGCCACCGCGCCCTTGCTGGCCGAATAGGCAGGCACCAGCGGGCCGCCGAAGTAGCTGAGCATCGACGCCATGTTCACGATCACACCGCCTGTTTTTGCCAACAGCGGGCGAGCGGCCGAGCAAACGCGCATTGTGCCGGTCAGGTTGATGCCAACCACGTGTTCGAATGAATCGATCTCGTGCTCTTTGCCGCGCTGGATGGCGCCGGCGCAGTTCACGACCACGTCGAGCCTGTCCAGGCTCGCCAGGACGCTATCGACGTCGCTGGCGCGGCTGACGTCCATGACAGCGACTTCCACCTTGTCGCTGACTTCCGCGTCAGCCGTGCTGCGCGCGGTCGCCAGCACGCGGGCGCCCAGGCCGGCCATGCGATCGGCCACGGCTGCGCCTATGCCGCGCGTGCCGCCCGTGACCAATACCCGCTTGCCGGCGAATAGATCGGATTGATATGTCATTGCCCTGCTCCGTCATCATGATCCGCCCGCCCATGACACTTGAGGTCTGTTGAGGGGCGGCTGGAAGTTCGTGTTGATCCTATGACATTTGTGTCATATAAGACATAAGCGTTTTCCCCGTGTGCGGGGCGACGATTATTCGAAGCAGTCGGGGTGCCTGTCCAGGACGCGGCGCGCCATGTTGAAGAACGCTACCTTGGTGTGCTTGGGCTTGATCAGCCAATCGTGCGCCTGCCGGCCTTTCTGGGGGTCGATGGGCTTGATCTCGCCGGCCGCCATGCTCATCAACTGCAGGCGGGCGGCTCGTTCGAACGTCACTGCCAGCATGCAGGCTTCCTCTACCGATCCGCCTGCCACCAGCAGTCCGTGGTGCGCCATCAGCAGGGCCCGCTTGCCATTGAGCGCTTGGGAGATCATGTCGCCGTCTTCGTTGCCGAACGGCACTCCTGGCCAGGCGCCGACGAATTCCACATCTTCGTACAGCAGGCAGTTGTCCATATGCGAGATAACCAGCGGCTGTTCAAGCTGGCTGAGCGCCGCCGTATACATGGCATGCGTGTGGATAATGCACTGAGCGTCCGGCCGGGCACGGTAAACCCAGGAATGAAAGCGATTGGCCGGGTTGGGCATGCCTTTGCCCTGCAGCACGTCGAGGTCTTCGTTGACCAACAGCAGATTGCTGGCCTTGATTTCGTCGAAGGCCAGGCCGAAACGTTGCGTGTAGTAGGTGCCCGGTTCGGGGCCCCTGGCGGTGATCTGGCCGGCCACGCCCGAGCCGTGGCCGTGTTCATGCAACACCCGGCAGGTAAGGGCGATTTTTTGCTGAATCGTGTATTCGTCCTGGTCGTCGAACGACGCCAGGAGTTTTTCCTCTGCCTGCTTGAGCAGTTGTTCTTTGTTTTCCGCGAAAGTCGTGGCCATTGAAGCTCCTTTGCTGCCTTGCCGGACGTACCGCCGGCGCGCGCAGGCGCGGCCCGGCAGTCGGGCCGTGCGCACGGGCAATACACGTAAAATCCAGTTCCGGCACACTTCTCGGTAGAAACGTGATAGTTTGTGTGCCGTGAATCCAGTATGACACAAGTGTCCTACAGGACATGTGGGTATTTCGCCATACTTCGGGAAAGTACTTACCCGGCGCGCCAGTGGGCAGCCGCCGCCGTGCCCGGCCGAAGTTGGTTATCAAAAAAATGGAGATAGGGCGATGTCCGCAACGCTACGGGTGCTGAGAGTCCAGTCGGGATTGACGCTGGAAGAACTCGCCGCCCAGACGAATCTCACGCGCAGCTATCTGTCCAAGATCGAGCGCGGGATCTCGACGCCGTCCATCAGTTCGGCGTTGCGCATATCGCGGGCGCTGGATGTTCCCATCGAGTCTCTGTTCGACACCGATGAGCCGACGGATTCGGTGTCAGTCATCCGTGATCCGTTAGCACGCGGGGGCAACGCCACGGGCGCCTTGCAATTGGTGGCGGGCGCCTCGCCACGCTGGAATATGCTGGCCTTCGTGATCCACCCGGACGATGCCCGATCGCCAGCCAATCCCACCGGCCATCACGATGGCGAAGAACTGGTCTACGTGCTGGCTGGGCGGGTCGAGCTGCAACTGGTCAAACGCAAGGAAGTGCTCGAGACAGGAGACTGTGCGCACTTCGATTCCACGGTGCCGCACAAAATATCGTCGCTCAGCGGCGCGGATGCAAAGGTATTGATTGTGATATCGCCGCGTAAAACGCCGCAGAAGCGGCGCGAGTCCAAGCCCGCCAGGCCTGGCCGCGCCGCGCGTCCGGACGAGTCGGCCGGCGCGCGAAGCGGCGCGAAAAGCCGCCCGCGCTCATAAGTCACCCTAGGGTCAGGGCCCGCAATGCGCGGGCCCGCTGCCGCTCAATCGACGGTGGCGCCAGAGCGCTTGACCGCCTTGCCCCACTTGTCGACTTCGGTTTGCACGAAGCGGCGACCTTCTTCCGGCTGGTAGATAAGCGGCTGGCCGCCGCGTTCGGCCAGCGCGCGCGACATCTCGGGCGACCGGAGAATGGCGTTGATCCGCTCGTTCAGGTAGTTCACGACGTCCGCAGGCGTTTTTGCGGGGGCGAACACCATGGCCCAGCCTACGGCCTCGAAGCCCGGCAGGCCCGATTCGGCCACCGTGGGCACTTGCGCCAGTTGCGGCACGCGTTCGCGCGTGGTTACGGCCAGGGGCACCGCCGCCTTCGATTGCACGTGGGGCAGGGCGGCGGTAACCGAGTCCACCATCAGGGGCACGTGGTTGCCCAGGAAGTCCGCCTGCGCCGGGCCGCTGCCCTTGTAGGGGATGTGGCGCAGTTCGACGTTGGCGTCGGCCTTGAACATCTCGGCCGACAGGTGCTGCGTGCCGCCTATGCCGGCGCTGGCATAGGCCAGTTCGTCCGGGCGCGCCTTGGCTTGCTCAATAAGCTGCTGCAGCGACGTGATGCCGCTGGCGGGCGTGGCCAGGAACACCAGCGGCACGGTAAAGATGCCGCCTACCGGTGTGAAGTCGTTGCGCAGCGAATAACCCGGATTGCTGTAGAGCGTCTGGTTGACCGCGGCGGCGCTGCCGCCCACGACCAGCGTGTAGCCGTCCGGAGCCGAGCGCGCTACGTACTGCATGCCGATGTTGCTGCCCGCGCCCGCCTTGTTTTCGACGACCACGGGTTGGCCGATGTCTTTGGCAAGACGTTCGGCCAGCATACGGGCGAAGATGTCGGTGGCCTGTCCGGGAGGAAAGGGCACGATCATGTTG
Organism: Bordetella genomosp. 7; assembly: GCF_002261265.1. Classification (GTDB taxonomy): domain Bacteria; phylum Pseudomonadota; class Gammaproteobacteria; order Burkholderiales; family Burkholderiaceae_B; genus Bordetella_A. The sequence continues at coordinate 121,094 of NZ_NEVK01000008.1, read as the reverse complement.
ACCGGCCTGTCGGGGTAGGCCGCTTGCGCGGCGCCGGCTGCGGTAATGAGAACGCCGGCTGCGATGGCGGCCAGGCGCTTGAATCGATAAGACATAACGCACCTATGGAGTGAAGTGACGGGCGGCATTGTAGCGACAGGCCGGACTGCGCCGCCCGTGGCTTCAGACCATGGATTCGCCGTTTTTCCGGGCGCGTCGCAGGTCGCGCCACAGGGCCACGACCAGCAGGGCCAGGATGGCGGCCGAGATCACGGGCCAGATCAGTATGTATAGCGTCAACATAGAGGTCTCCTTTGCTCAGGCTTGCGCCGGTTGGGGGGCGGGGCGCGGCGAGATGGCGTCAGGCTGGCCGTCATCGTCCTCCTGGAACGAGGTCACGCGGTCTGCCAGCACGCTGAAATCGAAGCGCTCACGGCTGCGCAGGCTGAGCGCCGTGCATACCGCTGCGCTGACGCCGTACGCGGTCAGCGACCCGGTCAACACGATGTAGTCGCGCAGGAAGCCCAGGAAGAAGGGCGTCGCCACGGCGGCGGCCAGTACGCCCACCACCAGCGCGACGCGGCGGCCGAAGAACCCGAACGCCATCAAGCCCAGCACCACGCCAGCGCCTATGCCGGCGCAGATCTCATAGAACACCGCGATTGCGCCTTCAATGGGCACCAGTTCGAAACGCACGATGGTAAACAGCACGACCGCGGACAGCACCGACCATACGAACGCGCGGTTGTCCACGCGGTCCCAGAAGAAGCTGGCGATGACGGGGAACACGATGGCGCCCCACAGCGCGCCGACGAACACCAGCATGACCAGGATGTCCAGCCGCAGGCTGGCGAAGATGACGCCGGCCATGGTCGCCACCACCATGGTGGCGCGGCCCCACCACAGCATGCGGCGCGGATCCGGGCGATTGCGCGCCAGGTTCTTCGCATAGATGTCCGTCATTACAATGGCCGAAAGCGCGGCAAGGTCGGAGTCGGCCGTAGACGAAAGCGAGCCGATCACCAGTATGAAGAACAGCGCAATGCCCACCGGCGGCAGATATGCCGAGGCCATTTGCGGGATGATGTTGTTCATGTTGCCGTCGGCCGGCTGCAGGCCCACGAACAAGGCCAGCAGGCCCAGCATGCCCAGGCCGATCACCACCGCGCCGTAGCCTATCGTGGCGGTCAGAAAGGTGGGTTTGATCAGGTCCTCGCGCACCGCGAAAAGCCGCTGCGCAATGGTCTGGTTGCCGATCGCATACGCCAGCACCGCCACGAAGTAAGGGGCGCCCTGTTCCAGGATCGCTTGCGGCGAATAAAAGCTTGCCTGCTCGGGCGACAGCCGCCACATGTTGGACGTGATGACGTCAGTGCCGCCCGCGTTGAAGAAGATCAGCGGAATAATGACCACGGCCGACAGGATCATCGCCACCAGTTGCGCGAAGTCCGTCATCACCGATGCGCGGAACCCCGACCAGAATGAATACGACAACACCCCCAGTCCGGCGATCAGCACACCCTGGATAAACGTCAGCGGGCTCAGGATAGATACCAGCGCGCCGGCCGCAGTGAAGTTCACCATCAGGCTGATGCAGCTGCCCACGATATTGGAAATCGCCATGATCATCTGGCTGGATGCGCCGTGGCGGGCGTGCATGATCTCGGCCAGCGTATGGGCCTTGGGGGCAAGCGCACGGAAGCGCCGGCCGAACGGGTAGATAAACAGAATCATCAGCGCGCCCCACAAGCCGTAATGGATGGGGCCGGACAAGCCGTACTTGAACCCGGAAGTGGCGCTGGCGTAGAACGATGCCGCCCAGATCCAGGTAGCGATCATGCTGGCGGCCGACAGGCCGAATCCGACCGCATTGTTCGACGTCATGTAGCCATCTACGCTTTCCTGGCGTTTGCCGATGCATAGCGACATCAGGAAAGTCAGGCCGTAGAACCCTATCAATAACAAGATTGCCGTAGAGGCGGACAACTGAAAAAACTGCGTATCCTGCATTAGGTGGTCCTTGCTCCTTTGCAGCGACTCGCCGTCAGGCGGGTGCTATGCGCCCATGCCATTTCGCGCTACGCGATGGGTGGCAACTACCCCATTGGCGCGCTGAAACACGGCTCGTACGAACGGTACGCGCGAGCAATATGTGCGGACGAGCCGGATCGACGGCTGCGCACGCAGCATAAAAAAATCGCACACAAAGGTGCATCGCTACCCCACGGGTGGAGTCCTGGAAATTGGCCCCGGTGTCGGTAAGCGCTGAGCCAGCCTGGTGAGCCGGCTATATTGTTGCGCGGCCCAAGTAGGCCGGCTTGATGTGTTTCAGCAAAATGCCGGGCCGCTGTACGCGGCCTGTTGATAGGCGCCCCGATTGGCTTGTGCAGCCTGGAACGCCTGTAAAGATGCGTAAGTATAGGGATATAGAGCAGTCCTGTCCACCCGCCGGCCAGTTGCGCGGGCCGCTTTCATGTGGGCATCAATGGCCGGGCGCGCCGAATTTCTGGGCATACAGCTCGCGCGCCCAGTCTATAAAAACACGCACGCGGGGCGACAGTTGCCGGTGCGATGGATACAGCACAGACACGGGCATGTCGGGGCAACGCCATGCCTGCAAAACTTGCACCAGCCGACCCGCATTCAGGTGTTCTTCAAGGCGGAAGCGCGGCACCTGTATCAGGCCGCAGCCCGCCAGCGCGGCGCTGGTGTAGCAGTCGGCATCGCTGACCTTGATCCAGCCGCTGGATTCGAATTCGGTAACTTTGCCATCGATGATCACGGTGAACGGATAGCGGTTGTCGTTGCCGCGCGTAAAGAATCCGATGCCATGATGCGCTTCGAGTTCGACGGGGTGCTGCGGCGTGCCGTAGCGTTCAAGGTACGCCGGGCTGGCGCAGATGATTTCCGGCATGCTGGCCAGCTTCCTGACCACCAGCGATGAATCGCGCGGGTGGCCGGCGCGCACCACGCAATCGACGCCTTCTTTTACCAGGTCGACCAGCCGGTCGCCGCTGCTGAGCACCACGTCGATGTTCGGATAGCGTTCCCGGAATTCGGTGATGTGCGGCAGAATAATCGCCGTGGCATGCGCGCCATGCACGTCCAGCCGCAGCGTGCCGTGCGGGTTGGCCACGTGCGTGCTGAGCGACGTTTCGGCGTCTTCCAGTTCGGCCAGTACACGCTTGCTGCGCTCGTAGAAGGCCTGGCCGTCCAGGGTAGGCCTGACCTGGCGGGTGGTGCGGTCGAGCAGCCTGACGCCCAGGCGGCTTTCCAGTTGCTTGATCGCATGCGTGGCCGTCGCGCGCGGGATGTCCAGCACTTCGGCTGCTTCGGTGAAGCTGCCCAACTCAACAATGCGGTTGAATAACTGCAAGGCGGCGAAGCGGTCCATAGGTGTCAGTCGTCGCGTAAATGGGCGAAAGCCAATTGCACCCGATGCCGCGGTTGGCGGTCAATGGGCAGAAGGGCCCGATCGGCGGGCGCGCCGTCAGGCAAAGCCGCCATTGGCACGCAATACCTGTCCGTTGATCCAGCCGCCGTCGGGGCCTGCCAGGAACGACACGGCGTTGGCGATGTCTTGCGGAGTGCCCAGCCGTTGCAAAGGCACCATGTTGGAAAGCTCCGCGATCTGCGCCTGGCTCTTGCCTTCCATGAAAAGCTCGGTGGCTACCGGGCCAGGCGCCACGGCGTTTACCGTAATGCCGCGGCCGCGCAGTTCGTTGGCCAGCACGTGCACCAGCCCCTCGACGCCGGCCTTCGATGCGATATAGGCGCCGTAGTTGGGAAAGGCCTTGGCAATGACGCTGGTGGATATCGCGATGATGCGGCCGCCTTGCGTCAGTTCCTGCGCTGCCTGGGCCAGCACCAGGAAGGCGCCGCGCAGGTTCGTGTTGACCATCCGGTCGAATACGTCGACGTGGTCGGGCGATATCGGCGCCAGCGACATGACGCCGGCGCTGTGCACGATGGCGTCGATTGCGCCAAGGGCAGCGCGGCCTTCCCGGAACAGCCGCCGCACGTCATCGCCGTTCGAGACATCGGCCTGCACGGCAACCGCCTGTCCGCCTGCCGCCCGGATGTCGGCCACCACGTCGGCCGCGCTGGCCTGGTTGCCCGAGTAGTTCACCACCACTCGATAGCCGTCCTGGGCCAGGCGCATGGCGATCGCCCTGCCTATGCCGCGCGACGCGCCCGTGACAATCGCCGTGCGAACGGCCGGGGTGGAAACTGGGGTAATGGGCTTGGTCATCATTGAGCTCCGTCGAAGTGTTTATCGGTGCGCCGAGGAATCTGGCGCGATGGAGTCATGATGATCGTTTGTGCATATTGAATAAATGGGCCGAAATCGGTTTAAGAATTCAAAAATCGTTAATAATCGGGGCGTGTTAGGTGTTGCGTGGGTGTCTGACGCCATGAAGGGTGTGGGTGGCGCGGTGGGGGTGTCTGACACCTTTCGGAGTCAGACACCTTGAATGAAGTGTTTGGGGTTGCATGGGGTGTCTGACGCCATGAATGGTGTGTTTGGCGCGGTGGGGTGTCTGACACCTTTCGGAGTCAGACACCTGGAAAGGTTGGTGCAGGGCTGCGGTATGCCGGCGCTGCGGTGTCTGACTCCGAAGGTGTCTGACACCGCCTCTGAATGGTGTGGTTGGTGCGGTGGGGTGTCTGACACCTTTCGGGGTCAGACACCTGGAGAGGTTGGTGCAGGGCTGCGGTATGCCGGCGCTGCGGTGTCTGACTCCGAAGGTGTCTGACACCGCCTCTGACTCGTCTCTGGCCCCACCTGGACACCGCCTCTGACTCGTCTCCGCCCCCACCTGGACACCGCCTCTGACACGTCTCTGACCCCGCCTCCGACTCGCCTCGGCACCGCCTCGCGGCATCGCAGCACGGGGTGGCGGCGCGGGCCGTACTATGATGGCGGGCCAGCTTCCTGGGTGCGATTGCCGCAGGGGCTGTGATGGCGGGTATGCATGGAGAGCCCCATGACGACTAGTGGATCGGCAAAATTTTCAGAGTCGCAGATCATGCACTCGGCGATTTTCAAAGACCTGACCACCTTGCGCATCTTCGTGCGCACGGTAGAAATCGGCAGCTTTTCTGAAGTGGCGCGGCGCATCGATGTGACGCCCGCCATGGTAAGCAAGCGCATCGCCACGCTGGAAGCTGAAGTCGGGCAGCGGTTGCTCAACCGCGATACCCGTCGCCTGGTCGTCACCGAAGCAGGCGAACGCCTGTATGCCCATTGCATGCGGGCACTGATCGAACTGGACCACGCTGCCGAGGCCCTGGCCGGCATGCAGCACACGCCCAGCGGCTGCCTGCGCCTGACGGTGCCGGCCATGCTGGGCCGCGCCTTCATCGCCCCGCAGATTCCCCGCCTGTTGAAGACCTATCCCCAGCTTTCCGTCGAGATCAACTTTTCCATGGAGAAGGTCGATCTCTATGAAGCGCGCATGGACATCGCGGTGCGCATCGCCGACTCCATCGACGCCGGGCTGGTGGCGGTGAAGCTCGCGCCCTATGTGCGCGCCTTCTGTGCTTCGCCCGAATATCTGGAACGCCATGGCACCCCGCAAGTGCCTTCCGACCTGATCAACCACAATTGCCTGATCACCAAGGGCCTGACCATGACGTCGCGGTGGCCCGTGTGGCAAAACGGCGAGATCACGCATGTAAGCGTCAAGGGCAACCTGCTTGCCGATAACGGCGAGGCGGTGCGCTACGCATGCCTGGAAGGCATAGGCATCATGATGGCGCCCCGCTGGCTGCTGGATGCCGACCTGCGCACTGGCCGGCTGGTCGAAGTGCTGGCCGATTTCGTGCCCCGCAACCGGGCCGTGTACGCGGTGCTGCCGAACCGGGCGGCGGGGTCGCTCAAGATCCAGGCGGGCCTCGAGTTCCTGAAGTCGTGCCTGTCGGGCAGCCAGGCGCCCGCGGATACCGAACTACGATCCGCTGCCCTGTAGGCTGCGCGAGCGGCGCTTTTCGGCCGCCACGCTATACAGGTTGCCGGCCAGTATCAGCGCTGCGCCGGCAAACAGCGACATCCTTACGGATTCTCCGTACAGCAGCGCCCCTATCATGGCGATGAAAGGCAGCCGCAGGAAGTCCAGCGGCACGACGATGGTGGCGTCGGCCAGCTTCATGGCGCGCGCCAGGCAGTAGTGGGTCACCAGCGAGGCCAGCCCCACTACGACGATCCAGTGTATTGCCTGCAGCGGAATGGGGCGCCAGTCGAACGCCGACGGCACGGCCGCAAGCGCCAGCTGCACCGCGCTCATGTAGAACAGGATGCACAGCGGGGTTTCGGTCGGCGTCAGCTTCTTGGTCATGACATACGTCAGGGCAAAGGCAACCGAACTGGCCAGCACCGCCAACGCGGCGGGATGAACGGGCGCGCCCGCGGGCTGCACGATCAGCCATACACCGGCCAGGCCCAGCGCCACCGACACCATGCGCGGCGGCGTGATTCTTTCATTGACTATGACGGCGGCCAGAAGAATGGTCCACACCGGGGCCGTGAACTCGATGGCGATGACGGCCGCCATCGGTATATAGACCATGCCGTACACCCAGCCGTACTGGGCGCAGAAATGGCTGGCGTTGCGCACCAGGTGGCCGCGCAGCCGCCGGGTGCGCACCTGGCCCCATCCGGCGCGCCACAGAATCAGGCTGACCACCAGCAGCCCGCATGCGCTGCGAAAGAACAGTATCTGGAAGATGCTCAGGTGGGCGGCCAGTTCGCGCGATGCGACCGCCATGGCGGCCAGTGCGACCAGCGCGCCGCCCATCCAGGCGGCGGCTTGGGTAACCGGATGCATGCCAGGGTTGGCCATTTGTCTCCTCGTTTCCGGCCGTCGTGCGGCAGCGGCAATATGATTTTTGCCAGGATTATCCCACCGCGGCCCACGCCTGCCTTATTCCAAATGGAACAGGTGTTGTTACGTCGCGTGCCTTGCCGGCTTGCTTGCCGCAGGCCAACATAGCGCCAACAAAAAATGGCTTATGGAGACAAAGCGCATGAGCGAGCAGTGGCTGGACGCGGGCCCCGTCGATGACGTGGGAGAGGAATATCCATCATCGGTCGTGGTCGCCGGCAAAGAGCTGGCCTTGTATCGGGTGGGCGAAGAAATCTATGCCACCGACAACCTGTGCACCCACGGCAACGCCCGGCTGTGCGATGGCTACCTGGAAGGCTACGAGATCGAATGCCCGCTGCACCAGGGGCGGTTCGATATCCGCGACGGACGGGCGTTGTGCGCGCCCCTGACCACCGACGTGCGCACCTACCCCGTCAAGCTCGTCGATGGCCGCATTTCGATAGGCATCGACTGATCTTTTAAACGGATCGGAACAATTGCTTTTCCTGGCCGCTCGTTGTTGGGGCGGCAGGGGTGCGACATACTCGACGCGACACATACATAAATAGACAGCGAGTCGACAAGAACTCGCATGCAACTTGGAGACAGTAGTGAAATTCGTCAGTTATCAGGCGACGCAGGGCTCGGACGCGGCGGCAGACTACGGCGTCCTGGCCGACGGCCGGATCGTGCGGCTTACGACGGCACAGGCTCCGAGCCTGCGCCACGCGCTGGCCCTGGAGGGGATAGACGGCCTGGGCAGGCGCGCCCGCGCCGCGCTGGATGCGCAAGACGGCGTGGCGGAAAGCGAAGTGCGGCTGCTGCCCCCCATTCCCGACCCGGAAAAGATCCTGTGCGTGGGGCTGAACTACTTCCTGCATGCCGAAGAAGCGGGCATGGCCGTGCCGGGCAAGCCATCCATATTCGTGCGTTTCGGATCGTCGCTGGCCGGTCACGAACAGCCCGTGCTGCGGCCCAAGGTGTCGGAGCAATTCGACTACGAGGCCGAGCTGGCGGTGGTGATCGGCCGCCGAGCCTACGAGGTGACAGAAGAGCAGGCCATGGATTGCGTGGCGGGCTACACCTGCATGGCCGAGAACTCGGTGCGCGACTGGCAGCGCCATTCCAACCAGGCCACGCCCGGCAAGAACTTCGTGCGTTCGGGGGCGCTTGGCCCGTACCTGGTCACGCCCGACGAGGCCGGGCCGGTAGAGCAGATGCGCATCATCGGACGCCTGAACGGCGAAACCATGCAGGACGACCTGGGCAAGAACATGATCTTTACGGTTGCGCAGGTCATCGCCTACCTGTCGACCTTTACCGAACTCATGCCGGGCGACGTCATCGCCACCGGCACCCCCGCGGGCGTCGGCTTTACTCGCAAGCCGCCGCGCTACCTGCGGCCCGGCGACGTATTCGAGGTCGATATCTCGGGTGTCGGCGTACTGCGCAATTCCGTGGCACAGGCCACCTGACCGAGGGTTATCCATGCATCAATCCGCCATCTGGCTTAGTGAACAGGACGTTGCGTCGCTGGTCAGCCTCAACGACATCATCGACGAGCTCGAAGTGGGCATGCGCTCGCTGGGTGAGGGCAAGGGATTCAATATTCCCAAGGCGCTGGGCACCATCGACGCCGCTTCGTCCATGCATTCGCTGGGGTCGGCGCTGACCGAAGCGCACGTATGCGGCTACAAGAACTGGATCAACACGCCACGCGGCGCCAAGGCCATGTTCGTGCTGTTCGACTCGCACGAAGGCCGCCTGCTGGCGTTCATGGAAGCCAACGTGCTGGGCCAGTTGCGCACATCGGCGATGACTGGCCTGGGCACCAGGTGGATGGCGCCGGAAGGCGTCGACGAAATGGCCATGGTGGGATCGGGCCGCCAGGCGCTGGCCCAGGTGGCGGCGGTAAACCTGGTACGCCCGCTGAAGCGGCTGCGTATCTGGAGCCCCACCGCAGACAAGCGGCGCGCTTTCTGCGAACAGGTACGCCAGCAGTTTTCCATGGAAGTCATTGAAGAACCCACCCTGGAACAGGCGCTGCGGGACGCTCCGCTGGTTACCACGGTGACACGCGCCACCACGCCCTTCCTGCACGCGGACATGCTCGCGCGCGGCGCGCATTTGAACGCGGTGGGGGCTATTCTGCCGGCCAACGCGGAGTTCCACCAGGACGTATTCAAGCGTGCGAACATGATCGCCGTTGACGACGTCGCCAACACCCGCAAGGCCTCGCGCGAATTCATCGACCAGTTCGGCGACGGAGACTGGGGCCGTGTGCGCCCGTTGGGCGAACTCATTGCCAAAGGCGAACGCCGTCCCGGCGACGCCGATATCACCTTGTTCAAGTCGATGGGCATGGGAATATCGGACTTATCGGTGGCGGCGCTGGCCTACCGCCGGGCCCGCGAGGCCGGCATCGGGCAGGAAATTCCATTAACTACCGGCGCCAGGCTGCGGTGGTCTTCCGCCCAGACGGCGCAAGCTACTTAAACAGGTTCAGAGGAGACAACGATGCAGTCCGACATTACGCTCGTAGACGTAAGCGGCCAGGGGCCCCGGCAGCAAGAGCGGTGGTCCACGGTGGTGCTGCCCAAGGCGCGCATCGACCAGGAAATCGAGCGGCTGGCGGATATCGCCCGCCCGTCGGACGGGCGTCGCGCGGCCGCGGTGAATCATCCGCAGAATAAAGGCCCCGTGCCCGCCTTCGCGCCCGGTATCGACGTGCATATCGTCGTGCTCAAGCCCGGCGAAGAAACCGTGGCGGCGTTGCGCAATTCCAGCCACGTGGACATGTGCATCCGCGGCACCGGCACCGTTGAAAGCGGCGGCAAGACGTTCCAGGTCGAAAAGTTCGACGTCTGGAACACGCCGGCCCTGCAGCCGGTGCGGTATCGCAATGACGGCAACGACCTGTTCGTCAGGCTGTCGTACAGCAATGCGCCATTGCTCGAACGCCTGGAAGTTCACTACGTCGAAGACGGCTCCGAATCGATTCCGCGCCCGCAAGGCGCAGCGGCCGAGTCGGCGGGCGGCGCGGTCCACAGCGCGCGCGACGCCGCCAGGCCCATCATTATCGGCAGCGACGGCGCCCAGATGCTGGGCTACGAATGGCTGGTGGATATCGAGAAGGTCGATTCGCGCATGCTGCACTGGCCCTGGAAAGAAGTCGCGCCGCACCTGGAAATCGTGTACGGCATGGACCTGCGCTACACCGGCCGCCACTTGTACGTGTTGTACAACCCGGCCACCGAACGCCGCATCGGCACGTCGCACAGTTTCTTTGCCACCATCGCCAAGCTGCCGCCGGGCAAGGTGGATATGCCGCACCGCCACACCTCGGCCGCCATCAACTACATCATGTGGGGGCACGGCAAAAGCGCGGTCAATGGCGAACGCATCCAGTGGCAGGAAGGCGACCTGCACTTCTCGGCGCCCGGCTGGTCGGTGCACAACCATGCGTCGCGCGAAAACGGCTTTGTCGCGCTTACCATCCAGGACCATCCGCTGCACATCGCGATGGAATCGCTGCTGTGGCAGGAAACCCTGAAGTCGCCGATTCTCAAGCTGGGATCGGAGTCGGGCGTGCAGACCAACCTGGCCGCCGTAGCGGGGTAACAGTCATGCTCAATCGTATAGCGCCTTTGCACGCAAGCCTGCCTGCCGGCAGCGAACTGTATGAACTCGAGAACCAGATCCGCCGCTTCTACGATGTGGTCGCGGCGCAGCTGGACGAAGACGACGTGGAAAGTTTTCCCGACCACTTCGTGGAAGATTGCCTGTACCAGGTGGTGTCGCGCGAGAACTACGCCGAAGACCTGCCACAGGCCACGATCTATTGCGACGGCATCGGCATGGTGCGCGACAGGGTGATAGCACTGCGCGAAACACAGGTATACGTGCCGCGCGTATGGCGACATTTCATCAGCGGCGTTCGCGTGACGGCAGTGGAAAAAGACGGCATTCACGCCCGGGCCAACTTCCTGATTACCGAAGCCATGTCGGACATGGACCCGACGATATTCCTGGTGGGCGAATACCTGGACGTGCTGGTGCGAGACGGCGACGGGCTGAAGTTCAGGCAGCGGCTGGCGGTGTTCGACAACCACCACGTCACCCGCTCGCTGATCGTACCCGTCTAAGGCCTAGGAGACCGAAAATGCAACAGGAAAGTACTGTGGCTCTGGCAGACCGCCGTTGGCCGGACGCCGGCTGGACGCGCGTGCCGTACTGGGTTTATTCCGACCCTGCCATCTATCAGCAAGAGCTGGACACGTTCTTTTATGGCCCCGGCTGGAACTACGTGGCCCTGGAATGCGAAGTGCCCGAGCGCGGGTCGTACAAGCGCAGCTGGATAGGCGAGCGGCAGGTCGTGGTGGTGCGCGGCGACAACGACCAGATTCACGTGTGGGAAAACCGCTGCGCGCACCGCGGCGCCCGGGTGTGCTGGAAGAACAAGGGCAAGGAAGAGTCGTTTACCTGTCCGTATCACCAATGGAACTTCGCGCTGGACGGCAAGCTCCAGGGTGTTCCCCTGAAGCGGGGCATGATGCGCCAGGGCGGCATGCCGGCCGATTTCGACAACGCCGACCACGGCCTGAAGCAACTGCGCGTGCATGTTGAAGGCGGGTCGATATGGGCCAGCTTTCACGAAAACCCGATGCCGTTTGAAGAGTACTGCGGCGAAGAGGTCATGGCCGGCCTGCGGCGCCAGTTTCCCGGAAAGAAGCTCAAGCTGCTGGGATACAACCGCCAGCGTATCGCCAGCAACTGGAAGCTTTACTTCGAAAACCTGAAAGACCCGTATCACGCGACACTGCTGCACTCGTTCCTTATTACGTTCGGCCTGTGGCGCGCCGACACGCAGTCGGAAAGCATTCCCACCGGCGAAGGCCACAGCATCATGGTGTCGCGCAACGTAGGCAAGAAGCGCAACGAGGCCGCCGCCGAGATCGCGCGTTTCAAGGAAGAACTGGAACTGCACGACCGCGACACGGTGACGCCGCGTACGGAGTTCGAAGACGGCAAAGTCGTGGCCATTACGCATTTCCCCACCGTGGTGGTGCACCAGCAGGCCAATACCTTTGGCATGCGGCATGTCATTCCCAAGGGCACCGGATCGTTCGAGCTGGCCTGGACCTTCTTCGGATACGAGGACGACGACGATGAAATGACCCGCCTGCGCGTGCGGCACGCCAACCTGTATGGGCCGGCCGGCTTTGTCGCCATGGAAGACGGCGAGGTGCTCAGCGAATCGCAGTTGGGCGCTCACCATTACGGGCACCGCGCCGCCGTGGTGGAAATGGGGGGCAAAGATGTGGAAAAACAAGACCACATGGTCACCGAGGTGCTGATACGCGCCTTCTATAAACACTACCGCGCGGCGATGGGGTTGTGATGCAACATAGCCAGGCGCCTACCCCGGCCCAGGCCGGCGCCAGCTGGCCCGCGACCTACACGCGGGTGGTGCTGGCGTCGCGGCCGGCCGGCCTTCCACAGCCCGACAACTTCAGGGTAGAGCAGAGCGCCGCGCCGGCACTGGATGCGGGGCAGGTGCGTGTGCGCAACCACTATCTGTCCATCGACCCCTACATGGTGGGACGCATGTATGAATCGCGTTCCTATGCGGCCAGCACCGGCATCGGCGAGATCATGCCGGGCGAGACGGCCGGGCAGGTGGTGGAATCGCGGCACCCCGGGTTCGCGGTGGGCGAATACGTCGTCGGCCCGCTGGGGTGGCAGGAGCAGGCGGTTTCGGATGGCCAGGGCCTGCGGCGCGCAGACACCTCGCGCGCGCCGCTGCAGGCTTACCTGGGGGCGCTGGGCATGACGGGGGTTACGGCCTGGTATGGCATGACGCAGATCTGCCGGCCCGAGCACGGCTCGACGGTGGTGGTCAGCGCCGCGGCGGGCGCCGTGGGAGGCGTTGCCGTTCAATTGGCCAAGGCGCGCGGCTGCCGCGTGGTGGGCATCGCTGGCGGCGCGGCCAAGTGCGCCTACGTCACCCAGGTGCTGGGTGCGGACGCCTGCGTCGATTACAAGCAGGAACAGTCGGGCCAGGCGCTGGGCGACGCGCTGGCACGTTGCGCACCCGAAGGCTTCGACGCCTGTTTCGACAATGTGAACGGGTGGGTGCTGGACGCCATACTGCCGCGCATGAACCTGCACGGGCGCATTGCGCTGTGCGGAATGATTGCGCGTTACGGGCAGGCGCCCAACCACCTTGCAGCGCATGGTTACCTGCTGATATCGAGGCTGCGCGCGCAGGGGTTCATCGTCTGGGACCACGTCGACCTCTGGAGCCAGGCGGTGGATGAGCTCGGCGCGCTGTTCGACGAAGGCCGGCTGCGCTACCAGGAAACCATCGCCCAGGGCATCGAGGCGGCACCCGGCGCCTGCATCGGCCTGCTGTCGGGGCGAAACACGGGTAAACAGCTCGTCAGATTAATAGATGACCAATAGACGGCTATTCATTTAACTACCAAGAGCCAGGATGGAGACATGGAAAAGCACAACATCACACAATCAGGCCTGACACGGCGGGGGTTTATAAAAGGGGTCGGCGCGGTGGGCGCGGCCAGTCTGTTCGGCGGCATGCCGCCGGCAGTGCTGGCGCAATCGCGGCAGCCATTGAAGATCGGCGCGCTGAACTCCTATTCGAAAGTGTTTGCGGCGCTGGGTAATGCCAACGTACGCGGCATGAACCTGTACTTCAACGAAATCGGCAACACCATTGCCGGGCGCAAGATCGAAGTCATACGCGAAGACGACGAGATCAATCCGCAGGTTGGCCTGCAGAAACTGCGCAAGCTGGTGCAAAGCGACAACTGCGACATCATCACGGGTATCCAGGCCAGCAACGTCGCCATGGCGGCCGTGCAGTACCTGCGCCAGAGCGGGGCCTTCATGCTTTGTTCGGGCGCGGGCCTGGTAGACCTGGCGTTCACCGGCCTGCCGTACTTCTTCCGGTGCTCGGTCGACACCTATCCCCTGCATTCGACGATGGGCGAATGGGTGTACGACAACGTCACCAAGGAAATCGTGCTCAGCGCGTCGGACTTCGCGGGCGGCCGCGGGTCGCTCAAGGAGTTCAAGGCAGGGTTCACCGGGCGGGGCGGCAAGATCATCAAAGAGATCTACCCGCCGCTGGGCAACAACGACTTCAGCCCCTATCTTGCCGACATCCGCAACATCGACCCGCCGGCGACCTTCAGCTTCTACGCGGGTACCGACGCCGTGCGCTTCGTCAAGCAATACGACGAGTACGGGCTGAAAAAGGCCGTGCCCATGACGGGCTCCGGGTTCATGCTGGACAGCGACACTCTGCCGGCGCAGGGCGCCTCGGCGCTGGGCGTGCGCAACGCGCTGCATTATGCCGATACGCTGGATAACGAAGCCAACAAGAAATTCGTGGCCGGCTACCGCGAGGCGCACAACGAGTATCCCAGCGTGTATTCCGAGTACGGCTACGTGGCGGCGCGCGTCATCCACGCCGCGCTGGAAGCCATAGACGGCGACGCATCCGACAAGGAAAAGCTGCGCAAGGCCATGCTGGAAGTGAAGCTGGCCGCGCCGCGCGGGCCCTTCAGCTTCAATCCCAAGAGCCAGGGCCCTGTCCACAACATCTATATACGCGAAGTGGCGGAAATCGACGGGCGCATTACCAATAAGGTGATCCACACCGTGGAAAACATCACCGACCCGGCCGAGCGCCCCGCCTGATCGGCCACGGCCCGCGCGCCGGCCCGGCTGGGCCGGCGTCCTCCTGTCTGTATTCGATGGCGCTATGGATTTTCTTATTACACAACTATTGAACAGCCTGGTGTTCGGCATGCTGCTGTTCATGATGTCGGCGGGCCTGTCGTTGACGTTCGGCCTGATGAACGTGGTCAACCTTGCGCACGGCTCGTTCTTCATGATTGGTTCGTTTACCGCGTTCACGCTGGCGCAGTGGTCGGGCAACTTCTGGTTCGCGCTGGCCGTGGGCTGGGTGCCGGCGGTGGCCGCGGCAGTCATGATGGAGCGCCTTTTCATCCGGCCGATGTACAGCCGGCCGCACCTGGACCAGGTGTTGCTGACCTTCGGCTTCATTTTTGTATTTGGCGATATCTGCAAATACCTGTGGGGGCCGGACATACGCAACATTGCGCCGCCCGAGGCCCTGGCGGGAGTGTTTGCGCTGGGCGACACGATGCTGCCCAAGTACCGGGTGTTCCTGGTGCTGTTCGGCGCCGTGGTGGCGGCGCTGCTGTGGTGGTTCCTGGAGCGCAGCCGGATAGGCGCCATGGTGCGCGCCGGTGTCGACGATGCCGCTACCGCCGCGGGCATCGGCATCAACGTGCCGCTGCTGTTCGGCGGCATCTTCGCCCTGGGCGCGGCGCTGGCGGCCATAGGCGGCATTGTGGCGGGCCCGATCCTGGGAACCTACCTGGGCATGGATATCGAGATCCTGATTCCCGCGTTCATTGTCACAGTGGTGGGAGGAATGGGCAGCCTGCGCGGCGCGCTGGCCGCGGGCCTGCTGGTGGGCCTGATCGACACGTTCGGCAAGGCCTACTTTCCGGACTACGCGTTGTTCATGATCTACCTGCTCATGGTGGTGGTGCTGCTGACCCGGCCACAGGGGCTGTTTGGCGTGGCAAAGGCCTGAACATGAAAAGAACTTCTTCTGTACTTGGCGTGCTGCTGCTGTGCGCGCTGCTGGCGGCGGCTCCGTTGGGCGGCAATTATCTGCTGGGCATTACGTCCGAGATCCTGATTTTCGCGATCTTCGCCATGAGCCTGAACCTGCTGGTGGGCTACACCGGCCTGCTGTCGTTCGGGCATGCCGCGTTCTTCGGCGTATCCACGTATGTGGTCATCGGCCTGGGAGTGCACCTGGGGATCTCGGGCTGGATAGGCGCGCTGGTCGGCATACTGGTGTCCACCGGCCTGGCGGCGCTGATCGGCCTGGCCTGCATCCGGGTAAGCGGCATTCCGTTCCTGATGCTGACCATGGCGTTTTCCCAGCTGCTGTTCGCCACCGCCCTGAAGTGGCGCACGGTGACCGGCGGCACGGATGGCCTGATCGGCTTCATGCCTCCCGAACTGTTCGGCTACAACCTGGGTTCAGACCCCGTGGCCCGCTATGTCGTGGTGGTGGCCGGCTTCCTGCTGGTGCTGGGGTTCATGGGTTGCCTGGTGAAGTCGCCGCTGGGCTCGATCTTCATCGGCATCCGTGACAACGAGCAGCGCATGCGTTCCATCGGATACCCGGTACAGCGCTTCAAACTGATTGCCTTCACCCTGGCGGGCGCGCTCGCCGGCGTGGGCGGGGCGCTCTACGCCTTGTTCAACGGCTACGTGTCCACCGACATCCTGCATTGGCACCTGTCGGGCGACGCCATGTTGATGGTGATCCTGGGCGGAAGCGGCACCCTGTTCGGCCCCGCAGTGGGCGCCGCGCTGTTCCTGCTGATGAAAAACTTCCTCAGCTCGTACAACGACTACTGGGCCTTCTGGATCGGCATCATCTTCATCTTCTGCGTGATGTTCATGCGCGAAGGAGTGTGGGGCTACCTGATGTCGCGGCTGTGCGCGCGGCGATGCGCGGCGGCCGACGCGCCCGCCGCGGCCACGACGCCGCCGTCTGCCCTGGACAAGGCGCTGGGAGACAGCAAATGACACTGCTGCAGACAGAAAACCTGTGCAAGGCGTTCGGCAGCCTGGAAGTGACGCGCAATGTGGACCTGGTCGTGCGCGAAGGTGAGCGCCACGTGATCATCGGCCCGAATGGCGCCGGCAAGACCAGCCTGGTGCACCAGCTGACGGGCACCCTGCGCCCGACCTCCGGCCGCATCCTGTTCAAGGGCATGGACATCACCGGCGCGGCGCCCGAGAAAATCTGCCAGCTGGGGGTGGGGCGCACGTTCCAGAAGAACACCTTGTTCCGCTCGCTGACGGTCGAAGAAAACGTGCGGCTGGCGGTGCAGGCCAAGCAGGGCGGCTGGTACGAAGCTCTGCGCAGCGTGGCGTCGCGGCGCGAGCAATGGCGGCGCACCGAAGAACTGCTCGCCCAGGTGCATCTGCAGGACTGCGCCGGGCGGCCGGTGGCCAACCTGTCATATGGCGAACAACGCCAGCTGGAAATCGCCATCGCGCTGGCCGCCGAGCCCGAACTGCTGCTGCTGGACGAGCCTACCTCGGGTATGTCGCCGGCCGAGACCAATCGCATGATCGCGCTGGTGCAGAGCCTGCCCGCATCGCTGGGGCTGCTGATCATCGAGCACGACATGAAAGTCGTGCTGTCGCTGGCGCACACCATCACCGTGCTCTATTACGGCGAGATCCTGGCCAGCGGCACGCCGCAGCAGATCCAGGCCAACCAGCGCGTGCGCGAAGTGTATCTGGGAGGAAAGCACTGATGCTGGTCGTCGACAACATCCATGCCTATTATGGCCAGAGCCATGCCCTGCGCGGTATTTCACTGCAGGTGCAGCCCGGCCAGGTAACGTCCATACTGGGCCGCAACGGCGCGGGCAAGACTACGACCGTGCTCAGCATCATGGGATACCTGAAGCCCCGCAAGGGCGCTGTCACCTATAACGGAACCAGCTTGGTGGGCATGCCTTCGCATCGGATATCGCGCCTGGGCCTGGGTTTCGTGCCGCAGGAACGCGGCGTGTTTCCCAGCCTTAGCGTAGAAGAGAACCTGACGGTGGCCGCGCGCCCCGGGCGCGATGGCAAATGGACATGCGAGCGCATCTACGAGCTGTTTCCCCGCCTGAAGGAACGCCGCAACAACCGGGGTTTCCAGCTATCGGGCGGCGAACAGCAAATGGTGTCGATCGCGCGCGCGCTGATGCTGAACCCGTCGGTGATGATACTGGACGAGCCTTCCGAAGGCCTGGCGCCCATGATCGTCGATGAGATCGTGGCCATACTGCATCAGCTCAAATCCGAGGGCCTGGCCGTGCTGCTGGTGGAACAGAACTTGAGCGCCGCGCTGGACGTGGGGGACATTCACTACGTGCTGTCCAAGGGAGAAATCTGTTTTACCGGCACCAGCGATGCGCTGCGCGGCAATGAAGAGGTGCTTGGCACCCACCTTAGCGTGTAGCCATGTACCGCCGCCCGATATTCCTGGTAACCGGAGGCAGCCGTGGAATTGGCGCTGCCATCGCGCAGCAGGCCGCGCGGCACTATCCCGTGGCGATTCTGTATCGGTCCAACAGCGATGAGGCTGCCCGCGTGGTGGCAAGCATCGAGCGCGAAGGGGGTGTCTGCACGGCGATCCAGTGCGATGTGGGCGACGAAATGGCGTTGATGGACGCCTTCGAGCAGCTGGATCTGCTGGGCCGGGTGGGTGTGCTGGTCAACAACGCTGCTATCACCGGCGGGCTGTCCCGCGTGCGCGAGGTGTCGGCCCAGGCGCTGTCCGAGGTATTGCGGGTGAACGTGCAAGGCGCGTTCCTCGCCGCGCGGGAAGCGGTACGCCGCATGTCCACCGCGGCAGGCGGCGAGGGCGGCGTGATCATCAACGTTTCGTCGGGCGCGTCGGTACTGGGATCGCCCAATCACTGGGTGCACTACGCGGCCAGCAAGGGCGCCATCGACACGATGACCATCGGGCTTTCCAAGGAAGTGGCGGCCGAAGGTATCCGGGTCAATGCCGTCAGGCCGGGACTGGTCGATACCGATATTCAGGCGGGCCGCAGCCCGCAAGAGCTGGCGCGCATGACGGCGGCGATTCCGCTGGGACGCATGGCCAGCGCCGACGAAATTGCCAACGCGGTGCTGTGGCTGGCCTCGCCTGCGGCGGCGTATGTCACGGGCGCATTGCTGGACGTGCGTGGCGGCTTCTAGCGTCGCGGCACACACACAAGGCTTACGGAAACAACCATGACGCAATCCGTATTGATCATCGGCGCGGGCCAGGCGGGGGCCTGGGTGGCGCGCACGCTGCGAAACGAGGGCTATGGCGGCGGCATCGTACTGTGCGGCGATGAGCAAGATCCTCCGTACGAACGGCCGCCATTGTCCAAGGAACAACTGCAGGCCGAACCGCCGTGCATGCCCTACCTGATTGCGCACGAGGAATTTGCCGCCTTGCAGGTCGAGTGGATAGGCGGCGATGCGGCCGTGCGTATCGACCGGGACGCCCGCACGGTAGCGCTGGCGTCGGGCGCAACGCTGGCCTATGGCGCGTTGGTGCTCGCCACCGGCGGGCGCGCCTACCTGCCGCCGGTGCCCGGGTTCGAGCTGGACTGCGTGCATACGTTAAGAACCTTGCCCGACGCGCGCCGCCTGCGCGGCAGGTTTCAAACCGGCGCGCGCGTCCTGGTTGTGGGCGGCGGCTGGATAGGCCTGGAGGTGGCCGCGGCCGCCCGGGATGCGGGCTGCGAGGTGACGCTCGTCGAGATGTCGCAACGCCTGTGCGCGCGCAGCGCCCCGGCGTCACTGTCGAGCTATCTGGCCGGCCTGCACGCCTCGCGGGGCGTGTCCGTGCGCCTGGGCGTGAGCGTTACGGCCCTGCGGCCGGGGGAACGGGGCGGCTGCACGGCGGTGTTTACCGATGCGAACGAGCAGCAGGCTGACTTCGTGGTGGTGGGAGCCGGCCTCAAGGCCAATGACGAACTTGCCGTGGCCGCCGGGCTTGAATGCCAGGGCGGCATTGTGGTGGATGCGCATTGCCGCACATCGGACCCGGCCATCTATGCCGCTGGCGACGTGGCCGTGCTGCGGCGGCCCGACGGATCGCTGCGGCGGCTCGAATCCTGGCAGAACGCACAAGACCAGGGCATCGCGGCGGCGCAGGCCATCCTGGGCAAGCCCGTGCATTACGACCCGGTGCCGTTCTTCTGGTCGCAGCAGTACGACGTGCTGATGCAGATGGCGGGCGATGCAGCATGCGCCGCCGACTGGGTGGTGCGCGCACACGATGGCCTGCGCCAGACGCATATCGCGCTGGACGATGGTGGCCGCCTGTTGTTCGGGCTGGGCATCAATGCGCCGCGCGACTTGCGGTTCTTGCGGCGGCATATCGCCGAGGGGACGCTGCTGGATCGCGACGGCCTGGCCGATCTGTCGACCCCGCTTGAAAAAGTTGCCAGGCTGGCCGTCGCGGGCTGACGACATACCGTTTTATTTTTCACTGACAGGAAGCAAGTATGAATACGCCGGACACAAACGCCCTGGCCTCGGTGGTATGCGAGTTCTTCAGCGCGCTGGACACGCGCAACCATGAACAGGCGGCGGCGCTGATGGCCCGCGACGGCACCTGGGTGCGGCAAGGCGCCGAGCTCAAGGGCCGTGATGCGGTGCTCAAGGCGCTGGAGCAACGCGACCCCCAGCGGGCCACTGCGCACGTGGTCAGCAACCTGCGCGTCGAAAGCGCGGAGCCCGGCCGGGCGCGGGTCCGCTTCTACATGACTGCCTACGAAACACGCCCGGGCGTATCCGTGCCTCAGCTGCTGGGCATTCGTGATTCGACGGACGACCTGGTGTACGAAGACGGGGCCTGGCGCATCTGGCGCAAAGACAGCCGCAGGGTGATGCCGCCGGAATAAGCGCGCAGCGCGGGCCCGGCTATCCCGGATGCACCCGTTCCAGAAATTCGCGCATCAACGCGGTTACTTCGTCCAGGTTGGTTTCCAGCAGCCAGTGCCCGCCGTCCAGCAGGTGTAGCTCGGCATCCGGCAGGTCGCGCAGGTACGCGCGCGCAGAGGCCTCGGGCATGTAGTGGTCTTGCGGCCCCCACACTATCAGCGTGGGCGGGCGGTGCCGGGCCAGATATTCGCGATGGCGCGCAAACCAGGCGCGATTCTGCTTCAGGCCGGCTATCAGGTCGATGGCGGCCTCTTTGCGCCGCGGCGTCATCAGCAGCCAGTGCAGCTTCCACAGGTCGGGCGGTATGCGCTGCGCGATGTCCGGGCGTACTGCGTTCAGGAACTCTTCTTTGAAAATATCTTCGGTAATGCTGCCGGCGATGGCCCGGCGCATGTCGGGCTCGGGCAGGTTCCAGGTGGCCTCGATGTCGGCGTACTTGGGGCCCAGCGCGTCTTCGTAGGGGATATCGCCGTTCTGGATGACCAGGGCAACGATGCGCCCAGGCCGCATGATCGCCAGGCGGGCGCCGATGGGCGAGCCGAAATCATGCAGATAAAGCACGAAGCGGTCCAGGCCCAGGGCCTGCACGAAACTGTCCAGAAAAGCCGCGTAGCCGTCGAAGCTGTAGTCGAAGTCGTCTGGTGTGGCGCTATGCCCCGCGCCGGGAAAGTCGGGCGCCACCAGGCGCCACCGGTCGGCCAGCCTGGGCATCAGATTGCGGAATTCGTACGAAGAACATGGGTAGCCATGCGGAAGCAGCACGACGGGGGCGCGGGGCGGGCCGGCCTCGCGATAGAAGATATCGATACCGTTGATGTTGCGGCGGCAATGGCGCACCTGGCTATCCATGGGCGGGCTCCCGTAGTGGGCAGGCATGCGCGAAGACGCATGCGCGGCGGGTGGGCGGCGAGCCAGAAAAGGCGCGCCGGGGGCGGCATGGGTTTATTGTGTGCCGCCCGCCCCGCGTTGACTACCGGGATACACCGACGGGTACGTCTCGATACAGCTTACAACCAGGGCGCGACGCTCAGCGCGGCAGTTCTTCGCCCGTGTGACCGACGGCCGCGCCGTTGGCGCCACCGCCGCCCCGTCCGCGCGCCAGGCGCCACAGCGCCTGCACCAAGGGCCATACCAGCATGATCAGCGCCAGCGTGGTGATGGTGCCCACCAGCCCGTTGGACCAGAACACGTGCAGCCCGGTGCCCGGCCCCAGCATGGACTGGCGGAAGGCGTCTTCCATGCGATCGCCCAGCACCAGCGCCAGGATCATGGGCGCCAGCGGGTACGACAGCTTTTTCAACACATAGCCGATCACCCCGAACAGCAACATGAACCACACGTCGAGCATGGCATTGTTGACCGAGTAGGCGCCGATGGCGCACACCACGATGATGATGGGGGCCACGATGGCAAACGGAATGCGCAGTATCGCGGCAAACAGGGGCACCGTACTCAACACGATGAGCAGGCCGACGAAGTTGCCCAGATACATGCTGGCGATCAATCCCCATACAAAGTCTTTTTGTTCCACAAACAGCAGCGGGCCGGGCTGCAGGCCCCAGATCATCAGGCCGCCCAGCAATACCGCCGCGGTGGCCGAGCCGGGGATGCCCAGCGCCAGCATGGGAAGCAGCGCCGACGTGCCCGAGGCATGGGCAGCGGTTTCGGGGGCGATGACACCTTCAATCTGGCCGGTGCCGAACTTGTGGCCATTGCGCGAGAAACGCTGCGCCAGGCCATAGCCCATGAACGACGCCGCCGTGGCGCCGCCGGGCGTCACGCCCATCCAGCAGCCGACCACCGTGCTGCGCACCAGCGTCATCCAGTACCGGGGCATTTCTTTCCAGGTCTGCAGCACCACTTTCAGGTTGATGCGGCCGTTCTTGCCTTCGAACTTAAGGCCTTCTTCCATGCTGACCAGGATTTCGCCTATGCCGAACAGGCCGATCACGACCACCAGAAAATCGACGCCTCGCAACAGCTCGGACCAGCCGAAAGTCATGCGCAGGCTGCCGCTGATGGTGTCCATGCCGATGGCGGCCAGCCCAAACCCCACCATCATGGAAATAATGGTCTTGAAGGGCGTTTTTTTGTCGGTGCCGACGAAACTGCAGAAGGTCAGCAGGAACACCGCGAAGAACTCGGGCGGGCCGAACCGCAGGGCAAACTTCGACACCAGCGGCGCCAGGAAGGTGATCAGCAGCACGCCCGACAGGGCGCCGAAGAACGATCCGGTGAACGATGCCGTCAGCGCATTGCCGGCCCGGCCCTGCTGCGCCAGCGGATAGCCGTCGAAGGTGGTGGCCACCGATGACGTTTCGCCGGGGATGTTGAACAGGATCGAGGTGATGGCCCCCGCGAACAACGACCCCCAGTAGATGCACGACAGCATGATGATGGCCGACGTGGGGGGCATGGTGAAGGTCAGGGGCAGCAGAATGGCCACCCCGTTGGGGCCGCCCAGCCCGGGAAGCACACCGATGATCACGCCCAGCACCAGGCCGATGAACATCATGGCCAGGTTGTACCAGCTCAGGACGGTGCCAAAGCCATGGAATAACGCGTTCAGTTCATCCACTTGCGGTCTCCCGTTGCCGGATCAGTAGCCAAACAGGGCTTCAAGCGGCCCCTTGGGCAAAGGCACCAGGAACTGGACCTCGAACATCCAGAACAGCAGTACGTTCACGCCCACGCTGACGAGCAGCGTCTTCAGCCAGGAGATCTTGCCCAGGATGCGCATGAACGCGGCAATGAAGAGCGTCGATGCGACGTAGATGCCCAGGAACTGGATCAACAGCACATACACGGCAGTGGGCAGCAGCACCAGCAGCACCAGGCGGAACCGGTTCCAGGTGACGAACACTTCGCGGTTGCGGTTCTTGCCGAAAACCGCTTTCACGAAGACCGCCACGCTGGCCAGGCAGATGATCATTCCCACGTGGTACGGGAAATAGCCGGTTTCCGGCCCGTCTGCCGCCCAGCTGGTGCCGATACGGTGGTTGTCCACCATCATCACCGCGCCGATGATGAAGAACACGACTGCGGTTATGGCGTCGACCGTGCTGTGTGTCAGCCCGCCCGACGACGCGCCGCCCTGCGCTTGCTGTTGATCCATCCTGCGCTCCTCGGCTTATTTCTTCGCGGCCAGGCCGGCTTCCTGCATCAGGGTCTTGTGCTTGGCTTCGTCCTCTTCCAGGAACTTCACGAAAGCTTCGCCGGTGCGGTAGTCGCCCTTGAGCGCCTGCTTGGCCAGGTAATCCTTCCATTCCTGGGTTTCGCTGATCTTCTTGATCAGGTCGGCGTAGTAGGCCGCATGCTCGGGCGTGGTTTCCGGCGGAAGGAAGAACGCGCGCAGCATCTGGTACTGCACGTCATAGCCTTCTTCCTTGCAGGTGGGAATGTCGGCCCAGGACTGATCCTTGGTGATCTTGTCCTTGAAGGTCATGCGCTCATTCGAGAACACGCACAAGGCATTGACTTGCCCGGCGCGCCACTGGGCGATGTTCTCGCTGGGGTTGTTGACGTTGGAGTTGGTGTGCTTGCCCACAAGCTGGGTCACCGCTTCGCCGCCGCTTTTGTAGGGCACGTAGGTGAACTTCACGTCGGCCGCTTTTTCGAGCGCCACCGTAATGATCTGGTCTTCGCGCTTGGCGCCCGTGCCGCCCATCTTGAACTTGCCCGGCGGCGCGGCCTTCACCGCATCCAGGTACTCAGCGGCGGTTTTGTATGGCTCTTCCGAGTTGGTCCACAGCAGGAATTCGTCCTGCGCGATCATGGCCACGGGGTTCAGGTCGCGCCAGTTGAAGGGCAGGTTCACCGCAATGGGAAGCGTGTAGATGGCGGAAAACGCCACCATCAGTTTGTGCGGGTTGCCGGACGACGCCTTGGTGTCCATGATGCCTTCGGCTCCGCTGGCGCCGCCCTTGTTCAGCACCAGCGTCGATTGCTTCATCAGGTTGTGCTTGAGGATGATGCTTTGCAGCGTGCGCGCCATCTGGTCCGATGCGCCGCCCGCGCCGGCCGGCACGATGATTTCTACCGGCCGCGTAGGTTCCCAGGCCTGGGCCGGCACAGCCGCAAGGCCGCCCAGTGCGGCCAGCGATGCGATCAAGCAGGTTTTCTTCGACAGTCTTTGAGTCAGGTGCTTCATGTGTGTCTCCTCCGGTGGTGTCACGGGGACGCCCGGTATCGGTACGCCTGGTTCGAGCCTTCCTGTACTGCTAGTCCTGTTGTTGCTCCCCTTGCTGCGGACTTCCTTGTTGATGCCGCGCTACGCTTGCGGCCCGGCCGTACGCGCTTACGTCGCTTGCGCCGGGCAGGGCCGGCTGGTCTCTGCCAGATAGTCCATGGCCGCCTGCACGCCGCCCGCGCGATGCGGCACGCCGGCCTTCTTCAGGCCCATTTCCACGCCCGACAAGGTGGCGCAAAGCGTCAGGTCGTTGAAGTCGCCCAGGTGCCCGATACGGAAAACCCTGTCCGAGAGCTTGCTCAGGCCTTGTCCCAGCGACATGTTGAAATGGTCGAGTACGGTCTTGCGCAAGGCGTCGGCGCTATGTCCGTCGGGCATCATCACCGCGGTAAGGGCGGGGCTGTATTCTTCGGGCCGCGCGCACAGAATCTCCAGGCCCCATGCGCGCACGGCGCGGCGGGTGGCCTCGCCATGGCGCTGGTGGCGCGCAAACACGTTGTCCAGACCTTCGGTAAACAGCATGTCCAGCGCTTCGCGCAAGCCGTAGAGCAGGTTGGTTGCGGGCGTGTACGGAAAATAACCCCGCGGGTTGATCGCCAGCATTTCTTTCCAGTCCCAGTACGAACGGGGAAGCCGGGCCGTATCGGCAGCCTTCAGGGCCTTGGCGCTGACTGCATTGAAAGACAGCCCTGGCGGCAGCATCATGCCCTTTTGCGAGCCGGACACGGTGACGTCAACGCCCCATTCATCGTGGCGGTAGTCCAGCGACCCCAGTGACGAGATGGTGTCCACCATCAGCAGGGCAGGGTGCCCGGCGGCGTCGATGGCCTTGCGCACCGCCGGCACGTTGCTGACCACGCCCGTGGCGGTTTCGTTGTGCACCACGCACACCGCCTTGATCTCGTGGCCCGGGTCCGCCGCCAGGCGCCTGCCTATTTGCTCGGGGTCGGCGCCGTGGCGCCAGTCGCCATCCTGGAACTCGACCTGCAGGCCCAGGCGCTCGGCCATTTTTTTCCATAGCGTGGCGAAATGGCCGGTTTCGGCCATCAACACTTTGTCGCCGGGCGACAGGGTGTTGACCAGGGCGGCTTCCCAGGCGCCGGTGCCCGATGACGGGTAGATGATGACGTCGCCGTCGGTCTTGAACACCTTCTTCATGCCGGCCAGCACCGTCTTGCCCAACTCGCCGAATTCCGGGCCGCGATGGTCGATGGTGGCGTGGTCTATGGCTCGCAGCACGCGATCGGGCACATTGGTGGGCCCCGGAATCTGCAGGAAGTGACGACCGGAAGGGTGCGAGTACAACGGCTGCATGTTGAGCTCCTGAGAATTTGGTATACAAAATACCAATTGTGGGGAAGAATACGCACTAAACAAGCAGTTCTGCAAGCAGATTCAATGCGGCGGCACAGCAATTTCTGGAAAGGAAGCAGCCATTAAAATGGGGCGGCTCCAACGCCACGACGCGGCGCGGGGGCCAATCCGGCGACGATATGCGCCCTTGCCACTTTGTATACCAATGAAGATCGAGCCCGTGAGCCTGCATACCCCGGCGGTCCCTTCCGCATCCGAAGCCATCCCCCCGTCTGCGGCGGTAGACCGGCGCACGCTGCCGGCCGCGATTGCCGAGCGCTTGCGCAATATGATCATCGAGGGCGAACTGGCCGCGGGCGTGCGTTTGAATGAACGCGCCTTGTGCGACCGCCTGCAGGTGTCGCGCACACCATTGCGCGAGGCCTTCCGCCTGTTGTCGGCCGAAGGGCTGGTACGCATGCAGCCCAACCGCGGCGCGCATGTGGTGGCGCTGTCCCAGCACGATGTCCGCGAAAGCTTCGAAGTGATGGGCGCGCTGGAAGCCCTGTCCGGCGAACTGGCCTGCGAGCGCATCAGCGACCAGGAAATCGCCGAGATCAAGGCGCTGACGTTCGAAATGCAGGCATGCCACGCCCGACGCAACCTGTCGGCGTACTACCACTTGAACCGGGTCATCCACGACCGGATCAATGCGGCAGGGCACAACCAGTTGCTGGCGCAGGTATATACCAACATCAATCTGCGCCTGCAGAACCTGCGGTTCCGTTCCAACCTGAACCTCGAAAAGTGGGACAAGGCCATGCAGGAACACCTGGAAATGGCCGATGCGCTGGCCTCGCGAGACGGTCCCCGGCTAGCCCACATACTGCGCCAGCACCTGCGGCGCAAGTGCGAAGCGGTGCTAGAGCACCTTCAGTCCGCCGACGGCGCCGATGGGCCAGACCCGTCGGATGCCGCCTGACCCGCCACTCTCTGTTCAAAAGGCTTATGAACGCGCCCCTGCCCCCGCCCCTGCATGCCGAACTGAACCCCTTGCACCTGGAACTGGCCGCGCGATTGCAGGGCGCCACACAGGGCGAAGTGCTGTTCGAGCGGGGCGCCAGGGGGCGCTATGCCACCGATGCATCCATCTACCAGGTGGATCCGGTGGGCGTGCTGGTGCCGCGGTCGGCCGATGATGTCGCCGCGGCGCTGGGGCTGTGTCGCGAAATGGGCGTGCCGGTGCTCGCTCGCGGCGCGGGCACATCGCAGTGCGGGCAGACGGTGGGCGCGGCGCTGGTCATCGACAACAGCAAGTACTTGAACCGCGTCCTTGATTTCAACCTGGAAGCCATGACCGTCACGGTGGAGCCCGGCATCGTGCTGGATCACCTGAACGCCTGGCTCAAGCCCCATGGCGTGTGGTTCCCGGTGGATGTGAGCACATCGGCGCAGTGCACGCTGGGCGGCATGGCGGGCAATAATTCCTGCGGGTCGCGATCCATCGCCTATGGCAACATGGTGCACAACGTGCTGGCCATCGATGCCTTGCTGCTCGATGGCACGGCGGCCACGTTCACCGACACCAGCCGCATGGGCAACGCGCCGCCGCGCGTGCGCGCCATCATGGACCGGCTGGCCGACATTGCCGCGCGCGAGCGCGACGAAATCGCGGGCAAGGTGCCCGCCGTGCTGCGCCGGGTGGGCGGCTACAACCTGGACATCTTTCACCCGCAAAGCCCGCGCCCCTATACGGCCGACGGGCAGGTCAACCTGGCGCACATGCTGGTGGGCAGCGAAGGCACGCTGGCCTACACGCGCGGCATCACCCTGAAGCTGTCGCCGCTGCCCGCTGCCAAGGCACTAGGCGTGGTGAACTTTCCCACGTTCTACCAGGCCATGGACATGACCCGCCATATCGTGGGGCTGGGGCCCTGTGCGGTCGAACTGGTGGATCGCACGATGATAGACCTGGCGCGCGGCAACCCGGCCTTCCGCCCGGTGATCGACAAGGCGCTCATCGGCGAACCCGAGGCCATCCTGCTGGTGGAGTTCGCGGGCCAGTCGCATGCAGACCAGCTGGCCAACCTGGCCAGGCTGGTGGAACTGATGGGCGACCTGGGCCTGCCGGGGTCGGTGGTCGAAATGCCCGACGCGGCCGCGCAAAAGGCGTTGTGGGACGTGCGCAAGGCCGGCCTGAACATCATGATGAGCATGCGCGGCGACGGCAAGCCTGTGTCGTTCATCGAAGACTGTGCGGTGCCCCTGGAGCACCTGGCCGAATACACCAGCCAGCTGACCGAGGTGTTCGCCAGGCACGGCACGAAGGGCACGTGGTATGCGCATGCATCGGTGGGTACGCTGCACGTCCGGCCCATCCTGGATATGCGCCGCGACGGCGCGGCCCGGATGCGCGCCATCGCCGAAGAGGCCGGGGCGCTGGTGCGGCGCTACAAGGGCGCGTTTTCCGGCGAGCACGGCGACGGGCTGGTGCGCAGCGAGTGGGTGGCGTGGCAGTTCGGCCCCCGGCTGACGCGCGCCTTCGAAGAAATCAAAGACGCCTTCGACCCCGACCGCCTAATGAACCCGGGCAAGATCGTGCGCAGCACACGCATGGACGATCGCACGCTGTTCCGCTTCAAGCCCGAATACCAGGTCATTGCGCTGAAGCCCGCGCTGGACTGGTCGGCCTGGAACGTGAACAGCGACCCCGCCACCGAGACGCTGACCGCGCCCGGCACTGGCGGAGACCCTGCCCATGGGCTGGGCAAGGCCGTGGAAATGTGCAACAACAATGGCCATTGCCGCAAGTTCGATGCGGGCACCATGTGCCCCAGCTACCGTGTCACGCGCGATGAACAGCACCTGACGCGCGGGCGCGCCAATACCCTGCGGCTGGCCCTGTCGGGGCAGCTGGGCCCCGATGCGCTGGTGTCCGACGAAATGCGCGCCACCATGGACCTGTGCGTCAGTTGCAAAGGCTGCAAGCGCGACTGCCCCACCGGCATCGACATGGCCCGCATGAAAATCGAGTTCCTGAACCAATGGCGGCAGAAGCGCGGGCTGGCGCTAAAAGACAAGATGGTCGCTACGCTGCCGCGCTGGGCGCCCTGGGCCAGCCGCGTGCCGTTCTTGCTGAACCTGCGCGACGCGCTGCCCGGGCTGGCGCGGTTGTCCGAACGGCTGCTGGGCTTTTCCGCGCAGCGCACGCTGCCGCAATGGAGCAGCGATGTCTTCACCCGCCACGCCAAGTCCGCCGACTCGAACACGGCAGACGTGGTGCTGTTCGCGGACACCTTCAACAATTACTTCGAGGCGGACAATGCTCGTGCCGCGCAGCAAGTGCTGCAGGCGGCCGGCTACCGTGTGCACGTCGCCGCGCCCGCGCCCGGCGATGCCGAACCGCGGAGGCCCCTGTGCTGCGGCCGCACGTATCTGGCGGCGGGCATGGTCGATCAGGCCAGGGCCGAAGCCCGCCGCGTGGTCAATGCCCTGCAACCCTTTGTCGAACGCGGCGTGCCGATCGTGGGCCTGGAACCGTCGTGCCTGTTGACCCTGCGCGACGAGTTCCTGGTCATGGGCCTGGGCGACGATGCCCAGGCGTTGTCGCGGCATGCCTACCTGTTCGAAGAGTTTCTATCCACCGAGCTGAAAGCGGGGCGCTTGAACCTGAAGCTGAAACCGTTGCCGCAAAAGCGGGCGCTGCTGCACGGGCACTGCCACCAGAAGGCCTTCGACGCGGTCAGGCCGGTGCAGCAGATACTGGGGTTGATTCCTGAACTGAAAGTGGAGCTGATCGAATCCAGTTGCTGCGGCATGGCAGGCAGCTTCGGCTACGAGGCTTCGCATTACGACACGTCCATGAAAATGGCCGAACTGTCGCTGTTGCCCGCGGTGCGCAACGCCGGGGCCGATACGCTGCTGGTGGCCGACGGCACCAGTTGCCGGCACCAGATTGCCGACGGCACCCGGGCGGACGCGCGCATGAAGGCCGAGCATGTGGCGCGCGTCCTGCACAGGGCGTTGGCCGGCTGACGCCTGGGGTCTTGCGCGCGCGGCGCAACACGTCGGGCGCACGGCGCGTCGCAACCCGTTTGATCATGAGCGCTGCGCTTCTTTTTCCAGGGCGTCCGCGAAGCGGCGCAACTGAGCGACGAAGCTGCCGATTTCGTCAGCGGTCCAGTCTTTGAATATCGTCCGGGCCATGCGTTCTCGTGCGGCGTCGATGCGATCCGTCATCGCCTTGCCCTCGGGTGTGACCAACGCCTCGCGGATGCGGCGGTCTTGCGCGTTTTCGTGGCGCCGTGCCAGCCCCAGGCTTTCCAGTTTGGCCACCTGGCGGCTGATCGTGGTGTAGTCGCGCCCGGTACGATCGGCCAGCTCCACGATACCTACCGGCCCAAGCCGCTCGATGCTGACCAGCACCGAGAACAGGGCGCGATCCAGCCGTATGCCGGCCTTCTGGATCATGTTCTCGTCATTCTGGGGCCGGTTCAGCGTGCTTGCGATGCTGATAAGCGCCCCATGCAGCGCCTTCATCTGCGCCGATATATGTGTATCTTGCACATTTTTTCGCGATGCCATAGTATTGCTCCTATCGTGTGCATAATACACACATCTACCACGAGACGACCATGCATTCGTCCCCCGACATACTGGTCTGCGGCGCCGGCGCCACGGGCTTGACGCTGGCCCTGGAATTCGCCCGAAGGGGCATACCCTTCCGGCTGATCGAAAAAAGCGCCACGCCTTTTCCCGGCTCGCGCGGCAAGGGAATACAACCGCGAACACAGGAAATATTCGAAGACCTGGGCATACTCGACGCCCTGTTCGCGGCGGGCGGCATTTATCCGCCCGCGCGCACGTACCGCGACGACGGCAGCTGGTTCGACGCCGATATCGCCGAACGCGTCGAACCTACGGCGGCCGAACCGCACCCGTCTGCGCTGATGGTGCCGCAGTTTCTCACGGAACGCGTCATGCGCGACCGGCTGGCCGAACTAGGGCACCAGGTCGAATGGGGCACGGAGCTGACCGGGTTCGATCAGGACGCCAACGGCGTCACGGCGCGCGTGCACAGCGCCGGGGGCGACACGACCGTCCGGGTCCGCTACCTGATCGGCGCGGATGGCGGCCACAGCTACGTGCGCGGCGCACTGGGCGTGCCCTTCGCGGGCAGGTCGCTGGGAGCGCGCGCCATCGTGGCCGACGTGATCCTGTCGGGCCTGGGCCGCGACGCCTGGCACCAGTTCAACATGGGCGACAGGCATCGCATGATGGCCATCTGCCCGCTGGCGGGCACCGGGCTTTTCCAGGTTCAGGCCGCCGTCGCCTCGGATGCGCCGGTGGATCTTACGGGCCACGGGCTGGCCGCTCTCGTGGCCGAGCGCAGCGGGCGCGATGACATCAAGGTCCAGTCCGTATCGTGGGCGTCCGATTATCAAATGAGCGCGCGGCTTGCGGGCCAGTATCGCGCGGGCAGGGTGTTTCTGGCGGGCGACGCCGCGCATGTGCATCCTCCCACGGGTGGCCAGGGCCTGAACACCAGTGTGCAAGACGCCTACAACCTGGGCTGGAAGCTCGCGGCAGTATTGAAAGGAGCGGATCAGGCGTTGCTCGATACCTACGAGGCCGAGCGGCGTCCGGTAGCCGAATCCATGCTGGGCCTTTCCACTCGATTGCTACAGGCCCAGCAACACGGCGACATGCGGCGCGGCCGCGAGGTGCGCCAGTTGGATATTGGCTACCGCGATTCCGCGCTTGCCCTGGAACTGCCTGCGCGCATCCACGGCCTGCGCGCAGGCGACCGCGCACCGGATGCGCCTGTACGCGGCGCATCGGGCCAGCCGACGCGCTTGTTCCAACTGTTCCAGGGTACGCACTGGACGTTGCTGGCTTACCAGGCGCGGCTCGGCGCATTTGCTACCCGCGCTGGGCTGCGCGTGCGCCATGTCGGCCCTGACGGCGACACGGTCGACGCATGGAGCCATGTCCAGGACGCATACGGCCTGGCGCCCGGCGATTGTGTGCTGGTGCGGCCTGACGGCTACGTGGCGGCCATCGCCCATGCCGGCCGCCTTGCCGAGCTCGACGCTTACCTGCGCCGCATGGCCATGCCGGCGTACGCTGCCCGCGCAGACTAAGACGCACACCAGAGTACCCAACATGACCGCATGCATGCAGGCGGGCGAGCACCGCCCGGGCCACAAGGCCATCCCGTGGCGCACTGTTGCCATCGTGGGCTTTATCGTCTGCATGTACGGGGCCGGCATGGCCGCGGTGCTGCCGGTACTGCCGTTCTATGTCAGGGAAATGGGCGGCTCTGCGCTGATGCTCGGCGTAGTCTTTGCCATTGAAGCGCTAAGCCAGTTCGTCTTCGCGCCGCTTATCGGCCAACTGTCCGACCGTTATGGCCGCAAGCGTGTCCTGCTGGGCACCCAGGTTGTCGCGGCGGCAAGTCTGCTGTTGCTGGCGGCTGCCCCGGGGCTGCTGTGCGTACTACTGGCTCGCGCGCTATTCGGCACCGCCGCGGGAAACCTTTCGGCAGCGGCGGCCTATGTTGCGGAGCGGTCCCATCCCGACCATCGGCGCCAGGCTATCGGCATACTGACAGGTAGCGTCGGGCTGGGGGGCATTGTCGGTGCGGGCCTGTCCGGCCTGCTTTCCGATGTGTCGCTGAACGCGCCCATATATGCAGCTCTGGTGCTGACGCTATTGGCGCTGTGCGCGGCGACGTACGGGCTGGACGACGGGCACGCCGCGCCGGCAGAGCCTGGCCAGGCCAATCGAGCCGGCGGCTCGATTGCGTCGGTCCTGCGGGCGCCGGCCATCCGCATTCTGCTCGCGGTGATGATGTGCCATTTCTTTGCCTTCGGCATGTACACCTCGCAGGTGCCGGTTTTTCTGGCCGACACGTTTGTCTGGAACGGCCATCCTTTCGGGCCGAAACAACTGAGCTATTTGATGATGGCCGATGGGGCGGTCAATGTGCTGGTGCAGTTCACGCTGCTGGGCTGGCTGGGAGCAAGGTTCAGCGACAGGAGCCTGATCGTCCTGATATTTACCTTGCTCGGCACCGGTTTCGTGGTTCTGGGGCTGGCCGGCACCATACCCGTGCTCGTTTTCGCGGTGCTGTGCGTCAGTATCGGAGACGCCATCGCCAAACCTACCTACCTGGCCGCCCTGTCCGTGCGAACGCCGCTGCCGCGCCAGGGGGCGATGCTGGGCGCGGCACAAGCCCTGATCGCCGTCGCCGATGTTGCTTCGCCCGTTGTAGGCGGGCTTCTGTTGAGCCATGCGCTGCATGGCGCGTGGATAGGCCTTGCGGTGGGCGTGGCGGTGGCAGGCGCGGCGGCTGCTTTCGCGGGGCTTCCCGCTGCCCGCGCCGCCAGGCAGGATATGCGGGCCTGACTATCGGGTTGTTACGGGCCGGCTGCAGGGGCTTGCCCCGCAGCCGGCATGCCGCGCCCGACGTTCACTGCTTCAAGAAGTCCAGCAAGTCCTGGTTGAAGCGGTCTTTGTGCGTGTCGGTCAGGCCGTGCGGTGCGCCCGGGTACACGATCAGCTTTGCGCCCTTGACCAGCGCGGCTGACGCCTTGCCCGAGATGTCCAGCGGTACGATCTGGTCGTCGTCGCCATGGATCACCAGCGTAGGCACGTCGAACTTCTTCAGGTCCGCGCGGAAGTCAGTGGCCGAGAACGCCGCGATGGAATCGTAGGTGTTCTTGTGGCCGGCCTGCATGCCTTGCGACCACCAGCTGTTGATCAGCCCTTGCGAGGCCTTCGCTCCCGGGCGATTGAAGCCATAGAACGGGCCCGACGCCACGTCCAGGTACAGCTGCGAGCGGTTATCCAGCGACGCTTTGCGCAGCCCGTCGAACACTTCAATCGGCACGCCGCCGGGGTTGTCGGGCGTCTTCACCATCAACGGCGGCACGGCGCTGACCAGCACCGCCTTCTTTACGCGGTCTGTGCCGTGGCGTCCGATATAGCGGGCGACCTCGCCGCCGCCGGTCGAGAAGCCCACGGCGGTAATGTTGTTCAGGTTCAGTGCCTGGATCACGGCGGCCAGGTCGTCGGCGTAATGGTCCATATCGTTGCCGTCCCAGGGTTGGCTCGATCGGCCATGGCCGCGGCGGTCATGCGCGACCACGCGGTAGCCCTGCTCGGCCAGGAAGAGCATCTGCGATTCCCAGCTATCGGAGCTGAGCGGCCATCCATGGCTCAGCGTGACGACCGGGCCATCTTTGGGGCCCCAGTCTTTGTAGTAAAGGCGCACGCCGTCGGCGGTGACGACGTAGTTGCCTTGCACGGTGGCTTGCGCCGCGACTTCGGCCGGGGTGCCGGCTTGCGCGGCGACGCCCGATTGCAAGGTGGCGGCGAGCACGCCGGCGACAAGGTTGCGGGTGGTAGCATTCATGGCGTTGATTCCTGTAAAGGGGTTGATGTGGTGTTTGCTGCTTGGGTAAGGCGTATTCTGCAGGCCCCGGCAACACCATTGGTGATGTAAAGTTCTGAAAACTTGATCACGAGTACGATATGGCCGACCGGCTCGCTGCGCTGATGGCGCATTTCCCCGTAAGCGCAAAGGTGTACGGAGCAGGCGCCGCCCCGGGCTTCATCGCTGCGCGCAGCAACGACCTTCACGGCCAACTGCATCTGGTGCGCAGCGGCCGGGTGGATTTTCGATATGGCCAGCAGGCCTTGTGCGTCGAGCGGCCCAGCCTCTTGCTTATTTCAAGGTTGCCCAACCCGGGCTTCGTCGTCGCGCCCGAACCCGGCGCCGACATGGTGGGCGCCACGCTGTCGTTCGAGGGGGGCGCCTACAACCCCATCGCCGCAGCCTTGCCGGACCTGGTGTGCCTGCCGCTTGAAGAGATCGATGGCGCAGCGCCCGTGCTGGCCGTGCTGTTCGACGAGGCGCAGGAACAGCGGTGCGGGCGCGTCGCGCTGGTAGAACGTCTGTTCGAAGTCGTGATGATTCAGGTGCTGCGCCAGTTGATGGAAACCGGCAAAGTACGCGGCGGCCTGCTGTCGGGCCTGGCGCATGCGCGCCTGCGCAATGCCCTGGTGGCCATGCACGAAGCGCCCGCGAAGGAATGGACGCTGGATTCGCTGGCCGAGGCGGCCGGCATGTCGCGCAGCGTGTTTGCCACCACCTTTCGCGACACCGTGGGCATCACGCCCGGGCAGTACCTGCAAAGCTGGCGCGTCCGGCTTGCGCAAAAGGCGCTTCAGCGCGGACGCCCGTTGAAGATCATCGCGGCCGAGGTGGGTTACGGCAGCGAAGCCGCGCTATCGCGCGCATTCAAGGCGCATTCGGGCAGGTCGCCTCGGGAATGGAAGGCCGAGGCGCGGGCCAACTAGTTCGTCGACTGGAATCGGGCTTCTACTGGCTTATTCGGCGCGCGTTGCGCGCCGTCCAAGGATGTCGTCTGTCGCGGGACATCCACGTCGCTCCGGGCAGGGTGATCGTCGCGAATTGGGCATATCAGCCGCGCCGGCAACGATTCCAGGGTACGGAACGAGCGCAGAATCTAATTTGACCCGCTTCTGTGGCGAAGACTCTAATTCGTACGGGTCTGGCGCGTGCGCCATACGAACCCTACCGGAGGAGACTATGAAAGCACCGATTAAAAAGACGATGTCGATCAAGGCCGGCTTCGCGATTGCTTTGTTCGCCGCGTCCGCTTTTGCCCACGCGGAAACCATCAAGCTGGGCATGTCCATCCCATTGTCTGGCGCGGGCGCCAATTGGGGGAAAGGGTCTGAGTGGCTGTGCACCAAGGCGGCCGAAGAAATCAAGGCTGCCGGCGGAGTCAAGGTAAAGGACGCCACCTATAACTTCGAATGTGTAGGCTACGACAACAAGTACAACGCGGCGGAAGGAGCCAAGGTCGCGCAGGCGTTGGTCGCACGCGATGGCGTGAAGTATGTCGCAGGCAGTATCGGCGTGGCGCCCGTGCGGGCGCTGCAGTCACTGACTGAACGCAGGGGTGTGCTGCTGTTCACTGCCGCCTGGGGAAACTCGATCAAGGGGCCCAAGTTCCCATTGACCTTCTCGCAGATGAATTCGGTCAACGAGATATCCGACCCGATGATCGCTCATGTGAAGAAGCTGCATCCAGAGATCAAGACGGTGGCATTGCTCAATCCCAACGACGCCACAGGCCAGGAAACCGAGAAGGTGGCGCGCGCCGCATGGGAGCGCCATGGCGTGAAGGTACTGGTCAGCGACTGGTATGAACGCGGCACCAGCGAATTCCAGCCGATTGCGGCGAAGCTGAACTCGCTCAAACCCGATGTGGTTGATCTGGCATCCACTCCGCCCGCCGACGCAGGGCTGGTGTTCCGAGAGTTGAACGCTTTGGGATGGAACGGCATCAAGGTCGTGGAAGTCGGCACGGGGGCCGACGGCCTGCTGGCCACTGGCAAGAACGCCGTTGATGGCACCTACCTTGGAGCCGCGGTTGCGGTTTCCAGCATGAATCCGCACCAGAAAGAGCTGAACGACGGGGTGCGGAAAGTAACGGGGGAAGACATCAACTCGGTGCAGATCGGAATGTACGACGCCGTATGGGCACTGAAAGCCGCAATGGAAAAGGCGCAGAGCGTTGACCCGGAGCAGGTGGCCAAAGTGATGCCGGAGGTCAAGTTCCAGTCGTTCTTCGGCGAGGTCGGTTTCGGCGGAAAGGATGTATACGGTAGCGACCAGCAGATGCAACTGCCCGTCATCATTACCCAAATCGCCGGGACGACGCTGAAGGAAGTTGGGCGCGTGCAGAAATAAGGAGCCATGCACATGCAGGACAACCTCCAGCTGCTGTTCACGGCGCTGCAGATCAGCTCGGTGTACATCCTTTTCTCACTAGGGCTGACGATCATCTTCGGCGTACTGAAGGTCGTGAACTTTGCGCACGGTCAGTTCTTTACGTTTGCAGCCTTGATGCTGTCGCTGGGGCTGTCCTGGCTGGCTCCGCGCATCGGCAACCCCTACTTGGTGTATGCGCTGGCCGGTATGGGCGGGCTGGCCGCGTGCCTGCTGTTCGGACTGGTGCTATATCAGTTCGGATTCAAGCGGTTGGAGCGCGACATGATCGGCTCCTTCATCCTGTCGGCGGGGCTGGTGCTGCTTTTTGAGGGCCTCATGCTCGAGGTCTTCGGCGGCGCAGTCCGGCCGGTTCCATCTCTCGTGGAAGGCAATCTCGATGTCGCAGGCATTTCCGTTTCAAAGCAACGGTTGATCCTGTTTGTTTTTGCTGCGGTGCTCACGGGGGTCATCATCGCCCTGCTCAAGAGCACGCGTTTCGGCAAGGCGCTGCGGGCCGTGGCGATCGACCACGAAGCAGCGATGCTGCAGGGCATTGCCTACCGAAAAATAGCACTGCATGGATTTCTGATCGCGACCGGCGTGGCGGCGATTGCGGGCATGCTGATCGCACCCGTTGCGGCGGTGACTCCCACATTGGGCGATTCATACTTGGTCAAGGGTTTCATAGCCGTGGTGGTGGGGGGCATGGGCAGCATCGTGGGCGCCATACTCGGCAGTTTGCTGATCGCCATCCTGGAGACCTTTGTCGGCTTTTACTTTGATCCGTCGGCCGCAAACCTGACTATTTTTGTGATCGTGATGCTGGTGCTGCTGATCAAACCCAAGGGCTTCTTCGGCAATGACTAAAAGAACCGACCTTCCACTTATCTTGCTCATTGCCGCGGTACTGGTGGGCTGCATCGCGTTTGGCGGCGGCTACACCGGAAACCTGGTCGTATGGATGAGCATCGCCGCCGTCATGGCGGCCAGCCTGCGGTTTGTGTTGCTGATAGGCGAACTGAACTTCGCCACTGCTGCGTTCTTCGGTATCGGTGCATATTGCACCGGCTATATCGTGAACTATCTGGAATGGCCATTCTTGCTGACGCTGGCTGCCAGCACGATCCTGGCACTGCTGGTCAGTGTGGTGTTCGGATGCATTACGCTCAGGGTAAAGGGGCCGTACTTCCTGCTTATCGGCTTTGCGTTTACAGAGGCGATGCGCATTTTGTACAGCCGCACCGACGTACTGGGCGGCAACTCCGGCCTGGTAGGCATATTTCCGCCAGAATGGCTCGACGCCTATTACCAGTACTTTGTGACAATACTAAGTTTCGGGTTGATCACGGCGATGTGGTTCGTCGAGCGTTCCAACCTGGGCAAGGTGTTCATCGCCATCCGCGATAACGAAAACGTGGTGCGCAGCGTTGGTATTCCGGTGTTCATGACCAAGGTCCTGTGCTTCGCGGTGGCTTCGGCGGTGGCTGGACTGGCTGGGTCTGTACATGCCTATGCCAACAATGTAATCAGCCCGTTGGACTTTGGCTTCATGCTCTCTACATTTGCATTGGCATACCTGAAAGTGGGTGGCGAAGACAGTCCGCTGGGGCCAGTCATCGGGGCCGTATTGCTCGTGGGCATCGCCAGCTACGCGCAGACGTTGGGCGGCAATGAGCACATACTCTATGGCCTGGCCATCATTGTCTCGGTGTTGTTCCTGCCCAAGGGCCTGATGGGCCTGTTCAAGAGCCGCTGAGAGGACACCATGCAGACGGGATCAACGCTACTTTCAGGCAAGAACCTATCCAAGCAGTTCAAGGGGCTGCTGGCAGTTTCCAAGGTCGATATCGAGATCAGGCAAGGTGAAATCGTAGGTCTCATCGGCCCCAACGGTGCCGGAAAGAGCACCACGTTCAACCTGCTGTCCGGGTTCCTGAGGCCGACATCGGGACGCCTTGAGATCAACGGCGCAAGAATGACTAACGCCAAACCCGAGCGCATCAGCAAGCAAGGCTTGGTGCGCACGTTCCAGCATGGCAGCTATCTGCCTTCGATGTCGGTGCGCGATAACGTGCTGATCGGATGCCTGGGAGGCAAGCGCGTAGGTCGGGTGTCGTCCGGCGATCAAGATCGGGTGATCTCGCAGGCCATCGAACTGTTCGGCCTGGCGGGGTATGAACGCGAGATCGCCAGGAACCTGCCGCATGGGTTACAGCGGCTGGTCAGCATGGCCATGGCGTTCGCGGCCGGCCCTTCGCTGCTTTGCCTGGATGAGCCCCTGACCGGCCTGAACCAGACAGAAGTGGCCGAGACACTGGGCGTATTCAGGCGGCTCAGGGCAGAGCACGATATGTCGATCTTGCTGGTTGAACACAATATGCGCGCCGTGATGAACATCTGCGATCGAATTTACGTACTGCATCACGGAGAGATAATCTGCAGCGGTACGCCGGATGAGGTAAAGGCGAGTGAAACCGTGCTTCGGGCATATCTGGGGGAAGCGCATGACCTCTGAAAATTCTCTGATGGTGCGGAACCTGTCAGTCAGTTACGGAACCGTACCCGCCATCATGGATGTGAGCCTGGAGGTGAAAGGCGGGGCCATCGTGAGCCTGATCGGGGCCAATGGCGCCGGAAAATCCACTTTGATCAAAGCAATTACCGGCCTGGTGAAAACTTCCAAAGGTGACATCGCCTATGGAGGCAAGTCGTTCGTCAATTGCGAGCCCAACATTATCCTTGGTCATGGCGTGGCGCTGGTGCCGGAAGGCAGGCGCCTGTTCGGCAGCATGACGGTGCGCGAAAACCTGGAGATGGGAGCGTACCTGATCGATAGTGTGCAGAAACGATCCGATCTGCTCGCGACGTGCCTGCATTACTTTCCAGATTTGGAGGCAAAGCTGTCCAGTCCGGCAAATTCGCTTTCCGGAGGGCAGCAGCAAATGGTGGCAGTGGCGCGCGCCCTTATGAGCTCGCCAAGTATGCTGTTGCTGGACGAACCTACTATCGGGCTGGCGCCTGCCTTCGTCAACGTCATCAGCAAGGTGGTGCGCGATATCAATCGGCAGGGCGTGACAGTGCTGCTGGTAGAGCAGAACGCGGAAGTCGCGTTACGAGTCAGCGACTACAGCTATGTGCTGGAATCGGGCAAGGTCGTCAAGCATGGTCCGGCGTCCGTGTTTCTTAACGACCCGGACATCAAAAAGGCATACTTGGGTCTTTGATCGGCGGCACCGCGGCCGCCGCAGATTACGTGATGGCCCGCGCCGCCAGATGCCCTTCGCGAATCGCCGCCTGCACGTCACGCGTTGAAAGGGCATCGCCGACGATGTGCAGCTGTGGAACCCGACCTTGCAGCGTACTCCAGACATCGTTCAATGATTGCCGGTACCCAACCAATACCACGGTGTCGGCACTTACGACAGTAGCGTGCTCGCCATATAGCGGCCGAACTCGCGCCGATCCCTGGTCAATGGAAACGAGAGCGAACTGCGTCAAGATGCGGAAGTCGCCTGCTTTGTAAAACCGTTGCAGCGCGGCCTGTGTGCGTCCTGTTCCTTCTACTGCGGGCGCGAACATCGAATGGCGGGTGACGTAGGTTACCGCGGCGCCAGACTCGATCAAGGCTTCGCAGCAGCCAATGGCCTCATAATGGCCGATATCGTCAAAGACCAAAGCGGTCGTTCCATACTGGCCTTGCGTTTTCATGCATAGCTCGCATGACGTCAGCACGTTTGCATCAGGCGCAATGGCCAGGCTGGCGGCCGGGTCGGCCGTCTGGCGAAAAGCGGTGGCGTCCGTCGGCATGGACCCGGTTGCAACAATGACCACGTCAGGTTGCTCGGCCGAGACGTCTTCTGCCTCGGCATAGGTTGCCATGCGCACTTCTACGCCCAGCCGGTAGATTTCGTTCTCCAGCCAAAGGGCGATGTCGCCTATCAGGTGCAGCTTGGGCAGCTGCTTGGCATAGTTGAGCAGGCCTCCCAGCGTGGCGCCGGCTTCCAGCAATGTGACGTGATGGCCCAGCAGCCGGGCAACGCGCGCTGCCTCCATGCCTGCCACCCCACCACCAACCACCACGACCTTGCGAGGCGCCGCCGCGGCGACAAGGCGGCTTTCCGCCAGATGCCGTTCGTCGCCCACGACCGGGTTCACGGCGCAGCGCATGCGCCCGGTGAATACACCGCCGATGCATCCCTGGTTGCAGCTGATGCAGGGGCGCACATCGGTGCCGCGTCCGGCACGCGCTTTCTCGATCAGCATCGGGTCGGCGATCATGCCGCGCACCATGCCTATCATTTCGGCGTGGCTTTCCCTGATGGCCTGTTCCGCATCGTCCAGCGTGGCGTAACGGCCCACAATGATGCGCGGCACAGTGACACCGTGGCTTATGCGGTCGCTTGCGGGAAGCTGGTAGCCAACCGGCCGATCCATTCCGGCGTAGCGTTCCACATGGAAGTAATAGTCGCCGTGGGTGATATCGACGAAGTCGACCAAGCCTTCGTCTTGCACCCTCAGCAGAATCGCGTTGACATCTTCGGTCGACAGAATGCGTGGGTCCGTACTTGCGCTGACGCGGATACCGACGGCGAACTCGGCCGAGGTTGCGCTCCGTATGGCGCGCAGAGTTTCCAGCAACGCGCGCATGCGGTTTTCCAGGCGGCCACCGTAGACGTCTGTTCGCTGGTTGAGCACCGGCGAGAAGAACTGTGAAAACAGATAACCCGCGCCCGCCAGAACCTCGACGCCATTCAGGCCGGCTGCCTGCATGCGGGCCGCTGCCTTTCCGTAAGCCTCGACCAGCTCGCCGATCTGGCCGGTGGTCATCGGAACCGGCGGCGCCACCGAGTAGCGACCGGGCAGCGCGCTTACCGCCCAGGGCAGGCCTCCATCTGCCGCCGGGTCGGTATATCCTCCGTGCCACAGTTGGGTGAAGAGCTTCATGCCGGTGGGTGCAATGGCGTCCACCAGGCGGCGCATAGGTGCGATCGCGCCGTCGTCCGCTGCAGTGAGCGAGAACGTAGAGGACGGATGAACCGACGTGCTTTCCAGAATGGAAAGTCCGACTCCGCCCTTGGCTCGTTCGAGGTGATAGGCGATCAGGTCGTCGTTGACATAGCCTTGCGCCAGCCGCGTCGCATGCGCCGTCCGCACGATGCGATTCGAAATCTCGACGCCTCCGATCAACAGCGGCGAGAAGAGATTTCTATACGCAGTCATGCCACCGAACGTTTAGATGAGATGCCGCCGTCGATAGTGACAATGGTGCCGCTGGTGTACGAAGAGCGCGGCGAGGCCAGATAGACGAACACGTCCGCCACTTCTTCTACCGTAGCGGCGCGCCCACGCGGATAGGCAGCCAGCAGTTCGCTGGATCGGTTTTCGTCGCCCAGCAGCCGGGCGGCATGACTCTTTAGCACTTTGGCAATGCGTTCCGTCGCCACCGGCCCGGGATTCACGCCGATGACACGAATACCGTCTTCCAGGCTTCGGCCGCCCAGGGCACAGGTAAACGCCATCAGAGCGGCGTTGCCTGTCGAGCCTGCGATGTAGTTGAAGTCGGGGTTCTGGCCGCCATTGCCGATGTTGTTGAGAATGACGCCTCTGCCTCGCGTCTTCATGCGCGGATAGATGGCGCGGACCAGGTCGATATAGCCAAAGACCTTCAGTTCCCAGCCCTTGCGCCAGGCCTGCGCGTCCACATCCCAAAGGTCGCCGCCCGGAATCGCGCCCGCGTTGTTTACCAGTACGTCCACATCGCCCGCGAATTCCGCCACCCGCTCGATCGCTCCGGGCAGGGTCATGTCCAGCGGCAGCAACGAAACCTGTACGCCGTAGTCAGATATCAAGCCGTCTGCCAGCGCCTGGAGCTTGTCTGCCGAACGGGCCACCAGAGCCAGGTGACAGCCTTCGGCCGCGAAGGCGTGGGCGAGACCCGCGCCGATGCCTTGCGAGGCCCCGGTTACCAACACGCGCTGACCCGATAGTTTCAGATCCATATTTGTCTCCTGTTAGTGGGAATTACATCGGGGCAGCCTGCGTGTATCAATGTCGCCGTATGGCGCGTTCCGTACAACGGCGGCGCAGGCCCGGTATGCTGATCGGGCCCTTGGGTCAGGCCTACAAATACGGATCAGAGGGGGCCTTCGAAGTCGCGCAGCGCTGCCTGGAGCTCCGCGGCTGTCTGCTTGAGCGCAGGCGCGATGCGCTGCCGCTCGGCTTCCAGATCGAGATTGACGTCTGCTTTGCCGCAGCTCATGGCGATAGGTATACGGTTGCGCCCCGCCCAGATGGGGGTGGCGACTCCGTAAGTGCTGCGCTGGAATCCACCCAGCACAGCGCAGGTTCCCGTGGCTTCCAGATCGTCAAACGAAGCGCGTATCGATTGTTCCAGGGCATCGCCGTCGGGCCCGGCCTGTTGTTTGTATTCCGCGATCAGCGGCTCTCTTTGCGCCTGGGGCAGGGCCCATAAGTAGGCGCGTCCGATTGAGGTGGTGCCCATGGGCAACACTGAACCGACGCCGAGGCGCAGCGTCGCGACCTTGCGGCTGACTCGATAGGCAATGTAAAGCAGATCCAGGCCATCTTGAATGCCCAGGGCAACGGACACATTCAGCTGGTCGGCCAGATCTTGCATAAGCGGCTGCGCAGCCTGGAGCATTTCGTTGGTGTCCAGGTAGGCGTGTCCGATACTGAGCGAGCCAGTGGCGATCTCGAACTCGCGGCGGCCCGGAACCTGTCGCAGAAAACCTACCTGGATCAGGGTGGAGGTCAGGCGGGATATGGTGGCTTTGGGCAGACCGGTACGACGCACCAACTCGGCATTGCTCAATGGCGTGCGGTCGGATCGGAACGCGCGCAGCACCTTCAGGCCCCGCTCTACCGTCATCAGCGCCGCGCTCTCGGAATCCTGCGCTTCGCCATGCATGGGCTGGGCGTTCATGGCGTCGTCCATACGCGCTGGATCTTTTCCGCCATGCGCACGAGCGCCGGCCCGAGTTCGTGTGCGCTACGGTTTCTGTCGACACGGGTTGCGGGACCCATGCAGCTGACCGCGAGCGGCGCCAGGCCCGGCCGGCGGACGGGAGCGGCTACCGTCGTCATCGGACGGCCCGACTCCCCCAACGCGACGCAGAATCCGTTTTCGCGAACCCGCAGAATCGCTTCGCCCGCATACTTATGCAGCGCGTGGCGTCCGTGCTTGACTTCATCCGGGGGCTGCTGACGAGCGCTGCGCAACAGGAAATCGCGCTCGGCTTCGGGCAGGCTGGCCAACAGGGCCCAGCCCGGCGCCGATGATGCCACGCCAAGCCGGGTTCCTATGCCGGTTTGCAGCATCGCAGGCAGGGCATTCGTCAGGCAGCTGTCGGTAACGACCAGATCCAGTCGGTCGCGGCAGCTTAGTTGCACATTGACCTGGTACTGCTCGGCAAAAACCCGCATCAGCTCGTTAGTGGGGTGATGAATCTCGGCGTCCACTGCGGCCCCGTAGCCCAGCGCCAGCACGGACGACTTCAGGCAAAACCTGCGAGTGCCCGGATCGCAATGCAGGTATCCCAGCGTAACCAGCGTGTTAGTCATCCGGGTGACGGTGGACGCCGGCAGGCCGCTGCGGATGGCGAAGTCGCGGTTGGTGAGCCATTGATCCCCGGGGGAAAACGAGGCAAGAATCGACAACGCGCGAGCGAACGGGGCAACAGTGGGACGGCAGACTCGCAGGCCGTGCTGCTGCTCGGGGGATTGGGGAAGCATGTCGTTCATAAAACACACTTAACCACTTGGTACGTTAATCGGTGACGCAATCCTAGGGTTATCCCTGGCCATGCGCTAGCGTCGGCGGAGGATACACGGGGCCTTGGCAGGCCCAGCGCCAATTATGTCGCAGCCCGGACGCAAGGGGGCAAGCAGATTGTGAGCAATGTTCCGAGTGTTGGAATAGGAAAACTGTGGGTTTCTACGGCAAATCGT
Source organism: Bordetella genomosp. 7 (assembly GCF_002261265.1). Classification (GTDB taxonomy): domain Bacteria; phylum Pseudomonadota; class Gammaproteobacteria; order Burkholderiales; family Burkholderiaceae_B; genus Bordetella_A. The sequence continues at coordinate 76,399 of NZ_NEVK01000008.1, read as the reverse complement.
CATCTTGGGACCGGCGGGGGCGTGCCGAGGTACGGAACGCGCTATGGATAACGTTTGACCTCTTTCGAGGCGGATTTCATCTTACGCAACAGCGCGCCCCACGCTTTCCCGTGGCGGCCCGTCATACCGCCATGGGGTCTCGAACCACGTTCAAGCCCTTCCATGCACCCGAGAAGATCTGAACAATGAGCAAGCAAGAACCTTCACATGTCTGGCAGCCCGGCCAGCGCGAATTGCAGAACTCCGGAATTGCGCACCTGATGGGAGCGCTGCGAGTCACCTCTTACGAGGAGCTCATGCGTGCGTCAGTGAAAGAGCCCCGTCACTACTGGGAAACCGTGATGCAGGAGTGCTGCATCGTCTGGGATGAACCGCCCAAGGATTACGTAGATCTGTCGCGCGGGCCCGAATTCCCCAGTTGGTTTCCTGGCGGTAGACTGAACTGGGTCAACAGCATTTATAGCTGGGCCAGGCGTGCGGACACGGCCGAACGAATAGCCGTGGTCGGCGAACGAGAAGACGGAAGCAGCAGTTCGCTGACTTTCCGGGAGTTGGAGCAGCGAGTGCGGAAATTCGCCGCCGGCCTGTCCAACAGCGGCATTGGGCCCGGCGATCGCATAGGCCTATTGATGGAAAATGGGGTGGACGCCACGATTTCGCTGATGGCCATTGTGCATCTCGGAGCCGTCGTGGTGCCGCTTTTCAGCGGGTTTGGCGTCGATGCCATCGTGGCCCGCCTGTCTGCCGCCGAGGCCCGCATGGTAATTGCGTCCACCGGGTTCCAGCGCCGTACCAAGCGCGTGGATGTCCAGGGCGCACTACGCGATGCATGGCGGCAGCTACCCTTGCTGGAACACGTAGTCTGGAAGTATGCAGAGGGTGAGCGCGCGCAGGACGCTCGCGATCTGGACTGGCAAGAAGTTGCTTGCGGTGCGCACGGGCCAGGGCAGGACGCATTGTCGGTAACGCCCGACACGCCGTTTATGGTGATCTACACCTCCGGCACGACAGGCAAGCCGAAAGGCGTCGTACACACACACGGCAGCTTTCCCATCAAAATCGCTCATGACTCGCTGGTCCATTTTGATGTCAAGCCAGGTGATGTGTACTGCTGGCCAGCCGACATGGGGTGGATCGCCGGAACACTCGTACTGGCCAGCGCCCTGCTGCGCGGGGCGACGCTTGTTTGTTATGACGGTGCGCCGGATTATCCCGACTGGTCGCGCATGTCCCGCCTGATAGAGCGCCACAAAGTTACGCATTTTGGATCCGCGCCGACGCTCATCCGCGGCATGGCAGGCAACGAAGCCGTGGCCCTGCAGGGGGATCGCTCCACCGTGCGTGTGCTCATCACGGCCGGGGAAGGCATTGCGCCGGAGCATTTCATCTGGTTCCAGGAGCGCTTCGGCGACGGCACCGCTCCATTGGTGAATTACACCGGCGGAACAGAGGTTTCCGGAGCTTTGCTGTCCAGCGTGCCCATCCGGCCCATACCACCGAGCGGCTTCAACACTATTTCGCCCGGTGTGGCGGTGGATGTCGTCGATTACCAGGGAAACAGTCTGACGGGACAAGTTGGCGAGCTGGCGGTTCGTGCGCCCTTCGTGGGCATGACGCAGTCTTTCTGGCGCGACGATGCCCGGTACCTGGAAACCTATTGGCGAACGATCCCGGGCGTATGGGTGCATGGAGACCTGGCCGTGCGCACGCCGGACGGGTGCTTCTTTATGATGGGACGTTCGGACGATACCCTGAAGGTCGCCGGTAAGCGACTGGGTCCGGCCGAAGTAGAAGAGGTGGTCCTGGAGATCCACGACGTGTCCGAAGCCGCCGCCATTGGCGTCGCGGACGAGGTCAAGGGCCAGAAACTTGTTGTATTCGTGGTGCCCCGTCCCAATGCGAACGTAGCCGAGAGCGAGCTCGAGGCCTTGGTGGCAAGACATGTAGAGAAACGTCTGGGCCGACCTTTCCGCCCAGGCAGGGTACACGTGCTAAGCCAGCTGCCCAAGACCCGCAGTTCGAAGATCATGCGGCGAGCCATCCGCAGTGTTTATTGCGGTCAGCCGCCCGGCGATCTTTCTTCATTGGATAACCCGGCCGCGCTTGATGAAGTGCGTGCGGCGGCACGCTGACGCGGCGCGTCAAATGGCATACAGCGCCCAGGTCGGCACCAGAACCAGTGCCGCACAGCCCGCATTGCTCGGCATGTCTGCCTCGCTGCAGCGCGAGCCCGGGGTCGCCGTCGTTACCCCGGTTGTGCGCGCGCTGCTCATTATCTCGGCGTTTTCTCCCCAGGAGCGTTGGCTGGGCAACAGTCAGTTGTCGCAACGGACGGGGCTGCCCTTGTCCACGGTGTCGCGCATGGCTCAATCGCTCGCGCAGTTGGGCTACCTGCTGCATGACGCCGACGAACGCAAGTACCGGCTGTCGCCCAAGGTGCTGGGACTGGGCTATGCGGCAATGGCGCACTCCGCCATCCAGGGTCTGGCTGGCGAACGCATGGCAGCGTTTGCGCGGCAGCACAAGGTGCACGTATGCCTGGCATTGCGCGACCGGCTCGATCTGGTCGTGCTGGAATGCCGTCGCAGTCCGGAGTCGCCGGTGGCGCTACCCCTGCATGTCGGCATACGCGTAGGAATTGCGCAGTCTCCGATGGGCTGGGCGTTGCTCGCCGGATTGCCGGAGCTCGAGCGCAACTATTTGCTGGAGAACGTACAACGTCGGATGCCGCGGGACTGGAGCCGGTTGCGGCGCCGCGTATGGGAAGGCATGGCGCAGGTCGCCGAAACCGGGTATTGCGTGTCCATCGGCGAGTGGGAACCTGAACTCGGCGCGCTGGCCACCCCTGTATTGCTGGAAGGAAACTCGCCATTTGTACTGGCGTGCGTAGGCGCCAGCCGCGCCATGACGCGGGCTCGCGTAACCAGAGAACTGGGTCCGCGCCTGCTCGCCATGGGAGAAGCTCTGCAACGCGAATTCAACGCCATAGAACCCTGAGCACCTGGTGATCCGTACATATGGGCTCATGGACAACGAGAAGCAATTTATGAAGGTACTCGAAGGTATCAAAGTCCTGGATTTCGGCCGCTTTATCGCGGGTCCGTACTGCGCCGCTCTGCTGGCTGACTACGGCGCCGATGTCATCAGAGTCGAGCGCGTGGAAGGAGGGGAGGATCGTTACATCGTGCCCGTGACCGATGACGGCGAGGGCGCCATGTTTCTGCAGCTGAACCGCAACAAGCGGTCGATGACTCTCGATCTGGATAGCGAGCAGGGACGCGAGATCGTCCGCAAGCTGGTGATTCGCGCTGATGTAGTCGTCGCCAATATGCCGCCGCGCACGCTCAAGAGCCTGGGCCTGGACTATGAGACGCTCAAGACCGTCAATCCCCGGATCATCCTCGTTGCTTCCAGTGCATTCGGCAATGCCCAGGCGGTGCGGGACAGGGTGGGCTTCGATGGCGTTGGACAGGCGCTAAGCGGATCGGTTTACCTGGCGGGTACGCCCGAGCAGCCGCAGAAGTCCATGGTGCCCGTCGTGGATTTCGCGACATCGTTCGCCTGCGCGCTGGGTGCGGTGCTCGCCCTGTATGAACGCCAACGTAGCGGTACAGGACAGGAGGTCAGTGCATCGTTACTGTGCACCGGCCTTAACATGGCCAGTGGCGCCCTGATTGAAGAAGCGCTTTTGCATGTGAACCGGCAGGCTACGCTGAACCGCGCATCGGGCTATGCCCCGTCGGACATATTCAAGGCACGCGACGGCTGGTTCATTATCCAGGTTATCGGGCAGGCCATGTTCAAGCGTTGGACTCGGCTCGTAGGCCGCCCCGAGCTGTTTGCGGATGAGCGGTTCGCCGATGATGCACTGCGTGGCGAACACGGGGAACTTCTGAGCGGCATCATGAGCCAATGGTGCCTGGACAAGAGTCTGGAGGAAGCGCTGGCACTGCTGGAGCAGGCGCGCATTCCCGCTGCCCGCATCAATTCGCCACGGCAGGCATTGGAAGACGATGTAGTCAAGGCCGCCAATCTCATCAGGTGGATGGATTACCCCGGCGCGCCCGGGAAAGTGCCTGTTTTCAATACCCCGGTGGCGTTATCGCGCACACCGCCCTCCATCGAGCGCCGCGCGCCGCTGAACGGAGAGCATACCGACGCGATACTGGCCGATATCGGCGTCGATGCCGCCAGTATCGCGCGGCTGAGAAAGCAGGGGGTAATTTAAGGGCGCCGGCGGGGGGCCGGCGTAACCGCCCGCCGCCTTGGGCGATGTGTTTGCGTCAGTGGGCGGGAAGCTGTGCGGATGGAAACTTCGGCGCGCGCTTCTCGCGCAATGCGGCCAACCCTTCCTTGACGTCAGGCCCCAGGAAACAGAGCATTTCCTGTGCAAGTGAATTATCGAATACGGGCCCCGCGATACGCATCCAGTTGTTCAGGGATTTTTTCGTGGCGCGTATAGCTGTCTGGCTGCCTTGTGCCAGCTTCGCGGCAATGGCAAGCGACCTCGGCAGCACGTCGGCGCGTGGCGCGCAGAATGTAACCAGGCCAATGCGCTCGGCCTCTTTGCCGTCTACAAAATCGGCGGTCATCAAGTAGTACTTGGCCTTGGACATGCCGCAGAGAATGGGCCAGATGATCGCGGCATGGTCTCCCGCCGACACGCCCAGCCGCGCATGTCCATCCGTGAGCCTGGCGTCTTCAGCCATGACGCTGACATCGGCCAGCAGCGCCACCGCAAGGCCGGCGCCCACTGCCGTGCCATTGATCGCCGAGACAATCGGTTTGTTGCAGGCGAGCATGTTGTAGACAATGTCCGATGCCTCTTTCATGACGCGCATGGTGGTGTCGTGGCTGTTGGACATGGCTTCTACGATAGAAAGATCGCCGCCCGCCGAAAACGCCCGATCCCCCGCGCCGGTAACTACCACCACTTTGACGCCAGGGTCCTCATCGAGGATGCCCCAGATCTTGGTCAGTTCCCAATGCATGCGGTCATTGGTGGCGTTCATCGCTTCTGGCCGATTGAGTGTCACGAGCACAACGCCGTCGGCCTGCGGCTCGCATACCAGGAATTGGAAGTCGTCGTAGCGCATGTTCAATGTGGCTCCATAGAGTTGGTGCTGGATCGGGGCCTGCCGAGTGTGCGTTGCAGGCTGTATCCCGGCAAGAACAACGCTACAGTGTTCCGTACATCGGGCAGCGGTCGGGCAAGCCCGCCTATACCTTCGGCGCAGGTATCAGTTGGGCTTCCAGAACATGTACACCGCCCGGAACGGCGCATCCACGCGTTGACCCGTCGCAGCGGCATCGCACGCCCTGGCAGGGGCGCCGCCCCCCGACTGCACCAGCCGCTGGATGTATGTCACCCCGGAAAGCACCCCCGCACCCCCCGCCGGATTTGCGATGACGAGCTGGTCGTCCAGGCGGTCGGGGGCGGCATTGAATCGCACTATGCCCAGGCCCGTAAGCGTCGAGCCGTCGGCGGCGCGCCAGGTTTCGGGCGGATAGGCGTATTCGCCCTGTTGGCCGTCGCCCGTGAGCGTGGCCTTGGCGCTCTGGATAGACCAGGCCTGCCGGGGCGGGATGCCCGAAGCCTGCTGGCATACATACGTCACGACGCCTTCGGCGGACGCGCGCCACGCGGGATAGTTGCCGGCCGGCACCTGCATCACGGCCGGCACGTTGTCGGTCGCCGCCGCACCGGTTGCCGCAGTCAGGCATGCGGCCAGCAAAGAAAGGCGGGCAAAGCGGCGATATGAATATCCGGGCGTCATGCAGGCTCCTTTGTACCTTCGTAGATTGGTGGGCGCAGTGAACTGGCGTGACGATTCTACAGGGTTGAAGTAATTGCCGTGGTCTTTACGGCTGTTCATGGCGGCATCACTTCCAAAGTTTGCGCAAAGGCGTATCCGGCGAGAACCGGTGCGCAACCTGTGCCTGCAGCAATTCGCCTGTGGCCAGGGCGTCGGTCAGGGCATGGTGGGCGCGGTAGCGCGGCAGTCTGTAGCGTTCGCGGCTGGGGGCCAGCCGTATCGACACGTGGCGCGGCTTGCGCCCCAGCAGCCTGTTCAGCAGGCCGGGCGGCTGGCGATACAGTCGCGCTTCGAGTTCCATCGTGTCTATCACCGGGAACTCCAGGCCTTCGCCAATGCGGGACTGTAGCGCCGCGTTCAGGAAAAGCCGTTCGATGTCGCGGCAATGCACGACCACGACCCGCCCCGCCAGGGCATCCAGCACATCTTCCAGTATGGCGCCCAGGTCCGGCGCCGTGGTGATCTGGGAATGCGTGATCGCGTGGATAGTGACCGATTCCGGCGTTAAATCGGTGGTGGGCCTGACCACCCAATAACGCGAGGCGCTGGCCTGGATGCGCGCCAACGTCATGGGTACGATGCCGATGCTGACGATTTCGTCGCGCCGCACATCCAGCCCCGTGGTTTCGACATCCAGCGCGGCCATGGGCACGTCGCGCAAAGGGCAGTCGCCGGACGGCGCGCCCTGCCGATAAAAGGCCTGCAGGCGCGGGTCTTGCGCCGCGCGGGCCAGCGCGGCAAACCGCTGCGGCCAATCGGGGGCGGCGCCGCCGCGCCTTGCGGCGTTGGGCTTCAGGTCGTCCAGGTGCAGCATTGCGTCGCCATCATCAATTGGAACGGCCCGGCTGATAACGGAATTTAAGGTACTTTTGCGCGTTGCTCAGTATCAGAAACGCATCGCGCAGCGACTTGCGCTCGAAGTCCGACAACGTTTCCGGTTCGATACTGTTGTCCGGTTCGTTATTCGCGGCAATTTCATCGGCCTGGTTGCGGGCGCGCACCGTAGAGATGAATTCCAGCGCATCGTACAGGTCTTGCCCGCGGCCCTGCGGAAGAATGCCCGCATCGATGATTTCGCGCAGGCGGTCAAACGAGTTAAGCGCCTGCGACCCTATCGCCAATGCATGCACGCGGATCAGGTCGGCCAGCGGCGCTGTGCCCCGCCGCTTGAGGTTGATGGCACGCGTGTGGCGCCCGTCGCATTCGACGACAAAGTCTTTGAAGAACCCCAGCGGCGGCGTGCGCAGCAGCGCATTGCGCGCCATGCAGGCCAGAAATCGCGTGTTGCCGCGGGCCTTGCGCGCGATCAGCTTGCGCAGGTGCACGGCCCAATCCGTGCGGCCCCACACGCCATCCAGGTCGAAGAAGATACCGGCGTGCAGCAACGATTCCGGCGTGGGGCGTTCTATCCAATCGGTAAACAGGCGTTCCCATGCCGCCAGCGGCTGGCGCCACTTTTCGTTCGTGGCCATGACGCCGCCGGTGCAATAGGTATAGCCGCAACGCGCCAGGCCATCGGAAACGAAGGTGCTCAGCGCCTTGAACCACGCATCGTGTCGGGCGGCATCGAAACTGTTGTCCAGGATCAGCGCGTTGTCCTGGTCCGTTACGATCAACTGTTCCTGGCGCGCCATCGACCCCAGGGCCAGGAAGCAGTACGGCACGGGCGGCGGCCCGAGTTCGGCTTCTGCAAGTTCCAGAAGCCGCTGCTTGACGGCGCGCCCGATGGCCGACATGGCGCTGCCCACCATATGGGCGCTGGCGTCTTCGGCCACCATGCGGGTGAAGCTGGCGCGCATGTCCGGCACCAGGGCGGCCAGTTCATCCGTGTTCTGCGCGCGGAAAATGCTGCCCACCAGGAACAGGCTGTTGCGCGATTCGTAGCGGATGATGTCCGACAGCACAACGATACCCAACGGACGCTGGTGCTTCATGACGGGCAGATGGTGCACGTTATGGCGCAACATCGCCAGCATCGCTTCAAACACCAGCTGGTTGTGGGCCACCGTTACCACGTTCGGCGTCATGATGTCTGCCACCGGCGTGTCCAGCGGCAGGCCCGGCGCCAGCAGCCGGGTGCGCAAGTCGCGGTCGGTAAGAATGCCCGACAACAACGGCGTGCCGGCAACATCCGGGTTTTCGTCGACGATCAGCAGCGACGACACGCCTTCTTGCGTCATGCGCTGCGCGGCATCGTGAGCGGTGGCGCTGCGTTCCAGGGTTACCGGTTCGCGCGTGACCAGGGTGTCTACGGTGGCCGACGACAAGTCATTGGCATCTTCACGGCGCGACATCACTTGCCGAAGGCGGGCGTGGTCTTCCAGTTCTACATAGTCGGCGAACGCGTCGTGGTTTTCGAAAAGGTCCAGAAACGCCGGGCCCGGAATCAGATATACAAGCGAGTCTTCCAGCGCCTTGGCCGGAAACCGTACCCGGCCATGCCGCAACAGTCCCGACTCGCCAAAATACCCCCCCGATGTCAGGCGGTTGTACAGCGTGCCGTCGCGCCGGTAGACCTCGACCGCCCCGCTGCGCACCACATACCAGTGCCCGGACGGCTGGCCCAGTTCGATGATCTGCTCGCCTGCCTTGTAATAGGACACGTCGATGGCGCTGGCCAGGTTTTCCAGCACGTCATCCGGCAGCGCGTCGAAAGGGGGGTGAGCGCGCAGAAAATCGATGATCTCAAGCTGCTCGATCTGCATGGTTCCAATACTACCGAGGTGGGGGGCGGCGAAGCCGAGCGCGGGACGGCCCCGGCCGATCCGGCCGGGGCGCGGCCGATCAGCGCCTGGGCTCTGACATCAACCCTTTCACGATAGCCAGCGTTGCCGCCAGCAATACGATTGCAAACGGCAATCCGGTCGATACCGCCATGGCCTGCAGGGCCACCAGTCCGCCACCCAGGATCAGCGCGATGGCAACCAGGCCTTCGAAAATGGCCCAGAACACGCGTTGAGGCATGGGCGCGTCGACCTTGCCGCCGGCAGAAATCACGTCGATGACCAATGACCCCGAATCCGACGAGGTGACAAAGAACACCACCACGAGCACGATGGCGATGAAAGACGTGATCGACTTCAGCGGCAACGCATCCAGCATCATGAACAGCTGCAGCGGCAGGTCGGCATCGCGGGCGGCTTCATAGCCGTAGCGCACCACCTGCGAAATAGCCGTTTCGCCAAATACCGTCATCCATAGCGTGCAGGCCAGCGATGGCACGATCAGCACCGAAATAATGAATTCCCGAACAGTGCGGCCACGCGACACACGCGCGATGAACATGCCCACGAAGGGCGACCAGGAAATCCACCATGCCCAGTAAAAGGCCGTCCAGCCCTGCAGGAAATTGGTGTCCTCGCGGCCCACAGGGTTCGATAGCGCGGGCAGGTACTGCAAATAGGCGCCAAGATTCGCGAAGAAGCCGGTGATGATGCTAAGCGTGGGCCCCACCACAATCACGAACAGCATCAGCAGCAAGGCCAGCGCCATGTTGATTTCGGACAGGCGCTTGACCCCCGCATCCAGCCCGGCCACGACCGAAAACAGCGCGATGGCCGTAATGCCGATAACCAGCACAACCTGGAAGCCCGTGCCTTCCGGGGTGCCGAACAAGAAATTCAGCCCCGAGCTGGCCTGCGACGCCCCGAACCCCAGCGAAGTCGCCAGGCCGAACAGTGTCGCCAGCACCGCCAGAATATCGATGACGTGACCCGGCCAGCCCCACACGCGTTCGCCCAGCAGCGGGTAGAACACCGAACGTATCGTCAGCGGCAGCCCCTTGTTGAACGAGAACAGCGCCAACCCCAGCGCCAGCACGGCATAGATCGCCCAGGGGTGCAGCGCCCAGTGGTAGATGGTTGCCGCCATGCCCAGGCGAGCGGCTGCCTGCGCATCGCCGGCGGCCCCGCCCAGCGGCGCCCAGTCGGTGCGCACGCCGTCGGCCATCTCGATGCCGTCATACGCCGTGCCGAAATGCGTCAGAGGTTCCGATACGCCAAAGAACATCAACCCGATGCCCATGCCCGCGGCGAACAACATCGAGAACCAGCCCACGTACGTGTAGTCGGGCTTGGCCTCGGTGCCTCCCAGCCGGACCCTGCCCAATGGCGAAAAGGCGATGATCAGGCAGGTCAACACAAAAATATTGCCGGCCACCAGGAAGAACCCGTCGAGCTGCGACGTCAGCCAGTCTTTCATCCCGTTGAACAACAGCTCGGCCTCTTCGTGAAAACCCAGCGTCAACGCCACGAACACAATCACCAGGCCGGCCGCTACCCCGAACACGGGGTTGTGGATATCCAGGCCGAACGGCCCGACATTGACAATGACATTGTCCTGCCCCACCTGGTAATCGGTGTCGATGGGGTTGACCTCTCCGTCGGGAATCATCGGGTCTTTCTTTTCTGGGCTATCTTCTGCCATCGGTACTCCTTGATGTTGCTAATGGCCTGTGTGGCGTGGCTGGCGCTGCTATAGCGGTATGGCCATAACGGTACCAGCCCGCGCGATTACTGCCGTGCGCCGGCTATGTGTCGCGTTCATCGGCAGGCCTGGTCTTGCGGTTGTGCAGCCAACGCTGCAACACTTGGTGCGCCGTTTCGCGGCCACCCAGGCCGAACGCCAACGCGCACGCCACGGCCGCCGACCCCAGGATCAGCCCGAACGCCAGATTGACGATTTCGTTGGCCAGCCCCATGAAGCGCAGCCCCATCGCCACCGCCAGGGCAATAATGGCGTACTTCAGAATGGAAGGCAGCCCGCTTTCGCCCACAGAGTCGCCCACCAGCTTGGCCACCAGGCGCGCCATGATGACGCCCACCAGCACGATCACGCTGCCGAACACCACCTGCCCGCCCAGTTCCGTAACCTGGCTGAGCATGATGGCCACGAGCTCGAACTTCAGCAAACTGGCCGCTTCGATCGCCGCAAAAAGCATGATCGCCACCAGGGCGATCCAGCCCGCAATGCGCGACGGGTGCGCATTGGACGGCAGCCCGTCAAAGCCGGTGAGCGCGCGGTCAAAGCCCGTAGACGCCAGCACCTGCTCGATCAGCCCGCGCACCCATTGCGCAATCACATAGGCAATCGCCATCAGCAACGCCGCTGCAAAAATGCGCGGAATCGCATCCAGGATGGTTTGCAGCACAAACACCGTGGGCTGCACAATCGACGCAATACCCAGGGTTTCCAAAGCCGAAATCGCAACGGGAATCACCACGACGGTAAACGCCAGCATACCGGCGGCGCGAACCAGCGCGCCGCACCGATCGCCCGGGGGCGGCGCGTCCTGCGGCGGTGTGGTTGCCGATGTGGAACCCGCGCCGCTCAGGCGGGCGCACAGCTTGTTCCACCTGACCGCGCCCAGCGCGGTTTCGACAATTGTGCGCACAATGCGCGCGATCAGCACCCCCACGAAGAAGATGATGGCCGCGCCCACGATGCGCGGCAGATAGGTGAACACCTCTTGGGTCAGCGCATTGATCGGCGCCATGGCCTGTGTCAGGCCCAGCGGTTGCAACGCCACCAGCAACCCCACCAGCCACACCAGCCAGTAGCCCAGAGTGCCCATCGACGCAGACAGGCTTTCACCCGGGGCCGAGGCACTTTTCTTGAGCCAGGGAATGCCGTCCATCAGCTTGATCAGCGCCCATCGAACTGCGCGGGCAACAAAGTGGGTAACCACCAATATCAGGATCGCTACCAGGATCCTGGGGCCCCAGATCGTTATCTGATCACTAAGATACGCAAGCCGAGTATTACCCTGCATCATTATCCTTCTCCCTTTTGGTTATTGGCCGGCGGGGCATGGAAATGCCGTGGCGTCTCATGGTGCTTCGGGGATTGCATCATGAAATGCATACGCTGGGAAGGGTTTTGCCAGGGTGGCGCCGTCCACAAACAGCGCAACCACCATGTCGAACTCCCGGCGCAGGTCGATGCCAGGCTCCGTAAGCCAGCGCATCAACGCACCCAGATACAGGTAATGAAAATAGGTGGCCAGCTGCCCCGCAGGGCGGTCTGCGCGCAGTTCCGTACGCTGTTGCGCCGCGGCGATCAGCATCGTCCACACCGGCAAAAGCCCATTGTTCTTGTCTGCCGTCGCGCCCGGATCAAACGTTGCGAACTTGTGCCGGATATACGGCAGCAGATAATCAGTGTGCTGCTCGCACCATTGCGCAGATAAGTACAGCACCTGCAAAACACTGCTGCCGAAACTTGCCTGCACATCAACGTGGAAATTCCGGTGGGCAAGATCATTCGCCAGCTCGTCTTCCAGCACACGTTCGAGCAGCGCCTCTTTCACCGAAAAATACTTGTACAGCGTGCGCTTGGACACTGCCGCCTTGGCCGCGACTTGTTCCATTGTCACGTTCGCATAGCCGCGGGACCTGAACAGAAGGCGAGCCACGCGAACAATATGCGCAGGAATCTCGGCACGGCGGTCGGGTCGTACAGGGGGGCGGGGCATGCTGGACGCGTGGTGGTCGATAACGATGAATCTGCTAAAGTATACGTCGTTTACTTAATTGGCGCGCCCATGAAACTAGTCGTTCTTACCTACGGCACCGAAGGCGACACGCGTCCATTGATTGCACTGAGCCACGCGCTGATGCGCGCGGGCCATCAGGTTTCATTGCTAGGCGAAGCGCGATCATTGGGGGCGGCGCGCCAGTTCGCGCTGCCGGTTGCGCCGTTATCCGGTGACATCCGAACGCTGTACACCCACTGGGGCCAGTCCGGAGCGCGAGGCACAGCCAAGGCGCTAGTGCAACTGACCAACGCCAACGCCGCCGCCTGGATGGCGCAAACCCTGCAGGCCGCGCAAGGCTGCGACGCAATCGTAGTGTCGGGGCTGGCTGGTTTCGTGGGACTTTCCGTCGCAGAACACCTGGCGATTCCGGCCATCGGCGCCGGCATGATCCCCCTGACGCCATCGCGCGAGTTTCCATCCCCTTTCCTGCCCCCGTCCTGGGTTCCCGCCCGATTGAACCGAGCCAGCCTTGCCCTGACCAACCAGCTGCTGTGGCGCGCGCTAAAAAACGCGCTGAACCAGGCCCGGGCCGACGTGCTGGGCTTGCCGCCCCGGGCCAGGCTTTGGACCCGGCATCCCATGCTGTACGGCATATCGCCCAGCCTGCTGCCTCAGCCCCAAGACTGGCCCGATCACGCCTTAATGTGCGGCCAATGGGTGCCGCCGCCTGCCGCCGACTTCATTGCACCGCCCGAGCTGACGCAGTTCCTCGCCGCCGGCCCTGCGCCCATCTACGTAGGCTTTGGCAGCATGACAGGCATCGACCTGCCCAGCATGCTGCGCATCGTCGTCAAAGCCCTGAACGGCCGCCGCGCCGTCGTCTGGCCGGGCTGGAGCGACATGGGGACGATGGCGCTTCCAGACAATATCCTGCGCATCGACGCCGCGCCGCACGACTGGCTGTTTCCCCAAATGTCCGCCGTCATTCACCATGGCGGCTCGGGCACATCACACTCCGCCGCCCGGGCAGGCAAGCCATCCATCCTCATACCCTTTGCCGGAGACCAGGCGTTCTGGGCGGATAGATTGCATCGGCGGGGCATCGCGGCCAAGGCGGTCGATGCAAAGCGGTTGAACGTCCACACGCTTGCCCGAGCGATCGCTTTTGTAGAGCAGCCCGGCGTTGCCGCGCGCGCGGCCGAGGTCGGGCGCGCTATGGCGAAAGAGGATGGCGTGGGCGTGGGAGTAAGAATGATCGAGACGATGGTGAGTGGGGAAGGGTGGAAGAAGTAGTTAATCCGGAAAGCAGGATCGCGTGGATGCGCGAAAACTGGTAGAACGGCTGCTACTCGCCTTCGATACAGTACAGCTGGGCTTGTTCCAAACCGACCGACATCCGAAAAAAGGTTAGACGCGACAGTGCGATTGGAAATAGACACCCAATACGGCCTGATCGCCGTAGTTGACGAGCCGACCTACACCTTCACGTCCCAGGACAACGTCCGTTCATATCCGCGTGAATTGCGTCTTTCAAGCGACTCGCTCACGTCCATCCACGGCCTTGAACTGGACGGCCACCGCGTTCTGGTCATCGGCGCCACGGGAGGACGTTCGGCGGCACATGCCCATTCAGCAGTGGCGATAGACGATAAGCTTTACCTGGCTGTCGGCAATCGGGTGGCGTGTTTGGCGATAGCGCCGTCCCTTGAGCTGGCCTGGTCAACGAAGGTCGATACCGCTACTTGCTTTGGTGTCTATTGGGAGCCAGACCGGGCCGCCCTGATCTCCCATGGCGAACTCACCATTGCGCGCTTGTCACTACAGGGCGACTTGATCTGGCAGGCTGCGGGGAAAGATATATTCTGCGAAGGGTTTCGTTTGCTGCCCGATTACGTTGAAGCAGTGGATTTTTCTGGGGGCGTGTATCGGTTTGATTATGGGGGTCGTGGGGTGGTTGTTTGATGGTAGAGACAAAGGCTATGGCGGGAACTTGGTATCAGTTGGGGACGGCCTGCAAGGGGAGCTAGAGGTGTTGCGGCAGGGATTTGTCGCTATGGCGGGCAGGAAGAACGCCCGCGTGCGCACGATGTATGTCAACGAAAAGCTCAAGGCTGAGATCGTGACGGAGATCCTTGCGCACGACTGAGTGCGTCGGTGTGGATCGGCTGCGCGGCGTCGGGTGTTCGCCAGGCCTGCTTTGGAGAATTTCGGTGGGGTGGAATTGTGGCCGAGTGAGCACCGACCGCGTGTAATGCATGCGTATCCGTTGTATACGCGGTAGAGGGGAGGTGTCAGGAGGTCTCGAATAATATCCAAGGGCAGAAATGAGCTGGCACTCGTGGCGGGGGATTTTGAGTGGGTGATTTATAGTGTTTCTACAGGGAAACTCGGCGAATTTTAGCGTAGGTTGGAATAGGAAAAACCAGGATCAAGTCAGTAGCGCATTTTTTACTGAATTAGGCGAGCTGACTGCCGCGGCTGCCCTGTACCGATATTTCGGTACAACGGCATAACAGAAAGATTCTACAAGGCAGAATGGCCAGCCTTGCATTGGCGGGAATGCTTGCTGTTGGCGCCGGCAACTTACGCAGCGCCGCGACAACTATGACGATGGGATCACGACGCAATATGCATGGTTACCAACAACCTTAGAGGGGCTGTGGAACCGCGCGGGACACTGATGGTGAAGGATGAGCGACTAGCTGAGTGTGTGGATGACAGAGTCACCGCTCAAACGTTCCAGCGCCGTTGCCCCCATTGCTGGCTGGCAAATTCGATAAAACGTTGAAAAGCTGCTTTTTAGGGCAGCCCATTGCGATCGCCGGTTACCCAGCGATCGAGGAGAAGTCAACTCACCCTTCAGCGGGAAGTGTAGCATTAATACGCCCGTTTAAGCTCTTTTTTCTCTAGGGAATTAAGAAGATCAATATCTTGCCAATCTGTATGCCAGGAACGGCCGCCAGAAACTCCTAAAAATTCTCTGACCTCGGCGGCGTTAGGAAAAGTCTTCCCAAAAGTAGAATAAAACGTCGTCAGCCATTGTGATTTATTCTGCTCTGGAATAAAAGGGCAGCTAAGTAGGTCAAGAAATAAATATGCTTTTTCACTATTAACCAGAATATCAGACATATTTTTTAGCTTTGACCTCGCAGATCTAATAATCTTCTTTTTTATCGACTTGTACTGTTCATTGTTTCTTATGTAAAAAAGACACGAGATTATTGTGAAATATGAAAGCTTTCTGTCTTTAATGAAAAGTTCATCCAAGACCCGCGGAGGGAGAAGATGATGGTCTCCTAACTCGCGAATCGCAAGTGCAACATTTAAATATTCTAGATTTACAAAGCCATCAACGCTTTCCGCATGTGGCTTGCCACATTGTTCCAGTAGGAGACGCGCTGCTAAAGTGTATATGTAGTGAAAGATGGTGCTGGAGTGGATAGGTAAATACTTCTTTGAAAATCTGCAAACTAATATTAGGGAGGTGCTTAGCTTGTAAGATGCTCCAACTGAAGGGGCTACGCTATATAAGAAAAACAATATATCAACTAGAACTTCGATGGCGGTAAAGTAGTCGTTCTGTAAATCGGCATCGCAATTATCTAATTCCTCGTTTACTAATTTTTTTACCCGTTCAGTGATGACGGAAATCAGGAAAGAGGCGACGTCATCGTAACTGGAAGAGTTGGCTGAGCAAAGTGATTTTATTGAATCAACGTAACTCTTAGTCAGTTTCCATTTCGAGAATATTCGCTTCGGATATAGGGAACCGGTAGTGGGCTCATCTAAAAATTTGGAAAGAAAGTCATTTGTGTTTCTTCCTGCTTCATGGATAAGGCGAGATTTAGCCGTTAAAAAAGGGCGGCGAAGAGTCGTGGACTTGGCTTGGTTAGCGTGTAGGTTAAAAGATAATAGGACATCCGAATAAACTTCGTAGATGTGCTGCGCGGTTTCTTCATTAGGGGTGAAGATAAAAACATCGTCCACGTATCGACGGAACGCATAGTCTGCACCAAACTTGCGACCATGTAGCTTGGCAATTACCCTGCGATCAACCTCTTGAAAAATAATTTCAGCAAAAACGCGGCTAGCTTCTGGACCGATTGGGATTCCGTTCGTCTCGTTATGATTTCCATGCCTAATAGCTTCGTCAAAATCCTGTGCAAAAGTAGATGAGACTTGAACATGGTTTTTCGTAAATTCCTTGGATTTAACAGCCCATGATAGGCAGTGGGTATAAATGCTGTCGAAGCATTTCGAGACGTCGAGAGTGCTCAGTATAGAAAATTGTTTTTCCAGGGAAAAGTAGTCTCTTGAATTAAAAAATTTATACAGACGATCGTAACCCAAGTAGGAAAAAAAAGAAGGTGTGTGCTTGACATAGCGATCGAGGCTTGTTAGCGCCACAGCGCCTTTCTTGTACTGATTTAAATTCTCCCATGAGGTCTTGCTATAAAAACTTCCCGCAATTTTGTGAGGTGCGCGGATCGATGCAGGACTGTGCGAACAATAGTGCAGTATTAACTGCTCATATTTCTGATAGAAGCACTTCATTTTCCACTGAGATAAGGGATGCAGAAGCGCTAAGCGTCGAAATTCTTTTGAGTTTTTTCGAATCTTATATAGATAAGGGCTTGTTGAGCTTATCCTTTTAGGGAGTTCTTTTCCAAGAATGAGAGTGTCTGTAATTGTCTTCTGTATTGCCCCAGCCGACTCAAGCAATGATATTTGATTGTATAGTCCATCGTTTGAGAAAATTATTGGCGTCTCAAAAGGCAACGTTTCGGTAATTAGAACGCGATTGTAATCAGAGCGCTTAATTCGGTTTCTCTTCTTCATGCCGCCTCAATATTCCCAGCACATTTGGATTTCCTTGAGTCTCGTCCCGGAAAAGTGTACGAAAGTTGCCTTTTTATGCCCGTCAGTGAAGCTATGAGACAATAGCCGTCTTTTTTGCGCTCCTGTTAGGAGGGGGAAGGTCCGAGAAGATATGCGCCCTGTTCTAGACAGAATTGCATTTTTTAAGAATCGGTCCAGTGCCGCCATTCCTCCGGCGTCAGTTGCTGCTAGCGGATAACTATGAAAAATTCCCGCGATTTTTTTTCCACCGGCCTTTGCGTTATAGACGCTAAAATTTTTTGTCAGAAATCTAATTCTGTCCTGTAGCAGCGAAAAATCCCCCGTTCTCAAAAAATCAAGAAAGGATCTGGATATTCTCTTTTTAAATCGAGATATTTTCTTGTCAGCTATATCCACGACAACTATGCGATGGTGTGCGCAGGGGAGCTGGTCGCTATTTCTTTCGGGTTCGCTGACTTTGAAAGAGTAGCCCAAATAATCAAAGCGAAACAGAGTTGTCGCTATGGCGGATGGCTTTGTTGGGCTAACCCGGTTTTCTGCTCCAATTATTTGACGCTTTGAAGGGTTGAAATTCAAACCTGAAGGCAAGAAATTCTTAACTTGACGGACAAAGTCGGCTTCGTTTTCTCTCGCCGATGTAACTATTATAATGTCATCGACGTATCTGGAGAAGAAGAACACCTCTTGATGGCTAGCTACTTTATAGTCGAATTCTTTCATTAAGTGCTCGACCAACGCTGCGCTAAGTGCGAGACCACGGGGTATTCCGGTGCCGCCAAGAGCGGCATGACAAGACAGCAAATCGTGCAATAATCGCTTGCTCAACGGACTAAGTTCAGCGATTTCGTTAACTTTCGACATCACATAAGATGCTTTGAAAGACTCGTAGAAGCTTTTTATATCGAGGCGATAAATTCGAAAAGGAACGCCTTCCTCTAGTAGCAAGCGTAAGTTCGACACAATCTGTGTGCGCCCTCGCGGCACTGTTCTCGTCACCTCCTTAATGTTTATGCAGAGCTTTCGTGCGACTAGCTCTTCCCAGAGGTTTTTAAAAACAAAAACTCTTCGCCCGTTCAAAGGGAAGGTCGTAAGTGGATTCGCTGAAACTACAAATCCGTTAGTGGAGCAAGTTATTGCTTTACTAAGCATGTTTTCGCGGAATGCGTCCAGATGCGCAGGCGCAGTTATTCCGACGAAATCGGGCTTATTGAAGGCTTGCGCCAGTGTTTTCTGGTTAAAAGATTGGTCGTGCACTGGTTTGTCTCCGCGCTTGCAACACAATAACCGGCGACAGCCTATCCTGAACTAGTCCCCAAACCCTAAATTCCTTCGTCATGACGAAGACTTGGGGGGGCGCTAATGCGTCAGCGCGCGCATAGTTAACTGCCGATCGCCAGCGGCTGCGTTCGGCATCCGATATGGTTTGCGGGGCTGTTGCCTGCATTTACCCGTGCCAGCCATGGTGTCTCCTTGCTGTGGGTAACTCGATCTTACAAGAAGTATGGGAAATTTGGTTTAGGTACGCGCAGCCACAGAGGTGGTGTGCTGAGTGTCTTGTTTTACCTGCTATGGACGCCAATATCGGCTGCGTACTAGCCGTAGTTTCCAAAGAAGCTTTGCCTCTCTGGGCTCTCCACCCTCGCCGGCGGGAGCCTCGGGAGCAGGGGTTGCGGGCTCTGGCCCGGAATTCCTTCCCTCGGGCATAGCGTGGGGCGCTCCTGCCGCGTCAAGGGGCCGTGTCTGCTACTGACACCGTTTGGCCGGAAGAGGGGTCAAGGGCGGGACCGGAAGCCGCAGCCCGAAGCGCAGCGCAGGGAACGGGCGAGGATCCCGGGCGAAGCCTTCACCCTTGATGCCTCTGGAAGCCATGCAGCCTGTCGGCCGGGGGGAGAAACTAGGCGAAGCCGCTGGGCCCGCCCCCGCAGCCCGTTCGGCAAGAACGGACACGGGATGCAACCGAAGGGGTTGCCCAAGCGTGGCGCCGAGATATGTGCGCCCATGAATAAAAAGGCCTCGCTGATGGCGAGGCCGATGCGGACGCAACATACACATCACTTACCGTTGACGGAGCCGCCCGTTGCCGGTCCCCGTTCTTGCCCATGTTCTGCAAGACGTGTTGCCGATAGGTTGGATCCCACATGATTGTTGCCCGCAATCATGCTGTTGGCTCGCCCAGCAGTAACCATCATGCCCGGCTGCATATCGCAACGAGTCGTCTCGAAGGTCAGGGCAGTGCTGCATCAGTTCAAATGAACGATCTGCTGCGTACCGGTGTACCGCAAATACTGCAGTTGCTTGTTTTGATAAGCGGCGCTGGCGGTATCCGGCGTGAGATTGCTTTGCCATTCCTGTGCCAGGCCAGCGCGGTTCCAAGCCGCAAGGTCAGCGGCAACCTGATCGCGGCTGAGCGTGGAGTGGCTTGCCGGCACGTAGGTCTGCTCTTCGTCATGCAGTTGGCCGTTCGACCTGGCGGACGCCAGCTCAGCCGCTACGGCGGCGCGAGTTTCGGTAGATTGGCTGGCGGGAACATCAGTTTCCTCGGCGGCGTACCCGTAAGAACTCAGACCTAATACAGAAAGGGTCAGGGCAGTGATAGCGAAATGGGTTTTCATGGTGGCTTTCCTTAGGATGCGTGGGATAGATAGTGGGCGGCTGTCGTCAAGTCAGCGCAAGGCCGCCGTCGACTCGTAGTTCGGTACCCGTAATAAAGGTGCTGTCGTCCGAGCTCAGGAATACTGCGGCGCGAGCGAGTTCGTGGGCGCTTGCCAGGCGTCCGAGCGGAATGGCGTGGGCCATGTGTTGTTCGAACGCCGGCCGGCGCTGTTCCGAAACGCCCAGCTTGGCGAGTATCGGAGTATCGGTGGGGCCCGGGCTCAGCACGTTCACCCGAATTCGGCGCGTTTTCAGTTCTAATGCCCAAGCTCGCGCAAAGGCGCAGATCGCCGCCTTGGAGCCGGCATAAACAGCGTGGTTGTCCAGCACCTTGGTGCTGGCGATTGAGCCGGTCAAGATAATCGAGCCGCCATCGCGCATCAGAGGCAGTATCTTTTTGACGCCGAAGAACACGGCCCGGGTGTTGGTTGCGAATTGTTCATCGAAGCTTTGTTCGCTGACGGCCTCGGTGTGTTCGATACGGTTCATGCCGGCATTTGCCACATACATGTCCACCGCACCAAAGCGTTTTCCGACCTCGGCGGCCAATCTGTCATGTGTTTCCAGGTCGGCCACATCGCCGACGATGCCAAAGGCGGCGCTGCCCAGTTCAGTGACGGCGTGGTCCACCGCTTGCCGGCGTCTTCCCAGAATGGCGACGCACGCCCCTTCAGCGATGAAGGCTTGCGCGATGGCGTAGCCGATGCCGCTATTTCCACCCGTAATAACGGCCGTTTTTCCAGATAATGAGTTCATTGGTGTTCCTTTGTGAGCCAAGCCGCCTGCATACGAAGCCAAGGGCCAGGTCTTGCCTCGCCGCTTCAGGCGGCGCGCGCGGGTGTGGCGGTTTCTACGATGAACGCGAGCAGATCTGCGTTGATCTGGTCCTGATGTGTGGCGGTCAGGCCATGGGGCGCGCCGGGGTAATAGATCTCGCGCGATTTGCTCACGAGCCGAGCGGCTTTTTTGGCGGCGCCGTCTACCGGCACGATCTGGTCATCGTCGCCGTGCATGAATAGCGTCGGTACCGTGATCTTTCCGAGATCTTCCGTGAAGTCGGTTTCGGAAAATGCCTTGATGCACTCATAGGCGTTCAACTGGCCACTTTGCATGCTCCAAAGCCAGAATTGGTCCAGCAAGCCTTGCGATACCTTTGAGCCGGGGCGGTTGGCGCCATAGAAGGGTGCGGCAAGGTCTTTATAGAATTGAGACCGGTCGCTGGCGACGCCAGCACGAATTCCGTCGAAGACCGACAAAGGCAGTCCGTCGGGGTTCGCCGCCGACTTAACCATCACCGGCGGCACCGCACCGATCAAGACGGCGCGTGCCACGCGCGCGTTGCCATGACGAGCAATGTAGCGGACTACCTCGCCGC
This sequence comes from Bordetella genomosp. 7, assembly GCF_002261265.1. Lineage (GTDB taxonomy): Bacteria > Pseudomonadota > Gammaproteobacteria > Burkholderiales > Burkholderiaceae_B > Bordetella_A. The sequence goes on along the minus strand of NZ_NEVK01000008.1, from coordinate 55,221 downwards.
CGCCGGTGGAATGGCCCACCATCGTAATCTGGCGCAAATCCAAGGTCTCGATCAGCTGAGCCAGATCATCGGCATAGCCGTCCATGTCGTTGCCCGTAGAAGGCTGCGACGAACGGCCATGCCCGCGGCGATCATGGGCGATGACACGAAAGCCCTTGCTGGCGAGAAACTGCATCTGGCCGTCCCACGCATCGGAATTCAATGGCCAGCCGTGCGAAAAGGTGACCACGGGGCCGTCACCCCAGTCTTTGAAATAGATTTGCGTGCCGTCGGCGGTGGTAATGGTGTTGCGCTTCATGGTGGGTAACTCCTGGCTTGGCGGGGCGTGGTTGGGTGTTGGGTGGTGATGCCATCGTAGGGATGTCTCGCACGGCGCGGTAGACATGCGGCGGGAAGCACGCTGTTGCGTCATAGGCACCATTGCCCAGGCGCCGAAGGCGTCGCTGTCGTGTATCGCCCCCGCAGTACGAGACGGGCCCGGGCCCGTCTTACGCAGTAAAATCTGCGCACCGCTACAGGCCGGGCCTGAATTGATCAGGCCATGACGTCGCCCCGTGGCGGCGGCCCGGCGGCGGTACGGCTGTCGTCCGCCCTTAGAGTTTCTGGCGTGACCCACTCATGACCGACTCTGTGCAAGTGTTCGAACGGTACCGGCAGCGCCTGTACGGCATCGCCTACCGCATGCTGGGCGCGGTCGCCGACGCCGAAGACGTGGTGCAAGACGCCTGGCTGCGCTGGCATGGCGCCGAGCGCGCGACGCTAGAAAATCCCGAGGCCTGGCTGGTTCGGGTCACCACGCGGCTGGCGCTCGACCGCTTGCGGGCAGCCAAGGCCGAGCGCGCCAATTACGTGGGAGTCTGGCTTCCCGAACCCATGTTGATGCCTGTGCCAGTCACTCCTGAACAATTCCAGGAGCAGGCAGACGATGTGTCGGTGGCTTTCCTGTTCATGCTCGAACGCTTGTCCCCTGGCGCGCGTGCGGCATTCCTGATGCGCGACGTGTTTGGCGCGAACTATGATGACATCGCCCAGACGCTCGGCAGAACCGAGGCGGCGGTGCGCCAACTGGTAAGCCGTGCCAGGCAGCAACTGCGCGGCGGCGAGCCGCGGCAGTCCGTGCCTCGCGCCACGTTGCGGCGCTTGTTGACAGCATTTTCTGACGCGATGCAGTCGAGCGACTTCCACGGCTTGCATGCTTTGTTGAGCGACGACGCGCAACTTATTGGCGACGGTGGCGGCAAAGCTACCAGTTTTGCCAGCCTGGTTGGCGGCAAACGCCTGGCCCAATTGTTTTATGCCGGTAAGCGACGGTTCCGCGAGGCGCTGCACACCGAAATACATGAAATCAACGGGCAATGGGCCCTGCTGCGCTTTATCGACGGCGAACTCGAGTCCGTACAGTCATACGAAACCGACGGCGAACGCCTGACTCGTGTGCTGGTGCAGCGCAATCCCGACAAACTCAAGCGCATCGCGAAGTCGCTGGGACGCGGTTGAACAGGCATTCTTGCCTACCTTTGGTGCGTGGCGCTCAACACGGTGATCCCTAGTGTGGCGGTACCGGAATATCTTCAGAGATCCTACGATGGGATGGCCAATCATCATCAAAGGAGATCCCATGTTCCATATCCGCACACATGGCTTGCGCTGCGCGGCCGTTGGCGCGCTGCTGTTTGCCAGCTTGGTTGCGCACGCCGGCCCGGCACACCACAGCGCCCCGGCAGGCAGCGCCGCCGACCCTACCGTTACCGCCTTGATGACGCAGTCGTTGCCGAACTTCCCCGGCAACGAAGGCATGATGATCATCGTTGACTACCCGCCCGGCGGCGCCGACCCCGTACACCGCCACGATGCGTCCGCCTTCGTCTATGTGCTTGAAGGCAGCATCGTCATGCAGGTAGAAGGCGGTAAGGAAGTCACCCTGCGGCCGGGCCAGACCTATTACGAAGGCCCGAACGATATTCATCTTGTGGGGCGCAACGCGAGCCAGACCGAGCCGGCCAAATTCCTGGCGGTTCTGATCAAGAAACAGGGGGCGCCAGCGCTGATCCCCCTGAAATAAACCAAGAAATTTCAGTAATGCAGTAAAAGATCTGCTTAACTGCTTGATTAAAAAGGCCTTTGTTGAATAAGGCCATTTTTTTTGCTTGGCGCGTCACAAACTGACCGGCTGGTACGTCTTAGTGATTAGAATCAAACTACTCACGGCGGCACCATCATGACGACACCTTCCACTGCGTTTTCAGTCGCACAGCCGACCCAGGGGCGCAACTCGCTGGCCGAAAGTTTTGCGATCAGCTACGCAGGCGTGACAGCGTTCATCGCCGTGGCCGCCGAAGGCAACTTCGCCAAAGCCGGCGACCGGCTGGGCATTGGCCGCTCGGCGGTCAGTCGCAGCGTACAAAAGCTCGAAGACCAGCTGGGCACGCGATTATTCGTGCGCACCACGCGCAATACGTCACTGACTGCGGAAGGGCAGCGCTTTTACGAGCAATGTCGACCGGGCGTCGAGCGCATTGTGCAGGCGCTGGACAGTATGCGCGAACTTCGTGAAGGCCCTCCGGCCGGAGAGCTGCATGTTTGTTCAACGGTGGGGTTCGGGCGCAAAGTGGTGGCGCCGCTGTTGCGGGGATTCTGCGACACCTACCCCGATGTATCGGTAGAGCTGGTGCTCGATGATGGCCCCACCGATTTCAGTGCCGATCGCATCGATGTGTCTTTTCGCAATGGGCGCATGGAAGACAGCCAGATCATCGCGAAAAAGATCATACCCATGCAGATGCTGCTGTGCGCATCGCCAGCCTATGCGGCCACCTATGGGCTGCCGGCCAGTGTGGAAGACTTGGCCAAGCACAAGTGTGTCAATTTCAGGCTGGCATCAGGCCGGGCGTTCGAGTGGGAATTCAAGATAGGCGGCCGGCTGCACAAAGTGTCGCCGCCCGCCAGGCTTACGTTCAATGACGCCGACCTGGTGCTGCAAACCGTGCTCGAAGGGCAGGGCATCGCGCAGATGGCGGGTTATCAAGTATGCGAGCATTTGCGTGACGGCACGTTGGTGGCCTGCCTTCCGCAATATGCCCCAGAGGACCGAGGCCATTACCTGTGCTTTCTCAGCCGCCAGCATTTGCCCGTTCGCATGCGCGTATTCATCGACTACATGACCGAGCACATCCGTGCCCTGGATCTGCAGACCCTGGACAGCGTGCTGACCCCGGCGACTTGATTTTCACTGGGTCAGCGCGACCACGCTGTGAATGCCGCCCTGGGCCATTTTGGAATAGGGGCACAAGCGTTCGGTATTACGCACCAGTTCCTCGGCCACTGCCTTGTCGAGCCCGGGCAGATGAATATTGATATCAGCTGTCAGCGCAAACAGGCCATCGACCGGGTCGCGCCCGAACGCAACAGTGGCCGTCACTGCCGCGTCCGTCAGGACGACGCCGGCGCGCTCGGCCAGCATGGCCAGCGCACCATGAAAACAGGCGGCATAGCCTGCGGCGAACAGTTGCTCCGGGTTGGTCCCACCCCCGTGGCCGCCCAGTTCGACGGGCAGCCGCAGCTCGACCGCCAATTCGCCGTCGTCCGAGATCGCGATGCCCGAAGCGCGTCCGTGCGCGGCTTCGCCGCCGCGCACCGTGACGCTGGTCGTGTAAAGAGGGTGGAAGTCGCCACCCCGGTACTTTTCGAGGATGGACTGCGGAGGGGGCTGCAAATTGCTCATGTATATCCTCGAATTTCCCGTTGCTACTGCGTCCGTGACCGGTCGAACCACGCTTCGAAGGTTGTCGCGCCCAGCCAGGGAGCAGGCCCGGGCACCAAAGTGGCGTCATCGAGTTGTGCGCCGAAATAGCGCGCTGCCGGATCCGCCCGCACCTTGCGCGCATCGCCAATTTTATCCATGTAGCGCTGCACCAGCTCCGCCAGGCGTACCCGATGCGGGCCGGCGATTTCCACCGATGCGTTGACAGGCGGGGCCAGCGTGGCGTTGGCCATGGCCAGCGCCACGTCGTCTGACGCAATAGGCTGCACAAAGGCGGGTGAAAGCACCACCTCGTCATCCACCGTGGCAGATTGCACAATGCCACCCAGGAACTCGAAGAACTGCGTGCTTTGCACAATGGAAAAAGGTATGCCGCCTGCCTGAATCAATGTTTCCTGGGCAATCTTGCCCCGAAAGTACCCGCTTTCGGCCAGACGATGCGTGCCCACCACCGACAACGCCACATGGTGCCGAACTCCGGCGCGCGCTTCGGCTGCCAGCAGGTTGCGCCCCGATGTCTGGAAGAAATCAAGCACCGCCTTGTCTTCAAAAGACGGTGAGTTGGCCACGTCCACAACGGTCTGCACCCCCGCCAACGCTGCGTCCAGGCCTTCGCCGGTAATCGTGTTGACACCGGTAGCGGGCGAGGCGGCTATGGCTTCATGGCCGCGTTCTTCGAGCAGGCTTACCAGCTTTGAGCCGATGAGGCCCGTGCCGCCAATAACAAGGATTTTCATGTTCTGCTCCTTAATTGAACTTGGCTTTGTCCAGGCCATACGCTTTATCAGCCGAGCCAGGCACAGTGCGGAAGCCCACATTCAGGCGGTTCCATCCATTGATCGCCATGACGGCAAAGCTAAGGTCAGAGATTTCCTTTTCCGACAGCTGTGTGCGCACGCGTTCGTATATTTCGTCGGACACGCCATGCTGGCCCAGCGTCGTCAGCGCTTCCGTCCAGGCCAGGCACGCGCGTTCGCGTGGCGAAAACTCAGTGGATTCCCGCCAGATCGCGACATGGTGCAGGCGTAGTTCACGCTCGCCGTGAATCTTGGCCTGCTTGACGTGCATATCCAGGCAGAAGCCGCAGCCATTGATCTGTGAAGCACGAACCTCGATCAGATCCAGGATCGATTGTTCAATTGCGCCCGATTTCAGCAGCATTCCAAATTCCACGAACTTCTTGAACAGTTCGGGAGATTGCGAGTAGGCATTCAGTCGTTGGGCCATGATGGTTCCTTGGTAGTTGATATTTCAGTGCGGGCAGCGGGGCGCAGGGGCACCCCTATTGATGCCCAGGGAAGGCGGTCAGTAATCCCAGAGAACGGGCACCCAACGAAAGGCGTCGCCGTCGATCATGACGCGACCGATCGAGGGAAACGGAAGGTGCGCGGCGGCAAGCAAGCCGCGGTTTTCCGCGAGTTCACGAAACAGCCCGATCCGCACACGCGCCGATTCTTCGGGGTCGTGTTCAAAGCCGTTGTGCCACTCGGGATGGTCGAAACCAACCGGAAACATGGCGTCGCCGGCAAAGGTGAGTCTTGCGTCGCCGGATACCAGGTCCACTACGCTATGGCCCGGGGTGTGCCCGCCCGTCATTCGCACAAACACGCCCGGCCCGACTTCGCACTTGTCATGAAAGACATGTATCCGGTCGCGATACTCGTTGTAGAAGCTGGTGGCCGTCGTGCGCAGAACATTGGGAACCGGCTTCGGCATCAATGTCTGCGAGAAATCGGGCGACACCCAGAAGTCCACCTCTGTAGCGCAGACATGGATGCGTACATGCGAGCCAAGGCGCTCTTTCATATCATCCACCAGCAGGCCGCCGACATGGTCCATGTGCATATGCGTAATGATCACGTCCGTGATCGACTCCAGCGCGATGCCCGCGGCCTGCAGTCGTTGCGGCAGCTGCCCCGCACGAGGAAAGCCGGAGAACTGGCCTCCCAAGCCCGCATCGATAAGAATCGTCTGGTCGCCACTGCGAGCCACCATCACGTTCAACGGCCAGTCGAAGGCATCGGGCGGCATGCACATGTAATCCAGCCAGTTCGCAAGGTCTGCCGGGTCTGCATTGGTAGCCATCGTGGCGGTAGGCAAGGGCAGTACACCGTCGCTGATCACCAGCGCTTCGATCTTGCCGATCTGAATCGCGTAGCGGGACGGAACCAGGTCCTTGGGTGGCTGGACGGTGGAAGACAAAGGTGTTTCAACAGCAAGCATGGTCGTTTCTCCAGGTTAGGTCGCGGACGGAGCAGGAACATGCGGCGTCGTCCGGCGTGAAGCCCATCCCTTTCAAACCAGCTTGGTATGCCGGCAACGGCTTGCCCTGAATGCCCGGGGGTACCGGTTTGCAGATGCGCGCCGTATAAACGAAAAGGATGGCTGTATCCTAGGAGCGCGCGAGAATGCGCGGTAGACACATGCCGGGAAGCATACTGTTGATAATTGGGCACCAATCGCGGCGGGTCGCCGGTGCGCGCAGAGCGGCGAAAGCTGGTAGCGGGGAGATGGGGTAATGAACTTCGGATGCAGATGGGCTCGTCCCAGATCGACCGGCGTCCGAAAAGACGTGAGAATCGAAAGTGTGATTGGAAATGGATAAGCGATATGGCTAGGTCGCCATAGTTGATGAGCCGACCTACTCGTTCATGTCGCAAGGCAATGTCCGTTTGTAGACACACGAAATGCGTCTTTCAAGCGACTCGCTCACGTCCATCCACGGCCTGGCGCTAGACGGCCACCGCATTTTGGTCATTGGCCCCACGGGAGGACGTTCCAGGGTGCATGCTCATTCGGCAGTGGCGATTGACGATAAGCTTTACTCGGCCGTTGGTAACCAGGTGGCGTGCTTGTCGATGGCGTCGCCCTTTGAGCTTGCCTGGTCAACGCAAGTGGATACAGCGACGTGTTCTGATGTCTATTGGGCGCCAGAGCGGGCCGCTCTGATTTCCCAGGGGGAACTCGGTATTGCGCGCTTATCACTAAATGGGGATTTGATCTGGCAGGCGTCGGGGAATGACATATTCGCCGAGGGGTTTTGCTTGCTGCCTGACTGCGTAGAAGCGGTGGATTTTGGTGGGGGGTTATCGGTTTGATTATGGGGTGGTGGGGTGGGTGGGTGGTTGGTGAGGGTCATAACCGAAAAGAGCAAATATCGGTTGCTTGAGCGATAGACATATCAGCGGAGCGCAGCGAGGCAAACGGGGGCGCAGCGTTGTAAGCCGGAATCGAAGCGACCCACATTGGGTTTTATGGCTAGTGGGCGGGGAGGGCGTATATCGGCGCGGACGCACAATCCGGTTTGTACCGTTTTCATATCGCTGTTCACTGCGCATCGCAACTTGCGCGGTAGGAGAGTGTCTGTCCGCGTTCGACCTGGAAGGGACGTTCGATCTTGCCGGGAGCGGCCGTTCAATGCACCGCGGCCTTAAACGGATTCGTCTCCTTCCTGAAGGCTGTAAGTAACACCGTGCCCTACAGGTAGAAGCCTGATAACGTTTTGTACGGCTTGCTCGGTCTTGGGGCCCCAATCCCGGCGCATGAGGTGAGTCATGCCGGCGTGCTCTAGTAATCGTTTTTGATCTTTGAAATAGTGACGTTCGAGATTTAACCCGGCAGCTGTAGCCCTTGGCCCTTCCTGTCGGAGGAATTCATCTATCGGAAGCGAGCCTTTCGCAGACACGAAGAGGTCCCGCTTCCAGGGTATTGCTTCTTGAATCTGCTGAACCCCAACGTTCAATTCGAGCGCGACCTTCACAACGTTAAAGATTAAATCTCGTTTACTCAAGGAATTGAAGTCTTTGAACGGTGTGTGAAGAGAGTACTTTGCGAGACTGCGTGCAATCCGCTCGCTTTCAGCTATTCTTTCAACAGCCACCTTGTTTCTGACCGCGATTTGATACTCCTCCGCTCCAGGTAGCGGTATAAAACGATCGACGTCGAGGAAGACCTTGCCGTCATTGCTGTATGGCGTCAGTCGGGCGCATGAAATGTTGAGGCCCCTATCGTTGAGCCAAAGGACGGTCGATGTGATCTCCTTGTGGAACGTCGACGCAGCCAAAACTATGCGCACGGATTCGCCGAATTTCGCGTCGATTTCAAGAAAGTCGGCAATCTTCCGTTCGGCTTCGTCGCCAGGAATCCCACGGGAGCTCAGATAGGTCTGGTACGTGTCAATAGCCTGCGCAAGTGTCATTGTTGACACCATCGCAGCGTAGCGGAGCGCTTGTAGTTCCATGTGGCCTGCATCGTCTCGCTTTAGCTCAATAACCACTAGATCGCCCGTCTTGTGGACCCCGAGCAGATCGATTCGCCGGTTGCCTTCAGACCAACTATTGAATTCTTCAGAAATAACCAACGTGTCCGGTGAGATGACGTCGATGCATTCCCGTAAAAGGCGCTGAATGTCGGCCCGCTCATGCAAACCGAGGCTAGAAAACGTGACTTCCTGTAAAGGCCGAATCGTGTCACTGCGCATTTCATAAACTGGCATAGCTTCTCGAGTTAATTTTCGATTGAAACCCCATTGTCGACGATCGTCGCAGCACGGCCGAGCGGCCGGAGTTGGCCGAAAGCCGTCATCTCCGCACGAAGTCGCCCCTAATCAGCCTAAGGACCAGCTCCCCTATGCCGGCACATAAAAATACCTCAGTGGCACTAATTGCTTAGTGACCGTATCCGTTTCCTGATAATTCGCCATGAGTGTTCTAGCGAGTTCGTCTAGCGTCCAAAGCGTGAGCGGTACGTTGGCGCGGTCGGCTTCGTACAGCGCGTCTTTGGTGAAACCTCCGGTACTGACATAAAGGCCTCGGTCATCTTTGTGGCGACCACCCAAGAAGCTCCGTATCTGGTGACTGGAAATACGGCCATCGCGGTGCTTTACTTCGACGACGATGCGTGGTTGTTGAAACCCGAATCCATCGGGAGACGCAAGAATGTCTTTTCCTCGGTCTGAACCAGCCGGGGACACGTTTGTCTTGTAGCCCATCGCCCGCAATAAACCGGCGACGAGCTCTTGCATCTCATCCCAATCCAAGCGGTTGATCTGATCCTTGATACGCTCGAATGCGATTTCGCTCAGACCTTTGAGGGGGTCGTCCAGCTGTTCGTCATCGAGTTTTTCGAGCGTGGGTATTACGTTGCTAGGCTTGCCCGACGCTAATGCCAGAAGTTCGTCTCGTGCAAAGTCGGGAACTTTGAACACAGTGAGGGTTGAACCGAGGCTGTTCTTGCTGGCCGTGCTGAGCAAGTCTCGATCAACCTCGGTCGTGCTCCATTCGACGGTGCGGATGAGCGCCATTCCGTCCTCAACGATCTCGGGGTCGTATCGAGCGCTGCTAGTGAACTTTCCGATTAAATACGTGCGGGTCGCCGGTGAATAGGTGACGACCGCATCTCCTTCTTTCACTTCATTCACAAAGCGGTAGACCTGCGATGCACCTGAAATAGCGGTGCCTTCTTTGATTCCGGGTTCTACCGCCAGGTATTTCTGGGTTAATGCTTGTCGGGAAACGCCAGGCTTCGCTTGCGCGGCAATTTGACGCCACCCGATAGCAGCGACGTTCTTATCGCGAAACTCGTCATAGAGGCGCCCGGCGTCTCCTCGAATCATCCACATGGTTTTCATATTTCCCGTAACCTCTTCGGTACCCATTCAAGATTTTGACGTCACACGACAAGAAATTGGAAAAGGCCATCCGCGATATGGCGCATATGCGTGCCGATCCCGTGCTGCTTTTGCCGTCGAGTTTGGCGTTTTTTGGGCCCGGCGGCGGACGTATCGAAAGGATGTGGTCCGCCGCTCCCGCCAGCGTCTTGTGACCACCGGTCTTGAATCCAGAGTAGTCGTATCCGTCCAACATGGCGCGCAGCACATCGAGCTTTTTCAGCATCACCGCCAAGGCCTCGGGGGCGTCGACGGTCGGCCTGCCACGACCCTTGCTGGCGGTGTATTCCTTCATCGCGGCTTTGAGTTCGTTGCCGATACCGATGTAGTTCACGACCAAGCCGCCTTGTGTGTCGCGGAATACGCGGTTCACATGGGCGATGGCCTGCATCAGGTTATGGCCCTTCATCGGCTTGTCGATATACATCGTATGCAGTGAATGTTACTGAGCGATGGTTAGCATAAACGTTCCAGGCGGCCTTTGTTTATGCTTTCTCATGGAGGTACCACATTTGTTGGCCGGTACGGCAGCTACCGACGCCCAGGCCCATGCCGGCAAGGCCCTCGATGGGGCGATCAATCAGGTGCCAAAGCACCGATATCAGCCCTGAAGCGACGCGTGGTGGACGACCGGGCTGAGGAAACGTCGGGCGTGGCCGTTCTTGATGGCGCTAGTCTGGCTGGCGGGTTCAGTCAATGCTGCCAAGCTAATCAGGCGTCGTCGCTGAGTGCGGTGGAAATGGGGGGATTGACCGGGTCTGATGAATGCCCATCCCTCGTTGATGAGGAAAAGAGCTGAGCCATGGCGGCTTTTAAATTCTGGTGCCCGGGGCCGGAATCGAACCGGCACGCCTTGCGGCGGGGGATTTTGAGAATGACGGAATTTGAGATGATAAAACCCGCTGGAACCCGCTAAGCCGCGCCAGGCTTGGTTTTCCGGAGGGTCGGCTCAATTTAGCATTACGCTGGAATTGGACGATTTTGGGCAGCTTCGCTCTCCCGTGGCTCCTATTTGGTTCCTGGAAATCGTCATTTAACAGGAGGCGTTATGGCTATTTTGAAGTTGACCAAAACCGTTGTGGAAACCGCCGTCGCTGCGGCCAAGGACTACGAGCTTCGTGACACACTCGTTCCAGGCTTCGTTTGCAAAGTCACCACCAAGGGAAAAAGGATATTTGCGCTTCAGTATCGCACAAATGCGGGGGAGCGCCGTAAGCCGACCATCGGTCGCTTTGGAGAGTTGACCGTTGAACAGGCGCGAGAGATTGCACGAGACTGGCTTGCCGATATTCGGAAGGGGCACGACCCTAGCGCGGAGAAGGCTGCAGCCCGTCGAGCTTTGACTGTCAAAGATCTGTGCAAAAAATTCATTGAGGAGTACTCGACGCCGCGGAACAAGCCCACTACGGTTGAGACTTATCAAGAGCACATCGATCGCTACATCATCCCGACCTTAGGCCGCATCAAAGTGCCAGACCTAACACGCGCTGATGTGAGTGAAATGATGCGTGCTTATTCACGAATACCTTCGACCATCAACCGGGCTTTTGCGTGCCTGCGTAAGATGCTGAATATGGCTGAGGTGTGGGGCTATCGTCCAGACGGCTCGAATCCTTGTCGTCATGTGCCGATGTATCCAGAGAAAGGAAAGACTCGCTTCATCACCGACGAGGAGTTGGTGCGGATATACGAGTATCTGGATCGAGCGGATGAAGAGGGCTTGGAGCATCCGCTATTGACCCTTGGTATACGTCTGCAGTTTTCTTTTGCGGCACGCATGTCTGAAATTAGGATGCTCGAATGGGCTTGGGTGGATCTTGAGAAGCGTCGGGTGGAGTGGCCTGACAGCAAGACGGGAAAAATTTCCAAGCCGGTGAGCGAAGATGCTTATCAGCTCCTCTCTACGGCTCCTCGTATACAAGGATCACCGTATGTGTGTCCTAGCGTGTTTCGTGCAGATAAGCCGATGTCTGAGGGCACGTATAAGAATGGCTGGACGCGTATTCTGAAGCGTGCTGAGGTCCCTCATGTCGGCACACACGGTATTCGACATCGAGCGGCTACAGATATTGCCAATTCTGGGGTGTCGGTCAAGATCGGTATGGCACTTACGGCGCATAAAACAGCAACGATGTTCATGCGCTATGTACATGCAGAAGATAGTCCTGTCCGGGAGGCTGCCGAGCGTGTCGCCAGCTTGCGTAAGGATCTGGTGGGAGGACAAAAAGAGAGAGCTGATTTCCAGGTTGCTCTCAGGCCGGTTGAAAATAGTTGGCTGCGTACCAGTTTGGGGAAGTATCGACCATATCGACATCGCAGGGGACTGGATCGAGCTGTTCGTCCTGGGAGCAACCACGCCGATACGTCGAAGGTGAGGTAGCCATGGTGACTGAGAGAACGGCGACAGAAGAGCAACTCGTAGAGCGCTACGGCATCTTGCTATCGCTGGGTGATTTGGCAGATGTACTTAAGCGAAGCAAAGATGGGTTACGCATCGCATTGGTAGGAAATTCGGAGTTCGCTAGGACGTGGTGCTCTATCAAGAAGAAGATTGGTCGAAGAGTTTATTTTCGTGCGAGTGACGTCGCTCGGCTAATTGACGGATATCGGGAACGTTGACTGGGTTAAGGATTCGATAAGAAAACCGTGGTAATGTTTATGCGCAACGTTCACACCGAGGATGGCCCGGCGCGCCAAGCTGCTATTGGTGCTGCTTCGCACGCCAGGCCAGAACTATAGGCACGACAAGCTCGGCAAGGCGCTTGGTGTCATCCGAAGTTCCCGAGCAGCCAAATGAGAGCGATATAGTAACAAGGCAAGCCGATTCGATGAGAGGCTGCACGGTATTCAAGAATCTAACGATTTCTTCATCCGGCCATAGATCGCTGCCATATTCCGTCGTAGACTCTCTGTTGAAGAGATCGAGGCAAAGGTCAAATATCAGTGGGTATGCCGGGTCTATGCTGGCTAACGATTCGGCGGAGGTGTGCAGCATTTGTGTGGTGCCAGACGCAGCGAGAACTTCGTCTCCGACCCCGATGTCCCATTCATTATCCTGTTTGCAAAAGAAATGGACGACATCGAAGCGGCCCCGCATAACTGCCGGTGCAATAAACGAGTCGTATCGGATCCAGTCGTCTTCAGAGATCAAAAGATGCAGTCCGTTGAGGTCGGCGGCCAGCATTGCTGCCTCCTCTGCGGGACTTTCGAAGAAGTCATAGCATCCATCCCAGTGATAATCCGCGTGGACAAGAGTGAACTTCCTCACGCCAGCCCCTTCGGCGTGGCGTTCCCAGACCCACAGCGCCCACTTATGGTTGTCCATCAACCATGTCTCGAAGCCGAGGTCCGTTATGTACTCGTCGTTGCGTTCAAGCGCTTGATAATCGAGGGCCACCACCGCCTCCACGAAATTAGCCATCCCGAGTTGCGGGACAGGATAGTTGAATGTAACTCATTTTACTTCTTGAAATAATCGCGGTATGCTGCTTTGCTCATAAGCCAATAGCCGCAGTTCTAGTGGAGGGGGCGAGTGGCCGGTAAACATCACGACCTAGTGAATTTCACCAAGAAGTACAAAGGCGATTTGTACGAGTTTTTTCTCGATCTGAAGCGCTGGCGGAAGTTTAAAACAAGGCACAACTTGAAATGGCAAAAACTGCGTTTCGGTGACGCGAGTCATGCATCCGTGCCGAAGGAACGAGGCATCTATGCCTTTACAGTGGAACTTGCGCCGTCCAAGTTGCCCATGCACGGATATATCCTGTACATGGGTATTACCGGAGATACCTCCAGTGCAAATCTATACAAGCGATATGCCCAATATCTGAGACAGATGAAAAACAAGGTCGGGCGCCCGCGTGTGTCCATGTTCTTGGAAAATTGGTCGGATGACCTATTCTTCAATTTCGTTCCACTCCCAAATCCTAAGGTCGACCTCCGTAAGCTGGAGGATGCCTTTCTGGACGCTGTGATACCTCCTATCAACATTAAAGATTTCAGCGCGGAAATTACCGCGGTGAGGAGGGCGGCCTTTTGATGAAACACGATCCTTTAATCATACCCGCCTTGCGGGGCGCGATCGGCGACTGGATCTATTACGCCTGCCTGATGCCTATGGTTGAGATCGGGACGCGGGTGGATTACGCGGAAGCGATACATCCTGACAAGGCTCTGTCCCAGCTGATTCAGCGGAGCCTAGAGGGGGCTCGGGCGCGCCACATTGCCGAGTATCTTACCTCTACCAAGGAGCGGTTTTTCAGCTCCCTTGTGTTGGCAACCTATGGCGGCAGTCCGGATTGGCTTGAGATAGGGAACTTCAAATCGACCGCTAACCAAGCTCTGGTGGAGTCTCTTCCGGAGAGTGCGACGGATTCGCTCGGCTTCCTGAGTCTAACTGGTATGGAGAGGATTTTCGCTGTGGATGGGCAGCATCGCCTTGCTGGTATCAAGCGCGTTATAAACGAAGGCGTTGATGTGTCCGGGGAGCAGTTGCCAGTGCTCCTGGTGGGACACAAGAAGAATGCGGCAGGGCTTCAGCGGACGCGTCGCCTGTTCACCACATTGAACAAGACTGCTAAGCCAGTACACAAACGAGACATCATCGCCCTGGACGAGGATGACGTGATGGCGATTATTGCGCGCCGGCTAGTTGAAACTAATGCATGGTTTCGCGACCCCAAGATCGCTGTTATAGCCAGCCAGAATATTCCCGTCGCCAACCGGACGTGCTTCACCACTATCTCGAGTTTGTACGACACGCTGAAGGTCATCTTCACGTACGAAATCAAACAGCGTTTCGAAAAGCGGGCCGATCAAAAGTTGCAATTTAATCGGCCATCCGACGCACGCTTGGACGAGTTTTACGATCTTGCTGTCTCATACTTTACGGCGCTTGGCAAAACGTTCAAACCTGTTGGTAGCCTGTTTTCCGCCAAGGATCCTGCATCGGTTGCTGAGGTGCACCGGGGGCCGCATGGTGGTCATCTATTGTTTCGTCCGATCGGGTTGGACATCGTCACCAAGACTGCCGTTGAAATTGCTCAAGTTCACGGCATCACTTTGCCTGACGCAGTGATGAGGTTGAAGCGGTTGCCCACTGACCTTGCTCGGGCGCCGTATCTCAATGTCATTTGGGACCCGGATCGACATAAGGTGGCTCGGGAGAAGGTGCTGGCGCACAAACTGGTGCGTTACATGGCCGGGCTTTCAGTTGATCCGGCCGAACTACAAAGCGCTTACGGTCTAACTCTGGGTGTCGATGCGGCAAAAGTGTCCTTGCCACGGCGCCTATAGGCGGGTTCCACAGCCTCGTTACCTATACTACCTTGCGCGGATGACTCCGCTCAAGGCTTGATTATCTTTGTTTGGTCGTCGACGGTCGCTGTCTCAGAGAGGGCGACCTCGTACTATGCCCGTGCGGATGCCGCCTTCAAGGCGCAAATACGGCTTTGTGCGTCATTACGAACCCGCCTCGTTGTATGAACGACGGTTCGCCTTCCCATTCCTGATACTCAGGCGGATTGGAGGAGGCGTTTGTGCCTCGTCAGGTGCTGGCCGGAATTTGCGACAAGCGCGTGGGCCCCAGGCTTTCATTGAGCTTCGTATCACGTTTGTGTATGCCTCTTGATTGCGAGGGCTGGCGTCCGCGTAGGTGTGACCTGACTCCGTAGTAGCCTCTGCAGGCCATCAGGCAAACGGTTTTACTGAAATTCCAAAATTATGGAATTGACAATTCTAATTCCATTTTTGTAGAATGGCCTGCATCAACTGTTGGAGTGTTCTCGTGGCTAGACTGAACGTACAAAGCGAGCGGGTGCAGCGCCTGATCGACGAGCGTCTCATTCCACTCTTCTTTGTGCACGGCAGTATTGGTGCTCTGACCAGAGTGCTCAACAGCGTGCTGCGGGATGCCCGCGTTGCTGGCACGCTCCACCCGAATCGGCTTCATACCCTCCTTTCCAACGACCTCGATCGAGGCGTCAATGAATCCACTATTGAGCTCATTGAGAAGGCTGCCGGCTTGGCTTTTGCGCAGGATTCCTCGCTGAAGGATCGCGCCGCTGAGGCCATCGCTGCGTTGCGAAGCGAAGCCTCGCGTCTGCACCTTTTTGCTGATGCGACAGGCTCAGAGGCGGCTACCCGTCTGGGTCTTCCGCTGGCGGTTGCCATCCGGCTGAACCCGGCATTCGCAGCAGGAGCGTATTTGGCCAACCCATCGACCATCTCTGCCGAGGACTTAGCAGACCAACGCGTCTTGCCGCCAGATTGGGGCTATCAGGACACCGCCGTCTCGCGCTGCTTGGAAGCATTCAGCCGCCGGCCCAACGGCCGCATTGGCCTCATCCTTCCGACGGGGGCCGGCAAAACGCGAACTGCTCTTCGCATCGTCCTGGCGATGCTCGCCCGCTCTGCGGATGTGAAGTCGCCGGTCTATTGGGTCACACACCGTCGCAATCTGCGCGAGCAAGCGCACCGCGAACTGCAGAAACTGATCGTCCAGGGACATGAGCAGTTGTCAGCTGAGCGGCTGACGGAACTCGCAAACCGAATTAAGTTCGTCATGGTCGGCGACCTCCCAGCCTTGCTCGAGGGGGCGGTGATCAAGCCGGTCCTTATTGTTGTCGATGAGGCGCACCACGCAGCTGCTCCCTCCTATGGTCCGGTCTTCGTCAATCCATGGAATGCACCCGTGCTCCTTCTGACTGCCACGCCGAACCGCTCTG
The DNA here is from genome assembly GCF_002261265.1 of Bordetella genomosp. 7. Lineage (GTDB taxonomy): Bacteria > Pseudomonadota > Gammaproteobacteria > Burkholderiales > Burkholderiaceae_B > Bordetella_A. Next base: position 39,068 of record NZ_NEVK01000008.1, on the reverse strand, counting down.
ACGCGCTTCCTATCGGTATCGACGAGATCGCGTACACGATCACCTATCGTGAGCTGGCCGAACGCCGTGCGGTCCTTACGCCCAAGTTCCTCGACCTGCCGGTGGACAACTTTGATTGGTCCCCAGAGGCGATCGATGACCTTGCCGACTTCATCGTCGAGCGTGCTGCCTCCGAATTCACCAAGGTGTTAGTGCTCGCACCACGTGTTGATCGGGTGGAGGAGTTCTATCACGCGCTCGCCAACCGACTCCCGCTGGACCACCCGTTGGAGCAGGAGGATCTCGGTTATGTCCACGGCACAGGCAATTCTTTGGGTATCGGCAACGAAGACTTCCTGGCACGCTTTAGCAATAAGCCGCGCGCCATCCTCATCTCCGCACAGCTATTACTGGAAGGGTTCGACGATCCTGCCATCAACACGGTAGTCCTGACCTATCCGTCTAGCTCCATTATTCGGTTGATGCAAGCTGCAGGTCGATGTGTACGCTACGCGCCAGACAAGCGAGCGGCTTACGTGGTACAGGCCCGTAATGATAGCTTGGCTTACCACTTCGACCAGCGTTGGCTCTACCAGGAGATCGACGATTTCCTACGGCCTCGGCTTCTGGACCTGGAATATGGCAGCCTAGACGACCTGCGATCGGCAGCTACCGAAGTGCTGTTGGCGCACAATGTCGATCCTGCCGTGTCGGCCCGCCTACTGACTCGTATTGAATCGATCGTTCCGGGCGAGACTTGTCGGCTCTTCCTATATGGATTGCCGTATTTTGGTGCTGCAGAGCACTTCGAGGTCGACGCAAAATGGGGCGCTACGCTCGAATCTCCTGAAGTGTCGAACCTGATGCGCGCTCTTTTCAATGGGTTTTGCGCATTGGGCGCAGACTTGTCAGACCCCTCGGATTACCTGCTGCGCGACGGGGCGGCACACGGCCTTGTCAAAGACACGTCGCCGGGCAGCATATGGCTGGCCATGACCGGCTTGCTCACAGCTGCCTATTTCGCCAAGCGTGAAGTGCACGGGCCGACGCCGATCGATTCCTCCGGTAGCCGTCCCTACCGCGCTAACGGTGCAACAACCTGGCTGAAGTACGTCACCTTCTCCTATCGACCCGCTGTGCCCTCGGCGCTGGGGGACTTTTTGGGTGACTGTCACAACGCAGAACAAGTCGCATCGCTGTATTTGGAGGACGTTGCTAAGTATGCCGTTGCGGTGAAAGTGCCGCTTCCTCTGGGGGGCTGCGAAGCGTTCCTTCTGGACAGCGTGGCGAAGCAGGAGTTCGATGACGCGACTTCTACGCTCCGTACCAAGCTGGCCGAGGCCGAGCCGGAAGACCAATTTGGGGTGCTAGCAGCATTCATCGTCGGCGCTTCCTACAAGGAACTTCCCGCGCGCTTGCTGCACCGTGCTGAATTTCTTGTGAACGCTGACCGCCGCGAGCGCGTTCTCGTCCTGAAAGATCCCTTGAACCTTGACCTGAAAGAGGTGTTCCATGCCTGACAACCAGAAGCCCATCAGCGAACTGCAAGACGCGAAAGAGGTCTCGTTCGACAAGATATACCTCGACCCAAACAATCCCCGCATCGCCCCGGAGAGCCCACCCGGGTACAGCGATACAGAAGCATTGTTCGCACCCAATCTCCAACTCGACCTTGAGCGGCGCGTGCGTGAAGTGTATGACGTTACTAATCTCGAGGAGTCTATCGTCGCCCACGGCTGGGTGCCGATCGACTCCATCATCGTTTGGGAACACCCTAGAAAGCCGGGCCATTTTGTCGTCGTCGAAGGCAACACGCGCACTGTGGCTCTGCGTTCGCTACGAGGCGAGCGCCTAGAGCGCGAACAGAAGAAGCTGGCAAAGCTGAAGAAGACACCCTCGCGCTTTGCCGAGGAGCTCAAAGTGCAGGAGGAGACGGTCGCCCGGTTGGAAGCCATTGTTGCCAAGACGAGCATGCTGCGCGTCTTCCCGGTGGCGGCCAAGACCGTAGAGGAACTGCAAGCTATTCTGCCGCGCCTGCTGGGCGTACGGCACATCAGCCACGCACGCGAATGGAAGCCGTATGCAACCAACTTGTACATCCTCTCCCTGTACGAACGGCTGTTTCGCCAGCGTCACGGCGACAAGGGTGCCTTGAGGCTGGAAGACGATCTTGTCAATCAAGTAAGCGAGCTTGTCTCCCTGGGAAGCACCAAGACTCGCCGCAATATCCAAGCAGCGTCAGCATTCACCCACTTCAAACGCGATTTTGAGGACCGGTTGCCCGAAGGTGAGTCGTTTAGCGACGAGGACCACTACTTTTTTGAGTTGATCCTGCAGAACTCTTACCCCAAGGAACAATTCAGCGTTACCAAAGATGCCCTACGTCTACCGCCTGAGTCGGAGGAGGTCTTGTTCCAGTGGGCATTCTCTAAGCCGCGTAGCGGCAAAGAGGATGAGAACGAGAACATCTTTTACAAGGCCGAGAGCGTGCGTCTATGGAATCAGATGGCTACCTACGACGGTAAGGCGCGTACCAACTTCGCAAAGCAGCTGGACGTCAATGCCCCTGAGGAGGCGCGCCCCATCCGAGTTATTGAGGCTGAATTTCTACAACACAAGACGCAACGAACACCGATCGAAGCGTTGAGTTCGTTGTTGAACACGCTGCAGGACCTTAAGGTGGACACGCTAGTGTCCCAGCAAGAGCACTTGCGCCCCATTCTGGCAAAGATTTCCCAGCTTGTCGGTACTTACGAGAAAATGATGAAAGCGGTTTGAGGCGCTCCCGTCAACACCCTGCGGGGATTAATGGTTTATCGCAAACTCCCTGAGTGGACCGCTAGCTCTTAGCTGGTCATCCCCGCGCCGACTCTCCAGATATTATGTGCCCCGGCAGTGACATTTGGAGGTCAAATAGTGCACCCAATACAGCCCTCACGGAACTGTATCCATGCTAGGGAACTAAATCGTTCGCAAGAGCAACAAGAAGGTCATCGTCCCGTCTGCTCACGAGATATGAAAGCCCGCGATGCACATGTTTTATGAACGTTTGTCGAATCGATTCGTCATTTACTTCAATTTTATCCGTTATCAGTCGAACTACTAATAGATTGTGGTAGAGAGCTTCTTTGCCACCGGTCAATGTTCTCCAGTCAATTTCCAGTCCGCCTGAAAAATTGTAATTTTCATCCGGGGGGAGGGAAGGATTTGCCAAGGACATACAGAGCGCGTGACGGCATATTGCATTGTTATGCTCAATGCCCGTGCGGCGCTTAATAGTAGCAAGCTGGGTGCGAGCACTTGATGTAAGTTTGATGCGTTCCATTATGCTATCGCACCTTGTGCTGAATTAATTGCAGTGCACCCGGTGGCGTCGTCAAAATCAAGTGAATATTCGGCGTTAGTAAATGGCTTAAGAGTTTCATATGCGAGACCGTCTACTTCTTGGTCGGTTGATAGAACGACTACCTGATGCGAGACAGTTGCAAAGAAGCGCTTGATGAGCGTAGACCTATGTTGTTGATCAAGTCGAGCGAGAGGCGTATCGACAACGACAGGAAACCGACCTTTGCGTTCTTTAATTAAGGCGCTCAAAACTGAAATTGCAAGCAATTGGCGTTCCCCGGCCGATAGCCGATCCATCGGTAACTCTTGATGCTTGTTGTCCTCAATCGAAACACGATAGGTTTCAGGATCGACAAGAACCTTAGCGATCAAATTGCGTTTGCGCAACAAGTTGCGAAACTCCGCCGTTATCACCGTGGACAGCCATTGTGCCTTCGAAGCCAGCAAACGTTCCTTAAAGAGTGCGAGTGCTTTTCGCGCACGCCCCGATGCGTCCAGGCTCTTTGCTTCTAGCGAACGGTCTCGAAACTCGACTCCTAGGCGTTCCTGTGCGGCGTTTAGACGAATTCGAACATGATTCAATTGTCCCTGCATTTCTTCAACTCGACGTGTGGTATCGGCCAGTTGGGTCTCGGCAGCAGATACCACTTTAGATCGCTCTTGTAATTCTCTCAAAACCCCAGCTATTTGTTCCTCCGCCGGAATTTGTCCAATGCGTTGCTCCGCCTTATCCAATTCAGACTGAGCTTTTTTCAGATCAGCGAGCGCTTCCTTAAGGCGAGACTTACTGTTGCTCAGATCGCGCTCTGTATCTTTTGCAGGAGCCTCTTGGAGGGCTACACTCTGGGTCGGCGGCACGGTATAGGAGCGAAGATCGCTAGACAGAGTTTTGCGCAGCGCGTCCAACATGTCTCTCGGCAATGAGCTTTCCAACAGTGTCACGATACGTTGATCGCGCCTTTTAAACTCCTGCGCGAGAAGCCTTGCATGGCGAGCATGTTGGTCTTGGTCCCAAGCCTCTCGGTATTTGGCCCATAGCTTTGGTAGCCAGGCGATCGGCAATACGGGGTCGGAAATAGCTTCTACCAGTTTGGCGCGAGCGAGCTCGGCATTCTTCTTTCCTACGACGACGGAATTTTTGATCTCAGCAGCTTGTTCGTATGCTTTTAAGCCGTGTCGCTGAGCCTCCACAGAAAACCTATCTAGCTCCAACTGCGCTTGCTCTACAGAGTTCCGAGAGGCCGCTTGGTCTTGAGCCAGGCGTTGCAGCTTTTCCTCTAATTCTTCAGCTTGCTGCCGCCACGTGCTGACGCTTGTTCGAGCAGCATCGAAGTCTGCCGACACATTCTTACTCTTCAACATCGCACGACGCTCGAGCGCTTTCAAGTCGTTCGCTAGTGATTCAATTCCACCGATACCTAGAAATACTTCCGTCGCGCGCTTGAGCAGATCAGGAAGTCGATCGGGATTTGCAAGTGCCTCGATTTTTTCGCCATCAAAAAGAAACAGTTGGACCAATTCCGCCGGAAGGATAGACCCAATAAATTCATCCCAGGTTAAGGAGAAATGAAGATCCTTGTTTCCGCCTTCAAACACGGACAGTCTTTCGACGAGCTCGTTACCTTTTCTTGTCCATTCGCGTTGGACCATCAAGCGGCGGCGTAAGCCGCCAATTTCGACGGCCACTCCAATCTCAATTACAGCATTGCCTTGGGTGTCTTTGCGTTGCAGCCCGCGTAGCAATTGTTCGTACTCGGAGCGGCGAAAGTCCGTCAGCGCTTTATGGCCATAAAGCCCAACCTGCAGGGCCGTCAATAGCGTGGTCTTGCCGCTACCGTTGAGTGCTTTAACGAGAATGACGGGGCGCGCGGCCTTAACGGTCAGATCTATGGTCTGCCGCTCACGAAAAGGGCCAAAATTCTCAATGGAAATACTGGAAATTGTTATTTTTGCCATGAATCAAACAATTATTGCGGTCGTATCTGCTGAATCAGCCTCCTGATCTTTACCCGTCATGTCGGAGAGGGCAAATTCCAGCGCCTCATCTTCATCGCGGAAGGCGTAGTGATTCAGTACCTTTTCTAGACGGTTCAAATGCTTGGAGCGTTTGTGTGACTCCATTGTTTGAAATTGCACCGCCAAGAGGCTTCGAGTGAGTTTGTAAAGCTCCCCAGCGGCTTCGCCGTCTACTTCTTGAGCGACAGCTTCTAACAAAGCGAAATCAGCGGGGTTTAGTGGCGATTGTTCGAGATCTTTGCCCGGGTACGGTTCCCCGAACACCTCGGTGTAGATGCGTGGAACCAAATCTTCAATCTCACCTTTCTCTTCGACCCAAATTCGGCGTATTTCTTCGAGTTCTTCGATAGGGATCAATTCGATGAGGTGTGTGCCTTGCTTCTTATCAGCATTACGTACGATGCGTTGCGTGTGCAGCAGTTCACGCAACAGGTTTTCTCTGTGTTTCTGTGTGTAGGGACCGTGGACTAGCTCGCCGCGAAATACCGTCAAGCGGCCGTTCATACGCCTAAAATCACGAAGCTCTCGGTCTTCAATCGCCAAGTGTTTGTTGCGGAAGTCCAGGATGGGCTGCATCCACTGCTTTTGTTCATCGTTCTGGATCATCGCCTGCATTGACTTATCTTGCGACACCATAGTGCAAACATAGCACCCGAAGCGGCTATCGCCGCAGCTCGGCGTTGAGGTGTCCACGACAATAGGGCATTCGGCGTCTGGCGTCGCTCCGCGGTAGATACCAAAAAGCTCTTGATTGTCGATGCCCCATGGGTTTGGCTCCGTTATTAGGTACTCCCAGACATCGTCGCTACTCCAGCTTTCCACCGGCGGGTACACCCATACGCGAGATAGTCGAGGGTCCTTGTTCTTGCTTAGTCGCGCGCGCGTACTGTCCTTGTACTGATCCATTACTTTGTCGCGCACATTGCTTTCCCCGCGGCGTTGCCCTAGCACCAGGATTGCTTCACCGTTAGCTTCCGAAAGCTCCTGGATGAACTTCGTTGAAGCGCTAATCTTGAGTCGATCGGTACACCACCGAAACTTGGGCCGAGGGGCTGGGTAGCCTTTCCCGATAAGGTTGACCCAAAATCTATTTTCGACCGAGGGCGTTAGACGATGTGCTTCGATGGGTAGATCCTGCTGTTGTGCCGAAACATTTATCCTTGTCAGGGATAGTTCGACCCACGCCGCAATAATCGGATTTTCCACCAAGGTATCTGTGCTAATTACATAGACACGCTTATGGCGTTTTGCTTTTGGAAGCGAAGATATTGCCGTCCATACCAGTTGCAAACAAGCGGTCGAGTCTTTTCCTCCGCTGTAGCCCACGACCCAAGGAATCGTGTCGGCTTGATATAGATCGCGTATTTCCTCGACGATCTCTTCGAATGGTCTACTCATGATTTCCTTCGACGTTGATCCAACTGCGTGCGGGCGGCGCCTAGCGCTGCCTCCGCCGTGGCCTCGTCATTCGATAATTCAAGACCAAGCACACGCTTGATCTGATTACATGTCAACGTAATGTTCTGTCCAGACTTGGCCATCGCGCCACCCACCATCGCCCGCCCTTCCCATACAATGGCGTTCTTGCGAGACCAGTCCACTTTTCTCAACCGCTTGAGACGTTTAGCGCGCTCGGCGGGTGGCAGTTGGTACAGCGCACGACCAGCTCGCCCCAGTGCCTGCAAAACAATCGCATGGGAATGAATGAAGTCTCGTCGTACTTCGCCGGAGGTCATCTCTGACTCGCGAACGTACGTCCATTCAGGTATTTGAGCACCAACCGATTCCCAAAATTCGAGGCATTTTTCGCTCGCAGTATGGAAGTCCTCTATTTCTTTGTCGGTCAACAACTCGCTGGTAGCGAAATTGATAGCACTTAACGTAAAAAGTTTCCTTGATCGAGGTGACAAAGACGACCTCTCTGTCTCGATCAAGTTCTTGAATACTGGCGACGTCTGGCTGAGATGGCGCGCCAAGCTTGCCGTAGCGCTTCTGTGGTCATAAAGAACACCGAGCGAGGCAGATGGTTTGACCGCATATCTGTTTAAGTCAGCGAACATCTGCTGGCAGCGCTCTAACCCGCGATCAACGAAGAACACGACAGCAATAGTCTCTTCACCTATTTCCGGACGTGTTTCTAACGCTTGAACGATGGCTGCACGGCGATGTTGCCCGTCATTGACGATGAATTTGGACGTCATAGAGACCGTCAGGGAGCCCATGCGAAAATTGGCAGGGCCCTTGTCTCCTATCGCCTCAAAACGAATCTCTCCATCGATCGATACAGTGATCGCCGAGAAGGTGTAACTATCCTTGTTTTCGACGATATAGCGGGCGATATCGGGAATACGAGCCTTGTTCAAGGTGCGTTGCGCACGCAATTCCGGCACCAACTCTTCCTCGTCAAAGGAAAACAGCCGGGGCAATAGCTTCATGGGACACATCGAAACGTAATATTCACGCCCCGCTTGTATCCCGCGAATTGCTGGAAAAACGTAGGAAAAATTCTCTGCCATAGGTAGGAATTTATCATGTTTGTTTGCTGGTAAACAAACGTATGTTAAGCCTATCCAGACTGCCCACTTTCCCCCGGGGATAAGCGCTGCGGCAGGCTTGAACAATCCTTCCTATTGAAGTGGCAGATTGGGCTCCCAGGCGCTGCTCGGACATCCGTCGGTGCATCGTCTCTGCAAGGGCTTGCGCACTTTTTCTGCTGCATCCAGTGCCGTTCCTCTGCGCCTGCGGCGCTGCGCGCTTCGCTTGCCCGTCCGTGCCTTCTGTTGGAGGGGAGGCGGCTTGCTGTTCCCTTCATCATGCCACGGCGTTCGCGCCGTCAAGGGCTGCGCGTGTTCCCCGCTTGCGGCCTCCGGCCGTCTCCGCCCCCTGACCGCGTGTGCTGCGCCGTGCTCCGGAAGGGTCGGGCAATTCCGCCCGGCAACTTTTTAGGAGTTCACCATGAACAACGCACTCATAACTGACGAGCAGCGCGTCATGCTGCTGGCCAACGGCCGTGAATCTTTGGAGAACCCGGACTTCGATCCGGTGCCCGTGGTCAAGCTGTTCACGCCAGATGCCGGTTCGACCTGGCTGTTGACGGAGATTGATCCCGGCGAACACGACCGCGCCTTTGGCCTGTGCGACCTGGGCACGGGGATGCCGGAAATCGGCTGGGTCAGCCTGGCCGAGCTGGCAACGGTGCGGGGTCGACTCGGCTTGCCGATTGAGCGCGACTTGTCGTTCCGCGCCGAGAATCGGTTGAGTGCCTACACCCGCGATGCGCGGCTGGCTGGGCGGATCGCTGTCTGACCGGCCCTGGAGCGCCGCAAGGCGCTCCTTGTGCTTTATCCGCAACTTGCCGCTGGGCGTGCGCCTGACCGTGCAGGACCGGCTGGAAGGCCTGCCCCCGACTGGCCCGAATCGCCTGTTGCGGTGGCGTTGCGTACCTTATAGGAAGTCGCGGGCGAAGCCTTTCCGGAGGACGGCGCCGAACTGTTCGCCGCGCTGCTGGCGAAGCCGCAAGACGAACTAGTGCGACTGCTGGCCGTGTGCGTGGCTTCCACGGTGGACGTGGCGACGCTTCGCGCCACGACGCAGCAACCGGGCGCGGAAGGTCTGCCGCGCCCGGTTTAAATGTCCACCGCAAAACAGCGGCGCGTCTTCGCGGCGACGCAGGCGCTTGTGATGGCATTGTATGCTGTGCGATGTCATCGAATAACGCTGGAAGCCAGCGTAGGGTTAGCCAAGTCCTGGCAACGCCGGCGGCACCGCATGAATCCAGCATCCAGGACTTTCACTATCAAAGAAGTCCACATGGACAGGCCCTAAATCATCCTGAATGACTTGGTAGGCATAGTTGCAATAGACCTGATTGCCACCAAAAACGGAGACTGCCACCCGTTGGATGCCAGTTCCGCGCATCCGTCGCAACAAATGCCGGTCGTGCTCTCCGAGTCCCCAGCCGAATAACGTCAATGTGAATCGCTGTGAAGTAAGTACCTCCCGGTACACCATAGAAAGGTAATAACTATTCTGGATGGATGAAACTTTTTGCAGCATAGTTCCTTCGCTGACAAATAGCGGCACAACTCGTTCACTGCGCCACTCCGCAAGGATGGCCTCCAGCAAACCTTCCCCAGCGTTGTGAATCTTGAACTCCTGCTCCACTACCGTTCGGCATAGAGCCAGACTTCCGTGCGGATAGAACACCAAGGTGTTAGTCCGCTCCCTATAGGGGGCGCGAAATCTTTGCCAAGCATCGTCAAACATGCCATTCCTCAGGAAGCAATCCTTGAATAGATGGCCGTCCTGAATGTCGAGCCCATAGGTCATCGTCCAATAGACCAGCAAGTCATAGTTCAAGGAAATTACCGTATCGAACCCTTTGAGGAACTGGTACATGCTTGGCAAATGACCACTCACTAGATCATATGCCGGATGCACGTCGCGAACGGCTTGAATCAAACATTCTCTGACATTCAGGTAGGCTTGATGCGTGCGATTGTCTGGTATCCGTAGTGACCTGTTGACGTTTGACGCTTGCCAGACCAGTCGAAGGATCAACTCGAAATCGGATGTTCCGAAAGAGCCAAAGAGTTGCTGTACATCATTTCCGAGTAAGCCTGCTCGCTGGGCATGATCCAGCAACGAGCCATAGCCAAAGCCCGCTGAAACAGCAATGCTCGCCCCATTGCCCAATAGAATCGTACCTCGATGGTAATTGGGGGCAATGTGCTCCCACGGCACAACGGGATATGGCATATATGGTTCTCCCTGTTCCCTTGATGACTCGTTGTCGAATAATAGCGGTGACGAGTCATTTCCCGCTGTCACTCTACCTGGGTGTTAAGGCTGTATGGGCGTGTCGGCACGATGTGCCGCCGGGTCTTCGGGCTGCGCCCTGGCTTGCTGCGGCAGGTTGTGCCAAAGCGTGCCGTCCTCGACGCTGGCGGTTCGCGCTTGTACGTCACGAAGGACGGTTTACCGACACGTCCCCGGCTTCGCTATGGAGCATCCGCGCCACGCCTCAAGCCCGTCGCCGCAATCTGCGGCAAGGAGCGTTCTCGCTCGTCGTTGGGGTGTCGGCCTTGCCCGCGTCAGGGCGCAAGCCGGTGAAGCCGTCACGCAGGGATGCCGAGTCGGCCACGTCTCCATTCGGGAGCGGGTGGCCCGTGCGTCCTTGGCTTGTCGTAAATCCTCGCGAGGGAACTGCTGCGCCTTGGGCTTCATGCCCGCAACCTTCCAGCGAAAACAATTTCCCCTGCGCTGCGCGCATTCCTCGCGGGACAAATTCTTTTCGCTTCCAGACTCTCCACGGTGTTGCGACCGTTGCGCGGTGCGGCCAGCCCATCCCCCGCCGGCCGGATCACAACAAGGACGCACTGGCGCGACCTTGTTCAACCCGAAAGGAGAAACATCATGGCTAACATCGGCACCTTCACCGCAGAGAAAGACGGCTTCACCGGCCAGTTCCGCACCCTGACCCTGAACGTCAAGGTCAAGTTGATTCCCAACGACAAGGGCGACACCGAGAACGCCCCCGACTTCCGCCTTCAGGCGGCCGGCCACGACATCGGCGCGGCGTGGAAGAAGACCAGCGAAGCCGGGCGGCCCTATGTGTCCGTATCCCTCGACGATCCTTCGTTCCCGGCGACGGTCTATGCCCGCCTGATCGAGAACGAGGACGGCACGCACGACCTGATCTGGTCGCGCAGCAAGCCCAAGGCTGCCTGACGGACGCCCACGGCGCCCCGCCCATTGCGGCGGGGCGCCGTGCTGCTGGCGCAGCACGTCACGCACGCGCCTACGGCGTGTCGCGTTCCTTCAACACCGCCTCAAGCTCCTGGCGCACCTGCGCCAGAAGCTGATCGGCCATAGGCCAGCGTCAGCAGCGTGAGCGGATGCACGTCCATGACCTCGCACAGCTCGGTCAGCTTGTGCATGGTCGGGCTTTTCAAGTCGCGCTCCAGCGAACTCATGTAGGTACGGCTGGACACGTCGGAGAACGCTTCCTGGCTCAAGCCGCGCGCTTTCCTGACCGTCCGTATTGCCGTTGCCAATGAGTGTTTCGCTGTCACCAACTTGGGTTCCCCGTAAAAACCAAGATGACAGCCCATTGCACCCAATAGAGCTACAATCTAAAGTGTTCATTCCTGCCTGGTCGAACCGCTTTCGTGCTTTTACGGAAATCCGCATCGGCGGATTCCGACAGAATCGGGGAACCGCATCTGTGTCTTTCTTGGCCTGCGTAATTCCGCTTCTGCGTTTCCGTGCATGTACGGATTCGATGGCTTGCGCCTTCGTGCTTTCCCGCCAAAGCACGTATGCGCTTCGGCGGTTCCGCGCTTCGGTGGAAAATCGTATCCGTGCATCCTCGGATGCGTGGGGATTCGGGCCATGACCCAGCCGCTCGTCACCGCTGAACAGCGGGCGCAACTGCTCGCGGTCGGAGCGGCGCGCGCCGCTGGCCGAAGCATCGACCCGACGCCGGCGGTGCGGCTGTTCACCCCTGACGCGCACGCCACCTGGCTGCTGGCCGCGCTCGACCCAGCCGATGGCGATACGGCCTGGGGGCTAATCGACCTGGGAATAGGCATGCCTGGCCTGGGCCATGTGAAGCTGTCCGATCTGGCGTCCATCGTCGGGCCGCGCAAGCAGCCGGTGATGCGCGATCGCTACTTCCAGCCGGTACGGCGGCTGTCGGAGTACCTGCGGCTGGCCGAGGGAAACGGCTCGATCACTGACTGACCAACCTCAGCCAAAATGGCGCATCCTGACTATTTCAGTCTTACTCAAGACCCGGAAGGTCTGAATCTGCACCCTTGCACCGAAGCGGTGCGCTTCTGATGCACACAGTCATGATCTCCGGAGCGGGCTGCGGCATGGTGCCCAATGTTGCACGCCACTTTCCCGGCGGTGCAGCCGTCGCATTGAGACGATTTCCGCAATGCCTTGGAGCCAATCGGTCTTGACCCCAGCGCTTAACAGCGTACTCCGATTCTGATGACGACTTGATGGCGATTCGATAGCTTCCGCGTACTGGAATCCGTGGCGACGTTCCTGCTGATCGACAGGAGGTTGCGTCATGGCTGACCCAAGCGCCGAACATTGGTATCCGACCGCTGCGTATCTCTACACACTGCACCTCGACGGCCCCGCGCTGGCTTGGGAGTACCTGCGCCGTCACCCAGATTACCGCCGCGACTGGCTGCGCCGGCGTCGCCAACCGGAGGCCGCCGGACGCTGGGGACTGCGCCTGTTGGAAGATCCCGCCCTGGATGCGCGCGACGCGCACCCGGCTTGGTTCCCCGACCACGATGCCGTCGTGCAGCTCTATCCTGACGCCGACCCGCCACCTGACGCGGCGGCCTTCGCCTTCTGGTGCATCCCCGGCCGGAAGAACCTGATTCACGATGGCAAGCGCCTGGTGCTGCTGACACGCTGGCCGCGTTGCTGCCTGCGGCTCGTGGTCGCTCCCGGCCTGGCCGATGGCATGGCCTACGCCTATGCCATCCGTGCCTGCACCGCGCCCTGCGCGAGCTTTCAGGCGCTAGTGGCCGAGTTGGACAAGCTGGCCACCGCTGGCGATGCCGTGCCTGCGGGAACAGCACGGCCACGGCCATCAACCGCCGCGTTACTGGAGTTGAACACGCTCCAGGCGCTCGATGGCACCTTGGCGGGCGCGTCGCTGCGCGACGTGGCCGAAGGGTTGTTCGGTATCGATGCCGTTTCGGACGACTGGTACGCCGACAGCGCCTTGCGCGCCCGCGTTCGCCGGCTGGTACGCCGCGGCGATGCGCTGATGCGCGGCGGCTACCGCCGCCTTGCACAGCTTCCGCCCCTTGCACAGGGACGTGCTGCATCCCCTGCAAAACGTCCCTGAGCAGGAAGCCTTGCTTTCTTGAAAGTGCCTCTATCCGGCCGCGTGGTGTGGCCGGGCTTGATGGAGGTACATCCCATGCGACCCGCTCCCTTGCGGCCTGCCGCCGCTGCTGTCGCTGCGCCCGTGCAGGCCCAACGCTACCTGACCAACGACGAAGCCGCCGAATACCTGCGCCTGTCGCCGCGCACGCTGGAGAAGCAGCGCGTGATCGGCGGCGGCCCGAAGTTTCGCAAGTTCGGCCGCCGCGTCATGTACGCCGTGGCCGACCTCGATGCCTGGGCCGACCAGCGCAGCTACGAGGCCACGTCCGACCTGGAATACGCCGAGCGCCATGCAGGCGACTATCGCGATGGCCGCTGATCGTCGGCTCGCCGGTGGCCACCATCATGTCCAGCCCATCGCTGCCATCGGGGCAGCGATCGCAGCAGCGGGAACAGCTCGACCTGTTCCGCGCGCTGCCGGGCGACGGCATGGCGCCGCGCGACAGCCAGGACTTGATGGCCTTTCCGTTCTTCTCGCTGGCAAAGTCGCGGCGCACGGCGCCGATCGACTTCCGCAGCGGGAACCTCACCATCCGCGTGGAAGGCACGGCCGAGCATGGCATCGCCACGATATGGGACGCCGACGTTTTGATTTGGGCGGCCTCGCAGATCGTGGAAGCGCGCGACGCAGGCATTCGCCCGTCGCGCTTGATATACGCCACCCCATACGAAATTCTGCGCTTCATCGGGCGCGGCACGTCCCTCAACGACTACCGGCGCCTGAAAGCCGCGCTCGACCGGCTGCAATCGACCAGCGTGGCGACTTCCATCCGCGAAACTACCGGCCGGTGCCTGCATCGCTTCTCGTGGGTGAACGAATGGCGCGAGCTGGCCGACGCCAGCGGCACGCCGCTGGGCATCGAGCTGATCCTGCCGGACTGGTTCTATGCCGGCGTACTCGACGCCGCCCTGGTGCTGACCATCGACCCGGCGTATTTCCGCCTGAAGGGTGGCATCGAACGCTGGCTGTACCGCCTGGTGCGCAAGCACGGCGGGCGGCAGGAACACGGCTGGCAGTTCGACTTCCGGCATCTGCACCGCAAGTCCGGCAGCGCGGCGCGCTTCTCGGACTTCGCCTACGACCTGCGCGTGCTGGTCGCACGTCAGTCGCTGCCCGGCTACGTCCTGGGCATCGAGCCGATGCCGGGCGAAAGGCTGGAACTGCTGACCTTCCGGCCCGTGCCGTTCACGGCACGGGGATAACTGCGGGAAAAGATGCGGACGGCCTCGTGCTATCAGGAGTACGGGGTATCGTGCTATCGGGAGTACGACCATCGTGCTATCAGGAGTATGAAAACGCCGCAAAGCCAGTAACGGCGCGGGTTTTCGCTCCCTCTAACTTACCTAACTATAAATCTCTAACTTTTAGTAGAAGCGTGCCGCTTCGGTGGACAACCATGAAACGGCACCGCCAGGCCGGCTTTCCAGCAGGGAGGGCCGCGCCATGATCTTCGCGTTTCTCAATCAGAAAGGCGGCGTCGGCAAGACCACGCTCGCCACCCACATCGCGGGCGAACTGGCGATGCGCGGCCTGCACGTCATCCTGCTGGACGCCGATCCGCAAGGCTCATCGCTGGACTGGACGCAACGCAGAAGTCAGCAGGGCTTGCCACGGCTGTTCAGCGCCGTGGGCCTCGCCCGCGAAACGCTGCATCAGGAAGCGCCGGAGCTGGCCCGCCGCGCCGACCACGTCATCATCGACGGCCCGCCGCGCATTGCCGCCCTGGCGCGTTCCGCGCTGCTGGCGGCCGAGCGCGTGCTGATTCCCGTGCAGCCCAGCCCGTATGACCTTTGGGCCAGCGCCGAGATGGTGGCGCTGATCCGCGAGGCACAGGTGTTCCGGCCTGCGCTGCGCGCGGCCTTCGTCATCAATCGGCGCGTCAGCACCACCATCATCGGCAGGGAAGCACGGCAATCGCTGGCCGAACAGCCGCTGCCGGCGCTGCGCGCCGAGGTGCGCCAGCGCATCGCTTTCGCCGACAGCGTGGCCGCTGGCCGGCTCGCCGGCGAGACGGCACCCGACAGTGCCGCCGCGCGCGAGATTGCCGCGCTCGCCGATGAACTGCTGCGGTGGCCGACATGAGGAGCCCGCGCAGCAAGCGCGTCGGCATCGGCGCACGTCCGCCGGCGAATCCGCACGCCGAGGCGTGGGTTCGCCAGGGCGAGGCCGACGGCATCCAGAAAGGCGACCTCTACACCGCGCGCCTGACCCTCGACATCACGCCCGCGATGCGGGCGCGCATCAAGGTGTCGGCATTCACGCAGGGCGTGACCGTCGCGGAACTGCTGCGCGGTTTGCTGGAACGAGAGTTTCCAGAACACCGGATGGAGAACACACCATGACCGCATCCGCTTCGCCTGCCGCTGGCGCGGCCACGGCTGCGCTGTCGCTGCATCCCGCAGCACTCGCCGGCCAAGCCGGCAACGTGCCACTGACCCGCGAACTGACCATGAGCCAGGACGACACCTCAGACCTCGCCACGCCGCAGGCGGCGGGCAAGATCGCGCCCGAGGCGGTGGCGCTGCGCGCGCAGCCGCGCCCGGTTACGCGTCTGAACCGGCGCACGCTTACCATCCTCGCCGGCGGCCTGTCGGTCGCCGTGCTCGGCGCGCTGATGTGGTCGCTGCAACCGCAGCGGCGCGGAGCCAGCGAGCAGACCGAGCTTTACAACGTGGATCGCGTGTCGAAGTCCGAAGGACTGGATGCGCTGCCGTCGGATTACTCGAAGCTACCGCCCACCGTTCCCGAGCTGGGGCCGCCGCTGCCGGGCGATCTTGGCCCGGCCATCGTTAAGTCCCAACAGCCGGTGACAGCCGCCTATGCGGCCCCTGGCCATGACCCGAACGACGCGCTGCGCAAGGAGGCCGAAGCGGCCGCGGCTTCGTCCGTGTTCTTCCGCTCGGGTTCGCAGAAGGCCACGCCGGTCGCGCAGTCGCAGGTCGCAGCCGCGCCGGGCTTCGCCGCCAATGCGGCGTTCGACCCGATGGCCGCCGGGCCGGCCTCGACGGCGGCCCAGCCGGCCGACCCGACCGCCGTGCAGAACCGGCAAGACCAGAAAGAGGCTTTCCTGAAAAGTGGTTCTACGGAAACCCGTAATTCCGGCAATCTCACCCTGCCGGCCTCGCCGTATCAGGTCATGGCCGGAACGGTGATTGCAGGTGCCTTGGTAACGGGCATCAAGTCCGACCTTCCGGGCGACGTGATCGCCACGGTGACGGAGCCGGTCAAAGACACTGCTACCGGCGAGTTCCTGCTGATCCCGCAGGGTTCGCGCATCCTCGGGCGCTACAACAGCCAGGTCAGTTACGGGCAGAGCCGCGTGCAGGTGGTGTGGAACCGCATCATCCTGCCGGACACGTCTTCGCTGACGCTCGACAACCTGGCCGGCACCGACCCGGCCGGCTATTCCGGCCTGGAAGACGATGTGGACTGGCATTGGGATCGTGTCTTTGCCGGGGCGGCGCTGACCACGCTGCTGGGCATCGGCGCCGAGCTGGCCGCGCCGGAGAACCGGCAGGACGGCGATCGCGTCATCATCGCCGGGCGTGATAGCGCGCAGGACAGCATCAATCAGGTCGGCCAGGAGATGACCCGCAGAAATCTCAACATTCAGCCCACCTTGACCGAGCGGCCAGGCCTGCCGGTTCGCATCATCGTCAATCGTGATCTGGTGCTGCGGCCATACCAGCCGCTTTTCTTCAACAGGGGGACTTCACGATGAGCACGACCAAGAAGCTGCGGCTCGGGCCACTGCCGAAGACCGAGACCGTCAAGGTCATATTCTCATGCCCGGCTGACCTGAAAGCCGACTTGGAACGCTACGCCGCGCTGCACGCGCAGGCGTATGGCGAGGCCGTAGATGCCGTGACGCTGATCCCGCACATGCTGGGGGCGTTCGTTGCCGGAGATCGCGGATTCAAGAGGAAAACCTCCTGACTCCAGGGCGAAAGGCCCCTTTTGGTGATTAAATGGTATTCATAGGTTGCAAGGAGATACGCAGAATTTCCATGACACGAATCCTGAAACCTTGCTTGTTCGGAAGCTTGGACGCCGCCTCGATGCCTGCCACACACAAGACACTTCACCTCATTCCAGACACTAATGTGTTCATGCAATGCAGGCACCTTCACGAGTTGCCTTGGAGTACGGCATTTCCAGAATGGGATGCCATTGTCGTGGTGCTTGTTGCGCCCGTAATAAGGGAAATTGATAGGCAAAAAGGAGGACAGGGCCGTTTGGCTAAACGTGCGAGAACTGCCAATAGCCTAATTGGCCGGCTCATTGACTCATCTGCCGTTGAACTTGCAGCCGATGGAGAGAAGCCGACAGTAACCTTGGTTGCTATGCCTGAGCTCAGGCCAAATCCCTCTCTTCAAGACGACTTAGATTACACCCAGGCTGATGATTCCATCGTGGGTATCGTTTCAGCGTTTATAAATGCTCAAGAAGGGCGGCAAGCTGCCCTGTTATCAAATGACAATGGGCCATTGATGAGTGCGCGCCGTGTAAGCGTTCCGTTTCATCGGGTGCCGTCAGATTGGCTGCTTCCTGCGGAGGGTGACGATGATCAAAAGCGCCTACGAGCGCTGGAGGGGGAAGTCAAACGCTTGAAAAGTGCTGAGCCGATGTGCGTTATCCAGCCACATGGGGAACCATGGGAGTTCGGTGCGAAGCGCTTCCAGCCTTTGACGGAAGAACAAATACAATCATTGATTGAGATGGTTAAGGAACGATTTCCAGCGGCAACTGATTTCGGTTCACGAGAAAAAGCTGAGCGCCGTCCAGGACTCGGACTAAGCGGAATTTATGCACTTTATGGACGGGAGGAGTTCGTTCCCGCGTCCGATGACGAAATAGCTCTCTACCAGAAAGAGCAATATCCAGATTGGCTGTCACGCTGTGAGACGTGTTTCCACGAGCTGCATTACCAACTCCAAAATGCTCAAGAACTGCCGAGAATCGAAATGGATTTGCTCAACGAAGGTTCACGCCCTGCCGAAGGAGTGAGGGTGGTATTTTATCTTCGTGGTGGCGGCTTATTGCTGAAACTGCCTCAAGAAGACGATGTGTCGGAGAGTGATGGCGACGGAAACCTAAGTGGAGAAATTGAAATAGGTAGGCCTCGCATTGCACTGCCGCGTCCGCCGTCCGCACCAACTGGGCATTGGAAGAGAACTAGTGGCAGTAGTTTGATGGGGGCAATGGAGCAAGCAGCGAGGCTGTCCTCATTGGCGCGTCCTCTAACGCCTCTTATCAATCCCCCTGCGTTTCCTACTCCCCGCGAACCCGATGCCTTCTATTGGAAAATGGGGTCACGTCCGGAATACCCAAGGCCTGGGACTGAGCTCACCTGCGAACAATGGCGGCACCGTGCAGAGCCCGAATCGTTTGAATTCGAGATTATTTCAGCACTTGATAGGGATGACTGTGTAGGGGCGTTGCATGTGGAAATTCATGCATCCAATCTTACAGACCCCATCAAAAAGGCAATCCCGATTAGAGTGTCTGTCAGGATAGGGAGCACTTGGGAAAAGGCGACCGAACTGATCGAGCAGCTCGAATAATTCAGTGGCGTGAAGGAGTGAGCTATGATGGCTGGGCATCTGCCCGTGCTTTGCAGAACGTCGCCGCTACAGCGCGCCCCGACTTGCTTTCGCAAGGCTCTTATGTGGCTCCCCGCCCACAACGCCGCATCCCCTGCAAGTGGCACGAAACAGAGCTAACCTGTTGCCCCGTATATGATTTCAAGCCCCGCGCGATTTGTACGAAGGGCTTGACACCGGCTCTTTTTTGTTGCCCCGAGCGTGTAGGTTAGAAATGAAAAAGCCGCCCCTGCGTGAACAGGGGCGGCTTTCTCTTGTGGCTGGTGCCCGGGGCCGGAATCGAACCGGCACGCCTTGCGGCGGGGGATTTTCTTCCCACTTCGGCTTTCGCCGCCGGCATGCCTGCGCATGACGTTCGTGGTCTGGAGCACGCCTTCACCATAGCTTTTCAGCCTTAGGTGCCCGCCGTCTGCTCTCTACACCTTCCGAGGAACCTTTCGGCTCCAGGGCTTGGCTCGGCATTAGCTCGGACTTGCGTCCAGGGCCTTCACCGAGTTTGACGGGCTTCACCTCTGAGGTTTCCCTCGGAGGGCTCAAATTTGGTCTGAGTCCCCTGCGTCTACCAATTTCACCACCCGGGCAAAATCGTGAAGCAGTCTACAGCAACTACTACCTCGTACTACCTGTCAGGAGCCACCTGGATGACAGTTGGCTCCTATTTGGCTCCTGGACCGAAAAAACGGCTTTCTGTCCAACAGCCCTAAAACCTTCAAAATCCTTGCCTGGCGCGGCTTTAGCAGCGTTGCTGGGGTTCTGCGTATAGGTAGAAGTCCCTATTTTTGAGTCCCCTGCGTCTACCAATTTCACCACCCGGGCACGGGGCGCGCGCAACCTGCGAAGGTTGGCTGGCGGAAAGCTGGCAATTATAAGCTGACTTTTAACTTTGCGCAGGTGGCGGGCTGCCCTGTATCTGGACGGTGCCGTCTGCCAGTACGAACCAGGCTGTCAGCCCCAGTTGCTGCACTAACGGCGCGGTATCGGCCAGGGGCATGTTGGAGAAGGCGGTGGACAGGGCGTCGGCCATGGTGGCGGTGCCGCCCAATACCGAAACGCTGCGATGGCGTGGTTGGGCGTGGCCGGTGCGGGGGTTGAACAGGTGGGTGTGGCGGCCGGCGGGGTCCAGCGGGGTGCCGTAGCCGCCCGATGTTGCCAGGGCCTGGTTATGGATGGCGACGGTGGTGTGGGTTTGATTGGGTTGGTCGGGCCAGGCCAGGCCTACGCGCCATGGGGCCGAGCCGGGCTGGTCGTCCAGGCCCCGGATTTCGCCCAGGTCGACCAAGGCGCGGGGCAGGCCGCCTGCGCGTAGCAGGTCGGTGATGCGGTCGGTGATGTAGCCCTGGGCGATGCCGTTCAGTGTCAGGGCCATGCCGGGCTGCTGCAGGCGGATGTGGCTGCGGCTGATGTGGATGTGTTGGTAGCCGACCCGCTTAAGCGCTTTTTGCAGGGCGCGGGGCGCGGGGCCTGCGGGGTTGGCGCCGGCCTGCTGGAAGTGTTGCGCGTACAGGTTCCACAGGGGCTGCACGCTGGGGTCGAAGGCGCCGCCGGTCAGCCGGCTGTAGTGGGTGCTTTCGCTAAGCAGCCGCACCAGGTCGGCGGGCGGATGCGCCAGGTGGCCTTGTCGGTTGAGCTGGGCAAGGGCGCTGTCGTGGCGGTACAGGCTGAACAGGCTTTCCAGGCGGTGGATTTCGGCCAGGGCCTGGTGCAGCAGCCGCTGGGCAAATGCGGGGCTGGGGTGGTACAGGCGCAGTTCGGCGTCGGCGCCCAAAGCGACGCCGCGCCAGGTGATGGGGTTGATGCTTTGGGCAGGTTGGGGCCGGGATGTGGCGTGCGCCAGGCGCAGCGCGCCGGGCGCCAGGGACAGGGCCGCGGCGGCGGCGGTGATGCCGATGAAGCGGCGGCGGGCGGGCAGCGGGGTGCTCATGTTGGTCTCGACGATCAGGGGGCCGCGACGGGCGGCTGTTGCGAGAAGATGTAGTTTTCGGGTATGTCGGCAAAGCCCAGCACGCGGCCGCCGTGGATCTGGGCGAACGCTTCGGCCTGGCTGCGCTGGCTGAATGGCATGGCGTCTTCGGCGCCCATGCCGCCGATGTAGCGGCTTTCGATGACGTAGTGGGCCTGGCGGGCGTCTATCCAGGCGGCCGGATCGGGTTCGTGGCCGAGTTCGGCGCCTGCCATGTCGTTGACGTAGATGGCGCGGATGGTTTTGGGTTCTTCGGGCAGTACGGTGTAGGCGAAGACTTGCTTGATGGCCGAGAACCATACGGGCGTGTCGCGCCCCTGCAGGAAGATCTGGCCTTTGGGGCCGGTGTGTTCGTCAAGCGCCATGCTGCAGTAGTGGCCGACGGCGTCGGCCAGGTTGGTGTGGGGGGCCGGCATGTCGGCCGCCTGTTGGGTGTCGTTGCCGCAGGCGGCCAGGGTGGCCACCAGCAGTGCGCCGGCCAGCAGCCGGGCGGGGCGGCGAAGGTGGTGCAATGGGTTCATAGGGATTTGCGTTGAAAGCACAGGGCCGCCAGCAGGAAGGGAACGGCGATCCACAGCAGCTGGGCCAGTGCCAGGGTGGACACGGCCAGGCTGGCCTGGCTGCCGACGCCTGCCATGCCGGCGTACATGGCGATGTTTTCGAAGCCGGTAAGGTTCATCAGCCGGTAGACATCGGATGGGTTGAGCAGCAGCAGGATGTCGAGTACTGCGGGGGTGACGCTGCGGCCCTGGTCGGCGGCGAGCAGGCCCAGCAGGGCCATGTCGTAGATGACGACGAAGAACAGCCAGACGGCGATGGCGATGCCCGCCGCGGTGGCGCGTTCGCGCACCAGGGTGCTGATGAGGTAACCCATGGCCAGGAAGCTGGCGCCCAGCAGCACGCTGGCGGCGATCAGCATGGCGAAGGGGCGCCATGCGGCGGCGTCGGCCCCGCCGTGCAGCCACTGCAATGCCAGGCCGGCAAAGCCGTAGCCGGCCGTGGTGGCCAGGGCCAGGATGGCCAGGTGCCCGATGAATTTGCCTACGATGACCTGCCAGCGCGATACGGGGTAGCTGAGCAGCAGGGCCAGTGTGCCGCGGTCGATTTCGCCGACGATGGCGTCGTAGGCCAGCAGCATGGCGATGAGCGGCACCAGGAAGATCGACAGGCTGGACAGGCTGACGACGGTGACGGTAAGCGGGTCGACCTTGACGTCGCCGGTGGGCGCGCTGCCCAGCAGGCCCAGGGACAGCGCCAGCGCGGCCAGCAGCAGCGCTGTGGCCAGCACCCATCGGTTGCGCAGGCCGTCGCGGATTTCTTTGCCGATGATGGCGAGTACGGCGTTCATGATGGGGTCCGTTCGAGCAGGTGCGCGTAGATTTCGTCCAGGCTGGGCGCGTGGACGTCGATATCGGCAATGGGCAGGCTGATGGCCCCCAGGCCGCGCAAGGTGTCGACCTTGCTGGCTTCGGTGCACAGGCATTCGAAGCGCGCGGGCGCGGTTTGCTGCCAGGGGTGGGGCAGGGCATGGGCGGGCGCCGGTTGCGACAGGGTGACGGCGATACGCAGGGGGATGCCGATGGATTGGCGCAATTGTGCAAGCGTGCCGTCGGCGATTTTGCGGCCGCGCTTCATGATGATGACGCGGTCGACCTGGGACGCGATTTCGGCCAGGGCGTGGGTGCTGATCAGGACGGTGGCGCCGGCGTTGCGCAGTTCGCGCACGATGTCGTAGAACATCAGGCGCGAGGCCGGGTCCAGGCCGGTGGTGGGTTCGTCCAGCAGCAGGATGCGCGGCTGGCCCAGCAAGGCCTGGGCCAATGCCAGGCGCTGGCGCATGCCTTTGGAATAGCCGCCCACGCGCCGCCGGGCGGCGTCGGCGATGCCCACGCGCTCGAGCAGGGCGGCGTTGCGCCCCACGGGCTGGCGCTTGAGGCGGGCGTAGAAGTCCAGGGTTTCGGCGCCGGTCATGGCGGGGTGCAGGGCCACGGTTTCGGGCAGGTAACCGATGTGATGGCGCAGGCGCGCGGCCTGGCGGCTGGCGGCGTCGTGCCCCATGAGCAGTACGCGGCCCTGGGTGGGGCGGATAAGACCCAGTATGAGCTTGATCAGCGTGCTTTTGCCGGCGCCGTTGTGGCCGGCCAGGGCGACGCATTCGCCGGCCTGCAATTGCAGATGCACGCCGTCCAGCGCGCGATGGGCGCCGTAATGCCGGGCGGCGGCGGCAAGTTCGACTTGCGTGGTGGTCATGGCGATGCTTCGTGTGAAACGGCGGCCGGCAGCGGCGGCGGGCGCATCAGGGGCGCGCTGTCGATGACGCCGCCGGGCAGCAGTGCGGGAAACTGTGCCTGCGCCCAGCGCACGATGGATACGGCTGGGCTGTTGAGCAGGATGCGGGCGGCGGGAGCGCGCCAGAGGATCTGGTCGATGATGCCGTTGGGGCGATATGCCGTGTCGGCAATGCCGTCGCCATCGAGGTCGAAGGCGGTGTTGTCGCTCCAGTAGTTGCCCCGGCCGTCGCGAGACCAGTCGATGACGCGGGTGCCCACGTACTTGACCTGGTTCTGGTTGTTGATGAACGCGTTGCCGGATATGGTGTTGCCGTCGGACCCGGCGGTGAAGTGAATGCCGATGTCGCAATCCTGAAAGTGGTTGAGTTCGAAGCGGTTGTTGTTGGCGTTGTACAGAAACGCGCATTTGCCGCCGCCGCGCACGCTGTTGCCGGTAATGGTGGCGTCGTTGGCGTAGTTGAACATCAGGCCCTGGTCGCGGCTGCGCAGCGCTACGTTGTTGCGCACCACCAGCCGGTGCGAATACATGATGGCGTAGCCGATGTCGTTGTCTTCGGAAATGTTGTCGCTGACTTCGCTGTCGTTGGTGTACATGTAGTGCACCGCATAGCGCAGCTGGCGGAAGCGGTTGCCGCTGAACAGGTTGTTTTTGCTGGTGTTGGAAAAGATGCCGTCGCGCCCGGCGGATATGTCGTTGTTCAACACCCGGCTGCCGGGGCTGTTCCATACGGATACGCCGTTGCCCCGTTCGGACATGCGCAGTTCGGTGTTGCCGACGATGCGGTTGGCGCGTACCAGGGCGGCGGTGGGGCCCCATACGTACACGCCCATGAGGTTGTCGATGATGTCGTTGTGCTCGACGACGGCGTGGTGGGCCGTGCGGTCGAGGAAGACGCCGGCGTCCATGTCGGGCAGGCTCAGCCCCGACTGGCGGATGCCCAGGTGGCGCAGGGTGACGTGCGGCGCCTGCACCCATACGGTGCGGCCGCGGCGCTCGCCTACGATGACGGCGGACCGGTCGGGCGGGCCTTCGAGCGTAAGCGGTTTGGAGATGACCAGGTTGCCCGGGTAAGTGCCGGGCGCCAGCTGCAAGATATCGCCTTCGCCGGCATTCGATACGGCCTGCTGCAGATCGGCGCCGGGCGGTACCTGAATGACGGCCGATGCCGCCGTGCCGGCCAGGGCAAGCCCGGCCAGGACGGCGGCGATGGCGGCTGCGCCGCGCAAGGCGGCGCGAGGCACATCAGGCATGCGCGCTAGGCCTTTTTGGGCCGCACGATCATGCGCCCGGACATTTCCATGTGCAGCGCATGGCAGAACCACTGGCAGTAGTACCAGTAGACCCCTGGCCGGTCGGCAGTGAAGGTGACCGACGCCGTGGCCTGCGGCCCGATTTCCATGGCGATGCCGTGGCCTTCGAGCGTGAAGCCGTGGGTAAGGTCTTCGATGACTTCCATGTTGGTGACGACGACGGTGACTTCATCGCCCTGGTTGACTTCGAAGTGCTGGATGCTGAACATGGGCGCGACGGCGATCATGTACACGCGCACCTTGTTGCCGTCGCGTACGACCTTGGCGGCTTCTTCGAGCACCACGCCGTCTTTCTTGGCCATCTGGCGGGCGTCTTCCCACATGGGGTCGTCGCGCTTCCAGGCGCTGACCGGATGAACCTTGGACCGGTGCACCAGCAGCATGTCGTGGGGTTCGGCGAAGCTGGGGCCATCGTGCACCAGCTTCATTTCGTCGCCCGAGATGTCGATCAGCTGGTCGTTTTCGGGTTTGAGCGGCCCTACGTTCAGGAAGCGGTCTTTCGAGAACTTGTTCAGCGACACCAGCCACTTGCCGTCGGCTTCGCGGGTTTCGCCCATGGTGCTGTGGTTGTGCCCGGGCTGGTAGTGCACGTCCAGCTTCTGCAGGATGGGGTCGACGTTTTCGCCCTGGTAGGCGCGGCGCGCCTTGTCGATGTTCCACTTGACCATCTGGCTGTCGATGAACAGCGTGGTGTAGGCGTTGCCCCGGCCGTCGAAGGCGGTGTGCAGGGGGCCCAGGCCCAGCTGCGGTTCGGCCACCACGCAGTCGCGCGGCTGGATTTTGTCGTCGAACAGGTCGTCGAGCTTGCGAACGTCTAGCACGGTGACAGTGGGCGAGAGCTTGCCGTTGAGCACGACGTGGATGCCGTCGGGCGCGGCGTTGCAGCCGTGCGGCGAGTTGGGCACCGGAATGTAGCGCGTGTACTTGGAGCCGTGCCGGCCGTCGACAACGGGCACGCCGCCCATGGTTTTGAAGTCGCCGGCCTTGACGGCGGCTTCGATGCGCTTGATGTTGAAGACCACGACCCAGTCTTGCTCGTTGGCCGAGGCTTCTTCGACGGTTACCCCTTTTTCGGAGTTGTAGCAGGTGGCGAAGGCGTATTTGCCCTGGTAGTCGGCGTCGCCGTTGTCGAGGTTGCCGTCTACCAGCACCTGCCAGGCGACTTTCATGGTGTCGCCGTCGATGGCGGTGTAGATGGCAAAGTAGTTTTCTTTGGGGTTGTCGGTTTTGATGCCGTCGTTGGGCAGCGGGACGATGTGTTCGCCGTTGGCAAACACGTAGCCCGTGCGCGGATAGCGTTGCGGACGCAGGCCGTGAATGCCCGACGCGTTGGGGATTTCGATGATTTTGTCGGTTTTCATCACGTCGCAGCGGATGCGGGCGACGCGATTGTTGGCCTTGTCGTTGATGAAGATGTAGCGCCCGTCGTAGGTGCTGTCGGTGAACGACATGTGCGGGTGATGGGCATCACCATTGAGGAACACGCCGCCCTTGTCTTTGAGGAACTCGCGGGTTTCAGGCGTGAGGCCCTCGGTAAGTACGCGGCGGCTTTCGTTGGTGACGCCCCAGCCGGTGGCGCTGCAATGGTTGAACACCGGGATGCGCATGAGTTCGCGCATGGACGGCAGACCCAGGATGCGGACTTCGCCCGATTGGCCTCCGGAGTTGAACGCGTAGTATTCGTCGAGTTCTCCGGGGGCGATGTGGCCAGACTGCCCGGCCGATTTGTTGTCTTTGGCGTGCGCGCCGGTCAGGTGCGCGCCGCCCATGAGCCCTGCGGCGCCGGACAATGCGGCGGTGCCCAGGAAGCCCCGGCGGCTGAGTCCGGTTCGGTCTGGTTTCTGATCGGACATGGTTACTCCTAGTGAGTGTTGGCGTGGTGCCGGTGGGTCAGAAATCGGCGGGCGGCTCGGCGTGGACCTTGGGGCTGGGCATGCGCTGCAGCACGGCCTCGTGGGGTGGCGCCTTGCGGCGTTCGCGCCTGGCCTTTTTCTGGATCAGGTGAGGGCACTTGCCCTCGTGGTGGTACAGCATCTGGCAGTGCAGGCATTGGATGCATTCGTTGGGGTTGATGGCCCCGGTGGGTTCGATGGCCTGAACGGGGCATTCGACGTTGCAGCGCTGGCAGGGGTTGCCGCATTCGTGGTAGCGGCGCAGCCAGTTGAAGACACGCAGGCGCGCAGGAATGGCCAGGGCGGCGCCAAGCGGACACAGGTATCGGCAGAAGAAGCGCTCGATAAACAGGCTTGCCACCAGCAGCAGCACGGCGAACACCACGTAAGGCCAGTCGCGCAGGAAGCGCAGGATGATGGCCGTTTTGAAGGGTTCGACTTCGGCCAGGCGCTCGGCAAAGGCCAGGTCGTACAGCGAGAAACCGAACAGCAGCAGGAAGATGACGTATTTGAGTGTGGCCAGGCGCTGGTTGACTCCGTGCGCAACGGCAATCTGCCGGACGCCCAGCCGCCGGGCCGCGCGGTTGGCGAGTTCTTGCAGCGCGCCGAAGGGGCACAGCCAGCCGCAGAAGGCGCCGCGGTTCCAGAACACCATGGAGATGGCGGTGGCGCACCACAGCAGGAACACCAGCGGGTCCATCAGGAAGGCGTCCCAGCGGAATTCGTTGCGCAGCGCCGTGGTGAACGTCAGAACGTTGACGACCGACAGCTGGGCCTGCGCGTACCAGCCGATCCAGAAGAGTGTGAAGGCCAGGAACGCCAGGCGGGTGCGGTCGTACAGAATGGGGCGGCGGGCGAGCTGGTCCTGGAAGAAGAAGATACCCACCAGTACCGCTAGGCCGATGGCCAGGATGGTCACTTGCCCTTGTTTGGCGGCCCAGATCTGTTTCCAGAGGGCGGGGGCGGCGTCGAGGGCGGGCGCGTCATGGGGCGTGGCCTGGGCCGGCGCTGGGGGCGCCGGCTCGAACTGCGACGCTGCAGCGGTTGGGCGGGTATAGGCCTGGGGCAGTTCGTAGGGCAGGTCGAAGGTGACGAAGGCTTTGTCCTGCACGCTAAGCACGCGTTGCACCATGAGTTGCAGGCGCCAGGGCTGCACGGGATGGAAGCTGGCGTCGTCGGGCACGACAAACAGGGCGACTTCGGAAAACGCCGGCGCGCCGGCCGCGACGACGTCGGCCAGGCGTTGATGATTGCGGTCGCGGAACCGGAAGCTGGCGTCTTGCTGGATGATTTCGATGCGGTCGAAGATGCCGCCCCGCACGTAGCCCGAGCCTTTGAACGAATATGCCCCGTTGCCGGCGACGAGCAGGGCATGCTGGCCGGGCGAGAGCCGCTGCGACAGGTGCTGCCAGGCGGCGTCGCCCAGCAGGCTGCGGCCGATGGTGGGCACGCTGACCAGGGCTGCGTACAGGTCGATGAAAGTATCGGCAGGGTCGGAGGTTTCGGGGCGCGCGGCGGCATCGGCGCGGCCGGTTTGGGCGAACGCCTGGTTGACGTCGCCGACCGATAGCTGCAGGCGCCGGACGGCGCCGTTGTCGAGCAGGGTTTGCCAGGACTGGGCGGGCCCCAGTGTGGGGTCGGGTTCGCGCGCGGGCGCGGATTGGGCCGGAGCCTGGCCTGGGGCGGATGGCTGGGCCGCGCCGCCTATGCCGTGGGCGCGGGCCACGGCGATGGCCGAGCGGGTGATGCTGTCGCCGATGACCATCAGGGTGACCGTGGCGCCGCTGATGATGTCGACAGGCGGCGGGGCGCCATGGCGCGGCGGGGATTCGATGAAGTTCAGCCCCACGTAGCCATGGATGAAGGCTTCGACCTTGGATTGCGGGATGCCGATGAGGACGATGGGTTCGTGGTGTTCGACCAGGCGTGCGCCGGCGATTTGGCCGTTGTCGGCCAGGGCGACGATGATGTCGATGGGTTTGCTGGAATAGCCGCGGGTGTTGACGATGTCGGTCGTCAGGTAGACGTACCCAAGCGGCTGGTTGCCGGCATAGGCCCGGGCCGCGAGCGGCTTGCCTTCGGGCGGACCGATGCGGTCGGCGCCGGGGTAGAGTTCGGCGGGCGGGTACGCAGAAAGAAAGTGAGCCAGGCGTTGCGCGTGGGCGGGTGCGGCCAGCAGGGCGGCCAATGCAAGGAAAAGAAGAAACAGCGCCCGAAACGTGGGGGTGAAGCCTGCTGAAACGGTGCGCCTTGGCATGCGACAACTCTGTGAACTTGTTTGCGCACCATGCTAAGCAGTGGCCGTGGATACCGCCTTGTCTGAAGTCAAGTAGAAACAAAAGGCAAAAGAAAAGCGCCCGCTAGGGGCGCCCGATGGCATGCTTAGAGGCGGATCAGCTGCCCAGCTTGAGCGTGCCCTTCATGATGGCCCAGTGGCCGGGGAACGAGCAGAAGAACGTGTAGTTTTCGCCAGCGGCCAGCTTGGCGGTGTCGAACGTGACGGAGTCGGATTCGCCGCCCCCGATGACCTTGGTGTGCGCGATGACGCGGGCGTCGCCCTGCTTGACGTAGTCGTTGGCCAGCCCGGCGCTCATGCCGTCGGTGGCCACGGGCTGCATGTCGGCCTGCTTGGTAAGTACCCAGTTGTGGCCCATGGCGGCCTTGGCCATTTTGCCCACGTGCTTCAGGTGCACGGTGAACTGCTTGCAGCTGGAGTCGACGACGATTTCTTTGGTGAGGAACTGCATGGCGTCGTTGCTTTCGACGGTGGTTTCGCACTGCGCGGCCAGCGCGGGCAGGGCGGCGGCCGAGAGCAGAATGGCGAGTGAGGCTTTGACCAACATGGGGAATCTCCGGTAATAAGGCGATGGCGAGCCGGGCGGTACGCCGGTGACGCGTCGCACAAGAGCACAGTTTATCGATGGGGGCGAGTGTCGACCTTGACGAAAAACAATGTCTTGGGTGCTCAGGGGTGATAGGCCAACGATACTCCGGGGTCTTGAAATTCTGCGGATTGCCCCTATAACTGGCGAGCCCTTTATGACCACGAGGTTGCGGGCCCGCGGCAGCGCCGCAGGGTTCCGTCCCGTTTTTTAAACCATAAATGCCACTATGACTGAGACCACGACGCCCTCTACGCCCGAGACCATGGGCTTTCAGGCCGAGGTGAAGCAGCTGCTGCACCTGATGATCCACTCGCTGTACAGCAATAAAGAGATCTTCCTGCGCGAGCTGGTGTCCAATGCGTCGGACGCCTGCGACAAGCTGCGGTTTGAAGCGATTGATCAGCCCGACCTGCTGCAAGGCGATGGCGAGCTGGCCATCCGGGTGGACTACGACAAGAGCGCCCGTACCATCACCATTTCGGATAATGGAATCGGCTTGTCGCGCGACGAGGCCATCGCCAATCTGGGCACCATTGCCCGTTCCGGCACGCGCGAGTTCTTTTCGCAGCTGACGGGCGACAAGCAGAAAGACGCGCAGCTTATCGGCCAGTTCGGCGTGGGTTTTTATTCTGCGTTTATCGTGGCCGACAAGGTAACGGTGCTGAGCCGGCGGGCGGGCTCGTCGGAAGCCATTCGCTGGGAGTCCGACGGCCAGGGCGAGTTCAGCATTGCGGCCGCCGAGAAAGAAACGCGCGGCACGGACGTTACGCTGCATCTGCGCGCCGACGAGAACGAACTGCTCAATGGCTGGAAACTGCGCGAGATTCTGCGGCGCTATTCCGACCACATTTCGCTGCCCATCCAGATGGCCAAGGAAGAGTGGGATGCCGATAAGGGCGAGCAGGTCAGGCGCGACGAGCTGGAAACGGTGAACAAGGCCAATGCGTTGTGGTCGCGCAGCAAGGGCGATATCACCGAGGAGCAGTATCGCGAGTTCTACAAGACGATTTCGCACGACTATGATGATCCGCTGGCCTGGACGCACAACCGCGTGGAAGGCCGGACTGAATATACGCAGTTGCTGTATGTGCCCAAGCACGCGCCGTTTGACCTGTGGGATCGCGACGCCCGCCGCGGCGTGAAGCTGTATGTCAAGCGCGTGTTCATCATGGACGATGCCGAGCAGTTGCTGCCGTCGTACCTGCGGTTTGTGCGCGGGGTGATTGATTCGGCCGACCTGCCGCTTAATGTGTCGCGCGAGATTCTGCAGGAAAGCCGCGATGTGCGCGCGATACGCGAAGGGTCTGCCAAGCGGGTGCTGTCGCTGCTGGAAGACCTGGCCGAGAACAAGCCTGAAGATTACGCCGCTTTCTGGACGGAGTTTGG
This sequence comes from Bordetella genomosp. 7, assembly GCF_002261265.1. Classification (GTDB taxonomy): domain Bacteria; phylum Pseudomonadota; class Gammaproteobacteria; order Burkholderiales; family Burkholderiaceae_B; genus Bordetella_A. Next base: position 8,479 of record NZ_NEVK01000008.1, on the reverse strand, counting down.
CCAGGTGCTGAAGGAAGGCACGGGCGAGGACCCGTCCAACCAGGAACGCATCGCGAAGCTGCTGCGCTTTGCGTCGACGCACACGGGCGATGCCGCGCAGACGGTTTCGCTGGCTGATTATGTGTCGCGCATGAAGGAAGGGCAGGACAAGATTTACTACGTGTCGGCCGACAGCTTTACCGCGGCCAGCAACAGCCCGCATCTGGAGATCTTCCGCAAGAAGGGGATCGAGGTTCTGCTGTTGTCGGATCGCGTGGACGAATGGATGCTTTCGTACCTGCGCGAGTTCGACGGCAAGTCGCTGGTGTCGGTGGCCAAGGGCGGGCTGGACCTGGAAGCGCTGGCGGACGAGGACGAGAAGAAGCGCCAGACCGAGGTGGCCGAGACGTTCAAGCCGCTGGTGGAGCGGCTGCAGAAGTCGCTGCAAGACCAGGTGAAGGAAGTGCGCGTGACGCTGCGCCTGGTGGATTCGCCGGCTTGCGTGGTGGTGGGCCAGAATGAACTGAGCCCGCATCTGCTGCGTATGTTGAAGGCCGCCGGCCAGCAGGCGCCGGACGTGAAGCCGGTGCTGGAGATCAACCCGGAGCACGCGTTGGTGACGAAGATCCGCGATGCGGATGATGCCGATTTCGAACAGTGGGCGCGGCTGCTGCTGGATCAGGCGCTGCTGGCCGAAGGCGCGCAGATTGCCGATCCGGCGGCGTTTGTGAAGCGCATGAATGCGTTGCTGTTGAAGGCTTGATTGCTTGCGGGGGGTGTCTGACACCTTTTGGTGTCAGACACCTTTCTGTGGGGAGATTGGTTGGCTGTGTGGGGTTGTGGGGTGTCTGACACCTTCGGAGTCAGACACCTTTTTGTGGGGAGATTGGTTGTCTGTGTGAGGTTGTGGGGTGTCTGACACCTTTTGGTGTCAGACACCTTTTTTGCGTCTTCTGAATGTTGCTCGCGCGAGGGGGCGGATTTGGGTCAGTCGGCTTTGAAGCCGGTGGCTTTGACGATGTCGGACCAGCGTTTTGCTTCGCTGTCGAGCAGGCGTTGCAAGTCCTGGCGCGAGGAGCCGACGATGGTGAAGCCGGCGCCTTGCAGGGTGCGGGCGGCTTCGGGGGCGCGCAGGCCGGCGGCGCTTTCGGTTTGCAGAAGGTTCAGCACGGCGTCTGGCGTGCCGGCCGGGGCGAACAGCGCGAACCAGGCGCCGAAATCCACTTTGCCGTAACCCGCTTGCTTGAAGGTGGGCACGTCGGGCATGGTTGCCGAAGGTTCGCTTCCGGTTACGGCCAGTGCGCGCATTTTGCCGCCCTTGACCTGCGGGGCCGCGAGCGCGGTGGTGACGAACGCGGCCTGTACGCCGCCGGAGACCAGGGCCGACACCGCATCGCCCGTGTTGCGGTAGTGCACCGGTTCGATCTTTAAGCCCGCTTCGCGCGCGAAAAGTTCGGCTCCGAAATGGCCGGGCGTGCCTGCGCCGAAGGTGCCGAAGTTGATGCGGTCATCCGCCTGCTTGCCGGCGGCGATGAAGGCCTGCAGGTCTTTGTAGGGCGAGTTGGCGGGCACCACCAGCACGAAGTCCACGCGCACCACTTCCGAGATCGGCGCGAAGTCTTTGGTGGGGTTGTAGTTCAGGTTGCTGTAGGTGGCGGGCGAAATACTGATTGAGCCGACTTCGCCCAGCAACAGGGTGTAGCCATCGGCCGGGCTGCGCGCGACGGCCTGCGCCGCGATCTGCCCGCCCGCGCCGGCGCGGTTCTCGACCACCACGCTTTGCTTGAGGCGCTCGCCCAGTTGCTGGGACAGGGTGCGCGCCACGATGTCAGGGCCTGTTCCGGGAGGAAAGCCCACGTTCAGGCGGATGGGGGCATCGGGATACTGTGCAAGGCCGGCCGCGGGCAGGCAGAACAGGGCGGCGGCGAACAGGCGGCGCAATCGCAGTTGCATGGTGTGTCTCCTGGAAGAATGCCGCGGGTACATGGCCTGCGGCTGGGCGTTTCAGCTAGGTGGGGAAAGGGTCAGCAGACGCGATAGAACGCCAGCTCGACACGGTCGGGGTAACGGGCGCCCGTGCCCACGAACAGGTGTTCGTTGAGCCAGGCCAGGCCCGGCGCAGCGGTTTCAAAGCGCGGGTAGGTGCGGAAGTACAGGCGCGCCGGATCAACGGCTTCGCCCCGGGCGAGCCGGGCGATGTCATCGGCGTTGCCGGTGCGGATGCCGGTGTTTTCTACGTAGACGCGGTGGCCTTCGTCGGTTTCGATGATGTAGCGCGCGTGGATGTCGGTGTATGTGGCCGAGCGTATGGCCTGGAAGTCTGCGCCGCCCGGCAGGATGCGCCCGGCCAGCTTGCCGTACGCCTGCCCGCCCAGGATGGGGATGATGCGCCGGCGCCCCTGGGGCGTGTCGCCGACTTCTTGCGGCGGGCCGACCTGTACGTGCAGCGTGGCAATGTGCTCGAGCCCGGGCGGGGCGGGATGCGTGATCTCGGTCATGGTTGGGCTCCGGTTTGGCGGCGCAGCGCCGCGGGGTCGAACCCGGCCAGCTGCTTGTAGCGCAGCGAGACGGCCTGCAGTTCGTCGTTGGAGATGATGTCGTTGATGTTCTGGAAGCCTTGCGGCGCGCGTTCTTCGGCCATTTGCATGACCTGCTCGGGGCCATTGAGGCGATTGCGCAGCACGATGCCGGCCGTGCGCGGCAGGCGTTCGGCCTCGTACTCGAGCAGGGCGGTTTCCAGTGCGCGCAACTGGCCGCGCCGGACCTGCGCAAGCGAGTCGGCCAGGCACCGGGCATCCAGAATGGCTTGCGCGGATCCGTTCGACCCGATGGGATACATGGGATGGGCGGCATCGCCCAGCAAGGTCAGGCGGCCGCGCGTCCAGCGCGGCAGCGGGTCGCGGTCGACCAGCGGAAACTCGTAGATGGCCTGCGCGCCATCGATGATGGCCGGAATGTCGATCCAGTCCCAGCGCCAGTCGGCGAACCGGTCGGCGAACACCGACTTGTCGACGCTGCGGTTCCAGTCGGTGGCGGGCAGCGTGGCGTCGGGAATCGCCAGTTCGGCAATCCAATTGATCAGCGACCTGCCGTCGCGCCGCAGGGGTTCCGAAATCGGATAACAAACAAATTTCTGGTCCTGGTGGCCGGCCATGAACATGGTGCGGCCGTCCAGGTACGGGTCTGCTTCGGTAACCGCGCGCCACAGCATGCGCCCGGAAAAACGGGGCTCGTCGCCAGTGGGATAGAACTGGCGGCGCAAGGCGGAATGGATGCCATCGGCGCCGACCACCGCGTCTGCCTGGACGGTATGCACAGAGCCGTCGGCGCGGCTGCGGAACGTGGCGCAGGCGCGGTCACCGTCCTGGCTGGCGCTTTCCAGGGCCATGCCGGTGACGATGGCATCCGGCCCGAGCCGCGCGCGTACGGTGTCGGCCAGCAGCATCTGGAATTCGCCGCGGTGAATCGAAAATTGCGGCAGTGGATAGCCGGCCTGCAGGCCACGGGGCTCGCGCCAGATGGGTTGGCCGAGTTTGTTGTAGTAGTGCAGGGACGACGTGGCAATCGCCCGTTCGGACAACAGGTCGAGCAACCCCAGTTGTTCAAGTTCGTTGACCGCGTGAGGCAGCAGGTTGATGCCGACTCCCAGGGGGCGCAGCACCTGCGCGCTTTCGTAGACGCGGCAATCGACGCCGCGCTGGTGCAGCATCAGCGCGAGCGCCAGCCCGCCGATGCCCGCACCGGCGATGGTGATCTGCATGGTCTCTCTCCAGGCATTTTTTTATTGTTATGCACCATAACAAATGTGTCGGCGGACGCACACTGGGACTAACCCGAGCCGGTAGCGCGCACGGGAAGTCTGGGGTAGTGTGTAGTCCCCTTTTCAGCGATTGTGTTTGCCATGCCACCAGCTTCATCGTTCAGGCCGCGCCGGCCCCTGGCCCGCGGCGAGCACTTCGACCCGCACGTGCCCGGCGTGGAATATGGCGTGCTGGACGAGCTGGTGGGCTACGCCATACGGCGGGCGCAGATTCTTATCTACGAAGATTTCCTGGCCGCGCTGGCGCCTTGGGACATTACGCCGCAGCGGTTTTCTGCACTGACGCTGATTGCCGCGAACCCGCGCCTGAAACTGACCGAGCTGGCTCGCATCCTGGGCATCGCCCGGTCGGGCGCGGTGCAGCTGGTGGATCAGCTGCAGGCCCTGGGATATGTGAGTCGGGAAGATGCCGCCGGCGACCGCCGCGCGTATTCACTGGTGGCCACGCCGGCCGGCAAGCGCGCGCATGTGGAAATAACCCGGGCAGTGCGCGCCCACGATACGCGTATCAGCGCCCGGCTGGGCGCCGCCGAGCGCGCGCAGCTGATTGCCTTGCTGGGCCGGCTGGGCTAGGACGCCCGCGCGGATCACGACAACGGCAGTGTCAGCACGCCTTGCGGCGCCGGGCGCATCATCAGGCGGCGATACCAGGCCGACAGGGCCGGCGTGGCAGGGCGTTCGATGGGCATGCCCAGCCAGCGATGGGCCACGCAGCCCAGGACGATGTCGCCCATGGTGAAATGGCTGCCGGCTATGTATTCGCAACCTTGCAGCGCGGCATCGAGCATCTGGCCCAGCTGGTTGGTTCTGTGGATCGATTCGGCAATGGCGGTCGCATCGCGTTGCGGTTCGGGAGTGCGGCACAGGCCGACAAAGGCCGGCACCATGGCGACCTGCCATTCGGTGGCAGTCCAGTCCATCCAGCGGTCGGCCTGAGCGCGCACCGCCACATCGGCGGGCCATAGCCCGCCCTCGTTGTATCGGGCGGCCAGGTAGCGCACGATGGCATTGGATTCCCACAACACCAGGCCGCCATCGTCGATGACGGGCACTTTGCGGTTGGGGTTCATGTTGCCGTATTCGGGTGTGTCGAGCCCGCCGAACTGCCCGCCCACGTGCTCGGTGGTATGAGGCAGCGCCAGTTCGCGGACAGTCCAGAGCACCTTCTGTACGTTGACCGAATTCGGGCGTCCCCAGATCTTGAGCATGTTGGTTCCTTGATTAGCGTGGCGGCAGCTGGCGGCGCGCGAAGCTGGCCAGCCGGCCAAAGCGTGGCCAGTTGAAAGCGGGGCCGGGATCGGTTTTGCGGCCGGGGGCGATATGCTCGTGGCCGCGAACCGTTCGCAAAGGATAGCGCGTGCGCAGCAGTCGCGCCAATTTCGCCAGCGTGGCGTATTGCGCGTCGGTGTAGGGCTGCGTGTCGGTGCCTTCGAGCTCGATGCCCAGCGAAAAATCATTGCAGCGCTCGCGCCCGTCCAGGCGCGACACGCCGGCGTGCCAGGCCCGCGCTTCGGTAGAGACGAACTGCGTGATATTGCCCTGGCGATCAATGAAAAAGTGCGCCGATACGCGCAGGCCGCGCAGGCGTTCGAGCCAGGGGTGGGCGCCGTAGTCCAGGCGGTTCAGGAACAGGTTGGCAACGTGCGGGCCGCCGAATTGTCCGGGCGGCAGGCTGATGTTGTGAATGACCAGGAGCGAAACCGGCATGCCGCGGGGGCGGGCGTCGCAATTCGGCGATGGCATCAGGCGCACGCCCGGCGCGGGCGCCAGCCACCCGTGTCGATCGAGCTGAAAATACATGGGTACGGCTCATCTCGTGGGGTAAGCGTTGCCCCCATTATGCCTGCCTTGGCCGACCCGGCCGGGGCGCCTAGCGTTGGCCCAGACGGGCGTGGTCGCTGCTGCACCAGGTCTTGCCGTCGAGCAGCACGGCTTCGGAACGCGGCAGGTGAATGCCGCAATGGGCGCAGCGCACCATGGATTCGACAGGCTCTTCGCCGGGCCGTCGCGCTGGCGTGCCGGCGCCCCTGGATTCGCGCCGGCTGGCTGCGCGGGACGACACAATGCGGGCGATCATCATGACCGCCAGGATGATGATGACCCAAAGTAACAACTTACCCACGTCAGCTCCGATGCAGTATGACTTCGAGTACGAACCGGCTGCCGGTATAGGCCAGGATCAGGAAAGCGAAGCCCGTCAGCGTCCAGCGCAGCGCCACGCGCCCGCGCCACCCCCGGATATGGCGCCCGAGCAGCAATACGCCGAAGGTCAGCCATGACAGCAGGGTGAAAACGGTTTTGTGATCGAACGGCAGCACCTTGCCGGTAAGCTGCATGGACGCGATCGAGCCCGAGGCCACCGCGGCCGTCAGTACGGCGAAACCGATCCAGATCACCCGGAACAGCAGCTGTTCTTGCACCAGCAGCGGCGGCTGGGCATCCAGGATGCGGCCGACGATGCTGCGTTCGGCGGGTGCGTCCAGCGGCCGGTGCAGATGGCGGTCGAGCAGGGCCATCAGCAGGGCATGCAGGGCGGCAACGGTGATCAGGGCGTAGGCGGCCAGGGCGATCAGCAAGTGCAGGCGCAGCCAGCCGCTGTCGGCGTGCGGAACCAGTTGGCCCTGCGGGAACAACGCCGCCATGGCGCATACGACGGCCGCGGCCGGCAACAGCAGCAGTTGCAGGCCGTCGATGCGCACCAGCAGGCTTTCGAGCCAGAATACCACCAGCCCCAGCCAGACCGTGGCCGACAGGGCCAGCGCCCACCCGACAAACAACCCGGAACCGCTCAGCATGGCGTACTGCAGCCCCGCGCCATGGATTACCAGCGCGAGCAGCAGGAACGCGCGCGCGATGCGGCCGGTTTTCTCGATGCTGCCCGCCCCTTGCAGGCGGCGCCACAACCCCGCAACGAGTACGGCGTATGCCAGCGCGGCCACGGCGTGAAATACAATGCCTAATGACATAAATACCGTTGTCTGGATGGGGCCCCTGGGGCGCTCGTCGCCGGTGGGCGCAAAAGCCGTCCGCCCGGGCCTCTGTTCAATCAACTAGTGTAAGCGGAAACGCCTCTCATGCTCGATAACCTTACTCAACGCCTGTCGCGTGTCGTCAAGACACTGCGCGGCGAAGCCCGCCTTACCGAAGCCAACACGCAGGAAATGCTGCGCGAGGTCCGTATGGCGCTGCTCGAGGCCGATGTGGCCTTGCCGGTCGTGCGCGACTTTATCTCCCGGGTAAAAGAAAAGGCACTGGGCGAAGAGGTGGTGGGCAGCCTGAGCCCCGGCCAGGCCCTGGTGGGTGTGGTCAGCCGGGAACTGACCTCGCTCATGGGCGGCGACCTGGGCGCGGCGGCGGGCGAATTGTCGCTGGCGGTGCAGCCGCCGGCCGTCATCCTGATGGCCGGCCTGCAGGGCGCCGGCAAAACCACGACCACGGGCAAGCTGGGCCGCTGGCTGGCGCAGGGCCTGCACGTGCAGAATGGGCGCAACACCGGCAAGAAGAAAGTGCTGACGGTCAGCGCCGACGTCTACCGTCCCGCAGCTATCGAACAGCTGAAAACGGTGGCGCAGCAGGCAGGCATTGATTTCCTGCCGTCGGACCCCAGCCAGAAGCCCGAAGATATCGCGCGCGATGCGGTAGAACACGCGCGGCGGCATCATTACGACGTGCTGATCCTGGATACGGCGGGCCGCCTGGGCATCGACGAAGCCATGATGCGCGAGATCCGCGCGCTGCACGACCTGGTGCGTCCGGTGGAAACGCTGTTCGTGGTGGACGCCATGCAGGGCCAGGACGCGGTAAACACCGCACGCGCCTTTGCCGAGGCGTTGCCGCTGACCGGCGTGGTGCTGACCAAGCTCGACGGCGATGCCCGCGGCGGCGCGGCGCTGTCGGTGCGGCATGTAACGGGCAAGCCCCTGAAGTTCGTGGGGGTGTCCGAAAAGCTCGATGGATTCGAACCCTTTCACCCCGACCGCATGGCCCAGCGGGTGCTGGGCATGGGCGACATTGTGTCGTTGGTCGAGCAGGCGCAGAAGAACATCGATATCGCCGAAGCGCAGAAGCTGGCGACCAAGCTGAAGTCGGGCGACAAGTTCAACCTGAACGATTTCCGCGAGCAATTGGGCCAGGTGAAGAAGCTGGGCGACATGGGGTCTTTGCTGGAAAAGCTGCCCGCGCAGTTCCAGCAGGCCGCCGGCCAGCTGCAGGGCGGCCAGGCCGAAAAGCAGCTGCGTCGCACCGAGGGCATCCTGAATTCCATGACACCCGGCGAACGCGCCAAGCCCGAGCTCATCAAGGCCTCGCGCAAGCGCCGCATTGCGGCCGGCGCGGGAGTGCCGGTGCAGGAAGTCAACCGCCTGCTTGCCCAGTTCGAACAGATGCAGGGCATGATGAAGCAGATGAAAAAGGGCGGGATGTCGAAGATGATGCGCGCCATGGGCGGCATGAAAGGCCTGGGGCGCTTCGGCGGATTCCGCTGACGGGGCGGGGTGCGTTGGCGGGTGTCTGACGCCTTTGGAGCGGATGTGCGGGACTGGGGGTGTCTGACACCTTGTATCTTGAAGGCGGTGGTGATTAGCTATCGCTACTAGCGTATCCGGTGAGTTTGTTCTGACACCGAAAGCCTGGACTTTGTGACGCAGATTAGGCCCCGGATGCGCGCCTCTGAGAGCCGAC